>NZ_POVU01000009.1 GCF_003261585.1 Acinetobacter sp. MB5 | reverse complement strand
CAAATAAACTTCGAGAAATTTCTACCAATTCAATCAATGAAATATATATTCGACTGATCAACTAGTAAAAATCCACACAAGTTGTTCTTCCAATTCTCTTAATGATCTTCTCAATGATTCGTCATCATCAAGCTAGGTCGGCTATGTTACTCTATTTTAAAACAAAGTCAACAGGTAATTTCGATATTTTTAAAACCCATTCAATCAACTTAAAAACTTAACCTATCTAGCTAAGCCCTTGTTAATCAACAAGTTTTTATCTGCATCACCGCCGATGGATACGCATTATAGAGGATTTAAAACGTCATGCAACCCCCCAACCTGCTTTTTTTTAACAACCGCTCATTTTGTAGCCTATTTCGGCGTTTTTAGGGGTTGGCAGGCTAATTCATGTACGGAATTCAATAATATTTCTTTTTCAAAATGCCCCATTTCTTGCCATTTTAAAGCTCGGCAATCGACATACTCACAATACCCTGCTTCTGCCTGATAATATTTTTGATTAAATTTAAGCTGATAATGAAAACTCCCCACATATCCAGCACCAAATCCAAATTTATAATCACCTCTTGCTGTTGCAATAAGTTGTAACTGAAGGTTTGGATGTTGAATATTCCACATAAACTCTCGTGGCAAATACATACTCAAGCCATCAGGAGTGATGACTTTGGGATAGACTCTAATAATTTCCAGCTCAACATCACGTGTATAAACCTGTGTCTTTTGTTGATGTAGATCAAAAATAATCAACTTACTATGAATAACCTGATTAAAGCGGTTTCGAATTTGATAAAAGATAAATTGCCAATGTTCAGCGTGAACGATTTGTCTTGTATAAAAATACCAATTTGAAAAAGGTAACTGTATCGTCCGCGCATAACTGAACAATCCCATACTTTCAATTTCATAATGCTGCTGTTTATGATGCAAAGTACCTTGCATATTGACAGGACAAAGCCATCGTTCAGCAACCCCTAAATTTATGGGATAATTTTTATATCGTGGACCTCTTAACTGAATATTCAACTCAAACTGCAATTCACTATTCTTTTTAATAAGCTGTAAATTTTTATAGCCCTTAATAATCTTAATATCTTCTGCAAAATGCACGTAGTCCAACGTTTGCTCAGATTCATCTTGAATCGAATACGTCTGTAAACAACTCTGATGATTCAAACTACACGAAGTAAAAACTAAAGCCGTGTCTAACTCAGTGGTAGAAATTACCGAGGAGTTTTGTAAGACAGGAATATTGGGAACACCCAGCAGGGTTAAGAAATTAAAGTAATGAAGTGGCGCAGGCAAATTCGGAAAAATAAAACCATAATGTACGGTTTTATATTGGGAGTTCGGAAACCATTGTAATTTAGTCAAATTTGGAGGCTGTTTGGCAGACTTGGAAAAACTGTTCCACTTCATAACAACCTCCCAAAAGATTAACTTTTATTTTTTATGTTACTTTTTTCCTAGCTAAAAAAGTAGTCACAATACCTGATAGCGCATAAATACTTGAAACAACCAAAATCCCTACAGGAATGTTATATGTCATTGCTGCCAAAATCAGTACAACAGGCAACATAACGACGAATGGCACACGGCGGCGATCCATCTGCTTGAAAGAGTAATACTTCATATTCGAGATCATCAGCAAGCCGACGACAACCATAAAAATGGCATACGCAATTTGAGTTGATAATTCTTTAACATGAAAAGCATGTGAATAATCGCGACTCACCCAAACCAGACAAATCACAAGAATTGCAGCAAGTGGACTGGCTACACCAATAAAATAGCGCTTATCGACCACACCAATTTGAACATTAAAGCGTGCCAAACGGAATGCAGCACATGCAGTATAGACAAAACAGCAAGCGAGACCAATACGCCCTAGTCCATGCAAGCTCCAGCTATACATTAAAATTGCAGGCGCTAGACCAAAGGCAATCAAGTCCGATAGCGAATCAAATTGTTCACCGAAAGCACTTTGTGCACCAATTGCACGTGCAACACGACCATCAAGCCCATCAAACAATGCAGCAAGAAAGATGGCATAAATTGCATGGATAAACTGTCCATCCATACTCGAAATAATTGAGTAGAAACCTGACAGCAATGCTGCTGTTGTAATCAAGTTAGGCCACAAATAAATCCCACGGCGTTTAATGCGCTGCCCTTCATGCGTATGCTCTTCTTCGATTACTTCAAATGTTAGCCCATCATAAGCATCATCTGAACAATCTCCGTTGTGTTTGGGCACATTGGTCATGTTGTTGCTTCCCCAGTATTTTTTTGATTTAAAACTGTATTATTCACCCACCAGCCATTTGACTGCAACAGAACCACCGTTCTCTTGCATGCGCAAATGCGGGAATAGCCACTGTAATGCCTGATCTGCTTGTTCAGCAAACTGCCAAGGTGGATTAATAATCAACATACCACAGCCATTTAAGCCGACTGGTGTATCATCTGGCCAAACACAAATTTCACAAACTAACTGACGACGAATACCCGTTTTGCTCATTTTTTTCTCAAAACGTTCAATCATGGCACGGTCTTTAATTGGATACCAAACAGCAAATACACCTGTCGGCCATTTTTTATAGGCATTGACTAACAATTCCACCAATTGTGGAAAGTCCTTACGTTCAAGTTCGTAAGGCGGGTCAATCATCACCAAACCGCGTTTTTCTTTTGGCGGAATTACACCAAGTAACCCTTCATAAGCATCACGTTCATGCAACCCTGCACGGCGGTCACGAATATTTTGGCGAAGCTGCTGGAAGACATCACGCTGCATTTCAAAAATGGTGGCTTTGTCGATATCACGCATGCCTTGCAATGCAAACCAAGGTGAGCCTGGATAAGCGCCACGACCATCTTCAGCACGCATGCTTTCGACCAAATTCAAATATTGCTGTACCGCTTCAGGCGCATGGCGCTTTTGAATGGATGGCAATTGCATCAAACGATGAATACCTGAAAGATATTCACCAGACTTCTGTGAAGGGGCTTGAGACAGGTCATATTTTCCCGCACCACCATGCGTGTCGATATAACGATAAGGTTTATCTTTTGCATTGAGACGTGCCAGTAGTTGCAGCAAAAGCACATGCTTCATAACATCGGCAAAGTTGCCCGCATGAAAATGGTGACGGTAATTCATGTTTCTATCAATTCCTAAAATCAACGGCTATCTTAACATGAAAAAAACATCGATGCGGATTGGACAGTTGTTCTAAAATAACTGACTTTTTCTATAGATTTGAATTTCAACTGGGGATTTATGGCTGAGCTTCCACCAAAAAACTGGAATATAAATAAAATTATCAATGATTTAGATGAATCAGGTTTCAGCATCATCGATCAAGCATACACCGAAGAATACTTACATACTGTTCACCAAGAATGTATGCACCATTTAAATGAATTTCGTGATGCAGCCATTCAAAATGGCGTGGTGAGCAAAATTCGCAGTGATCATATTTTATGGATTAACGAAAATTTACCAATTGCAGAACAACATGTTGCAACGCTTATGCAACTCGCTCAGGAGCTTAATCAAGCTTTTTTCTTTGGAATTCGTGAAGTCGAAGCACATTTTGCCTGTTACAACACAGGTGAGTTTTATGCCTTACACCGTGACAATCCACAAAAGAAAAATGATCGGATGGTTTCTGCGGTATTGTATTTACATTCAGAATGGCAGGAAGACTGGGGCGGTCAATTACGCTTACAAGATAAACAACAAAACTGGCATATTTTAGAGCCAAAACCGAATCGTATTGCCCTGTTTCAAAGTGATTTACTCCATGAGGTACTTGCCGCTCAACAACAACGCTTATCGATCACGGCATGGATGCGCAGCAATCACTCAATTTGGTCATAGTCCCTACAGTTAATCTGTACTGACTTTAAATGTATCGAAAAATCCACATATACTGTTTATGAGCCATTGAGGAAACAGCATGTTAATGAACAGCCAACAGATTATTGCGCGGATTGGAGAAACTGATCAGCTGTATTTAAGTGCCAATAGCCCAGAACTGGCGTTGGAGCGTGGTGATTTACGCCTGCAATTGGTGACTTTAAGCCAGAATCGTCAAGAACAGTTGTATTTTCTGCATGAAGCGCTCGCGATTTTAGAACAAGGGCGTGTGGAATTTGAGGAAATTCCAATTCAGCTGTATATAAATTTATCTTTACAACTTGCCAAAGCTTATATGATTTATTTTGAGCTGAATCAAGACAGTAAATTTGCACTGATTACCCAGCAGATCTTAAAGCCGTTGGCACATTTAGCTTATGGTGATATCTATTTCTTCTTGGCGTATGCAGCAATTGTGAAAAAAGAACATGCCATGACCAAACATTGGCTACGTAAATATGTCAATAGTTCAGAATATGACCATGAACTTCTACATGCCCATCCTAAATTTAAACCACTACATCAAGAAGTTTGGTTTATTGAACTTGTAAAAAAACAGCTTCATTAAATAAAAAAAACCTCTATATCCAATAGAGGTTTTTTTTATTTCGATCCATCTTAAGACATCGGATGCTGTGCGTCGGTATGTAGTAACTCATTTAATTCATCGACCACAATTGCCCATTCATCATCTTGATCGCAACGATGTTGCAAAAACTCACGTTGCGGCGCATTCCAAAACACAGCATTCGCGAGTTCAACATCTTGCGCGAGTTGATGTGAATTGACAAAATCTTCTATCGCCCCTGCTTCTGCGGGCAAACCCAATTGCTGAAATAGCAATTCGAGTGTGGGTTGTTGTTCAAACATTTTTCTACTCCATCCACTGGATCATTTTATTTTAAAAAATTACGCTGCTTTTGTTGAGTAACTCTCAGTTGGTTTCCTGTAAAGGCATAAAAAAAGCACCCCAAAATGGAGTGCTTTTTCAACTTAATCTGCAAAGATTAAATTAGTTCACCATGTCAGCAACTGCTGCACGTTCTTCTTCTAGCTCGTTCAACGTATGGTTGATACGCTCACGGCTGAATTCATCGATTTCTAAACCTTGAACGATTTTGTATTCACCGTTTTCAGTTGTTACAGGGAAACCGAACATTACGCCTTCAGGAATACCATAAGAACCGTCAGAAGGAATACCCATAGTTACCCATTTGCCGTTAGTGCCAAGTGCCCAATCATGCATATGGTCGATTGCAGCATTTGCAGCAGAAGCAGCAGAAGACAGACCACGTGCTTCGATGATCGCAGCGCCACGTTTACCAACAGTTGGAAGGAATACGTTAGCGTTCCAGTCAGCATCGTTGATTTTGTCTTTTAAGCTTTCGCCGTTTACATTTGCAAAACGGTAGTCAGCATACATTGTTGGAGAGTGGTTACCCCAAACAGTCATGTTTTCGATGTCAGAAACTGCAACACCCGCTTTTTGAGCAAGTTGAGTCAATGCACGATTGTGGTCAAGACGTAACATTGCAGTAAAGTTTTTCGCTGGAAGATCTGGAGCAGATTTCATCGCGATGTAAGCGTTAGTGTTTGCAGGGTTACCTACAACAAGTACTTTAACGTCACGGCTAGCAACTTCGTTCAGTGCTTTACCTTGACCAATGAAGATTTCGCCGTTTACTTTAAGTAAGTCAGCACGTTCCATACCTGGACCACGTGGACGTGAACCAACTAATAACGCATAGTCAGCATCTTTGAATGCAACTTTAGGATCGTCAGTACCGATCATGCCAGCCAACAATGGGAACGCACAGTCATCAAGTTCCATCATTACGCCTTTAAGCGCTTGTTGAGCTTTCTCAACTGGGATTTCAAGCAATTGTAAAATAACTGGTTGGTCTTTCCCTAACATTTCACCGCTTGCGATACGGAATAACAAGCTATAACCGATTTGACCTGCAGCGCCAGTAACGGCAACACGAACGGGTTGCTTCATGTAATTATCTCCAATTGAGGATCGTTGATATGATTAAACAGTTGTTCCATTTAATCCTTAATCATAAACGGCAATCATTGTACTCCAATCTTGCTGGTCATGCATGAAAAATAGAATGATTTGCAACAAAAGTCTGATAGAAAATTTAAACAAAATGAAGCGTGTTAATAGCTAAATTTGCTCATCAACAGAATAAAAGAAAGGTGACTTATTATTTAATAATTCTAAATCAATAAAATCAGAGTACTTATAAAATGCTCTGCATCAACTTAGTATGTCCCCTGAATGGTGAATTTTTTTGGGCAGTTAGAAATTTCATGGCTTGAACATGCCTTATAGGTACCGTTACTGTTGTAACAAACACTGACATGAGTCAACAGCGTTGTGCCATGATTCTTTTGACAATAAAACTCAACACCATCAGATGACATGCCTGAATTCAGACGTAGAAACTCTGTAAGTAAAGCTTTTTTCTGGATGTTATGTGAAGCTGAATCTGTCAGAGCTGCAGGAATTTTTAGTCTTTGAGCATAATTAATAATCGTTCGGAAATATTGTACGGCGGACATTGACATGCATCCCCCGACACTTTGCCAAAGTTGAATGCGTGAGGCTTCATCAGGAATAATTCGTGCTACAACCCGAGCTTGTAACGGCGGTAAAATTGCAGAACTGCTGGTTTCACATTCGGTATAGCGACCTTCAGGAACCAGTCCTGCTACAGTCAGTGCATATCCTTCTAAACATTTACGTTGTTTTTTTCGGTTTGGATCTAATGCGCAAACCGCAGGTGTCATTTGAATATGTAAGATATAGCCTCGACTCGAACTCGGCTGCGCATGTGCCGATGAAACCACGAAGATAAAGCCAATAAAGATCAGTACACTCATGATTAGAGAAGCCGAGTGTCCTAGACATTCTTGTTTAGCTATGTAGAAAACCAAAGTCTTACATCTCTCACACTTATTGTTCTAGACGTGCAGGGATTGCACGCATCCATTTACCAATATTTTGTATTCCCTGACCTAGAACTGCACCGTAGTGGGTTGCATTGGTCATCACATTTTTCACATAGTCACGTGTTTCCGACAATGGAATACTTTCGACATACTGATCCGCAGCAATTGCACCTGTATTCGCCTGCCAACGACGCGCACGGGTCGGCCCTGCATTATAACCTGCTGTTGCCAATACAGCATTATCATTCAGCTGTCCCTGAATCATCGACAAATAATAGGTTCCATAACGGATATTGGTATTCATGTCCGTTAATACGGCTGGATTATACGTTTCTCCCATTTTTTTTGCGACTTGTTTCGCAGTTCCAGGCATAATTTGCATTAAACCTCCCGCTCCAACATTGGAACGGGCATGCGTTATAAAGCGACTTTCCTGACGCATTAAGCCATATGCCCATGCCGGATCCAGACCCACATTTTGACTATAGCTCAGCACAGTATTTTGATGTGGCGTTAAATAGCTCAGGCTGTCATTGTGTTTATTGACAGTGCGATTCGCTGCATAAATTGCCCGATCATACCAACCCATATCTGCTGCACGCTGAGCAGCTGCCAGTAACAAGCCATCATCTTCGCGCAAATACGCTTGTCGAACCGCCCAGTTCCATTCCCTATTTGTATAACTATCAGGCGCATTAATTTTTTTCAGTGTAAATGCACGGCGGAAATGAATATCTTGATCTAGGCGCTGAAAATCTCTCGCCGTCGGCTGTGCTTGTGAACCCTCGCGATAACCTTCACCTAAACGTGCCTGAGCCAGCAAGTTATGATAATCATCACCACTGCGAGCCAAACGTTGATAAATTCCTGTTGCGATTTTTTTAGAGTTGGCATCGCCACGTTGCTCATAAGCACGTGCTAGCCAGTATTGCCAACGGTCTTCATGTTGCTGCGTGACACTCATACTATTAATTGCACGCATGACACTTTCCCAAGCACCAAAACGCACTGCTTGTCGTGCATAAATTTCGGCTTCTTCAGGACTAAATGGCAAGCCATAACTAGCATCAAAGAATTTCAGAACAATTTGATTAAAATTATTTTTAAGTACTGTAGTGCCACCAATATAAGCAACTGTGCGATATAAATATTTCTGTACAGGCTCAGGCACACCTTCAGCAGCACGATTGGCAGCATTCAGTCCCGAGTCCAAATCGGATTCTGCTAAACGAGCAAGTGCAAAAATCAGATAAGCATAATCTGTATCGTTATTTTTCGGGGCTGACCATAAATAGTTCAACGGACTACTTTGAATTTGATTTAACTGATCCAATGACAGCGTGATTCCCATTGCATTAGCAGTGGTTTGGGCTTTACTCATTTGACCTGAACGTAATTCACCCCATAGACGCTGTTGTTTATCTTGCGCACTCATGAGAGGACTAGTCAGCATCATCCGTCCCAGACCTTGACAAGATTCAGGTAAATCCCCTGTGCTTAACCAGAGATCTTTAAATTCAGCAAAAACCAGTGGATCGCCAGACTTGGCACGTACTTGTGCAACGGCACAGCTTTCGGCTTGATCGGGATTGGTCACATAAGGAATAACGGGTTGAGCATCACTATAATCCGCTTGTTTGACTTTTTCTTCGACATAATCAGCAGCCAGTTTCTCAGCCATTGCAGACTGCGGATAGCGTTTAGCAAAATCCACAATATTTCCCGAAGGCTGATACCCCAAATTCATATTGAGTTTCCAATATTCAGGATAATAGCCCAAAACATCTTGCTGCATGTTCGCTGCATATTGATCTAATAATGCGACATTGCCAGAATTTGCAGCTTGCAAAGCATCATTAAATTGCTCTTCGGCTGCGGACGCAGCGAAACTAGATCCGAGAAAACAGCTCAAAGCAAATAGGCGACCATAGAATTGATATGTTGTTGCACTTAAAACCCGCAATGTTTTCATATAGCCGAATATACCCTTACTTGCTCTGCTATTTTTGCCCTCAGTTTAATGTTAACACATACGCGATTGTTGTTATGTTATGTAATCATTTTGCACAGCAAATCAGTCTATTCCACACCTTGCATAAAAACTAAAAGAGCTATAGCTTCAAAACAAAAAATGCTAAAATATCGCTCCTTTTATTCCCTGCCAAAGTGTTACAGGCTCATACCAATGTAGACCTGAACACTTAGCCTTATTTTTCAGGAGCCTACATGACGGTTCAGACCTTCATTCCAGCACGTGCCGAAGCTGCCTCAGAAAACACTGTCTCCCAGCCTTTGCACACCTCTGACGTTTCAAGCGCAGTGAAAAAACTGTACATTGAAACTCAAGGGTGTCAAATGAATGAATATGACAGTCACCGTATGGCCGACCTCCTCGGCGACTCACACGGCTATGTACTCACCAACGATCCAAAAGATGCTGACATTCTTTTGATGAACACCTGTTCAATTCGTGAAAAAGCTCAAGAAAAAGTGTTTAGTGAGCTTGGTCGTTGGCGCAAACTGAAAGAAAAAAATCCTGATCTTGTGATCGGTGTCGGCGGTTGTGTTGCTTCACAAGAAGGTGACAACATTCAAAAACGTGCACCGTATGTCGACATGGTTTTTGGCCCACAAACTTTGCACCGTTTACCGCAAATGCTCGATCAACACAACGATCAAGTTGAAAAGCCAAAGCAAGACAAAATTAAACTGGTCGATATCTCATTCCCTGATATCGAAAAATTCGACTTCTTGCCTGAACCTCGTGTTGAAGGTTATAAAGCCTTTGTTTCGATCATGGAAGGTTGTTCAAAATATTGTTCATTCTGTGTTGTGCCTTACACACGTGGTGAAGAAGTTTCTCGTCCACTTGATGATGTCTTGGCGGAAATTGCAGGTCTTGCTGAAAAAGGCGTTCGTGAAATCAGTCTTTTAGGTCAAAACGTGAATGGTTATCGTGGTGAAACCTTTGATGGTAAAATCTGTACCTTCGCTGATTTGTTACGTTTAGTTGCAGAAATTCCAGGGATTGGTCGTCTACGCTATACCACATCGCATCCACTTGAATTTTCTGAAGACCTGATTCAGTGCTACCGCGATCTTCCACAAATGGTGTCACATTTACACTTGCCTGTACAAAGTGGTTCAAATGCTGTGTTACAGGCCATGAAGCGTAACCACACCATTGATATCTATATCGATAAAATTGCCAAGTTACGTCAGATTCGTCCAGACATGCATTTGTCGAGTGATTTTATTATTGGTTTCCCAGGTGAAACTGATGAGAATTTCTCTGAAACCTTGCAATTTATTAAAGACTTAGACTTCGATCACTCTTATAGCTTCATTTACTCGAAACGTCCTGGGACACCTGCCTCAGAACTTGAAGATACAACGCCTGAAGATGTGAAAAAAGACCGTCTTGCACAAGTTCAAAAAGTTATTAAACAATCAAGCATCGACAAAACTGATGCCATGCTAGGCACAGTGCAACGTGTCTTAATTGAAAATGTTTCTGATAAAGACCCAAATCTTTTGGTCGGCACAGCAGACAACACCCGTTTAGTGACGTTTATTGGAGATGCGACTTGGGTTGGTCGTTTCGCAGAAATTGAGATTACCGAGATTAAAACTTTGAATTTAGTCTATGGTGAGCTCTTGAATCTTGAGCCTGACGTGGCGTAATGTAGGGCTATAGACTAAACAACACTTAAAAGGAATTGTCTTGACTGCAGCGATCCGACGTACAGTATCTTTTCCAGGTATTTCAATGGACCGTTTAAAAAGCATGCTCGGTGCTTACAACGGTCACTTGAAACAAATTGAACAACGTTTAGACGTCCAAATTACCCATCGAGGCGATGTTTTTTATATCGATGGTGACATTGAGGCGGTGGAGAGAGCAGAAACCCTACTACAGCGACTTCATGAAGAAGCTGAACTGTCCTCTCCGATTAGTGCAGATCAACTGCACATGATGATTCAAGGAAGCCAGACCGAGCGTGATCTTATGGATGATGAGGGTCAGGAGCATACTGGGCTGGACAGCGTCTGGTTACAAACCCGTAAAGGGCGTATTAACCCGCGTGGTGCAAACCAGAAACGCTATGTACAGCGTATTTTGCAAAGTGACATTTCTTTTGGTATTGGACCTGCGGGAACGGGTAAAACCTATTTAGCCGTTGCTGCAGCAGTTGACATGCTCGAACGTAACGAAATCCAGCGGATTCTTTTGGTTCGTCCTGCGGTTGAAGCAGGTGAAAAACTAGGTTTCCTCCCTGGGGATTTAAGTCAAAAAATTGACCCTTATTTACGCCCACTTTACGATGCCTTGTATGAAATGCTTGGTTTTGAAAAAGTAGCCAAACTCATCGAACGCCAAGTGATTGAAGTTGCACCCCTTGCCTACATGCGTGGTCGTACACTAAATCACTCGTTTGTCATTTTGGATGAAGCACAAAACACCACACCTGAACAAATGAAGATGTTTCTCACCCGTTTAGGTTTTGGTTCCCGCGCCGTCATTACAGGGGATATTACCCAAGTCGATTTACCACGTGGTCAGCAATCAGGCTTAGCTCATGCTTTGCGTGTTTTAGAACATGTGACTGAAATTCATATTACGCGCTTCCACTCTCGTGATGTGGTTCGCCATCAACTCGTACAAAAAATTGTCGAAGCCTATGAAGGTTGGGACAGTGAGCAACACCGAATTGGTGCTGAAGAACGTGCTGCCCGTAAAGCACGCCAAGAAGCTCTGATTCAAGAAAATGATGTGGCGGCAGACGCCCAACATCAGGACGCTTAAGGACTCATTTTGAAACTTAATCTTTCATTACAACAAGACGTTTTAGCACCTGAACTGGTGCTAAAACGTGGTTATCTTAAAAAAGTCATTGAAACTACTTTACGCCATGTCGACATGCAGCAAGATTGTGAAATCGGGGTTGCTTGTGTCGATAATGCTGAAAGTCATGAACTGAATTTACAATACCGTCAAAAAGACAAACCAACCAATGTTCTGTCCTTTCCAAGTGACATTCCTGAAGAAGTCCTCCCCATGTTAGATGCTTTTCCACTGGGTGACTTGGTGATCTGTATTCCAGTCGTTTTGCAGGAAGCCGATCAACAGCATAAAAAACCGCTCGATCATTTCACCCATATGTTGGTGCATGGCACACTGCATTTGCTTGGCTATGACCATGAAACTAGCGATGAAGATGCTGAGGAAATGGAAGCTTTGGAAATTGAGATTTTAGCCAAACTCGGTTTAGCCAATCCATATCAGGATCAGTAAAAAATAAAAGGAGTGCAATTGATGTTTGTGGTGATTTTCAAAGCAGAGATTGCACAGCTCGATTCAGAATATAGCCAGACTGCACAGCGATTACGTCAAAAAGCCTTTTCTGACTATGGTTGCTTGAAGTTCGAGTCCTATACTGAAAATGAGCAAGAAATTGCACTGTCATACTGGACAGACCTCGCCAGTATTCAACGTTGGCAACAAGATCCTGAACATCAAATCGCTCAACAGATCGGAGGAGAACGCTGGTACAAAAACTACAGCGTTGAAATCTGTGAATTGCAGCGACAGTATCAAATCAATCAAGCCACATAAAAAAAATCGGGATTCACTCCCGATTTTTTTATCTCACTTCAAATTCAGCTTCAGCGGGATCAAAACGCCACGTTCTTACAATACGTAACTCAGAAATATCTTTCATGCTGGCATCGAAACGCCCAAAAGGTGCTCCACGGCGTACAGAATCTTTGGCTGCTTCATCTAAAACAGCATGTCCCGAACTTTGCAGTAAATGCAGAGCACGCACACCACCTTCACTGTTCAAGATCACCATTAAACGCACCTCGCCAGACCAACGCTGCTGTTTGGCTTCTTCTGGATAGTAACGGTTTCCATATAGTTCAACTTTTTCACGGAATTTATTCAAATAGGCGGCTGAAGCATCCCGTTTCGCCTGAATACCATCCACCGTTTTAATTTTTTGCTGGCGACTAAAATCTTGTTGGCGTTGTAAGTACTGAGCTTCCAAACTTGCCACCATCGCCGCTTTTGCCTGATATTGGCTTTTCAGTTCATCCATGGCTTTTTTACGATGCTGGTCTTCACTCTGCTTTTGCCAACTCAAGACAGTCATCAGCACTTTTTCTTGAAATTTTAACTCTCGATGCTGTTGAATCATTTCCAGTTGTTGTAACTGCTGATCGCCAGCTGACTGAGACTCATCTGCTGGAGCAAGATTGGTCGACATCCGATGTTTCTGGTGAAAAATCCCTGAACCCTGCTGATCTGCCTGCGCAATAAAGTCAGCATTTTCGACTGCTTCTTTGCTTGGTCGAATCGTCACGGCAATTTCCTGATGCATCGACTGATCAGGTTGCGGCATCGCAAAGCGGATGCACAACACTGTCAAATGTAGCAGCAATGCTGAAATGACCGCGATAACAAACACCGAATCTTTCCACCAAGACAGGGCTATTTTTTGCTGAATCGAGTGTTGCTTTGTCATAACATTAAAACGACCAAACTTGCCTAAAATACACGTAACATATAACTATGCGATTTTTTTAGATAAAAAATCTGTTTTATACTATTTTTCTGCATCCGAACATCAAATACTCATTCTGCAATGGCTAGTATAAAAAATAGATGTGAATTTTTCATCTAATTCAATAAGATTGCAACTAGTATAAAAAACTATTTTTCGGACCTGATCTATGCAGACGCTAATTTCCAGTATTTCTAAACGTATCCGCGAGGTATACCGCAAGGCGGGAGGATATATTGAAGAAGAGCGTGAGTTCGCGTTATCACAAGTATTTCTGAATGCAACTTTTAAGCGTTTTGTCACCGATAACGTGAAAATTTTGCAGGATCTTCATGCCGATGTACATGATGACTGGTTACGCCTGTATGCCACTCTGGATGTTAAAGGCTTATATACAACGCTGTCTGTAGACCTCAAACTACTCCAGATGGAACTGAATAAAGAGACCCAATTACTCATTTTTGAACAAATTAGTCAAACACAAGTCATTGAAGCTAAATATAAAAACTTTTTCCAAAAAATTGCTTTTAAATTTACCTTGTTTTTTTATCAAAAGGTCTTAGATAAAGATCCACTCGGTACAATTTTACAGCGCTTCAATGTGGTTCAGGTAAAAGATGATTTACTGTATTTAGATTTGAACCGTTGGCTTGGTAAAAACCCGTCAATTATTGAAACCTTAGCGAAAGTTCATGTCAATCATGCCGTATTACGTGAAGCAGAATTAGTGGTCTTGGGCAATGTCAATCTAGAGGCTTTATTTGGTAAAACAACGCCTCAGTCAAACAATACAGAGTCAACTCAAGCCAGTCCAAACAACACATGATGCGATGATTCGTATACAAAAAAATATGCTTTTGCTCATGGTTTCCCCATTAATCTATGCAACGATAAAATATTTAAACCGATAGGATATGTTTATGCTCAAGCAACAACTTACCTCTTTTTCTGCTAGTGCTGCTGTACTTGCTGGAGCGGCATTAATCTGTTCAAGTCAAGCCATGGCACTCAGTCCATTTAAGGCCACTTATCAGTTTTCCTATAATGGTCACAATATGGGTTCTGCAACACGAACCCTTCAACAAAATGGCAATAACTGGACTTATATCTTTGCAGCAAAAGCAGGTATTTTGGCTTCAGCCACTGAAACGAGCCACTTTTCATGGGTAGATAACAACGTCGTCTCTAATAACTTTAGCCGCAATGCAAGCTATATAGGGCTGTCCGACTCTTTCAAAATTAACTTCAATCCAAATGCAAAAACCATTGCGACCAACCGCAAAGGTAAAGCACGCTCTTTTGCATGGAAAACAGGTGCTTTAGACGAACTCAATGCTGAAGTACAAGTTCGTGAAGATTTAAAAAAATCTGGCTTAAAAAGCAATTACTTCATCACGGGTGCAAAAGGCGTCGACCCTCGTAAGTTTGTAAAATTAGGTACGGAAAATCTAGCGACCCCTTACGGTACTTTTAGCACGATTAAAGTTAAACTGGATCATGGAGGCTCTGACCGCAATACCATTTTCTGGTTAGCCCCTAAACTGGATTATTTACCCGTCAAAGTTGCACATAATGATGGCAGCAGCTCTTATGGTATTTTGCTCACAGGCTATCAAGGACCGACCAAATAAACGCATTTTTGCAATTTTAACTTGCAATTTTTCGGATGCTTTTTAAAATACGCCTTTGCTTAAAAAAGCATCCGTTCCTTAGAGGTTCCTCCCTGTGCAAGCACTAGAACAGAAAATCTTAAGTGAAGGTATCGTTCTATCTGATCAAGTTCTGAAAGTAGATGCTTTCTTAAATCACCAAATCGACCCTGTCTTGATGCAACAAATTGGACATGAATTTGCTGCTCGCTTTAAAGATCTAGGCATTACCAAAATCATCACCATTGAAGCTTCAGGTATTGCACCTGCGGTAATGGCTGGTTTAGAACTCGGTGTTCCCGTGATTTTTGCACGCAAACATCAGTCTTTAACCCTGAAAAATGATTTGTACGAATCCAAAGTCTATTCATTTACCAAACAAACCACCAGCACCATTGCGATTTCAAACAAGTACTTACATGCAACAGATAAAGTCCTTGTGATTGATGATTTCCTGGCAAATGGTCAAGCAGCTTTAGGTTTAATTGATCTGGTTCACCAAGCACAAGCCGAAGTAGTTGGCGTAGGTATTGTGATTGAAAAATCATTCCAAACAGGTCGACAACTGTTACTTGAAAAAGGCTATCGTGTTGAATCACTCGCGCGTGTCGAATCTCTGGTCAATGGTCAAGTGACCTTTGTTCGAGACTAAATAAAAAAAGAGCGATTGATTCGCTCTTTTTTTTGGACCATTTGGTCGATAGATTGGAATGCTTGCCCAGTTATCGACCAAAATGAATTCTCTTATTGCAGTTTCAATGCAACCTCACCCAAACGCTTACCTTGTTCAACACACAATGCTTTTTCTTCTGCACTTAAGCCTTGATCATGACGTGGCCCACTCACATGACTCGCTCCATATGGCGTTCCGCCTGATTTAGTATTGGACAATGCGGGATGTGCATTACTTAAACCTAAAATCATCATGCCATGGTGAAATAACGGCGGTAACATACTGAGCAAGGTACTTTCCTGCCCGCCATGCATCGAACCCGATGAAGTAAAGACACAGGCAGGTTTGTTATGTAATGCGCCACTCAGCCACAAGGTTGTGGTCTGATCCCAGAAGTATTTCATTTCACTCGCCATGTTGCCAAAGCGCGTTGGCGAACCCAGTGCCAAACCTGCACAGCCTGCCAAATCCTCTAAACTACAGTAAATATCGCCTTCTTCAGGAATGCTCGGTGCCGCCACTTCCACTGCTGTCGCCAATTGCGGAACGGTGCGAATTTTTACAGACATCCCCGCGGCTTCAACACCATCTGCAATGAGATGTGCCATTTCTTTGGTTGAACCATATTTGCTGTAATAAAGAACGAGAATATATGCTTGCATTGGAATTAAAAGATAATAAAAATGAAAACTATACGGTATTTTGTGATTTTTTTGGGTAGCCTTAGAGAAATATTACATAAATTCGTATTAAAACAATTAGGGCAACAAGGTTATGCAAAAACTTCTGACGCGCCTACCATTTTATGAAAAAAAATGGTTTCAGTTTCTTTTATTTACGGTGAATCGCTTTGAAAATGATCGCTGCCGTGAAAAAGCAGCTTCTCTAACCTACACCACTCTATTTGCAGTCGTTCCGATGCTCACTGTGTTTTTGGTGATTATCTCATCAATTAAAGCACTAGAACCTGCACGACAGCAGTTACAACATCTAATTTACACCAATCTTCTTCCCAAAAGCAGTATCGCCTTTGACCAGGTCTTTAATTCTTTTACTGAAAAGTCCAGCAACCTCACCGCAATCGGGATTCTGTTTTTATTCCTCACATCCGTGATGATGTTAACCAGTGTTGAGGAAGCATTTAACCGTATTTGGCGAGTCAAGCAGCACCGTGGTGGAATTATTGGTTTTATGCGTTATTGGACCATTATTTCTTTGGGCCCCATTTTATTGGGCAGTGCATTTGTGATTTCTTCCACTGTCGCTTCACTCAACATTTTGAGTAATAACTTTGTCGGCTATGAAATCGATGGCACTCTATTTTTAGGATTTCTTTCCTATATCTTAATTATTTTGGGTTTTTTTATTATTTACTGGACCATTCCTAATCGCTCAATTCCCATAAAAGCCGCAGCAATCGCAGGTATATTTAGCGGAACGGTCTTTCAATTATTAAAAAGTTTCTTTGGCTTTATGATGGCGAACTTTACCAGTTATGAGCTGATCTATGGCGCATTTGCCGCCATCCCCATTTTTCTACTTTGGATTTATTTGTCGTGGAATATTATTTTATTCGGAGTCGAAGTCAGCTTTGCACTCACCTCATTTAGTACAGGCAATCGGCAAAAGCGCCATCCCATACTCATGCTGCTCGATATTTTAGATCTATTTTATAAAAAGCAAAAATTAGGGGAAACTCTCAACGACAAAGAAGCTTTAAAATTTTTAGGACGTAATGAAATTGGTCGTTGGCCCGCTTATGTTGATCTGCTAGAACGTCAGCATCTAATCAAACGCACCGATGGAGACGAATATGTCCTGATTCGTAATCTTTCACAAGTCGATTTCTGGAGCTTTTATAATAATTTGCCTTTTACGCTGCCTTTACGTAAAGACCTCCACAACATTCATGAGGATTGTACTTGGATGCAAACACTTGAGCCTTTACTCAATGACGCAGATGATTATTTAAAAAATCAGTTATCCATCCCACTTTCCAGTTTATTTGAACTAGACCTACTGCCTGCACCAATCAGCGACCCAAAAAAAACCGAGTGATTACACTCGGTTTTTTATTTCAGAACAACTTAGGCTTTCACAAAAGTTGTCCAAACAAAATCTTGGGTTTTCGCTTTCAGTGTCATTTTAATCTGATCACCAGCTGCAAGTGCTGCCACGCCTGCTGGTGTTCCTGTCATCACCACATCACCTGCTTCAATGGTAAATGCCTGACTCATATCACACAGCATTTCACCAATTGGGAACAGTAACAATGCCGTATCGCCAGACTGACGAACCACATCATTCACTTCAAGTGTGTAGTGAACATTTTTCCAGTCTTCAATTTCACTAACATCAACCCAGTCGGCAAGTACACAAGCACCATCGAAAGATTTAGCTCGTTCCCAAGGCTGGCCTTTATTTTTTAGTTCAGTCTGCAAATCACGCAAAGTTAAATCCAAGCCCAACGTCACTGCACCAATCGCTTGTAAAGCTTTTACTGGATCAGTCTCAGCTTTCAAGGTTTTGTCGATACGTAAAGTCAGCTCACATTCGTGATGGCAACTACCGAGTGCCGAATTCCATGAAATACCGTCATCCAAACCAATTAAGCTGCTCGAAGGCTTAATAAATAGCACTGGACGATCTGGAACAGCATTGCCAAGTTCTTTGGCATGATCTGCATAACTACGACCCACACACACGATTTTATTTGGACGAACACTCATACGACTTCCTTTGTTCTCTTGATGACTCGATTATTTTTTAAAACTATGTTCAAAAAGACGCTGTTCATCAGGCTGCGCAAAGGCACGTTTCGGTACGATCAGTACATTACGTGTTTTCAGTTCCAACATATACGTCAGTTTGCCTTGGGCAAAATTCTGCACTTCACTGTATGGATACTGCTGCTTACGCCCACCCGAATACAATTCAAAATAATGCTGATAAAGATCAATACCCTGCTCGCTTTTCGCTGCCTGATATTTAACGAACTGACGTTTGAAAAGCATTGGCAATAACCAATAACGCATCGCAATTTGCAATACTAAAAAGAATACCCCTAAACCCACATAGTAACGACCTACACCAGAAAAACCGATATAAAAGCCATAGACAATAATTCCTAGACTAATCAGTGGTGTAAGAAAACGGGTAATTTGTTTTTTACCAAAAGTTGCAAGCCCAAAGCCGTCCTGTGATTCTTCTAAATTTAGGGCGTAACGCAAAGATAGGGCAGGTTTTTGATCTGTCATAACATGCTGCAAATACTCAAAAAAGTATCGCTATTAGACCACAATCACCTTGGCTTTTAAAATCAATCTCTGTGCTATTTTGCAACAGGGTTCATATTGTTGCATAAATAGAATATTGGATCATAAATTTAATATTTAACCTTAAATATAAAACTCTAAAATAACTCTCATGCACTATATATTTTAGGAATAATTCAATGTCATTCTTTACTAAACTCTTTGGTTTCAACAGCCAACCCGTCGAATCTCCAGTTGAAACTGCATCAGTTTCTTTCTTGGAAATTATGGAAAAACGCCGTTCTATTTATGCGATTGGCCGCAATCTCCAACAATCCCCTGCTGAACTTGAAGCACTGATTCAACATGCAGTTAAAGCCAGCCCATCAGCTTTTAACTCACAATCTTCACGCGCTGTCATTTTATTCGGTCAGTCTCATGAAAACTTTTGGTCAATCGTCTTAGAAACACTGCGTAAACTGGTACCGAGCGATGCTTTTGCAGCAACACAACAAAAAATCCAAAGCTTTGCCGCGGGTACAGGCACCGTTTTATTTTATGAAGATCAAAACGTGGTAAAAGGCTTGCAAGAACAATTTGCCGCTTATGCAGATAACTTCCCAGTTTGGTCAGAACATTCAACCGCAATTGCTCAATTTGCAGTATGGTCAGCACTGGCTGAACACAATGTTGGTGCATCTTTACAGCACTACAATCCAATCATTGATGAAGAAGTCGCACAAACTTTTGCGATTCCTGAACACTGGAAATTACGTGCACAATTGGTATTTGGTTCAATTGAAGCTGAAGCTGGTGAAAAAACATTTATGGATGATGCAGCACGCTTTAAAACGTTTGCATAAAGCAACCATAAAATATAGACACAAAAAAACCGCATTTAATCTGCGGTTTTTTCAATCTTGATCAAGTTGGTGCGCTCAGAGAGATTCGAACTCCCGACCCCTTAGTTCGTAGCCAAGTGCTCTATCCAGCTGAGCTATGAGCGCATTGTCTTGATGGATGGGCATTATACGCACTTTTGAAAAAATACCTAGCCTTTTTTCGAAAATTAATAGCGAATGAATAGTTATTAAGCAAAATTAGACTTCCTTGTTTAAAAATAAACCTTAAATCTAGATTTCTTGCCACTGATAAAACTTATAATCTGCCAATGCCAGCATGGCATGATCATTTGGACTGTCGCCATACGCATAAATTGCATCAAAGTCGCTGAGTTTATACTTCTGCTGTACGCGATTGGCTTTTTCTACATAACCACAATCACCTTGCTGTAACTCTCCAGTATAACGACCCGCCCGAACTTCAAGCTGATTACAAATCAAGTCAATGCCCTACTGCTGACACCAGTCTTTTAAATACACATCTAAAGAAGACGACACCACGACGACCTGATCGCCCTGCTGTTGATGCCAAACAATTTGTTGTTTAGCATGTTCATGCAGCAAATTCGGCAAAATTGATTTTGAAAATTGTAAACTTTGCTGTTCCAGTTTTTTAACAGGGTAATTTTTATAGGCAACTCGACATAATCTCATTCGAATTTGCTGATCGCTGACATATCCCGCTCGAAATGCCATAAACCACGGCGCAGTCCGAAAACTACCGAAGAACAGTTTACGATAAGATAGTGAATATTTTAAAAATTGAGCAAAACTGTCTGTATGGGTAATGGTATGGTCAAAATCAAAAAGTGCGAGATTCTTATTGTTATATCTACGATTTATTTTTATAAATTTCAGACATAAAAAAACCGCTTTATAAAAGCGGTATTTTATCAAGTTGGTGCGCTCAGAGAGATTCGAACTCCCGACCCCTTAGTTCGTAGCCAAGTGCTCTATCCAGCTGAGCTATGAGCGCGTAAGTAAATGGCGGTGAGAGAGGGATTCGAACCCTCGATACAGTTGCCCGTATGCGTCCTTAGCAGGGACGTGGTTTCAGCCACTCACCCATCTCACCGTAACAGGACGCAATAATACAAACTAAAATGCAGCTCATCAAGTAAAGTTTTTGTTTTTTTCACTTTTTTTGATTCAATCATCTATTTTTTAAACAATTTCCACATTTTAGCTGAATTTTTATGCAGTTTTATTGCTAACATAATTTTATGTATTTGCTATACGCATAAAAAACTGACACTTCAACACATTATTGCAATGAATTGCGTGCAGTCTATTTCTGCATGACTTATGCTAAACCTATCTGCTGATAAGAAGCCACACAATATGATGAAAAACTGGGTCGATCCTGAAGCCAAAGCGGAAGCGGAACGTTATGACAATCCAATTCCTAGCCGTACTCTCATTTTAACCAGCCTAGAACAATTCAAAATACCTCAATCACATGCTGAATTGGTTGATCATTTCAATTTACAAGATCAAAAAAGCATTGAAGCACTGAGTCATCGTCTGAGCGCTATGGTACGAGATGGTCAATTGGGCAAGGATGGCTTGAAGTTTCAACTCATGACAGATCAGCCAACGCATGAAGCGACAGTTTATATCAACAGTAAAGGACTCGGCTCAGCACATATTGATGGTCAAGATGATTTGTTACTGCCAGAACGCGAATTGCGTTTGGTATTTAACGGTGACCGCGTCAAAGTCCGTCAAACTTCGGTAGATCGCAAAGGTAAAGCTTGGGGACATATTGCTGAAGTTGTACAACACCGCGTCAAACAAGTGATTGGCAAATTGGCAGAACATGAAGGTGAATACTTTATTCAACCAAGTACGCCGAACAGCCATCAGCCGATTACGCTCGAAAAACAACTGATTGAACATGCTCAGGCCAAAGTTGGTGACAGTTTACGTGTGGCGATTGATGATTATCCGACGCGTGAAGAGCTGGCGACAGGACATATTGTTCAATCAATGGCAGACAAAGCCAACACGGAAATCATTATTCCTCAAACTATTTTAGAGTTTGGTTTACCGTATGAATTTCCTGAAGAAGTGGTTAAAGAAGCCGAAAGCTTTAAGGAACCTTCAGCAAAAGATATTCAAGGACGTGTCGATTTACGTGATTTAGCGCTCGTCACCATTGATGGTGAAGATGCTCGTGACTTTGATGATGCCGTCTATGCAGAGAAACGTTCGGGCGGTGGCTACCGTGTCGTGGTGGCGATTGCCGATGTCAGCCATTATGTGCGTTTAGAAAAACCTTTAGATAATGAAGCACAAGATCGTGGGACTTCGGTGTATTTTCCACACTTTGTCTTGCCGATGTTACCTGAGGCACTCTCCAATGGTTTGTGCTCGTTAAACCCTCACGTTGACCGCTTATGTATGGTCTGTGATTTGAAATTATCGCGTGCAGGCCGAGTGACTGGCTTTGAGTTTTATCCTTCGGTGATGCATTCCAAAGCCCGTTTGACCTATGACCAAGTCGGAAAATATTTGGAAGGTGACTCTCAAGCCATTCCCGAAGACCGTGAAATTCGCAAGTCGATCAATATCTTGTTCCAACTCTATCAAACCCTGAAAGGCTTGCGTGCTGAACGTCATGCCATGGAGTTTGAGACTGTTGAAACTTATATGACGTTTGATGAGTTGGGCGGCATTAAAGAAATTTTGCCTCGCACTCGTAATGATGCTCACAAACTGATTGAAGAATGTATGTTGCTCGCCAACGTTGCAGCAGCAGAATACGCTTTGGAACATGATATTCCAATGCTGTACCGTGTGCATGAAGCCCCTGAATTTTCACGTATTCAAAAAGTTCGTGATTTTGTGAAGCTGTTGAATTTAGGTATCCCATTCCCTGAGCAACCGACACAAGCCGATTATCAAAAAGTCATCGAAGCCACCAAAGACCGTATTGATGCAGCCAGTATTCATGCGGTGTTGTTACGCTCGATGATGCAAGCATTCTACGGCGCAAAAAATGCAGGACATTACGGTTTAGCTTATGAAGCGTATACCCACTTCACCTCTCCAATTCGTCGTTACCCTGACTTGCTCTTGCACCGTGCCATCAAAGCACATTTAGGCAAGAAAAAACCTGTGCTTTCAGGCGCAGCACTCGATGATGCGGGTGAGCACTTCTCGCAAACCGAACGTCGTGCCGATGAAGCATCGCGTAGTGTCACGACTTGGTTAAAATGCCACTATATGCAACAGCATTTGGGTGATGAATTTGTCGGTACTATCAGTGCGGTGGCTGAGTTTGGTTTATTTGTCACGCTCAAAGACTTATATGTCGATGGCATGATTCATATTAGCCAACTTGGTGATGACTTCTTTGTCTACGACCCTGCCAGCCAAACACTGATTGGGCAAAATCGTGGTCAGATCTTTGGCTTAGGCGATGAGTTGAATATTAAAGTCTCGGGTGTAAATCTTGAAGAACGTAAAATTGACTTTGAATTACTGAAACAGATCAGTCATGCAGGTCGAGCCATTCGCAGTCGTGCGCCACGTGTAAGTAGCAAACCTGCACTACGTGAGCAAGTCTTCAATCAACCAGAAGTTGTAGCACCCTCTGCTGAGCCACAAGAAGCGGGTGAGAAACCTGTCCGCAAGAAAAAGGACAAAAATAAACCGAGTTCTTATGGTAAAAAACCAGCAAAAAAATCGACAGTGAAAGCTGAAGCGAAAAGCAAAGACAAAGCCAAGAAAAAAGACAAAGTGAAAAAGAAAAAATCCAATGCCAAAACTCGGCAGGATTAAATAGAGTCTTTAAAATCAATTAGAAATATAGAAAACCGAGCTAAGCGATTGGCTCGGTTTTCTTATTTCCACTTTACATAATTTTAATCAATTCATTTACAACTAGAATCCAATCCTCTAGATGCCTCATATTCTAGATACCCCTCTTCTATCGCAGGAAAAATATCTATCAGCTCAAAATAGGGCATAGAAAACATTGGTGAGTCTCTTAAAGCATCAACCATAAAGTAATAATCACGCAGAGAATGGACTTCAAAAACAGCGATATCACTGGTTTTTGTAGTAAAGGTTTCCGCATCATACCAACGAAGATTGACTGCTGAATATTGCTTCAATATCGGCTGAATAATTTGCGCATTAAATTTATTGCGATCTTCTCTGGAAAGTCGTAACCAAGTTGGCAATGCTTTGAGGTGCATAAAAAAAGTATATTTTTCAGACATAGGTTAGCCATTTACAAATTATGTTGTGCTATTGATAAAATTTTTGCTTGTCATCGCAAAACGACCTAGTCAGTATATGAGTTATTGCTCACATTCAATACTCGCGTTTCCAAACATGCTTTCAAACTCGCCAAACCCACGTAAAAAGCCTAGCCAATCGCGCTCACGAGTGACGTTTAATATTATTTTAGAGGCTGCTGCTCGCATTTTAGAATCGGGTGGATTTAACGAGTTAAATACCAATCATGTTGCAGAAAAAGCTGGCGTAAGTATTGGCAGTCTATATCAATATTTTCCATCAAAGGAGGCTTTGATTGTTGAATTACTTCGACAAGAACGAGATCAACTTTCTTATGCTATTAAGGAAATAATCCAGAATAATAAAAATGTAGATTTAAAAACCATATTAAACATGATCATTAAAAAATCACTTGATCATCAATTCAATCGACCAAAACTGGCTTTAAGCCTTGAATACGCTTCTGCTTTCATTGGTCAAGATTATGAAGAAATGCATTTTCAGCATTCTCTAGAAGAGGTCATGACGGATCTTCTGGTTCAATTTCAAACCCCTCATTCACAAAAATCAGCTAGAGATATCATTGCGCTCAGTAAAGGCATGATAAATGTCGCCGCAATTACAGGTGAAACAGATTTGGAGAATTTACAATCACGAGTTAAAAAAGCTGTGTATGGTTATCTAGGACTTTTTTAATTCCAATTCAATGAGAAAACCACCGTTTCATTTAAGAACCTAGCCAATCACCCTTGATTTCTGTCACTTTAAGCCTTAAATCTAGAAACAACGTTTATATTTTTTGGCACACAGAATGACATTACAACAAGCAACGCTTCCTACTCCCCAGTTTGATCAAATTCAACTCGATCAATTAAAAGCGCAAATTCAGCAACAAATCCAAGCAGGATTAAAGTTTCTTGTTGAACTGACTCAAGCTCCAACTGATTTTGCTACTCAAACTCAAGTGCTTGAGCAAATGGATACCCTTGAAAATAACATGAGTGAGTCTTGGGGCGTCTTAGCCCATTTAAATTCAGTCATGAGCAATGCCGTAACGCGTGAAGTTTATCAGTCACTACTACCACTCCTCAGTGAATACTACACACAACTTGGTCAACATACGGCGCTGTATCAGACTTACCAGCATCTTCATGATGGTACGGAATTTTCAACGTTAACCCCTGCTCAGCAAAGTGCGATTCGCCTTGCATTACGTGACTTTAAACTTTCAGGTGTGGCACTTGAAGGTGCAGCTAAACAGCGCTATGCAGAAATTTCTGCGCGTTTGTCTCAATTGTCTTCAGACTTTTCGAATCACGTATTAGATGCCACACAAGCCTACTTTAAACCCCTCGAAGAGCCTCAATTACAAGGTTTATCCGAAAGTAGTGTTGCTCTCTTAAAACAATATGGTCAGCAACGTGAATTAGAACAAGCCGTTGCCACGCTGGATTTTCCATCTTACTTGGCAATCATGACCTATGCCCAAGACTGCACTTTACGTGAAGAACTGTATAAAGCCTATACCACACGTGCTTCCGAGCAGTCTCAGCATACTGAATTTGATAATTCAGAGGTTATGCAGGAAATCTTGAGTTTACGTCAGGAAATGGCTCAACTGATCGGTTTTGACAACTACGCTGAATATTCACTTGCCAGCAAAATGGCGCCGAATGTCGCGACTGTTTTTGAATTTTTAAATGAACTGGCTGAACATGCTCGCACGCCTGCCTTACAAGAAATTGCCGAACTAAAAGCCATTGCCGCACAAGATGGAATTGATGAATTACAACCTTGGGACAGTAGCTTCTATTCAGAAAAACTCAAACAGCAACAATTTAACCTATCACAAGAAGCCTTAAAACCGTACTTCCCTGCACCCAAAGTCGTGCAAGGTTTATTTGAAATTGTACATCGTTTATATGGCATTCAAATTCAAGAACGTGCTGCACCAGTATGGCAGTCCGATGTGCGTTATTTTGAAATTGAAGATCAAGAACAAGTACTGGGCGGTTTCTATTTAGATTTATATGCACGTCATGGCAAACGTGGTGGTGCATGGATGAGTGGCTTCCGCTCACGTATGCAAACAGCACGATCCCTACAAAAACCAATCTGCTACATGGTATGTAACTTTACCCCACCTGTAGGTGAGCAACCTGCCCTGTTGACACATGATGAAGTAACCACGTTATTCCATGAATTTGGACATGGTTTACATCACCTCCTTACCGAAGTCGACAATATTTCAGTGGCAGGAACACATGGTGTTGCATGGGATGCGGTAGAACTTCCAAGTCAATTTATGGAATTTTGGACATGGGACAAAGCTAGTCTAGACCTCATCAGTGAACACATTGAAACCAAGCAGACCTTACCGCAAGATTTACTCAATGCCTTGCTAGATGCGCGTTTCTTCCAATCTGGCATGCAAACCTTACGTCAGCTTGAGTTTGCTTTATTTGACCTTGAAATCCATCAACATACACCTGCACTCAACACAGCTCAGATCCAAGACACTTTAAACCAGATTCGTCAGCGTATTTCAGTTTTACCAACCACAGCATATAACCGCTTCCAGCACAGTTTTAGCCATATTTTCGCTGGTGGTTATGCGGCAGGTTATTACTCTTACAAATGGGCAGAGGTTTTAGCCAGTGATGCTTTTGATCGCTTTGAAAATGAAGGTATTTTTAACATGACCACTGGACACGAATTCCGTAAAGCAATTTTAGCTGTAGGTGGCAAAGATACCGCATTGGACGCTTTTGTACATTTTCGTGGTCGTGAGCCTAAAATTGATGCGTTATTACGTCATCAGGGTTGGACGAAAGCGCCTAAAAACGCTTAAACTATGCGCTCAAAATTCATGATTCATGGTGCAGGTATCATCTTATGAAAAAACGATTCATTGCAGGTGCAAAATGTCCAAAATGTGAAGCGTTAGATCGTGTGGTAATGCTGACTGAAAATGAACATGAATGGATCGAATGTATTGAATGTGGCTACAGTGAAAATCGACCAACGCATGTCGAAGAGCCTGAAACTCCAGCTGTAGCCGATGAAGTGGGTGTAATTCAATTTCGCCCACGTCAACCAACCACGTCAGACCATTAATTGCCACGACTATGAAAACAAATAAATCAAATTTCTTATTACTTTGGATTCTTGTCGGCATTCTGTTAGCCATTTGTCTAGGTGTCTTCGTTTGGCAAACGTGGTTTGTTGGCTCTCAACCATCACAAACACCAAAAACCGTAGAACACAAAACTCAAGCTCCTCCAATGGCAAAGCCAATTGCATCTGAACCAGAAACATTCGTGTCTGAACCTACTGTTGCTGCATCAGAAACTCAAAGCACATCTAATCAAGCACCAAAACAATTGGTCAATTCAGATGTCATCAAACAACCTGTGCCGCAAAATCCATCTTTAGCTAAAGAAGAAGTTTCTAAGCTTGAAGATATACAAAAGCAGTTAAAACAGCAGGAATCCACTTTAAAAGCTCAACATGCTGATGCAGATAAACTCATTCAGTTGAAGCAAGAGCAAATCAAACTGCTTGAACAACAGCTTGCAGAACAGCAAAAATAGTCTTCTTAAAAGTTATTGATCTAAAAAAGTAGCATGATGATTAAATCAAATCATCATGCTACTCAAACTCTAAAACTCATTTTATATCTTTATAATCTGACATCCATTTCTAGAATCCAAGTCAGCGATTCACCATCTTATCATCAACAGTTTTAATCATTTGTGCACGGTACAATCTTGCTAAAACTTTAAGCTGTTTCCATGCGTGTAAATCCAGTTGATCTATCCACACCACGCAAGGCGCTTTTTCTTCTTGCCAGTACAGCACAATATAAACATGGTGATCCACCAATTGCTTCAGGGCAAGTTGCTGAATCTGATTGACTTGCTGATATTGAACACTCCAAAGATCATGACCAAGCTGAGCCAGTGCAATCATTTTAGGTTTATGTGCAAATACATACCAAGTCACAAGGCCTAAGCCCGCAATCACTAAACTTAAATACCACTGCAATATCGAATAACTCAGCAAGACAAATGCTAAATAACACCCAAATTGAAAAAACCAAGCAATCTTGCTTGGTTTTAACTGAAAACTGAGATTATTGGTGAACATAATTCTTTAATTTGGTAATCAAGTCTTTAAGTTCTGTACGTGGTGGCTCACCCACTTCCATGAACCAATCCAGTAAATCAGGATCTTCCTGATCAACTAACTCAGCAAATAAAGCTTTTTCTTCAGGGCTTGCTTGCAAATAATATTGACGAACATACGGATCAAAATATACATCAATTTCTTTTAATCCACGACGTGAACGGTAGATGACTTTACGTTCCTCTAAACTAATATCGTCTGACATATTGATTTCCAGTCCCATTGTTATGGCATGTAGTGTAACAAGAATTTAAAAAAACGAAATAGCTCAATTCAGGATTTTATTTAGTCACGAAAGCTTAAATTTTTATCGCGGAAACTTGCATACTTTAAGATGAATTTATCCAGCAAATAGTTATGGGAAATTCGCCAAGGTAAACGTTTTCCTTGCTTTGGCATAATATCGGTAGCTCGCTTCAAATAACCTGAAGACAGTTTTCCCATAATACCGTTCTGAGTCCTCTGCTGAAAATCTGTGTGTGCAACAACTTCCTTATAATGATGTTTACGCATATATTTGAGCAATTGACATACATATTGCGCAGCGATATCCACTTTTAACGTCCATGATGCATTGCTATAACCCATCATCAATGCAAAATTAGGAACATCACTGAGCAATACCCCTTGATACAGCATCTTTTCAGAAAGTTTAACAGGTTGGTGGTCAATCGTTAGCTTTAGACCTCCGAGCAATTGTATTTGTAGCCCTGTTGCTGCAACAATCAAATCTGCAGGCAAATATTTCCCAGACTTCAATTGAATACCCGAAGCGGTAAAGCATTCAATATGATCTGTCACAATGCTTGCAGCCCCTTCACGTAGCACCTGAAATAAGTCCCCGTCTGGGACTGCACATAAACGCTGATCCCAAGGTGCATAATTTGGAGTGAAATGATGCATATCGACTTTACCTTGCACTTCCTGCGCAACAGCATTAAGTAGCAAACGTTTCGTAAGTTTTGGCATGCTTTCAGACATCTGAAAGACTATGCGTTGCAGCAAGATATTTCGGCCACGAACAAAACGATATGCCCATTTTGCAGAAAGATGTCGATGTAAAAATTGATACGTTGAATCTTGTGCTGATACTTTGGCAACATAACTCGGTGAACGCTGTAATAATGTGACATGTCGTGCGCCTGTTTTGACTAATGCTGGCACAAGGGTTACCGCAGTTGCTCCACTACCGATCACGACCACATTTTTATTCTGATAATTCAAATCTGCTGGCCAATGCTGAGGATGAATCAATAGTCCCTGAAAATTATCTTGTTGAGGAAATTTTGGTAAATAGCCCTGATCATAATCATAATAACCTGTACAACTGATAAGAAAGCGTGCTTGCCAAGTTTCCGTACATTGTTCTTTATTTGCTACATGCAATCGCCAATATTTGCTCTGAGTATCATAATTGGCTGCTTTGACATGCTTTTCAAATTCAATCAAAGTAGACAAATCATAATGATCTACGACTTCTTCTAAATAATCTTGAATAGCTTGACCATCTGCTAAAGTCTGACTTTTTAACCAAGGATAAAATTGATAGCTTAGCGTCGACATATCTGAATCAGATCGGATTCCTGGGTAGCGAAATAAGTCCCAAGTTCCCCCAATATTTGAGCGGCGTTCTAAAATTTTAAAACTGAGCTCAGGGCATGACTGCTGCAAATGTACAGCTGCGCCAATTCCCGAAATTCCTGCTCCAATAATCAATACATCGACATGATGTTCCATTGGCAATATCATCTTGTGTTTTGGATTATTCTAACTGATTTCTCCATAAAAAAAGGTCGGTATAAACCGACCTTTTTCGAACAACTAAGTTCTTTTGCGAAATTATTTAACTTCGCGATCTACTAGCTCAACGTAAGCCATCGGCGCAGCATCACCTGCACGGAAGCCCGCTTTAAGAACACGTAGATAACCGCCGTTACGTTCTTTGTAACGAGGGCCAAGAACGGTAAATAATTTACCAACAGTTGCTGCATTACGAGTACGAGCAAACGCTAAACGGCGGTTTGCTACTGTATCGTTTTTAGCTAAAGTGATTAAAGGCTCAGCAACACGGCGAAGTTCTTTCGCTTTAGGCAAAGTTGTTTTAATTAACTCATGCTCTACTAAAGCATTTGTTAAGTTTTGGAACAACGCCTTACGATGGCTGCTTGTACGGCCTAATTTCACACCACTATTACGATGACGCATGGTGATAGTCCTACTTAATTAACGGCTACGATAGGCGAAACGATCGTCCATGCGTAAACTAGCTGGTGGCCAGTTTTCTAAACGCATGCCGAGTTGCAAGCCTTTCGAAGCTAAAACATCTTTAATCTCAGTCAACGATTTCTTACCTAAGTTAGGAGTTTTTAATAACTCAACTTCAGTACGTTGAACAAGATCACCAATGTAGTAAATATTTTCTGCCTTCAAACAGTTAGCAGAACGAACAGTAAGCTCGAGATCATCTACTGGACGAAGCAAAATTGGATCAACTTCTTCGCGAGGTTCTTGAGCAACAGGAGCTTGATCTTTCTGAAGATCAACAAAAATTGCAATTTGTTGTTGCAAGATTGTTGCCGCTTTGCGGATTGCTTCTTCAGGATCAACTGTACCGTTGGTTTCAAGATCAATGACCAGCTTATCAAGGTCAGTACGTTGTTCTACACGCGCATTTTCTACGGTATAAGACACACGTTTGATTGGGCTATAAGAAGCATCTAACTGCAAACGACCTACTGGGCGTGTTTCACCTTCAGGGAAACGTGAGTCAGATGTTTCATAACCACGACCTTGAGACACTTTCAAACGCATTTTCAATGCGCCTGTAGCACTTAATGTGCCGATCAAATGCTCAGGATTCACCAATTCAACATTATGAGGTAAACGAAGGTCAGCAGCTGTTACGTCTCCTGGACCTTGTTTTTCTAATGTTAGGTAAGCTTCGTTTTGATCGAACAGCTTAATAGACAATCCTTTAAGGTTCAGCAAGAGCTCGACGATGTCCTGCTGCAAGCCTTCTAAAGTACTGTACTCGTGCTCGACACCTTCTATCTCTACTTCAACCACAGCAGCGCCAGGTAAAGAAGACAATAGAATGCGACGTAAAGCATTACCCAAAGTGTGACCAAAGCCACGCTCTAAAGGTTCCAGAATCACTTTTGCCGAGGTCCCGCTTGCCGCTTCGACCTTGATCGCTTGCGGAGTTAGAAACTCGTTTGCAGTACGCGTCATTTATTGCTACCTCAAGGATTATTTAGAATACAATTCTACAATCAAGCTTTCGTTGATTTCAGCAGGTAGATCTGAACGATCTGGTGCAGCTTTGAACGTACCTTCAAACTTAGAATGATCAATCTCAATCCAAGAAGGAATGCCACGTTGAGTCGCTAATTCAATTGCATTTTTGATACGCAATTGTTGTTTAGCACCTTCATGAACAGCAATAACATCACCAGCTTTAACTTGGATAGACGCGATGTTTACACGACGGCCATTCAAAGTGATAGAACGGTGAGATACTAACTGACGAGCTTCTGCACGTGTAGAACCAAAACCCATGCGATAAACTACGTTATCAAGGCGGCTTTCAAGCAATTTCAACAAGTTCTCACCTGTTGCACCTTTAACACGAGCTGCTTCTTTATAGTAATTACTAAATTGACGCTCTAACACACCGTACATACGACGTACTTTTTGTTTTTCACGTAATTGTAGTGAGTACTCAGATTGCTTTCCGCGAGCTTGGCCATGTTGACCAGGCGCTTTTGCATGCTTTTTAGTTTTGACGTCAAACGGTTTAACGCCAGATTTAAGTTGCAGGTCTGTCCCTTCGCGGCGAGAGAGTTTGCATTTTGGACCAATATAACGAGCCATGAATGTTTCTCCTTACACGCGACGTTTTTTAGGTGGACGGCAACCGTTGTGAGGGATTGGTGTCACATCGGTAATGCTGTTAATCTTATAACCCACTGCACCTAATGCACGAACCGCAGACTCACGACCAGGACCAGGACCTTTTACAAGGACGTCCAGATTTTTCAAACCGTAATCCAAAGCTGCTTTACCAGCAACTTCAGCAGCTACCTGAGCAGCAAACGGAGTTGATTTACGTGAACCACGGAAGCCTTGTCCACCTGAGGTAGCCCAAGCCAATGCATTACCTTGACGATCGGTAATCGTTACAATGGTGTTATTAAAAGACGCGTGAATGTGTGCAACACCTTCAGAGACGGTACGAGTGACCTTCTTGCGTGTGCGAGTATCTTTAGCCATCTTTTAGCTTCCAGAAATCTTACTTTTTAATCGGTTTGCGCGGACCTTTACGGGTACGTGCGTTAGTTTTGGTGCGTTGACCGCGGACAGGCAAGCTACGACGATGACGAAGACCACGGTAGCAGCCTAAATCCATTAAACGTTTAATGTTCATGGAAATTTCGCGGCGCAAGTCACCTTCGGTAGGAACCTTAGCAACTTCTGCACGAATCGCATCAAGCTGAGCATCATCCAATTCACGTACTTTAGTTGTTGGAGCAATACCAACAGCAGCTAAGATATTCTTAGCAGTGTGGCGACCAACACCAAAAATGTAAGTGAGGGAGATAACAGCATGCTTGTTATCCGGAATGTTTACACCGGCAATACGAGCCATTCACTTTCTCCAAAAAGGCAGGTCGAGACAATCAACCGCCCCATCAAATTCTTGAGGGGCGGATAGTAACCCGATTCGCCTACTGAAATCAACAGGTCTAGATTATAAATTAACCTTGACGCTGCTTATGACGAGGTTCAGCGCTACAAATTACGCGAATAACCCCATTACGACGGATAACTTTACAGCTACCACAAATTTTCTTTACAGAAGCCTGTACTTTCATGATGAAACCTCTAAGTGCGCTTATCCCTTCGGATGAGCAGTCGTTTTTCTCATGAGCGTCTGATTATCATATTGGTGTGAAGTTAAATGGGCCTGCAATTGAGCCATAAAGTCCATCACAACAACAACTACAATCAGTAAAGATGTTCCACCAATATTCACAGGCATGCTAAAAGCACTTTGTAAAATCATTGGCATCAGACAAATCACTGTAATGTAAATTGCCCCAATAAAAGTCAAACGATTGAGAATATGATCTAAATAACGAGCAGTTTGCTCACCTGGGCGTATACCAGGCACATAAGCTCCGCTGCGTTTTAAGTTTTCTGCTACTTCTTTTGGACTAAATACTAAAGCCGTATAAAAATAACAGAAAAAGATAATTAACGCACCAAAGAGCACCAAATACAAAGTATGTCCAGGCGACAAAACAAGTGCCAAATCTTGCAGTGTACGCTTCACTACACCAGCATTCGGATCAGAACTTCCTACCCATTGCCCCAAACTTGCTGGGAATAATAACAATGAGCTTGCAAAAATTGCAGGAATCACCCCTGCCATATTAATTTTTAATGGCAAATGGGTTTGCTGAGCCGTAAAAATACGACGGCCTTGCTGTTTTTGCGCATAATTCACTGAAATACGTCGCTGCGCTTTTTCAATAAACACGATTGCAGCCAATACAGCAAGCGCAATCAAAGCAAAAACAACCACACCAATTAAGCTTGTTTGACTATCGGCTGAGAAAAATTGCATCACCATATTGGGCAAATTTGCAACAATCCCTGCAAAGATAATCATTGAGATCCCATTACCAATACCACGTTCGGTAATTTGCTCTCCAAGCCACATCAAGAACATTGTTCCAGCAACCAAAGAAGAGACTGCCGGTACATAAAATGCTAAGCCATTCGTCAAAGTGATACCTTGACTAATTAAACCTGCACACATCCCCGTTGCTTGAACAACTGCGAGCAACAATGTGCCTTGACGCGTATACTGGTTAATTTTGCGCTTACCTTGCTCACCTTCTTTTTTCAAAGCTTCGAGCGAAGGAATTACCGTAGACATTAACTGCACAATAATAGAGGCAGAAATATACGGCATAATCCCCAAGGCAAGAATAGACATTCGTTGTAATGCGCCACCTGAAAACATGTTAAACAAACCAAGGATAGTCCCTTGGTTTGCATTAAAAAGTCGTTCAAGCGCAGCATTATTAATGCCTGGTACTGGAATATGCGATCCTAGTCGAAAGACCAACAAAGCACAGATAAGAAAAACCATCCGGCGAATAATTTCACGATATTTCACGTAAAATGGTTGACCTTTCATCATGTTAACATGACCTGATGAACTAGGAGACATAGACACTAGTGATTACTCCTCGACTTTACCGCCGGCAGCTTCAATTGCAGCTTGAGCGCCTTTAGTCAAAGCAACACCTTTAACAGTGAATGCACGAGTTACTTCACCAGAAAGTACAACACGCGCGCGAATTTGATCGCGACGTACTACGTTTGCAGCTTTTAAAGTTTCAAGGCTAACGATATCGCCTTCTACTTTAGCAAGTTCAGATAAACGTACTTCAGCAGTTTTTAGAGCGATTTGGCTAGTGAAACCAAATTTAGGTAAACGACGATAAATCGCTGTTTGACCGCCTTCAAAGCCTGGACGTACGCCACCGCTTTTACGCGATTTTTGGCCTTTAACACCACGACCACCTGTTTTACCAACACCTGAACCGATACCACGGCCAAGACGACGGTGTTCGCGCTTAGCACCTTCTGCAGGTGCAAGTTCATTTAAACGCAGAGTCATGGCTTATTCCTCTACACTAACCATATAGTAGACTTTATTGATCATACCACGGTTAGAAGGAGTGTCTTGCACTTCTACAGTATGACCGATACGACGCAGACCTAAACCTTGTAGGCAAAGCTTGTGATTTTTCAAGCGATGCGAAGCAGATTTAGTCTGGGTAACTTTAATCGTTTTCATGATCGATTACCCTTGAATTTCTTCTACTGATTTACCACGTTTCGCAGCGACTTTCTCAGGAGAAGTCATATCACGCAAACCTTTAAAAGTTGCGTTTACTACGTTAGCAGCATTTGTAGAACCATAACATTTAGCAAGTACGTTATGTACACCTGCAGCTTCAAGAACGGCACGCATAGCACCACCAGCAATTACGCCAGTACCTTCTGAAGCAGGTTGCATGTATACACGGCTTGCGCCATGACGAGCATTCACAGGATGTTGTAAAGTAGTACCAGCAAGGTCTACAGTAATCATGTTACGACGAGCAGCTTCAAGTGCTTTAGAAATAGCAGCTGGAACTTCACGTGCTTTACCACGACCGAAACCTACGCGACCATTACCATCACCAACCACAGTCAATGCTGTGAAAGAGAAGATACGACCACCTTTAACAACCTTGGCTACGCGATCAACGGCAACCAGCTTCTCAACGAGACCTTCGTTTTGTTCAACTTTCGCCATGATTAGAACTCCAAGCCGCCTTCACGAGCAGCATCAGCCAAGGCTTTAATACGACCATGATATTTAAAACCAGAACGGTCAAATGCAACCTTAGTTACACCAGCTGCTTTCGCACGTTCTGCGATTAATGCACCAACTTTAGTCGCTGCTTCAATGTTACCAGTTGTACCAGCACGTAAAGATGCATCCAAAGTAGAAGCTTGCGCTAAAACTTTGCCACCATCTGCTGAGATAACTTGAGCATAGATGTGACGCGGAGTGCGGTTTACACACAAACGAGTCGCACCCAATGCACGGATGTGCAAGCGTGTGCTTTTCGCACGACGCAAACGGGTTTGTTTCTTTTCGTTCATAAGAACCTCGCGCCTTATTTCTTCTTAGCTTCTTTACGAAGAACAACTTCATCCGAGTAACGAACACCTTTACCTTTATATGGCTCTGGTGAACGGTAAGAACGGATATTCGCAGCCACTTGACCCAACAATTGCTTGTTAGCTGATTTCAATACGATTTCAGTTGCAGTTGGAGTTTCTGCTGTTACACCTTCAGGCAATGTGTAATCGATTGGATGCGAGAAACCGAGGTTTAAATTAACCACGTTTCCTTTGATCGCAGCTTTATAACCGACACCGATAAGTTGTAACTTACGTTCAAAACCTTCGTTAACACCCTTAACAAGGTTGTTCAATACAGCGCGAGCAGTACCAGCTTGCATCCAAGCGTCTTTTGACTCTTTAACTGGAGCAATTTGAAGTTTACCTTCTTCCTGTTTTAGCTCGACCAGCGCATGCAGGTTGAAAGACAAAGTACCTTTACTGCCTTTCACTTCGACCTGCCGGCCGTTCTGAGTAACTGTTACACCATTAGGTACAGTTACTGGGGCTTTAGCCACACGAGACATGAGGAATCACCTATTAAGAAACAAAAGCAATAACTTCACCACCAACGCCCGCAGCACGTGCAGCGCGATCAGTCATGATGCCTTTGCTTGTAGAAACAATTGCAATACCCAAACCTTGCTTAACGCTAGGAAGTTTATCTTTACCGCGATATTGGCGAAGACCTGGACGGCTTACGCGTTTCACAGTTTCGATAACTGGCTTGCCTTCAAAATATTTCAAAGTAATAGTCAAAGTAGCTTTGCCTTCATTGTCAGCAACTTCTACATTTGAAATATAACCTTCTTGCTCTAATACGTTTGCAATAGCAACTTTTAGTTTAGAGCTTGGCATAGAAACAGTTGATTTCTTAGCCATTTGTGCGTTACGAACACGTGTTAGCATGTCGGCAACGGTATCTTGCATACTCATTTAGTCGCTCCTTACCAGCTTGCCTTAACAACGCCTGGTACATCACCTTGCATCACAGTGTCACGTAATTTGTTACGGCTTAGACCGAACTTACGGAAATAACCATGAGGACGACCAGTTAAACCACAACGGTTGCGAAGACGTACAGGAGATGCATTACGTGGCAATGCTTGTAACTTCATCATCGCTTCAAAACGCTCTTCGTCGCTTGCATTTACATTTGCAATCGTTGCTTTTAATTCAGCACGTTTTGCAGCAAATTTAGCAACAGTTTTTTCGCGTTTTAATTCGCGATTAATCATACCTTTCTTAGCCATATCGACCTCTTATTTGAACGGGAAGCCGAATGCACGCATAAGCGCACGGCCTTCGTCATCGGTGCGAGCAGTAGTAGTGATAGTAATATCCATACCACGAATACGATCAATCTTGTCGAAATCGATTTCAGGGAAAACGATTTGCTCTTTCAAGCCCATAGAGTAGTTACCACGACCGTCGAAAGATTTCGCTGAGAAACCACGGAAGTCACGGATACGAGGGATTGCAATTGCGATCAAACGATCCAAGAATTCGTACATGCGTTCGCCACGTAAAGTAACTTTACAACCGATTGGCCAACCATCACGGATTTTAAAACCAGCGATAGATTTACGTGCAAGAGTAAGCACTGGTTTTTGACCAGCAATAGCTTGCATGTCAGAAAGCGCGCCATCTAATAATTTCTTATCAGCTGATGCAGCACCTACACCCATGTTAAGAGTGATTTTAGTAATGCGAGGAATTTCCATCACATTCTTAATGCCAAGCTCTTCTTTCAACTTAGCTTTAAGTTCTTCATTGTAACGTGTTTTAAGTCTGGCCATTGCCGTTTCAACCTATTACTTCGCTACCGCCACTGGTTCACCATTTGATTTGTAAACGCGAGTTTTCACGCCTTCAATCACTTGGTAACCAACACGGTCAGCCTTTTGGGTTGTAGCATTTAAAATTGCCACATTAGAGATGTGAAGCGAAGCTTCCTGAGTAACAATACCGCCTTCAGCGCCAGTTACACGGTTCGGCTTTTGATGCTTCTTCACTAAGTTAAGGCCTTCAACCTTAACGCGGTCTTCAGAAATAGACAGAACAGTACCCTGTTTGCCTTTTTCTTTACCTGCGATCACAATTACTTGATCGCCTTTTTTAATCTTAGCCATGATCGCCTCTTATAGAACTTCAGGAGCCAATGAAATGATTTTCATGAACTGTTCAGTACGAAGTTCACGAGTCACTGGTCCGAAGATACGAGTTGCAATCGGAGCTTTGTTGTTGTTCAAAATAACAGCTGCGTTATCGTCAAAACGAATCACTGAACCATCTGGACGACGGATGCCGAATTTTGTACGTACAACTACCGCATTCATCACGTCACCTTTTTTAACACGGCCACGTGGAATTGCTTCTTTTACAGTAACTTTAATAATGTCGCCAACAGAAGCATAACGACGATGTGAACCACCAAGTACTTTAATACATTGTACGCGGCGAGCACCACTGTTGTCTGCTACGTCGAGCATACTTTCGGTTTGAATCATTGCCCTACTCCAAAACCGAGCATCACCGGTCGCAATTTCGAAAGACGCATAGGGTACTCGAAATTGACCGATGATGCAACAAGAACGTCTAATTACTCAGCAGCTGCTTCAACTACTTCCACTAAAGTCCAAGCTTTAGTTTTAGAAATTGGGCGGCTTTCTTTGATGGTCACGATATCGCCAGTTTTAGCAGTATTGTTCTCATCATGAGCGTGTAATTTTGTTGAACGGCGGATTGATTTGCCATACAACGGGTGTTGAACGCGGCGTTCAATAAGAACAACAATAGACTTGTCCATTTTGTCGCTTACGACTTTGCCGGTTAACGTGCGGACTGTTTTTTCACTCATTGTCCGTTCCCCTGTTTTTCGGTAAGGAGTGTCTTAATACGAGCAACTGTTTTACGAGCAACTTGCACTTCATGAGATTTACCCAATTGACCAGTTGCCTTTGCCATACGAAGACGGAATTGGTTAAGCTGTTGCTCATCAAGCAAAGCTTTCAACTCTTCTACCGATTTTTCACGTAGATCTTTAGTTTTCATTACATTACCGTCCGAGTCACGATAGTGGTTTTAAACGGAAGTTTAGCAGCAGCTAAAGCAAATGCTTCACGCGCTAGATCTTCGTTCACACCTTCAATTTCGTACAGGATCTTACCTGGTTTGATCTCGCAAACCCAGTATTCCACGTTACCTTTACCGTTACCCATACGTACTTCTAATGGTTTTTCGGTAATTGGTTTGTCAGGGAATACGCGGATGAAGATTTTACCACCACGTTTGATACGACGGCTAATAGTACGACGCGCAGCTTCGATCTGACGAGCAGTCATACGACCACGTTCAGTAGCTTTAATCGCAATCGAACCAAATGATACTGTACTACCACGATGTGCTAGACCAGTGTTACGGCCTTTTTGCACTTTACGGAATTTGGTACGTTTTGGTTGCAACATGGATTATTCTCCCTTGTCTGCAGCACGGTCTGAACGACGACCACGACGCTCTTGACCTTCACCACGACCACGACCACGTTTAGCTGGACGCTCTTCAGCTGGAGCTGGGTTCATGACTTGTTTCATGCCGCCCAAGATCTCACCACGGAAGATCCAAACTTTAACACCAATCGTACCGTAAGTAGTTTCAGCACGCATAGTTGCATAGTCGATGTCCGCACGAAGTGTATGCAAAGGAACACGGCCTTCACGATACCATTCTGTACGAGCAATCTCTGCACCACCTAAACGGCCAGAAACTTCAACTTTGATACCTTTAGCACCAGCACGCATCGTGTTTTGTACCGCACGCTTCATAGCACGACGGAACATTACACGTTTTTCTAATTGAGAAGCGATAGCTTCAGCAACTAAACGAGCGTCTAAGTCTGGGCGATCGATTTCGTTGATGCTTACTTGCGCTGGAACACCCATAATGCTGGTAAGTTCACGCTGTAATTTTTCAATGTCTTCGCCTTTTTTACCGATAACGATACCAGGACGGGCAGTGCTAATAGTTACTTTAGCAGCGCCTGTTGGACGTTCGATAAGAATATTGCTTACCATTGCGTTCTTAAGTTTTTTAGTCAAAAACTCACGAACTTGTAAATCTTTAAGCAAGTATTCAGCGTATTGTTTCGGATTCGCATACCAGTTAGCGTTATGACGTTTCACAACACCTAGGCGGATACCGATTGGATGAACCTTCTGACCCATATCAAACCCCTACCTTAACGGTGATGTGACAAGTACGCTTAGTAATACGATCTGCACGGCCTTTAGCACGTGGCATAATACGTTTAAGGCTAATGCCTTCATCAACGTAAATCGTAGAAACTTTAAGGTCGTCTACATCTAAACTGTTATTGTGTTCAGCATTCGCAATTGCAGATTCCAATGCTTTTTTAACTAAAACTGCAGCTTTTTTGTTGCTGAAGTTTAAGATGTTAAGCGCGTGAGCAACTGATTTGCCACGGATAAGATCTGCAACCAAACGAGCTTTCTGTGCCGAGATAGCGGCACCGCGTAATTTAGCAGTTACTTCCATCATAGCACCTATTAACGTTTAGACTTCTTGTCAACACCGTGACCACGATAGGTACGAGTTGGCGCGAATTCACCTAGTTTGTGACCAACCATGTGTTCAGTAACGATTACTGGAACGTGGTTACGGCCATTGTGTACAGAGATTGTTAAACCAACAAAATCCGGGAGGATCATCGAACGACGTGACCAAGTCTTGATCGGCTTACGGTTGTTAGCAGCAATAGCAGCTTCAACTTTAGCAAACAAGTGCGCATCGACGAATGGACCTTTTTTCAATGAACGAGGCATTAATCAGATTCCTTTACTTGACGCGACGATCGCGAATAATCATCTTAGTCGTACGCTTGTTGGTACGTGTCTTGTACCCTTTAGCTTTTTGACCCCATGGGCTCACAGGTTGAATACCTTTGTTACGCCCTTCACCACCACCATGTGGGTGATCAACTGGGTTCATTGCCATACCACGTACGGTAGGACGAACACCACGCCAGCGCGCAGCACCAGCTTTACCCAATGAGCGAAGGTTGTTTTCTTGGTTAGAAACTTCACCAATTACAGCGCGACATTCAACATGAATTTTACGCATTTCGCCTGAACGTAGACGAACGATTGCGTAAGAACCATCACGACCTAACAACTGAACAGAAGTACCAGCAGAACGTGCTAATTGAGCACCTTTACCGATTTTAAGTTCAACATTGTGTAGTGTAGAACCGATTGGCATGTTACGAAGTGGCAAGCAGTTACCTGGACGAATTGGAGCATCGTTACCAGATTGTACTTTATCGCCAGCACGTAAGCCTTTAGGCGCAATGATGTAACGACGTTCACCATCAGCATACAAAACTAATGCAATGTGTGCAGTACGGTTAGGATCGTATTCAATACGTTCTACAGTAGCAGGAATGCCATCTTTATTACGTTTGAAGTCAACAAGACGGTAGTGCTGTTTATGACCACCACCTACGTGACGAGTTGTAATGTGACCGTTATTATTACGACCACCAGTACGTTTTTTTGCTTCAACCAACGGAGCATGAGGCGCGCCTTTGTGAAGATGGCTATGAACCACTTTCTCTACAAAGCGACGTCCTGGAGACGTTGGCTTACATTTTTGAATCGGCATAATTTTCGTCCTTATTCCGCTGCGCTTTCAGCGGTATCGCCCAAGTCAGCCATTTCGACATCTTGGCCAGCTTTCAGGGTGACGTATGCTTTTTTAACATCAGAACGACGTCCTAATGTTTTACCAAAGCGCTTAGTCTTACCTTTAGTGATTGTTGTGTTTACTTTCACAACTTCAACACCAAATAGTTGCTCAACTGCTTTTTTGATTTCAAGTTTGTTTGCATCAAGTGCAACTTTAAATACTTGAACACCAGCAGTTTCACCTAAAACTTGAGCTTTTTCTGAGAATACTGGTCCTTGAAGGACTTGATAGATACGTTCGTTGTTCATCCGAGTTCTACCTCAATTTTCTTAGCAGCAGCCACAGACATAACAACTTTATCGAACGCGATCAAGCTAACAGGATCGATTGCAGCAGCATCAACCACATCAACGTGTGGAAGGTTACGCGCTGCAAGATATAAATTCTCTTCTACAGCTTCTGTAACGATCAATGCGCGAGGTGCATTCAAGTCGTTAAGTTTTGCAAGCAATTCTTTAGTTTTTGGAGCTGCAACAGCAATCTCTTCAACCAATACAAGACGATCTTGGCGAACAAGTTCAGCTAAGATACATTGCATTGCACCGCGGTACATTTTACGGTTAACTTTTTGAGACCAGTCTTGTGGACGAGCAGCAAATGTTTTACCACCGCCAACCCAGATTGGGCTACGAATAGAACCAGCACGTGCACGGCCAGTACCTTTTTGACGGAATGGTTTTTTACCACCACCAGATACGTCAGCACGTGATTTCTGAGCTTTCGAACCTTGACGACCACCAGCTAAGTAAGCTGTAACAACTTGGTGTACAAGAGCTTCGTTAAAGTCACGACCGAAAGCAACTTCAGACAATTCAACAGCAGAGCCGGAAACAGTTTTTAAATTCACGTTATTTCCCCTCAGGCCTTAATCGTAGGACGAACGGTAACGTCACCACCAGTAGCACCAGGAACCGCACCTTTAACAACTAGAACTGAACGTTCAGCGTCAATAGCAACGATCTCAAGACCCTGAGTAGTTACGCGTTCAGCACCTAAATGGCCAGCCATTTTTTTGCCCTTGAATACGCGACCAGGAGTCTGGTTTTGACCAGTAGAACCTAAAACACGGTGAGAAACCGAGTTACCATGTGTAGCATCTTGAGTACGGAAGTTCCAACGCTTAACACCACCTTGGAAACCTTTACCTTTAGACGTACCAGTAACGTCAACGATTTGACCAACTGTGAACATATCAACAGTTAGAACACCACCAACTTCACGACCTTCAAGATCAGCTTCTGTAGCGCGGAATTCTTGAACTAGACGACCAGCAGCAACACCAGCTTTCGCAAAGTGACCTTTCTGAGCGTTAGTTACGCGAGATTCGCGACGTTCACCAGTAGTGATTTGAATCGCTTGATAACCATCAGTTTCAAGCGTTTTGATTTGAGTGATACGGTTAGGATCAACCTCAATCACTGTTACAGGTACAGAAACACCAGCATCTGTAAAGATACGGGTCATACCGCACTTGCGACCGACTAAACCAATAGCCATGTGCATAACCTCTAAAAAAGCGGCCTAATTAACTTTTAAAACGTTAATCAACCGAAAGTCTTAACCCAAAGCGATCTGAACATCAACACCAGCAGCAAGATCCAACTTCATCAATGCATCAACAGTTTTATCTGTAGGTTGAACGATGTCGATCAAACGTTTGTAAGTACGGATCTCGTATTGGTCACGAGCATCTTTGTTTACGTGTGGTGATGTCAAAACGTTAAAACGTTCGATGCGAGTTGGCATCGGGATTGGGCCACACACTTGTGCGCCAGTACGTTTTGCAGTTTCTACGATTTCTTGAGCTGATTGATCAATTAAACGGTGATCAAAAGACTTAAGACGGATACGAATTCTCTGGTTAGACATACCAGTTAACTCCAAGCCAAATATATAAAGAATCACCCATGACGCACCTCACCTATTAAAAGCAAGTGTCAAGGGCAGTGAAAATCACTAAGGTCATGATCGATGCCACGACTGTTACGATTGGGTTATATTTTTCAATAACCACGCTCTCTTTGAGAGGTCGCCTATTATAACCACTGTTCAATGATTACGCAAATATCTTTTGCATATATTTTGAAAGGTAGAATTGTTTCCTATTTTTCAGAGCATTACCGATTTTATAAATTGAGTAGTACGACACCTTTTTCTATTGCCTATTTCGCATAGGAATATCTTCTTATTTACACAGAAAACTTATTATTTTGACACTGACAATTTAAAGTATAACTAAAATGATTAAGCGCTTTTTAATACAAATTCAATCGCACGATTCAACAAGTCATTCCCCTGCAAAAAATATTGCAACGGTGATTTTCTTAAACGATCAACACTCTGTATTTGCTCACCATCAAAAACTGCCAGTTTGTCATCATCATCTAGAAATTTCTGCAAAACTTCAGGGGTAATTTCAGGATGAAACTGAAAACCCAGAACATTACTACCAATCTGGTACATTTGATTGCGGCAAACTGGATTTTCAGCGAGATGTATTGCGCCTTTAGGAATATCAAAAGACTCACTATGCCATTGCAATACATTGAATTCTTTAGGCAATTCAAAACAATGTTTAGGTACATTATCAATTCGATAGACGGTCGTCCAACCCAATTCTTTTTGTGTATGACGACTCACAGAAGCCCCCAAAGCATTTGCGATCAGTTGACCACCCAAGCATAATCCGATCGCAGGCTTACCCGTAGCCAGATAACGACGAAGCCAGCGTTTTTCTATTTTTAACCACGGATAGTTGGCTTCATCATTTACACTCATCGGCCCTCCCATAATAATCAGGAGATCCACATCTTCGATTTGAGGTAGCGCTTCGATTTCCAACCCAGTATCACTCGGTAAAGCAAAAAATTCAGTTGCAGTGATTTTAGCCTGATGAGATTTTAAAAATTCATAGCAGCTACCAAATCCTTCGCCTGCAATATGTTGAAAGTAATGAACTTTAAAATGCGTTCTCATGCATCATTGTCCTATAATTGCGATGATTAAGTTTTTATTAGCAAAAATAACGCCAACTTTTAGAAAGAAATGCTCTTTCTTAATTTTTTTATTTTTGTCACTTTTATGCGCAAATCACTTAAATTAGTCACAATCTTTTAATTTATAGGGTATGAGCTTTGAAAAATTCATCTCAAACCAAGCGAATTCACGCACCAAGATTAGCTCCACAATATATAGAAACGATTCAACCTCCCCTTTATCGCGCATCAACCATTATTTTTGAAAACACCCAGAAGGTATTTGACCGTCACTGGACTGATCGTTATGACTATAGTTATGGAACCCATGGTACGCCGACCACATATACATTGGCCGATAAAATTGCCCAATTGGAAAATGGCAATTACTGCCTACTTGCACCTAGTGGGCTTTCTGCAATTAATCTAGTGAATTCTGCATTTTTACAGTCAGGTGATGAAGTTTGGGTTCCAGATAATATTTATGGGCCTGGGATGGCTCACTTAAATTATCTAAAGCAGAGCTTTGGGGTGATTGTTCGAGTCTATGATCCTCTTAATCATCACAGTTTCCAACCTACTGCACAGACCAAATTATTATGGTTGGAAGCTGCTGGATCGGTCACTTTAGAATTCCCAGATTTAGTCAATCTGGTTAAAAAAGCTAAACAGCATCAGATTACCACTGTTCTCGATAATACTTGGGGTGCAGGTTTAGCCTTTAATGCTTTCGATTTTTCAGATGAGCATTTATCTGTTGATATTAGTGTGCATGCTCTTACCAAATACCCAAGTGGTGGTGGTGACATTTTAATGGGCAGTGTCGTGACGCAAGAACATAAACTACACCTCAAACTACTACACATGCATGCCACTCAAGGCATTTCAGTTTCTGGTGACGACTGTGCACAAATCCAGCGTAGCCTTGCACATATCGAACTTCGCTACCAGCAACAGTCTCGAAGTACACAAGATCTTTTGCATTGGTTAAAACAGCAGTCTGAGTTTCAACAAGTATTACACCCGAGCAACCCGCTTTCAGCTGGACATGAATTCTGGCTTGAAGTTTGCCAAGATCAACAAAGTGCAGGTTTAGTCAGTGTCATTTTCCAAGAAAAATATACGCTTGAAGATATACGCCGCTTTTGCGATGCCTTGCAACTTTTCAAGCTTGGCTTTAGCTGGGGTGGCCCTGTGAGCCTTGTTATGTTGTATGATCTAAAAGGAATGCGCAGTCTAGAACATCCGCATCTTGCGAACGGCTTCCTAGTTCGCTTTTGTATTGGCCTAGAATCCAGCCAAGATTTAATTACCGATATTCAAAATGCTTTGCAAACTTTATAACCTTCTTCTGCTTAGTTCCATCTTTTAGGAACTAAGCACCTTTCCTCAAATTTAGCGCATAAAAATATTTTTACTTATATATAAGTCGCTTAAAAAATTTCCATAAAAAAATTATGTATTTTTAATTTGACGCTCTTGTTTTCTTAATTATAAAGATATATTTTAAATACATCTTAAATAGTCACAGCCATTATAAGAAGGTTCAGCAATGACTCCAGAACATATCGAACTTGTAAAATCAACTGTACCTGTCCTTCGTGAAAATGGAGTTGCGTTGACTTCATATTTCTATAAGCGCATGCTCGGCAATCACCCTGAACTCAAAAATGTATTCAACCTTGATCATCAAAGCACAGGTCGTCAACCACGCGCTTTGGCTGCTGCGGTTTTGGCTTATGCTGAACATATTGAAAACCCAACTGTTTTAGCCAAAGCTGTAGATCATATTACCAATAAGCATGTCAGTCTCGACATTCAAGCAGATCAATATTCAATTGTCGGAGAAAACTTACTTCACTCAATTAGTGAAGTGCTTAATGTACCTTTTGAATCAGAATTGATCGAAGCATGGAAACAGGCCTATCTACAATTGGCAGATATTTTAATTAATGTTGAAAAGCAAAAATATGAACAGCTTTCTGCACAAAATGGCGGCTGGGCTGGCTGGCGTGGTTTTGAAATTACAGCCATTGATGCACTAGAATCTGGTAAACGTTTTACACTTAAGCCGACTGATGGTCATGCGATTAGCGAAGGGCAAATCGGTGCTTATATTTCTGTAAAAATCAAAGTACCAAATCACGAGATTGAGCAACCCCAACAATTTAAATTCTCAGCACAGCAAGACAATACTGAATATCACATTGAAGTTCACCCAGAAGAAAATCATAGTGAATATGATGTTGCCAATATCTTGCTTGCAAACTACAACGTTGGCGATCAGGTTCAAGTTTCAGCCCCACTTGCCGACTAATCAAATGCTATTCATGTACAGATATTGACAAAAGTTTCATTTTTACTGGCTTTAGTATTAATATCTGTACATAAATATGATTATGTCTTACTTATGCAGCTTAATAAGTTTACCGATTATGCATTACGCATCTTAATTACAGTCGCCCAAACTCGCCAAGCGCCTTATACCATTGCCGAGCTTGCAGAGAGCTTACAAGTGCCTGCCAACCATTTAGTTAAAATTGTTCACTTCATGGCTAAACAGCAGTGGATTATTACTACCCGCGGCAAAGGTGGCGGGATTCGTTTAAATCCAGAAGCATTAAGTGCTCGACTCGGAGATTTAGTCAAAATTCTCCAAGGCGAAGTCAATATTGTGGAATGTAATAATCCTCCTTGTATATTACGTCCGCAATGTGGTCTAAAAGGTATTCTCGATCATGCTGTTGATCAATTCTATGCCAGTTTAAATATTTATACGCTCGGTCAAGTCCTCGACACATCAACACCCAATGCAGTTGCCGAACACTCACCAATTGCACTACTCAATTTGTAAAAACTGAAAATTCGCACCTCGCTGCGGCTTGCTTTATACTATGCGAGACATTTTTTATCTCGCGTGAAATCTATCTATGCATCGTTATGCAAAATCTAAAGACACCAAAGCGAGACTTGCACCCAAGCACAAGATCAGCTATGAAAAACAGTCTGACCCAGCAATTACGGGTTATGCGGTGCAGTCCCTGAACTGGTTACGCCAAGCCGAATTCTTGATGAGCGCTCCTAAACTTGCGCTTTGTGTAGAAGATACAGGTTATGAAATTGCATTTGCAGGTCGGTCTAACGCTGGGAAATCCAGTGCAATTAATGCCCTTACCAATCAAAAGCAATTGGCACGCGCCTCAAAAAAACCAGGCCGTACCCAAATGATTAACTTTTTCAGTTTAGGCAATCCGAATCAACGTTTGGTTGACTTACCAGGCTATGGTTATGCTGCTGTACCTGAAGAAATGAAGCGCGTTTGGCAAAAAGAGCTGGAAAATTATCTGATTCACCGTGAAAGCCTGCAAGGCTTGGTGCTTTTAATGGATATTCGCCATCCACTACAACACTTTGACTTGATGATGCTGGAATGGGCACATTCGCGTAAATTGTTTGTTCACATTCTTTTGACGAAAGCTGACAAACTGAATCGCGGCCCTGCCAACAAAGCCTTACTTGAAGTAAAACAAGCCTTGAAGAAAATGAAAATGCAGTTCTCAATTCAACTGTTTTCTTCGCTGAATAAACAAGGTTTGGAAGAATTGGCTGCTGTCATGGCTGGCCGTCTGCACTATATCTTAGATGACAACCAACAAGTCATCGACATCAATATGATTCCTGAGGCTTCTGATGACGATGCCGAAGATGATCATGATGACAGTGAAGATGAAATCGAAACTGAAACCCCATAAATAAAAAAAGGCATGTTCAACATGCCTTTTTTTATTGCCATCGTGCTTACTGGAACACGACCGTTTTTGTACCATGCACAATCACACGGTCTTCTAAATGCCATTTCACCGCACGTGCAAGCACATTACGTTCAACGTCTTCACCCAGTTCACGTAACTGTTCAACGCTGTATTGGTGGCTGACACGCTCAACATCCTGCTCGATAATTGGACCTTGATCCAGTTCCGCAGTCACATAATGCGCTGTGGCACCAATCAATTTCACCCCTTTTTCATAGGCTTGCTTGTACGGATTTGCACCAACAAAGGCTGGCAGGAATGAGTGGTGAATATTGATAATTTTCATCGGCCACTTGGTGACAAAATCTTCATTCAAGATTTGCATATAACGTGCAAGCACCAGCAAATCATTACCTTGCATCAATTCATCAATTTGTGCATAAGCTTCGGCTTTATTGTCTTTGGTGATTTTAACGACAGTAAATGGAATGCCAAAGTTTTCAACTGCTTCACGAAGATCTTCATGGTTTGAAATGACTTGAGTGATTTCACACGGTAACGAGCCACGTGAATGACGCCACAACAACTCAAGTAAAGCGTGATCAACTTTAGACACCAGAATACCGACTTTTTTCACATCACCAACAAAGGCCAAACGCCATTGCATTTCATAACGCTCTGCAACATTGGTATCGAAGGTTTGTAATAAAGTATCTTTACGACTCTGTAAATGATCGAGTTCAAACTCAACACGCATGAAGTAACGCCCGCCCTGAGCTTCCGTAGCATACTGGTCGAGTGCAGTAATGTTCGCACCTTGATGATACAAAAAACTCGATACAGCTTGCACGATGCCTGGCTTATCTTCACAGGTAATCAGCAAGCGTGCGGTATTGGCAGTAGTCATATTCATGTTGCTCTATATCAATAATTCATTAAAAAAAGATAGCCGAGTATTCTACTCTTTTTTTAGATATACACCTATAGCTTTTTATTATTGCGGCTCCAAAACCAAAGGATTAAACCAGTCAAACTGACCAATACTGGTCAATAGACTTTCATAAGCCGCACGACTTTCCCCTAGCAAATAAGGCCCTTCAAGAAATAGCATTTGTCTTAATGCTTGCCAAATCCATTTATCTTCAAGCTGATTTTGATCATCCAGATGACCTGTCATGAACAGAAAATTCGTCCAGTTGGTAAGTACAATCCAAATATTCACAATCAATGCTTCAATTTCCACAGGCGTCATTTTCATGAGACCTGCATCGACAAATGCCTGATAAATTCGCTGCCCCTGACGCATGACTTGCCGAGCAAACTGTGCATATTGCTGTTTAAAATCAGGATCATTTTCTGCCAGATGATAAACATCCCGATGCAAAAAACGATAACGCCAAAGCTGATCACTCAAAACCTGAAAATATTTAATTTTGTCATTTGCATCAACCTGACGGTTTTTTGGCAAAGCTAGCATATCCAAAGTTTCTTGTTGATACTGATCCGTCAGTGCTTTAATAATTTCCTGCTTATTACGAAAATGGTAATACAAATTGCCAGGACTCATCTCGAGCGCAGATGCAATATGATTGGTCGTTACCGCCCGCTCACCACGTTCATTAAACATTTGCAGACTTAAATTCAAGATCCGCTGCTTGGTCTTCACTGTTTTTGTTTGTGACATTCACTACAACCGAATTTCGCCAGAAAACTGTAACAGCCTAGCACAAATCTACGCTTGACTGGTTAGAGTTTTTACTCTAAAAATATTTATCATCCACAATATGCAAAGGAGGCATCTACCATGCAAACCACAGTTTCTCCCATTTCTCCTGAGCGTATTGAACAACAACTTACACACACCCTACAGCAGCAAAAACAAGCCTACCAGCTTTATCCCATGCCATCGGCAAAAGATCGTATCGAACGCCTAGACCGACTAAAAGCAATTTTGGTGAAATACCAAGATCAATTTGCTGAAGCCATCAGTCAAGATTTTGGTAATCGCGCCTTAGGCGAAACCCGTATTGGTGAGATACTGACTTGTCTCGAACAGATTCGCTATTATCGCAAAAACCTCACGGCATGGATGAAACCTGAAAAACGTCATATTAGCTGGTTGCATCAGCCTGCCAAAGGCTGGGTACAGTTTCAGCCACTCGGGGTGATTGGGATTATCGCACCGTGGAATTACCCTTTACTATTGTCCATTGGTCCACTGATTTGTGCACTCGCTGCGGGCAATCATGCCATGATCAAAGTGTCGAGTGCTTCAGCACATTTCGGTAAAGTCCTCGACAAAGCTTTATCTGAAGCCTTCCCCCAAGAACTGATTGCGGTCGTCAATGGTGGCGGTGTCATTTCAGATACCTTTAGCCACCTGCCTTTTGACAAAATGATTTTTACAGGCTCGACCAGTGTAGGCAAAACAGTCATGCAAGCGGCTGCTAAAAATCTGGTGCCTGTGATTTTAGAGCTAGGCGGGAAATCGCCTGTGCTCGTGCATTCTTCTATGCATATGAAAGATGTCGCATTACGTGTTGCGGTAGGAAAATTATGGAATGCAGGACAAACCTGTGTGGCTCCTGACTATATTTTCCTGCCAAAAGGCAAAACTGACGAGTTCACAAAACATTTTAAAATTGCTGTCAAGCAGATGTATCCCGATCTTGCAAACAATCAGGACTACACTGCGATTGTGAATGATAAACAATATTTACGTCTGCACCGTTATTTAGAAGATGCTCAGCTTTCAGGAGCAAAAATTGTTGAAATTAATCCTAAAAATGAATTACTCAGCACGCACCGAAAAATAGCGCCGACACTGGTGACTGGAGTGACGACAGAGATGCAGCTCATGCAACATGAAATTTTCGGCCCAATTTTGCCGATTATGGAATATGAAGATATCGAGCAAGTTATCGAGTTTATTAATCGCAGACCGCGTCCACTTGCGTTATACTACTTCGACTTCGATCAGGCTCGTGCCGATTATGTCGCTGAACGAACCCACTCAGGACACTTTGGTCAAAACATGGTTCTCAGCCACGTAGCACAAGATGACTTGCCCTTTGGCGGTATCGGTGCATCAGGTATGGGGAAATATCATGGACCAGAAGGCTTTTTCAATTTGTCACATGAACGCTCAATGATGTCAAATCCAAAACTGTATAGTTTGAAATTTGTACTACCACCGTTCAACAAACCCATTCACAAATTGATTTCCAAGGCTTTACTGCGCTAAATGATCAAGGCATGAGCTATCGATCACATTCATGAGTCGTTTTATGTAAAATTGCTTGTCTTTTAATCGCATTTTTGATATAAAACGCCCCTTGAATCAATTCAATCTGTTTGTTTTATGACTGGCCACAGGATTGCTGTTGGCTAAATCATCAATGGAGTTCCACCATGTCTAAGGTTTGCCAAGTTACCGGCAAGCGTCCAGTCGTTGGTAACAACGTCTCACACGCAAACAACAAAACCAAGCGCCGGTTCGAGCCGAACCTGCACCACCACCGTTTTTGGTTAGAAAGCGAAAAACGTTTTGTACGTATTCGTCTATCTACTAAAGGTATGCGTATCATCGACAAATTGGGCATTGAAAAGGTTGTAGCTGATCTTCGTGCTCAAGGTCAAAAGATCTAAGGAGTCATAGAAATGCGTGACAAAATTCGCCTAGTTTCTTCTGCGGGTACAGGTTATTTCTATACCACTACTAAGAACAAACGTACTATGCCGGAAAAAATGGAAATCAAAAAATTTGATCCAAAAATCCGTCAACACGTAATTTTCAAAGAAGCTAAAATCAAATAATTTTAGTTTCCGAAAAAAACGACTCCTTTTGGGGTCGTTTTTTTTGCCTTTTTTTTAAGGTTATTGCTAATATTTATAAAATCTTCAATTTTTATATTTTTTCTTTTCCTTTTTCTCACATTTTTGAGGAGTCAGTTGTGCCGCATAATGTTGACCTGATTGTTTTACTCGCCGTGGGTTTTGGTCTAGCGTTATTGTGTGGTTACGTTAGTGCTCGACTACGCCTCCCCCCTTTGATTGGTTATCTAGTTGCAGGAATTATCATTAGTCCCAATACCCCAGGAATTGTGGCAGATTTAAGCCTAGCGAACCAACTTGCTGAACTCGGTGTCATGTTTTTGATGTTTGGTGTCGGCATGCATTTTTCATTGAATGACCTTATCCAAGTCAGACGTATTGCTTTACCTGGAGCAATTCTGCAAATTGCGGTTGCTACATCACTCGGCTTGGCTGTTAGTATGCTGTGGGGATGGTCTTTTGGTTCAGCATTAATCTTTGGTTTAAGCTTGTCCTGTGCTAGTACAGTTGTATTGCTTAAAGCCCTCAGTGATCGCGGCTTATTGGAATCAGTGAATGGTAAGATTGCTGTCGGCTGGCTCTTGGTTGAAGACTTGGTGATGGTCTTGGTTCTGGTCATTCTGCCTGCAACTGCCATGCTTTTAGGCGGGAAAAGTTTAGACCATGGGCATGCTACATCTACAAATATCTGGCTGACACTCGGACTCACCTTTCTCAAGGTCACAGGCTTTATTGCCTTTATGCTGATTATTGGCAAGCGCCTTGTCCCCCTCATTATGCAGTTTGTTGCGCGTTTGGGTTCCCGTGAATTATTTACCTTAACCGTCGTTGCCTGCGCCGTTTCTATTGCCTATGGGTCGTATGCCATTTTTGGCGTATCGATGGCGCTCGGCGCATTTTTCGCGGGCATGGTCGTGAAGGAATCTGACTTTAGCCACCGTGCCGAAGAAGAAACCCTTCCCCTACGTGAAATCTTCTCGATTTTGTTCTTCGTTTCAGTCGGAATGCTGTTTGACCCACATATTATTATTGAGCAGCCACTCCATATTTTAGCGGTTGTTGCCATTATCATGCTGGGTAAGACGATTGCTGCGATGGGCTTAGTCCTGTTTTTCCGCTATCCAATTAATACAGCCCTTACGGTAGGTGCAAGTTTGGCGCAAATTGGAGAGTTTTCATTTATTTTAGCAACGCTTGGTATTTCTTTAGGGCTACTCACCACAACAGCACAAAATCTGATTTTAGCAGGGGCATTATTTTCAATTACGCTGAATTCATTTGTATTTTCAGCCATTGAACCTGCCCAGCGCTGGATTCGGGCACGCTCTCATCTTGCTCGATTACTTGAACGCAGTGGCGATCCGCTTGCCATGCTGCCCGATGAAATGGATCAGGCGTATTTACGCGATCAGGTTGTTATTGTTGGACATGGTGAAGTCGGGCGTCGTATTACCAAAACACTGATGGAACAAAATATTAAAGTGGTGATTGCCGAAGAAAACCGTGAGATTGTAGAAAATTTGCGTGAGAAAGGCATTGCAGCCGTTAGCGGTATCGCAACTGAACCCAATGTCCTGATTCAGGCGCATATTATGCATGCACGCATGTTAATTTTATCGCCTATGGATATTTTAGATATTCATCGGATTGTTGATATTGCCAAACAACTCAATCCGCATGTACAAGTCTTGGTTTGTGCTGAAAGTAAAGAGGAAGCCGAGATCATTCGTGCCGATGCGATTGGCGAAGTGTTCTATGCAAAAGAAGAAATGGCCGTGAATATGAGTAAACATATTTTGCATCACATTGAGCTTGCCCATCAGCATTAAAAAAATACGTATAAAAAAAACGTACAGCCAAACTGTACGTTTTTCCTTTTCAATTAACTAAAAACTTTAGGGGGTTCATCCACAACTTCGGCTTGCCATTGATTGACCTGTTTTTCGAGCAGCCCCATTAGTGCAGCCTGAATCATATGTTGTGCAACTACTGCGGTATTTTCACCGAGTAATTCACGAACCTCGTCATTAAACTGAATAGTAACCAATGGTGCTTTTTCCGAGTCCGCATTGCGTAGTGCTAACTCACCATTTTCTAATTGCACAAGCTCAAGAACTGCATCTTGATTACCAAATAACTCTTTCAATTGCTGTATAGACATACGACCTCCATACGCACCACGAATTTAAACACTTAGACTTTATATCGGTGCAAAAATGTAAAATTCAAGGTATTAAAATTCGACCATCTCATTACGAAAGCCATCAATCAAACGACTTAACTCACGATGCCATTCACGTAGAATCTCGATATCTGGCAACCATGACTGCGGCCCTTGAGTTACTTTGATAATCAAATTAGATGATGTTTCTTGCTCTGCTGTAGGTGCAATTGGCTCAGGCGCATACTGACACATACGATATGCACGTTTTAATTCAGCAATAAAACCATCGCGAGCAAGCTGTTGCATGACAGTCACTTCAGGTGAAACTTGCCCTTTTTCTGCCATATGCTCTTCAATCGACTTCAATGTCGGCTGAGTATCACTCAACCGATAATAACGCACTAACTCCTGCAAAAATGCCAACATCGCTCCATGTAAATGAAATACGGCCGCTTCACGATAAGCTTGAATTTGTTGTACATGATCAGTCTGTTCTGCTTGCAAACATGCTAAACGCGCAAAATATAATTTTTGGTTGGTACGATCGGCATGGTAGCGAGCAACACGTGACATAATGATTTCCTTTCAATTCATCTCAGATAACCTATTCATAGATTAGCGCCAGTCTAATGCTTTGAATATAGTTTTTTGATGTTTTTATATAAAAAAAGAAGGCTTTAATACCTTCCTTTTCCAATTTATTTTTCTTCGCTTGCAGCTGCTTTAACGCGAATTCCAAATCCTTTGATCTTCAAGGTATTTAACCCTTTAATCGCTTTAATGGCTTCACGTGCATGTGGCATTTCAACAAAGCCAAAGCCTTTTGATTTACCCGTTGCCTGATCGAGCACAATTACGCAAGATTCAACATCACCATAAGTCTGAAATAATTCTTTCAGTTCATCTTCGTTAATTGAACGCTCTAAGTTACGCACTAAAATTTTCATGTATAAACCTTTTCATTGTCGATTGAAACGATGTCTTGAAACATCGGATACCTAATCAAAATCTAGACCAAATGTAATACGGGTTGGTGATTTCTTTGGGGAAAAATGTGTTTGGGTTGAAGGTACACGCTTATGCACTTCAGCGTTTACCAAGGATGATGGCAAGTCATTCAAAAAATAGCTGCTGATTTTACGCCCTTGCTCATCCGTTTGATCATATGCCCAATGATTTAAATCCTGCTTGGTCAAAATTAATTCATTTTGTGCACGTGTTAACGCCACATAGAGCACACGACGCTCTTCTTCCACGGCATCAAAGTCACCTTGTGCTCGTGCATGTGGATACTGATTCACCGTCAGATGTGGCACATAGCAAACTTTTTGCTCCGCACCTTTGGCTGAATGCACCGTAATCAGGGTCACGACATCCTGATCAGGGCTACGCTCGACTTCTGAAATCGAAATCGGCTCTAGCACATATTCTTCAAGAAATTCGCCCAAAGAACCATGTTTTTTTGCCAGTTGCTTCACCAAATCAAAATCTTTGACACGGCGCGTCCAGTCCTGATTTTGATAATTTTGTGCAAGCTGCTCTGTGAGTGCATCTATTGCAAGCCCAATACTATGCTGGACTTCATGCTGCAAGATCGAAAGTTGCTTGAGAATTAAAATGGCTTCTTGCGACACTTTACCATGACGTTCCAGACGTTCGCAGCGTGCTGTTAAATCTTCTAAGCCAATTAACTCTGCAGTCAGCCGACTCGCACCAACATCACCCACACCATTCCACAAGGTTAAGAATCGCATCCAGGCAATATCATCTTGCGGGTTTGCAGCGATTCGAAGGAGGCTGAGTAGATCTTTAACATGTGCGGCTTCCAGTAATTTGGTTCCACCGACAAATCGGTAAGGAATCGCCATTTTAATAAAAGCACTTTCCAAATAGCGTGCTGCAAAAGCAGAGCGCACTAAAATCATGTGGGTGTTCCACGAAACATCTTGCTGATAACGTCGCTGTAAATCCTGTGCAATCCAATTCGCTTCTTCAAATTCATTCGGGAAAATATGTAAATGTGGTTTTTGTCCCGAGCCACGATACGCGCGGAGCTGTTTATTATATTGAATCGAACTACTTCGCAATAACCAATTGGATAAATCCAGAATTTCCTGCGTAGAGCGATAATTTTCCTCAAGTGTCAGCACTTCTGCATCGGGAATACGACTTTTAAAATGATGGATATTTTCAAAATCTGCACCACGGAAGCCATAAATCGACTGAGCATCATCTCCGACACAAAACAACTGCACTCGCCCAATCAGTGGCTCGATTAATGACCACTGTAACGGATTCGTGTCCTGCATTTCATCAACCAACATGACCGAGCACAAACGACTGACCCAATCCACCAGTTCTGGCGATTGCTGTAAATTCCCTGCCACAATAGACAAAATATCATCGTAATCTAGATAATTGCGATCCTGTTTACGCTGTTCGTACTGACGCATAACTTCGGCAATTTCAGCTTTGTGTTCTAAAGCTTCAGGCATCTGTTGTATCAATGCCTCAGACAGTTTCACTTGTGTATTACGCGCATAAGAATACAGATCACAGAGTTGAGCGGCTTTCGGTAAAATATTATCGCGTCCTTTGCCTCGCAATAACCGAAAGATCATGAGCTGATCATCCCGATCAATAATACTAAACTGAGTCAATCCAAAGGCTTTTGGGTTACGGCGTAGCAAATACATACAAAAGGTATGGAATGTTGAAGCCCGTAGACCCTGTGCTGCTTCGCCCAAATGTTGCTCTACGCGTGTCACAATTTCACTGGCAGTACGGCGTGTAAACGTCAAAATTTGAATCTGATTGGCAGGGATGCCCTGTTCGATGAGATAAGCTGCACGGGCCACAATGGTTTTGGTTTTCCCACACCCTGCTCCAGCCAAAACCAGACAGTTTTGAGCTGTTGTCGTTGCCGCCCGTTTTTGCTGCGGATTTAACTCGGAAATCAAGGTTTCAAGGCTCATGCAAACATCATAAATCAATCAAGGTACAGTCTCTAGTTTAACAAACTCGCCTTGCTTGCTGTAACTGAACTGAGATCATAAGTCGGGAGAAGTGCAAAGAACCTGTAAAATTATCGTGAGTGACCGTGTTCTATGCTGACTTGAATGCTTCATATTCAAAAAATTTTATGTAAACAAATGCCCTCTTGTGAATAGCGTAGATAAACAACTACCAAAATCTTTTGACGTGTTGCAGTTTGCGTAAGGCAGCAACGGATTCAGCCAGTAATTGCATCCGATATGGGAGCAACCATCCTAATACAAACCAAGCTTCTGGATGCTGCTGTGCTTGCTGTTTAAATAGCTGTTCTGCAATGACTGCATCGTTATATTGACCCAAAATATCTTGTACTGGGCGCAATGCATTCAGATATCGCTGGACACTTTTGGGTTCATACAATCCAGAGATAAATTCAGTACAATAGCGCAGGCGTTTCAGTCGCTTACGTGTGCGATGCCATAAAAATTCCTGTACATTAAAATCAATTTCTGTGTCTTTTAACAACTGCCGATGCAGATGCTTAATTTCTTTTCTGGCAAGTTCAGTTAAATCGCCGCCTGCCTTTAACTGACTTTTTCCTTGTGCAGGAGATTGTGCAAATGCAATTAACCCGATCCATAACTGATTACAGGATGGATGACTTAAAGCCAGCATTGCCGCATGATCTCCCGCTGCATGGACAGGAAGTTCTACATAAGGTGCGCCCGCTGCACGCAATTTAGGAAGCAATGTTTCCTCTAAGGCATCACGGTCACGAACGCTTCCAAGTTGATTAAACAATACTTTTAAAGCAGGCTCCCATGCAGGATTTACATGCTTAGACCAATGACCAAAAACATTCAGGGTACTGCGTAATCGACGAATCCCAATCCGAATCTGATGTAAATGCTCTATTTCAGCAGTTTCATCAATGACATCACGAAGATTAGGGAAAATTTGCTGTAAGCAGTTCGCAACCATGAGGCGTAAAGCACACTCTGTAGACTGCTTTTTTTTAAATGTGACTTGAGATGCCTGTATGACTGGTAAAGTATTCAAACCTTGGGATAATTGATCGCCACGTGTGACATGACGACTTACATCGAGCCATAAGTCATAACGTTCAATCCATGCCTGTACGAAAGCGAATAAGCCACCCATAGAACCTGCTTGTCGCTCAAACACCAGTTCATAAATCGAAATATGCTGCTGTTCTGTCCGAATTTCACCAATATCTAACGATACTTTTATTTTGCTATGTTTTTCTTCAAAAATTTGAAATGTACGAAGAATATCCGTTTCAAATTGCAAAATTAATGCATCTTTTTTACCCAGAACATCAAAGAAAAGCTGACCAACAGCCGTTCCCTGATGTAAATCAACATTCACGATCGGTATATTACTCTCAGCTAAACTCACCACATGTTCTAAAGGATTATATTGGCTAGCGCCTACATATTTGAGCGTCTGAATCCATTGATTTTCTTTTAAACTTAAGCTCAACTCTAGTTCAGCTGCTGCCAACTTTCTGTCTGGCGTATCATAATACTGGCTATACAGTTCACAGGTCTGCTGCGTTTGAGAATCGAATGCCTGAGAAACATTGACATGCTGTGAGATTGGCACTTGAAATTTTAATTCAATTTCAGTCATGTCTACCCTCCCTCTTTAACCCGATGATTGCCCATTGGATCTCAAATTTTGAAAGTCATTCTAGTGATTACTCTAAAATTGAATCTTTATATTGTCTATATCCTCAGCAAAACAATGTGATGAATACCGATGAATGTCATACAAGACCAGAAAGGAATGCAGCTTGTGATACATTCCCAGTTCAATTTTAAACGGCGAAATTCTCAAATTCTTTATATTACAAACATTAAATGTCTGCTGAGCTTGGTGGAATTTGCTTAATGACTGCAGCCAAGTTTAAATAGTTAATTCCCTGAAAAAATAGATCGAGTGCCAAACAGAATCCTAATAACCAAAATGCGGTATTCGGCGTGATTAAAATCAGAATTCCAGTCAGTACTGTAAAACCACCTGAGAAGACAATCCAGCCCCAGCCTTGAAAGGCACGAAACAAAAGAGCCTTAAAGATACGTAACACACCTGCCACAATAAGAATAACACCCACGATCTGTGTCAAAAAAATGGCAGTCCCCCAAGGATGGCGAAATGCTAAAAAGCCTGCGATAAAATAAATCACTGCAAATAACAACCAGACCCAGCGAACACCGCCTTCAAAAAACTTAAATGCCGCCAGAACATGCAGGATTGCTGCCAACATCATCAGCGTACCAAACAGTACGACAACCGCCAACGTAGCAAAGGGCAAGCTCAATAGCAATATTACCGTAAATAACACCAATAACCAGCCAAAAGCCAAATACCATTTTCGTTGCTGATGCAGTTGATGACGCACCAAGTCATTTCCGACTGTAAGCATAATTATTCTCTTTTTATTTTATCCACCCCACTTCAGTGGCCGTGGCTTTATTTAATTCAACCTCTGCGAGACTATCAGGCATTCTATGTTGGGTTGCTGACAACGCAATATAGCCTCCCATAATTTCAGCCTGATGCTGCGGATATAACGGCTGTTGCTCAGGATTGCTATAACCTAAAGGGTAAATCGGTTGACCTGTCGTTAAATCGTATTTATCGGTTGCCCCAAAGGTATGCAACAGCTCATGTGTCACTACAATTTCATTCTGCGCTGCCTGCGCAGGAGATGCAAATAGATTGACTGACCCGATCTTGCCTTTTTCTAACGCTGTAGAATGTTTTAACGCTGAAATATGTTGTGGATCATAATAGTTTAAATACAAGGTGACCGTTGGGCGACCATCTTTGGACTGATGCTGTTGCCATGCGTAATAACGGAATTTTAAGCTCCATAAAATCGCTTGCATCGTTGTGGCATTTTCTGGAACTTTCGGTGGCTGCTGGGTCAACTCACGCCCAAGTTGATAAATAAAATAAACCTTTTGCCCACGATAAGCTGCACTGGTTTCTGCCAAAAATGCTTGGGAATCTCTAAAATTATCTACGGTTAACTGCCGAATATATTGTTCAGTTGCGGTTTGCCCATCGGCATTGACTGGATGTAACAGCACCACTACAGGATGATTCCAATTTTGATTTTGGTCTCGCCATGCATTGACCGCAACCACCAGCAACACTGACAATAAAATTAAAATTCGAATTTTTTTCCACATATCCTCAAGTACCTATTTATTGTTGTTCTATAAAAAATGCCAGCAAATTTGCCAGCATTTTTAAATCAATTTCAAACGAAGGTCTTAACCTTCAATCCACTTACTATCCTGATAAACAAGACTCCATTTGGTCGGCTTGCCTTCAGCATTTTCAGAACCAATATACTGTGCCTGATTTTTACGACTGAATTTGACAATGGTTACATTGCCTTCTGGGTCAGCATCGGGTGCTTGCAACAAATACTGATATTTCGGATCAAGCTGTTCAGCCACCGTACGCAGCTCTGCCACTTTTGGTGCACGAGTTTCACGAATTTTCGGAAACTTACTTGCTGCCAAAAACAGACCTGCTGCACCATCTCTCAACACGAAGAAATCATCATGTTTTGCTGAACGGAGATGTTCCATTTTAATTGGATCAACACGTGGAGGTGCAGGTTGACCATTTTTCAGAACTTTACGGGTATTGTCACAACTCATGCAGGCAAAGTAAGGGCCAAAACGTCCAGTTTTTAACTGCATTTCGCCATCACATTTGTCACATGGAATGGTCGGGCCATCGTACCCTTTGATCTTGAACTCACCTTCTTCAAGTTCATAACCTTCACAGTCTGGGTTATTCCCGCAAATATGCAGTTTACGACCACCATCAATCACATAGCTGTCCATTGCCGTACCACATTTTGGACAACGGCGTTTAGACATAAGATCGGCAGTTTCAGCACTATCATCATCGGATAGCACCGCTAAAGACTCAACTGGCGTCAGGTTGAGCGTACCTTTACAACGTTCTTTCGGTGGCAAGTTATAGCCCGAACAACCGAGGAATACACCTGTTGTTCCCGTACGAATCTGCATTGGACGGCTACATTCTGGACAGTGAACATCAGCCACTTCTACAGGCTGATTACGGCGCATGCCATGATCGCCTTGTGCGACTGTTAAACGGTTTTTAAAGTCACCATAGAACGTGTCGAGTAACTCTTTCCAGTTACGCTCACCTGTTGCAACTCTATCGAGCTGACCTTCAAGATCCGCAGTAAATGCATAGTTCATCAGGTTGTTAAAACTTTCATCCAAGCGGTCAGTGACAATCTCACCCATTTTTTCCGCAAAGAGACGACGGTTTTCCAGTTTGACGTAACCGCGTTCCTGAATGGTCGAAATAATCGCAGCATAGGTCGATGGTCGACCAATCCCACGCTTTTCCAACTCTTTGACCAATGACGCCTCAGTAAAACGTGCTGGTGGCTTGGTGAAATGTTGTGATGGATCAAGTTTTTCCAGATTAAGGACTTCACCGACTTTCACAGCAGGCAACAACACATCATCATCAGACTTGTTTTGACCACGGACTTTAGTAAAGCCATCAAATACCAGAGTACGACCTTTGGCTTTTAGTTCAACACCATTGGCATCGACCAAAATTGTAGAAGATAGATATTCTGCTGGTGTCATCTGACATGCCACAAATTGGCGCCAGATTAAATCATACAAACGCTGGGCATCACGTTCCACACCCACCAGTTGATCACCTGAAAGGGCTACATTAGATGGACGAATTGCTTCATGGGCTTCTTGTGCACCCGCTTTATTGCCATAACGATTTGGTTTTGCTGGCAGGTATTTAGCACCAAATTCCGTTTCAATATGGTGACGCACCATATTCACCGCATCATCACTCAAGAAAGTCGAGTCGGTACGCATATAGGTAATAAAACCTGCTTCGTACAAACGCTGCGCCAACATCATGGTTTTCTTCACAGAGAAACCTAAACGCGTACTGGCTGCTTGCTGTAGAGTTGAGGTGATATATGGTGCACTTGGATTAACCTTGGTCGGTTTATCCTCGCGGTTGGCAACTTTATATTCAGCGCCTTTTAAAATATTCAATAAAGCGTCGGTTTCTGCTTTATTGCGTAATTTGAGTGTTTTGCCTGCTTGCTTGACCGCTTCTAGACGAATGTCATCGTTCAAAGATTTGGTGTCAGCAAAGACTTGCCAATATTCTTCTGGGATAAAGGCACGAATTTCACGCTCACGCTCTACCACCAGTTTAACCGCAACAGATTGAACGCGTCCTGCTGATAGACCACGTGCAATTTTCTCCCAAAGTAAAGGAGAAATCATAAAGCCTACGACACGGTCTAGAAAACGACGTGCCTGTTGTGCATTGACACGATGGATATCTAAACGGGTAGGATGCTTAAACGCTTCCTGAATGGCATTTTTGGTAATTTCGTTAAACACCACACGTTGATAACGCGAATCAGCACCACCGATCACTTCACGTAAATGCCAAGCAATCGCTTCCCCTTCACGGTCCAAATCCGTTGCGAGATAGATTTCATCAACTTGTGAAGCCAGTTTTTTTAACTCAGCAACCACATGTTCTTTGCCTGGCAAAACTTCATAATGCGCGGCCCAATCATGTTCAGGATCAACACCCATACGGTTAATCAGAGCAAGCTGTGATTTTTGCTGTTTTTCGGCATCGGTTAATTTGGTACGGGTGGCTGGTTTTTTCTCACCCGTTTTGTTGGCTGAACCGCCTGTCGGCAAGTCACGAACGTGACCGACCGAAGACTTGACGATATATTCATTCCCCAAATACTTGTTAATGGTTTTCGCTTTGGCTGGCGACTCCACAATCACCAGTGCGCGTTTTTTAGTCGCACTTTCGGATTGTTCTGTAGTCGTTTTAGCGCTAGACCGAGGAGCATTCGCCATAATGGTATTCGTTTCCTATTTCTAAAATTTTAACGTTCAGCCAAAGCTGTTAAGTATGCTTTCATTGCTTCTAATTGGGTCGCATGTAAGTCTGCATGTTCATCCCAATACGCACCCACACAGTTTGCCTGCATATCAATAGCATAAATCCCCTTTAATGCAATGGGATAATCTTTAAATTTCTCATCCCCATACACCAGTTCCAACTTATCGTCCTGAATTCGGGCACGCATTAAAGGTAGTTTCGCTTCAGGTAATAGCACACTGTAATAGGCCACCATACTGGCACGGCTTTCAGTGGCTTTGGGAATATTTGTCCAGTCAGGTGCAACGATTAAACGGGGATGCAATCCAATCTTGCGCGCTTTGTCACGCATGATTCCCAGTGCTTTTTCCCGTGGATTGACCCTCAATCCTAAAATTGACCCAAGCACAAACACCACAATAATAATGGTAATCCAAAGCCCCATACCTGACGTTCTTCATCTATTCATCTTTATATTAGAGTTACATAAGCTGAATAGAAAAGGCAAGTTTTCCTGATCAAGTGCAGATCAGGATGTATGTATTTGTCATCATATTTTCAATTTGAATGATGAAAAACTGATTTTTAGGGTGATATGAAAATATACTCTCGAGCCATAAATAGATGCCATGCCACAATCAACGCTGTAGTTTTATATCCGTAAAATCCAGATCAGGTTGATGCTTTAGCAAATAGGAAAATCCACACATCAATCACGTTAACTGAAAATTTGACATGTGTAGATGAAGAGACCACAAACCCAAAGTCATATTGAATTCATCACTTTTGGATATTTTGTTATAGCGAAAAGTATTTGTTGATGTGCAGCCATTGTATTCACGTTGTTCAAGCCCAAATACGCATGTACACAACAATGCTGTCGTCTTGAAACAGGTGTAACGATAATTTAGTAATGTGGTGGTTTATTGGTCATTGGGTCAAACGGCGCAACGCCTTCAGACAAATCGGCAGCCTCAACGCGCTGATACAATAACTGCATTTGTTTTTGTAAATCCGCAATTTCCTGACTTTGACGAGCCAGTTGCTCATTTAATTGTTCAACTAAATCATCTAAAAATGCAATTCGGACTTGCAAATCTTCAATGGGTGCGGAAAATGACGCTTGATCATCGTATGGTGGTTTAGTCATTTAACACTCCTCAATTTGAGATTTTAGGAAACTCTATGGCCTATATTACTTTAAGGGATGTCCAACTTGCATTTGGTGGACCTGCCCTTCTCGACGGCGCGAACTTTAATTTGGAACGTGGCGAACGAGTGTGTTTGATTGGGCGCAACGGCGAGGGTAAGTCTACTTTACTTAAACTGATTGAGGGAAGCTTATTGCCCGATCATGGTGAAGTTTTAGTGCAAAATGGCTTAACCATTTCCATGCTTGCCCAAGATGTACCGATGGATTCGGGTAAAGTTGCCGACATCGTCGCCGATGGCGCAGGTGAAGCGGCTGAAGTTTTAAAACAATATCATACTGCCAGCGATGCTTGCGTACTTGGTGATATGGCTGCCTGCGAACGCATGGGCGACCTGCAACACAAACTCGATCAGCTTGATGGCTGGTCACTTGAAAACAAGGTCAACACCATTTTGGGCAAAATGGGCTTAGACCCAAATGCCGATTTGGCTGATTTATCAGGTGGTCGTAAACGTCGCGTACTATTGGCTCGCGCACTTTTAACTCAACCTGATGTACTTTTACTCGACGAACCAACCAACCATTTGGATGTCGAAAGTATCGAATGGTTAGAAAAATTCTTACTCGATCAAAATAACTTAACCCTGTTATTTATTTCGCATGACCGTGCATTTGTAGACAGCTTAGCCACACGAATTGTCGAACTTGATCGCGGCACATTGCGCAGCTTTGAAGGTAACTATTCACGTTACCTAGAACTGAAAGCCCAACAGCTTGAAGCTGAAGAAAAGCAAAATGCCTTGTTTGACAAAAAACTGGCTGAAGAAGAAGCTTGGATTCGCCAAGGCATTAAAGCGCGTCGTACCCGTAATGAAGGTCGTGTGCGCGCATTAAAAGCCTTACGTGAAGAATCCAAAGCACGTCGCTTCCAGCAAGGCAAAGTCAACATGGGCGTTCAGGAAGCACAGCGCTCAGGCAAACTGGTCTTTGATATTGAGCATTTGAGTGTTCAATATGGCGACAAACCGCTCATTAAAGACTTCTCTGCATTGGTAATGCGTGGTGATCGTATCGGCCTTGTCGGTGATAATGGTGTTGGTAAAACCACACTGATTAAAGCCATTTTGGGTGATGTTGAACACACAGGCACAGTGAAAACAGGTACACAGCTAGAAGTGGCTTACTTCGACCAGTTGCGTAACCAGCTTGAGCTTGAAAAATCGGTGGCTGCCAACGTGTCTGAAGGTTCTGACTTTGTCGATGTGAATGGTCAGCGCCGTCATATCTACAGTTATTTACAAGACTTCTTGTTCTCACCTGAACGTGCCCGCACGCCTGTGAAAGCCTTGTCAGGTGGTGAGCGTAACCGCGTCTTACTGGCAAAACTCTTGCTCAAGCCATCTAACCTGATTGTCATGGACGAACCGACCAATGACTTGGATATGGTAACACTCGAGCTGCTTGAAGAAATGCTGGCTGAATACAAAGGCACGTTACTGTTAATCAGCCATGACCGTGCCTTTATGGACAACGTGGTAACTTCAACTTGGGTGTTTGATGGTAAAGGCGGTATTGCTGAATATATCGGTGGTTATCAGGACTATTTACTACAACGCCCTGATGAGAAAGTCGTTGATCAAAAAGCCGATGTGAAAAAAGCCCAAGCGAAAGCAGAAGCCGAGAAGCTCGCTGCCCAAGCAGCACCAACCAAGAAAGTGAAACTCAGCTATAAAGATCAGCGTGAGCTTGAACAACTCCCTGCTGAAATTGAGAATCTGGAAGCTGAGCAAAGTGAACTTTCAGAAAAACTGGCTGATGGTTCATGGTTCGTTAAAGATGCCGATGCAGCTACTCAAGCCAGTCAGCGCTTAGCAGAAATTGAAGAAGTTCTGCTTGAAAAATTAGAGCGTTGGGATGAACTAGAAAATATGTCCAACGGCAATTAATCCTCTGTTGTATCTAAAAAAACCACGCTACGGCGTGGTTTTTTCATTCGCGTTCATTCATTTTTATAGTGTGGATTAGTCGCGAAATTTCTGGTGATTGGTCTTTTTGATCTGATCAATCACAGGAATCGCCTGTTCACGCGCCTGCTGCAAATGTCCAGTTTTCACCATAGCTATAGTTTGCTTCAGTTCAGAGTCTAAATTGTCGAATGCTTTATGATACTGCTGAATCTCAGGACTATTATCAGGTTGACCTATCAATTTCATCGGAATCGATTGCTTGGCATCTTGCGCTGCTTGTTGCATGGCGGTCAAAGCTGTCAGTGCTTGATTGGTATTTTGAGTATGTTGAAATACCATATAATTCTTCTGCAAGATTTCCATATCCTGCCCAAGATCTGCTGCAAAACTGGATTGCACTGCAAAAACTAAAGTTGCTGCACCCATCATTTGCCATATTCTGCTCATTACTGCTTCCTTATTGAATTATTCAAACTGAGTATCGGTGTACTACAAACCACACGTCCGATCTTGTCACAGGAAGCTTAGTGATTCTTTAAATTCGGATTAAAAACACGTAGGGTGGAAGCAGGATATTTTTCGAGTTTATTGCTTGGGCGAAGAGGCCGTTTAACCAATTCTCCACCACAGTTAGGGCAAATAAAATTTAAAATCTGCTCGCTACATGCCAAGCAAAAGGTGCATTCAAAAGAACAAATCAGCACATCTTGTGAATCTACGGCTAAATCGGTATTACAACTCTCACAGTTGGGTCGAAGTTCCAGCATGGTATTTTCCTTTGAATTTAAAGTAAGCGTAAATCGCTCTGCTGCTTGGCATGACTTAAACTTTCTTGCTGATAAAGCTGATAATTTTCCTGATCAAAACAGACAAAAATGACTTCTTCAACCTGTGTTGAGGTTTTTAGAAAATCAATTACAGTGGTTAAGGCAATTTTGACCGCACGTGCTTTGGGGAAACCATACACACCTGTTGAAATATTGGGAAATGCAATTCGGTGCAACTGATGGGCTTCTGCGAGTTTGAGACTATTCAGATAGGCATTTGCAAGAAACTGATTTTCATCATACATACCATTTCGCCAAATCGGACCAACCGTATGAATCACGTATTTCGCAGGCAATAAGCCCGCATGGGTAATGACTGCCTGACCCACCGCACAGCCGCCTTGTTGTGCGCGTATCTGCTGACATTCCTTTAAAATTTCAGCGCCACCTTTTCGATGAATTGCTCCATCGACGCCCCCACCGCCCAGTAATGATGAATTTGCTGCATTGACAATAGCATCCACAGCGAGTTCGGTAATATCTCCTTGTATAATGCGGATTGTTTTCATCTCAATCTCCAATCTGATGTTATTCATCAAGCAGGCTGTTTAAAAATTCAACAAGCCTCTTTATAATGACCTCAATCACTATAAATCAATAATCATATCTATGCTTAACCTGAGCCAAATCCTCGCATTTTCTCTAGTGTCCCTGCTGATGGTACTCACGCCAGGTCCAAATATGATTTACCTGATTTCACGTTCAATTTCGCAAGGTCGGTTGGCAGGGCTAATTTCGCTAGCAGGTGTGGCTCTCGGTTTTGTGTTTTACATGCTTTGTGCAGCCTTTGGCATTACCTCATTTGTGGTTGCCATTCCCTATGCCTACGATGCTATTCGAATATTAGGTGCAGCCTATCTTCTATATTTAGCCTATAAAGCCATACGTTCTGAAGGAAACGTTTTTTCTGTTAAATCTTTAAACTACGACCAACCACACAAATTATTTCTGATGGGTTTCTTCACCAATCTGCTCAATCCCAAAATTGCGGTTATGTATCTCTCACTGCTGCCTCAGTTTTTACATCCTGAACAGGGGCATATTTTGATGCAATCTGTCTCTTTAGGCCTAATCCAGATTATGATCAGTGTCTCTGTAAATGCCATGATTGTATTTTCAGCAGCACATATTGCTCAGTTTTTACAACAGCATTCATCTTGGGCACAACTGCAAAAATGGCTGATGGGCACTGTCCTTTCAGCACTTGCCTTACGCGTTTTATTGGAACAACGTCGTTAACCAATCTCTTAGCCATGATATGGATTGCGATAACTGTTGAATTTTAAAAATCAGTTCATGCTACACTGCGTGCAGTTTTTTATTCAGTTTTTATCGCCATATGAGTAAACAGCAAGATTACATTCCAGGTCAATTTCAATGGTCTTTTCTACTCCCTAAATATTGGGGGGTATGGCTTGCGATTGTCTTTCTGATGCTGCTTGCCATGTTACCGTGGGCTATTCAGCGCCGTCTGGCACACCTTTTAGCGAACTTGGCATGGAAATATCTCAAGTCTCGTCGTAAAACCACAATTCGCAATCTGCAAGTGTGTTTTCCTGAATGGTCACAAGCGGAAGTGGAACAACAGGCCAAGCAAGTCTTTGTCGACATGATGCTCGGTACATTTGAAACACTGAATGCTTGGTATAAACCCAAATGGTTTAAAGATCGTGTAACCATCGAAGGTTTGGAACACATCACCCATGCTCAGCAAAAAGGTCAGGGTGTGCTGTTACTGGGGACACACAGCACTTTGCTCGATGCAGGCGGCTATGTCTGCGCACAGTACTTTGAACCTGATGTGGTGTATCGCCCGCAAAACAATCCTTTACTGGATATGCTGATTTACCGTGGTCGTGCCACGATTTATAAAAACCAAATTGACCATGATGATATGCGTGGTCTGATTCGTCATCTGAAAAATGGCCGCGCGATCTGGTATAGCCCCGATCAGGACTTTGGCTTAAAACAAGGCGTGATGGCACCATTTTTCGGTATACCTGCCGCAACTGTGACTGCGCACCGTCGTTTGCTCAAAATTAGCAAAGCAGCAGCAATTCCGCTGTATTTCTACCGTCATGGCGATGAAGCCGATCCGCGTTATCATATTTTGATTGAACCGCCTGTTGAAAACCTGCCTTCTGATGATGAAGTCGATGATGCAACTCGCGTGAATAAAATTATTGAAAATCAGCTCCGTATTGCACCAACGCAATACATGTGGTTTCACCGCCGCTTTAAAACCCGCCCTGAAGGCTACGACAAAATTTATTAAAATCAGGAATTCAGCATGAAAGTGATGCAACTTCTTCCAGAACTGAACAGTGGCGGTGTGGAACGTGGAACCCTTGAAATTGCGCGTGCTTTGGTGCAACAAGGCCATGAATCATTGGTGGTGTCCAATGGTGGGCGCTTAGTACCCGAACTAGAAGCTGAAGGTTCGACACATATTCAATTACCCATTCATAAAAAAGCATTGTCGAGCTTATGGCAAATTCGTCCGCTTAGAAAAGTCATTGAACAGTATCAACCTGATATTGTACATGTGCGTTCACGCGTGCCTGCTTGGCTCACGCATTTTGCACTCAAGGGCATTCCCACGGCACGCCGTCCACATTTAATCAGTACGGTACATGGCTTTTATTCGGTGAACCGCTACAGCGCCATCATGGCTCATGCTGAAAAAGTCATTGCAGTCTCTGATAGCGTCGTGGATTACATTCATCAGAATTACCCAGAATGCCCAGCACAAGATATTGTACGAATTTACCGTGGTATTGATCCCAAAGCATTTCCACATGGCTATCAACCAACTGCGAAATGGCTCAATCAGGTCTATTTGGATTACCCACAGCTTGAAAATAAGTTTCTACTCTGTCTCCCTGGACGAATTACGCGCCTAAAAGGACATGAAACCCTGATTCAATTGATGGTTCAGCTCAAGCAGCAATACCCACAAGTTCATGCTTTAGTCGTTGGCGGTGCAGATGCCAAGAAACAGGCTTATCTGGATGAATTACAAAAGAGTGTAGAACAGCAAGGATTAACCGAGGACATCACTTTCGTTGGTCATCGCTCAGATATTCGTGAATGGCTCGCTTTCAGCGATGTGGTGCTGTCTCTTTCCAATCAGGCAGAAACTTTCGGGCGTACCGCCTTAGAAGCGTTATCTGTCGGAACACCTGTGATTGGCTGGAAACGTGGCGGTGTCGCTGAGATTTTGTCTGAGGTGTATCCGCAAGGTCTTATTGAAGTGGATGACACAACAAGCCTACTGCATTGTGTTCAAAAGCATATTGAACACCCTGTGAGTGTTGCACCTGTCACTCAATTTAGTCTGCGAGATATGTGTCAGAATACCTTGGCACTTTATGCCGAGATATTAAAATAAAGACTGAAAATTAAAAACCCGAGTCAGGCATCCTACCTTACTCGGGTCAATTGAGGTTGTGTTTCCAGATTTTCTTATTTTTATTTGTATTGTCGCCTATCCATGTTGCCATCATGCCATTGATGTTATCCAATCAGCACCTCTTCCATACGGGATGCTCCATTCCCATTCTTCCTTGTGCCGATGAATATAGATTAAAAGGAATTCTCAAAAGCGTATAGCCGTCATCAGCCTAGTTTTCTGTACGTTTATGCTTACATAAAACAAGCACATATTACGCTTCTCCATTAACTTACTGTTTGAACAATAAAATTTTTAAATTAGCGTATTCAATTTTTTTACCGTCTAGTCAACTCAAAACACACCAAAATTGCTCAATATTTCATCATTATTTTTGCTTAAAAAGCCAACACTCCAGTAAAAACAATATCTTGAAAAAAGCCCTGTAAATTTGCGCTATGTTTTTAATTTTTATGGTATAAGTACCCAAAACTAGCTTTATCAGTTTTGTATGTATCATAAACAAGTTATTTCACTCAAAAAACTGCTTGTTTGACTTATGTAGCGCTTGCAGTTGAGGACACTTTTGGTACACTCAATACCCTTTATTTTTTTATCACAATACCGAGGCACAATGACATGAAAGTAGGTCTGGTCGGTTGGCGTGGGATGGTTGGTTCTGTCCTTATGCAACGTATGGTTGAAGAGAATGACTTTGCACATTTTGAGCCATTCTATTTTTCTACCAGTAATGCAGGTGGTGAAGCCCCTGCTTTTGGTGGTAAGACTGCCCCAGCACTTATGGATGCATCAGACATTAAGAGTCTGAAGCAAATGGATGTCATTATTACCTGCCAAGGTGGTGACTATACTTCTGAGATTTTCCCAAAAATTAAAGCAGAAGGCTGGAACGGTTACTGGATCGATGCTGCATCGACACTGCGTATGGACGATGAAGCAATCATCGTGCTTGACCCAGTGAATATGAATGTCATTAAAGAAGGTCTAGTCAAAGGCACTAAAACTTTCGTGGGCGGTAACTGCACCGTTTCATTGATGTTGATGGGCTTAGGCGGTCTCTTCCAAAATAATTTGGTGGAATGGGCAACTTCAATGACCTATCAGGCTGCATCAGGCGCAGGCGCACAAAATATGCGTGAACTGATCACAGGTATGGGTTATTTATACAACAATACTAAAGATTTGTTGGATGATCCTAAATCTGCCATTTTGGACATTGACTCTAAAATTGCCGAATTACAACGTGGCGAAGGCTTCCCTTCTGCAAACTTTGGCGTACCTTTGGCTGGCTCACTGATTCCTTACATTGACAAGCAACTTGAAAGCGGTCAATCAAAAGAAGAATGGAAAGGTCAGGTTGAAACCAACAAGATCTTGGGTAACCAGCAAATCGTTCCGATTGATGGCCACTGTGTTCGTATTGGTGCGATGCGTTGTCACTCTCAAGCATTGACATTGAAATTGAAAAAAGATGCTCCGCTTGATGAAATCGAAGGTATGATTCGTCAATCTAACCAATGGGCAAAAGTTGTTCCAAATACACGTGAAGCATCAATGACTGACCTCACACCTGTTGCGGTAACAGGTACTTTGAGTGTTCCTGTCGGCCGTCTACGTAAACTCAACATGGGTAAAGAATATCTAGGTGCGTTTACAGTAGGTGACCAACTGCTTTGGGGCGCGGCTGAGCCACTACGTCGTATGCTGCGTATCTTGATTGACTATAAAAATGCCTAATTTTTAGCGTCAAACTAAAAAGCCGATCTGAAAAGATCGGCTTTTTAACATTGTAGAAATTTACAATTCAATTACATACCGCTACATTATAGACAAAACAATCAACAATTCCATTTTGTGGATGAAAATGACTGCATACAACAAACTCGCTTCAGCACTGATTTTATGTTTTGCTGCACAAAGCGGCTATGCTTTAACTTTTAACGCTGCCCAAGTTGAATCAACTCAGGGGCAATTGTTATATGTAGAAATTCCGTATGCCAATGCCAGTGATAACTCTACAATTCAAGCTGGTTTAGCTGATACCGATGACTTGATTCGAATGGGAGCCAGCCAGCAAGACTTAAACGGTCTCAACTTCTTCATTCGTCGCACTGGAAAAAGTAGTGGTGTCATTGTCATTACTTCATCACAGCCGATCAACAATAAAAACATCAATCTTGTTTTAAAAGTTCAAGATGGTGATGGCGCTCATCTGCAACAAATTCAGAAAAGTTTGACTGGAGACTCGCCAAAAACACAAATGGCTCGAAATAATCTTGTGGCTATGTCGACCCAAGAGCATGCTCTTATTCCGAAACAGATTGTCAGTGAAAAAGATATTGCTCTGAATTTGCCTGAAAGCAAGTTATATACTCAAACAGCACCAATGGTCAGTACCCCTACGCCTGTTGAGCAATTAGCAATTAGTGTTTCAGCACCACCGCACTTGAACCCAGTAACGCCAAATCCTTCGAATTCAGCTTCTGTGGTCGTGAAATCTGCACCAGCCACTACACCTACACCAATCGCTAGAAAAGCACAAAATGTGGTTCAAGCAACACAACAACCAGCCGCAATTTCAACAAACAATCCACAAACCAGTCCACATCAGCAAGCACTTAAAGAAAATGTGCCCAAACCTATTGATGCAACAGCACCAAAAGCCAAGATTACGCCACAAGCAGAAACAACAAAACATACAAACTATGTCGTTCAGCACCAAGACTCTCTATGGCGAATTGCAGCGCGTATTTCTGAACAGACTCATCAACCGATTGGTGCTGTTATGAATCATATTAAAGCGTTAAATGAACATGCATTTATTGGTGGAAATATCAATCGTTTAAAAGCTGGAGCAACGCTCAATTTAGGAGCAAATGATGTAGCACCTCCACATGCTCACCCAAATACTCCGACCAAGAGCATGAACTCAAAAGCCGGAAATAAATATTCAACCAAATATCGGTTAAATCAGGCTGAAATGACCTTAGTCACTGAAAATGCCAATACTTCTTCTGGTAAAATGGATGAAAATGGGCGACATATGGCTAAGACCTCACCTGAATTATCATCAAAAGTTATGACAATTCGGGAAAAAACCGTTACATTACAAAAGAATGTAGTTCAATTGGATTTGGCCTTGCAGAAAAAAGACCATCAAATTCAACTATTAAATGCTCGACTTGCGCAGTTGCAGCAACAGTTGCAACAGCAACAAAAAGTCAAAAAGCCAAGTCATCACTGAGAACTATTTAGCTTGAACTCATTGCTGCCAATGCAAGGATAAAAAAATGTTGTTATACATCATTCCATTTGTTTTAGTACTCGTTGTAGCGATTGTGCTCAAGAAACGAGGTTCGGGGCAACAAGACACTGATTCTAATCGGTCAAAAAGAAAAGCTGACCCAAAAAAGAAAGTAAAGGCTCGTTCGAACTCAGCAGCAACTGAGGAAGCAAAAGATGCTCAGGGTACGATTGTAGCGGAAGCAAAACCAAAAGAACTTGACCCTGCATTACGTAGTCAAATTGAAAGTCTGATTCGTGAGAGAAACTTTAATAATGCTGAAGCATTAATTAATCAAGCACTCAATGCCGATCATGAACAACATGACTTATATTTATTATTACTACAAATTCATATTGATCAAAATGATCAGTTCTCAATCAAACAATTACTATCACACCTTCGTGCATTAAATCTGTTTGATGTCATTAATCAAGTTGAACAAAAACTTGCAGAAAAGAAAGAACCTGCAAAAATTGATTCGGTTCAATATACACCTGTTCAGCTTCCAGATGATGAGCCTACACAACAAGCAAATAAGGTTCCAACGTCTGAAGGTGCTCAAACAGCAACGAATAAAAAGTCATCGCCTGACTTTGATTTACTTAAAGCTGATCTAAATAAAACTGAAGCTACGCCACAAGCAACAAACAGCTTATATTTTGATCAACTTCAAGAAGAACTTCATAGTCCAAAAGAAGAAGTTGAGATAGCTCCAGCACCAAAAGCAGAAGAACATAAGCCGCTAGACTTCAATTTTGATACTTTTAGTCCAACTGAAGAAGAAGCAAAACCTACTGAACATGTGCACTTGTCTGTTGAGCCTCGCGCGATAGAAACTCGAGGCCCAGAACACTTCACCAAGAGCTTAGATTTTGGCAAAAAAGAAGATGCCATTCCTGAAGTTGCCAAAAAAGAGCATCATGATGCAATTGCTCATACACACAGTGAAGTCATTAAAAAGACAGAAGCTGAAGCCCTTAAAATCCAGAAGGTAGAAACTGAAGAAGCTCCATCAGCTCTAGAGTTTAAATTTGATCTGGAAGAGTCAGTTCCCGCTCAAGAAAAACAACCTGAGCCAGTTATAGAACCAGCTCCTACGGCTGAACTGGCATTTAATTTTGAAAAAGTAGATGCTGAAGTAAAATCTGAATCTGAACCAGCAAATGAAGAAGTTACTGATCTTTCTTTTAACTTTGATCGTTTAGATTTAGACACTCAACCAAAAGTTGAAATACCACCAGTAGTCGAAACACTTGCACCTACGCTTGCATTTGAAACAGAAACACCTGCTACTGCAAATTTTGACTTATTAGAGCCTGTTGAAGAACCAACATCAGTTGAAATTATTGAGCCAATTGTAAATGCCCAGCCATTAGCAACTGATTATATTATTCAAAAGTTTCCAGAGTTAGCTGAACTTAATGATACCCAGCTTAATTTATCACTCGCTGAACAATACATTCGTTTAGGTGCATTTAGTTCAGCACGTGCATTATTGGAAGATACACAACTCCAATATAATCCTGATGAATTAGATCGCGCTAAATATTTATTAAATCAAATAGCATCTTAAAGCAGTTCGTTCTACCATAAGCAGTCGAATTCGGCTGCTTTTTTATTTTTACCATGTCTAAAATTGCTTTAATTTATATGGGTGGGACATTTGGCTGTGTAGGTGAACCCCTTAGCCCAATGCCAGAACATGAGTTTCTCCCTCGTCTACACAGTTATTTGCCAGATCACTTGAGCATCGAATGTTTTGCTGCACCTGTGATTAAAGACAGTAGTGCCTATACAGCGGTCGACTGGCTCAAACTGGCACAGTTTATTCAACAATTACAAAGCCAAGGTTTTCAGCATTTTGTCGTCATTCATGGCACAGATACGCTCAGCTATGCCAGTGCAGTCCTTGCACGAATTTTGGCAAAATCATGTCACCTGATTATTACAGGCAGCCAGTTCCCATTATTGACTGTTGATGGTACGACCATTCGAGAAGAAACCGATGCTCATGATAACTTATGGTTTGCCCTTGAGCATATTTTAACTGTTGAATCAGGTGTTTATTTAGCGTTTCATCATCAACTCTTTCATGGACGTACTGCACTTAAAGCCCATACGACTGAATTAGATGCATTTAAAGGCATTGCCGCTACTCAAGCCATTGCACAGCAAGCTCAGGCAACAATCGTGACTGAAGCCGTGCTTGAACGTGCACAGAACCTCAATATTTTAAACTGGATGATGCAGCCAATCAGCTTAAATCAACTCGAGCAGAATTTGGCACATGTATTAAACCATGCACCTGACTTCCTGATTTTACAGGGTTTCGGGACAGGTAATTTGGTCACCAATCCTGCAATTATTGAGATCTTCCAGCAGCTTAAACAAAAGAACTGTTTACCTGTATTGAATACGCAAGTGACTGCGGGCGGCATTGATCAGCGCTATGCTGTCAGTGCATGGGTCAAAGAAGCCAATATTGCAGTGTCTGACTGTTTAGGTCATGCAGATTTGTATGCCAAATTGTTGGCACTCTACTTACAGTACGATCAAGCAAGTGATTGGTTGAAACACTGGCATGAGTGAAATAGAAATGACAGCGCAACGCTATGCGATTGGGATTGAGTTTTGTGGTACAGCCTATCGTGGTTGGCAAACCCAGCAAGCAGGTGTTGCGAGCGTTCAAGAAACCTTAGAACGAGTGCTCAGCAAAGTTGCCAATCATCCTGTTATTTTACATGGCGCAGGACGGACAGATGCAGGCGTTCATGCAACCAACATGGTGGCACACTTTGACAGCCCGGCTGATCGTTCTGAACGCGGCTGGATTATGGGAACCAATAGTCAACTTCCGAAAGATATCTCGATTCAGTGGATCAAGCGGATAGACTCTGATTTCCATGCACGTTTTAAAGCTACTGCTCGACGCTATCGCTATGTCGTATATAACGCAGCTCATCGCCCTGCTTTGCTACACAAACAAGTCACGCATATTCATCAGACCCTCAATATTGAAAAAATGATGGAAGCTGCACAAAAGTTTGAAGGGACACATAACTTCGAAACTTTTCGTGCAGCAGCTTGCCAATCCAACCAACCTGTCCGCCATGTGAAACATTGCCGCCTTACTCAGCATGGACCATTTCTGATTTTAGACATTCAGGCAGATGGCTTCTTGCATCACATGGTGCGCAACATCATGGGCTGTTTACTGGAAATTGGTCAGGAGCAATATCCGATTGAGCATATTGATGTGATGTTTGCCGCAGAAGACCGCAAAGCAGCAGGCGTGACTGCCCCTGCGGATGGTTTGTATTTTATTCAAGCCTATTATCCAGAGCAATTTGATTTACCCAAAGTTGCGTTGGGGCCTCAATGGCTTAACTGGCCAGAGTGACTTGACTTAGTCACTCTGTTTTCGTTTGCGGTACTCAATCGGTGTTTCATTGGCCCAGCGTTTAAATGCCCGATAAAAGGTACTTGGCTCGGCAAAGCCAGTCAGGTACACAATTTTTTCAATACTCTCATGAGTATTGGCCAATAATTTTTTTGCCAATCGACAACGATAGCCTGACAATATTTGCTGAAAACTGGTTTCCGCATCGCTCAATAAAGTGCGCAGGCGACGCGGTGTAATCTGTAATTGTGCTGCCACACTTTCTAAAGTTGTATCACCCCGTTCCAACGTCGCCCCAATCACGCGGCGAACCTCAGCCACCAAGTCATAACGGGCCAATTCCTGTAGTTTTTCATTGGCAAGTTGCTCATGCAATTGTAAAAGATCAGGGTCTGCCTGCCAAAGGGGATGTTTTAAAATGGCAGGATCAAAATACAATCGTGTTTCTTTTTGCCCTAAACTTACTGGACATTCATAAACACGAAAATATTCTTCAGATGCTGCTCCTTCATGAAAATCAAAATCAATAAAAAGCGGCTGAAACTGCCCTTCTGTTAAAAACTTAAAAAACCGTAAAACGCCTGACATGGCACATTCTGAAAAATGACGGTTCAATAATCGATTGGGGTGCGCTTGCGTTCCATTGGTCAAATAACACTGCCCATCTTCACAAACAAGCTGAGCCTGAAAAGCATCACTAATCAGACGTTGATAGGCCAATGCTCGGCGTAATCCCTCACCGAAGTTCTCACTACTCATAAACAGATGTTCAATGACCTGACCACGATATAAAGGCAAATGCTCACCTAAGTGCAGCCCTATATCAGGATCATGGCTAATCTGCTCTGCTGCAAGCCAGAAAGCATTTTGCGCACTCACAGGAGTACGTTGATTCGTTTCAAGTTGGTTGATTTCTACGCCTGCCTTGGCGAGAATCTGCTCGGTTGACAATCCTGCCCGACGCAATGCTTGATAACCGAGTCTCAATACGACAGAAGCATCCGTTAACTGTCCCACATTTCCACCTTATTTTTATCTATGCATCGCCATTTTTCAGAGTACTGAGGATTGACCAAACTGACAACCTGATGCTCTTGGTTTTTACTGAAAAAGTTTAGACGCATGGTTCACTTTTGCTGCTTTTCATCACGCTTTATTTGCCTTTATATTGTTTTATTGCTTAATTTTGTCTATAATTTGCGCCTTGTTATTTATTCTTTTAGGTAGGCTATGGCCAATAAAGAGGAACTGATTGAGTTCGAAGGCGTTGTCACCGAAACGCTTCCTAATACCATGTTCCGTGTTCGTTTAGAAAACGGTCATGAAGTGATTGCTCATATTTCAGGTAAAATGCGTAAGCATTACATCCGTATTTTAACGGGTGACCATGTCAAAGTTGAAATGACTCCATATGATTTGACCAAAGGTCGCATCACTTACCGTGCGCGTTAAGTATTAGCCGAAGCAAAAAAAGCCACATGTTTGTGGCTTTTTTTTATGTTGGATGCAAGGTCATCCTTATCACTACAGATTCCCCTGCCTAAACTCTTCTCCAGATCAAACTCTAGAAGATCTATGAAAGTGCCGAAGTTTTGCAACCAATGACCTTACATTCGCGTAAACGGTCTTGTAACCATGCATTTCGTTCTTGTGTTTTTCTGATTTGGCAAACAGTATAAATTACCGTCCCAACATTTGACTCGCCAGAGCATGTATTATCACGATCTTTGATCCACGCAAGCTGGGAACGCTTCAAAATACTACTTTGCTGGGGACTCAATTTGCGCTGTAATTCTTGATAGTTTTTGTTCAAGTCATTGTCAGCATTGACATAAACTTTATTATTACAATGCACCGCATCATAACTATTTCGAACATGATCACAATTATCAGCGTGTGCTGCCCATGATAAGCCTGCGATTAAAACGCCCAAAGCGAGCTTTCTTTTCATGATTTTTTCCTTTCCTTGTTATATAAACTTTAATTTTTTATCTATTTTTTAATAAGAAAAAAGCGCGATCTTGGTGATCACGCTTTTTAAATCTGTTCAACTTACACTAAAGCTGCAACCACTGCGGCACCCATTGCCTTAGTGCCAACTTTGTCCATGCCTTCAGACATAATATCTGCGGTACGTAAACCTTGATCTAAAACTTGACCCACAGCATCTTCAATTGCTTTTGCTGCCGCTTCTTCACGGAAAGTATAACGTAGCATCATTGCCACTGAAAGAATCGTCGCTAATGGGTTAGCCAAGTCTTTACCCGCGATATCTGGTGCAGAACCATGACATGGCTCATACATGCCTTTGCCATTTTCATCAAGTGATGCAGATGGCAACATGCCAATTGAACCTGTCAACATCGCAGCTTCGTCTGACAAAATATCGCCAAACAAGTTACCTGTCACAATGACATCAAACTGTTTTGGTGCACGCACCAATTGCATCGCAGCATTGTCCACGTACATGTGTGACAAATTAATCTCAGGGTACTGTTCTTCTTTAAGCGCAGTTACGGTTTGCTTCCAAAGTTCAGTCACTTCAAGCACGTTAGCCTTGTCTACTGAACACACTTTGCCACCACGTAGGTTTGCCATTTCAAAAGCAACTTTGGCAATACGTTTAATTTCAGACTCTGCATAAACGTCAGTGTTATAACCCTGTTTTTCACCGTTTTCGAGTTCACGAATACCACGTGGCTGACCGAAGTAGATTCCGCCTGTCAATTCACGAACGATGAGAATGTCTAAACCCGCTACAATTTCAGGCTTCAAGCTTGAAGCATCTGCCAATTGCGGATACAAGATCGCTGGGCGCAAGTTAGCGAATAAGTTAAGTTCGCTACGGATTTTAAGTAAACCACGTTCTGGACGGATTGAGCGCTCAATGGTGTCCCATTTTGGTCCACCGACAGCACCCAATAAAATTGCATCCGCTTTTTGTGCTTGTGCACTGGTCACTGCTGGGTATGGTTCGCCATGTGCATCAATCGCTGAACCACCGAGTAAACCATGTTCCCAAGTTAAACCAAGATTAAACTTGTCATTGACTGTGTTTAAAACAGTTTCCGCAGCAGCAACAATCTCAGGGCCAATACCATCGCCCGCTAAAATTAAAATATGTTTAGACATAAATGGTTCCATTCATCACAACAACTGTGGCGCAAATTGCCCAGTTAAAATTTTTGTTCCACAAATTCACCTAAGCCTGTCAGCACATTATAGGGCTTACAAAAACGGCGAATTGGGCGTTGATCTTGCAACAATACGACACATAAAGGATCAGGTGCAGAAACACTCAGTAAGCTGCCTGATTGCTTAATACGGTTGCGATACATCTTGAAGGTATAGCTTTTATTGGGTTTAAAGTTTTGAATGATGCTAATTTTCTCAGCCCGATCCATCGAAATTGGATAGAACCGAATCACCACCTCATGCTGCTGGTCAGGTACGGTTAAATATAAGGCGTTGTTGTAGCCCGTCGTTTTTGCATTTAAACGTACATACCCTTTTTTAATGGCTTCATAATTCACCAAATGCGTAGTGTCATCAACAATCTGAATATTATCAAAACGTTCAAACTCACAATTGGCTGTTCCTGAGCAATACAACTTCACATTCGCAGGTCGTTGCTCAGGCGCAATAAACTTGATTGCCATCGTATCGACTGCCTGTTGCGTATGTTGACACGCACCGAGCAGTACCGCACATAACCCCCAGAAAGCACCTCGACCGATGTTTTTTAGCATTTGAATGGCCCAACCTTTTGCCGATCAGCAGATTGAATTACATAAAATAATTCGACATGTTAGCAATAGTTGGGCATTCGCGCCATGTTTATAGTGCAACAACTTAGCCCTGTAATTCTTGGAAAACCCAAGGGCGAGCTTGTTTGGTTTTGGCTTCATATTCACGGATTAAATCCGCGTCTTGTAAAGTCAAACCAATATCATCCAAACCATTTAACAAACAGTGCTTACGAAATGGATCAACTTCAAATGCAAATGCTTGACCCGATGGTGTACGCACTTCTTGTGCAGCCAAATCAATCGTTAACTGATAACCTTCAGTCGCTGCACATTCCTTGAAAAGTTGATCAACAATTTCTTCAGATAAAATGACAGGTAACATGCCATTTTTAAAACTGTTATTGAAAAAAATGTCTGCGAAACTTGGTGCAATCACGGTACGGAAACCATACTCTTCAAGTGCCCAAGGTGCATGTTCACGGCTTGAACCACAACCAAAGTTGCTACGAGCAATCAGCACCGAAGCACCCTGATAACGTGCTTGGTTCAACATGAAGTCAGGGTTTTTAGGACGTTTGCTAATGTCTTGTCCCAAATAACCTTCATCCAAATAACGAAGCTCATCAAACAAATTATCGCCAAAGCCTGTACGTTTAATGGATTTCAAAAACTGTTTTGGAATAATCAAGTCGGTATCGACATTGGCACGGTCTAAAGGTGCAACGATACCCTGTTCAACTGTATACGCTTTCATCTGCGACTCCCTTAGAATGTACGAACATCAACGAAATGACCTGCAATTGCCGCTGCGGCTGCCATTGCCGGGCTGACCAAATGGGTACGCCCGCCATTCCCCTGACGACCTTCAAAGTTACGGTTTGAGGTTGATGCGCAGTGCTCACCTGGTTGTAACTTGTCAGCATTCATCGCCAAGCACATTGAGCAACCCGGTTCACGCCATTCAAAACCAGCTTCAATGAAGATTTTGTCCAAACCTTCAGCTTCAGCTTGCTGTTTCACCAAACCAGAACCCGGAACAACCATGGCCTGTTTAATGCTTGTTGCTACTTTATGGCCTTTCACCACTTCAGCCGCAGCACGAATATCTTCAATACGTGAGTTGGTGCATGAACCAATAAATACACGATCTAACTGAATGTCTGCCAAAGCCTGACCTGCGGTTAAACCCATGTACTGATAAGCACGTGTCCAGTCTTTACGCTGTACATCATCTTTTGCCTGTTCCAACGTTGGAACCGCTTGTGATACCGCAATCACCATTTCTGGAGATGTACCCCAAGAGACTTGTGGTTCAATCTCTTCGCCGTTTAACACCACAACCGTGTCAAATTGAGCATCATCATCAGAATGTAAAGTATTCCAGTAAGCAACCGCTTTGTCCCAATCTTCACCTTTTGGTGCATATGGACGGTCTTTCACATACTCAATGGTTTTGTCATCCACAGCCACCAAGCCAACGCGTGCGCCTGCTTCGATTGCCATGTTACACACAGTCATACGACCTTCCATCGACATGTCTCGGAAGACTTGACCGCCAAATTCAATCGCGTGGCCTGTACCACCTGCTGTACCGATTTTACCAATAATCGCCAAAACCACGTCTTTAGAAGTCACGCCTTTGCCCAATGTACCATCGACACGAACCAACATGTTCTTCATTTTCTTTTGAACCAAGCATTGGGTTGCCAATACATGTTCAACTTCAGAAGTGCCGATACCATGTGCCAAACAGCCAAATGCACCATGCGTCGCTGTATGTGAGTCACCACACACCACAGTCATGCCTGGCAAAGTTAAACCTTGCTCTGGCCCAACCACATGTGCAATCCCTTGACGTACATCATTGATATCAAACTCAACAATGTTAAAGGTTTTACAGTTGTCATCTAAAGTTTGGACTTGAATACGTGACGTATCATCTTCAATTCCAGCAACACCTTGCTCACGTTCTTTTTTCGACGTTGGAACGTTATGGTCAGGCGTTGCGATGTTGGCACTTAAACGCCACGGCTGACGACCTGCAAGTTGCAAACCTTCAAATGCTTGCGGTGAAGTCACTTCATGCAAAAGGTGACGGTCGATGTAAATTAAACTCGAACCATCATCACGTTGCTTCACCAAATGGTCATCCCACAACTTGTCATATAATGTCTTGCCTGCCATGTCGACGTGCTCCATTGGACTGGGTAATTAAATCTTCTATTTTCATTATAAGCCGTGTTTTGCATAAATCTAATTTATCATTTTTATAAATCAATAAACTTTTTGGAATGAATTGAATCATAGAATTCACATGCACATCTATTTTATCAATCAAAATAACAAAAATATTCGTTTTTACAAATCAAATGGTCAGCGTTAAGCTCTATTCAAGATCAGCATTGAGCAGAGGAATCCCGATATGGCACACATTCAACACTTTGTGATTACGCATCAGCGAATGTTCAAAAAAACCCTGAGCTACTATGTCATGCATATTACGGTTGCCATGTTGGTGGGATATTTTGTAACAGGTAACTTTTGGATGGCCATGACCCTGAGTTTACTTGAACCCACTGTTCAAGCATTTGCTTACTTTATTCACGAACGCGTTTGGGAAAAGCAAAATCTCAATCAAAAAGAAAAAATAATGTCCTCATAACTTAAAGCACTTCTATTCCTCAAGAAGCCACTGTTTCAGTGGCTTTTTTATCTGGATCAATATTCAGATGCCTACACGCTTTTCATCTCTCAAATAATGAAAGATTCTGAGATTGCGAAGAAAATTAAAGACGCATATGTAAAAAGGTTTATTTTATTTTGCTTAATCCACATTATTCTTAAATAATAGAAAACGATAAAAATAGTTTATGGATAATAAACATGAATTTGGCCGCTTTTGAAGCCTTTATTAAAGTCATGGAAACAGGCTCGATTTCACTTGCCGCCGATCAACTGTTTATTACCCAACCTGCGGTCACTAAACGTATTCACTGCTTAGAAGAATATTTTGGCGTTACCCTGTTTGAATCTGCTGGTCGCGGGATTCAACCCACACACACCGCCTATGAGCTTCTACCAAAAGTCAAAACATGGTTGAATGAACTGGGTGAAATGCATCACACGCTTAGCCATCAACAAAATACCGTACAAGGTCGTTTAAAAATTGGCACCAGTCATCATATTGGTTTGCACCACTTACCTCACCCACTCAAGCAATACGTTCAGCATTATCCCGATGTCACCTTAGATGTACATTTTGTCGATTCAGAGCAAGCCCATGAACAGGTCTTGGCGGGTGATTTGGAACTGGCTTTTTTAACCTTACCACCGCAACTGGATGAACGTTTAAAGTATCAACCGATCTGGAATGATCCTTTGGTGTTTGTGGCTGCGCCATTTCATCCGCTTGCTGCTAAAACTCAATTGAGTTTAGAAGATTTAATGACCTATCCGAGTTTGTTGCCTGCTGCAAAGACCTATACCAGTCAAATCACTTTGGCCGAGTTTGAAAAACAAGGCTTAAAGCCAAAAGTCAGTATGAGTAACAACCCTCTAGAATCCATTCGCATGTTGGTTTCGATTGGTTTGGGCTGGTCAGTGCTGCCCCTAACACTCGTTAATCAAGACCTGAAAAGACTACCGCTCGAAATTAAAATGCAGCGCCAACTGGGCTTGGTCTGGCATCCTGCCCGCACCCAATCGCGTGCTATGCAGGCATTGATTGAAATGATGAAAAGACCATAACTTTTAAAATAACTTATAAACATGACTTCTAACTAACGCAATAAAACCTTGGTTATATAAGCACCCTCTGCACAATAACATCATAATAAAAAGGGCTAGGTTGTATACTCAACCTAGCCCTTAATAACGTGGAAAAACTCAAGGATATTCTAGAATTAAATCGACCAGTCTTGAATTTCCCAACCCTGCTCCCCAGCAAGTTGTTCTAAACGGTCATCTGGATTCACAGCAATCGCATGCGTTGCATGCTCAAGCAAGAAACGGTCATTAATTGAATCTGAATATGCCCAAGATTCATCAACCTCGCGACCTGCCAACCACTGATCTAAACGTACCAGTTTACCTTTTTGATAACATGCCGTACCTGTGACTTTACCTGTATATTTTCCATCTTTAACTTCTGCATTGGTGGCAATAATTTCGGTAATTCCAAATTCATGAAAAATTGGCGCAGTAATAAAATCGCTGGTTGCAGTAATCCCAACAATTGCATGCCCCAAGTCTTTATGCTTTTGAATTGCATCAAAACCTTTTTGACGCATCTGTGGCCGAATAATTTTCTGCATAAACAACTCATGCAGATCAGCTAAATATTGATTTGAATGTTTGGTCAAAAATTGAAATACAAATTCATTATACGCAATCGGATCAAGCTGTCCCGCTTTGTAATCATCATAAAATTTGTCATTCATTTGACGATGATGCACTGGATCGACCAAGCCCTCATTGACTAGAAACTCTCCCCAAGAATGGTCTGAGTCGGTATTTAACAGGGTGTGATCAAGATCAAATAAAGCCAATTTCATGGAAATTCTCGTTAAAACTGAAAATTAAAGCAAAAAAATGTAAATCAGTTGCCGCTAATGCAAAGAAATTCGTTAAGATCATAGCAATTTTTAACAATATTCTGAGGTCTTTTTTTGTGTAGGATGCACAAATTTTGCCATCCCCAAAATAAAGACAATAAGATCGAACAAATTTAGGTAGCCAAATGATCGACTCTGAAGGTTTCCGACCCAATGTCGGGATCATTTTGGCAAACGAACATGGACAAGTGTTATGGGCAAAACGCATTGGGCACAATGCTTGGCAATTTCCGCAAGGTGGTATCCAGATTGGAGAATCACCTGAACAAGCGTTATACCGTGAGCTAAGAGAAGAAGTTGGCTTATTGCCAGAACACGTCCAAATCATTGCGCAGACCAAAGGCTGGTTGCGTTACCGTTTGCCACACCGATACATTCGTGCAGGCACAGATCCTGTCTGTATTGGTCAAAAACAAAAGTGGTTTTTATTAAAACTGACTGCATCTGTAAAAAATATTCGGCTGAATCTCTCCGATCCACCCGAATTTGACGAATGGCAATGGGTCAGTTACTGGTATCCACTTGGACAAGTCATCAACTTTAAAAGGGATGTATACCGCAAGGCCATGGCCGAATTATGTAGCCAGCTACCCCACTAAAAATAATTCAAAAAAAGAGTTTTTTAGTGAATGCTTTTCTAACAGGCTACTGCTATAAGTAAAGTAATAATTACTTACTAATTATATAAATTGTTTTGGGAGTACGTATTTATGTCGAACATGCAATTAGACACGCTCCGACGCATTGTCCAAGAGGTCAATGCAGCCGTGAGCTTGCATGAGTCACTAGACATTGTGGTCAATCAGATTTCGGTTGCCATGGATGTTGACGTATGTTCGATTTATTTACTGGATGAACGTAACCAGCGTTATGTGCTGATGGCAACCAAAGGCCTCAATCCCGAGGCGGTTGGTAGCGTCTCTTTACAACTGGGTGAAGGCCTAGTCGGCTTGGTTGGACAACGTGAAGAAATTGTCAATCTGGACAATGCAGCTCAACACGAACGCTATGCCTACTTCCCCGAAACAGGTGAAGAAATTTTCAATTCATTTCTTGGTGTACCCGTCATGTATCGCCGTAAGGTGATGGGTGTCTTAGTTGTACAAAACCGAGAATCCCAAGATTTCAGCGAAGCGGCTGAATCCTTCCTCGTTACACTCTGTGCCCAGCTTTCAGGTGTTATTGCACATGCGCATGCGGTTGGAAATATCGATGTATTTCGTAAGCCGAGTAATTTATCGAGTTATAAAACCTTTCAAGGCGTTTCTGGTGCAGGCGGTGTCGCGCTTGGACGTGCGATTGTGCTCTACCCTGCTGCCGATTTATCTGCTGTTCCTGAACGCGAAGCTGAAAGCATTCCCGATGAACTTCAACTGCTAGACCATGCGGTTGCCAATGTTCGTAGCGAAATTCAATCGCTCGATGAGAAAATGCAAGATTCGCTCATGTCGGAAGAGCGCGCCTTATTTAGCGTTTTCTTACGTATGCTTGATGAAAATGCCTTACCTGCCGAAATCAAGGAATTGATCCGAGAAGGACACTGGGCACAAGGGGCAGTCAAAAAAGTCCTCGACAAACACATTGCACTCTTTGCCCAAATGGAAGATGACTATCTCCGCGAACGTGTATCTGATCTCAAAGATTTGGGGCGACGTATTCTTGCTTCATTGCAAGAAGCTGACTCAAGCCACCGCGAACTGAGTTCAGACAGTATTTTAATTGGTGAAGAAATCAGTACTGCCGCTCTAGTTGAACTCCCAATGGATAAAATCGCGGCAATCGTGACCAGTGAAGGTGCAGCCAATTCACATATGGTCATTGTTGCACGTGCTTTAGGTATTCCAACGGTTGTCGGGGTGACTGAACTTCCAATTAATACCATTGATGATGCAGAAATGATTGTCGATGCCTATCAAGGTCGGGTTTTTGTTAATCCGCCACGTCGACTGCGCCAACGTTATAAAGAAATTCAAAAAGAAGAAGAGCAAATCGCCAAAGATCTCAAGCAATATGAGACCAAAGATGCGATTACGCCTGACGGCGTTCCTGTTCGTCTATTTGTTAATACAGGCCTCATGATTGACGTGGTTCGTGGTGTACAACGTGGTGCCAAAGGGGTTGGTTTATACCGCTCTGAAATTCCATTTATGCTGCGTGACCGTTTCCCTGGTGAAGAAGAGCAGCGCGCAATTTATCGGCAACAGCTCAGCCATTTTGCCAATAAACCTGTGATTATGCGTACTCTCGATATTGGCGCAGATAAAGATTTGCCTTACTTCAGTATTGATGAAGAAAACTCAGCACTGGGTTGGCGAGGGCTACGCTTTACACTGGATCATCCAGAGATTTTCTCTGCACAAATCCGAGCAATGCTTAAAGCCAGCATCGGTTTAAATAACCTGCATATTCTGTTGCCAATGGTCACCAGTGTGAGCGAAGTCGAAGAAGTGCTGTATTTACTTGAGCGTGACTGGGTTGCAGTTCAAGAGGAAGAACAGGTCAAAATCAACAAACCTAAAATCGGGATTATGGTCGAAGTGCCAAGTGTATTGTTGCAGATTGACGAATTTGCACCACTGGTAGATTTCTTCTCGGTCGGTTCCAATGACTTGATTCAGTACCTACTAGCTGTAGACCGTAATAACCCACATGTTTCGAGTGTCTATTCACATTTTCATCCTTCAATTTTGCGCGCTTTACACCGCTTGGTAAAAGAATGTCATGAATATGAAAAACCGATTAGTATTTGTGGGGAAATGGCGGGAGATCCGTTGTCTGCCATTTTACTTATGGCAATGGGCTTTAATACCCTTTCAATGAGTTCAAGTAATATCTTGCGGGTTCGTAAAGCGATTTGTCATGTCCCAATGACAGATGCACAAGAGTTGCTTGATCATGTTTTAAAACTCAATAATCCATTACTGATTAAAAGCTGGCTTGAACATTATTTTAGAAATCATGGTCTAGCCGATATGGTGAAAACCAACCGTTTGGTAAGTGTTTAGCAATACATCTGACTGCCAAAAGCAGCATATAAAAAAGGGCGACTTTCTTCAGAATATCGCCCTTTTTTATGTTTGGTGTAGCCACGTTTGGCATTTTTCTTTCGATCCACAAACACTTGACTTTTATTGACGTCGTGCATGTGTTTTGCCACAAAATTATGAATCACAACCTCTGGTTGCATTTGACGTTTCGCCATTTTCTTTACCTTTTCTAAAAATGCTGTCTATATAAGACAGCGATCTAATTTAGCACATTTATTAAACAATTTAAAAAATTTAATGTCCGTGGATTCATGACAAAAATTATTCTGAATAATCAAAAAAAGAAAAAGCCAGTCATTTAAACTGGCTTTTTCAATCATGCGTTAGACTTATTTTTTAACATCAAAGCGATCCGCATTCATCACTTTATTCCACGCTGCAATAAAGTCATGTACAAATTTCTCTTGGTTATCATCCTGCGCGTACACTTCCGCATAAGAACGCAAAATCGAATTTGAACCGAAGACCAAATCCACCCGGGTTGCTGTCCATTTTACTGCGCCTGTTGCACGGTCACGAATTTCATAACGGTTTTTACCAACAGGTTTCCATGTATTGTGCATGTCAGTGAGATTCACAAAGAAATCATTACTCAATACACCGACACGGTCAGTAAATACCCCTTCTTTCGCACCACCATAGTTAGTGTCTAAAACACGCATCCCACCAATCAAGACCGTCATTTCAGGGGCAGTGAGACCCATCAATTGCGTCCGATCCAGCAACATTTCTTCAGGCTGTACCGCATAATCCTGTTTGATCCAGTTACGGTAACCATCATGTTTTGGCTCTAGATCGGCAAATGAATATTCATCGGTCTGCGCTTGCGTAGCATCACCACGACCAGAGATAAATGGGACTTTAACATTGACACCTGCGGCTTGAGCTGCCTTTTCTACGGCTGCCGTTCCACCTAAGACAATGAGATCAGCAAGACTGACTTTTTTGCTCAAGCCTGCTTGAATTTCTTCAAGTTTGGCGAGCACTTTTTGTAAGCGTTCTGGCTCATTCCCGATCCAATCTTTTTGTGGAGATAAACGAATACGTGCGCCATTTGCACCACCACGGAAGTCCGAACCTCGATATGTCCGTGCACTATCCCATGCTGTGGTAATCAGGTCACTGCTCGATAAACCACTATTGAGCAATTTGGCTTTCAGTTCATCAATTTCTGCTTCAGTTAATGTGTAGTCTACTGCTGGAACTGGATCTTGCCAGATTAAATCTTCAGCAGGTACATCTACACCCAAATAACGAGTTTTTGGCCCCATATCACGGTGGGTGAGTTTAAACCATGCACGGGCAAATACGTCTGCTAACTCATCAGGATTTTGATAGAAATGTTCTGCAATTTTGCGATATTCAGGATCCACTTTTAATGCCATATCGGCATCGGTCATCATTGGGTTACGGCGAATATTCGGGTTATGTGCATCGACAGGTTTGTCTTCTTCTTTAATGTTGATCGGTTCCCACTGATGTGCTCCTGCCGGACTTCTGCGCTGTTCCCAGTCATAGGTAAACAATAAATATAAATATTCATTGTCCCATTTGGTCGGATGCGTTGTCCAAGCCCCCTCAATCCCGCTGACCATGGTATTGCCCGCATTGCCTGTACCTTCAGGGTTATGCCAACCTAGGCCCTGAAATTCGACATCCGCTCCTTCAGTATCCGCACCGAGTAAATCGGCCTTACCATTACCATGTGCTTTCCCGATGGTATGACCACCTATCGTCAATGCCACGGTTTCCTCGTCATTCATCGCCATGCGGTCAAAAGTGGTACGCATATCTTGCGCTGTTTTGAGCGGATCAGGCTGACCATCAACCCCTTCTGGATTGACATAAATCAGACCCATTTGCACAGCGGCCAAAGGATTTTCTAATGACGCACGATCCTGATCATCACCATAACGATTTTTCGTTGCATCGAGCCATTTACGTTCTTCACCCCAATAAATATCTTTTTCAGGATGCCAAATGTCTGCTCGACCACCACCAAAACCGAAAGTTTTTAAGCCTGCGACTTCATAAGCAACTGTCCCTGCGAGAACAATTAAGTCCCCCCAAGAAATCTTATTGCCATATTTTTTCTTAATTGGCCAAAGTAAGCGACGGCCTTTATCGGTATTAACGTTATCTGGCCAGCTATTGAGTGGTGCAAAGCGCTGATTACCGGTGTTAGCACCACCACGACCATCTTGCTTACGATACGTTCCTGCCAAGTGCCAAGCCGTACGGACAAACATACCAATGTAGCTACCGTAATCGGCTGGCCACCAGTCCTGACTGGTATTAATTAGGGCACGGATATCTTCTTTAACAGCATCTAAATCAAGCGACTTGAATGCTTCTTCATAATTAAAATCAGGATCTAAAGGATTAGTTTTGGTATCGTGCTGTGAAAGGATGTCTAGATTTAATGCATTTGGCCACCAGTCTGTATTTGAGCTGGCTGCTGACGTATTTGCACCCTGTGCAAATGGACATTTCCCTGTCGAAGCTTGCTTATGGTCCATGTTGTATCTCCAATTCAATAACTCATTTTGATTCTTGCAATCAATGTTGTTTTTAAGGTTCTACGTATATCAAAATAGCTGTTTTTACATACAAGCTAAAGCGGATTTAACTAATCACAACAATCGAAATCTTCTATCTTTGATTGTGAGAATAAAGTTCACAGCACTTGGAGCACTTATGTCGTGAGAACACATTTATTTTTATAAATTTATTATATTTCAATTAAATAAAACTATTCTAAAAATAATAAATGTTGTTTTTCTTCGCAAAATTGCGACTAAAATGTTCAATCCATCTCATAAAGCTTAGAAAGCAACATGTGCTTCCTCTAAGCTTTTAGTCAGGTGGATGACTTCAAACAATCAATTTTCGTCCTTCCCGAATACAATAAAAAGGATTCATCAACTTAGAAGCATATTTGATGGCATGTTCCAAATTTTGCTCTGGCTCATCACGCTGCTCATCGGTCAGTTGAAAGGTTCGGTAATGAATGGCCAATGTTCGCTGTGCGTGTAAGTCCCCATGAGCTTTTAATGCATCCTGAGGATTCATATGCAAGTAATGCAGAACATGCTGAGGTTCATAAGCCCCTATTGGTAATAACGCAATTCGCGGTGCGCCAAAACGCGCATGGATTTCTTTAAAATGCCCCGCATAGCCTGTGTCACCTGCAAAAAAACAATACTGCTTTTTGAGCTTTAAACAGAAACCACCCCACAAAGCACGATTTTGATCACGCAAGCCACGCCCCGAGCCATGCTGTGCGGGCGTATAAATAATTTCAAAATCATCTAAATGCGCAGACTGCCACCAATCCAGTTCAACCACATGAAAAGACTTTGGCAAATACCAAGCATTCCCCAATCCTGTATAAATCGGCATGTTAAATTTTTTATGAAGCCAAGTCAGAGTCGCCAAATCCATATGGTCATAATGGTTATGACTTAACAGCACCCCATGAATCTGCGGCAATTGTTCTAATGCAATCCCTGCTGGGCAAACACGACGCGGGCCAGAGCCTTGCTTGGGACTAACAAACTCTGCCCAAACAGGATCAGTCAAGAAATTATAAGGCCCAATTTGAATCAGAACCGTTGCATGCCCCACAAACCAGACTCGCCATTGATTCATATCCTGACTTGGATGATCTCCAGGCAATTCTCGAGTAGCAGACTGAAATTTCTGAAACTCCTGATCGCGATCGACATTCCACGTTGATGATTTTCGAGTCGCCAGCCATTTAAATAAGCTAAATTTTCTACCCCGTGGACCAGTCACTTCGTTATGAAATTGCCCTGCACGGAAGTGTGGCGACTCAAAATCTGACTTTGGTTGCAAGAGAGTGTGAAACCAACTGTTCTGAGTTGGTAGTTCATAGTGCAATTCTGTTGTTTTATCCATAAGGCTTACAATATAAAAATCGAATCTGTTTTACGTGCCACACTGTCAATATATCCTGTCACCGTTAAAGATCAAAGATACTGACGCAAATTGCTGAAAAATTATTCTGCCCTAGATCATATACAGAATTTGGATTCATTTTTCTTTTTATTTTTGTATGGTTTTCTTCATTTCAAATGAAGCGCTTTCGATTATACTGCTAAGCCATAGATAAAAATGCTTGAGAATTGGATCGGTTAATGGAACTACGCCATCTTCGATATTTTATTACCGTCGCAGAAGAACTTAATTTTAGTAAGGCAGCATTAAAACTGTATACTGCACAGCCATCATTAAGCCAACAAATCAAAGACCTAGAAGATGAAATTGGCGTCCGTCTGCTGAACCGAACCAAACGCAAAGTTGAGTTAACCGAAGAAGGTGCCGTTTTTCTAGAACAAGCTCGCCTCACCATTGCTCAAGCTGAAAAAGCGGTGCGAATGGCGCGTGAACTGCATTTTTCAAAACAGCAAAGTCTCAAAATTGGATTTATTACCACCGCTGAAGTTCGCGTATTTCCGAAAATACTCCCGAGCCTACGCATGCTTTACCCGAATATTAAACTTGATCTGCAAATTTTAAATGGGTTTGATCAGCATAAAGCGCTTAAACGGGGCGATCTTGATGTCGTATTTTCGCGCCAATCTTTCAACGATGATGAAATCGATAATTTTGTCGTACTACAAGACACGCTGGCTCTGTTTTTAGCTAACAGCCATCCTCTAGCTGCGTTCAAGACCATTCCGCTAGAAGCGTTGAACGATGTAGATTTAATTATGTCGAATGCAACGGCTTATCACATCATGAATAAATCAATTTTAGATTTTTTTGAGAAGCACCACATCAAACCACGTATTTTGGAAAAAACAGAAAATTTGGTGGAGAATATTGCGGCTATTGAACAAGATTTGGGATGTTCAATCTTGCCACAGTATCTTGACCCATTTATCAAACTGGATCAAATTGCAATCCGCCCACTTGAATGTGCCCTACCGCCACTGAATTTATTTGTCAGCTACCGCAAAAATAATCTGTCTTTCCCAATGCAAAAAATGCTGGAGTTATTACGCCAGCATTTTGAATTGATGAAATACGCTTAAGATACTTAGGCAACTTGAGTATTTAACCACTCATGCAGTTCACTCACACTGTTAGCAATGGTGAGTGGTTGATATTGTTTTAAAATATCAACGTGATGGACCCCATAACTCACGCCAACTCTTGGCATGTCAATACGTTGCGCCATTTCAAGGTCATAGCTGGTATCCCCAACCATAATCGCCTGATTGGCAGAGATGCCTGTAAAATCCAGAATTTGCTGCAACATTAAAGGATCAGGTTTAGATTTCGTTTCGCTTGCAGCACGAGTCATGACAAATAAATCCTGACTTTCGGTTTTCGCCAAAACACGATCTAAACCACGACGGCTCTTACCTGTTGCAACGGCCAACTGAATCCCTTGTCGCTTCAGGTCTTGCAGCATTTCACTAACACCTTCAAACCACTGATCATCTTGTGAATGGGCCACATAGTGCTGTGCGTAGCTGTCCAAAATTTCCTGATGCAATTCAGGAACATCTGGAAATAAGGTTTGCATCACTTCTGGCAAGCCAAGACCAATAATACTTTTGGCATCCTCATCCGTTAAGGGTTGCTGATGTTGCTGCGCAGCAAATTTCAAACTCGTCACAATTTGCCCAACAGAATTAAATAATGTGCCATCCCAATCAAAAATCACCAATTGTTTTTGCACATTAGGCTCCTTTTTCCAACTCTTTCAATAATTGCTGCATATCTTCAGGCAATTCAGCCTCGATCACAGGATAATCTGGAATTTCCAAACGCATAGCATGTAAGCATAGGCGACGCGCTTCAGGGCCAGTATAGGGCGTGGTATGTCCGTATTTATCATCCCCCACTAAAGGATGCCCGATACTTTGCCCATGCACACGAATCTGATGCGTACGACCCGACAAAGGCGATGCATGCACTAAAGTCGCTTGTTTAAAACGCTTGGCAACTTTCCACACCGTTTGGCTCGGTTTACCTTCTTTAGATACACGCACGCGGCGCTCACCATTGGCCAATTCATAACGTAAAAGCGGCGCATCAATCAGTTGCTTGTCGAGACTGACCTGACCTTTGACAATCGCTGCATAGGTTTTTTGGATTTTGTGTTCGCGCAGCAAATCTTGCAGATGCTTTAAAGTACTGCGTTTTTTACTGATCATCACCAGACCCGACGTATCACGGTCAATACGGTGGATCAGTTCCAGATATTTTTTGCCTGTTGCCGCACGTAAGGCTTCAATTAAGCCATACGCCACACCACTACCACCATGCACTGCAATCCCTGAAGGTTTATTAACGACTAACAAACCTTCATCTTCATAGACCACACGTTGCAACAAACCTTGTGCAACACTGTCACTGACAGGAACATCACCCTCTTGTTTTTGTTCATAGCGAATGGGTGCGACACGAACCTGATCACCAATTTCCAGACGCGTTTCGGCTTTTATACGTTTTTTATTCACGCGAACCTGACCTTCTCGAATCAAACGATAAATACGGCTCTTGGGTACGCCTTTTAAACGGGTAAACAGAAAATTATCGACACGTTGCCCTGCTTGGTGTTCAGTCACTTCAAACCATGTCACACTTTGCCATTCTTGGTTGGTATTCATACAACTCATTAAACCTTAAAAATACTCGAATATGATTAAAAAAAGATCAAATAGGCTATTCTTTTCACAATAAACTTAAGCTTAGCCCATAGGCAGATGCCACAAGGTTTGATATAGTCAGCGCACGGATACCGCCGTAAGTGAGTAAAATTGTCTACCATTTCAAAATAATGAACGGTAGATCTCAAGTGCAACTCGGAAAGGTCCCAAAAGAATATGCCGCGCCGAAGGCTTATTATATCGGCAAAATTGTAGGCTGTTACGTTAATTTGTACTTTTGCACGTAAAACAGCCTGCCCCAAAAAATATGTCGCTAGTTTAGGCTAGTTATTAAACGTAAACTGAAACACATCAGACAAGTCTCCTGATGTCGAATTCAGGCCTCAATGTTCGATGTATTGGAACTGTATGCATGGAAAGGATACGATGAACATTCCGTATACCCCGTGTTCAAAAAACACGCCCTGCCACCTACAGTGAAAGTATCTACATCCAATACACCTACTGAGCGCCAGTGAATCTTCAGGTGATTTTAGTCGATTAAGGATTAAAGCGGTTTTGTATATTCATATGCATGAATTAAATACCAGCATTTAAGTTGGCACTCGTGAGTGCGCGAATTCTGCGTAACTTTTCGATTCTTCATCATGAATACATCACCGCAACAGACTTGTCGTTGTGCTTCAACGATTAGGTATTACACCCATGAAACGTATGTTGATCAATGCAACACATGCCGAAGAAGTTCGTGTTGCACTCATCACTGGTCATCGTTTGTACGATTTTGACCTCGAAAATCGTACCCGTGAACAAAAAAAATCAAATATCTATAAAGGCCATGTGACCCGAGTCGAGCCTTCGCTCGAAGCTGTATTTGTTGAATACGGTGCTGGTCGCCAAGGCTTTTTATCTATGCGTGAAATTGCACGCAGCTATCTCAACAGCGACCCACGTGAAAACAGCAACATTCGCGAACTAATCAGCGAAGGGACTGAACTTCTTGTTCAAGTTGAAAAAGAAGAACGTGGTAACAAGGGTGCTGCACTTTCAACATATATTTCACTTGCAGGTCGTTATTTGGTGCTTATGCCAAATAACCCGAAAGGTGGCGGTATCAGCCGCCAAATTTCAGGTTCTGTCCGTGAAGAACTCAAAGAAATGTTAGCATCGCTCAATGTTCCTCGTGGCATGAGCGTGATTGTCCGCACTGCAGGTATTGGTCGTAGCCAAGAAGAATTGCAACTTGACTTGCAACACTTGCTTGACCTTTGGGCACAAATTCAAAGCACAGCAAACTCTGGCCCATCTCCAATGTTGGTACATCAGGAAGCGGGTGTTGTTACTCGTGCCATTCGTGATTACTTGCGTGATGATGTTGCTGAAATCCTGATCGATAGCGAACAAGCATTTAACGAAGCCTATAACTTTGTTAAAGCGGTGATGCCTCGCCAACTCGAAAAATTAAAAACCTATACGCTGAATGAACCACTGTTTGCACACTTTGGGATCGAAAGCCAAATTCAAACCGCTTACGAGCGTGAAGTGAAATTGCCATCTGGCGGTTCGATTGTCATTGACCAAACTGAAGCTTTGGTTTCAATCGACATCAACTCAGCAAAATCAACCCGTGGTCACGATGTTGAAGAAACTGCGCTCAACACCAACGTTGAAGCTGCTGAAGAAATTGCACGTCAATTACGTTTACGTGATATCGGTGGTTTAGTTGTGATCGACTTCATCGACATGACGAAAGACCGTAACCAGCGTGTGGTTGAAGCGAAACTTCGCGAAGCAACGCAAAGCGACCGTGCTCGTATCCAGTTTGGTCAGCTATCACGTTTTGGTTTAATGGAAATGAGCCGTCAGCGCTTACGTCCATCTCTAGAAGAAGCAACAGGTTATGTCTGCCCACGCTGTCATGGTACAGGCATGGTGCGTGACCTCCGCTCTCTTTCTCTTTCTATCATGCGTAAGATCGAAGAAATTGCACTTCGAGAACGTCATGGTGAAGTTCAAGTCGAAGTTCCTGTTGAAATTGCAGCTTTCTTATTGAACGAAAAACGTCACAGTCTGGTTTATCTTGAACAAACTTCAAATGTACGTGTCACTGTGTTGCCTCACCCGCACTTGGAAACACCACATTATGAAATTCAGTACAACCCTGAAGGTTTTGCACCAACAAGCTATGAACGTACAGAAGCAACGCGTTCAAGTGAAAAAGAGTTAGGTTACGAGTCTTCTGACTGGCATTTGGAAGATGAACACACTGCGCCAGTACAAGCTACTGAAGCGAAAAAACGCCGTACACCTGCTCAACAACAACCTGTTGCCGAAGTTGCTCCGCAATCTGCTCCTGCACAAAAAAGTGCTGCGCCAAATAGCCCTTGTGCTTGGCTAGAAAACTTGTTTGTTCAGAAACAGGCTCACACCATTGATCAATCCCGTTCTGCAAATAATGCAGCAGCAGCAATTGAACAAATGGTTAACAATGGCGCAGTAAGCCGTGGTCAGTTTGGTCAGGTACAAGTAGCGCCAAGTGTTCAAGCTGCATCTGTAGCAACAACACCTGCAAGTAATGCTTACCTTGCACCATCTTCTTCTGTTTCAAACAAAGTAGAAAAACGAGAAGTACCAGAGAAAGAAGAAAAGGTATTACCTCGCAACAACAATAACAACAAAAAACAGCGTAATAAGCATAAAGAGCCTCGTGAACAACAAGTAGATCAGAACCAAAACAATCAGGTTCATGAAGAAGTTGTTCAATTGTCACGTCAAGAAATGCGTGAACAAAAGCGTCAAAAACGCCAGCAACAAGAGCAAACTCCTGCTGAGCAAAACAATAGTGAAGCGCCTGCTGTAGCACGTCGTGACCGTAATCAACAACGTCCACAACGTCCAAACCGCCATCGTGATGCCTCTGTTCTCAATACAGAGCCAACTACTGAAACCAATACCCCCCCTGCTGCACCTACAAAGTCAGCAGAAGTAAAGGTCAATGTTGTTGATGTACCGCGTTCGGGTGAAATGACGACTGCACTACTGGTCAATGTTGAACAGTCGACACGTGAAATTGTGGCACTGCATGAAAGCCCTGCTCCAGTTGCTGTTGCAGAAGAGGCTGTCGTTGCTCAACCTGCTACTCAAGAAGTAGCTGCAACAGAAACAAAGGTTGAACAACCTGTAGTTGCTGAAACTGTTGTCGTAACTGAAGAAAAACCTGCTGAAAACAAACCAGCAGCTCAAGCTGAAGTTAAACGTGCAAGCAATGACCCGCGCATGCGTCGTCGCCAGCAACGTGAAGCCAAAGCAAAAACGACTGCACCTGTAGCTAAGCTCAACCCAAGCCAAGTACCAACACTGGTACAATACAACATCGGTAGCCTGATTCGCCATGTCTATGGTGAAGATTGCACCGTACTCATTGAACAGTTTGGTCTGGTTCAAACCTTTAACCGCGCGTTGCTTAAATTCACCGAGCAATATGTCAGTACTTTAGCAGAGCAACCTGCTGAAGTTGAAGCTGAGAAAAAGCCTGTGACGCGTGATGTACAGTTGCCAAGCAAAGCGACTGTAGAAGCTGAACCTGTTGAAGTTCTACCACTCACACCACCAGAAGCACCACAAGTTCGTGTTGCCAATGATCCGCGTGAACGTAGACGTCTTGCAAAACAAGCGGCCGAGCTTGCTAAAGCGCAGCATATCCAAGAGCAAACAGAAGAAACTGCTGTGGCTACTCAAGCGGCTGAACCCGTGGCAACTGAAGTTTCTGCTCCTGTAGTTGAAACATCGGCAGAAGTAACATCAGAAACAGTTGTAGAGTCTGTTACTGAAGCAGCAAACACTGAAGTTGAAGCTGTTGAAGCTGTTGAAGCTGTTGAAGCTGTTGAAGCTGTTGAAGCTGTTGAAGCTGTTGAAGCTGTTGA
>NZ_POVU01000008.1 GCF_003261585.1 Acinetobacter sp. MB5 | reverse complement strand
AGCGAATAGCGAATAGCGAATAGCGAATAGCGAATAGCGAATAGCGAATAGCGAATAGCGAATAGCGAATAGCGAATAGCGAATAGCGAATTATAATATTAATAAATAATAGAATAAGAAATTTCAGACATAAAAAAACCGCATTTAAGCGGATTATTTATTTCATCTTTTAGATGATGGTCGGAGCAGTAGGATTCGAACCTACGACCCCCTGGTCCCAAACCAGGTGCACTACCAGGCTGTGCTATGCTCCGAAATTGGGGTGAATGATGGGGCTCGAACCCACGACAACCGGAATCACAATCCGGGGCTCTACCAACTGAGCTACATCCACCGTAGTGTTTTAGTTCTATGCATCAGACTACCATAAAATGGCGCGCCTGACAGGATTCGAACCTGTGACCATCCGCTTAGAAGGCGGATGCTCTATCCAACTGAGCTACAAGCGCTTGATCGATGACAAAACATCATGCGATACCGCCTTGAGGAATTGGTCGGAGCAGTAGGATTCGAACCTACGACCCCCTGGTCCCAAACCAGGTGCACTACCAGGCTGTGCTATGCTCCGATTCATCTCAGCTTTCGCTGTATCGCACATCGTGCGGTACGGTGTGCATTCTAGGCGCGAGTCTTAATTTGGTCAATACCTTAAATCAAAAAAATATGCTTTTCTTTACTCGAAAGCTTATTTATTCGGCATTTTAATTATTTTTGTGCTTTTTTTAGGCATTTCTTTCTAATTTTCAAGCATATATCTCTAATAAAAAAAGCCTCATTCTAAGATGAGGCTCATTTTAAAATCTTGGATTAGTCACTTAAGAACGGTAATCAGCATTAATTTTCACATAATCATAAGACAAGTCACAGGTATAAACTGTGTCTTTTGCTGTTCCACGTCCTAAATCCACACGAATTGTCATTTCTGATTGTTGCATGACACGTGCGCCCTCTGCTTCCGTATAGTCAGCCGCTGCGCCACCATCTTTGCACAATTGAACCTCATCCAACCAGACTTGTACTTTTTCAACATCTAAATCTTGAATCTTGGCATAACCGATAGCACACAAAATACGACCCCAGTTTGGATCTGATGCAAAAATTGCAGTTTTAACCAATGGTGAATGTGCAATGCTATAAGCGACTTCACAGCATTCGTCGGTATTATTTCCACCTTCAACTGTTACCGTAATGAATTTGGTTGCACCCTCTCCATCTCGTACAATTAGCTGAGCAAGGCGTTTCATCACACGAATAAGAACTTGTGCAACAGTAACATAACGACCATCTTCTTCTGACTGAATTTCTTCACCGCCCGCCTGACCTGTTGCTACAAGAATACATGAGTCATTGGTTGAGGTATCACCATCAATCGTAATACGGTTAAATGACTGGTCTGCTGCATCTTTAAGCAATTTTTGTACAAGATCTCGTGCAATTGGTGCATCAGTCGCGACAAAGGACAGCATGGTTGCCATATTGGGACGAATCATGCCTGCACCTTTACTAATACCTGTCATGGTATAAGTTATGCCATCAAGTTCAAATTGCTCAGATGCACCTTTGGGTGTGGTATCTGTTGTCATGATCCCTTTCGCAGCATCCACCCAAGCATCGGCTTTTAAACTATCAAAAGCAGGCTGTAGTCCAGCAACAATTCGATCTACTGGTAATTGTTCACCAATCACACCTGTTGAAAATGGCAGAATTTGATTTGTCGAGATACCTGCAACCTGAGCCAGTGCTTCACAAATTTTTTGTGCATTTTGCAGGCCCAATGTACCTGTACCTGCATTGGCATTACCTGTATTAATCACCAAATAACGCGCATTGCTTTCTGCCAAATGAGCTTTAGAAATACGCACAGGCGCCGCACAAAAAGCATTTTGTGTAAAAACACCTGCAACATTTGCGCCTTCAGAAAATTCAAAGATCACCAGATCTCGTCGGTTTGGATAACGTACATGCGCTTCTGTAGAGCCAATTTTTACACCTTTTACCACATGCATAAGTGGCATTGTAACGTCACCAACAGCCATTTTAATGATCCATTTTTAGAAGTGAAAATAAAGTTCTAGCTTATTAGATATGCTGATAAAAATCGAGTATCAAACCCCATATTACTCAAGAAAAAACCAGCCTCTAGAGCTGGTTTTTGCGATTTCAGTTCGATGAATTATCCCGATTAATCCATGCTCAATAATGATTGTTCTGCTTTTTGCTGGCTTTCTACAGAGAGTGCTGGATTTGCTGCCACAATGCGTTTGATTGTCGCACGATCTGCTGGTGCAATCGCTTCTGTTTCAATCTGAACAGCACGACCTTCCGTGTTACCGACTGCATAGCGAATTCCTGTACGTGGACTAATCACTATTGCGGTATTACCCTGTACAACAGCTTGTTCAGTAGTTAGGTGCTGATTCGCAAAGCATAAGCTTGGAGTAAGGCATAATGTGAGCCATAGCACTTGTTTCATTTTTTTCATGGTTGTACCAACACTTGAAGGTTTTACAAAGTAAATTTTGCATGAAAAAGTGTACTGGAAATTAAAGTCTGAGCCTATGTCCTGATCATAAAAAAGCAGAACATCTTGTTCTGCTTTTGTAAAACTTAGATCAGTTTAAATTTTTCCATGGCATTGCTTGTATTTCAGGCCAGATCCACATGGACATGGCGCATTACGACTCGCAGGTGGAACAATATTATCTTTATCAAAATTAAATGCTACTGAATTTTCTTCTTCAGCATCATCCATCATGAAAGTTTCACCTGTCAAGCCATCAACATTATCATGTTCAAATGACAAACGCATTGAACCCGCTTGTTGTTGCTGACGAGCTTCCATTTCAGCAAGCTCTTCTGGTGTTGGTACATGTACCAATGACAAGTCTGTTACAACATCAGACTTGATTGCACCTAACATGTTCACAAACAAGTTGAAGGCTTCTTTTTTGTATTCTTGCTCTGGATTCTTTTGAGCATAGCCACGTAAGTGAATCCCCTGACGCAAGTAATCCATCGCAGCCAAATGATCTTTCCAGTGACGATCAAGTGCATTCAAGACGAAGTGACGTTCAAGTGTGGAAGCCGAATCTGCACCCATTTGCTCACGACGTGCACGATAGCGAGCAACCACTTCATCACTAATGCGCTCTACCAGACCCTCTTCATCTAGACGGCGATCTTCATCCAGCCATTGCTGAATTGGTAATTCAATACCCAAGTCCGTGCTAAGAGCTTTTTCTAAGCCTTCAATATCCCATTGATCATGAATTGATTCAGGTGGAATAAAGTTGGCAATCAAGCCTTGCATCACATCGTGATTCATTTCTTCGATGTAATCTTGCAAGGTAGTTTCAGCAAGTACCGCATCACGTTGAGAATAGATAATCTTACGTTGTTCGTTGTTTACATCATCGTATTTCAATAGGTTTTTACGGATGTCAAAGTTACGTGCTTCAACTTTGCGTTGGGCATTTTCAATCGAACGACTCACCATTTTATGTTCAATGGCTTCATCTTCTTTCAAGCCCATCGCACGCATCATACCAACCACACGGTCACCCGCGAAGATACGCATCAAGTCATCTTCTAAAGACAAATAGAAACGTGAAACACCTGGGTCACCCTGACGTCCTGCACGACCACGCAACTGATTATCGATACGGCGAGATTCATGACGTTCTGAACCAATGATATGCAAACCGCCTGCATCCAGTACAATTTCATGATCACGTTGCCATTCAGCTTTTAAACGTGCTTCATCTTCAGTAGTCGGATTTTCAATTTTCGCGAGTTTGGCTTTCCAGTTACCCCCGAGCAAAATGTCTGTACCACGACCTGCCATGTTGGTTGCAATGGTCACAGAATCTGGACTACCTGCTTGAGCAATAATGTCGGCTTCACGCTCATGTTGTTTGGCATTCAGAACTTCATGTTTGATCCCAGCCGCAGTAAGTTTCTGCGACAAGATTTCACTGGCTTCAATTGTTGCTGTACCCACCAGAATTGGCGCGCGAGTTTCTTGAATTCGTTTAATTTCCGCAACAATCGCACTGTATTTACCATTACGGTTTAAATAAATTAAGTCATTATGATCTTGACGAACCATTGGTCGGTGCGTTGGAATGAGTACGACATCCAAACCATAAATTTCTTTCATTTCCGAAGCTTCGGTATCTGCAGTACCTGTCATACCTGAAAGCTTTTTGTATAAACGGAAATAGTTCTGGAACGTTGTTGTTGCCAATGTCTGGTTTTCTGGTTGAATTTCCAGACCTTCTTTGGCTTCTACCGCTTGATGCAGACCTTCAGACCAACGACGGCCTGGCATGGTACGACCTGTATGTTCATCGACAATAACCACTTCACCATCATGAATAATGTAGTGAACGTCGCGCTGGAACAAGAAATGTGCACGAATTGCCGCAGACACATGATGTACCAAGTTCAGGTTCGCTGCTGAATACAGGCTCTCACCTTCTTGTAACAACCCCATCTGAATCAATTCGCTTTCTACAGCTTCATAACCTGCTTCGGTCATTTCCACTGAACGCTGTTTTTCATCAATCCAGAAATGTCCACCATCCACTACTTTTTCTTCTTTTTGTGGATGAAGCTTTGGAGCAATCGCATTAATTGCAGCATAGAGTTGTGAAGAATCTTCGCTTTGACCCGAAATAATCAAAGGTGTACGCGCCTCATCAATCAGGATTGAGTCAACTTCATCAATGATGGCATAAATTAAACCACGCTGCTTTTTCTCCGCTAGAGAAAACACCATGTTGTCACGTAGGTAGTCAAAACCAAATTCATTGTTTGTACCGTAAGTAATGTCTGCTCTATAAGCTAGCGCTTTTTCATCAGGTGCTTGCATCGAATAAATCGTGCCAACAGTTAAACCTAAAAATTCAAATAATGGGCGGTTTAACTCGGCATCACGCTGTGCCAAGTAGTCATTTACAGTAATGACATGCACACCTTGAGACGTTAAAGCGTTCAAGTAACAAGCCAAGGTCGCCATCAAGGTTTTACCTTCACCTGTACGCATTTCGGCAATTTTACCTTCATGCAAGGTAATACCACCAATCAACTGCACATCATAGTGACGCATTCCCATGATACGCTTACCCGCTTCACGGCAGACTGCAAACGCTTCAGGCAATAAATCATCCAAGCTCACCCCAGCTTGGTAACGATCTTTAAATTCTTGAGTTTTTGCAGATAAGTCTGCATCGCTAAGAGCATCTATCGTCGGTTCGAGCGCATTAATTTTCTCGACAATTTTACGCATGCGTTTCAGTTCGCGCTCATTTTTTGTACCGAAGATACCTCCGATCAGACCTGCCAACATGGATAAACTCTCTAAATTTTGCTAGTCAAAAATGAAAAATGAATTTCTAATTAGACGATATTATGGAGTTAGAATTTTGAAGTACAAGTTTTTTACGTAAAAAGCCGCATTTTTTTTCATCTTATCTACTTTAAATCACAAGATTCTCCATTTTTAATTCCATACAGAATCGAAAGCTCTCTCTGCATAGAATACCCCGATAGAAATCACCAGCAATATACTTAGCGCATGATCTTCATCTAAGATGATGAACGAAATCTATTTACTCTTCATTGTTTTCGATGTTTTTATAGAAAAAGAGATGTAGTGTGTCTAAATATCAATTAATTTGAAGTGAGTGTTGTTATGACCAGCTTACTTATGAATACTCAGCCCGTCCGATTCATGATACTCGCTTTAACGATCAGTTTTTCTTTACAAGGCTGCATGCAAAGCAGTGCTCTACCTGATGCTCAACGTCCTATAAATTGGGGAACAGCCTTAAACAAACGCTATAATTTTTATCAGGTGAGTCCTTGGTTATATCGTAGTGAACAACCCACCAGCCAGCTACTGCCATTATTAGAGCAGCAACATATCGACATCATTATTAATTTACGCGTACAAAATGATGATCAGCAACTTCTCAAACATAGCAACATAAAACTGATCCACATCCCAATGAATGCTTGGGATATTCGGCAACAAGAGATTGTTCAAGTCATGCAGATTTTACAGACTGCACAAGTAGAGAATAAGAAAGTGCTGATTCATTGCTATCATGGTTCTGACCGAACAGGCGCTATGGTCGGAATGTCACGAATTTTGCTAGAAAATTGGTCTGTTACAGATGCAATGAATGAAATGAAGCATGGTGGTTATGGTTTTCACCCAATTTGGGTCAATATTGATCGATTATTTAGCCCTAAACATATTGAATGGATGCGCCAACAATTGGCACATCCACAAAAAAATTCTTAGCGTTGATCGAGTGGAACCCAGTCAATCACCCATGCTGTTTTCATCCCCAAACTCGCATCGCTTTGAATTTTGCGGCGGGATGTATCTGCCGTTTCACGGTCTTTCGCTGGCCCAACCATAATACGAATACCTTTAGAAGTTGGGCTAGTAACCACTTTATACCCCTTGGCTCGAAGTTTAGAAACCGTTGCATCGGCATTGGCTTGATTAGCCGCAAGTGCAACCTGTACCATCCATTTTTTCTTACCTTCCAATAAATCCCGAGCTTTGTCTGCATCAGCTTGTTTCTTGCTCACTGATTTCTTAGTATCAGCATCTGCCTGTTTCTTCGCTTCAGTATCCGCTTGTTTCTTCGCCTCTAGAGCCGCTTTGTGTTTTGCCTCGGCAGCAGCTTTATGTTTCGCCTCAACATCAGCTTTGCGTTTTTCTTCTGCATCGGCTTTTTTCTGAGCTTCTAATTCTGCTTTCTTTTTCGCAGCAGCTTCATGACGAGCATCTTCTTCTGCCTGCTTTTTCGCATCAAGTTCAGCTTGTTTTTTCGCCTCCAAATCAGCCTGCCGTTTTGCTTCTGCATCTGCTTTTTTCTTTGCATCTACAGCAGCTTTATGCTTGGCTGCTTCATCATCGGCGTGTTTCTTTTTTGCGTCAGAATCTGCCTGTTGATCTGTGGTTTTGGTTTTACCATCAGGTTTCGTTTCAGGTGGAATATTATCTGAACTATCCTGACCAGTTCGACGCTTATTAATTTCAGCATATTCTTCAGCAGCCTTACGAGCAGCATCTGCTTCCGCTTGTTGCTGCTGTTGTAAATATTGCTGAGTACGTGCTTCTTGTTCAGCAACTGCTTGCTCTCGGGCACGCTTTTGCTCATCCAATAGACGTTTTTCGGTTTCAACATCAACTGTTAAAGGTTGTAAAGCCTGCATATCGCCTGCTTTTTGCGTATTTTTTTGTTGTGTAGTCGTTGTTTGAGTTAAAGTCGCGGCTTGTTTATGCTGTAATTCTTGTGTGCCTTTCATCAACAATGCTGCGAGCAGCACACCACCGCCCAATAAAACAACGCCGCCCATCCAACGTTGTTTGTTATTCATTGACATTATTCAATGTACTCCCAAACCGCCTCTAAGGTATGAAACGAACCACAAACCAAAATCAGTTGCTGATCTTGTAAATGATCGAGAGCGGATTGAAATGCCTCTTTCACATTTGTAAATTGTTGTGTCGTTGTATTGTTTAAAGCTTGCTGAATTTTTTCAAGTTTTGCCGCACGTGGCACTGTTAACTCGGCAATATGCCAAGTCGATACCACAGGATTCAGCAACTCAACCACTGAATCAATATCTTTATCAGCGAGCATTGAAAAAACTGCAACAACTTCAGAATACTGTTTATTGTATTGCATAAAATTCTGCAATTGCTTTAACAAAAATTCAACACCATGCGGGTTATGCCCTGCATCAAAAATCACGGTTTTGTTCTGAATTTGACGAACTTCAAAGCGCCCTGCAATTTTTGCCGCTTGAATTCCCTGACGAATTGCCTGATCAGAGATAGTTAAACCGCTCACGAGCACAGTAGCAACCGCGGTTGAAATATTATCGAGTGCCAAATGCCCTTTTGGCAGCACCAAAGTCGATGCAGGTGTGGCAAATAACCATGTATCTTCCGACTGCTCTTGATAAAAATAATCACGATTCAATACATGTAATTGAGCATTGCATTCTTGAGCTTTATCTTGAATGGCTTGTGGAAGTTGTTGCTGACCTGCAAAAATCACAGGAATGTTGGGGCGAATAATCCCTGCCTTTTCAAAGGCAATTTTTTCAATGGTATCGCCCAGCCAGTCCACATGATCCAAACCAATATTGGTGATCACGGCAACATCAGGCTCAATGACATTGACAACATCAAGTCGCCCACCGAGTCCAATTTCAAGCACCCAGACATCACATTGTTTTTGTTGAAAAATAAGAAAAGCAGCTAACGTGGTTGCTTCAAAAAATGAAAGACTTAAACCACATTCACGGCGTGCCTGATCGACTTGGACAAAAGCATCAATCAGTTCTTGATCGCTGGCTTCCAAACCTGAAATTTTGACACGTTCATTAAAACGGTAAATATGTGGAGATTGGTAAAGTGCAACTTTATAGCCCGCTTGTTGAAGAATCGCGGCAATTGTTGTTGTCGTTGAACCTTTCCCATTGGTACCTGCAACCGTAATCACTTTGGCTGAGGTGGTTGTCACTTTTAATTTTTGAGCAACAGGAATGACGCGCTCTAAGCCCAAATCAATTCCTGTTACATGCACATGGCCCCAATAGTTGAGCCATGTGAAAAGACTATCCGTAGCTTGTGGTGCTATTGTGTTCAATTTAGATGTTCATCAGTTTACTTACGATTCTGTATACAGTATCACGTAATGAATGACGATGAACAATTTGATCGACCACACCATGATCAAGCAAATATTCAGCACGTTGGAATGGTTCATCGAGTTTTTCACGAACAGTTTGTTCGATTACACGTTTACCTGCAAAACCAATCATTGCCTTAGGTTCAGCGATATGAACATCACCCAACATGGCTAAAGACGCAGTTACACCACCATAAACAGGGTGAGTTAACACCACGATATATGGCAAGCCTGCTGCTTTCACTTTTTCAATCGCTGCTGATGTACGTGCCATTTGCATCAAAGACAACATGCCTTCTTGCATACGTGCACCACCAGAAGCAGCAAAGCAGATGAACGGTTGTTTTTTCGCAATCGCACTTTCAGCCGCTTGTACAAAACGGTCACCAACCACTGTACCCATTGAACCGCCCATAAAGTCGAATTCAAATGCACATGCCGTCATTGCCACGCCTTTTAAAGTGCCTTGCAATACAACTAATGCTTCAGTTTCGCCAGTTTTCTTTTGCGCTTCTTGCATACGTGCAGGATATGGCTTGCTATCAACAAAATTTAGTGGGTCTTTAGCACTAAATTCCTGACCAAGCTCGTTATCTACCTGATCAAAGAACCAAGTTAAACGTTCACGCGCTTTCATACGTAAATGTTCATCACACTGTGGACAAACATAAGCATTAAAGCTCATGGCAGTGACTGTTGTCAGTGAATGACACTCTGGACATTCAACTGTTGGTTCATTAAAGCTTGCTTTTAAAGTTTCTTGTGCGTCTGGTACATGGATTCCAGGAACTGGGCGATCAGTCCAAGGTGTCGATGGGTTCAGAACTTTACTTGGTTTAACTTCTTGATTCATATTCACTCATCGAGCGCAGCTCGAAGCTCCTTGACTTTATTAACCGTTTGTTCTGCGGCTTGTTCCGGTGGCAACGTAGCAAAAGGCTTAACGAGAGCACTGCCGACAATGACAGCATCGGCAACTGCACCCATGGCTTTTGCAGATTGCGCATCGCTAATACCAAAACCCACACCAACAGGAATGCTGGTTTGAGATTTAATTTTCTCGATACGCTGCGCTGCTTCAGACGTATCTAAGGTTGCTGCGCCTGTTACACCTTTCAGTGACACATAATAGATAAAACCACTGGCTTGTTTTATGACATGTTGAATACGTTCATCAGTCGATGTTGGTGCTAACAGGAAAATCTGATTCATGTCGTACTGGCGTAATACCTGATTAAACTGATCAGATTCTTCTGGTGGCAAGTCCACCAACAAAATACCGTCGACACCACTTTCATGTGCTTTTTCAACAAAATTCTCATAACCAATGACTTCTACTGGGTTTAAATAACCCATCAAAACCACTGGAGTTTCCTGATCTTTTTGACGAAATTCTTTGACCATAGCCAAAGCGTCTAAGGTATTTGTCCCACCCGCAAGTGCTCGCTCTGCAGCAAGCGCGATCACAGGACCATCTGCCATTGGATCGGAAAAAGGCAAGCCCAATTCGATCACATCGACACCTGCATCAACCATGCGATGCAATAATGGTACTGTCACCTCTGGATGAGGGTCGCCCGCCATAACATAAGAAACCAAAGCTTTTTGTTGTTTAGATTGAAGCTGTTCAAAACGTGTGGCTAGACGAGACATAAGGTTTACTTTCCTTGCATGAAAAAATAGTGTGTGCTGTGTTTACATGACACCGCATTGTAACGCTATTTTTTAGACATTGCACAGCGCCAAAAGCTGCCTGATTTGATTCAACATTTATGAAACAATCCGCAAGCTACATTAATCAATATTTGATAGCTTTTCTCAATGATCAAAGCTTCCTAATTTTTAGGCATCTTTTGAATTGTTTCTTTAACCCTTCTCGGATTTTTTAATTAAAAAAATTATAAAAATCATAAAACTAAATAAACGACCAAGCTTTACCCACATGGCAAAATGTTTGTTCAGGTCTAAATTTCACTCACTTGTCATATGTTATATATTGTACTTTTTCGTAGCCCATCACAAAAAAATAAAAAAAGCGAGCCAAATATAGCTCGCCTTTTTTATTAAAGCTTAGAATTTACAGATCAACCAATGGAATACCATCGACACGGGCAACCGTCAGTAAATCTTTATCACCACGACCTGAAACCGTCGCAATAATGATCTGATCTTTCGACATGGTTGGTGCAAGCTTAGTAACATAAGCCATCGCATGTGAACTTTCTAGTGCAGGAATAATCCCTTCAATTTTAGTCAAATCACGGAAGCCTTGTAGTGCTTCTTCGTCATTGATTGGCACGTACTGAACACGTTTCATATCTTTCAAGAAACTATGCTCTGGCCCCACACCTGGGTAATCCAGACCTGCTGAAATACTGTGCGTTTCAATAATCTGACCTTGTGCATCACTCATCAGGTAAGTACGGTTACCATGTAATACACCAACATGTCCTGCATTTAAAGGTGCTGAGTGTTTACCTGTTTCAATGCCATAGCCCGCAGCTTCGACACCATACATTTTTACATCAGCATCATTCAGGAATGGATAGAACAAGCCCATCGCATTTGAACCACCACCCACACAGGCAACCAGTGCATCAGGTAAACGACCTGCTTGCTCTAAAATTTGTTGACGTGCTTCACGACCAATGATCGACTGGAAATCACGAACCAATTGCGGATATGGGTGTGGGCCTGCAACTGTACCAATGATATAGTAAGTGGTATCGACATTACTCACCCAGTCACGCATCGCTTCATTCATGGCATCTTTGAGTGTCTTAGAGCCACTTTCGACTGGCACAACTGTTGCGCCAAGTAAACGCATACGGTACACATTCATTGCCTGACGTTTAACGTCTTCAGCGCCCATGTAAACCACACATTCAAGACCTAAACGTGCTGCAATAGTTGCCGTTGCCACGCCGTGCTGACCTGCACCTGTTTCCGCAATAATACGTTTCTTACCCGACAATTTAGCAAGCAATGCCTGACCAATTGTATTGTTCACTTTGTGAGAGCCAGTATGGTTAAGGTCTTCACGTTTTAAGTAGATTTGCGCACCACCTAAATGTTTAGACCATCGTTCAGCATGATAAAGTGGACTTGGGCGGCCGACATAGTAAGCCAAATCACGGTCAAATTCTGCCAAAAACTGTGCATCATTTTTCATTCTGTTATACAGATTTTCTAAATCTTGTAATGCAGCCATCAATGTTTCTGACACGAATCGTCCGCCATGAATGCCAAAGTGTCCTTTAGCATCTGGATATTGTGTATAGTCAATCACTTCGTTTTGCTGATCCACAATGGACTCCTTGCATAAATTTTTTGATTAATCGTTGATCTTTAATTCCTTTTTGGGCTTCTACACCGCCACTAACATCCACCGCAAACGGTTCGGTCAGTTCAATTGCCTCAGCAATATTGTCAGGATTTAAGCCTCCCGCCAAAATCAGCGGAATATCAAGTTTAGGGAATTGCGACCAATCAAATTGTAAACCTGTCCCACCCTTTAAATCAGGATGCCAAGCATCGAGTAAGATAGCACTTGCGCCCGCGTGTTGGTAGCGTTGAATTTCGTTTATTAAGTCTAAATCAGGTTTGACCTGTATGGCTTTATACCAGCGGCGTTTGGTGATTTGTGCAATTTTCTGACACATCTCAGGGCTTTCATCCCCATGCAACTGTAATACATCTAAAGGAACCTGCTGCAAAACTTGCTGGATCTCTTCTGCGCTGGCATTTACAAACAAACCAACCACTTGCACATAAGGTGGAATCTGTAGCACTAGTTTCTGGGCTTGCTCCACAGTCACTGAACGGGGGCTTGGTGGATAAAATACCAAACCAATTGCATCAGCCCCTTCCTGCACGACGCTGTGTACATCCACAATACGCGTAATTCCGCAAATTTTAGCTCTTGTTCGCATAACCCATCATTTCTTTAAAAAGCATATTGCAGATTAGAACGGAAAATAGGCGGTAAAATCTAGACTAAAATGTGGTTTTCAACGCAATCTCTGTCCTTTGATTGTTTCACTAATGTAAAGCCCGTATACTTTAAGCCAATTGAGCAACAAGTTTTGCATTTTGCTTTAGGGAAGTTGGTGAAAGCCCAACACTGCCCCCGCAGCGGTAACAATGAAACGCATATATTTTAAGTGGTGCTTAGCCATTTAACGTCACTGTTTTCGAATGGGAAGACGAATATGCTGGTTATATTTTAACTATATTGGAAGTCCGAAGACCTGCTTGTTGTTTACTTCAATGAATCATTCACGGGGAGTGAATGTATGGAGCAAATATGTCTATTTTTAAACCAACAGCATTAGTGGGCGCTATTGCAATTGCAATGGGTACTTCAGTCGCGGCTTATGCAGCAGATGACCAATCAAACACAGACGACAACAATGTTACTTCTCTAGATAAGATTGTTGTCACAGCATCGCGTACACCAGAGAAAATCAAAAATGTCCCTGCTCGTATTGATGTAATTGATAAAAAAACCATTGAACAATCTCCTATTGCAGACTTAGGTCAGCTTTTAAAACAAGATGCGGCATTAAATATTGTTCAATCTGGTGGTATCGGTCAAACCACATCAATTTTTACGCGTGGCACAAATTCAGACCACACCCTTATTCTTAAAGATGGCGCAACGATTAACACTGCTTTAGATGGCGGCGCAAGTATTCCCTATCTAGACTTAACTGATGCTGAACGCATTGAAATTCTAAAAGGACCAGCATCAGTACAGTATGGTTCAGATGCAATTGGTGGTGTTGTCCAAATTATCACAGCACCACCAGAAAAATCAGGTGCATTTTTGACTACCGAATATGGTGAAAACAATACTTATAAATCGATTGTTGGTGCAAATCTTAAGACAGATCAAGGATTCTATGCTCAATTCCGTGGACAGCGCATGGAAAGTGATGGCACCCCTGTTGTAAATACGACATCTGAAAAATCAAGCTATGATCAAAAAGGCTATAGTGCCAAAGTGGGTTATGAACAGGCTGATTTAGGTGGCAGTATTAGTATTGATGAAAACAAAGGTAATAGTTATTACTATGGCGGCAATCAAGACTTCTTGAATCGCCTCATCAATGCTAAAGGCCGTGTTGAACTGGCATCCAACTTAACCTTAAATGCTCGCTATTCGCATTTTGAAGATCAATTGACTTCAAAAAGCTATGAAGGTTATTACAACACTTTTAGAGATGAAGGTGATGTTAACTTAAACTGGAAGTTTACTGATCATCAAAATCTTTTAGTTGGCGCCACAACTAAAGATGCAACTGTAAAAAGCTTATCTATTGAAAATGGCAAAAAGAATCTAGATTCCAATGGCTACTATATTCAGCACCAATATCAAGATCACGGAATTAGCACACAAGCAGGCGTACGTTTAGAAGATGATAAACAGTACGGCTCACATACTGTTGGTCAATTTGCGATTCGTGGTCAAATCACACCAACAACCAGTGTCTACGCCAATGTTGGTTCTGCATTTAAAGCACCTACAGGTAATCAACTTTATTATGTTTATGAAGACGCAACTTGGGGCAACACGTACGGCAACCCAAATCTAAAGCCTGAAGAAAGCGTGACTTATGAAGTTGGTTTGGATCAAGAATTACCATTTGGTATCCAAGGCTACTTGTCAGCCTATCAAACCAAAGTCAAAAACTTAATCGAATATGTATATGGCTACCCAGATTCAACTTATGACAACGTAGATCGTGCCAAAATGACAGGCGGTGAAGTAGGTTTCAAATGGCGTAAAGGCCAATACTATATTCAATCAGAATATGGCTATGTGAAATCGATTAACAACGATACAGGCTATGATCTGGTTCGCCGTCCACGTCAAACATTTACAACGACCATTGGACTAGAAAATACTCGTTACGGTTTAAGTGCATCTTTAGTCAGCAAGTCTAGCTCTAAAATCTCAGAATCTGCCAACTCTGCAAATACTCCAGGTTACAGCACTGTAGACCTACATGCATATTGGAATGCGACGAACAATATTAAATTATTTACGAATATTCAAAACGTTGGCGATGTTCACTACAAAACAGCCAACTACTATGGAGACACGTGGTACATCAACGGTGGTCGTTTGGCAACTGTAGGTGTAACTTTAAGCTTCTAAGTTTCAAAAAAAGTATTTTATCAGCGCATTTTAATGGATAATGTTTGTACAAGCATTATCCTTTTTTATCATTAAAAGGAACTACTTATGGGTCATCGTTTAAGCAGGATTTCAACCCGTACTGGTGATGACGGCACGACAGGACTTGGAGATGGAACACGCGTCGAAAAAGACGATTTACGTATTCAAGCCCTAGGAGACATCGACGAGCTCAATAGTGTTATCGGCGTATTACGCGCACAAATCGTTAACAGCACGATTGATATGGATGAACAACAACGTTGGGACAAAAGCCTCAGTCTTATCCAACATTGGCTGTTCGATTTGGGTGGGGAAGTTTGTATTCCAGGCTATGTTATGGTTCAAGAGTCTGCATTGTCATTTTTGGAAACTGACGTCGAAGCCATGAATAAATACCTGCCAATGTTGAAGGAATTCATTTTACCTGCGGGTTCATTGTCATGTAGTTATGCGCATCAAGCCCGTTCAATCTGCCGTCGTGCCGAACGTAGTCTGATTAGTCTGCAAAAGCGCGATCAAAATGTTCAGAAAATATCTCTACAATTACTGAATCGTTTATCGGACTGGCTATTTGTCGCTTCTCGCAGTCTGCAACTGGCTGAACACGGGAAAGAAATTTACTGGCAAAGGCAAAAGTAAGTATTTTTAAGCGTAGAATAATTCCATTCTCAATTTCATTTGGCAAATGGATGCAAATTATCGGTCACCGTGGTGCGCGTGGAGAAGCACCAGAAAATACGCTTGGTGGTTTTAATTATTTACGACAATTGGGCATTCGTGCTGTTGAGTTCGATGTCCGTCAACTTCCAGATGACACCTTAATTGTCATTCACGATGACAATTTTTTTAGAACAACAGGGAAATTAAGCTCTGTTTATCAAAATCATCAACATGATTTAGTCCATTATGACCATCGGTTCAAATGGAAAAATTGGTTAAATCCAGAGCTCACGCCATTACTCTCCGAAGCACTCGAACTCCTGCATGACTTCAAGCATATTGAAGTTGAAGTCAAAGCGGTTGCCCATCAAGCTGAAGCTGAACATTTAGTCGAAACACTACAACAAGAACTACAAGGTTTTGAGCAATCAGCAACGATTACCAGTTTTGATGAAAAAATTTTAAAGGCCTTACAGAAAAATCAAAGCCCATTTCAACGCGGTTTCTTGATTGAAGATAACATTAAAAGCCAAGCCATTGAAAAAGCAATTAAATATGGCTGTAATCGAATTGGCTGGAAAGATAAACTGGCAACACCTGACATGATTGAGTTATCAAAACTGGCTGGTCTTGCTGTTAGTGTTTGGACTGTCAATGAGGTCAAAAGAGCCAAAGAACTGCAAGATTTAGGTATTGATGGTTTAATTACAGATTTTCCGAAAACAATGCAACAGCAACTACAAAATTTAGGGTAATATTTAGACAAAACGCATTGATCGAAAGTTTATCTTTAGCTTTTAAAATACAAGTGTATAATATTGCTAAGACATCTAGAAAGATGCCTGTGAACAACCATCATTATTGCGTTTGAAGGTTGACCCTATTTTTCTTTGAGGAGCGTCGCTGCATATGACTCCCCTGCCCCAAGCACCTATTAACTGGACAGCAACCATTACCTTGTTGGGGACTCCGATTGCTGCCCTAATTGCTATACCGTTATATGCTTATTACCACGATTTTTCTGTCAGTGCGTGGGTGAGCTTATTCTTTTTACTCGCATTAAGTAGTCTGAGTATTACTGCGGGTTATCATCGCTTATGGGCGCACCGTGCCTATGAAGCGTCACTCCCTTTAAAAATCATTTTGATGCTCGGCGGTACATTTGCGGTACAAAACAGTATTTTGTACTGGGCATCAGGACACCGTACTCATCACCGTCACGTCGATGATATTGAACAAGACCCATATTCAATTAAAAAAGGTTTCTGGTATGCCCACTTAGGTTGGATGATCCGTGATTATCCTGCGGCTACAGCAAACTATAAAAATGCGCCTGATTTACTCAATGATAAAGTCGTGATGTTCCAAGACAAATATTATGTGCCATTAGTGATTGCAGTGCATGTGGTCATTTTGGGGACAATTGGTTGGGCAGTCGGTGATTTATGGGGTGTAATTCTATTGGGTGGATTACTTCGTCTAATCTTGAGTCACCACGTCACGTTCTTTATTAATTCACTGTGCCATATGTTCGGCAAACGTCCATATACAGATGAAAATACAGCACGTGATAACTTCTGGTTAGCAATTGCGACTTGGGGCGAAGGCTATCATAACTATCATCATATCTTCCAATACGACTACCGTAATGGGGTGAAATGGTGGCAATATGACCCAACCAAATGGCTGATCTGGTCATGTTCAAAAGTCGGTTTAGCTAAAAATCTGCGCCGTATTCCTAGCTTTAATATTAAAAAAGCAGAATTGGCTATGAAGTTTAAGTATGCTGAACAAGACCTTGAAGTTTACGGTCTTGATATCAATGAAGACTTACGCACGATGAAACAACACATCGCACAAGAGTATGAGGCATTTACTCATACACTCAATGATATGGCAAAACTTAAAGAGCTTGAGTTACAGCATAAAAAAGCGGCTGTCACTGAACGTATTCAAAAGATTGACCATAAACTTAAACTTGATTTCCAACTCATCGAACAACGTTTGCAGCACCACCGTGATCGTCTGGAAGTTCTCGTTAAAAGTTTAAGAAAGATTTCAACATAATTCCGTTCTACAAAAAGAGATGCAAAAGCATCTCTTTTTTATTTTGTCCCAGCAAATCCAAGTTTTGATATAGTAATTCTGAATCTTTCAAAACTTGCCTCTTATGATTTTTAATTCCTTGTATCCTTCTTTAAATGCCAAGCTATACCATCAGCAAGCACCAAAACCTTTACAAGGTGCTCGTGCAGGGCATTTCAATGCAGCTTTAGCCCATGAATTGCAATGGACAGCCGAAGAACAACAGAATTGGATCGAAATTTGTAGTGGACAAAAAACCTTTGCCGAGTTTCCCCCTCTAGCAATGGTTTATGCAGGGCATCAGTTTGGACAATGGGCTGGACAATTGGGTGATGGTCGCGGCTTATTGATTGGGCAAGTGCTTGACCGTCAGGGTAAAACCATCGACTTGCATTTAAAAGGTGCAGGTAAAACACCTTACTCACGTATGGGCGATGGGCGCGCTGTTTTGCGTTCAGTGATTCGTGAGTACCTAGCAGGACATGCACTCAATTCCCTTGGTATTGCTTCAAGCAATGCAGTTGGCTTTACCACTTCCAATCATGCCGTACAGCGTGAGCAACTTGAACAAGGTGCAATGCTGTTGCGTACAGCAGACTGTCATATTCGTTTGGGGCATTTTGAATGGATTAATCAATATGCGCCAGAACTCCTTAAAGAATTTACTGAAAAAGCCATCGAATGGTATTTTCCAGAATGTGTGAATGCAGAGCAGCCTATTTTGGCTTTTGTAAATCAGGTCATCGAACGCACAGCTAAAATGATTGCGCAATGGCAACTAGTCGGCTTTGCTCATGGCGTGATGAACACGGATAACTTAAATATTACAGGTTCAACACTCGACTTTGGCCCTTATGGTTTTATGGAGCGTTTCCGTCCCAACTGGATCAACAATCATTCGGACTATCAAGGACGTTATAGCTATCAAAATCAGCCAAGTATTGGACACTGGAATTTATGGGTTTGGATTAATAATCTTGTTCCACTTGCCAAAACTGAAGATCGTGAACAATTTAAGCAAGAATTAGTGAAAGCCTTAGAACAATATGAACCGAAGTTTTTAGCGTTTTATCAGCAAGGTCTGGCAGCTAAAATGGGGCTACCTGACTTTCATAAAGATAGCTTTGACTGCGGTATGGCATTTTTAAAAATCATGCAAAGTGAACAGCTCGATTACACGCAAAGTTTCATCCGCCTACAAGAACAGCAATATCGTGCTATTCAAGATGACTGTCTCGATATTCGACAGTTCGAGGATTTCCTAAAGCAGTATCATGCAATTCGTGAACATCAAAATATTGAACAGCTTGATGCTGCTATGCGCTTAGCCAACCCACGTTATATTTTACGCAATCATATGGCACAAGCAGCAATCGAAGCTGCACAACGCGATGACTTTAGCGAAGTAGAACGTTTGTTTGAACTTTTGGCACAACCATTTACCCAGCAACCTGAACGTGAACGCCCTGCCGATCTTGCACCACTGCCAAGTGATGTACCTGATGTAATGGTGAGTTGTTCATCATAAAAAAGGAGCGATAACGCTCCTTTTTTATTGGATTTAATTAATCATTTGGATATTCAAAACGATAACCTACACCATACACCGCTTGCACCCACTCATGGCGGCTGTCATCTTCAGCGACTTCGGAAATCTTACGGCGCAGGTTTTTAATATGACTGTCAATCACGCGGTCTGCCACATCAAAACTGTCAGGGTTAATATGGTCTAACAACTGAATGCGTGAATAAACTTGTCCAACATGTTCTAGAAACAACTCTAGAAGACGAAACTCGGTTGGGGTTAAATTTAAGGCTTTTTGCTTATACCAGATACGTTGCTGAGACTTGTCGATGCGGAACAGATCATTTTCTTCTGGCTCTGCTTTTCGCTCCAAGCGACGTAAGACTGCCTGCACACGTGCAACCAGCTCTTTCGGGCTAAATGGCTTACAAACATAATCATCTGCTCCCATGTTCAAGCCCAAGACCCGATCAATTTCTTCAGTACGCGCAGTGACCATAATAATGGGTAAATCAGATTGTTCACGGACTTTACGGCAAATGGTCAAACCGTCCATACGTGGCACCATCAAATCCAAAATCATCAAACTTGGTTTGCGTTGTAAAAAACTGTTATAGGCTTCTTGTCCATCGTGAAACATACTGACTTCATAGCCCGCAGCTTCTAAATAGTCCCGAACCAGCCCAGCTAATTCAACTTCATCTTCAACCAAAATAATATGTTTCATCTATTTATTTCCTAAGAATTTTTGGAAAAGTTAACTGGCAACGCAAACCACCCAAAGGTGAGTGATCAAAACTCAATTGACCATCTAAAGCTGTCGCAATTTTTACCGAAAGTGCCAAGCCCAAGCCCGTGCCTCCCGTGCTACGAGTTCGTGAATCATCAACCCGATAAAACCGTTCACCCAAGCGCTCTAACTGTTCATCGGTTAGACCCAATGGACTATCATCAATCAACAATGTCCAAGTCTGTTCATTTTGCGTGGTGTGAATATGAATAGTTCCACCTGCTTCTGTGTAGCGAATACTATTGCCCAGCAAATTTACAATAATCTGTTTAAAACGATCGACATCCAAAGACAGCAATGCACCTGATCCATCCACTTCAACCTGTAACTGCGCTTGTTCAAATTTAGGAGAGAAATTAATCACCTCCTGAACCACAACTTGCCATGGATCAATGTCAGCAAAATAACATGTCAACTGCTGTGCCTCAACCTGTGCCAAGTCCGCCAAATCCTGCGTTAATTTTTTCAGGCTACTCACCTGACTCATCATCGAAGCAAAATGTTCTGGCGTTGGTTTTCGAATTCCATCCTGCATCGCTTCAATTTGTGCTTGTAATACAGCAAGCGGGGTTTTCAGTTCATGGGAAGTATCTGCAACCCACTGGCGGCGTGATTGTTCATGTTGGTACAGAATTTCAGACAACTGATTCATTTGATTAGACAAATCACCCAGTTCATCATTTCGCTTAACCTGCATTTGGTATTGGTAATGTCCTTTGGTCAACTCACGCGCTGTACGCACTAACTGGTGAATCGGTTTTTTGAAATAGGTTGCAAGAAGCAAAGACAAGAGCAAACTGGCAAATACAGTGACCGCATAAATCAAGAGCAATACTTGTTTTTGAGTACTAAAGAAATTTAGACTCAAAGCATCTTCTTGATCTAAAACAGGTTTTAAACCCAGATAACCCACAACCTGATTATTGACCACAATCGGGCGAAATGAAACTGAACCAGAATTTTGTTCACCTACTATAAAATGCTTTTTAGCATCATAAAGCGATAAGCGTGAACTTAACCCCAACTTGTCAGGCATTGGAATAAAACGTTTTTTACCTTCAGGTGGCTCATCTGGTTTTCCACCTCGCTTCCCCCAAAAGATTGGCCCATCGTGTAATGGGAAAGTCAGGCCTTCAAAAGGCTGATACTCTGAGGGAAGATTCTCTTGCAACAAACGAATTTCAGCAACAGACAGACCTTCTTTCTTAATCGCGGTTTGCTGCTCAACCCCAGTTGGGACATTGAGAATAGTGTTTTCTTTAAAATAGCGCTGCTGAAAAGCAATGTCATACTGACGACGTAACCAAATTCTTGATAAATGATCATAATCATTTGGACCTGGCTTACCTTCAATCTGTAAAATCTGCGCCTGAATGGCATTGCCCCAGTCATGATAAATGCTGTAAACCCCAGCCAAATTTTCAATCAGATGATCGAGCTTTTGCATTTCAACATCTGCGACATATTTGGCAAAGTTTTCTTTCATGGTCCATTGAAATACACCCAAACTCACCGTGGTAATAATCACAGTGGTGAGTAGCACAGTTAAAAATAACCTTAAGGCAATAGGAACACGCAGCTTTTTCAAAAACTCAACTCGATCAATATCCTGAATTTCTCCATTGTAACCAACATGTCCATAAAAAACTCTCCATTCTTCCTCCATGTTGGTTGGTTAAAGTTAACGCAGTAACACTTTCAACCTCTTTATACAACACAGGAAAATAATATGAATATATTTGCCAAAGTTGCGTTAGTCAGTGCCACATTACTCAGTCTGGGGACGTTAACTGCATGTCAATCCATGACCAAACCACATGACCCTATGATGGAAGCTGGCCCACATCATGGTCACCACGGCCCACGTATGTCAGAAGAAGAAATGGAGAAACGTAAAGCAGTTTTCGAACAGTTTAAACAGGCATGTAACAATCAGCCTGTGGGTGCAAAAGTTCAAGTTAAACTCGCAGAGAAAACGATTTCAGGGACATGTGAACTTCGTTTTAAACCAGATCATGACAAAGATCATCCATTACCGCCTCCTCCTCCAGCAGATGCACCTGCGCCAACAGCACCTGCAAGCAAGTAATTGCAGGGAGAAAGAAACGGCATACACTCTGTATGCCGTTTTTTATTTTCAGGTTAAAGATTGGCTAAATCTACATTTCAGTTAAAAATAAAAACAATTTTTTTCATATACTTAATATTATAAATCAAACTTTCTTTGACTTTAGAGTCACACAGAAACCACGATTTCACTCTTGTCGGATACTGCAACTTGTTGCACGATGTACTCAACATGAAAGTGCTGGGAAAGGCACATTTTAAAAACATAATCTGGAGTCAAACCAGTACAAGAGGATACTGCCATGCCACAATACAAAGCACCTTTACGTGATATGCAATTTGTTTTGCATGAGCTGCTCAATGCTGAGCAACATTATGCCAAACTGCCTGCTTTTCAAGATACGGTCAGCCGTGAATTGATTGATCAATATTTAGAGGCTGCCGCAGATTTTTGTGAAAATGAGCTTTCTCCACTCAATCAAGTTGGCGATCGTGAAGGCTGTAAGTGGCATGACGGCGAAGTCACCACACCAACAGGTTTTAAAGAAGCCTATCAAAAATATATCGAACTCGGTTTTCCATCTCTAGCTGCCGAAGAACAGTATGGCGGTCAAGGTTTACCGAACTCACTTGCAACTGTGATTTCAGAAATGGTCGGCAGTTCAAACTGGGCATGGGGCATGTATCCTGGCTTGTCACATGGCGCAGTACGTACCATTGAACATCACGGTTCAGACGAACAAAAAGAAACCTACTTACCTAAACTGGTTTCAGGTGAATGGACAGGCACCATGTGCTTGACCGAATCCCATGCAGGTTCAGACCTTGGCATTATTCGTAGTAAAGCCGAACCCAATGCCGACGGTAGCTATGCCATTTCTGGAGAAAAAATCTTTATCTCCGCGGGTGAACACGATATGGCTGAAAATATCGTGCACATCGTCTTGGCGCGTTTGCCAAATGCCCCTAAAGGCACCAAAGGTATTTCGCTGTTTATTGTGCCTAAATTCCATATCAATGCGGATGGTTCACTTGGTGAACGTAACAACGTTCGCTGTGGTTCTATCGAGCATAAAATGGGGATTCATGGCAATGCTACCTGTGTCTTGAACTTTGACAAAGCCACAGGTTATTTAATTGGCCCTGAAAACCGTGGTCTAAACTGCATGTTTACCTTTATGAACACGGCACGTATTGGTACAGCCGTACAAGGTTTAGCTGCATCCGAATCTTCTTTCCAAGGTGCACTGGTCTATGCCAAAGAACGTTTGGCGATGCGTTCACTGTCTGGGGCAAAACAGCCTGAAAAAGAAGCTGACCCAATTATTGTGCATCCTGCTGTTCGTAACATGTTGCTCACCCAAAAAGCCTTTGCCGAAGGTGGTCGTGCGCTGGTCTACTTATTGTCTCAATATGCTGACTTGGTTGAACGTGCTGCAACACCAGAAGAACGCGAATATGCGGACAATATCTTGTCGCTGCTGACGCCTATTGCCAAAGCATTCTTGACGGAAACGGGTTATGAAGCTGCCAACAAAGGCGTTCAGGTCTTTGGTGGACATGGCTTTATTGCTGAACATGGCATGGAACAGATTGTACGAGATACCCGTATTGCCTGTTTGTATGAAGGAACGACTGAAATTCAGGCACTGGATTTGCTTGGTCGTAAAGTCCTACAGACCAAAGGGGCTTTACTGCGTGATTTCACCAAAATCATTTATGACTTTACCCAAGAACAAGCCAACAATGCTGAGTTACAAGAGTTGATCAGCGAACTGGCTAGTCTCAATAAAGAATGGGGACAACTCACCAACCGCATTGGTGAACGTGCGAGCGAAAATGCCGATGAAGTCGGTGCTGCCGCAGTCGACTATTTATATTTTGCAGGCTATGTGACGCTTGGCTATTTATGGGCGCGTATGGCGGTTGTTGCACAGCAAAAATTGGCACACGGTTCTAGTGAAGTTGAATTCTATAAAACCAAAATTACCACAGCACAATTCTACTTCAAGAAAGTGCTTCCTCGCGTTCACGGACACATTGCAGTCATTGCAGGTGGATTAGAGCCGCTCATGAGTCTTGATGCAGAATATTTTGCATTCTAATGCGCAGAAAAAGGCTGCCTGAATGTGCAGCCTTTTTTATGAAATGTCTTGCAACGATATTCAGGAAGCGATCCATCAGTATCGTCATAAAAGTTGCTAGAGTTAAAGCAAACACAAAAAAACAGGTGAACAACAATGCCAATCTACAATGCCCCACTTGCTGATATGCGTTTTATTTTAAATGAAGTTTTTGACGCAGAACAATTTTGGCAAAGCAATGAAAAGCTGGCACATTTAGATGCCGCGACTGCTGAGGCAATCTTAGAAGAAATGGCTAAATTTGCCAAAAATGTCACGCTGCCGATTAATCGGAGTGGCGATGAACAAGGTGCACACTATGCCGATGGTAAAGTGTCTACACCAGAAGGGTTCAAGGCAGCATTTCAACAATATGCGGAAGGTGGCTGGATTGGTCTAAGTGCCGATGAAGAATGGGGCGGTCAAAGCATGCCAAAAATGCTGACTGTACTTTCCGATGAAATGATTTTTGCCACCAACCCGTCCTTTATGCTGTATCCACTGTTGTCGGTCGGTGCAGGCATGGCGCTCAACAGCTATGCGTCTCAACAGCAAAAAGAAACCTATTTACCAAAAATCTACTCGGGTGAATGGTCAGGCACCATGTGCTTAACCGAGCCACATGCGGGAACAGACTTAGGCATTATCAAAACCAAGGCTGAACCGAATACCGATGGTAGCTACAACATTACAGGCACCAAAATTTTCATTACAGGTGGCGACCACGACCTGACCGAAAACATCATTCACCTTGTCTTGGCCAAAACGCCGAATGCACCAGCAGGTTCGCGCGGTATTTCCCTGTTTATTGTACCGAAATACATGGTCAATGAAGATGGCTCTTTAGGTGAGCGCAACACGGTTGCCCCAGGTTCAATTGAACATAAAATGGGAATCAAGGCATCTGCAACCTGTGTGATGAATTTTGATGCAGCCAAAGGTTTCTTGGTCGGCAAAGAAAATGAAGGCTTGGCGGCGATGTTCGTAATGATGAACTATGAGCGCTTGTCGATGGGGATTCAGGGTTTAGGTGCGGCTGAATTTGCCTACCAAAATGCGGCCCAATATGCCACAGACCGTTTGCAAGGTCGCAGTGCCAAAGGTGTGAAAAGCCCAGAAAAACCAGCAGACAGTATTTTAGTTCACGGCGATGTACGTCGTATGTTACTCAATGCCCGCGCCAATAATGAAGCATCACGTGCCTTTGCCGTATATGTCGGTCAACAGCTCGACATCACCAAGTTTTCAACCGATGCCGAAGCAGTTCGTAAAGCCAACAACCGTGTTGCCCTGCTCACTCCAATTGCCAAAGCTTATTTAACCGACACCGCATTCAATGCTGTTCTTGATGCACAAATGTGCTTTGGCGGACATGGTTATATTGCTGAATGGGGTATGGAACAATGCATCCGTGATTTACGTATTGCCCAGATTTACGAAGGAACCAACGGCGTTCAGTCGCAAGATTTGATCGGGCGTAAAGTCATTAAAAACAACGGTGAATTCTTATATGAATATATCGATGAAATCCGTAACTTTGTGCATGATCTCGACATCGAGCTCAACATCATTAAAGATATGACTCTCGATGCCTGTCTTGAAGTTGAAGCGTTGACCCAACGCGTGATTGAACAATCTCAAGAAGATCCTGACTTTGCCAATGCCGTTGCAGTTGATTTCTTACATGTAGTCGGTCTACTCAGTTTTGCCTATATGTTTGCCAAAATTGCTCAAGCGGCTGAGTCAAAACAAGGTGAGTTTTATGCCAATAAACTGCGTTTGGCTCAGTACTATATTGAAAAAGTCTTGCCTGAACTCAATAGCCGTTTTGCCAAAATTAATGCAGGTTCTAGCGTGATTATGCAATTCGAACCTGAGTACTTCACCCAGCAATAATCCGATTCCGATTTAAAAAATGCCTGTTTATCAGGCATTTTTTATGTTGTCATAGTTTTTGCATGATACTCTTTTAATCTAAAACCAGATCGAATCAAGGTGTCATGTTATGCCCGTCCCGAAACATAAGACCGATCAAATACAACAATTTTTAGATCGGATTGGTCATTTGGCTGTTGAAAGTTTTCATTATTTAGCCCTATTTATTATTGGCTGTATGATCGCGTGGTCTGCGGTACATACCACCATCGACATTTTTACTGAAAAAAACTATGCCAGCATTGATGATATTCTGCTGTTATTTATCTATTTAGAACTCGGTGCCATGGTTGGAATTTATTTTAAAACCAATCATATGCCTGTGCGTTTTTTAATTTATGTGGCAATTACTGCACTCACTCGCCTCTTGATTTCTGTGATTCAGCATGACCATAAAGCCTCTATGGATTTAATCATTGTCACAGGTTCAATTCTGATTTTAGCCGTGGCAATTTTTATCGTGCGCTATGCCTCTTGGCATTATCCATCGGCAATTAAAGAAAAAAATGAAGTCGTCAGTAAAAAGCTGCAACCGCAAGATGATGAATTGGCCTAATTGTCAGGTATAGTAACGCGGGTGAAATCAAGAGAATTGCAACATGTCTGAATTAAGTTTTGAACGCCTAGAACAGTTTTTTGCAAAAGTCCCAAGTGTCCAAGCAACTCGTATTGTGGGACATGGTGATGATGGACAACACGCATGGTGGTTTAAGTTTTTTATTGATCTTGAACACCCATTGGCATGGCAAACCGTACAGGAACTTGGACATGTTTTAAATTACTTGTCGACCAATGAGCGTTTACCGACTCAGTTTTTACCTGTCTCTCCACCACCTTATATGAATGGTGAAGCCAAAGACTTTTTGGCTTGGGTCATTCAGTGCAACCATGCCGAGTTTTCACCCGATGTGGTGTGTGATTGGCTTGAAGCACGTTTGCCCAACCCCGTTGAAGATGTTGAGCAATGGAAAATCAAAACCGATTTAAGCGAACTGAATAATCTGGATGACAAAGCACTTGATCAACTCATTCCACCGCAAAACTAATCATTCTGAATAAAAAAAGAGAGGTGCAAGACCTCTCTTTTTTATTTGCGTTTTCATTCTTAGAATGTCGATAAACCTGACCATTCCATAAAACGGTAGAGCGCATATTTCAGTTTTGAACTGTCAGCATAGTGGCTGTAATCGACACTGATTTGTCGCCCGTCCAAGTTTTCCCAAGCGGTATTGAAATACTTTTGGGCATCGACAAAGACAGATGATTGGCTTGAGCCAATTACACGTAGATCTGTTTCCAGATTATAATTTTTCAAATTACGTGCGGTAAAATTGGCTGAACCAAGTAGTAATTCAGATTGGGTCGCATTGTGCTTGAACAGCATTTTAGTGTGTGCCTGCTCGCCATGCGTGTCATTCCAACGCACATGAATGCCTGCATCATGTAATTCAACAGCAACTTCACGATTCGGAATGCCATTTTTCTGACGACCAAAAGCATCCTTGTTTGGGTCAAGCAAGACACGAACCTGCACACCCCGCTGTTTAGCCTGCTTCAAGGCATCAATAATTTTGCGTTCAGACAAATAGAACATTGCCAAATCAATCTGATCTTGAGGTTTTGCAGTATTGATCATATTGAGTGCAGCACGATAAATTGCAGCTTCAGTCAGAACCTGCACTTGCGGCAAATTCTTGTCCCCCTCTTGTTGCCCAACAATCACGAAACCCACATCCCCTTGCGACATGGCCGCCACAGGTTGCTCGGAATTTAGAATATCCACGGCAACTGGCCCTGAGACCAACAACGCGACATTATCATGATGTGAACTGCCATCGTGTGGATTAGCAGAAGTCACTAGCCCTTTCCAACCCTGATCGGTATCGACCACAATGGTTTTACGGTGATTGGCTTTAAAGTTGAGTAAATCGAAGTAGCTACGTAAGGTCACTTTGCCCTGACCAAATGGGTTGGGTAACCAGCCGCCTTGCGGATTATTTCCCAATCCCTGACAACACAAATACCAGAAACCCGACCATACAGGATTAGGCGTGCGTAATGGTGCAAGGTTGGTTTCAATCACATCAACACCCGCCTGACGTAACTTGCGATAATGCTCAGGTGCAAGCCCACCGTAGACCGAATTAATTGGATCGGTAATCAGTTTGATTTCAACATTTGGAGATTGAATTCGCTTACTAATCAAAGCTTGCGTAAGCTCTTGGGTCAAATGACGCTGAGGTTGGGTATTCTTGCCCATTTCATCATTAAACAAGAACATATCTATCACAATCGTGGTTTTGGCTTGCGCAATCAAACTCAAAATTTGATTGAAGATATGCTGATCCTGCTGCACTTTGCCTGTCGCATCGACATAGGTTTCATCGGCCAAGAATTGCACATCGGCGTGATGTAACTTACCTGTGTAATCAATACCACGGGGTAGCGGTTTTACTGTGTGATAGACCGCAGAAGAAGCATAGCCGAGAAATAAAATACCGACCAAAAACCCTGCATAATGGCGGGGAGACCATTGTAACTTATGATGAATTTTGTGAAATATACGCATAAAAATAAACCTAGCCGAATAGTGTCAGGCTAGGTTTTCTCTTAGTTTTTTTCAAGAGTAATTTCGTGATGGGAGGCACTCCTGTCACGAATTGGGCTTAAATCTTAGAAGTTAAAATCTACCCCGACCGTAAAGTTACGTCCGACTTGTGGCACATTGGCAAGGAATGATTCATGCTGATAAACATTGGCATCGAGCAAGTTATTGGCTTGTGCATATAAACGATAACCTGTTTTCGCATTCACCTGACCTGTATATGCCAAACCTAAATTCAGCATGTTGTAGCCTTTGGTATCGGTTTCATAATTGGCAATATCATCCTGATTAAACACATGATAATACTCTGCGGTTGCCGAGTAGCCATCGCCAAAGTCCGCTTTGAAACGTGTGCCTAAACGCCCACCTGGAACACGTGGGGCATTGCCATCGTTATCCAATTTACCGCGTACATAATCCCCAAACAGGCCTGCATTCCAGACTGGAGAAAGTTGATAGCTCAGATCAGCATCAACCCCATAGAAACGCGCCTGAGTTTGGCTGTACTGAATTAAGCGAAAATCATCATATTGATCCAGCGTTTTGGCATAAATAAAGTTATTAAACCAGTTCTGGAACACACTGACGTTATATTTCAAACGGTCATTGTCAAAGTGCAGCCCCAATTCAAGGTTATTGGATTTTTCCTTGTCAAGGTTGTCATTGCCCAGTTCATAGGTATTGGTTGCCATGTGTTTGCCGTCTGAATACAGCTCTTGTGCCACAGGCAAACGCTCTTGATGTGATGCAGTCAAAGACAGTTTATAGTTTGGAACAAACTCCCAACTGGTTGAACCTGCAATCGAATAAGCCGTACCATTGTAATCTTTTTGAGTCGAATCGATATTGATATTTTGCTGATCAATCCGTGATGACACTTCAAAATTCAGGTTATTGACCTGCTTTTGTTGTAAAGCAAACAGACTGTATTTTTTGGTGGTGTTGGGATTCATCAAAGATTCATCACCATCAATACTGAGTTTTTGCTGAGTAAATTGCGTTCCGATTTGCCCTGTCCAGCCCGCCCACGGATTGTTACTCAAGGTAATACGCGCATCTGTGCCTTTGCTATTAAAGGTCGTGTCTGGCGTGTCCCCATCCATTTCGGTATGTTGATAATCGGTATAGTTGGCTTGAGCAGAGAGTTTGTTAAAACCTGCAAATGGATCATTCAGTTCAGTTTTAATGTCATAGCGTTTTTGTTTCAGGTTAATCCAACCTTGTGCATCATCACCGCCACCCGTTGCTGTACCGCAATTGGTTAAACTGCTGCCGCTACGTTCACACGTGCCGTACAGTTCATTGTCGGCAGGAATACCATATTGGTCATGACGCTGGCTAAAGGAAATTCCTGTATAACCACGGTCATAAATCCATGACAACCCTACGTTGTAATCTTTAGAATCGGCAAAGGTACTGTCTTGGCGACGGCTATCGCTTTGTAAATCTTTCGGCAAAATATAGTTATTGGCATCACGTTTTAAACCACCCAAACGTAGGGCAAACTGATCCCCCAGTCCAATGGTGGCATTGCCTGAGTACAACAGTTCATCACTACCTGAGTTATAGCGGACCCCTGCACGACCTGTATAACCACCTTCAGGCATTTGAGTCGGAATCTTGTCATCGACCACATTGATCAGACCACCGACCGATCCTGCGCCATACAACAATGCTTCAGGGCCTTTTAAAATCTGAATTTCCTGTGCTGAGTTTGGATCAACAGTCACCGCATGGTCAGGTGAAACACTCGATACATCAAGTGCATCGCCACCATTTTCAGTAATTTTGACTCGCGCGCCATCTTGCCCACGAATCACAGGACGACTTACCCCGCCTGTGTATTGTGCTGAATACACGCCTGCCTGACCATTTAAGGCATTGCCAATGGTGGTTGCACCTGCGATTAAGGTTTTCTGATCGACAACTGCATCACCAGCCGTTGAATTCACTTTTGGTTTTTTATCAGCATGAACCTGAATGGTCGGTAAATCATTTTCTGTAACAGATGTATCTTGCGCCATGACCTGTTGAATGGTCAGTGATAGAACAGAGAGAACAAATGCATGTTTCTTCAAGGACATTGTAGGCATCCAGTGCTAAATTTGTTGTTATATTATAACGTATCGTTTTATTTGCAAGTCCCATTCGTACTTTCTGCTTAATTTCGTTAAAATTTTGTTTTTGTATTTTTCAAGCACACCTATGGCATTTACTGTGTCGCATATGCTGATCGCACCTGTGATTTATCGGCTCAGCCAAAGAAAATTCCCTTTGGCTGCGGCTGCAATCGGTTGTATGGCGCCTGATCTCATTCGCCTGTTTACGCAAAAAGATGTCATGCTGAGTCATTTATGGCAGGGCTTGATTTTCCCCGACTTGTTGATTGGTCTAATCGCTTCAGGACTGTGGTATCTGCTGTATCGCCCTGTAATTTTTACTGGTTTAGGTCTAATCGCCCCGCTTGGATTGCAAAGCTTCAAGCAATACCTGATCTTTTTCATCGCAAGTGTCTGCGCATTACTACTCGGAACCATCAGCCATTTTATCTGGGACAGCTTTACCCATGTCGATGCACGTACTTGGTTGGCCTGTGATTTCTTAGAGCAAAGCATTGAGCTATTTGACCATCATTTCCCGATGCATCGGCTGTTACAAATCGGGACATCAGTACTGGCTTTGCCTTGGTTATGGATTTGGACAAAGCATTATATTGCACATTATCGACAAGCGACTCCCACAACCTTACAACGCCAATTTTTACAACGCTTATCCATAAGTGCATTGCTGTGTGGCATGGCAATGCTGAGTTTTTATCTGTTCAATCATGCTGAACTTGGGGGAAATCTCTACGAGTTAAGTGGTCGCGGTTTTAAAGCCTTTGTGCAAGGCTGGCTGGTCTGTTTTACTGCGGGTAGCGGTTTATTTTTATGGAAATATTCACAAATTCAAGCGGCTAAAAAATCGCTCCCTCCGTCTTAAGTCGTCTTAACGATGGTTTTTTCGCGCTAAACCTTGAGCAACATCACCTAAAAGGGCATAATCGCTGATTGATTCGCGGTACGCTGTTTACGTATACGCTCCTATTGCCAATATAGTTTGGATTTAAAAAACATGATGCGAACTCATTACTGCGGTTCTTTAACCGAAGCCCAAATTGACCAAACCGTGACCCTGTGTGGTTGGGTACACCGTCGTCGCGATCACGGTGGTGTCATCTTCCTCGACATGCGTGACCGTGATGGTCTTGTTCAAGTGGTTATTGACCCAGATACTCCTGAAGCTTTCGCAACCGCAGATAAAGCACGTTCTGAATTTGTATTAAAAATTACAGGTCGTGTACGCCGCCGTTATGCAGGCACAGAAAATGCCAACATGGTGAGTGGTCAAATCGAAGTTTTGGGTAAAGAGATTGAAGTTCTTGCAACTTCTGAAACTCCTCCATTCCCACTCAATGACGACAACACCAATATTTCTGAAGAAATTCGTTTGAAATACCGTTTCTTGGACATCCGTCGTCCTGAAATGTTAGATCGTTTACGCTTCCGTTCTAAAGTAACCAACTTGATCCGTAACTATTTCGAAGATCATGGTTTCTTAGACGTTGAAACACCGATCTTGACTCGCGCAACACCAGAAGGTGCGCGTGACTATTTAGTGCCAAGCCGTGTTTCAAATGGTAGCTTCTACGCATTGCCACAATCACCACAATTGTTCAAACAGTTGTTAATGGTGGGTGGTATTGACCGTTATTACCAAATCGCAAAATGTTTCCGTGACGAAGACTTGCGTGCGGATCGTCAGCCTGAATTTACCCAAATCGACGTTGAAACATCGTTCATGAGTGACGATGACATCATGGATTTAATGGAAGGCTTAACGGTTAAAATGTTCAACGAATTATTGAATGTTAAATTCGATAAATTTGAACGTATGACTTATGCAGATGCAATGCGTGATTATGCATCTGACAAACCAGATATGCGTATTCCATTGAAACTGGTTGACGTTGCAGACCTCATGCAAGACGTTGAGTTCAAAGTATTCGCTGGCCCTGCAAAAGATCCGAAAGGTCGTATTGTTGCGCTTCGCGTACCAGGCGCAGGCGCACTTCCACGTAGCGCCATCGACGAATACACCAAATTCGTTGGCATCTACGGTGCGAAAGGTTTAGCTTACATTAAAGTCAACGAACTTGAAAAAGGCATCGAAGGTCTTCAATCTCCAATCGTGAAATTCATCGAGCCAATCGTGCTTGATTTGTTGAAACGTGTTGGTGCTGAAAATGGCGACATCGTATTCTTCGGTGCAGACAAAGCCAAAGTTGTCAATGATGCAATGGGCGCGCTTCGTGTGAAGATCGGTCATGACTTGAATCTTGCAACTTGCGAGTGGGCACCACTTTGGGTTGTTGACTTCCCAATGTTCGAAGAAACTGATGATGGCAAATGGACTTCTGTACATCACCCATTCACACTACCAAAATCTTCTGTTGAAGAAGTGAAGAACAACCCAGGTGAAGCATTGTCTGTTGCTTACGACATGGTTCTTAACGGTACTGAAATCGGTGGTGGTTCACTGCGTATCTATACTTTAGAAATGCAAAAAGCAATTTTTGAAGCGTTAGGTATTGGTGAAGAAGAAGCAGAAGAGAAATTCAGCTTCTTATTGAATGCTTTACGTTATGGTGCGCCTCCGCACGGTGGTTTGGCATTTGGTCTTGACCGTTTAGTGATGCTGATGACTGGCGCATCTTCTATTCGTGATGTAATTGCATTCCCGAAAACCAAAACTGCTGAATGTCCGTTGACTCAAGCACCTGCACCAGTTGAAGCCAATCAATTGCGTGATTTAGGTATCCGTTTACGTGAAAAACCAAAAGCTGAAGCCAAAGAAGCTTAAGTTTTTGTAGATAAGACCCTGCTTCGGCAGGGTTTTTTTATGGTAATTGAGATTGACTCTCTATAGTGGCATAATAAGCTGCTTTTTTTATGTTAGGTGAAAACCATGGCTATGCGTCCAGAAGTCCGCCGCCGTTCATTGGTGGTGATTGTGTTTTCTTTAGTCCAATGGGGCATTATGACCTATATTATTCATAATCAGCTTATGAATATCACCACGTACCAGCGTATTTTATATTTCTGTTTCAGTAGTTTATCTGCTGCCTTACTTATTTTCTGCGCCTTGATTTATATGGTGCTCAAGGGCAATGCGGATAACCAATAAAACCCCGATTCTTGTTCATCATCTGATTATGGAACAGTAACATTGCGCCATTCATCTTTAAAAATCTTGCACATTGCAAATTTCAAAACTGACAATAATGGCTCAATGTTTTATAACACCGATGCCAAGATTCAACATGGTTTAATTGAGCTTGGACACTATGTCCATGCTTTTGACTATAAGTATATGGTCAGAAAAAGTAATATTTTCAACACTACTTCTCTCTCTCATAAAAAAACACATCAACAACTGATTGAACTTTGCCAAAATGTTCATTTTGACCTGATTTTAATTGGGCATATTCATTTACCTAAAGAATTACTTAAACAACTTAAAGCGATTCACCAAGCCAAAGTTGCCATGTGGTTTGTTGATCCAATCAATGAACCTCACCGTCTTGACCATTTCAAAGAGATGCACAGTGAAGTCGATCATGTCTTTGTGACAACGGCAGGTCAGCATTTACAGAATCTATCAGAAGTTTGTGATCATCCTGTGTTTGCTTTTACCCCGAACCTGAGTTTGCATTCAATCGAATACGCACGTGAAGACTGGCTTAAATTTGACTACGACTGTATTTTTTGCGGTTCAAATAGCAAATACCCTGAGCGTGAGCAATTTATTAGCCATTTAACTGAGCAGCTTCCTCAGTTCAAATTTAAGCTTGGTGCATGTTTAGGACACCCCTCTTTATTTGGACATGAATATCAGGCTGCGGTACGAAATAGCTTAATGGGTATCAACTACTCAAAATATAATGATATTTATATGTATAGTAGTGACCGTCTTGCCCAGCTCACAGGCATGGGCTGTCTGGTTTTTAGCGCAGAAACGCCTGGGATGACTGAATTATTTCCTGAAAATAGTATGGTGTACTTTAAAGACACGTCTGATTTACTGGAAAAATTAAAATACTACCATGAGCACCCTGAGCAGGCAGTTGAAATTGCACAACGTGGTTATGCCCTTGCACACTCAACCTTTGAAGCAAAAAATATTTTGCAGCAATGGCTCAATTTAATTGATCAACAAGCACTAAACTCACCTTGGCAAGCTGAAATCTACGCGAAAGGACAACATATTGCTCATGTCTAAGTCCTCGAAAGTTCTATTTATTTGTATTTCTCTCAAGCAAAGCTTAGAACGTCGTAAAGCGATAGAACTTGAATTTAATAAATTGCGCCAAGCGGTTTCTGATATTGAAATTGAGCTTGAGTTTTTTGATGCGATCTATGGTAAAGACTTATCTTCTGAAATACTTGCATTGATCAATATTGCACGAGAGCAAGCTGGTCAGTGTAAACGTCCGATGAGTACAGGTGAAATCGGTTGTATGCTCAGTCACTTATTTTTGTGGCAACGCATTTCAGAGCAACGTTATGCAAATTATGATCGTGTAGTGATTATTGAGGATGATGTCTATCTCGCCGCACACCATCAACATACAGCACAATTACATAGCATACTTCATCATCCTGCCGAGTTTATTTTTCTGAGTGGACACTCCAAAAAAGCCCGTACCCGCATTTTAGGCTATATCTCAGAAGATCAAACTCATTTCAATATGCTTGGTTCTCGTTATCAATATACGATGGCATGTGCCTATAGTATAACTCCGAATGAAGCAGGTAAACTGGTCAGAAAAATGCTGGCAAAGACTACGGTTGCCGATGACTGGAAATTTTTACTCTCAGAAAAATCTGAAATCCCATATTATTATTTCTTTGAACAAGGTGGTGAAGATGACAGCACGATTGAAGCTGTCGATCAAAATCGCCAAGCATTTTTAGCACAATATAAAGAAAATCGTTTTTCTAAAAATACTTATAAAATATGGCAAGATATTCAGACTTTTTTTAAGCTATTAATAAAACTCAAGAAAATTAAAAAATTAATCCAATATATTAACAATCTGAATTGTTAATTTACCTTATTTCAGTATAATGATTCAGTTTATGAGAAAGGATGGTGAGTTTTTTGAGAAAAATTGAAGGTGAAATAAACTTTCATAAAAAATACACTTTTTGCACACTAGTTACACGACCAAATGAATATAAAGAAATGGTCCTAAGTGCGGAGCAAAAAGGCTTTTCAGCACATGATGTTGAGTTCTTATTTTTTGATAACAAAGCTTCAAATCAATTTGATGGTTTTTCAGGAATTAATCGTGCCATTAAAGAAGCACAAGGTGAATACCTAATTTTTTGTCATCAAGATATTCTTTTTAAATATGATGATCGAGAGATTCTAGAAGAAAGAATCAAAGAATTAAATAAGCTTAACCCCAAATGGGCGATTGCGGGAAATGCAGGTAGAAAAACAACGGGAAAACATGTCGTTCGTATTAGTGATCCTCACGGAGAAAATATTGCTGATGGCCCATTTCCTCAAGAGGTCATGAGCGTTGATGAAAACTTCTTTATTATTAATCAAAAAGTAAATATTGCAGCGACAACTATATTAAAAGGTTTTCATTTATATGGCTTAGATCTATGCCAAAACGCTAGTTTTCTAGGACTCAAGAGTTATGTCATTGACTTTCACCTTTTTCACAAAAGTGCTGGAAATGTTGATAAGAGTTATTATGTTGTACAAAATGAATATATTAAAGTTCAACAAAATCGAAAAATCAGCCAATGGTTTTTTCCAATGTGTTCTATATTTTTTATATCATCTAGTAATTTCTTAAACTTTATTATTAATCAAAAAAAGATAAAAAAATTAATTTTAAACTTATTTATAAAAAAAGATTAATCTAATTAGATTAATCTTTTTTATTTTTCAACCAAATCTTAATCAAGATAAGATTTTAGCTGACTATGTACACCTTTTAATTCATTCAATTCCCTTTTAGATAAATATTCAGCATTAAAATAGGTATTCTTAGCCATAAGATTTGGCTTATAAATTGTAGAGAATGGAATTAACTCTAACTCCAAACCTGTTTTCTCAACAATTAAGTCAAAATATTTTTGATCATTTTTCAATATCTCAGAATATTCAAGCACAATCGTTTTCTCATTTAACTTCCGATCTGAAACCAAGTTCAAAATTTCACGATTATATCGAATATACGCACCTGCATATAGAGATGTCATTTTTTTAATATCATACTGAGCTAACAATTTTTTTTCTTTATAAAATCTCCATTTTAGCTTTTTAATAAAATTAGATCTTCTAAAATAAAAATATTTAATTAATTTAATATCCCTCTTAATTAAAGATGAAATTACATCCTGATAGTCTCGAACAATAACTAAATAAGATGCATCTGCTATCTTTTCCTTATAGAAGTTAATAAATAGGCAGGTTCTAGGATCTTTCCATCCCCAATTATCCGGTAATTTCTTATGAAAAATTTGATCAAATTTCTCTATATGTTGCTCTGATATTTTTATTTCTTGTTTATCAATAAAACCTGTCGTTGGCAAATCATTATCTTGCAATACCTGCTCATGCCATTCTACAAAGTCGAGGTCTTCAAAATGACCCTCATCGTTTCCAACGCCTTCATTCAGTAATCTATCACCAACATTAAGACCACACTTATACAACCATTGTGTAATTAATGAGGTTCCTGAACGATGCATTCCTAATATAATAAGAGGTTGTTTAAGCATTTAAAATAATCTCTTGTGTGATTTTTTTGACGGCATCTTCTACAGATAGAGTATCTGTATTAATCACAAGATCTGGTGACTGTGGAATATGGAAATCTCCATTTATACCCGAGAGGTTGGAAATTTTATCTTTATGTCCATCAGGAAGTTGAGATTTTTTATACAAGCCCTTTGTATCTCTAGAAAATAGAGATTCAACACTACAATACACAAAAACCTCTTTAACATTTAAATATTTTTTCTTAATTGTATTTCTAGTATTTTGATCGGGATTCATCGCACTAATAATTGCAATAATGCCATTGTTAGAAAGTTTGTGAGCCAACCATGCCATCCGCTCCATATTTTTACAACGATCTGGCAATGTATAACCTAATTCTGGAAATAGATATTTTCTTGACTCATCTCCATCAATAATATCAGCTGGATAGCCTTGCTGCTTTAAATGCACAAGTAAAGCATTTGCTATCGTAGTTTTACCAGCGCCTGACAGGCCACATAACATGACAATCATATCTTCCCCCAAATATCTAACTATGGATTATATTTTAATATTTAGGGTACTACACTATTTTTTTAAATTTTCTCATATTATTAAATTCGAAAAATAAAATACATATCAGAATTTAAAAAATTAAAGTACATTCCCCTAATTTAAACTTTTAAATTTCACATCTTGGATGCTTTCCTTTAAAAAACACTTTAATGATTAAAAAAGCATCGCGAAATGACAATTTAATTATTTTACGAAAAACTAATTTAATAAACTTTAAATTTTTACTCCATTGACTCGAGCTATAATATTTTAAAGTTAAAACATTTTCATAAATAAATTCATTTTTACGCCATGTAGTCAAACTCTCTTCCGTCAAAGACAGACAATGGTTTAAGTAAGTCATTGAAGAAAACTTGAATTTATAACCTTGCTTAATAAATTGATTTATTCGAGTAAAAAATGTTGTATCTACTCCATAAAATGCAAAATTAGAATCAAAAATCTCCATATTTTTATCTTTAAAAAATTCTTTAATACGATGAGAGATAATTAATCCAGAACCAACTGAATAAATTTTTTCAGGTTCTATAATCTCTCCTCTATGTTGGAGCAATTGTGAATTCATCATAGGGAAACGTGGCTTTAAATCACAGCGTGCTCGAATTTCAGGCAACTCAAAATCCACGTTTTTTAAATGAAATAAAACATCCTGATATTGTTCATTAATTTCAGTGTCATCATCAAATAGCACATAGTAATCTGCATCATAACTCTGGATAAAGTCATTATAAATCCAGCTTAATGGTTTATTTTGTAGCTGATTCTGTAGTGTTACATTCTGATGGATCTGACCTAAATCTTGGATACAAGAATCATGTTCTAAAATAGCTTCGGGACCATTATTGACGATCAAAAGCTGATGCAATGGATATTTAAATTTGAGTAAATCCTGAATGGTGAGAGACTGTTGTAAAGTCTTACCATATACGATTACAACAAGTGCAATTTTAAGCTGTGCCATTTTTATATGTACCTAATCATAAGCAGCTCTTATTAGAGCTGCTTATGATTTTTCTTAGAAAATTTTCTTATACCACTGTTTAATTTTTGGCTTTTTAACTACGCGTCCAATATTATTAAATGCAGTCGATGAAATAAAACCTTCTGTTGAAAAGCAGCCATTTAGCACATCATCACAACGCTGTAAAAACAATTTTACATTATCTGCATGACGACTTTGAAACAAGTGATAAACACTATCAGCAAATACAGTGCCAATGCCATAATAGCCATAATTGCCAAGTAACCAGATACCCTCTCGAGGTTCACGTTCGAAACAGGTTGGATATAAGGTGCGATAACGTATGCCTTTTTTCTCTGCAATATAAGCCAATTGCTCAGCAACATCCGCCTGTTTATTTTGCATAAATGAAGGTTTACCAAGTGCTTGGTAACATGATGGTGTGATAAAAAAGAACGCTGGTGAAGCAAAAATGTGTGTTGCAGGATGAATATGGTTCGATGCTTGGGCACAGCCTAGAAAAGTATCATTCTGATAAACATACTGGACAGATTTCTCAACAATTTCACGATTTAAAGGAATTAAATCGGGCTCAATAATTGCCACCACTTTCGCTGTAGATTGACCAATGACTCGATCAAGCCACTCTCCATGTGGCATATTTTCTTCTGTATATTTTACATTTAGCCCCAAATGCTGCATCACTTTTTTATGCGCGGCTAAAATATCTCGATCAAAGTTATCCCAATGAAAGGAATGAAATTCCACTTCATCTAAGCTTAATGGTTCCATGCAGGAAAATCTCAAATATCATAATCTTGTCGTATTATAGGAACATTTTCTGAAGATATTGAGAATATTTCTTTATTCCTACAAAGTTTTTACATGGCTTGTATGCTTTTGCCTCAATATGTTTCAAAAATAAAAGCCAAGAATAATCTAGGCTTTTATGATTGTTTAGATTAATCTAATGATGTGGTTGATAATATTCAACAACATGCTCAACAAATTGGTTATGCGCCTTAGCAGTCTGCTCAAAACAGTATTTCTCTAGCGCTTCTTTTTTGCCTTGTTGGGCAAACTTTAATGCTTCATCTGGATGCTGAATCAAATATTCAATTCCATCGGCAAGACTTTGCGCATCATCAGCTTTGGCACACCAAGCATTGACACCATGTTTTGCAGTTTGGCGAATACCAATGTGATCTGTGGTAATCAGGGTTTTACCCCATGCAAATGCATCTAAAATCCCAATCCCCTGAATTTCGGTAATTGAAGGCAACGCGACAATGTCGGCATTTTGCAATAATGCAATTTTATCTTCACCACCAATCCAACCTGGGAAACTGACTTTATCAAGGAGTTGTAACTGCTCAGCCTGATGTTTATAAGTCGCGAGCATCTCACCCTGACCTGCCAGCACTGCGCTAAAATCAATACCCTTGTTACGCAAAATCGCTAAAGCATCGATTAGCACATGCACACCTTTATTAGGTACCATCCGCGTTAACATCACAATACTCGGTGGAACACGAATTAGATGTGGTTCAGCGACAACTTTAGGTAAATACGTTAAGTTCGAAATCACCTGTTGTGGTTTAGCTGCGCGTTCTTCAGGCGTTTGGCGTTTTTGCACCAACTCTTGGACATACAGCGTAATATGAATAAAGGCATCGGCACGCAAAGTCCGTTTGACATTATGACTATGATTGACCGCAATCACAGGAATGTTTTTGGACATGCCCAACATCGCATTTTTGAACAACCAAACTGCCTTACCGCTATGTGCAATAATCACATCAGGCTGTTGTTGCTCAATGAATTTACGAATTTTTAATGCTGCTGTAATGCTATAAAAACCTTTGTTCGGAATAACGGTAATTGGCCATTCACCACTTTTAAGATGCTGATTTTCAGTACCACGTAGCAAAACTACATCATGCCCAAAACTTTTTAAAGTATTGGCAATATCTAGCATGGCTTGCCAGCGACCACCTGTTGCATCGCCATAGACTGCATTCAGAACTTTCATATGCTTTCCTTAAAACAATGCTTGAGCTGCACGTGCCTGAGCGAAAGTCGCAGCTTCCTGATCTTTTGCAGTCAATTTAAGCTGCATACCTGCTTCAACTGGCCATTCAATTGCAAGCTCAACATCATTCCACACCAAACTACGTTCACACTCTTTTGCATAATAATCTGTTGTTTTATATAAAAACTGTGTGTTGTCTTCCAAAGCAATAAAACCATGTGCAAAACCCGCTGGAATCCAGAACTGACGCTGATTTTCACCTGTGAGTTCAACACCTACCCATTGCCCAAACGTTGGCGAATCTTGACGAATATCAACTGCCACATCCCATGCACGACCTTGTACCACACGCACAAGCTTACCTTGGGCATGTGGGTTTAACTGGTAATGCAAACCGCGCAATACACCTTTTTGTGACATAGAGTGATTATCTTGAACAAAGTCTGGAATCGGGAGATTACGTTCCACCAATGCCTGTTCAAAGTTTTTCTGATTAAAGCTTTCCATGAACCAACCACGTTCATCTGCAAATACACGAGGTTCAAGAATCAATAAATCTTTAATCTTGGTTTCAATAATCTTCATACTACGTCACTCAATCTGGGTATTTTAGGCGTGTTTTGCTTAATGTTCTTGATGCAGTTTTAACAAATACTGACCATAACCTGTTTTTTTGAAGAAATTAGCACGTGCTAACAATTGCTCAGGGCTAATCCAGCCATTGTTAAATGCAATTTCTTCCAAGCATGCAACTTTAAGCCCTTGACGGTGTTCTACGGTTTGTACAAATTGACTCGCTTCAAGTAATGAGTCATGAGTGCCTGTATCTAACCATGCAAAACCACGCCCCAACAATTCAACATTGAGTTGATTTTGTTGTAAATAAACGTTGTTCACATCGGTAATTTCTAACTCACCACGTGGTGATGGCTGAATATTCTTTGCAATTTCAATGACGCTATTGTCATAGAAATACAAACCTGTCACCGCATAATTCGATTTTGGCTGTACGGGTTTTTCTTCAATGCTGATCGCTTTTCCTGTTGAGTCGAATTCCACAACACCAAAACGCTCAGGGTCATTGACATAGTATCCAAATACAGTTGCGCCTGAAGTCTGTGCTGAAGCACGTTTCAATTGCTGACTGAAACTCTGACCATAGAAAATGTTGTCACCCAAAATCAGACAGACATTGTCCTGACCAATAAATTCTTCACCCAAAATAAAGGCTTGTGCCAAACCATCTGGTGAAGGTTGAACTTTATAAGACAGCTTAATGCCAAGTTCTTCACCTGTACCCAATAATTTTTCAAAATTTGGTAAATCTTCTGGTGTCGAAATAATCAGAATTTCAGAGATTCCTGCCAACATAAGCACAGACAATGGATAGTAAATCATTGGCTTATCATAAATTGGCAACAACTGTTTCGATGTTCCCATCGTAATCGGGTACAAACGTGTACCTGAACCACCCGCAAGAATAATGCCTTTGCGTTTTGCCTGACTCATACGATGATTTCTCCTAAAACTTGCTCAACCCCCTGCTGCCAATGTGACAAATGCAGGTGAAATTTTTGCTGTAATTTATTGGTATTTAAACGTGAATTTAACGGACGCTTGGCAGGTGTCGGATATGCTGTTGTCGCAATTGGGCGAACCTGTTGCAACTTTAAGACTAAACCTTTTTGTCGCGCGACATCAAAAATAAACTGCGCATATTCGTACCACGAGGTTTCACCTGAAGCTGCCAGATGATAATGCCCACACAAATATTTCTGCTGATCCATATCTTGCAAGCTGTAATAACGAATTGCCTGTGCAGTAACATCAGCAATCAGTGCTGCACCCGTTGGCACACCGATTTGATCGGCAATAATATTCAGCTCTTCTTTGGCTTGTGCTAAACGGAGCATGGTTTTGATAAAGTTCTGACCATGCGTACCGTACACCCAGCAAGTACGAAAATTGATAAACTTTACCGCACTTTGTTCAAGTGCCAGCTCACCTGCACGCTTGGTTTGACCATAGACATTTTGCGGTGCAGTTGCATCTTGCTCCTGCCATGCCGTCACACCTTCTCCAGAGAATACATAATCTGTAGAATAGTGAATCAACAGAGCACTCACTGCTTGGCATTGTTCAGCCAAATGCTTGACGGCTAAATGATTAATCAGATCAGCTTGTTCAACTTCTGATTCAGCCTTATCGACAGCCGTATATGCTGTTGCATTGACTACGACATCTGGCTGAACTTGCTGAATAAGTTGAGTGATGGCTTCAAAATTCGCAATATCACCACACAACCCTCGTGCATTGGCATGGCGATCTAAAGCAATCACTTCACCTAAAGGCTGCAAAGCACGTTGTAGCTCCCAACCCACCTGACCATTTTTGCCCAATAAAAGAATTTTCATTGATGATTCCTTATTGAACAGATTCAGTATGGTACTGCTGATTCAGCCAGTTTTTATACTCGCCACTTTGTACATGAGCAACCCATTCCTGATGATTCAAATACCATTCAACGGTTTTACGTAAGCCTGTTTCAAAGCTTTCTTGTGGTACCCAACCCAAATCTTTTTGAATCTTGCTGGCATCAATCGCATAACGCAAATCATGCCCAGGACGATCCGTTACATAGGTAATCAGGTCTTGATAATAGGCAACACCTTCTGGTTTATTTGGTGCCAGTTCTTCTAAAAGTTGGCAAACAGCTTTAACCACATCAATATTTTTTTGCTCGTTGTGCCCACCAATATTATAAGTTTCACCGACTTGTGCCTGAGTCACGACTTGATACAGCGCACGTGCATGATCTTCCACATAAAGCCAGTCACGGATTTGCTGACCATTCCCATAAACAGGTAAAGCACGACCATTCAAGGCATTGAGAATAATCAGTGGAATCAGTTTTTCAGGAAAATGGAAAGGGCCATAATTATTGGAGCAGTTGGTAATTAGTACAGGTAATCCATAAGTACGGTGCCACGCACGAACTAAATGGTCTGAGCTGGCTTTACTGGCCGAATAGGGAGAACTTGGTGCATATGGTGTAGTTTCCAGAAATAAATCTTCTGTACCTTCCAAGTCGCCATAGACTTCATCGGTTGAAATATGATGAAAACGGAACGCTTGCTTTTTCTCACCGACCAACTCATTCCAGTACTGGCGAGCAGCTTCAAGTAGCTGATAGGTGCCCAAAATATTGGTTTCAATGAAAGCCGCCGAGCCTGTGATTGAACGATCCACATGCGATTCAGCAGCTAAATGCATCACGACATCAGGTTGAAAATCTGAAAATAATTGATCAAGTGCAGTACGGTCACAAATATCTGTTTGAGAAAATTGATAGCGAGGGCTTTGAGCAATGCTGGATAAAGACTCCAAGTTTCCCGCATACGTCAGTTTATCGACATTTAACACTTCATCTTGAGTATTTTGAATAATATGGCGAATCACAGCCGAACCAATAAAGCCCGCCCCACCTGTAACTAAAATTTTCATCTTAAAATCGGAACACTAAAAATTCTGCTTAGTATACCTAATTCTTCCACTGTAACAGTTAAGAAATCATGGAGATTGCTATTCATCATGATGGAACAGCTGTTGAGTTAACTGCTGTCCCAACATTTCACTTGGCTCAATGGCTAAGGTCTGCTGCTGCTCAGCTTTAAATGTACTATTGAACTGTGCAATGGAAATCACTTGTAAAAGCTGCTGTTGACTCAAACGCTCAAGTACATTTTGGAATTTCTCATCAGGTTGCCAGTGCTCAGGCAAATAAGCCACTACAGGACGCATGGCAGTCACACTTTCCATCATCATCGACATTGAATCAGCACTGCAAAACACGCGTGTTGAAACCGCCAAAAACTGATGTAACACTGAGCGTGGCTGCTCTGACCACCACACCACATCGGCAATACCCTCAAAGTTGAGATATTGCTGCAAAATCTTCTCAGCCTGTTGCCCTGTACGGCGTGAAGTACTGAGTAACCATTTAATGCGATGCTGACGTGCCAACAGATTCATTTGTTTTGCCAATTGCACCCAGTCTTGTTGCTGATACTGCGCGCCCGCACCATCGCCACCAATCAGCATCGTCCACACTGGCTGCTCAACATGGGGATGCTCAGATTTCCACAAATTGCCATGCTGCGCTAAAGTTGCCTGACTTAAAGGCATCGGGGACACAGGCAAGCTAATAAATGGTTTTGGTAAATCAGGTTCTAACACCAAAATAGCATCAAACAATTCAGCTTTTAGTTGGCGCAGTGAACCACAGAAAATATTTTTTGCACCCAGTGCTTTAGATAACCAAACAATGGCATAGGCACTATTTCCGCCCGCACCAATCACAATATCTGGACGACCACTTGGCAAAGCATCACCCTGATAAAATTGATGAATTTTTTCTGCTTTGGGAATTTTACAATTTAATAGCCAAGTCAGTGGGCGACGATAAAACTTATGTTTCAGTGTCAGCTCAATCCAGTGTACATCTAACTCGAAATCACGTTCGAGTGCGAACAATACCCCTTTGGACTGATTAAAATGCCCTGGCACACCATCACTGATGACCCATACTGTTTTCTTGGTGTTTTGCTGGTCATGCATGGCTCAGTTCCTGATAAACCTGTAGGGTATTGCTTAATACCGCATTTAAGGTTAATTGCTGCTTGGCACGTTGATAAATTGCTTCGGATTGCTGAGTGAGCTGTTCAAACTGCTGAACATGATGTTGAATTAAATCATGTAATGCAGTGACATCATTGGCAGGGCAAATCAGTTCTGGCGTTAAGATTTCTGCCACCATACCCACATCGGTTGAAATGACGGGACAATGTACCAATAAGGCTTCAGCCAAGGTATAAGGCCCACCTTCATTACGTGATGAAATCACTAAAAAATCCGCTTGCTGCATCAATGCACTAATATCATCACGATGCCCAAGCAATTCAATCCGATCTGCTAAAGCATACTGCTGAATTTTTTCTTGCAGTAAATCTCGATCTGGCCCATCTCCTACAATCCAGAGCTTGGCATCAATGCCTTGCCATGCTTCAACCAGTAAATCAAAACCTTTGGCAGGTACCAGACGTGCAACGGCAATCGCTTGTAAGGATTGATGAGATTGTTTTTGTGCTGTTTGTAATGTTGGGGGTTGAATGCCATTTAAGACCACACGCACTCGATCTTGCTGAGTAAACTGATTCGCCACTCGTCGGCTCACAGCAATAATTCGGTCATATTTTTCAAATGCTTGCACGTTGCGTTTTAAATTATGCAGTGTCGCTACACTCGGAATTTTCAGCCATTTCAGCATCGGGGCAATCATCGAAACAGCTTTGTTGGCTTGCACATGCAGCACATCCGCATGCGTGGCTTTGATGGTCTGATACAACTGCCACAGTAAAATCGGATTTTTACGGCTTTTACTCAAATCCAAAGCTTTAAATTCAACACCCTGAACACGCTCCGCATACTTTTCATGGGCAATTAACGTGACTTTCTGTCCGATCTGAGCCAAACCGTTCGCCAATTCCACCACATGTTTTTCCAAACCGCCTTCTTCGTCACCTGCCATGACCATACAAATGTGCATTATTTTTCTCTCGTTTATAGCCCACGTTGACCCAGTTTCAGGCGACATTTCACTGCAAACATCGAATCTTTACCACTGATCTTAATGCGTTGTAACTGCATAAAATCAGGCTGCTGTGCATCAATCCCCTCTTTGGTGGTCACGGCATTCTGATAACCCGCCTGTTTTGCCAGTTCAACATCACGCTGGCTATAAATTCCGAAAGGATAGGCAAAACTCGTGACAGGTTGCTCAATCATCTGTTCAAGCTGTTGCTTGGATTCTGCCAATTCATGCAAACATTCTGCATCATTGAGCTTATCCAAATTGGCATGAGTCAACGTATGTGAGCCAATTTCAACTAAACCACTGTTTGCCAAAAATCGAACTTGTTCATCATTGAGTTTTGGCTCACGTGCCAATTCACCACTGTTATGATGGGCTTTTTTATAAGTCGACCAGTCGCGATCATGACGATCAACCACCACATAAATCGTGGCTTTGGCTTGATATTTTTCTAAAATGGGATAGGCATTTTCCAAGTTATCCAGATAACCGTCATCAAAGGTAATCGCCACAGTTTTTTCAGGATGCTTACCCCAGTTTTGCTGAAGTTCCCGCATGGTGACAAAGTGAAAACCTTGCGCTTTCATCCATGCCACTTGTTTATCAAATTCGGCAGGTGTTACACGCAGTTTATTAAATTTGGCGCCATCGATATGCTCACGCACCATGTGGTACATCAAGACACGGGGACGTTTCCAATCTATTGCAGGTTTCCACCACGCATATTTATAACTAAATGCCATCACCGCAAGCAGCACAATCAGAGCCAAATAAATCACAGGGTTAACCTAACAAGATTGAAGTAAATATGTTGCCACACGCTCTGCTTCTTTAAAAGCGCTTGCCGCAGGCAGTTGTTGTAAATGGGTGGTCGAGGAGACATATTGTTTTTGTAGTAATCCATCCACTGCATGAGTAATGCGATCTTGCTTAAGCCGATCAATCTCAATCAACCCAACACGACAACCTGCGGTCAGTGCCTCATAAATCATCGACACACTATCTTCCGTGACCCAAACCGCTTCGGCCTTTTGCATTTCTTCAAAAATCCAGCCTTGAGGGGTTTGCTCCACAGGGAAAATCTGGAGCTGTGCTGCATAAGACTGCTGCTGTAACTGTACTAAAAAATCACTCGGAGTACGACGTGATGTGGTTAAGATGATCGTTGCTTGTGGCTGCTGCTCAGCAATTTTTTGAATGGCAGTGAATACTTTTTCAGTATTCCAACCGTGACGTTTAGATGAGCCACCCAAAGCAATCAAGATTCGGTTGGCTTGATGATGCTGCTGATTAACAATCGGATTGAGTGCCCCCTGAGTCACGATGACTTTGTCCGATGCAGGCACACCATCATGCTCAGGAATCACCGCATAATCAAAACGCCCTAAAGGCAAGCTCGGCTTCATTAAAATCACAGTTTGGGCTTTAGGATAAACTTTCCCCATCAGCCACACGCGAAAATGGGTATGACTTCCAACGCCAAAAATAAAGCTTGGAGTTTTCTCGACCTGAGCGCACTGCTTAGAAAAAATAGAACCGATCAAACTCAAAATCGGCAAATCAGCAATCGAGATTTCCTGAAAAGAGCAATCTGCATGTTGGCGCTGCATTGCCTGATACAACCCCAAGGCTTGGGAACGGTGTCCCGCCTTACCATCACTGATATACACCACATGCATACTGATTTTTTCCACTCACATAAAAAAAGCGAAACCAAAGTTTCGCTCTTATCTTAACTGATTCAACTTATTTTACGTAAGTTAACCAGTCTTCGTATTTCGGATTTTTACCTTGAACAGCATCAAAGTAAGTTTTTTGAATCAATGTCGTAATTGGACCACGGCAACCTTCACCAATTTGACGGTCATCGTATTCACGAATCGGTGTCACTTCCGCAGCAGTACCTGTAAAGAAGGCTTCATCAGCGATGTAGAATTCGTCACGCGTAATACGGCGCTCAATGACTTCAATGCCCAAATCTTTAGCAATAGTAATAATCGTTTGACGGGTAATACCATCAAGCGCACCACCTGCGATATCAGGCGTATGCAATTGACCATCTTTTACCAAGAACACGTTTTCGCCAGAACCTTGGCAAACGTAACCTTGAGGATCCATCAACATTGCTTCGTCGTAGCCTGAATGTGCCACTTCCTGATGCGCAAGAATCGATAACGTATAGTTACCAGATGCTTTTGCTTTACACATAGTCACGTTTGGATGGTGGTGTGTAAATGAAGAAGTCTTCACGCGAATACCTTTCGCCATCGCTTCTTCACCCAAATATGCACCCCAGCCCCATGCTGCAACTGCGGCATGAATGGTATTATCAGTTGCTGCAATACCGAGTTTTTCTGAACCAATCCAAATAAGCGGACGTAAATAGCAAGAAGCCAGTTTATTTTCACGTACCACGTCGATTTGTGCTTGCTCTAACGTTGCTTGATCAAATGGGACTTTCATTTGATAAATTTTTGCAGAGTTAAGCAAACGTTTGGTGTGTTCTTTTAAACGGAAAATCGCAGTTCCTTTTGGTGTTTCATAGGCACGGACACCTTCAAACACGCCCATACTGTAGTGTAATGTATGAGTTAAGACGTGAATTTTTGCATCACGCCAATCCACTAATTTTCCATCTTGCCAAATAAAACCATCACGATCAGCCAAATTCACGGCACACACTCCAAATTTTCACATCATTATTCACTGTCCAAGGCTTGTGCGCTTGGATCAATTAATCTCTGCCATAACTTGCAAACGATCTCGCGGGTGTCGCGCCATTGTGCAGCTTGAACTTGCATGTTTTTGTTTGCAAGTGCTAGACGGTGGCTCTCGGCTCGTTCACTGAGATAAGCTTGAATCAAAGCCTGCGCATCTTGGCTGGGTAAGCAATCTAATCGCGCAGCATCTTCAAGGATTCGAACATTGTCAGAGAAATGGGCGAGATCGGGCTTCGTCCCACTCCATGCCAACACCATATACTGTGCCATAAATTCAATGTCAACGATACCACCTGCATCCTGTTTTAAATGAAAAATCCCATCTTTTTTTTGCTCTTTACTGGAGCCTAGATGGTCTTTCATTTTTTGGCGCATTTTCAATACTTCAGCCTGTACATCACTTTCATTGCGCTTTTGCGTGAGAATTTGGCAGCGGATTTGCTCAAATTGCTGTCTTAAGCTCAAATCTCCCGCAATTGAGCGCGCACGAACCAGTGCCTGATGCTCCCAAAGCCATGCACTTTTCATTTGATATTGCTCATAAGCTTTCAGGCTGGTGACCAACACGCCCGCCTCACCCGAAGGCCGTAGTCGGGTATCAATTTCATAGGCACGACCATCGAGGGTTTGTGTGGTCATCAGTGACATAAATTTCTGAGCAACCCTTAAAGCAAACTCAAAACCACTAATGGATTTACGGCCATCGGTATCGGCTTGCTCATCGAGGTAATGAATAAACACGAGATCCAGATCTGAGCCATAGCCCAACTCGATCCCACCCAGCTTGCCATAACCAATCACAATAAAACCTTTCTGATCGATGGAGCAACGCTGCCCTTCTTGAGTCACAGGATAACCATGCTTTTGTGCCACCATTTCATAAGCCAAATGCAAAGTTGCTTCCACACAAACTTCTGCGATATCGGTTAGGGCATCAGAGACTTTCATTAATGGACTTTCAGCCAAAACATCACTGGCAGCAACCGCAAGCACATGGCTTTTCTTGAACAGACGCAAGACACGCATCAAGTCCTCGACCTGATCCAGCTCAATGCGTAATAACTGATAACGCATCGAAGCTTCTAAATCGGCACGGCGTGGCAACTCAAAGTCCATCGACAAAAATTCATCGAGCAGTACAGGATAATGCGTGAGTTCTTCACAAATCCACGGACTGACTTCCGCCATTTTCACCAAGCGCTGTAATGCCCCTTTACTTTCGATCAGCATCACCAAATACACAGTACGGCGCATCACTGACTCGATTAATGGCATCAGACGTAGCAACGCGACTTGTGGCTGTTCTGCCTGTAAAATTGCAGCAATCAGTGGTGGCCAAAAAGCTTTTAAACGCTCAAGGGCTTTGGCTGGAATTTTTTTAATGGCATGCCCATGCCAAAATTCATGAATCAGTTTTTGCGCATCATCATCCAGTACAGCAAATAATTGTTGTTCAAGCTGAGCACTATCATTGTCTTGCGAATCAAACTCATTTTCCTGAATGACATTTTTAAATTGTAAACTGACCTTGTCACGCTTCTGATCCAGTACCGTTAAAAACTCATCCCATGAGCTAAAGCCTAAAGTTTCCACCATACGCTGACGCAATGCAGGTTCAACAGGTAACGCTTGGGTTTGCTGATCATTCAAGGCCTGAATCGCATGCTCAACACGACGCAAGAACAGATACGCATCTTCCAGATCATGCACAGCCTGTGGTTCGAGCAAACCCGCTACGCCAATATGCTCTAAGCTGGTCAAACAGGTTCGATCTTGCAATTCCAGTTTTGAACCACCGTGAATGAGTTGAAAGACCTGTACAATAAATTCAATTTCCCGAATTCCACCTGCACCGAGCTTAATGTCATCGTGAATATTTCGACGTGCCACTTCACGCTCGATCATCTGCTTCATTTCGCGCATGGCTTCGAAAGCGCTATAGTCCACATAACGACGGAACACAAATGGGCGGGTCATGGCCATCAGACTATCACCCTGTCGTCCTGTGATGACTCGGGCTTTAATCCATGCATAACGCTCCCACTCACGGCCATGTTGAATCAGATACTTTTCCAAGGCCACATGACTAATCGCGAGTGCTGAACCATCTCCCCATGGACGCAAACGCATATCGACTCGGAACACAAAACCTTCTGCGGTCATGTGATCCAGCAAATAAATCAGCTTTTGTCCCCACAAAATACAGAACTGCTGAACCTCAATACATTTACGCCCATTGGTTTCACCCTGTTCATCAAAGGCAAAAATCAAATCAATATCACTGGATAAATTGAGTTCTTGTGCGCCGAGTTTCCCCATGCCAATCACAATGAGGTCTTGTAGCTGACCATCGTAACCGATTGGTTCACCATATTTCGCCAAGAGCGCTGGCAAAGCAAAGGCTTTAGCAGCACAAATACAGGCATCGGCAAAATCTGCCAGTTCTCGCGTGAGTTGAGGAACCGTAGTGAGTTGATTGGCATCCTGCCAAATCCAGCGAAACATGAGACGAGCACGCAGAATACGCAACTGACGCATCCACTGGAGTTCATCCTCAATGCCTTCTAGCGTTTGCCCGACATAGCTAAAAATTTCTGTAGTAGATAAGGTTTGATGAAAAGGATGATTTTGATCATCTTGCTGTAATTGGTCAGCATACTGTGCCAAGACTTGTTCTGCGTACTGACTAGCGTGAAGTGTTTTTTGTAATTGATCGTGATTCATGATCAGCGTGTTTCCCGTATAGCTAAGCGTAGTTATAGCAGGAGAAATCCGCTTTTGGAAAATAAAAGTTGGCTTTTAATGGGCAGCAAGCTGATCTTGCTGTTGAACCAATGTACTATGATCATCTTGGGCTTTCGGCAAAATCACGGTGAAGGTTGTACCCTGACCTTCTTTAGAGGTCACCCGAATCTCGCCATGATTCAGATCAACAAAACGCTTACAGAGCACCAGACCTAAGCCTGTCCCCCGTTCGCCTGCGGTGCCTTTCAACGAAGTTTTGATACGCGGTTCAAAAACATGCTGTACCTGCTGCTCAGTCATGCCTAAACCTGTGTCAGTGACAGAGAGTTCAACCTGCTGTTCATGCACACATGCACTAATAATCACTTGCCCTGTACCATCAACAGGGGTGAATTTAAGTGCGTTCGAGGTGAGGTTTTGCAGTACTGAAGTCAGCATATTGATGTCAGCAAATACCCGAATATCATCGGGAACCTGATCGACCAGACAGATTTTCTTTTTCATGGCGAGACTATTGAGGACATCCACCACGATATGACTAGATTGTTTTAGTTTAAAATTAATCGGGTGATAGACAAAGCGCCCACCCTCCGCCATGGCCCAATTCAATAAGTTTTCCAGCAAGTTATAGGTTGACTTAGCTGTATCATTTAAATAACTGGCAATATTTTGAATACTGGCATGATCGAGCGTATCCAGCTCCTCTGCCAAAACATCAGAAAAACCTAGCAAGCCATGAAATGGTGCACGCAAATCATGGGCAATGATCTGGAAAAACTTGGTTCGGCTAAAATTCAACGCAGAAAGCTGCTCATACGCTTCTTTTAATTCAGCATGCTCAAATTGAAGTTCGATATAGCCAAGCATCCCTTCCAGCAATACTTCAACCTGTTCAATATCTTCAGGATTAAACTCATCATCTGACTGATCAAAAAACACCAATTGCCCAATACTACTGTCATTCACAGTTAAATTGAGTGCAAGTAAACGCTGATGTTCAAACGAATGCTGTTTAAGATGATCTGAAAACTTTAAGTAGTTGGGATGTTTTGGGGAAATTGGCATATGGTCTGCGGTATAACAAGCCTGTAATTGTGCTGCCAATTTATGATTGGCTGAACAAGCCTGAAACCCCTGCTGAGTCACAAACCAGACATAGGGTTCATGATGGAATGCCCAAACAGCAGACTCAACATTCAACAAACGACGCGCCATTTTTAAGAAAATATCAATTTGATTGCGAGGCGCAGACACACCTAATAGCAATGAGAGCTTGCAATCACTCATTTGGTCAGCTTGCTTCAGTTCTAATAATTTTGGTTGCATGCCTGCCTCACACATTGATTCGTACTGGCATTGTTTTCAAGCATCGCCGTAAATGAAAACTTTGTATTAAGTAACAAAATAGCACATTAAAGCTAAGTTTTTAAAACAAAGTTTAGATCATTCCACTTTTTTTGTAACTAATCCATTCCATTCTTTCTACTCAAAAATCATATAGATGTTGTGCTCGATTCCATCTATTTTCAATTTTCAAAAACACACACAAGCATACTTGACCCCATGGTCAATACTGAGCTTAATTCCCTAGCAATTACAATGAAAACCCTTGGCAGATTTCACTCAAGAATTCTAAAAACACACGTACCCGAGGAGACATGAGACGACGACTCGGATAAATTGCGGTCAGTTGTGAGCTGGCCAATTCAAGTCGAATATGCGGCATCACCTGTACCAACTGTCTTTCTGCCCTAGGCACCACACAATAATGATGCGGCAACATGGAAACACCGCCACCCGACATCACCACACTTCGCACTACCAGCGGATTATTCACACGAATCACGCCATAACTCAAATCGAGTGATGCAATTTGATTATCGACAAATACGGGCAATCGACGCTGGGCATAACGTGTTTCACAAATCTGAATCTGTTGTCGCAGCTCATCCAAGGTTTCGCCCAAAGTATTTTCAGATAGCCATTTAGGGCTTGCCACCCAAATCAGTTGCCCACGAATCAAGGGCAATGAAACCAGTTCACTATCTTCAAGCTCCCCCACCACCACCGCAATATCCACCTGATCACGAATCAGTGCTGCACCCTGACTGGTCACCACAATTTCCAGATCAATTTCAGGGTGTTGCTGACGAAAACTTAATAAATGTGGAGCGACCAGTTCTGCGCTAAAAGCAGGTGGCAAAGCGACTTTTAACCGCCCTTTGGCAACAATACCCAAATCTGCCATCAGCGTATCGGTTGCAAGGGCCTGCTCCATAATCTGCTGGGCTTGCCGATAAAACACTTCACCTTCAGCCGTAATCCGCAGACTCCGCGAAGATCGATCAATTAAGCGTAATCCTAAATTTTGCTCTAAACGTGTCAAGGTCGTACTGACTGTAGACTTGGGGATTCCCAAAGTCTGAGCAGCCGCAGAAATTCCGCCACGCTCAATAATCGCTAAAAAAATAGGAATATCATCTAAATTCCATTTCATAAGACTATTGTTCATTTTTTTGAACGATGTTTTTGATTTTAGCTGATTGTCCTAAAGGCAACAATCATTAGAATGGTGAGAAATAGGATCAGACACAACTCGCTGAAAAGGAACATTTCATGGCACGTATTATCGGTGGTATTGGAGCTTCGCATTCTCCAACGATTGGTTTTGCCAAGGACACAGGCAAACATCAAGATCCAGCATGGAAGCCTATCTTTGAAGGTTTTGATCAAATCCGTAACTGGGTTAAAGAAAAGAAAATCGACGTGTTATTTACGATCTATAACGATCATGTCACTTCGTTCTTTTTTGACCATTATTCATCCTTTACGCTCGGAATTGACGATATCTATGTGGCAGCCGATGAAGGCGGTGGTCCTCGTGACGTTGCGCCTGCACATGGACATCTAGGTTTGTCTCAGCACATTGCCAAAGCCTTTGTTGCCGATGAATTCGATATGTCATTCTTCCAGGGCAAACCTGTCGATCATGGTTTCTTATCACCACTTTCAATGCTCGGTGATGAAGATGGCCCTTGGGCTGGTCAAGTTGTTCCATTACAAGTCGGCGTTTTGCAGTTCCCGATTCCAAGTGCTAAACGCATGTGGAAAATGGGAAAAACCTTACGTAAAGCCATTGAAAGCTACCCTGAAGATTTGAATGTTGCAATTATGGCAACAGGCGGACTTTCACATCAGGTACATGGTGAACGTGCTGGTTTCCTGAACGAAGAATGGGATGCAGAATTCCTTGAGTTACTCGAAAAACAACCTGAAACTTTAGCCAATATGCGTATTGCAGAATTTGCTGAAAAAGGCGGTTTTGAAGGCGCTGAAGTGGTGATGTGGCTGATTATGCGTGGTGCATTATCGGATCAGGTTAAACTGATTCACAAACAAAACTATGCACCGTCTGTCACTAATATTGCCACGCTGGTTTTTGAAGATCTTGGCGATGCACCAAATCCTGAAGAAATTGAAGCATATCGTGAGCATTTGGATTATGAACTCCAAGGTGTTGAGAAACTGCCTGGTACTTATCCATTCACCCATGCGGTCAGTCATGCCAATTTTCGCATCAACTCATTCCTGCGCGATTTAGTCATTCCGCAGCACCGTATGCGTTTTGTGAAAGACTTTGAAGCACTTGCCAATGAACGTGGCCTGACCGAAGAAGAGAAAAACCTGATTCGTGAACGCAAATGGATTGAGATGGTTCGTCGTGGCGTGAGTTTCTTCGTACTGGAGAAAATGGCTGCCGTATTAAGTGTACCAAACCCACAAGTCTATGCAGCATTCCGTGGTGAAACCCTTGAGCAGTTCTTGGCAACCCGTAAAGTGCCAATTACGTACTCAGTTGCAGGGGGCAACCAAGCAAAGTCAATGGATAAAACCTAAGTCGTAACTTTTAAAAATAACCAAGATTCACCAGTTGATCGGTCTTCATGATACCGTCCAGGCATGAAGGCCGTTTTTTATGTTGAATGATCAGCTTACATTATTATTAAATTGTTGATCTGCTGCTTTAATTTTCCGAATAAATTGATCTGTTCATTTCAATAAAATTCACAACCAAACTTGCTGAGTATCAAACTATCCGTGATACAAGACTTTACCGTCAACTTTAAATTCCAAATCCTCCACTCATCGTAAATCACTTGTTGTTAAAACCCATTTGACCCTACCATTTGATTTGGTAACTTTTTCAAAATGGTGTCTCACATGAGTCATGGTGGAAGTCGTGATGGTTCGGGAAGAAAGCCCCTTTATAACGAACCAACCAAAGCTGTTCGCATTCCGATCTCTCGCGTAATCGAGATTAAAAACTACCTGACCGAAACCAAGAAACCAGATTTTGGTGAGGTCACATCAATTATCCCTATTGATCCCGCAACGCAGATGTCCATTCCTCTAGCATCAGAGAAAGTTGCCGCAGGCTTCCCCTCTCCTGCTCAGGACTATATCGAAAAAACCTTAGATATGAATGAACATCTCATTCAAAATGAAGTTGCAACTTTTGTCGTCAAAGTTGCTTCGCTTTCTATGCGCGATGCAGGTATTGATATTGATGACGAGTTGATTGTTGATCGTAGCCTAGAAGCCAAGCATGACGATATTGTGGTGGCCCTAATTGACAATGACTTCACGGTTAAACGCCTGATGATTGAAGGAGAAAACTACTGGCTTAAAGCCGAGAATCCAGATTTTTCCGACATCCACCTTCAGGAAAACCAAGAACTGGTAATTTGGGGCGTTGTCACTTATGTCATTAAACCCTTTAGAAAACGCAAATAAACCCACTGCGATGACTGAACGACATGCAGCACCACAATAAAATCTTTGCACTGGTAGACATCAACAACTGCTATGTGAGTTGTGAAAGAGTCTTCAATCCCAGCCTCAACAATAAGCCCGTGATTGTACTTTCCAACAATGACGGCTGTGCTGTTGCACGTTCTCAAGAAGCGAAAGATCTCGGCATAAAAATGGCCGTGCCTTTTTTCCAAATCAAGGACATCGTAGAAAAACATCAAGTCCATGTTTTATCGAGCAACTATGCACTTTATGCAGAAATGTCTAGACGATTTATGCAGCTACTTGCGGACTTCGTCACCCCTCAAGAGCAAGAAGTTTATTCAATTGATGAATGCTTTCTGGATCTGAGTGCTTATGCAGAACATATCAATCTCACTGACCATGCCCACAGCATTTTAAAACGGGTGTTTCGCTGGCTGGGTTTACCTGCATGTATTGGTGTAGGCAGAAGTAAAACCGAAGCGAAGCTTGCCAACCATATCGCCAAGAAAAATAAATATTTCAATGGGGTGTGCAATTTAGTCGATATGGATCCCTGTTCAATTGAGGGACTTTATCAAACAATTGATGCAGGCGAAGTCTGGGGGATTGGACGAAAGCATGCCAAGAAACTTGCCAGTTTGGGGATTCATTCCGTCATGGATTTCAGCATGGCCTCACCTGAAATGTTACGCAAGCAATTTTCAGTTGTTATGCAACGCACAAGCATGGAACTGCAAGGCATTTCCTGCATGCAACTCGAAAATGCTCCCAAAGCCAGACAGCAGATTATTGCCAGCAGATCTTTTGGACACCGCATCACCGAACTCGAAGATTTAAAAGAAGCCATGAGCTTATATGTGCAAGATGCGGTCAGTCGCTTAAGATCTGAAAAACTCCTGTGTGGATGTTTGCTCGGATTTGCGCAATCCAGCCCATTTGATCCATCCAAACCTTTCTACAATCAGACACGCTCATATACCTTGCCTGAACCAACAGACAATCTTCTGATCCTTTCCAAGATTGCAACCAATATGGTAAATGAACTATATGCTCAAGATGTTACATTCAAGAAATGCGGGGTGATCCTGACATGCCTAGAGCCAAAACACACACATACCCATGACATCTTCACAGATCTACACGATTGCAATGCCAGTGATGATTTAATGAATTCCCTCGATAAAATTCAGCATAAATTTGGGAAGACCAAACTTGCCTTGGGCGCAAGCATGCTACCTAACCGCACTTGGAAAATGTCACGCAGTCAATTAAGTCAGAATTATTTTAGCTGGAATGAATTACTGAAAATTGAATGATCCAAACCTCAGCACCCTACAACATGGCTCATTTTAGTTGAGCAAAGGTCGGAAGTTCCAGCAATACTGACTGTTAGATAGTCATCACCACAGACTCAAACTTGCCATGATCACCAAAGGCTAAAATTATAGTAACATAATGAATAGTTTAATATTTTTAGATTAACAATAAGGTCAATTAACTTTTTACAGGCAATAAAAAACCGAAGCATTTGGCTTCGGTTTTTTAAAATCTTGGTACCAGATTTATGGTCCCGAGGGTCGGACTCGAACCGACACGTTCTCTCGAACAGTGGATTTTGAATCCACCGCGTCTACCAATTTCACCACCTCGGGATTAAGTATGGCTGGTTTGTGCTGTGTATATTATCGTATTTTTAAAATGTGTCAACGCCCTTTTAACACTATCGCTCACTTTTACAGCAAAGAGTTGATATTTTGATGTTTTTTTCAACAAAATCGACCAAAAAAGGAAAAAAGTTTATACTACGCCCAATCTTTTTTTCAGATTTTGGCTATGCAACTCTCTGACTTTAACTTTGAACTTCCAGATCATTTGATCGCACGCTATCCCCTTCAATCACGTAGCTCATCACGCTTATTGCATTTAAATGCCGATGGACAATATCAAGATCATTTGTTTACCGATATTTTAGAATTGTTCAATCCAGGCGATTTAATGATTTTAAATGACACCAAAGTGATGAAAGCTCGCTTAAAAGGCAAACGTGCCACAGGCGGTGCGGTTGAAGTTCTAGTTGAACGTATGCAGGATCAATTTATTGCCCACTGCCATATTAAAGCCAGCAACTCACCCAAAGCAGGCGCTGAACTGTTTATTGGGGCGGATGAAGTCAAAGTGACTGTTCAAGGACGTCACGAGAATTTATTTATTGTGGAATTTTCTCAGCCAATCCTAACGGTACTTGATCGTTATGGTCAGCTTCCAATTCCGCCGTACTTTAACCGTGAAGCTGAAGCGATTGACACCGAACGCTATCAAACTGTATTTCATGACCCTGAAAAACTGGCGAGCGTGGCTGCACCAACGGCAAGCCTGCACTTTGACCAACAGCTTTTGGCTGAGCTTGAGAAAAAAGGCATCCAAAAAAGCTTTGTGACCTTGCATGTGGGTGCAGGCACCTTCTTACCTGTGCGTACCGATGATATTGAAAACCACATCATGCACAGTGAATGGTGTGATGTTCCGCAGCATACGGTTGATCTGATTCGTGAAACACAGGCGCGTGGCAATAAAGTTATCGCGGTAGGGACAACAGCGACTCGTGCGCTGGAAAGTGCAGCACAAGCCAATGGTGGAAAAATTGGTGCATGGACAGGTGATACGCAAATCTTTATTTACCCAGGTTATAAATTTTGTGTCGTGGATCGTTTAATTACCAATTTCCATTTACCTGAATCGACCTTGTTGATGCTGGTTTCGGCTTTATCAAACCGCGACAATATTTTAAATGCCTACAATCATGCGGTAAAACAGCAGTACCGTTTCTTCAGTTATGGCGATGCCATGCTGATTGACCGAGCATAAAAAATAAAAATCGGAAGGCTACCTCGCGTAGCCTTTTTTTATAGATTACAAAAATATAAAGAGTGGTTAAAATAGTCAAACTGGATTAGAGCTTAACCACAATGCCGACAGATACCCTACAGCAAATCTTACACATTCAGCGCAGGAAGAATCAGCAGGTCATGCGTAATGTTGCTCGGCTGTGGGACATCGGTCAAAAAGCAGAAACACCCGATGATTTGCTTGATGCGTTGCATCCGTGGGGGGAAGACCGTGATTTACACTTTTATAATGTTCTGCCCAAGTTTTTAATCATCATCGGTGTTGTGACTTTAGTCCTTGGTGGTTTGCTACATCAGTATTTTCCATTTTTCTTTACGCTCATGATCAGTGCTGCCATCGGTTTTTGGGCCTATCTCATTTATGAAAGCCAAGATCCGATTGATGAAGTGATTCAATTTCTCCGAGAACGGATGTTGACCCTACGTTATGATCTGAATTTCCAGCAACTCCCACAAAGCTTTCCCGATCCAAGTCGCACATTTTCAGTCATGGCTCAACTTAAAGCACTTTTTCCTTTATTTTCCAAAGGCACTGAAGAAAATCGGGTCGATTATTTTGCATCGACCATCTGGCAGAATGAAGAAAAAAAATATCCCGTCATCATCTATCAATACGATTACGTCATTGAAATTGCAACCACCAACCAGCAAGGTCAACGCAGTGTCATTCGTAAGATCAAAAAACGTTTATGGGGTGCATTTATTTTCGATGCGGTTGCAACAGGCTTGGCGATCAGCAACACGGGCAATGACTTTTTCCCGCCTTATGTTCAAAAGTGGGAAACTAGTGATATTCAAACCAATCGAAAAATTGATATTTATGGCTGTGACGCCCATGAAATTGTTAAACACGTTACGCCTAGTTTCACTTTAAAACTACATGATTTTTTTGAGAAATTTACAGGTGATTTAATCTTTCATCCCCGTGAAAATATTGTATGTTATTTAGGTCAGCAAGATTTATTTCGGCTACAAAGCAAACAAACCGATATTCAAGAAATTTCTCATCTACGTGGACATTTAAGAACATTGGGCATGCTGGAATACACATTATTCAAAGAACAGATGCTCAAACTATTAGCGTAATTTTATAGGACATTAGAAATGCTCGGTTTTATTCTATTTTTTGGTTTCTTCATGATTCTGATTCTTTGGGGGATCATGATTCGAAATAATATTGTGCGTTATTTCAATGCAACCCGCCGTGCATGGTCAGAAGTGGCGAACTTTGAATTACAAAAAGTCAAAACCCTCGATCATCTTGAAAAAACCTTGGCGCAATACACCCAGTTTGAAAAAAGCACTTTAGAGAAAGTGACAGAGTTACGTCAGCAAATCATGCACCTGAATTTGACCGATGCAGATACCTCTCAATTACAACGTGTTGAGCAGCTGAACCAAGAATTGATGCGCAATTTAAATATTGTGGTGGAGAATTATCCTGAACTGAAAGCCGATAGCCTGTATAGTCAGATGATGCAGGAAATCCATGAACAAAATGAAAATGTCAGTGCAGCCATTACGATCTTTAACCGCAATGTCGAAGCTTTCAACAACCAGATCGAAGTGTTTCCCAACAATATGATTAATACCATCACCCTGTCGAAAAAGTCGATTCGTCCATTTCGTGATCCAATTACGCAGCAAAACTATAGTTATCGTCCAAATTTCTAAAGCTATATGGTCACAACAATAATTTAGCGGTCAAAGATACCATCCAGCCCGATTAAGAAAGTGGATGGTATCGAACCTGATTGCGTCCCTGATCTTTAGCAAGATACAGCAGTTCATCGGCTGAATGGACAAAGCTTTCGATACTTGGATAGAACTGCTCCTGTCCATGCGTGTTCACACCAATACTCACGGTAATTTCAGGGACTAATTCCTGCTCTGCCACAGGCACTTCAAGCTGATTCACTGCTTGTCGGAAACGTTCTGCCAAAAGCACCGCATCCTGCTGGCGGGTTTCAGGCAAGATCACCACAAACTCTTCACCACCAAAACGTGCCACAAAATCATATGCTCGGCTAAACATTGACTTTAATAAGTCAGCAACGGCAATCAGACAGTTATCACCTTGCAAGTGCCCATACTTATCGTTGTACTTTTTAAAGTGATCAATATCGATAAACAAAATCGACAGTGGACGGTCATTGCGCTGTGCCCGTTTAAATTCCTGTTCCAAACGTTCTTTAAGCGCTTTACGGTTTGCCACTTGGGTGAGTGGGTCTTGCAATAACAACTCTTCATTACGCTTATTCAACTTCTCAAGTTCGATTTCCAAGCGTTTGCGTTCTGAAATATCAAACATAAAACCAATCAGTGCGGTGGTTTTATCATTCTCACGTAATACATGTACAACGTCCCGAATCCAGACATAGCTGCCGTCTTTATTCAGAGCACGATAATCCGCTTCGTGATCGGTTCCTTCATCTGACAAGGTAATACACATATTCACGGTATGTTCACGGTCTTCTGGATGCATACGGTCAATCCAGTCCTGTGCAGTTTCCCAACTCTCAGGCGTCCATCCTAATAGCTCCTCAATTTGCGGCCCGATATAACTGAATTGTTTGGTGTCCCAGTCAATCTTCCACGGAATTGCCTTGGTGGTTTCCACCAATGTTTTATAGAACTCATACTCTTTGAGTTCTTGCAAAAGCTCATTCATGTGATTACCTTATTTCCATGATTGACATGTCAGAATTAGGTAACAGTACTCCTTTTTTGTGTAAAATTTAAACCATTTTTCATTCAATAAAAGCAACAAAAAATTACAAAAAGATATCATTGTATTTAAAACTTTTATTTACCAGTTGACGCATTTTTTTCATATTTTCTTTGTAAAATTAACAGATCCATACATCACAAAACTGGTGTTTACATAAAGAATCGGAGAGAATAGCGCTCTTTTAGCTTGAACAATCAGCGAACTGTTTTTTCGCCTTGATTTGGATGTTTTATGAAGTTTGAGAAGTTAGCTCAGTCGGGTCGTGCCCGTCGTGGTCGTTTAACCCTAGAACATGGGGTAGTTGAAACGCCTGTGTTTATGCCCGTTGGGACATATGGCACAGTCAAAGGCATGTTGCCGCGTGATATTGAAGATATTCAAGCCCAGATTATTTTAGGAAATACCTTCCACTTATACTTACGTCCAGGTCTAGAAGTGATTAAGGCGCATGGCGGTTTACATGACTTTATTAAGTGGAATAAACCGATTCTGACTGACTCAGGCGGCTTTCAGGTGTTTAGTCTGGGCGCTATGCGTAAGATTAAAGAAGAAGGTGTGACCTTCCGCTCTCCGATTGACGGTTCAAAAGTATTCTTATCACCTGAAATTTCTATGGAAATTCAGCATACATTGAACTCAGATATCGTGATGATTTTTGACGAATGTACGCCTTATCCTGCAACACACGACGAAGCTCAAAAATCACTCCAATTATCATTACGTTGGGCAAAACGTTGTAAAACCCATCATCATGATGAACTGAATAACAAAAATGCCTTGTTCGGCATTATTCAGGGCGGCATGTATGAAGACCTGCGTGATGAATCTTTAAATGGTTTGCTCGAAATCGGTTTCGATGGTTATGCGATTGGCGGTTTGTCTGTGGGTGAACCCAAAGATGAAATGATCAAGGTGCTTGATTATTTGCCAAACAAAATGCCAGCAGATAAACCACGTTACCTCATGGGCGTTGGTAAACCTGAAGATATTGTTGAAGCGGTTCGTCGTGGTGTCGACATGTTTGACTGTGTAATGCCAACTCGTAATGCACGTAATGGACATTACTTTGTGACTGACGGCTTGGTGCGTATTCGTAACAGCAAATACCGCCATGACCAAAGCCCGCTTGATCCACACTGTGACTGTTACACGTGTAAGAACTTTACTCGTGCATACCTGTTCCATTTGGAAAAATGTGGTGAAATGCTGGCTTCTATGTTAGGCACCATTCATAACCTTCGTTATTACCAGCGCCTCACTGAAGCAATGCGTGACGCTCTTGACGCAGGTACTTTTGATGCATTTGTTGAAGACTTCTATCAGCGTCGCGGTTTAGAAGTTCCAGCGTGTCCAATTGACTAATTCGCAATATTTGCGCTAGCGGGCAAGACAAGGTAAATTGCTCAATTAAGTCAGTAAATTTCATTGTTATTTATTAGGAAACACAAATGAGCCTGTTTATTTCTACAGCTTATGCCGCAGAAGGCGCTGCACAACAACCAAGTATGATTGCCAATGTCGGTATGATTGTCGTATTTATTGCGATTTTCTACTTCTTGATCTGGCGTCCTCAATCTAAACGTGCCAAAGAGCATCGTAGCCTGATTGAAAGCCTTGGTGTGGGTAGCGAAGTTGTATTTGCTGGCGGTTTGATGGGTCGTATCCTGAAAATCGAAGGCGATTACGCTGTGATCGAACTTAGCCGCGGTAATGAAGTTAAAATTCAACGTTCAAGTGTCGTTTCGGTATTACCAGAAGGCACTCTAAATAGTCTTTAATTTCCTCCTTAAGTCGTGCAATCGCACGGCTTTCTCATTTTAAGAAGATAGCAAATGCGTTACCCTGCATGGAAATATTTGCTGATAATCGTGGTTTTGATTATCAGTACATTATACGCACTGCCAAGCTTATACCCAGATGAACCAGCGGTTCAGATTTCAGGGGCAAAGGCTGGTACAAAAATCGATCAGTCGATCTTGCAAAAAGCAGAGCAAATTTTACAAAGCCAACATATTGCCAGTCATGACAACAGCTTTACCAATAATGCTGCGTTGCTTCGTGTCTCTAATTCAGATGCCCAGCTAAAAGCAAAAGATGCTTTACGTCGTGGACTGGGTGATGAATACGTTGTTGCCTTGAACCTCGCACCAACCACACCAGAATGGTTACAAAAAATTGGCGCCAAGCCAATGAAACTCGGTCTGGACTTACGTGGTGGTGTTCACTTCTTACTTGAAGTGGATATGGACAAAGCACTATCGCAACGTATGGAAACCACAGCCACTGACTTGCGTCGTCAATTGCGTGACAACAAACTGAACTTCAATAATCTTGCGGTAAACAACAACACGATTACTATTCAGTTTGCCAACAATGATGACCGTGATGCAGCAACCAGTTTCTTACGTCGTAATAGCAATGACTACACCTTGCAAGCACTTGCAACAGATACAGGCCCAACACTGAGCCTGACCTATAGCGATGCGAAAAAGCAAGAAATCCAGTCTTATGCGATGAACCAGAACTTAACTACATTGCGTAATCGTATCAATGAGTTAGGTGTGGCAGAAGCGGTGGTACAAAGCGAAGGTAGCAACCGTATTGTGGTTGAATTACCGGGTGTTCAAGATACTGCCGAAGCAAAACGTGTTTTGGGTCGTACTGCTAACTTGGAATTCCGTTTGGTCTCTGACCAAAATGATCAATATATTGACCCATATACAGGTAAATATAATGGTCAGCCATTGCCTGCTGGTACAGAGCTATTTGCTTACCAGTCATTAGACAGTGGTCGTCAATTATTGCTTGACCGTGCTCGTATCTTAACAGGTGAGCGTGTACAAAACGCATCTTCAGGTTTAAGCCAAGATACTGGTGGTGCCGAGGTCAACATTACCCTCGACAGTGCAGGTGGTAAACTGATGGCGGATGCAACCCGCAGTGCTGTGGGTAAACGTATGGCGGTATTGTTTATTGAAAATAAACAAAAAATCACTTACGTCAAAGATCCGAAAACAGGCGCTCAAACTGAAGTTCGTACCCCTTACACTGAATCTGTCGTGATTAATGCGGCAACCATTCAGCAAGTGTTGGGTTCACAATTCCGTATTACAGGTTTAAGCTCTCCTCAAGAAGCCTCTGAGCTTGCCTTGATGCTGCGTGCAGGTGCGTTGGCTGCGCCAATGTACTTTGTTGAAGAACGTGTGGTTGGCCCAAGCCTTGGTCAAGAAAATATTGATAAAGGTATTTTGTCGACTGAAGTGGGCTTTATTTTGGTAGCCATCTGGATGGTGGTGTTCTTCCGTGTCTTCGGTCTGATTGCCAACTTTGCCTTGGTCTTCAACATTGCCATGATTTTAACCGTTATGTCTTGGCTGGGCGCATCGCTATCACTTCCAGGTATTGCAGGTATCATCATCACCATTGGTATGGCGGTGGATGCCAACGTCCTGATCTGTGAGCGGATTCGCGAAGAGATGAAATGGGGAGCTTCGCCTAAACAAGCCATTGTGGCAGGTTATGAGCGTGCCTATAACACCATTTTTGACTCGAACTTGACCACGTTTATTGTGGCATTCATTTTGTTCGCCATCGGTTCAGGCCCAATTAAAAGCTTTGCAGTCACGCATATGATCGGTATTGTCTGCTCGTTGTTTACCTCAATTACCGTGACACGTGCGATTGTTCAGTTGATTTATGGCAAAAGCCGTAACTTGAAAAAGTTGAGCATTTAAGGAGATCGATGATGACCAATGTGACTCAACCTAAATCAAAACAATACGGTCGCCCTGACAATGAACGTATTATTGGCTTTATGAAGATCAGCAAGCCTGCTGCCTTCGCGTCAATTTTAATTACCATTGCCAGCATCTTCTTTATTGCCTATCGTGGTCTGAACTTAGGCTTAGACTTCACAGGTGGTATTGCTGCGGAAGTGACGTATCAAAAAGCAGTTAATCAGGATCAAGTGGTTCAATCCCTTGAGTCGGCAGGCTTTCAACATGCAGTGGTACAAACACTAGGCAGCAATACGGATCTGTTGATTCGTATGCCTGTGCAAAAACTCAAAGTCGATGACCTGACCAACACTTTGTCAAAAGCTGTTCAGGTTCCGAACAACACCGCGACCCTGCATAAAGTGGATTCTGTTGGCGGTCAGGTGGGTAATGAGCTTTATGTCCGCTCTGCGGGTGCGGTGGCACTGGCATTGGTGCTAATGCTGATTTATGTCACTATTCGCTTTGAACTCAAATTGGCTGTCGGTGCAATCCTGTCTCTATTTCACGATATCTTGGTGATTTTAGGGATCTTTGCACTCATGCAGTGGACATTTGACCTGACCACCTTAGCGGCAGTACTGGCGGTGATTGGTTTCTCGCTCAACGATAACATCGTGGTGTCTGACCGTATCCGTGAAAACTTCCGTAAGATTCGTGGTGCATCGCCGCGTGAAGTGGTGGATATTGCACTGACTGAAACCTTACGTCGTACCATACATACTTCTGCAACCTTGTTACTGGTTGTAGTTGCCATGCTCATTATGGGTGGTGAAGGTTTACGCTGGTTCTCTGTTGCAATGATTATCGGGGTGTTTGCAGGGACATATTCTTCGATTTATATTGCAACCGCATTTGCATTATGGCGTGGTTTAAACCGTCAGGACTTTATTGTGCAAGTGAAACCTGAATTTGAAGATGACCATAAATAATGCATCATATTTAGCTTAGGTTAGACATCAAAACAGCATCCTCGGATGCTGTTTTTTTATGGCTTGATATACAGAATTTCAGGTGTCACACCTTCTACATCTCGCCATGCCACCGTACACAGCGCATCATTCCAGACCATATGCTGATAACGAAATTCCCCTAATTCAGGATGCTGACAAAAGCCCTGCTGCTGCCCTGCCACTGCTTGGGTATTGAGCGTATTGAGACTCAAACGGATTCCTAAACCACAAGCTTTGAGAATCGCTTCTTTGGCTGTCCAGACCTGAAACCAGTATTCAGGACTTTGCCCTGTGGCTTGCCAGTGCTGATATTCTTCAGGGTGAAATGCATGTTCAGCCAGTGCCTGAAAACGCACTTTACGCTGCAAAGATTCAATATCAATACCAACATCCTGCACATACAGACTCAGTGCCAGTGCATAATGCTCACGACCATGACTATGGTTAAATGCCAGTTCAGGATAATTGCCTAAAAAAGGTTTACCGTGTTCTGTTTTTTCAAAATGCAAATCTTGCGCTGACAGACCCAGTTGCGCTGCCAGCATCTCTGCCCGATAGGCATAAATCAGTTGCTGCTGATACTGTTTAAATGCAGCCCGATGCGCAAAAGTATCGGGCTGTTTCGGTGCCAGCTGGGACAGGAACTGCAAATAAATTTCAATTTTCATGGAACTGTCCCTTTAACTGAAGTGATTCAATATCATAACGTGAGAGAAATATTTCTCAAAAATCAGAGAGGTAAAATGTCATCTGCAACTGTTCGAGCCAGAAAATTATTCGCAATATACTGGTTTTGCGATATTTTTGATAAAAGCTAACATTAAGCGAGTTTTGCAGTGAGGAGCATTGCTCCGCAAGGTGGTTTTGCCTACTTTTCCCGAAAGAAAAGTAGGTCTTACTGAAAGTTAATCCTGAAATTCGAGTCAAAATAATAAGACTCCGTCATGAGGATTCATTTCTTAATATCTAAATTAACAGGAGCTTTCCCGAACTCATATAACTTAAAATTTAACAAGATCACCCTTTAACGCAACCCCTGCCATAGCTGTACCTTTGTGGCATTCATAGGTTGTGGTACTACGTGTTTCATTGGATTTGTAATAACTCACAATATTGGTCACGGCATTGGCGCCACGCTGTTTGGCTGCTGTTTGCAATTGAATCAAGGCTGAACGTAAAACCCAGTCACATGAATCTTCTGCTGACTTCATAAATCCATTGGTCTTCTTATTGGTCACCACACCTTTTTTTAAGACCTGACCACCTGAGCGTGTCCCCGCCAAGTAAAATTTGACTGAACCATCCAGTGTGCCATCTGCCATTGCACTTTGTACGGCTTGTTTAAAATCCAGTTGATGAACATCATCGGCAGCATGGGCAGATACGGCGAATCCTGTCAAAAGTGCTGTAGTAAGTGCCAGTTTTTTTATCATGAATGTTTGTCCTTATGGATAACGCTGAAAAATCAGTGAGGTATTAATCCCACCAAAAGCAAAATTATTGGTCATGATGGTCTGTGCCATCATTGGTTTTGGTTGTTGTCGAATATAGTCTAACTCCCCACACAGTGAGTCAACTTCATCAAGGTTTAAAGTCGGAATAAATTGCTCACGCAACAGCATTTCGATACTGAGCCATGCTTCAATCGCACCACACGCTCCTAAAGTATGTCCAAAGTAGCTTTTTAATGAGCTAATCGGTTTATAGCCTAACACCTGTGCTGTGGCTTGAGTTTCTGCCACATCACCATGATCGGTGGCTGTGCCATGTGCATTGACATAATCAATCTGTTCAGGGGCAATGTCAGCATCTTTCAGTGCCAGTTGCATGCAACGTGCCATGCTCGCCTGATCAGGACGAGTCACATGCGTGCCATCGCTATTGCTGGCATAGCCAATAATTTCGGCATAAATCTGCGCACCACGTGCCTGAGCATGTTCCAATTCTTCTAAAATCAGGCAGCCTGCCCCTTCACCAATCACCAGACCATCACGTTTGGCATCAAACGGGCGCGGCGACTGTTCAGGATGTTCATTCATGCCACTGGTAGCCAGCAGCACATCAAACACGCCTGCACCTGGGGCGCTGAGTTCTTCAGCACCACCCGCCAGCATTACGGTTTGTTTGCCATATTTAATCGCTTCATAGGCCTGACCAATCGACATTGAACCTGATGTACAGGCACTTGAAGTTGGCAAGGATAAACCCTTGATTCCGAAATGTACGGTCAGATTGACCAGACTGGTATGTGCCATCATGCGGATATAGGTTGTGGCATTCATCTGGCTCATGTCATTGTCCAAAATCATGCGCCCCATTTCACAGACCGCATCAACACTACCTGCCGATGAGCCGTAAGCTACGCCTGTTTCACCACTGCTTAAAATCGGATGGTTCAGTAAGCTTGCATCTTCAAGGGCACGCTCGGCACTGATCACCGACATCAGCGCCACACGCCCCATGCCGCGCATCACTTTACGATTAAAATGTTTGGGAATATCAAAATGATCAACGGGTGCCCCCAAACGCGTACGCAAATCAGTGTATTGATCCCATTCCTGCATATAACGCACGCCACTTTGACCTTGGGCAAATTTGGCAAAAATCTCATCGGCAGTTTGCCCCAATGAGGTAATCCCTGACATGCCTGTCACCACAACCCGTTTCATCAGATCAGACCTCCATTCACCGAGATCACCTGACGGGTGATATAGGCCGCTTCATCTGAACACAGGAATTTAACCACGCTAGCCACTTCGTCGACCTGCCCCATGCGCTGCATTGGAATCATTTTTAGGGCATGCTCCTTGACTTCATCGGTGACCATTTCAGTTTCGATCAACCCTGGAGCGACACAGTTCACCGTAATTTTGCGTTTTGCCAGTTCCATTGCCAAAGCTTTGGTCGCCCCGATCAAGCCTGCTTTTGCCGCACTGTAATTGACCTGACCACGATTGCCCATAATGCCTGATACCGATGACATGGTGACAATTCGTCCGCCTTTTCTGAGGTGAATCATCGGCATGATCAGCGGTTTGACCACGTTATAAAAACCGTCCAGCGAGGTGGAGATGACTTCATCCCAATCATTGTCGGTTAATGCAGGAAATGCTCCATCGTGGGTTAAGCCTGCATTGAGCACCACCCCATAAAATGCGCCATGCTGTTCAATGTCCAGCTCTAAACACAGACGCACCGCTTCTCGGTCATTGACATCGAATTGCAGTGCATGGCTATTACGTCCTAAAGCCTGAATCTGACTGACCACCGCTTCGGCATCCTGCATACGCGAACGGGCATGTACCGTAATATCAAAGCCTGCGGCGGCTAACTGTAGTGCAATGGCACGTCCAATGCCACGGCTAGAGCCCGTGACTAAAATTCGTCTGTTCATGACGTTTATTTTCCTAATTGTGGTTGTTCATTGGGCTGGTAAACACTGAGCACCGCAGAAATACAATGCTGCTCATAGTGCAGTTCACACTGGAATTGTCCCAAGCCTTCATGCAGATAAGATTGCTGCGCCCGAATGGTCAAAGTCGACCCAAGCGCGAAATGCGATACAGGCAACTGCATTTTGCGTGTACCGAGTAAATAACCAATTTTTGGCGCTTCGCCGCCCTGCTGCCCATGCCGACCTGCAAAAACACTCACGGTTTGCGCCATGATTTCAATGGCTGCCCAGCTTGGCAAACCTTCCGCTTCACAAAACATCAGTTCAGGGCGAATGGTCAGTTGAGTGATGGCATAGTCTTCGCCAAATTCGCTGACGGTATCGACAAACACCATTGGGGCTTGATGGGGAATAAATGCCGTTGCATCCTGAATCATGGCTGTTGCCTTGCAAAAATGAGACTAATGTTACTGCCACCAAAGGCAAAAGAATTGCTCATGGCATAGTTCACGGATTGATGGTGCAGAGCTTGCTGCACATAGTTCTGATCTATCAATTCAGGGTCAATCTGCCCTGCCTGATGTAGCGGCAACCAAGACTGATCGAGCAGAACTTGCTGGCAAATAAAAGCCTCAAGCGCACCTGCTGCTCCCAAACAATGTCCTGTCTGATGCTTGGTACTGCTCAAATGGACTTGATGTGAACCAAACACCTGACGCACGGCTTTAATCTCCATCGCATCATTTTGTGGAGTGGCTGTACCATGCAAATTCAGATAATCAATATCGGTGGGCTGTAAACCTGCAGCAGCCAAAGCCTGTTGCATGGCTTGCTGTGCCCCACGTCCTTCAGGATGCGGCGCAGAAATATGCCATGCATCCATCGACTCGCCCGTACCGAGCAACATCACGGGTGCAGATTCTTTACTGAGTAAAAATAGACTGGCGGCTTCACCAATATTGATGCCATCTCGATCTACCCCACAAGGGCAGCAAATGCTATTCGACAGGCTTTCCAGACTGTTAAAACCGTTTAGGGTCAACTGACACAAGGTATCCACACCACCGACCAACACCGCATCGGCAAGATCGGCATTGAGTAAGCGCTGTCCCGCAGCAAAAGCTTTGGCACTCGATGAACAGGCTGTGGAAATGCTATAAGCAATCCCTTCCCAGTTGAGATACTGTTTTAAGCCTTGTGCGAGGCTGTTCATTTCCTGTTTCTGGTAGAAAATCGGGGGATGCGCCTGACCTGAAAAATGCTGTTGCAAGACCTGTTCATTGTCGGCAATGCCTGAGGTCGATGTGCCGACAATCACCGCCAAACGCTGACGGGGAAACTGTGCCGTATAAGCCTGCACTTGCGCTTCAATTTGCTGTAAAGCGGTAATCGCCAGACGTAAATTGCGCGAATCTAAAACCTGTAAATGACTCGGTAAATCCTGCTGAAATACCTCGCCTGTATAAGCGCCAACTAAACAGCTTTGCCCCAAAAGCAAATCTTCTCGGGCACTCAGGCAACTTTCACGTTGGGTCAAGGCTTGGCGCACATCCTGTGCACGAGCGCCCAAAGCCGATAAACTGGCACTACACTGAATGCCGACGGCGGTTAAATGTTGAATCTGCGCTGACATTAATTTCCTGCCTGTAAAGCATCATCGATTGGGCTAAAGACAATGGTGTACGGTACATGTAAATTGTCCAGTTGAATACTGTCTGCCTGCTTTTGAATGGTCAGTACATGCTGCTGGGCAATCTCGATTTGCTGGGTATCACCCTGCTGTTTGACTTCAACATCGGGCTGTCCTGATTCTGCAAACTTGGGATAAGTCGCAAATAAAATATCACGCACCACAAAGTCAAATGGCAACAAGCGCATTTGCTCAATCCGTTGTTCCACCTTGACCTTTTGCCCATCAAATTGCAGTTTAAACAACACCTGTCCTGTCAGACTCAGTCCCAACATGCTAAGGTTTTTACCTTGCTGCTGCTGATAGAGCAGAAAACTAAAACTTTGCTGTTTCCACTGTACTTCGACCTGATCTTGGCGCTGGTACTGCTGCGCCTGCCATGCTGGTGCAGCCAATGCAGGTGCTTTGGGATAAAACGACTGACAGGCACTCAAACTACACACCAGCCCGAGCAAAACAATCCGTCCGTATCTGTGCATATTAGCCTCCTAAAAGCTGTTCCTGAGGCAAGCCTTCACGACAATACTCGGCAATCATTGTCAGGCGGCGTTTGGCATTTTTATGAATCGGATTGCTGGCATCCCATGCATAACCTGCCAGTAAAGAAGCCACCATTTCACGTAATTTCACATGCTGGTTCTGGCTAAACACCACCTCTTGAAATTCACCGCTATACCATGACTCGACATAAGCACGGAACACCTGAATGCCTTGGCGCAACGGCTTTTCATACTCTGCCAACCAGTCAACCGCTTGACCTTGCAGAACTCGTTCAACCAGTGGCACAGCCAAACTGGATGACTTCAACGCAATGGTCACACCCGATGAAAACACAGGATCTAAAAACTCGCCTGCATTGCCAAGCAAGGCATAATTCTTCTGTGCCAAATGTTTGACATTAGCGGAGTAACCCACCAGTGTCCGCACAGGGGTATCAAACTGGGCACGTCGCAGCAGATGCGATAGCGCAGGATCATCCTGTAAAATCGTTTTAAACAAAGACTCTAAAGCTTCAGGCGTATCTGTGCCTGTATAACCATAGTGATCAAAGAAGCTCTGCTCTGCCACCACGCCAAATGAAGAGCGACCATCGGCAAATGGAATCAGCCAGTACCATGCACGGTGATCTTTCTCATGCACGGTAATCAGGATTTTTTCCCGATCAAATTCAGGATCATCCAAAATACCATCTTCAATATGGGTAAAGACTGCACGGCGCACGGGGAAATCGGACGGACTTTCCAAGTCCAAGAATTTTGGCAAGATGCGCCCAAAACCACTGGCATCTAGCAAAAACTTGCCCTGAATCTGATAGACATTTTCAGCTTCATCGCGCACGGTGAGTACAGGCTGCTCGGCCTCAATATCCACCGCGATCACTTCATGCCCATAGCGAATGTCTGTGCCATCGGCTTGTGCCTGATTTGCCAAAAGCTGATCAAATGGCGCACGGCGTACCTGCCACGTCGTGCCTGGCCCTGCGCTAAACTTCTCACGAAAATCATAAAAACTGCGCTGCTGACCACGCAAAAAACTCGCGCCATTTTTATATTGAAAAGCAAATTCCTCAACATGCTCACGCACCGTGTCGAGCAATCCTGCTTCTTCTAAAAACACCATACATTGTGGCAATAACGATTCGCCAATCGAGAAACGTGGAAAATGCTGACGTTCCAAAATCACCACCTGATAGCCTTTTTTACGCAGCAAGGCGGCGGCTGAACTGCCTGATGGGCCTGCCCCAATAATCAAAACATCGGTGTGCTGTAATTGTAATTCGGTCATTTTGAATCTGACTCCGTTTGTATTTTTAGTGTGCTGATGACCTGATGATGCGGATCAGCCATGGTAAATAAAGTGGCATAAATAAAAGAAAAAATTACGCCCAACAGTACGGTTAAACCAAAACAGTGAATGGCATAGGTATGACTAAACGACAGCAAGCCAAAACCGAGCAAGGTCGACAACATGCACAGAAATAAGGCCATGCTGACCACTTTGGGATGATCATGCCCGTGCCGATAGAAAATCGCATAGTCGACCCCAATCCCGATAATCAGGAAAGTGCCCATAATGCTAAACACATTAATTTCCACACCGAGCCATGCCTGAATCGCAAACGTCGTGAGAAGTGCCAGACTGACAGGGAGCACCAAGGGCAACACCGAACGCAAGCCGTAAATCGCCCCCAAACCCACAGCCAAACCAATCAGCGCCACGAGCAATAACCACTGTGCCTGCACCCGATAATCGCGGAACATGTTGGACAATGTGGTGATCGGTTGCTGCAACTGCACATCTGCCGTTTGTAGCTGCTTTAAGGCGATTACATCATGAATGCCTTGCAACAACACCAAACGTTCTTTGGCATTTGGCTGTAAGAAATATAGCGGATGCTGACGAAAATCCTGAATGGTCAGCAGTGGCTGCTGTGGCAATTGTTTTTGCCATGTCAGAATTTCTGCGACAGGTAAGTCTAGCGCTTTGGCATAAACAGTCAGGGCAGAAGCAGGAATCTGCATCAGCAATTGTTTATTCTGCTGCTGCTCAGTTTGCGAAGGAAGCCATTGACCGAGCGCCTGAAAACCTTGCAGTTTGCCTTGCGTCTGTAACTGTTGTAATTGTTGAATGAGCTGCTGTTCTCGTTGTTCCAACTGCGTCGCGGACTGTGCATGAATCACAAAATAATCAGTCGCCTGCTGCTGTGAAAAACGCTGACGAATGTACTGGTCTTCCTGCTTGAGCTGCGCATTCATACTTTGCAAATTACGAATATCATCATTACTTTGCAGACGAAGGACACTCAAGCCAGCCACCAGCAAAATAGCCACAATACTGATATAACGTAAGCTGGTCTTTGCCTGAAAATATTCACGCGCCTGACCAATCCAGTGTAAACGTCGAATCGCAGGTTCAGCATTCAGCGGTGGCAAGCGCGGTAACAGCAGAATACTGGTAATCCATGCCGAAATCAGACCGACCATCGAAAACAGCGCAATCTGACGAAACCCCGGAAATGGTGTGAAACTCAATACCAGATAAGCTGCCACGGTGGTCAACAACCCCATAAACAGACTTGGTAACAATGGCGTGAGAATCTGAAAACCTTTGAGCTGACGATGCTGTGACTGCAAAGCCATAAAGTAAAACGAGAAATCGACACACACCCCGATCAGACTGGCACCAAACACCAGCGTAATCAGGTGAATTTCCCCAAACCATGTATGCGTGACCGCAAGTGCCACCAAGCTGCCACTACTCACCGCAATAAATTCGGTCAGCATCGGGCGCAATGAACGGAAACCGAACCACACCAAGAAAATCAGCCCTAGACTTGAACCTAGACCAATGGTGGAAATTTCCTGTTGTGCCGAATGCGTACCGAAACTGGCAAAAATCAGTGTCCCCGTCCAGTGACTGACCACCTGATCTGCCTGTAGTTGTGGTTTAACCTGTTCAATCCACTTCGAGACTTTTTCTTGATAATCAATGTTATATGGACTGTCTTTCAGTTCAAGTACCAACAGGCGCGAGACCTTATTGGCATCGTGCAAGGTGGCAAAGCCCTGCTCTAGCTGAATATTTTGAGTATTGTGCTGCGCCAGTCCCATCGCATAACGCGGAAATAACAACAATGGATCATGCTGCAACAACTGTGCAGTGACAGGCATTCCTGGACTCATCAGTTGCAGCAAACTTTGATCGGACAAAGCCGCATAATCTTTTTGCTGGAGCAACTGCCGATCTTGTGATGTCAGCAAGCCTGCCCGATGCTGAAACAGCACCCTGCCAAACTGCTCACTGTCAAACTGTGGACGTAATGGCTGAATCAGACCACTCTTGGTCACTTGCTGCTGCAAGCGTTGCGTTGCCTGATCCAGTGCCTGACTATTTTTGGCATCCAACACCACGAACAGCTTGTTGTTGAGCTGCTGATTCATATACTGCTGCGTGTCTGCCAAACCTTCCTGCTGACTAAACTTCGGCAACAACGCAAAAATATTGGTCTGAATATGAATGTCTTTTTTCAGCCACAACCAGCCCATGCTGACTGCACAGCACAGTAAAATGACCAGCCAAATGGCAAAGGCCTTATTTTGCCAATTGGAATAACGCATGTTCTTGGGCTGTTAGGTTGTGAGGTTGGCTAGTTTGCTGACTAAAGCGAATTTGAGTGATGTTGCGGTCTTTTTCCTGAATCACGATCTGGTTGACATAGCGTCCACCTTGCACATTGACCTGATTAAACAGTTTTTTGAACAGGCTGCTTTTCGGGGTTAAGGTCACTGCCCAAGCCTGATTGTTATGTGTGGCACTGACAATATTAAAATTGCTGGCTAAGGCTTTTTCATCGCCTGCCATCAACTGTAAAAACAGGGTTGCCACCGAACCATACGGCGACTGCTGCACATTGATCTGGCTCATGGTACGCTGGGTTTTCTGTACCAATTTTTGTGGTGTCACCACCAAATCTGCTTTGACTGGGCTTTGCATCTGCCAGAGGACACCCTGCTGTTTGCTAAACACCACATTGCCTTTTGAGACATAGGTTTTGTTCAATGAGGTCAGTTTTTTCTGCTGTTCAAACTGTGCATGCACCACAGGCGTTGCAGAAACTTGCTGAAAAATGTCACGGACTTCATTGATCGGTGCAGCAATAACAGTTTGACTGCTGGCAGCCGCGAATATGCCAGCACAAAACATAGCACGGGTGTTGAATTTCATTTTGTTGCTCCTGTCGGCTGAAAGCCTGACCATGCTTCTAAGCGATCAAACAACACTTGTGGAGATTGCAGACACAGTTCGCGGGTTTTGGCATTGACCGCCACCTGTGTGGTGTAGCCTTTGGTCAGACGCTTGCCTGTTTCGGCATCAAACACCAGATAATCAATTTTCAGGCGGTTTTCCCATTCTTTTAAAATGGCACGTACCCGAATTTTCTGTTGAAACTGGATGCCGTAGACATAGCGCACATGACTTTCAATCACGGGCCACAAATACCCCGATTCCTGCATTTGCAGATAGTTATAGCCGAACTGATCCAGCAAGTGACAACGGGCAATTTCAAAATATTTTAAATAATGTCCGTGCCACACCACATTCATACTGTCCACATCATGAAACGGGACATCAAGGGTCACCTCAGCATACATCTGCATTCTCCACTTGGTTGAACCATGCACTATTCAACAACTGTAACTGCTCGAAACGATCAACAATCTGTTGCAAATCGTATTGTAATGGTCGGTCTTCTTTAACCAGAGTAAAGCTCTGCAATGTCCATGCAACAAACTGCTGCAATATAGAGCTGAGTTGCTCGGTCAGCCCACGCAAATGAATCGCCTGTACACTGGCACAGCACAGTGCTGCCACAACCTGTTCCGTCAAGATCAGAACACGCGTTGCATCACGTGCGGCAATGGTGCCCATGCTAACTTTGTCTTGGTTATGGCATTCGGTTGAGCGTGAGAAAATAGAAGCAGGTAAGGTTTGCTTCAAGGCTTCGGCAGTCCAAGCCGACACCCCGATTTGTACCGCTTTAAAACCATGATTTAGCGGTAAACGCTCGGCTTCTGCACCTGTCAGATTACGGGGTAAACCATGATTCATTTTATGATCCACCAACTGCGCCATCTGACGATCGAGCAAATCGGCAATATTCGCCACCATTAGTTTCAGGCTGTCCATGGCTTGGGCAATGTGCCCACCATAAAAATGCCCGCCATGCAACACACGTAAATTCACTGGATCAATCAGCGGATTGTCATTACTCGAATTCAGCTCATTTTCAATAAACTGACGTAGCCAGACTTTGGAATCTTCAAATACCCCGATCACATGCGGCGCACAGCGTAGCGAATAACGGTCTTGCAAACGTGGGCTTTGGCGCTCGGTTTGTACTTCCGAATTCAACACCTGACGTAAAATGCTGGCAATTTTCTGCTGTCCGACATGCGGTTTTTGCGCAAACAGCACTTCATCAAAATGACTCGGATTACCTTCCAGTGCCAAGACATTCAGCGCAGTAATCAGGGTTGCCGCATACGCCGTTTGCTCAGCTTTTTTATAGTTCAAACAGGCAATTGCCGTCATGACTGCTGTGCCATTCATCAGTGCCAGACCTTCTTTCGGGCGTAAGCAAAGTGGCTCCATCTGATAATGCTGATAAACCTGCTGCATCGGGACAATCCGCCCTTGCCAGTACACATCACGCTCACCGACTAGCGCCCCTGCAATATACGACAACGGGGTTAAATCACCACTTGCGCCAACAGAACCTTCCGATGGAATCACAGGCACAATATTTTCATTCAGCATCCACACCAAACGCTCTAACAGCGCCAGTGACACACCCGAATAACCCCGCGCCAAAGAACATAAACGAACCAACAACACCGCACGTGCCGTCACTAAATCAAGATTCTCACCCATCCCACAACCATGAAAACGCGAAAGCTGGAGGGGTAACTCATTCACCTGATGTTTCGGAATTTCGACCAGACAAGAATCGCCATAACCAGTGGTCACGCCATAAATCACGCCATCTTCATCGAGCAGTTGATCGAGAAAATCTGCACCACGTTGAATTAATTCACGCCATTCTTTTGAGTTGGGCAGTGCCACAGGCATTTTTTGCTGTGCGACTTGCAGCACCTGTTCGATGCTTAAAGGCTGTTCTCCAACAATGAGCGTTGTCATTTTTTAATATTCCAAAACTGATAAAAATTAAACCACTGATATGGCGCACGTAAGCAATGCTGCTCGAGCAAATCGACATACTTGCGTGTTACAACCGCCATCTCAGGTAAACGTGCTTTGCGGGGTAAATCCACACGCTCGGCAATCGGATGAAAATGCACTTCAAAATTATGCTGTACGCGATAACAAAAACTGGCAATCACAGGCACTTTCAGCAAGTTGGCTAAAATCCATGCGCCCTGTGACCACGGGGCATCTTGCCCTAAAAAACTCAAAATCTGTATGCGCTGCGAATGCACAGGCACACGGTCAGCAGCAATCATCACCCACTCACCTGCATCCAGTTTGTCCTGCAAAATCATGGTGGTTTCCATACCCAGTTCATCTACTGAAATCAAGGAGACATTGGATTTGGAACTGATTTTTCGCAGGAAGGCGTTAAACTTGTCGGCATGTTTCTGATAGACCAAGACATTGATTTTCTGTTGATGTTCGGACTTGAGCGCACGCAACAATTCAATATTGCCAAAGTGCGACACCAGAATAATCAACCCCTGCCCATAGTGACGGTGCAAATGTTCATGACCATGAATTTGTAGACGTTGCTCGGAAATTTCCCCGAGCCAACCCTGCATTTTGTCAACAATGGCCTCTGCAAAGGCAATAAAATGCCGATAGCTATGCTGCCATGTCGGCATCTGCTGAAATGGGGATTGCGCCCCCGCAAAACCATGTAGCTTTTGCAAATAGTCCAGCGAAGCCTGACGCGCACTTGGCGACAACAGCCAGTACCACATCACCACTACATACAGCAGTACCTGAATCAGCCAACGTCCAAACAGGCGATATAGCCAAAGCACCAACAGTAAAGGCAGCACACCGCCTTTTTCCTTGATTTCATTCCATGCAGGTGGACGTGAATCAGACATCAATCACGACCTTTCAGGCGCTGTGGCAGTAGGCGTGGTAAGCGGCACAACATACCTGCAAACAGGCGGGTATGCATTTTGGTAAGTACCCAGTTGTCTTCCCACAAACGGAAATGGGAAATGCCCTGTTCAGGATAAATCACAGGCGTTGCGATATTTTCAAAATGTACCCCTGCCCAGCTTAGACGCACTAAAATTTCACTGTCAAAGCCCATACGTGCAGGCAACTCGACCCGATCCATAATCGCCAGTGTAGCTGCCAACGGATACACGCGAAAACCGCACATGCTGTCATGAATTTCCAGTGACAGACTGTTGATCCACACCCAAATGTGTGTGGCATAACGTCCATACAGACGTTTTTTCGGAACGCTGTCATCAAAGATCGGCTGACCAATGACCATTGACTCGGGATGTTGCTCCGACACAGCCAGAAACTTGGCAACATCCTGCCAGTGGTGTTGACCATCGGCATCAAGTTGCAAGGCATGGCTACAGCCTAGTTCAGCCGCTCGGCGTAAACCTGTCATGACCGCCTGACCTTTCCCCATATTTTGCGCATGCTCCACCAAGACCACATCGGCATATTGGGCAGCCAAATCATGTAAAATTTGGGTGGTTTCAGCATCGCTGCCATCATTGACCAATACAATCGGCAAGGCAAACTGGCTCAAATACGCCACCAAGTCCGCAATATAATGTGGATGGTTATATACAGGAATCATCAGGGCAGCACGATAGCTCATGACGTAGCATTCTCCTCAACTGCAAACAATAACCGCCCTGAAGCAATATTTTTGTCTGCATGCTTTAATTCAAAACTGACTTTATGCTGCTTACGGCTCAGACTGAGCTGCAACACATGATAAGGGCGAATCAGGTCTTGAAACTTCAATTGTTCAAAGCCCTGACACCACAGCAAGTCTGCCCAAAGTTCGCGTGCAAAATGTTGTAAAAATGCAATCTGCCCAACACCAGGGTAGATCGGAAAATTCGGGAAATGTCCCTTAAAACAATTCAATTCAGTGGGGAATTCCAATTGAAAAATGTGCTGCTCATCCTGCTGTTGCCGTGACAAAACCACAGGCTGATTGGCATCTTGAAACAGTTTAATCAGGTCAGGTTTATTTAATTTCGACTGGCTGTTCATCGGTAACTGACTCAAAAAACGCCACTGGCGAGGAATGGCTATCCGCTCTAATAACGGCTGCAATTGTTGTTTAAGCTGAGTAACAAACTGGTGCTTACTTTGCTGTTGCAACACATCTCGAGCAGCATCATTCAACACCGCTACACAAACCAAAAGTTGACGCTGCTCACGCTCAATCAGTAACACATGACACTGACTGATTGCATCGAGCTGTAAAATCTTACTTTCAATTTCATCTAGACTCAGGCGCTTTTCTTCAAGCTTTACAATGCGATCCATACGTCCCAATAAATGAAATGCACTCTGTAGATTGTTCGGTTCAAGCAGTTCAGCACGATCCCCTGTTGCAACCCAATCGGCATCGCAAGCGTGCGGGCTACGCATCCACAACTGTTGCTGCTCGTCACTACGAATTTCGACATCGGCAAAAGGTTGCCATACTGCATGATCTGCCGCACGGTGAGCAATTCCACCTGTTTCCGAACTGCCAAAGATTTCAGTAATCGGAACATTCACCCCAGCACGCACACCATCTTCAAGTTTGCCACCTGATGAATACAACGCTGCACAATGCTCAAGCAGCACATCACTCGGCCAACGCTTCAACAATGCAGGACTTGAAATCACATAATTGGGCAACTGAATGTCAGCAAAACGCTGTTGCAATTGCACAACATATTCAGGGTAAATCAACTGCTCACGGTAGAAACTGCGTCCTGTGGCAAGCGGTAACAAGACCTTAAACAACAAACCATAAATATGCTGATGACTGACCGTAGCAACCGCAACTGCAGTTTGAGGTAGCTCAAAACTTTGCGCCAAACCCTGAACTTCACACAGTAACTGCTGTAAAGAACGTAAAATCTGCTTGGGCGTACCCGTTGAACCTGAGGTAAAAAATACAATTTCACTCTCTTTCAGCGATTGGTCAGACAACGGCTGAATTGGCTCAAGCGTTAAAACGCGTTGGCGCTGAATAAAAGCAATGCCCTGTTCAGCCAACTGCTGCTGTAACTGCTGTACCTGATTGGGTGGCAGAATTAAGCATTTATGGGCGAGCAACACCGCAAAAAACAGCACCAAAAATTCGTAACTGTCTGATTGCCACAAGGCAAAACTCGATTCAGGCAATTGTTGAATTGCCTGTGACTGACTGGCAACATCCTGCCAAAATTCAGCAAAACTCAAACTGTTGAGTGGTGCATCAAAACACAGCGGCGTATCTGCTGTTAAATAATCGTTAAAATGGCACAGTTTCATGGTTGATGTCGTCGTTGTTGGCGCTTACGCAAAATAAACTCGACGGTAAGCAAAATGCCCATAAGCAAATAAGAAATTAAACCGTTATACAGCACCCAAACCTGCATTGGGGCAAAATATACCGTCCAAAGTGCAATCAAGGCATTGATCACAAAAAAACCACACCACACTTGAGTGACTTTACGCGTCCAGCGCACACCTGACTCAGGAAGATCAGGCTCAAAAACACGGGCAAAACGCTCAATCATAGAAGGCGGTCGCCAGAGTGTCAGTGCAAAAATCGTGAGTGCGGCCAAACTCATCGCAACAGGATACAGCTTGAGCCATGCCTGATTGCGCAGCAATAAACTTAAACCGCCACACAGCATCGCCAAATAAGTCAAAGGCAATAACGGACTTTGTCGGGCGCTAAAATAACGAATGACCCCCACCACAAGCAGCAACAGGCTGATCTCCCACAGCTTCCCATGAGATAAACTCCAACCCACTAAAAACGGATACACCACCAACACGATGGCTGTTGCCAGTTTTACGAGTTTTGACATTCTTTCGACATGTTTTGAATGACCAACACCACATCTTCAATGGTGCGTACATTTTTAAAATCTTCAGGTTTAACCTGCTTGCCTGTCAGTTGTTTGATTTTCACAATCAAATCGACGGCATCAATACTGTCGACATCAAGATCTGAATACAGATTCGAGTTCATTTGAATTTTTTCAGGCTCAATCTCAAACAGATCTTCCATCCACTCACGTAGCTGAGCCAAAATATGCTCTTGAGTTAACATTTTTCCCCCTTAACTGGCCTGACTTTCAACCAACTTCACTAAACTTTGAATTGAACTGAAATGCTGTTTGGTGTCATCTGACTCAGCATTTAAATGGATGTTATAGCGTTTTTTCAGCGCCAAACCTAACTCTAAGGCATCAATTGAATCTAGCCCTAAACCTTCATTAAACAAAGGGGCTTCATCATCAATATCGTCAATCGAAATATCTTCGAGTGCCAAAACATCGATAATCATCTGTTTTAGCTCGTCAGCAAGATTACTCATGTGTAGATAACTCTTGGTTAAATAGTTGATATAAATACTGATTCAAGGCACGCACATTTTTTGGCGAAACCGTTGTATCTGCTAAAATGTCCTCAATCCGAATCGGATCAAGTACCTGTATCTGAATATGAAAAGGCTCGCTGGGAATGTGATACCACTTTTCATTTTTAGTGAGCGTCGAGGGGCTACAGCGAATCAGCACAGGGCGAATCGGCACTTGGGCACGTAAGGCAATATTGGCTGCACCACGTTGAAATTCGTTGAGCATCTGATCTTTTTCAGTCCGTGTTCCTTCAGGGAAAATCACCAATGATGCTGCATCGGGCTCCTGCAAACGCTGCACACAATCCTGAATAAACTGTTTTGAGCCTGCATTTAAAATATAGGCGGCATTTTGCACAGGGCCTCGGGTAAACGGATTCTGCCAAAGTGCCTGTTTCACTACACAATTGGCTTTGGGCATCAGACCAATCAACAGCATGACATCAATCAGCGTCGGATGATTGGCAATCACCAGTTCCTGCTGACTGTTTTGTAGTTTATCTAAGCCTTCCACACTGTAAGTCATCACCCCAAGCTTGGTCATGGTTTCAATAAATCCATGAAACCCATGCCGAATCACTTGTTGGGTCAGTTCAACCCGCCGCTTTGGATCAGAGGTATACAGTTTTACGGCAGGTGCAATCACGGTTCCAATGGCAACACCACCTACGCCAAAACTGGCAAAACCCAAGCCTGTAGCCGCCATGCGCCACATGTAATTTAAACGCTGTTTAGCTTTGCCTTTTAACATCGTTGCCACTTCCCTGAGGCTGATTGAGGCTGATTGGATTGCCAAAACTGTACAAACTCCAGAGCATCCTGCTCAGGTTCCTGATTGCTCAAGTCCGAATGTATCAAGGGATTCAAACGAAGATTAGGTTCTGCTAAAGTCACAATGGCAGCCATGGAAAACGCTTCAAAATGAGCGACTCCTTGATAGACTTCTGGCAACGGCGCATCGTAATACACCACCAATACTCGCTGTGCTGTCGGATGCGTTTTTAAAAATGCATAGGCTTCCACCACTGCTTCTGACCATGAACAACTTAAACTGGTTGAAGGTGTGGCATCCTGATACAAAATAGAATACAAACCCGCAATCGCATTATGTACAGAGGTCGAAAACTGTGTCGGTGAGGGTGTTTGTGCTTGTAAGATATCCTGCAAAATACTGATTGTTTTTTGCTCATCCCCAAAATGCGATGCCCAGACCATATAGTCGACTTGCTGCCCCTCTAAAGCCTGTATTGCACTATTGAATGCCAGTTTTGCCAAGGCAGACAGCCGACGACGCTGCATCGCAGGAATTGCTTGCAGGGCCTGTAAATCGGCATCATGAGCTGTACTATAGAGTTGTTGTACTTGTAATTCTAAGTTCACACTCTACCTCGGACTGACCAAAAAATGGAATCTATTATAAATAAACAAGGGCGCTAAAATAGCAAAAAAACATTTAAAAAAAAATGAAAACAATAAGTTTCTATAAAAGATACGCTAAAAGTATAAAGACTCTATATCTTCTCAATATTTGTACACCATAAAAAAAGCCATCCGAAGATGGCTTGATATCGATTAGCGTTTAAATTTCTTTTCCGCTTTCTTAAATTTCTGAATATAACGGCGACGACGTGCAGCAACACGCTCATCCATTTGTGACTTACGTCCTTCAAATGGGTTTTCAGAGGTTTTAAACTCAATACGAACAGGTGTTCCTTCAAGCTTATATACTTTACGGAATACGTTTTCTAGGTAACGACGATAATCCGCAGGCGTTTTATCCACTTTGTTACCGTGAATGACGATAGTCGGTGGATTTTGTCCGCCCATATGCGCATAACGCATTTTAATACGACGACCACTGATCATTGGGGGTTGGTGCGCTTCTGTCGCATCATTCAAGATCTGGGTCAATTTCGCAGGAGAAACTTTCAGATTTGCCGACTCATAAGCACGGTGAATCGATGGATACAACTCACCAACACCTGTGCCATGCAATGCTGAAATCAGGTGAATACGTGCCCAAGGAATAAAGTCAAAACGACGTTCAACATCGAGTTTACATTGCTTGCGATCATATTCGGTCATGTTATCCCATTTGTTAATGGCAATCACCATGGCACGACCTGCTTCAAGTGCATAGCCGATAAGGTGCAAGTCCTGTTCAACCACGCCTTCACGCGCATCGAGAACCACAACCACAACATGGGCATCTTTCATCGCTTGTAAAGTTTTCACGACTGAGAATTTCTCAATCATTTCATCGACTTTACCTTTACGACGTACACCTGCTGTATCAATCAAGGTGTACTGACGACCATCACGTTCAAATGGAATATAGACTGAATCTCGGGTTGTGCCTGGTTGGTCAAATGCCACCACACGGTCTTCACCCAATAAACGGTTGACCAAAGTCGATTTACCCACATTCGGACGACCAATAATCGCCAAACGCAGACCTGTCGCCTTGTCATGTTCCTCAGGATTTTCATCTTCAGGAACATCTTCCAACACATCTTCAAGCATTTGCGCTACGCCACGACCGTGACTTGCAGCCACATGTAACGGCTCACCAAAACCAAGTTTAAAGAACTCAGCAACAGCCGCTTCAGCATGTACACCATCCACTTTGTTGGCAACCAAGTGGACTTTTTTACCTAAAGTACGTAGTTCACGAGCAATTTGCTCATCAGATGCCAATAATCCCGCACGCGCATCCACCACGAAGATAATCATGTCAGCTTCGTGAATGGCTGTTTTGGACTGTTCTGCCATGTAGGCATCAATGCCCTGTTCACTCTCGCCGATACCCCCAGTATCAACCACAATGAACGATTTGTTTTGGAAAACTGCATCACCATATTTGCGGTCACGAGTCAGACCAGCAAAGTCGGCAACCAGTGCGTCACGACTTTTGGTTATCTGGTTAAATAACGTTGATTTTCCGACATTCGGACGCCCAATCAGCGCAATAACGGGTTTCATAAATTAACGATTCTGCCAAACGCTTAACGCGCCCTTTTGAGTTGAAACATAAAGTTGGTTGTCAATCACTCGTAAGGACGTAACTTGTCCCTTAGTGTTGGAACGACCAATCAAATTACCTGTATTTGGGTCTAATAAGCTCAAAGCACCTTCATAATCCCCAACCACAAGGTCAGAACCCAACATGACAGGGTTACTTAGATTACGATGCAGAAGCTGAGTATTTTCCCAAAGTTTTTGACCGCTCATCAAATCATAAGCAATCACTTTGCCATCGGTAGTGCTGACAAAGACTTTATTTTGTGTCACTTCTGGACGTTGATCACTGCTGGCATTTTCACTCCACAGCACCTGTTGCTGTGCAAGATCGGTGACCATGACTTGTCCTTGGTAACTGGTTGTAACCATATACTGACCCATCATCACAGGATCGCCACTAATGTCATTCAAGCGTTGAACATCTGAACGACCTTCCGCAACAGAAACACGACGCTGTAAACGTGGCACACCACTGATGACATCAATGATATAGACATACGAATTTGATGTCGCAATCAGGACATTATTTGGGTCAAGCATGACAGGCGCTGCGCGTCCACGCAAGCTAAAAGGGACGTTCGGTAAACGATATGTCCACAACTGCTGACCTGTGCTGACATCATGCGCATAGACATTGCCATCGTTGCTAACAGTAATCACACGTCCTGCCTGAACAAGTGACGGTGCAATAATTTCACCTGAAAGTTGTGCCGACCACTTGATTTGACCTGAAGTTTCATCAAGCGCAAACAGCTGACCTTTTTCATTGCCAACGACAACAATGCCTTCACCCACTTCAACACCCGCACTTAAGCCGTGTTTTTTAGTAATTTTTGTTGACCAAAGACGTTGTTTACCTTTGTAGGCTTCTACATAACCTTTTGGATCAACCAAGAAAATGACACCATTGTCTGCTCCCATTTGCAAACGCAATGGATCATTTTTATCGGTTGGACTCACATGTTCAGAAAACACAGGAACTAAAGTTTTCGCTTGCACGATTTTTGGAAGCTTATTGGGCTTAATTTCTTCCACTTTGGTTTTATTGCTAGAGCAGCCAACCAAAGCAACTGCTGCAAGTGTTAGCGCAAACGGTATGGTTAATTTCTTATTCATTTAAGATTCATCCACTTGTGTTTTCAAAATTGGGCGTTCGATATCCGAATCATTCACTAAAACGCCAACACTTTCGAGTTTAATTTGTAAAATTTGTCGTTCTTGTTTACGCGCAACAACGGCATCCCATGCACTTTGATACGCTTTGCGTGCTTGAGCAATATCATTTTTTGCAACGTAAATATCACCACGTGCTTCATCTGCTGAGGCTTTAAACGCTGGGACTTTAATCAAATCCAATGTTTTTAAAGCATCATCATATTTTTTTTGTGCTGCTTGTGCATATGCTAAATGCAGGTTAGCTAACTGAAGTAAACCTTCATCATCCACCTTCACATTTTGTACTTTTTTCAGTTCACGCTCTGCTGATGCGTAGTCACCTTGATCAAATGCGACTTTCGCCATGACCAATTCAGCTTGAATGGCTTGCACAGAATCTGGGTTCTTTTTCAGAATTGTATCCGCAGAAGGTGCCAGTTTATTGTAGGCAGTTTGATCACCTGCCAAACTCTGCGCTTCATCCATTAACTGCTGAACACGCGCAGTTTCATTCTGCGCGCCATTCATTTGTTTTTTCTGCCAGTAATTCCAGCCAAAAAATGCAATCAATGCAACCAGAATACCACTGACCGCAGCAGAACCATATTTCTTGCCCAGTGATTTAAGATTATCAAGTTGCTCTTCTTGTGTTAGTGCACTCATGTGACTGTCCTTCTGACGTTCCTATGCGGCTTATTCGGCAAATTTTTCAATTAAAAATGGCACAATATCGGCAATCTTCAGCTCAACCTGCTCAGCAGTTGCCAAAGTTTTCAGACTCACTTGCTGATTTTCCCACTCGCGCTCACCCAAGATCATAGCAAATACTGCTCCAGACTGATCTGCCTTTTTCATTTGGCTTTTCATACTGCCCTGAGAACCTGTTTTCACACGAATCTTGCTATTTGCTGCTTCAAGCTGATTGCGAAGTTGCTCTGCCAATACCAATCCTTTGCCTTGACAAACTGGATCAGCCAACAAGAAGACTTCACAATCACGAACGATTTGTTCTTGCTCTACTTGTTCAAGCAATAACAATAAACGTTCCATCCCCATGGCAAAACCAACTGCAGGCACAGACTGATCAGCCTTTCCTTTAAGTTGACCAACCAGACCATCATAACGTCCACCCGCACAGACTGTGCCTTGTGAACCTAAGTGTGTAGTTGTCCACTCAAATACAGTCTTGTTGTAATAATCCAAACCACGAACCAGTTTTTGATTAATCACAAACTTCACACCTGCATCAGTCAAATATTGCTGTAACTGAGCAAAATGCTGCATGGTGTCTTCTTTCAGGAAGTCATGCAATTTCGGTGCATTTTCAAGAATTTGTTGAGTACGTTCGTTTTTCGAATCCAAAATACGTAGTGGGTTCGTGCCTAAACGACGCTGAGAATCTTCATCCAATTCATCTTTTTGCGCAGTCAAAAACTCAACCAAAGCATTACGGTATTCTGTACGCTCATCCACTTCACCCAGTGTGTTGAGTTCAAGTTGAACTTTATCCGCCACACCCATGCGCTGCCATAAACGTGCAGTCATCAAAATGAGTTCAGCATCGATATCTGGCGTTGCAACACCAAAGGTTTCAACACCAAACTGATGGAACTGGCGGTAACGACCTTTTTGTGGTTTTTCATAACGGAACATTGGCCCGATATACCACACACGAGGTGTTGCGCCACGCAATAAGTTATGTTCGAGCATGGCACGCACGCAACCTGCCGTTCCTTCAGGACGTAAGGTCAATGACTCTGGTGGATTCCCTTTGTCAAAAAAGGTGTACATTTCTTTTTCAACGATATCGGTTGCATCACCGATCGCACGCTTAAACAAGCCCGTATGTTCAACCATCGGCAAACGGATTTGTTGATAGCCATAGGCATCCATTAACGATGCAAGATGCTGCTCTAGACGTCTCCACGCTGGTGTTTGTGAAGGAAGAACGTCATTAAAACCTTTAATTGCGACAATTGAACTCATGATGAACTACGAATAATCTCTTTAGCTTTAGCTTCTTCAAGCTCTTGAACACGTTGACGAACCATGGTTTCGATTTCATCAACTAACTGATCGGTATCGATGAGATGGCTTTTTTCGCCATTTCGATAAACCAGTGAACGAGGGCTTGCCCCTACCACACCAATATCGGCTTCTTTGGCTTCGCCTGGGCCATTGACCTTACAGCCAATTACCGAAACATCCATTGGTGTACGAATACCTTCTAGACGTTGCTCCAAGGTCTGCATCACTTTAATCACATTAAATTCTTGACGCGAACAGCTTGGGCACGCAATAAAATTGATGCCGTTTGAACGAAGTCCAAGTGATTTTAAAATATCAAAACCAATTTTGACTTCATCTTCGGGTTCAGCAGCTAAGGAAATACGCATGGTATCGCCAATACCTTCGAGCAGTAAACCACCCAAAGCAATCGCTGACTTGACTGTACCTGTGCGGTAAATTCCCGCTTCGGTCACACCCAAATGTAACGGATTATCAATTTGTTGAGATAATAAACGATAAGCATCCAAAGTTAAAAATACATTTGATGCTTTTACGCTGACTTTAAATTCTTGAAAGTCTAAACGATCTAAAATATCAATATGGCGTAACGCAGATTCAAGGAGTGCCTGACCAGTTGGTTCGCCATATTTTTTTTGCAAATCTTTTTCGAGTGACCCAGCATTCACCCCAATACGGATGGAAATACCATGATGTTTTGCTGCTGCAACAACTTCGCGTACTTTCTGGTCTGAACCGATATTGCCTGGATTGATACGCAAACAATCAGCGCCATAATCAGCAACAGCCAGTGCAATCTTGTGATCAAAATGAATATCGGCAACCAATGGCACTTGTACGCGGCGACGAATTGCACCGAAGGCTTCTGCTGCCTCCATAGAAGGTACAGAAACTCGCATGATATCTGCGCCTGCCTGAACACAACGTTCAATTTGTGCTACGGTCGCATCAACATCACAAGTTTCAGTATTGGTCATACTTTGCACCGAAATTGGCGCATCCCCACCCACATACACAGAACCAACACGAATTTTACGTGTTGGACGGCGTTTAATTGGATTTTCGATCATGACTAGGTCAACTCTGTTGCATTAACGTGATAAACGGAAGTCTGCCTTACCATTTACCGTATACGGTCCTAAAGGAATAGTTTCATTGTTCAGACTTAAAGTCACAACACTCGCATCATCTAAACGAACTTGGAATGGTGAGACACCTTTCAGGCTTAAATCTTCAGATTGACGACCTGTTGCCAGAACCTTACCAGTTGAATCAACAATATTTACTGAAGTTGGCTGTGAAAATTTCAAATCCAACTGATCACTTGTTGATGCTGCATTTGGATCCACAGATAGAACTTGCATATTAGATTGTGGATTTGCCTGCGCTGGCTGTTTTTTCGCTGCCCATTTTTGCAACCCTACAACCACCAAACTTCCAACAACAATGACCACAATCGCAATCAGAATGCGTTTTAACCACTTTTTATTGCGATCACTGTTTGAACCAGGCAATTTGCCCATGATTTTAATCGGTGAATCTTTTAAAGCATGATTTGGTAATAAACCCGTATCATTGGCATAAATTTCATCAAAACGCTGAATGATCGCCGAAGCATCAACATTGAGAAACTTCGCATATGCACGGTAATAACCTTTAATAAACGTTGCTTCAGGCAATGATTTGTACTCATCCCCTTCTAACGCTTCTAATGTTTTTACTGGCATATTCAAAGCTTTTGACACATCAGCCAATTCACGTTTTTGAGCAAGGCGGATATGACGTAAATATTCACCTGGACGTTGAACGTTGCCTAAAGTATTAGGGGTTGCTGATGTACCCGTCGATTGCTGTGAATTTGGATTTACTTCCATACCGCCTCAGTACTGTACTGTAATTGCAAATAACGTTGATATTCTTGGCTATTCGGGAACAAAGCCCGCAATTGATTCACCAAAACTTGCATGCCCATATTATCGCCATTGGCGCGGGCAACGCGAATACCAACCCATAGACCTCGTGCGTTTTGGTTTTTATCACCAACAACACGCACATAATCACCATACGCTTCTGTTGCAAGCGCAAATTGTTGGCGCAGGTAAAAAATGTCTGCCAACTCTACCATCGAAACTGCTGAGTTTTGATTCACCTGCAACGCCTGTCTGAATGTTTTTTCAGCGTTCGGCACATCACCTAGTTTCATATAAGTCAAACCTAGATTTTCAAGTGCCATCCCGCGCTGATCATACCCCAAAGTCGTCGCTGCAAGTTTGAGTTGTTCGAGCGCGTCATTATAGCGCCCTAACTGGAACAGATAACGCCCATAATTGTTACGCGTTTGTGCATCTTCGGGATCAATCGAAATTGCACGTTTAAAATATTCTTCGGCTTTCGCCACATTTTCGGGACTACCTTCCTGCTGTAGCAACACTGCCATCAGCATATTCGCCCGCACATTGCGACTAGTTTCTTCAAACACTTCATCCAATGCACGTTTTGCCGCATCCAGTTGACCTGTCCGCAAATATTCAGCTGCAATTTCCACACGAATTTCAGCAGCTTTTTTCTTATCTCGCTTAAACTTACCGCTTGGCGTACTAATATCAGCATACGTCGGTGTTTGATCTTTTTTCAATAAACTCAGGGTACTACACCCCTGAAAACTCACTACCAAGAGACCTAAACCAAATAATGTCACACAATGTTGTACCGTTTTTTTCACGCCAAACACCTCAGTTGGTTATTATCCTTTTGAGCGTATAATCTCATTTTTTTCAGCGATTTTCTTTTGCCACTGTGCTGCGCGGCGGGTACGGTCTGCCACTTGACCAACCAGTTGACCACATGCAGCATCGATATCATCGCCACGTGTCTGACGAATAGTACAGACAAAGCCAGCATCTGACAAAGTTTTTTGGAATGCAATAATACGGTTACGACTTGAGCGACCGTAAGGTGCATGCGGGAACGGATTGAAAGGAATCAGGTTAATTTTACTTGGTAAATTCTTTAATAATTTCAATAACTGCTGTGCATGTTCAGGTTGGTCATTGACACCATCCAACATGACATATTCAATTGTGACGTGCTTACGTGCACTTTCATTACCATCTTTACCAATATAACGCTGACAAGCTGTAATGAGTTGTTCTAACGGATATTTTTTATTGATAGGTACAAGCTCGTTACGCAGTTCATCATTTGGTGCATGTAAAGAAATGGCGAGAGCCACATCAATATCTTGCGCCAACTGATCAATTTTTGGCACAACCCCCGAAGTGGACAAAGTCACACGACGCTTGGACATGCCATAAGCAAAGTCATCCAGCATAATGCGCATTGAACTTAATACGGCATCGTAGTTGAGCAATGGCTCACCCATACCCATCATCACCACATTAGTCACTGAGCGTTCGCGCTCTGCTACAGGCACCTCTTCCATATAAGAGAAGTTTGCCATCCACAGCTGACCAATAATTTCGGCTGGGGTCAAATCTCGTTGAAAGCCTTGTTTCCCTGTTGAACAAAATGAACAATCCAGTGCACAGCCCACTTGTGATGAAATACACAAGGTCTTACGTGAACCTGTTTTGTCTTCCGCAGGAATCAATACGGTTTCAACCAGAGAGCCTTCACCCTCACCCACGCGGAACACCCATTTACGTGTGCCATCTTTTGAGTAATTACGGTGAACAACTTCAGGTGCTTTAATTTCACAAAGCGACTCGAGTTTTTCTCGAAGTTTACCTGAAATATTGGTCATTTCAGCAAAATCAGTCACAAAGAACTGATGAATCCATTTCATGACCTGACCTGCGCGAAACTTTTTTTCGCCCAAATCTTCAAAGAATTTTTCGAGTTCTGCCCGTGACATGCCAAGTAAGTTAACTTTTTGCACTGAATTCGCAGGCTGATGCAATGTGGCGGTGTTGTCTTGTCCATCCACAACCAAAGATGAACCAACTGCTTCAAGAGCCATGTGTATTACCTAAACAATGTCAAAGAAAAAACAAGAACGGCCGTATTTTAGCCAAGAGATTTTCAAGAATAAAAAAACCAGATAAGCATTATAACACTTATCTGGTTTGAAGTGTCTCGATTAACGAGTGCGTGGGCAAACTTCAGTTTGAGCGAAGAAGTAAGAAACTTCGCGAGCAGCAGATGCTACTGAGTCAGAACCATGAGCAGCATTTTCATCGATGCTTACAGCGAAATCTGCACGGATTGTACCAGGAGCAGCTTCTTTAGGGTTTGTAGCGCCCAAGATTTCACGGTGAGCAAGAACTGCGTTTTCACCTTCAAGAACAGAAACAACCACTGGACCAGAAGTCATGAACGCAACTAGGTCAGCAAAGAAACCACGTTCTTTGTGCTCAGCGTAGAAACCTTCAGCTTCAGCTTGAGAAAGGTGTTTCATTTTAGTTGCAACGATTTTTAAGCCAGCTTTTTCAAAACGAGCAAAAATGTCACCGATGTGGTTTTTAGCAACAGCGTCTGGTTTTACGATAGATAAAGTACGTTCAATTGCCATGTCTGGCTCCTTAACTCAAAAAATCAGGATAAATTTTTGCCGCATTATACCGATGTCAATCGGAATAATCAGCTAAGAAAATGTAAAAGTTTGGGTTTTTAACTATTTTTAGTTACTTTCATCAATCCAAGCCATCTGAATGGCTTCAAGCAAGCCTTCTGTTGACTTATTTGGATCATCACTAAAATCAGGTAATGCACAAATCCATGCGTGTAAATCCGTGAAGCGAACCCACTGTGGATCTACATCTGGATGTGCTTCCAGTAATTCAATTGCGATATCGATTGTATCTGTCCAACGTAAGCCCATCATCTATCCTAGTCTGTGTATAGCTGTGGCTACTTTAAAATCTCAACCTAGGTTTTACAACACCAGATTAAAAATTGGCGCACAGGAAATTACCCCCCATGCCACCGTACCACCTAAAATGGCACCAATAATTACATCAGTCGGATAGTGCAAACCCAGCACCATGCGCGAAAGTGCAACCAAGAGCGTAAATGGCAACATGCAAATCAGTAGAATCGGCTGAATGTATCCAAGAACTGTGGTTGCCAGCACCGCATGCAAGGTATGTCCAGATGGAAAACTAAAATGATCCAGCGGACGCTCACCCAAAACTATCACCTGATGCACCTGATAAGGTCTTGGGCGAACAGTCTTATGCTTGAGCAATTTATAGAGTAAGGTTCCGACTGAGCCTGCCACAATTAAATAAGCGATTTTAGTCAAATAAGTAAAACCATGACTCAACCAAACAATACTGAGCATGACATACCAAAACCAACCATCACCTAAACGACTAATCACTTTAAAAAACTGACTCACGCCTTGTGAGTGGGAAAAATGATTCAGGTACAAGCACCCTTTTAAATCAAGTGCCAAAATGTATAACTTAGCTCGCTGAAAATTTGTCATAACCCGCTCCCCATCGAAGATGATAAAGATGAATTTACTTAATTCTCACTCATGACCAGCCCATACAATGCCTGTTCAAATTGCTGTACAGGTCTTTGCCAGCCTGCGTCTTTAACTTGCATACGTGCCTGCTGCCCCATTAAATGCAACTGGGCTATGGTTGGTAAATCTTGCATGCGCTGTAAAAAACCCAGCTCGTCTTTTATGTCGAGTAACCACCCAGACAATTGATCCTGCACATAAGCATGCGCACATGCATAGTCGTATGTCAATACAGGCAATCCACTTGCCATTGCCTCAAGCACCACATTTCCAAAAGTTTCTACTCGACTTGCAAATACAAAGACATCACTACTAGCATAAGCTTCTGCAAGACGCTGTCCTGTCAGATTTCCCATAAAGATCACTTGTTGTTCTGGGTCAAGTTGCTGTAAGCGCTCCCGATCCGGCCCATCTCCAACAATAACCAACTGGACGGCTTGTTGCTGAAAGCGTGCTTGTAAATAACCTTCAATCAACACATGAATCTCTTTCTCAGGAGACAGGCGTCCAACATACAGGAGAACCTTAGTCTGACTATCAACACCCCAATGCTCACGAAGATTCTCAGAGCGATGTTCTGGCGAAAATAGCCGATGATCAACACCGCGACTAATGACCTGAATTGGACAAGTCACACCATAAGCTTTTAAAGCACGCGCTGTATCCTGACTCGGCACACAAGTTAAATCGGTATTGTTATGAAACCAGCGTAAATAATGCTGAATCGGCTTAACCAAAAAAGCCAAATCAAAAAACCGACTAAACTCTTGAAATGGTGAATGAAAACCACTAGATACCGCAATTTTCTTCATTTTAGCAACTTGCAATGCCAACAACCCCAGTGGCCCCTCAGTAACTATATGCACCACATCAGGCTGAAACTGTTCAATTGCTTTAGCCACCTTATTCCATTGAGGTCGACCAAACTGCAAAGTTGGATATTTTGGAATTTTATGCGCTGCTACCAAACATTCCTGATCAGGCTGAAACCGACTATAGCTATGACTTTGTTCAGGGCGAATTAGTAAAATTTTATGCCCTTGTTGTTGCAATCCTTCAGACAAATGCATCAATGAGAGCGCAACACCATTGATTTCAGGTGGCCATGTTTCGGTAACAATTGCAATTTTGAGTTTTGGGCGAATCAGTTGTTCGACAGTCCGTTCTTGTACAGATTCCTTCTGAACACGTTTAAACTTAAACCTAAACGGCATATCTAACTGGCGTTTCAATGCAGCAGTCGATGGCATGAGCATAGTTCCACCATAATTTTGTTGTTTTATTACGACTACTCTAGGTGAAGTTTCTTGCAATTTAATGATCAGTCAATGACGCTTTTTTGACAGAGTAAGGTATTTTTTGTTAGTTGATCTTTTATATTTTCATAAAGATAAAAATGATACCTGCATCTTTTAATGAAACAGGTATCACCAAAAATTAGAAAGATAAATTAACATAAATCACATCTCGATAAATGCCTGCGGGTGTACTAACCTTTGGCTCTTCTTCCAAATGAACAGAGATAATATACCGATTAGTCCCCGTAGTATTTGCAGTCAATGGTACATTCCATAAATTTCCTACGGGTCCCGAAACCGTCATTCTCGTTCTAATTTTATTAGGTCCATTTGATAGAAAGCTGGCACCATCTGTACTATATAAATTCATACTACTAAAGCGAATTGAATATCCTTGATCACAATTCACAGTAAATGAAGTTGCAGATTGGCTATGATAATAATTTGCCAACCTCATCATTGGTTCCGTCACACCACTTACTGAACACGAAGCAGCATAGGTCATGCTCAACACACAATAAGTTAGACAAAAAATACATAACCTTTTCATGAGATTTCTCCATCACTTGCATATAAGCTCCAGTGGTTTTTCTGAATCACTACTTTCCTTAGTTTGTGCAGGTACATCCAATTCACTGGTGCAGTACGAGTCCTCCCCTATTTTTGCTTTAAGGTGATATTGATGATTTGGCAATAATCCGTATAAATACACATTACCCACAACATCTACTGGATAAATCTCATCCTGATTATCATCCAAATAAACTTCTGTTGCTCTCGGCAAAATTTCATTCTTGGTATTTAAAAGTTTAACAACAACTTGCTTGGTTTGATAAATTGGAAAATCAAAGAAATACCCCCGTTGATCAAGGGCAATCAGTTTTTTAGTTGAACCCTCAAGTTTACTTTCAATAGGAATTTGATCTTGATTAAAAGATAGGTCATATGTGATATATGGCAATATATCATGAATAAAGAAATAACCATTTTTTTTGGTTTTTCCAACTGGAACCAATGAGCGATAAACCTCAATATCCTTATAATCAGAAACTTTAACTAAAGCAAAGGCATTATCAACTGCCTTTGTAAAATTAAACTGATTATCTAACCAAACCAAAGCTCCTTTATAATCTAACTGAGTATCATAGTATTTTTGATCTTGATTATAAAGAACTCGTAAATCACCATAAGATGTTCTTAACATTCCGGATGCATTATAGCCCATCTCACCATTACTTCGATTTGCACCCACAGAATAATCAAAACCATTTTGCTCCGATGATGTTCGTGAAAAATCAATCCGAGTATCCCCATCAACTGACTGATTAAAATAGACAGCCTTATTATCCAGATTAAATCTCAATGCAAGATAAGCTCCATCCTTTGGAATATCACCAAAATCTTTAAAATAAGTTAGCATTAAGCTAATTCGAGGAGTAATAGTTTTTGAAACACTTACATTAAGTAACTTTGTATTTGGTGAACCATAGACTGCATCTTTATAATATCGTCGATCAATATAATTTAAATTTACACTATCAAAAAATGGAATATTATAAAAACTTAAATAAGCTAAATTATCAAATTCAGGAATACTTGTTGAATCAGTATAACCTAATGACTGGAATTTTTTTGATGAATAACGAGAGCTTAATCCAAATGAAAACTTCTGAAAAGTACGACTGACTGATGCACCAAATGCATAACCATTTTCACCATGTCCATGACTTCCCATTGCAGAAAAATCAAATAAAGCAAATTTGGGAGCTGCTTGGGTCCACATTAAACCAGCAGTCTGAATATCTGAGCTATATTCTGCTGTAAAACCTAAAGTTGTTTTATCAGTTATACCACGTCGAAAATAAACACTTGAAAAGAATTCACGGTAGTCCGAACTATTATAATCATAATTATAACGTATCTTACCTATCGAAATATTATAATCATTTAAACCCGTTTGTAATAATCGATTATTAATTAGAATTGGAAAATTTTGTACACTCCGATTTCCAAGCACGTCCTGTACGACAATCTGTGCATTTCCAGACTCTTGAATATTAGCACCAGTTTGTAATACATAATCACCAGGAGTAACGTTTTGCCTATAAATTCGCGTTCCGTTGATATATAAATCAACAATAGAAGGAACTACAGCACTCCCCCTCAATATTGGAGAATTCCAGTAAATAAAATCAGAACGTTCATTATAGTTGGTCCCAAAGCTCACCCCTCCAAAACGAAAAGAACTCGCCAAAGGATTATAGACTGTTGTAGTATCTCCCAATATCAACCGAGTATAATTCTCTGGAAAATCAAGACTAAACTCAGTATTCAACCGAACGACTGATTCCTCACCACTATTAACCTGATCTCTGTAAATCACAGAGTTTTTAAACATCCAATAATCTTTAAAAAAACCTAATTCATACAAATTATTGAAACTATGCGAGTTTGTAGACTTATCGAAATAAAAGTCATAGTTTAAAAAACCACCAAAGCTAGCTTTGTTTGGTACCGATAGCTTTCCCTTTGTTAAAAATCCAGAAAAGTACTCTGGAGGAACATTAATTTTTACCGCCTGCAAGCCCATATCTAACTCAGAAGTCACTGAAGATGAGCTCACCAAGCAATATTGCTTTTGACTCGGATGGTTTTGAAAAAATTCCATTTTCACCTCCAACTCATTTAGTACACTACACTCCACATAAAGTTGGTTATTATCTTTAAGCAATACTGTTTCTACATTTCGATCAACGCCATTGAGCCAAACATCTACCAAAACTTGTTCATTATCTACTCCTCCCCCTGCATGAACAAATGAACAAATAACCAATCCATTGATGATCATAATCATTTTTTTCATTGTCTATTCCTTAAGTTTAAACTCCAATGGTTTTTCACTTTTATCTGTTTTTATTAAAATTTTATTTGTATTTCTTGATTTTATCTGAGGAAATTTAAAATCATATTCTTGTTTCGTTAACAAATATTTCATATCATGAATTGCTGAAATTTCTTTTTTATTTTCATCAACTAAGCTCATTTCTAAGATCTGAATATGCGAATCTGCATTATTCTTCATATTAACAGTGAACCCATTATCTTCATATTTTGGAGTAATTTTTAAATCCACTGGACTTTGCTTACCAACAAAGAGTGGAACTGAAACGTTAAGCAAAAAACCAATTGTATTATTAGATAATGCAGGTGGAACTTCTGAAAAAATAATTCGCCATGTTCCTTCCTTTTCTCCCAAATTTGGCATTTTACTAAAACCCACTCTTACAATTTGTTTTGAATCCGGTTTTAATACAAAGTTTTTAGGATTTATAATAATACTCGAATCTGGCTCTAAAATATCCTCACCTTTCTCATTTTGCGACCATTTTGCAGCCGAAACTTCAAAAATTTTAGCTTCTGGCATTCCTTTTGAAGTCAACATGATTGATGTACTTCTTTGCTGCTTTTTATCTGAAATATACATCTGCAATGGAATTATACGAAGTCCAGCCCATAGCGTCTGCATCATCAGTAACATTAACAAGAAGATAGATATCCATTTTTTCATTTTTTTCATCCTTTATATATTTTTGATTAGTTTAATTTCATAGTTAATTTTTTATTTAACAAAATTATAATAATGAGTTCTATCAAAATTAATTTTGATAGAACTCAGATTTTATTCAAATTAAAATTCCAGATCAAAAGTAAATATAGATATGATAAGTATCTGTATAAGTTCCAACTGGTTTTGTAGAGAAATCTTCTGCTGTTGTGAAAGTGGCAGTATAATCATCACCAGCAGCAGATGGCATTGATTTATTATATATTTGTCCTAAGGCAGATAAACCACCACTTGTAGAAACAGTGGTCAAGACTGTATCAGAACCAAATGTTAGGTTTGTTGTTGTATCACTTGCATGATGATCTGTATCAACTTTAATTTTATAAGCATAATTTGCTTTGACATTAAAGTTACGCGATTGTGTTGCTGTGCCTGTATTATTCGGATCTGTCAATGTGATTGCACTGGTGTCTACAGTTAATTCACAGCCCGGATCTACAGCTAGTTCAACTGGAATATCTGCACTGGTGCATAACTCATTAAAATTACACCGGTGATGACGGTTTGGACCATTATCTGCATGCGCAATACTAACAAAACCAACGAATGCTACTGTAGATAATAGTGTTTTCATCATTATGTTCATAACCCATCTCCTTTGTTTTTATTTATTGGCATTTATAAAATTCCTTAGCTCATTTTATATTTCGAGTTAGATCTTTTTATAAGTGCTGGATAAATGTTAGCGACGTTTTTTAAAATGATGAAAAAAGCATCCGATTTCATGTTTTAATTAAAAAATTAAAATTATTCCTTTAAATTTCTGTTTATTATGATAATTTTTTACACAGATTTTCTTAAATATTTTCTTACTTATATATAATATTCTCAAATACAAAAAAGAAACTTTCTCATATTATTTTTTCAAACAAAAAAATCATATACATACATAATTCTTAATTTTTCCATAAGAAATACATTAAAATATATAAAAACAATAAAAGTTAACAATAAAAGCAATTTTTGATAAATATTTTATATTTTAAGCATAAAAATGAGACTTAATTCACATTTTATACTTATTTATAAAAATCAATTCGCTGATATGCCCTAAAAATTTAACTATTTGTATTTTATAAAATTTATGACTATCAAGCTATTTAACAATTAAATGCACAACAAACTGAGTCTTCTTTTGCCACACTTACCCTAAAAAGTATTTCACCTTATATCATACCTTATGAAGCAAACAATTTAGCAAAAGCTCCTTTCCCAATAATCCTATTACTTCTAATTTTTAGCCCATAATGATGAAGCCATTTCACTTGCCATTTTCACATTTTATGTGTGTAACAAAAAATTCATAACTTGCTAAAAAAGACAATCCAGCAATCCGTTTTTAGCTCAAGTCAGTCATTTTCAGACACCACCTCTAACCTGTTTTTTAGTAAAAAATGATTATTTTTTTAAATAAAAGCACCATTAAAAAGCACAACTAAACAATGAATGCACCATTATGTTTCATTTGAATGACACCTCACATCTTAAAGGTTAATTATTATACAATACATTGTTTTTTCAGGATTTTTATATGAAAATTTTAAAAATAAATAGTGAAATAAAATCAATGATTTAACATCAAAAATTCAAATAAAAACCAACAAAATCAGAATATTAGAGGCAAAATTATGGCATTTGTTTTGCTTATAAATTACACTGGGTTTTTGCCTATTTTTACAACAAAACAGAGCGATTAAGCTACTAATTAGGGAAGTTATGAAACTATCTTCAAAATCCATCATTGCATCATCTTTGTTCACCTGCATCTCTCTCGGGGCAAGCCAAGTTTACGCTGTTGATACACTTGCAAAGATTAAAAGTTCGGGGAAAATCATCATTGGCTTCAGCGATACATCGATGCCAATTTCTTATATCGCGAATGGTAAAGCAGATGGTTATGCCATCGATATTTGTCGTCATGTTGCAAGCGATGTCAAAAGACAACTCAATATGCCAAACTTACGTATTGAGTATCTGGCAGTCACACCAAGCCAACGCATTCCAGACATTAAATCGGGTCGTATTGACATGGCATGCGAGTCAATCACCAACTCTTATAAACGCCAGCAAGAAGTCGCTTTCTCAACCAACTTCTACTACACAGAAGTACGTATGGCTGTGAAAAAGGGCGCCAATATTCACAATATTTCGGATTTAGATCATAAAGCAGTTGTCACAACCGCAGGTACAACATCAGACCAATATGTCAAACGCAATGAACGCGGCAAGAATATCGATGTCATCAATCTGTATGGTCGTGATATGGATGACTCATTTGCGATTTTAGCAAATGGCAAGGCAGAAGCTTTTGTAATGGATGACAACATTCTTGCTGGCTTAATTGCTAAAAGTTCAAATCCAGGAGCTTATGCGATTGTAGGGCCTGTATTGTCCGCTGAACCTTATGGAATCATGCTGCCAAAAGGAGATAGTAAGTTCAAAGAAGTTGTTGATGGTAGCGTGAATGGCTTGTGGAAATCTGGCGAAATGCGAAACCTTTATAAAAAATGGTTCCAGTCTCCAATTCCACCAAAAAATATTAACCTCGATTTAGACCCAAGTCGTTCATACTTAAACTTGCAACGTCGTCCAACGGATGCAGGTATCTAAAACCTAAAAGCATGCTGTATAGCTTACTTTTACGCTATACAGCATAGATTGGGAAATGAGCAATAAAAAACCCTAACATTAAGTTAGGGTTTTTTATTTAGAATAAACTAAAACTTAGTTTTTCTCTTTATCTACGATTTTGTTTGCTTGAATCCAAGGTACGAAAAAAATGAAAGCACTGCGTTCATCTTTTTGAGGCACGTAACCGTAAACATAAAAAACCCACTCAAATAGAGTGGGTCTTTGCATTCAAATCAATTGATTCGAGAAATTAGTTCTTCTCTTTATCAACGATTTTGTTTGCTTGAATCCAAGGCATCATCGCACGTAGTTTCGCACCAGTTACTTCAATACCGTGTGCAGCATTTTGACGACGACGAGCAGTCATTGAAGGATAGTTCAATGCACCTTCGTTAATGAACATCTTCGCGTATTCACCAGATTGAATACGTTTAAGTGCATTACGCATTGCTTCACGAGACTGTTCATTGATTACTTCAACGCCAGTTACGTACTCACCATATTCAGCATTGTTAGATACTGAGTAGTTCATGTCCGCAATACCGCCTTCGAACATCAAGTCAACGATCAATTTAAGTTCGTGCAAGCATTCGAAGTAAGCCATTTCTGGTGCATAACCCGCTTCAACCAAAGTTTCGAAGCCCATTTTAACCAATTCAACCGCACCACCACAAAGAACTGCTTGCTCACCGAACAAGTCAGTTTCAGTTTCTTCACGGAATGAAGTTTCGATAATACCTGTACGACCACCACCTACACCTGAAGCGTAAGAAAGTGCTACGTTACGTGCATTACCAGAAGCATCTTGGTGAATTGCGATTAAGTCAGGTACACCTGAACCACGTTGATATTCTGAACGTACAGTGTGACCAGGCGCTTTAGGAGCAACCATGATTACATCTAAATCTTTACGTGGAACAACTTGGTTGTAAAGAACAGAGAAACCGTGAGCAAATGCTAAAGTTGCGCCTTCTTTGATGTTTGGCTCAATTACATCACGATAAAGTTGAGATTGGAACTCATCTGGAGTCAAGATCATGACCAAGTCAGCTTGAGCAACTGCAGCAGGAACTTCAGAAACTTTAAGACCAGCATTTTCAGCTTTTTTCCAAGATGCTGAACCAGCACGTAAACCAACAGTTACGTCTACGCCAGAATCTTTCAAGTTAAGTGCGTGTGCATGGCCTTGTGAACCATAACCAATGATCGCTACTTTTTTGCCTTGGATGATAGATAAGTCACAGTCTTTATCGTAAAAAATTTGCATTTGTGTTCTCCAGTAAAATCTTTTTTAAACCGTTAATACTTTTTCGCCGCGTGCAATACCTGACACGCCTGAACGCACCACTTCCAAAATGGTATTTTCAGCTAAAGCATCAATAAATCCGTCGAGTTTTTCAGTCGCACCAACAATCTGAATGGTATAAGTCGTTGGTGTAACGTCAACAATTGAAGCACGGAAAATATCCGTTGTGCGTTTGATTTCATCACGTGCTGCACCTAATGCCTTCACTTTGATCAGCATGAGTTCTCGCTCAATGTGCGCACCTTCACTCAAATCAACCACTTTTACAACTTCAATTAACTTATTGAGTTGTTTGGTGATTTGCTCAATTTTATGGTCATCGCCATACGTCGTTAATGTTAGGCGAGACAAAGTTGGGTCTTCCGTAGGCGCAACATTGAGTGTTTCAATGTTGTAACCACGTTGACTAAACAAGCCCACTAAACGAGAAAGCGCACCTGATTCATTCTCAATCAGTACAGAGATAATGTGTCTCATTGTGTACGCTCCCCTTTATTTAACCACATGTCTTTCATGGACTGACCAGCGATCAGCATTGGGTAAACATGCTCAGAACGGTCAACCATCACGTTAATAAACACACATTTATCGTTAATTGCCATGGCTTCTTCAAGTTTGGCTTCAAGCTCATCTGCGTGGTTAATTTGAATACCCACGTGTCCATAAGCTTCCATTAACTTGCTAAAGTCTGGCAATGATTCAACATATGAACTTGAATGACGACCTTCATAGTTCATGTCTTGCCATTGTTTAACCATACCAAGTGCACGGTTATTCAAGCATAGAATCTTGACGTTTAAGCCATATTGCTTACAGGTTGAAAGCTCTTGAATACACATCTGAATCGATGCTTCACCTGTAATACACACCACTTGCTGATCAGGTTTTGCAAGCTTTGCTGCCATTGCATACGGCAAACCAACGCCCATCGTACCCAAACCGCCAGAGTTTACCCATTGACGTGGTTGATCATACTTATAGTACAAAGCAGCAAACATTTGGTGCTGACCCACGTCAGACGTGATGATCGCTTCACCATTGGTCACTTTATATAAAGTTTCAACCACTTGCTGTGGCTTCATACCACCATCAACCGCAGGCTCATATTTCAAGCCATGAACTTGACGCCATTCATTGATCTGCTTCCACCAATCCGCTAATGCTTCAGGGTTTGGCTTAGACACATTCAACTGTTTCAACTGGCTCAACATTTCCTGAAGTACTGGTTCAACAGCACCCACGATTGGAATATGCGCAGAAATCGTCTTAGAAATTGTTGCTGGATCAATATCAATATGAATGACTTTGGCATTTGGACAGAATTTTGCAGGGTTATTGGTTACACGGTCATCAAAACGTGCACCAACTGCAAAAATTACATCGGCATTGTGCATCACCATATTGGCTTCATAGCAACCATGCATCCCCAACATGCCCACAAACTGTGGATCTGTACCAGGGAAGCCACCAAGACCCATCAAGGTATTAGTCACAGGGTAATTTAATAAATGCGCAAGCTCAGTCAACAATGCTGCTGCATTACCTTGTACTACACCACCACCACTGTAGATCACAGGGCGTTTAGCAGAAATCAGCTCTTCAACTGCTTTACGAATCTGACCAGAATGACCACGATAAGGTGGCTGGTAAGAACGCATCTTCACTTTTTCAGGGTATTCGTAAGCAAATTTTTCTGCTGGATTAGTCGCATCTTTAGGAATATCGACCACAACCGGGCCAGGACGACCACTCGCAGCGATATAGAATGCTTTTTTGATGATGGCAGGAATTTCACTTGCATGACGAACTTGGAAGCTGTGCTTCACGATTGGACGTGACACACCGACCATATCTGTTTCCTGGAAAGCATCTTCACCAATTAAATGTGAAGCGACCTGACCAGACAGAATCACCATCGGAATGGAGTCCATGTACGCTGTTGCGATTGGTGTAACAGTATTGGTTGCGCCAGGACCTGAGGTGACCAGTACAACACCAGTTTTGCCTGTGACACGCGAATATGCATCCGCCATATGTCCAGCCGCTTGTTCATGGCGTACTAGATAGTGCTCAATTTTGTCTTGTTTAAATAATGCATCATAGATGTGCAAAACTGCGCCACCAGGATATCCGAAAACGTGTTCAACACCTTCGTCCGCAAGTGCACGAACGAGCATTTCACCACCAGATAGAAGTTCCAACGTGATTCACCCTAATATCTTTTTTCTATGTAATGGGAGGCATTACATAGTGTTTAATTCATACAAACTGTACTCTTATAGCACAAATTTTACGCCTAGGCGCTGCAATAGGATAAAAATCAGATGCAACAGCGATATAACCTGTAAATACTGCATCTTTAACGTAAAAAAAACATGCTGGGATAAACACATTTTTAATTCAACATATAGCTCGGCTAGAGATATATGCCTATTGCACAATTCGTTTACTTATCCGAAGGGTGATCAGATAAATAAGTGTAGCATTCTTGTTGTTTCATCTCCGATTGTCAAGGCTTCTGTGATTTTTTTCTAAAATTGCTTAACCTCACAAAAATCAAATTATCAATCCCCTATCGAACTCAATAATTGAAAATCCAAGTTTTAATGTTAATTAATCCGAGAAATTCATATTTTCAGCAAAAAAACACGCTAAAATTTGCACAGCATCATGATTTAAAACCAATAAGGATTGCCATGAAAATGCAAAAACACATAACAATTGCCAGTATCATTGGATTGAGCTTAATGGGGTTAAGCAATATCACTTTTGCACAACCAACCTACTACAAGTGGGTTGATGCGCATGGTTCAACACATTACACCACGACACCTCCTCCAAAAATCAAAGGGGTAAAAACTCGTGGTAAAATTCAAACTCATGGTTGGGCACCTGCACCAGTAACAGAAGCACCAAGCAATAAAACCATGACTGCAAATAATAATGCTCAGCAGGCAAATACAGCGCAAAGCAATACAAATCACAATGCACCCGCTCAAAATCAAGCTAATATGCAACAACCGCCTCAAGGCAACCAACAAAACCAGCCAATGAAAGTACCCCAAGCCCAATAAGCTTTAAAATTCCCAGCTTTTCTTCTGTTTGTCGAAATTTGCCGATAGACAGATGATATTTTCTTGCGCAAAATTCACTTTTAGGTGCATTTTGCGCTATGCTTTGCCACAAACTATTTTCACATTGTTCTTATTACGTTTATGACTACACCTCATATTGACCCTGAATATCAAGCCAGTGCGATTGAACCTCAAGTCCAACAAGACTGGGAAAATCGTAAAGTCTTTAAAGTTGCTGACACGGTAGAAGGTAAACATCGCTATATTCTGTCGATGTTCCCTTACCCAAGTGGCAAACTGCATATGGGTCATGTGCGTAACTATACCATTGGGGATGTCATCAGCCGTTTCCACCGTTTAAAAGGCGAACAAGTCCTACAACCGATGGGTTGGGATGCTTTCGGTTTGCCTGCGGAAAATGCTGCGATTGCACACAAAGTTGCACCCGCAAAATGGACATTTGAAAATATCGATTACATGCGTAATCAATTAAAAAGCTTAGGTCTTGCAATTGACTGGGATCGTGAAATTGCGACCTGCACACCAGAATACTATCGCTGGGAACAATGGCTATTTGTTCAATTGTATAAAAAAGGCTTAATTTACCGTAAATCTTCAACGGTTAACTGGGATCCAGTCGATCAAACCGTCCTTGCCAATGAACAAGTGGTTGATGGTCGCGGTTGGCGTTCAGGTGCATTGGTTGAAAAACGTGATATTCCAATGTACTACTTCCGCATTACTGACTATGCACAAGAATTACTGGATGATTTAGAACAATTAAAAGAAGGCTGGCCACAACAGGTTGTGACCATGCAGCGTAACTGGATTGGTCGCTCAGAAGGCATGGAAATCATTTTCCCTTCTGCTGATGAAAGCATTTATGCAGACAGCTTGATGGTGTATACCACACGTCCAGATACGTTAATGGGTGTGACTTATGTTGCTGTTGCAGCCGACCATCCTTTAGCGAAAAAAGCGGCTGAGCTTCGCCCTGAACTCAATGAATTTATTGAAGAATGTCGTCATGGTTCAGTTGCTGAAGCAGATCTTGCTACGGCTGAGAAAAAAGGTCGTGCGACTGGTTTATTCGTAAAACATCCTTTAACAGGTGAAAATGTTGAAGTTTGGATCGCAAACTACGTTCTGATGACTTACGGTTCTGGCGCAGTGATGGCAGTTCCTGCACATGACGAACGTGATTTTGAATTTGCAAACAAGTTCAACTTACCAATCAAGCAAGTGATTGATGCTCAAGGTAAAGATGACACTGCATTCAATGCAACTGAATGGCAAGAATGGTACGGCTCTAAAGACGGCAAACTGGTTAATTCAGGTGAATTTGACGGTTTAGGTTTCCAAGCTGCATTCGATGCTTTCCTTGCAAAACTAGAACCACAAACTTTAGCCAACAAAAAAGTTCAGTTCCGTTTACGTGACTGGGGTGTTTCTCGTCAGCGTTACTGGGGTTGTCCAATCCCAATGATCAACTGTGACGACTGTGGTCAAGTGCCTGTTCCTGAAGAACAACTTCCAGTGATCTTGCCAACTGACGTTGTTCCAGACGGTTCTGGTAACCCATTGGCTAAAATGCCTGAGTTCTACGAAACGACTTGTCCATGTTGTGGCAAAGCAGCAAAACGTGAAACCGATACCCTAGATACTTTTGTTGAGTCTTCTTGGTATTACGCACGTTATGCTTCACCTGATTACACCGATGGCATGATCAAACCTGAAGCTGCTCAAACTTGGTTACCCGTGAACCAATATATCGGCGGTGTAGAACATGCAATCTTGCACTTACTTTATGCACGTTTCTTCCATAAATTGATGCGTGATGAAGGTGTGGTACAAGGCAATGAACCATTTGCCAACTTGCTCACTCAAGGCATGGTATTGGCAGACACTTTCTACCGTGAAGATGAGTCTGGCAAGAAAACATGGTTTAACCCTGCTGACGTTGAACTTGAGCGTGATGAAAAAGGTCGTATCCTGTCTGCAATATACACAGCAGATGGTCAGCCAGTGATCATTGGCGGTCAGGAAAAAATGTCAAAATCGAAAAATAACGGTGTTGACCCACAAGCGATTATTGACCAGTACGGCGCAGATACTGCACGTGTCTTCATGATGTTTGCTGCTCCACCAGATCAATCACTTGAATGGTCTGATGCAGGTGTTGAAGGTGCAAACCGTTTCTTGAAACGTGTATGGCGTTTAAGCAGTAACTTCTTTGAACAAGGTTATGCAACTGTTGCATTAGATAAAGCAAACTTGTCTAAAGAAGCACAAGACTTGCGTCGTAAAGTACATGAAACCATTGCCAAAGTGGGTGATGATGTTGAACGTCGTTATGCATTTAACACGGCGATTGCCGCTCAAATGGAATTGCTTAACGCGATCACCAAGTTTGAAGTAAAATCAGACAACGATGCAGCGGTTGCACGTGAAGCTGTGATTACCTTACTGACTTTACTTGCACCATTTGCACCACACTTAAGCCAAACCGTTTTGGCTCAGTTTGGTATCGACTTAACCACAACAGCTTTCCCTAGTGTTGACGAGTCAGCATTGACCCGTAATACACAAACGATTGTGGTACAAGTGAATGGTAAACTTCGTGGTAAATTAGAAGTAAGTGTTGATATTTCTAAAGAAGATTTGTTAGCACAAGCCAAAGCTTTACCTGAAGTTCAACAATTCTTAACGGGTGAAACCAAGAAAGAAATTGTTGTACCAAACAAATTGGTGAACTTAGTCGTTTAATTAGTTGAGGAATACGCATGCACTTAGTCCCACGTTTAGCATCTATCGTTTTAACTCTTGGTCTAAGTGCAAGCTTAGTCGGCTGTGGCTTTCATTTAAAAGGTCTCAGTCCGACCTCAATGCCTGTGGCATACCCACACATGAAGTTGAACTTGCCAAGTGAAGCCCTTCATGTAACAGATACAAACAATAATTTGATTCCTCAAGGGAACACTTTACAAACCAAGTTAAAAAGCTATTTATCTGGTTATGGCATTCAATTTGATGATGCTAAAGATGCTTATACGCTTCATATCTTAGAGTACAACTACCGCCGTCAAAAACTTAGCGGTCGGGTTGCCGAAGTGATTTTACATTTAAATGTCACTTTCCAAATTGAAGATGCGCAAGGCAATCCTGTCACTGCCCCTCGTACCATTAATGGTGTAAAAAGCTATCAATACAACGTTGAATCGGTCAACGTCGATGATAACGAACAAGATTCTGTAATTATCAACTTGATTGACGATGTGGCTCAACAAATGGCGCGTCAAATTTCGACCAATCGCTTACCACAGCTACAACCTGCTCCCGCTTCTTCCTCACCAGCAACAGCACCTTAATTTTTTGTTGTTATGAAGCTCGACTACCTACAAGCACTCAAACGTGTCCACGAAGCACAGGGTGCTTGGGTTATGCAAGGTCAAGAACCTTTGCTTGAACAGAACCTGCTCGATGCTCTGCGCCGCCATTGGCAAAGTCAGGAAATTGAACGACAACGCTATGAAATTCACAGTGTTCAGGACTGGAAAAATGTCTTTAATGCGCTAAATAGCCTGTCGCTCTTTTCTCAGCAACTGGCAATTGAAGCACATGGCAATATTAAACCCGATGCAGCAGGACTCAAGCTACTCAAAGAATACCTGCAATACAATGAGCAGAACCTGCTTGTTGTGGTGATGCCCAAGCAAGATGCACAAAGCCTAAAATCCAGTTTTTTTCAGACCATTGAAGCCAATGGTGTATTGGTTTCTTTGCAAGCCAATTACCCGCAAGACCGTCAACGCATTTTAGCAACAGAAGCCGACAAACTCGGCATCACTTTAAATCAGGATGCGTGGCAATGGTTGCTTGAACATCATGAGCACAACTTGCTGGCAGCCAAAAACAGTTTAATTCGTGTGAGTGATACTTTCCCCGACTTACAGCACATCGGAATTGAGCAACTTTATCAGTGTCTACAAGACCAATCACGTTATAGTACCTATGATCTAAATGACAGCATGCTACAAGGTGACTTTGCTCAGTCGGTGAAAATTTATCAGTACTTATTGGCCACAGGTGAAGCCATGAGTCTGATTTTATGGTCAATCAGTAAAGAAATGCGTTTGTTAATGCAACTCTATGAGCAACCGCAGAATGCGCTACAGCTTGGCATCTGGAAAACACGTGTTTCTTTATATCAACAAGCCTTACGTCGACTTTCAGCACAACGTTTTTTAGCTTGGTCAGGCTTATTACTACGAATTGATGCTGCAATTAAAGGCGCCTCTGAAGAAGATCCCGAACACCTATGTTTACAAGCCGTGGCTGAACTATGTGGCAAGCCTTTGTTTAATTAAAGACATAAAAAAATCAGCTTAAAAAAGCTGATTTTTTTATGGGTGAAATAATTTAAAAAATTATTCGTCATCCATCATTGATTGGCTCATACCAACAGTGTTGAAACCTGCATCAACATACATGATTTCACCTGTAATCCCTGAAGCCCAAGGTGAGCATAGGAACAACGCAGCATTACCCACTTCTTCAATAGTAACGTTGCGTTTAAGTGGAGAAATTTTTTCGTTGGCATCTAACATCTTACGGAAAGATTTAATACCAGAAGCAGCCAAAGTACGGATTGGACCAGCAGAGATCGCATTCACACGAATACCGTCAACGCCCATGCTTGATGCCAAGTAACGTACACCCGCTTCTAAAGATGCTTTCGCAAGACCCATCACGTTGTAGTTCGGCATTACGCGCTCAGAACCTTGGTAAGTCAATGTCAACAAACAACCTTGACGTGCTTGTAACAATGGCTTAGCAGCACGAGCCATCGCGATGAAGCTGTACGCACTAATGTCATGTGCAACGCGGAAACCTTCACGGTCAGTCACGTCAGTAAAGTCACCATCGAGTGTATGCGCTGGCGCAAAACCGATTGAGTGAACCACACCGTCTAAACCATCCCAGTGTTGTGCAAGATCAGCAAATGCTTGATCAATCTCTGCATCTACAGCGACATCACAAGGAAACACCAATTTTGAACCAAATTGCTCAGCAAATTCATCCACACGTTTTTTTAGTTTTTCATTTGGGTAAGTAAATGCCAATTCAGCACCTTCACGGTGTAGAGCTTGTGCAATACCAAATGCGATAGATAGTTTGCTTGCAACACCAGCAATTAAAAAGCGTTTTCCTGCTAATAATCCTGCCATGAATTTTCTCTCATCAAGATGTTTTATATCTGCATAATGCCAATTCTTCAGACTTTTAGAAATTGCATAATGCGCCTATTTTCAAGATTTCCAATAAAAAACGCACCTGATTTTAGGTGCGTTTTCGCTTAACAATACATGAGATTAATCACGTGACATGCCGATTAGACGTAAAAATGAAATATACATCCAAACCAAAGTTGCCAATAATGCAATTGCACATGTCCATTCAAATGCTTGTGGTGCGCGCTGCGCTGCTGCATTCTCAATTAAATCGAAATCTAGAATTAGATTTAAAGAAGCAATAATCGCAACAAATGCCGCAAAACCAATTCCTAAGGCATTGCTTTCAAAGACATAAGGAATACTTGAGCTAAAGATCATGCTCATCATCATTTGCACAACAAACACAATACAGATGGCTAAAGTGGCTGAAAGCACAATGGCTTTAAATTTTTCAGTCGCACGAATAATCTGCATTTTGTACAGACCAAACAAAACCAAGGTAGTGACGAAAGTTGCCAATAATGCTTGGAGTGGCGCACCTGGATATTTCGCTTGGAATACAAACGAAATACCGCCAAGGAATGCACCTTCAAACAATGCATACGGAATCGCCAGTGTACGAGCGGTGTTTGGCTTAAACGTGGTAATGAGTGCCAAAATAAAGCCACCAATCGCACCGACCATTGCACCTGTCATGGCTAAACCAAAGTTCATGCTCATGGCACAGTAGAAGAAGAACACCAAACCTAGACCTGCGGCAATGCTGGTGAGTAAGACTGACTTGTTGACTGCACCCTGAATGGTCATCGGGTGCTGATAATCGCTGTAGGTTTCTACACGCGTTAAAATGGGGTTATTGCTTTGCATCGTTTCACTCATTGTTATATTTAACTAGATACCTTCTAATTTTAATCTTTAAAGCGTGCTAAATATAAATTTTACGCTGTATTTTTGTAACGATATTTTGTGTTATATCTTTAAAAATTAAAAACATAAGATTAATTAAAGAATTTTTAATTTCATTATTTTAATGCAATAAAAAAACCGCCATTCACGGCGGTTTTTTAAATTTTCGACTGACTGAATTAAAATGAAATCAGTTTGGCTGGGTTAAAAAAAGCATTAATTTCATAAGCACCTTTTGCCAAAGGAATCGCTAAAGGTGCAAGCTCCCGACCAAATAAGATGTCCTTATGTGGAATTTTGGTCAGCATTTCATAATCATGCGATACACCAATAAAATCATGGGCGATGGCTTTACCAATCCGAACCGTTTGCGCCACACCGTGACCGCTCCAGCCATGTACCGCATAAATTGGGTAACGATCGCCAAACTTACGACAATCGGTTGCACCATTATAGGTAAGATCGGTTTCCCCGCTCCAGACAAAGTCGAGTTCAACAGATTTTAACTGTGGAAAAACGTGATGAATCCGTCTTTGTAAATACTGATAGGCACGATGTGGATTCCAGCAGGTTCCTGTACCTTCACCACCAAATAACAAACGATTTTTTGACACCCCTCGATAAAAATCCAGTGCAAATTGAGTATCGTAAACCGCATAGTCAGAAGGAATGATGTCTTTTAAATCTACTTCTAAAGGTGCTGTGGTACAGACATAAGTAAATAATGGAATCGTGGTTTGGTTATGTGACTCTAGCAATTTAAACGAGGCATGATGTACCGCCAGCACCACACTTTTACGTGCTTTAATCACGCCATGTGTCGTATGCACATAGACACCATCAGCCTGCGTTTTTAATTCTATAACTTCTGTCTGTTCAAAAACCTGACCACCATTTTTAGAGAAGCCATAAATTAAACCACGAGTTAGTGCCAACGGGTGAATTTGTCCACCTAAACTGTCAATTAGCCCACCATGATACGCTTCGCTGTTTACATAGTTATGTACTTCATGTTTGCCTATGATTTTTGTGTGATCTTCGCCAAGGAATTTTCGAGCATCTGCACCTTGCGTTAGTGCAATCAAATGCCCTTCATGTACTGCAGTTGTGATATGCCCCTGCTTACGGTCTAGGGACAAATCATATTTATCAATAATGTCATCAATGAGTTGCATGGCTTCATCGGCTGTAAAACGCCAAAGCTTTTTGGCATCTTCTACGCTCATGTGCTCAAGCATTTCCGAAGCTTCCCAACGTGCCAAGCCTGGAGTGAGTTGTCCACCATTTCGTCCTGAAGCGGCACTACCAATACGGTTTTTTTCCACCAAAATAGTGTCTACACCCATTTCGGATAAATGTAATGCGGTTGATGAGCCGAGCAATCCGCCACCAATCACCACAACATCACATTCCTGATCGCTACTCAGTGTGTCAAAACACTGCCAGTCCGCCAGAGAACTTTCATAATAATTGGCAGGCTGATCAATATCGGCACAGTCGGGGTTCAACCAACTCCATTCCTTATCGAGTTGGTTGTGAATACTTCGCTTATATTCTACGTCCTCTAAAATAAGAGGTTTATCTATCTTTCGCATAATCGGACTCCAAATCTTGAATTTGATTATTTTGATTGAGCGTTTTCTTGGAGAGGGTTCAATAGTGAGAAAACCAAAGAAACTATAGATAATGAAAAAACGGTTTATGTCGCGCTAAAAAAGAAATCTAGAAAAATATTCAAACTTGCCGTGTAACCTCCATGATAACCACAGATTATTCAATATTTGATCGGCCGACATCATCCTTTACGTTTGAGTGTTTACTGAAAATTGAGCAATTAATATGCCATTTTGGGTAAGTATCTATTATGAAATCGTTACTCAACCACGACTCAAACTCTCGACCTTTTCAATATAGTGGCGTATTTTCTGATGCTTTTCTAGAGAGCACTTCTGCTTTTCTTTGCGCTATCACGTTCGTTCACCCATAAAAAAACCTGCCGCTTGGGCAGGTTTTAGGGATTATTTATTCATGATGAAAAAATATTCACGGTAATATTTCAACTCACGAATCGAGTCACGAATATCATCTAAAGCCAAATGTGAGGCTTCTTTTTTCAGGCCTGACATAATTTCTGGGCGCCAGCGTTTCGCCAACTCTTTAACTGAAGAAACATCTAAATTACGATAGTGGAAGAATTGTTCCAATTCAGGCATCAGACGATGTAAGAAACGGCGGTCTTGGCAAATCGAGTTACCACACATTGGCGATGCTTTTGGGTTGACCCATTTTTTCAAAAATTCGATGGTTTGAACTTCGGCATCACGCGCCGTCAGTTGGCTACGACGTACACGGTTAATCAAACCTGATTGACCATGTTGGCGGGTATTCCACTCATCCATTGCATTGATAATTGGATCTGATTGATGCACTGCAAGCACAGGGCCTTCAGCTAACACGTTTAAATGATCATCTGTAATAATTGTTGCAATTTCAATAATTTGATCATTATCTGTATCCAGACCTGTCATTTCGAGGTCAATCCAAATCAAACGTGTATCTGGGGTGCTGCTCATGTACTCAATTCTTATCTATCTGAAAACCCCAATATTAGCAAATTTCTTGCAACTTCGCTGTAATTCATCGGGGCTTCATGCTATTTTTGCCATTCTCTTCAGTTGGTCTTTAGGATATGCATGGCTCTCATCCGTAAACGTCGCTTAACTGAGCAACAACAGCGACGGATTCAAAAACAGCATCAATCACGCCAAGAAGATCTCGATACTTCCAATGATCTTGAAGGTTTGGTGGTGCAACATTATGGACGTCAGCTAGAAGTTAAAGCGCTCTCTACCCCTGAGCCACATCCTGAAAAACCTGTGGTTGCCGAAGGCGAACCAGAACCCTTTTGGAAACCGATTGAAATGGGCAGTGTATGGCGCTGTCATACCCGAACCAACCTTGAACTGCTAGTGACGGGCGATCGGGTCAAATGGCAAGCTGATCCTAATACAGGTTTGGGCATTATCACTGCTATTCATCCACGTCAGTCTTTACTGACCCGCCCTGACCGTTATCACAAAGTTAAACCTGTGGCAGCCAATGTCAGCCTCATCGTCATTGTATTTGCTCCACTGCCTGAAGTTGCACCCATGCTGATCGACCGTTATTTGGTGGCGTGTCAAAATGCAGAGATTCCTGCGTTATTGGTGCTGAATAAAACCGACTTGTTACAAGACAATGATCCTATTTTAGAACTCGTCACCGAATATCAGGCTTTAGGATATGAAGTACTACACACCTGTTCTACGGGCGATATTTCAACACTGGCACAGCGTTTAGACAATGAAACCGTGGCTTTTGTCGGTCAATCAGGTGTAGGCAAAAGCTCACTGATTAATGCAATTGCCCCTGAAGCGGCACAAAAAACCAATATCATTTCAGAAAACTCAGCTCTAGGTCAGCACACCACAACTTCAACCCGTCTGATTAGTTTTGGTGAAACTGGTGCTTTAATTGACTCTCCTGGAATTCGTGAATTTGGACTATGGCATTTAACTCTCGATGCCGTTGAACATGGTTTTCCTGAGATTTTCAACTTGTTAGGCACCTGTCAGTTCCGTAACTGTACCCATAAGCATGAGAAAAACTGCTCATTACAAAAAGCGGCTTCCGCAGGTGAAATCCTACCCCGTCGCCTAGAAAGTTTTTTACGTTTGTGTGATGAGATTCAAGAAGCGCAACAAAAAAATTAAGTTTGTTGAAATTTACCCTTGAAGCGAGGTTTTTGATCACTATTAATATAGGCTATACTCTAGCTCAATTTTTGATGGTTATAAGGTGAATTGTGGAACGTTGGTTTGAATTCATGGGGAACCACCCTTTTTTATTTGGTATTCTTGCCGTTCTTATCGTGTTGTTCTTCGTGTTTGAAGGACGACGCAGCGGTCGAAAAATCTCACCACAATCCCTTGGTATTTTAGTCAAAGTTAAAAATGCCATTCTCATCGATTTACGTGATGCTAAGGATTTCCGTGAAGGACATATCAGTGGTAGCCGTAACATTCCTTACAGCCAGATTTCGAGCCATCTTGAAGAACTGAAAGGTTCAGATCGCCCATTGGTGTTTATCTGTAATTTGGGTCAGGTTGCGGGCAGTGCTTTACAACAAGTAGGACATGCCGATAGCTATCGTTTAGATGGTGGTATTGCAAACTGGAAAGCCCAAGGTCTACCACTCGTAAAAGCGAAGAAATAAGTCAGAGGAGTCGATCATGGCTGAAGTTGTCATCTATTCAACAACCGTTTGCCCTTATTGTGTTCGTGCAAAACAATTGCTTACGCGCAAAGGCGTTGCTTTTAAAGAAATCAATCTTTCAAATGAAGCGCCTGAAGTCCGTATCGAATTGATGCAACGCACCAATCATCGTACTGTGCCACAGATTTTTATTAATGATCAATTTATTGGTGGGTTTGATCAACTTTATGCTTTAGAGCGTGAAGGCAAGCTCGATCCACTACTTGCTTAACCACAATCACACTAAGGATTTAAAATGAGTGAAGAACAACAAGCTCAATTAGCTCTAGAGCGTATTTATACTAAAGATGTTTCTTTTGAAGTTCCAGGTGCACAAGTCTTTACTCAAGAATGGCAACCAGAACTCAATATCAATCTTTCTTCTGCTGCTGAAAAGATTGATCCAACGCACTATGAAGTTTCATTGAAAGTCGTTGTTGAAGCAAAAAATGCCAATGAAACTGCATTTTTAGTTGACGTTACGCAGTCTGGTATCTTCCTCATTAGTGGTGTAGAAGAAGACCGCCTTCCATACATTTTAGGTGCATACTGCCCAAATATCTTGTTCCCATTTTTACGTGAAGCAGTGAATGACCTTGTGACTAAAGGTAGCTTCCCTCAATTGTTGTTGACTCCAATCAACTTTGATGCTGAATTTGAAGCGAACATGCAACGCGCTGAAATGGCGGCGGCTCAAGGTCAAGCATAATTTGACCGCTAAAAAAAGCCACATCATGTGGCTTTTTTTATGTATGGAACAATAAAATATTTTTTCTAAGCTGTGATCACACTCACACTATCCCTTTTTTCCATGAACAACAGTTGTTCATTATTACAAGTATATCTATTACAATTAAGCATATAACAAATAGATCCATGGACACATGGCTAAAATAGATATTTACCGAGTAGGTCAGAATAAATTCAAATGCATAGCCCTATACGTACCCTTAATTCCATACAACTATTATCTTTAGTCAGCCAACTTACAGATACAATTCAACAAAGCACTACTCCTTATGAATTGTTGAAGAAGAGCTCAACTCAACTCCACACATCTGCAACATGGCTGATTGAGCAATATCATAAATGGGACGAATGTCATTTTTTTTCTGAACCACATCATCAGTTTTCTGAACAGCAATGTCAGCAGTACATTCACCAGCACACATTCCAAGCCTGCCATCCCAAGATTGCCTTTCATATACCAAGTTCAAGTGGCAACCATTTTGAAAGTAAAGAAGTCATTTTTAAACTAACCACACGTGAAAACCTATCAACTGTTTATTTATATTTAAATTTTTATTCATCACAACCCAATCATTTATTTACCAGTACTGAATTCATTCTCTTTCTGAATATTGTTCGACTGTATTTTTCCGAACGGGCTAATTTTAAGAATAATTTTTTTCACTCTTTAAACATTCGTGAATTTTATCAAGATATTGTGGACGATGCCCCTATCATGATTTATGCGCTGGATGAACAACAAAAAATCGTGATGTGGAATAAGCAATGTGAACACATTTTTGGTTGGTCAAAACAAGAACTGCAAGAATTTGAACAACCACTTAAACTGTTTTATCCCGATAAAAAATATCGTGATCAGGTTTTACAACACAGTCAACAAAATGCTGGGTCAAAACAACTCAAAGAATGGAATCCATTGCATCGCGATGGCAGCATACTCACCACGCTGTGGGCACAGCTGCTTTTACCTGATCACACAACGCTGAATTTTGGGATTGATATTACCGAACAGCGTAAAGCTGAAAAAATACTCAAGACACGTGCCAGTATTGATGGTCTAACCCAGTGTCTAAATCGTGATGAAATTCTGCACCAGCTTGAACAACTCCTTCAATCGAGTAAGAATCAAGATCTGCATCAGCCTTTTTGTGTTTTTATGCTAGATCTTGATCATTTTAAAATGATTAATGACACATGGGGACATTTGGCTGGCGATAAGACACTGGTTCACTTTAGTAAATTATTACGTTCTCATTCTCAAAAAACCATGATGGTTGGACGCTTTGGTGGAGAAGAATTTCTAGTGATTATGAAAGTTGCTTCTATAAACGAAGCGATGGAAATAGATCACACATTAAGAAATACGCTCAGTAACCATCCGTTAATTTATCAAAATCAACCAATAGAGCTGAATTACAGTGCTGGTGTCGTGCTGATTGATCAGGGTAATGGCAATTTGACCAATTTATTAGCAAGTGTTGATCAGGCCTTGTACCGTGCCAAAAAATCGGGACGTGGTCGCACGATTCAAGCTGATCAACACATTTAATCCCGTTACAGTTAACAATTCTCTATCACATTTAAAGCTAAAGCTCTCTATGATTTAATTCATACAACAATAAAGGTTTTCAACTCTATGGCAAATTCAGCACACTCCCCGACACGGCGTTTTTTTAAACTTGCAGGGATGACAGCGAGCATTGCCACGAAAACAGTTTCAAATACACTTCGCAGTTTAAATGCCGATGAAGAACAAAAACATGCAGCAAAGTCGAAGCTATTTCAGGAAATTGGTGTCCAAATTGCAGATACGCTCGGGCAAATGAAAGGGGCCGCCATGAAGGTGGGACAAATTGCATCTCAGTATAAAGATGTATTCCCCCCTGAAGTGGCCAATGCGATTAGCAAACTACAACGCCAAGCCCCTGCTGTTGTATTTAGTGAAATTCGAGCACAAGTTGAAAATGAACTTGGACAAGATTTAGAACAAGTTTTTAGTGAATTTAGCGAAACACCTTTTGCCGCAGCATCGATTGGTCAGGTACACCGTGCGACCTTAAAAAATGGTCAGGAGGTTGTGGTAAAAGTCCAATACCCTGGGGTCGATGCCGCATGTGAAAGTGACCTGAAACAAATTCGCTTGGCTCTACGTATGATGGGTATGCTCAAGATTGATAAAGAGCTGCAAGATCAATTATTTGAGGAAATCCAAGAGAGTCTGGCAAATGAGCTGAATTATGAACTCGAAGCACAAAATCTTGAAATCGCACGAGCATTTCATCAAAAACTAGATCAGAAAATTGTTATTCCTCAGGTCTTTAAAGAATATTCAACTCGCCATATTTTAACGCTGAGTTTTGAAGCAGGTGAAAGCATTGAATATGCCAGTACATGGTCACAAGAACTGCGTAATGAATTGGGTAAACGCTTATTTACCGCAATGGGACAGGAAATTTTTTATCTCAAACGTTTTCATTGTGACCCTCACCCAGGTAATTTGGCCTTTCGTCCCGATGGGAGTGTCATTATTTATGATTACGGTGGCGTCAAACAACTCAGTCATGAACAAGTCCAATTTTTTCTACAACTGATTCAAGCTGCCCGACATGGCAATATTGAGTTACTCGAAGATACCTTGGCTGAACTACATGTCTTAACCGAAAAGCAGCGTTTTCCCAATGAGTTATATCTAGACTGGCTTGAAGTTCTGTTACGCCCCTTAACCCATCATTATGATTTTGCTAAAAACAGTGCGCATCATGATGGTATGTCGTTAATGAAACCATCTTTAAAGTATTGGCACTTATTCAAGCCTTCTCCGCATACCTTAATGCTTAACAGAACCTTCACGGGACATTACTGGAATCTGGTACATTTGAAAGTTAAAGATAATCTAAATAGCCTGTTCCATGAGCTGGTTCCTGATTCAAAGCAACAGATCACTCCTACAAACGATACATCCGTTAAAAATTGATTAATCTGGCTTTAAGTTAATCGTCTTAACCTGAAACCATTATGAAGCCTAAAACATATCCTCCTTTTAGGCTTCTTTTTTTATGCCTGTTAACAATGCTATGCTTCGCTGTATTTTAAATATTCTTCGAGGTTATTATGGCTCAGGTTCTTCTAGAGCAACTCCAAAACGGTCAAGCAAAATTTGCAGATGTGATTGCATTCATTGAACAACACTACACGCATACACCGACTGCATTCCAAAACGGCGCACAGCACAATGCCAGCACTGAAAACCAAGGCAGCGCTAAAGTGTTTTCATTTGCCCAACTGAATGAGTTAAATCCACAAGATACCTTAGCATTGTTTGCAGAACATTATGCTTCTGTATTGGCAACACCAGAAGGCACAGATCACCAAAATATCCGTCAGTTTATGCAACATGGCTGGTCAGGGATTCAATTTGAAGGTCAAGTTTTAACAGCAAAATAAGGCTGTTACTGCATATAAAAAAAGCAAGCTTCTCGCTTGCTTTTTTTATGACAACTGCCCAATTGAGCCAAATTCCACGGGAATTTTGACATAAAACAAAGACAGCTCTTGCTGCTGCAAATAATCCAACAATTGTTCGGCTTGCTGTGCGGTGACAATCAATTCCACCTGTATCGGCTGGTCTGCCAACTCAAAGAAATGACTCGAATGGATTTGACCTTGTCGCCCCATACTTTCAAGTGCACTCAATACGGTTGCACCTTGAATATTAAATTGCTGGGCAACACTGAGTAACCATTTTGATAAAGACTTGCCACGATGCTGTACTTTTTGTTCTGTATAAAAACGCAGTAAATAACCTTGCATAGCGATCTCCAACTTAAGACTGTGAGGTTAAATAATGATGTGCAGCCATACCTAAGAATGTACACAACAATGAACCGATCAAATGTAGCGAGATTGCTAAACATGCCAAACTGAATTTGCCATTTTGCAATAGGCTAATAATTTCTGCCGAGAATGTTGAGAAAGTGGTTAAAGCACCACAGAAGCCTGTCACCACAAATAATTTATAGTTTGGGCTCAAGCTGCTGTGTGCAAAAAATGAAATTGCAAAGCCAATAATAAATCCTCCAACCAAATTGACCACAACTGTTCCAAGCGGAATCTCAGGGTAAATTGAGTTGAGTTTTAAGCCCACGAACCAGCGTGTCCATGCCCCAAACATTGAACCAAGGGCAATCGAAATGAGTGAATAATACATATATTTTAGCTCTCCTTTAGCATAAATCTAAAAGAGTAGATGATGAGAATAAAAAGATCATTGACGTACTCCTTAAACAGAGTACGCACACGAAACCTACGTACCCTGTCGTTGATGAAGGGTGGCGTAGGCATCATTAGCCGATACGGCGGTTTGTGACAGGAGGAATGCCATCTCCTGATGGACTTATCTTAGACGATCTTGCAATCACATGAAAAATCGTTTTTCCCGATCTTTTTAAGGACGTTCTGCATACTGTGGCAATCCATCACAAATTTCATCCCACTCTGCTTTTGAGTCAGCAAAAATATGCATGGTTGGTTTTTGCGTCAGTGGTGTGTCGAGTGTGCCAATACGTAAACGATATAAGTCAGGCGTTTCTTCTTTTACGCTGATAATCGGTGAGCCACATTCGCTACAGAAACAGCGCTGTGTGGTGGCAGTGGATTGATATTTTTTCAGTAAGTGCTCACCTTGCACAATTTTAAAGTCTGCAACACGGATCGGGGCATTGGCCGCATAGGCACTACCATTGGCTTTACGGCAACGCTGGCAATGACATTCGACAATATCGCCAATCGCACCATGCACTTCGTATTGAATGCCTTGGCATAAGCAACTGCCACGATAGATGGTTTCAGACATTTGTTCTTCCCTCATGTTGTATTTATCGTGGCGTCAGCATAACAAAAATAGATAGGCTTTAGCTTAAAAACTGCGCCACACCGTGTGCTGCTGCACGTCCAGTTGCAAAACATGCTGTCAGCAAATAACCGCCCGTTGGAGCATCCCAGTCCAGCATTTCACCACAGCAAAAAATGCCTGCATGCTGCTTGAGTTGCAAGGCATCACTGAGAACGTCTTGCTTGACTCCACCCGCACAACTAATCGCTTCATCAATCGGACGAAAACCTGTTAGCGCAATCGGAAGCTGCTTAATCTGAGCAGCCAATGCTTCGGGTTGCTGCCAAAGTGTCTTCGGCACAAGCTCGCGGACTAAGTTGGCTTTTGCAGCATCCAAACCCGCTTTACGCCAAATGTTGGCCATCGACTGTTTTTTATGAGGCTGAAGCTTATGTGCCAATTCTGCTTGGGTCAGTTCAGGTAATAAATCTAAATAAAGCTGCATGGAAGCTTGCTGTCGCAGGGCACGATTCAACTTATAAATCAGTCCACTTTCTAGACCATATTGGGTAATCACAATATCGCCCATACTCGCCTGTTCGGCTTGATCGACCCAAGCTTTAACCCGCTTTAAAGGCTGACCAAACACAGGCTGCATATAGCTTGACCATGTTCGTTCCACACCTGCATTGCTCGCCTGAAAAGTTTTAATTTCTTCAGGTTTCAGCCATGCTTGCCATGCGCCATCACTGCCCAAGCGCGACCAAGACACTGCCCCACAGGCTAAAATAATCGCGGAAAATTTCTGTTGAATGACAGGTGCATAGGGCGTTTGCGTATGTTGAAAACACAGCACTTGCTCAGGCTGAATGTCGACACAACGATGCCGATAATGAAACACCACACCCGCATCGGCTAAACGTCTAAGCCAAGCACGCAATAAAGGGGCAGCTTTCATCTCGACAGGAAAAATTCGCCCTGATGTCCCGACATAGGATTCGATGCCTAAACCATCCATCCATTGGCGAATCCATGTGGCATCCCACTGCTCTAACCACGGTTTCAACCAATCGGCATGATCATAACGCTGGATAAACTCAGGAAAAGCTTCGGCATGAGAAATATTGAGTCCTGTTTTACCTGCCATAAGAAACTTGCGTGCTGCCGAAGGCATCTGTTCAAAAACTTCAACAGCATAACCTGACTGGCTCAACACTTCTGCAGCCATCAGACCCGCAGGCCCTGCCCCGACAATCGCCACCGATTTAGCCTGCATGGTTTTGTCCCAAGAGCGGCATAAAATCGTCAAAACGGGTGGTGTAATCCGCAGGTTTACGGATGATGAGTTGCTGACACAATTCACCACGTTCCAAATATTTCACTTCAAAATGTGTGCGAGCTGAATCCGATGCAATCAACTGTTTTTCATAGGGTAATTTCCAAATGTCTTTGAGTTGCTGTTCTGCTTCCTCAATATATTCAAGAATATTGCTGGCAAGGGTAATCTGCCCCCCAAACTGCAAACGTGACAAAATGAACTCAAAAAATGGCATATTCACCCAACGCTGTGCAGGGTTATGCGGTTCAGGATTGGGATACAGAATAAAAAACTGCTCAACTTGTGCAGGATAGAGCGCGTGGGTAATCCACGGCAACGCATCGGCATGAACAGGACACAGATTGTTTAAATCAGCCAATTGATGCTGTTTTTGCATCGCTTCAAATTTTTCGCGCGTACGCTCAATTGCATACAGCGTCGACTGAGGCTGCTGCTGACTAAACAAAACAGCATGTTTACCTTTGCCTGCACCGATTTCCACACAAACAGGCAGATTTTCAATGGCCTGAAAGTCACGCGGGGCTTGCATACGCTGGGCTTGAAATTGACGAAGATGCATAATCAGATCAAACTATTCACAAATTGGCACAAGTCTAACAAGTGCTTGACCAAATGCCTACCCGAAAACGCTTTTGTAGGAGTTGCTTATGCCTCGCACTTTCCCTTGCCCACGCTGCGGTGAACCGAGCCACTGGGAAGATAATCCCTATCGTCCATTTTGTTCGGAGCGTTGTAAACTGATTGATTTAGGTGCATGGGCAAACGAAGATTATCGTCTACCCACTCAAGACTCACCGCAATCGGATATTTCTCGCCAAGAAGATGAGTTTTAGCAGGTCTTAACCTGCTTTGCTGGCAACAAAGGGATTGAACTGTTTTTCATGTCCAATGGTGCTGATTGGCCCATGTCCTGAAATAAACTGGGTGTCATCGGGCAAACTAAAACATTCCCGTTGAATCGAATCCAGTAATTGCTGATGATTGCCTCGTGGAAAGTCCGTGCGACCAATCGAACCTTTAAACAGCACATCTCCCGTCCACAGCAAACCATATTCGGCACTGTAGAACATCACATGCCCAGGTGTGTGTCCTGGTGCATAACGCACTTCAAACTGGTGTTCACCCAAACTTAAAGTTTCCCCACCTTCAAGCCACTCTGTCACCTCTACAGGTTCAGGAATTGGGAAACCATAACGCGCTGAAACATCTTGCAGCGCATCGAGCCAGAACTGATCTTCTTTTTGTGGGCCAATCACGGGCACTTGCCACACACGTGCCAATTCACCGACTGCCCCGACATGATCCAGATGCCCATGCGTGACCCAAAGTGCTTGTACAGTTAAACCGAGTGCTTCGACTTCTTGTTGCAGTTTTCGCGCATCACCGCCTGCATCAATCAATACGGCCTGCTTGGTATCAGCATCCCAAAGGATTGAACAATTTTGTGCAAATGCCGTGACAGGGACAATTTTAACTTGAAGCATAATTTCTTAATCTCAGTAACTTGCAAAGGTCTGTTGTAGGGCCGTTAAATGTGCTGACAACAATTGTTCAAACAACTGCAAATGCAGTGGCTGAGTATTTAAAGCAGGAATATAGGCATACGACTGTCCACCTTGGCTTTGGAACAGTTCGGCATTTTGAATGGCAAGTTCTTCTAATGTTTCAAGACAGTCCGCCGAAAATGCAGGACTCAAAACTTGAACTGATTTCACCCCTTGTTGTGCCCATTCGGTTAGCAACGCATCGGTATACGGTTTGACCCACTCTTGTTTGCCAAAACGGGACTGGAAGCTGATTGCCCACTCACCATCCGTCAAGTTCAAAGCTTGTGCCACTTTGTTTGCAGTGACATGACAGCGCTCGGCATAAGGGTCACCTTTGTCTGCATAGGGCTGTGGAATGCCATGAAATGACATCAATAGCTTTTCAGCACGACCATACTCTGCCCAATACTGCTGAACACTTTCTGCAAGTGCCTGAATATACAGTGGATGCTGGTAATAATCCCGAATAATGGTTAAACCTGGTAAATTGCGTTGCTGCATCACCCATTCTGCTAACTGATCGTACTGCGGTGCAGTTGAAGTCGCTGAGTACTGCGGAAACAGTGGCAAAACTAGAAGATGTTCTTGCGGTGGTAGTTCTTTTAGAAGTGCTTTTAATCCCGGATTGCCATAACTCATGGCAGGCACAATATGCAGCTCAAATTCGGGATAAGCGGCTTCAAGGCGTGGTTTGAGCCAAGCCACTTGCTGAAACATGATTTCGCGCATTGGAGAGTCTTCACCCCAAACCGAAGCATAAGCATGCGCTACCCGTTTTGGGCGAAATGGTAAAATGAAGGCTCTTAAAATCATCTGCCAAAGTAATTTAGGGATTTCAATCACGCGCGAGTCTGACAAAAACTCTTTGAGAAATTCACGTACCGCAGGAACAGTCGCTGCATCGGGTGTGCCTAAATTGGCTAAAATGACTGTAATCTTGGGTTTATTATTCACACTGACTTATCCATTCATGCACTGTTCACTCAGCTTGCAACATATCATAAGGATACTTGATTTGTTGTCATTTTCTTGAGCAAGATGCTGCCTTTTTCAGTGAACTGCCACATCAACCGCTGCCGATCATCCCGTCCAACAGGTACAATCCACTCACTTTGTTTGAGCTGATGCTTAATATTATGCAATGCTCGAAGATTAATCTGCGAACGTGCTACAGCATGTGCACGTTTCATTTGTGTTTGTGCATCTTTCAAGCCTGTTTCATTCAAATAATCATTTAAGCGAATAGAAAAATATTCTTCAGGTGTTGGATGATCAAAAACGGGAGATAAAACCTGCAAGATATCGAGCCATGTCATTTGGCGTTTTAATCTCAGTTCTTTAAAGTTCCCGTCTTGATAGGCATGTAATAGGTATTCAAAATCAAAGGTATCTAAGCTATTTACTTTACGCACATTTAACAGCGGATCTGGAATTTTTTGTGCCAATTCAGCTTCCAAACCTTTGATTTTTTCTTTTAATACCACAATTTCATCATTCAGTTGTTGGGTGTTCTGCGGTCTCACCCATCCCAAAGCAGGGTAACGAATCAGCATATTGGACATGTTCATGCGAACGGTCAATTCAAGTTCCCGCAGATTCCTAAAATAAAAAATATGCTCAACTTCTTGCTGCAAAATTTGACGAAAAGCATGAAATTTTTCCTGCACAATATCAGGCTCTTTCGGTAAAACATCACGTCGAGACTCAATGTCTGAGTGAATAAAAGCAATAATGGGCTTATTTTTACTGACCGCATAAATATATTCGAGCTGCATATAACTCACGCCCGACATGGACTGCTCGCCGTAGTGGCTACCCAATAACATAACCACATAATCACAGTCATCAATTTGTCGGCGTGCCAAAGCTGTACTGAGCGGTGTTCTTTGTTCCAAACCCCAAGCGAAAAAACCCATTCCGACCAAGGTTTGACACAGCACACTACGCTCAGGAAGCATTTCCTGACCCGAAGTTGAAATAAACACTTGGTATCGTTTATCGACCATAATTATACTCTTGAGTGTACTGCGCAAAAAATAAACTAGATTCCACTTTATTTATAATTCATAAAAAACTGACATTTCAGTATAAATTACAGGGCAAGATTTGCAATCTCCCACTGTAAATGTAACGGCATGAGACGCTCAACCACGCGATGTAATTGAGGTGTATTTCCACCACTAGCATAACAAACAATTTGTGTGCCAGACATTGGCTGATTATTTACTAATCCATGCTTGATCAGTACCCGAGCCGTCTGCCGTGCAACTGCCAAACCTGAATCTACAAGCTTGAATTGATTACCAAATACCTGCTGAATGGCTTCAGTCAAAAACGGGTAATGGGTACACCCCAACACCAGATAATCTGCACCTTGCTCGGCTACTGGGCTTAAACATTCTCTTAAAACGTCTAAGCAATGTGCACTCATCTGCTGCCCTGCTTCAATCAGTGGCACCAATTCTAAGCACGTCACTGGGAGAACTTTAACACCCGCAGGCTCTGCAAAGTGTTGCATGACATCTTTAATTAATTGTCCACGGAAGGTCGCTGGTGTTGCCAACACTGCCACAACCTTACTTTTAGTTTGCAAAACCGCAGGTTTTAGCGCAGGAACTAACCCAATAATGGGAAAGTTTTCTCCATAGTGCTCGCGCAAATAGTCCAGACTAAACGCTGATGCCGTATTGCATGCGACCACTATAGCTTTACAACCTTGACGATACAGCCACTCAATGGCATGGGCAGTCAGCTCACGAATGTCCTGTCCAGAACGCGGGCCATAAGGCACATGTGCCGTATCCGCAAAATAAATAATGCGCTCATTCGGTAAATATTGTGCAATTTCCTGTACAACAGATAAGCCACCAATCCCTGAGTCAAAAATCCCAATCGGCGCATGCGAATCTGCTTGAGGCATTGGTTGAGAAACAAGTGGTCTAGGTTGTATTGCGGTCATGGTCAGACTTCAATGGCAATCAAATTCATGTGGTAAAGCTTAAACCTCAACTGTGTAATTGCAAGAGAAAATCACCACTTTGTAAAGACAAAATGTACTCTCCCTGCTCCGTTTCACTGAGTGTTCCATAATCAACCAAATGATAAAAACACTGACGTTGAATCAGTGCATTCAATCCAAAACGGACATGGACATAAGCACGCGATTCTCCTGCATACTGCTGCATAAAAATCGGATGTTCAGCATCAACAATCACGACATCACCATGGGTCGTGGTCAATTGCAAATAACTTTCCCCATTGAGATCGATCTGGTCAATCTGATTGATTTGCAAGGGCGCATCTTCAACTTCAATCTCGATTTGTTCGGCGGGTGTCTTTAAATAAAATGTATCTTTATCTTTCCAAAGCACACTTGAAAAGAGGTCTATCAGGCTTTTTCGCGTGATCAATTGACCTTCGTGCCACCATTCTCCGTTGGATTTTATGACTAAATTCATTTTGCCACAATGTGTTGGGTGCCATTGGTCAAGAGGGGGAATTGACCTTTTGTGACCTTGCTGTCCATCTTTTAAGTATTGAGTAATCTGTTTAAAATTTTTATCATCACAACTTGACGTTTTTTTGTTCATATCGGGTGAAATCTTTTGATTTGCCATCGCTTTTATGCCCTATTTGACAGAAAATACAGCCCTCTCAGTCAATGGACTGAACACGGTTCAAATCTATACTAACTGAAAATATTTGAATCTATACCAAAGAACACTCATGGCAGCACCAACTTTGGTTGCCACCTTTAAGCAATATGAGGAGTCCTACATGGAGCACATCGAACGTGAATCGATGGAGTTTGATGTCGTGATCGTTGGCGCAGGGCC
>NZ_POVU01000007.1 GCF_003261585.1 Acinetobacter sp. MB5 | reverse complement strand
TGCGATCGCAGCAGTAAGAGTTGTTTTACCATGGTCAACGTGACCAATTGTACCCACGTTTACGTGTGGCTTATTACGTTCAAACTTGGCTTTAGCCATGATGTTCTTCCTCGTTTACGTCGAAACTAAGCTACAAGGGACTAAGCATTTAAAGCAACTCAGCACATCGACATATGGTCTTAAAAAAAACAGACGCCCAATACTTTAAAAGCAGACTAATAAGCCTGCTTCTTTAAAAATTTGTAGATAATTCTACTAAACTGTAATCTGGAGCTCTTATCGAGATTTGAACTCGAGACCTCTCCCTTACCAAGGGAGTGCTCTACCACTGAGCTATAAGAGCGATAATCTTCGATGGAGCGGGAGACGAGGGTCGAACTCGCGACATGCAGCTTGGAAGGCTGCCGCTCTACCAACTGAGCTACTCCCGCATGTTGGTATGTATACCACTTCATTCGAAGTTAAAATATGGTGGTGAGAGAAGGATTCGAACCTTCGAAGCTTTCGCGACAGAGTTACAGTCTGTTCCCTTTGACCGCTCGGGAATCTCACCATTATCACACTTTATTTCAGTGCTATTCTTTCAACTCACATCACGCTTAAGTGGTGCCGGCACACGGATTCGAACTGTGGACCTACTGATTACAAGTCAGTTGCTCTACCAACTGAGCTATGCCGGCTCTTTCTTAGCGTTTCGATGTTTCGTATCGGAACGGTGTGCAGTTTAGCAAAACACAGAAATGATGCAAGCGATTTTTTAAAAAAAATCGCGAAAAACTCATAAAATCAATCCATTTGATGATAATTCAACCGCTTTGATCACTGCGCGAGCTTTTATTTGGGTTTCATTCCATTCAGACTCAGGATTTGAGTCCGCAACCAACCCCGCTCCCGCCTGTACATACACCTTATTTTCACGAATAACGCAGGTTCGGATTGCAATCGACATGTCCATTTCACCATGCCAGCCTAAATATCCGACAGCACCGCCGAAAATTCCACGTTTTACAGGCTCAACTTCGTCAATAATTTCCATGGCACGAATTTTTGGTGCACCAGAAAGTGTTCCTGCGGGGAATGTTGCCTTAAAAACATCCAAAGCATCAACATCATCACGGACTTCACCTTGCACATTGGAAACAATATGCATGACATGCGAATAACGTTCGATCACCATTTGATCAGTCACTTGCACTTTACCAATTTTAGAGACGCGACCCACATCATTACGCCCTAAATCAATTAGCATTAAATGTTCAGCAATTTCTTTTTCATCAGAAAGAAGATCTTTTTCTAAAGCCAAATCTTCTTCTTTGGTTTTACCACGTGGTCGCGTACCTGCAAGTGGACGCACCGTAGCAATGCCATTTTCCAAACGAGAAAGAATTTCAGGAGATGAACCCACGATATGAAATGGTTTTTGATCCGTTAAGGTATGCCCTTGCACCAAGAATAGATAAGGTGATGGATTTAAGTGACGTAAAGCACGATAAACCTGTAATGGTTCACCATCAAAATCAGACACCATGCGATGACCTGGTACAACCTGCATCACATCACCTGCGCGAATGTACTCTTTAACCTTCTCAATGGATTCTAAGAATTTCTCTTTACCCGTAAGCGACTCAAAATGTGGAGCCGTATGTGGCTTGGCTTCTAAACTAATCGGAGTATTGAGTTGTTTTTCGATATTATCGAGTTGTTGCTGTGCTTTTTGGTAGGCATCAGCATCCTGTGTATCGGCATGCACAATAATAAATAAAGTGTCTTTTAAATTATCAAACACGATGACTGTCTTAGAGAGCATCATCCAGATGTCTGGTAAACCGACAGGATCTTTTGCAGGCACATTTTTCAAGCGTGGCTCAATATAACGGACAGCATCGTAACCAAAATAACCAACCAATCCTCCAGTAAAACTCGGAAGCTCGGGAAGCTCTTGCTGAGCAGGCACTTTAAACTGTGCCTGAAAATCACGGATATATTGAAATGGATCGCTGCATTGCTGTTGGGTAATCTGCCCATCTGCTTGCTGAATAGTCAGCTGTCCCGCATTACACGAGAAGATGGTTGATTCACCCAAACCAATAATGGAATAACGCGCCCAGTTTTCACCACCTTCAACCGACTCAAATAAATAAGCTTGGCTATGCTGTTTCAAGCGAGCAAATACCGATAATGGTGTATCAGTATCTGCCAAACGGCGGCGGTAAACAGGAATGGTGTTAAAACCTTGTTGTTGCAATTGTTGAAATAATTCAGGAGTCATCATTTGGGAATGCCTTTATCTTTTAAATAGGGTTGATCAGTCAAAACTCGGAAAAGCGTTTATGAGCGACGCCATCGAAAAAATGTGATCATATTCATTCCAAAATTCCTGTACTTATTAAACAAACATTAAACGATTAAGGCTTCGAGAGTATCAATCACTTGCTGCGGTTGGCAAGCAGAAATATCCTCACCATGATTATATCCATAGCTCATCACCACACAGTCCACACCTGCACGGCGAGCCGCTTCCACATCATTACTTGAATCCCCAATCATCAAGGTTTTTTCAGGCTGAGTCTGGAAGAAGTCAATAGCATGTAATAAAGGCATTGGATCAGGCTTGCGTTTCTCAAGCGTATCTCCCCCAACCACCAAGCCGAAGAAATTATTCACATCTAGTTTTTCCAAGAGGATCTTTGCCAAGTGCTCAGGCTTATTGGTCACACACGCCATATTGAGCTGCTGTGATTGGCAATACTCTAAAAAAGGAAGGACACCTTCAAATAACTGGCTTTCGACACACAGTTCAATTTCATACATTTCCAAGTATTTTTCGAGTAAGCGTTGATGCTGTGTTGGATCAATTTCACCTTGTAAATGCATTAAGACGCGATCACAGAGTTTAGACGTTCCCTGCCCAACCCATTCTCGAATTTGCTGCTCAGTCACTAGAGGATAACCAAGTTGCTGCAAGGTCATGTTCATCGCGCGAAACATATCTGCAGCGGTATCGATTAATGTCCCATCCAGATCAAATAAAATGACATTACGTTGCTGCAAACGACTCACTGATGACATACATTTCTCCCTTTTAAAGGACTGACTTTGCGCTGCAATTCAGCCCTTTTATACTTTATTTAAAAAATACAAATGCCAAAACTGCCAAGATAACAATCACAATCACCGTGATTAAACCCACTGAGACATTTTTTTGATGTTCTACTTGTTGCTCAACGCGTGAAACTGGCTGCTCTACTGGAACGGGCTCTGGTTCAGCTTTCGCATGAATATCGATACCTTCAGGAATTGGGGCTGGTTTTGGCACTGCAACGCGCTGTGGCATACCTTCACGACTGACAGGTGTTTCTGCTGCGCGCTCAGTAAGACTCGGCATACCTTGCTCATTCATCTTCTGCGCGTCATTTAGCTCAGTTTTGTGTTCTAAACTTTCTTGAGGAGCCACGGTGTCATCAATTGCTAAATCAACATCATTTGCCAAGAGTGCAAATTTCAAATGAGCAAACTGAACCACATCACCCTGTTCCAGCAAAGTTTCTTGTGCAATTCTTAAATCATTAACAAATGTACCATTTGAAGAGTTTAAGTCAGTTACCCAGACTTGCTTATCACGTAAATTCAATGCTGCATGACGGCGAGAAATCGCTGACGATTGCAAAACCACGTCACAGTCCTGATGACGACCAACTAACAAATCTTTATTCACCTCAATTTCCTGACCTTGTAGCTCGTCAGAAATCGCCTGTAATGTCCAATTCATATTGATTTCTCATTTTCTCGTTTGGCATAGAATAACATGTTTCATTAAATCTGCTTGTCGCGCAAACAATGAGTATTCCATTTTTCGCCCATAAAAAAAGCTGAATTTATTTATTCAGCTTTTTTTAAGGTTTTTAATCTAAATTAGATTAAGAAATCTTCAAGGCTTGCACCTTTTTCCAACTCAGTTACTAACCAGCGAGGTTGTTTGCCACGACCCGTCCAAGTTTCTTCTGGGTTATTTGTATTACGGTAGCGTGGTTCAACTGTTTTACGTGCTGGGCTTTTACGTTTTTGAGCACCGTATTCAAGTAATTGTTCGATACTTAAATCCAAGCTCGCAGCAATTTCGATCACTTGATTATAAGCATCCTGAATTGCCTGTTCTTTTTTAGAAGCAATTAAAACTTCTGCTTCACGTTGTAAGCGTTTTAATTCTTCTACAGATAAAGTACTAATGTCTTGCACGAGCGTTCTCCAAACTCAAGATCGGATTCATTTAAAATAAAGATCCATTTTGGATATATTAATACATTCGCTATTAATAAGTATATATATAAATCTAGGAAATAACGCAACTTTACAATAATAAACCAAGCTCTAATTAACTCATAAAACCTATAGCTTCATATTTAAAACGCTCTTCCTATAACTTAAGAATAATATGAACTATAAATTTAACTTTAAGAAATTACTATTACCTTCAAAAAGAAAGTTAAGCTGTCGAATCAACTCATCATTATCCTTTAATTGATTTTTAATTCTTAAATAACTCATTAATATATTATCTGGATATAATTCTAATAACTGCTCAGCTTCATTAAAGCGCGCTGTTTCCTGATAAATAAACCATCTTGCAAAACTAAATATAGGAATATTTGGATATTTCTGTTCCCACATATTGAGCTGCTGCTCTACTTTTTCGTAGTCGGGAGACTGCTTCAACAACTGCTTTTCAAACCAAAGATAAAAAACTTCCTGATCAAACAGATCATTGAGAAGCCCTTCTGCCAACTCCTCATGAGCTTGCCCCATCTCAGGCAAACGTGCCAAAATTTTCAACCAGAGAATTTTGTTTTCACGTGTCGCATCCTGAAGCTTGGATGTTTTAAATTCATCATAACGCAACTGCAAATGATGCAGGTCATCCAGACTAACCTGATCAAAGGCAAGTAGGATTTGCTGTAGCCAAATTGTTTTATCTGCATCATTTAACTGACCAAACTGGCTACTTTGCAAATATAACCAAGGAAACTGTGTGGCAAATTGTCCCCAAAGCAATATGAGTCGTTGCTTACATCCCTGTTGAATATCGGTCAGCCAAGGAGATAGCTCATGTTGTGATAAAAATTCTAAATGCGTCAAGGCTTGGTTAGGCTGCTGTGCAGATAAATAAATTTCAATCCGCTGAAATTCAGCCAATTCAAATGCCATTGCAGGGCTATGCTCCAGTATTTTTAAAGCAGATTCCGCATCACCTTGCTTCCATAAAAAGAAGGCTTGAATAACTTCGTTCAGCAAACTGGATTGTTTAAAAATCCCTTCCACCATTTGCCGTTTATCTTGGTTTGCATCTAATAACCACAGTACCGCCATTTTTTCATAAGGGTGTAGATGCTCAAAATTAAAAACTTTCTGCTTACGTTGTTCTAATCGTGAAAAATAACGTTTAAACAACAGCCATGCCACCTGCCCGATAAGACTTAAAACAACCAATAAAATAAGTAATGCCCAGACATTACTTTGAATTTGCCAGTGACGAAAATAGATATAAACATAACCCTGACCGTATCCATAACTTAAAACACTGACCACAGCAACCAAAAGCAGCAATACAAATGCATACGAATATAAAATCTGTTTCATATTGGCCCTTTAATTTAATATGGCTAATGCGGTCAATTTTGGTGCAGTGGCAGAAGGTATCTGTTTGGCTTTTTCAAGTAAGGTTTCTAAAATGCGGCGATTATACGTTGGTGCTTGACGCAGTAATTGATTTACATCAACTAGGGTCTGTTGATATTCATCATATTCACCCGCTTCTAATAACTGTCTAGCCAACACCAAACGAATTTGTATTTCTTTTAGAACCAAGCGCTGATTCATTAATTCAGCTTGAGGCTGATCCGTTGTTTCTACTTTAAACCAGCTATTCCAAAAGTGCTTATGCTGAATCGGCTGATATTGTTGATTTTGGCTGCTCAATAACTGATTCAACTGCTGATCAATTTGGCGAAATAATAAATGTAACTGATCTAACTGATTTTGATGATTATCATGATAAAGCTGAATATTTTGTAAATCTTGGGTAATCGCCTGATATAAACTTTGCTGTAAAGCAGAAGATAAATTATATCCTTCGATATCTTTATTCAGTTTTTGCAATTGCTCAAAAGCATAAACATCCTGTTGCTGCTGCAAAGCAAACTGAACCAGTTGCAACTGCTGCTTCACCCAAATGATGGGATTTAAACGATGTTCAGTCGCTGTTCCTGTCTCGCTAGTTGCCACATCAGAAGCTGCAGACGATTTTGTTGCCAGTTGACGTTGTAATGCTACAAGCTGATCATTGGCGTTGGCATTGGCCTGTTCACCATGCAAAATCTGTGTTTGTAGTTCTTGTAATTGCTTTGTGTTTTGGATGAGATCGTAATTCAGTTTCACGATCCAGCCAACAATCAATAGACTTAAAGCCACAAATAGCTTTCTCATGCTGTGCCTTTTTGTTTTAACAGGAAGTTGCGTATGCTCTGTGGGTTTAGACTCTCAAGCTGTTGCACACCTGTAATCTGCTGATGCTGCAACAATTGAGTCAAACGTTCCCCCAAAGTGAGATACTGACATTTAGATAAGATTTCTGGGTTATTTTCGCATAGTTTCATCCAGTTCAACCAACTGGCTTCACTACTTATACAAACATAGACTGGCTCTATTGTTGTCTGCAACCGAGAAGATAACTGTTGAAACTGCTCAATCGCAGTTTGGGGGCATCGACGCTGATAGAGCACAAAATTTAAAATATGGATGCCCTGCTGCTGCAAGGACTCCATCATAAATTGACGTCCACCCAAACCACGCCAGAAAGCCACTTGTCTTAAAGCTAAATTCTGCAAGATGGGTAACTGCAACATTCCCTCGGATGTTTCCACCTCAGGAATACTTGCAGAAATCCCATAATCTTTTAAGCGTTGTGCTGTCGCCTGCCCAACCGCAATCCACTGTACATTCGCCAGACTGGACATCTCAATTTGGCTTGCTTGAAGATATTGCATCCCCACATCAACGGCGGTTGGACTCACTACCACAATGACCTGTGTATCTGACAACTGTCGATACAATTGAGCCAAGTCTGCTGAATAAGGAAGAGCAGTTAATTCAAGGAGCGGCAGCTCAATCACCTCAATATCATCATGAATGAAAATTTGAGTGAGTGAGTGCGCGCGCTCGACTGGACGAGTATTCAGCAGAATCATTTAGTGCTGTAAAGCCTTGAGTAAGTCACCTGCCCCTTGAGCAAGCAATTGCTGCGCCAGTTGTTCCCCAAGCTGTTTGGCATCAGCCACAGCACCTTGAACTTCTGATTTCAATAAAACTGCACCATCGACACTACCCACTCGACCTTCCATATGCAATTTTTGGTCTTGTAACGTTGCAAAACCCGCGATTGGCACTTGGCAACCACCTTCCAAATAAGCATTAAAAGCACGCTCCGCAGTCACACAAGCCTGCGTTTCAGCATGCGCTAATGGTGCAATCAGATCTAAAACAGTTTGATCATGTTCGCGACATTCCAAACCTAATGCACCTTGTCCAACCGCAGGCAAACTCATATCCACAGCAACATGATGGCGAATACGCTGTTCAAGCCCCAAACGTTTTAAACCTGCACTGGCTAAAATAATCGCATCGTACTGACCATCATCGAGTTTACCTAAACGCGTCCCGACATTACCGCGTAGGTCTTTAATAGTCAGATCAGGGCGCTGCTGTAAAATTTGACATTTACGGCGCAGACTTGATGTACCCACCACAGCACCGTGTGGCAAATCGTCAAAATGTGCATAATGATTGGAAACAAAAGCATCGAATGGATTTTCACGCTCGCAAATCACTGCAAGCGTTAAACCTTCTGGAAGTTGCATCGGGACATCTTTCATTGAATGCACGGCTAAATCAGCACGACCATCCAACAAGGCATTTTCTAATTCTTTTACAAATAAGCCTTTTCCACCAATTTTTGCCAAGGGCGTATCGAGAATTTTATCCCCTTGCGTCACAAAAGTGACCAATTCCACCGATAAATGGGGATGAAGTTGCTCAAGGCGACTTTTAATATGCTCAGCTTGCCATAAAGCAAGTGGGCTTTGACGAGTCGCAATTTTCAAAATATTCATAATGGATGAAGTCTGAGCATTGAGAAGATGCACTAAACTTAACCTGATCTATTAAAAATGCAAGTCCTCAACCTAAAAAACTGTTTTAGAGTTGCTGCATGGACTCACGAAGCTGAGGTAAATGACGACGGCTAATCACTAAACGTTCCTCGACATCTCTTAAACGCACCTGATATTGCCCCGAACAAACGCTTTCAATTCCATCTAAAAACTTAATGGAAACTAGAGCATTACGATGAATTCGAATAAATTGATCAGCAAACTCCAATTCTAAATCTTTCAACGTTTCATCAATCAGCACACTGCCTTTTTGATGGCGAATGGTGACATATTTCTGATCTGCCAAAAAATAATAAATCTGCTCGATTGGAATCAACTCGACACCACGATGGGATTTAGCCGTAATTTGCTGACGTTGTTTTCTCGATGCTGAACTCGATTGTTGTTTTAACTGACTCATTTGTGCCTGAGTTGGCTTGGCAATATTATCTAATGCCTCTTGTAATTCACCGCGCGCAATCGGTTTTAGTAAATATGCCTGCGCCTGTGACTGAAATGCCTGTAATGCATGCTGGTCATAGGCTGTACAAAAAATAATGGCGGGCTTTACATCGAGCTGCATGAGCTGACGTGCACAGCTTAAACCATCCATTTCAGGCATTTGTATATCAAGTAAAATGACATCTGGCTCATGCTCCAAGACCAGATCATAGACTTGTCCACCATGCTCTGCTGTCGCAACAACATTGTGTCCCAAATCAGTGACTAAACGTACCAGCCGCTCAACGGCCAATTGCTCATCATCACAAATTAAAATATCCATACGCGCGCGATATTCCCCTATCTGCTTTTGTGTGTCATCCGTTTGTTATTGATACGGATAGGTTAAAATTGTCGTAAAGATCCCCTGTCCTGCAAAACCCTGAACATATGCAGTATCACCATAATAGGCTCGTAATCGTTGCTTCACATTTTCTAAAGCAATCCCATTACCTTGGCGTTGTCCTTGTTGTTCATGTAAATAGGGATTGCTAATGACGATGTTGACTTGTCTGTCAAGAATTTCTACTAATACACTGATTTTACATGGACTGCTTATTTTTTCAACACCATGAAAAATACTATTTTCAAGCAAAGGTTGCAATGTCAGTGCAGGAATTTGAATATATTGTAACGCCTGAATATCAGGTAATCGCCAGTCCATCTCCAAACGATCTCGCAATCGAATCTGCTCAATCGAGATGTACTGCCGACAAATTTGAATTTCTTCCGCCAAACTAACCAGTTTCAGCTTTTGCAGACTCACGCGAAACAAGCGTGAAAGATTGATCAACATATCTTCGGCTTTATCAGGATCAACCGCGATTAGGCTCACCACACTATTTAAACTATTAAACAAGAAATGGGGCTGGATTCGTGCCTGCATCGCCTGAATCCGCGCTTGTAACTCGCTGTGTTCCTGCTTGAGCCATTGATCGCGAATATATAAGTAGCGCATTGAAAATGCACCCATTAACACCCCGTAACTCAGGTGCATTGCAACATTTTCAAAAAGTAGGTTCCATTGACCCAGCTGATGCCATCCAAGCTGAATGACTATGAGCAATGCATTTAAAAAGATCGTCGTACATAACACAATTATTTGCAGTAGCCCAAATGCCAAGGCAAAAACCACTGTCTGATTAAAACGGCTAAGCTTGGGCTGGATTTTCTGGATCACGACAATAAAAACCAGAATAACCCAATAAATATACAGCAGATATTGTAAGACATGCCCCCAATTCACCGCTTGCCAAGAGCCTGCTTCTGCAAGCATTAAGACCATTGCTAAAATGCTACTGGCTGCAAATAATTCGATTAAGTGTTGCCAACGCCCTATTTTCGTAAAAAAATAGGCAGACTGATTGTGCAGCGCGTCGCTACTCTGGACTGAATGATGATCTTGAGCATCGGCAAGTTGCTGAGCTTTTGTTATACTGCTTTTTATTTTACTGAGCCGCCATGACCACATCTTCTCATTCCTCTAATACTCCGCAAACCAATGAAACCTCAGGTATGTGGGGAGGTCGTTTTACTGAAGCTACTGATGCCTTTGTTGCTGAATTTACTGCATCTGTGCAATTTGACCAACGTTTTTATAAACAAGATATTGCTGGTTCGATCGCACACGCGACTATGCTTGCCAAAGTCGGCGTTCTCACTGATGCTGAACGTGATGATATTATTCAAGGCTTGACTGAAATTCGTCAGGAAATTGAAGCGGGTACGTTTGAATGGCGTATTGACCTTGAAGATGTTCACATGAACATTGAATCACGTTTGACCAACCGTATTGGCATCACAGGTAAAAAACTACATACAGGCCGTAGCCGTAACGACCAAGTTGCAACCGACATTCGTTTATATGTTCGTGATGAAATTGACGACATCTTGAAGCTACTTGAACGCTTGCAAAAAGGGATTCTTGGTTTAGCTGCTAAAAATACCACGACGATCATGCCTGGCTTTACCCATTTGCAAACTGCACAGCCTGTGACTTTTGGTCACCACTTAATGGCTTGGTTTGAAATGTTAGTACGTGACAGCGAACGCCTAATTGACTGCCGTAAACGCGTCAACCGCATGCCACTTGGTTCTGCGGCACTTGCAGGCACAACCTATCCAATCGACCGTGCATATACCGCTGAATTGCTAGGCTTTGAAGCCGTGAGCGAAAACTCGCTCGATGCAGTTTCTGACCGTGATTTCGGCATTGAATTCAATGCTGCTGCATCTTTAATCATGATGCATTTGTCACGTATGTCTGAAGAAATGATTCTATGGACATCGGCTCAGTTCAAATTTGTGAATATTCCTGACCGTTTCTGTACAGGTTCATCAATCATGCCACAAAAGAAAAACCCAGATGTTCCTGAGTTAATTCGTGGTAAGACAGGTCGTGTTTATGGTGACCTGATGAGCTTATTGACCCTCATGAAAGGTCAACCATTGGCATATAACAAAGACAACCAAGAAGACAAAGAGCCTTTGTTTGATGCGATTGATACCGTTCGTGGTTCACTCATGGCCTTTGCCGACATGATTCCTGCCCTTGTTCCAAACATCGAAGTGATGCGTGAAGCAGCACTGCGTGGCTTCTCTACCGCAACAGACTTGGCTGATTACCTTGTGAAAAAAGGCGTGGCATTCCGTGATGCGCATGAAATTGTGGGTAAAGCGGTTGCGCTTGGTGTTCAAGAGTCAAAAGACTTGTCTGAGCTGAGCCTTGAACAGCTTCAACAGTTCTCTGACCTGATCAGTGCTGATGTCTTTGAAAAAGCATTAACCCTTGAAGCTTCTGTCAGCGCACGTAATCACATTGGCGGCACAGCACCTGTACAAGTCGCTGCTGCAATTGAACGTGCCCATGCACGTTTAGCTCACCTTTACGCTTAAGGAATTCGGATATGACTCGACAAGTATTTTGCCGTAAATATCAAGCGGAAATGGAAGGTTTGGATTTTGCACCTTTCCCAGGTGCAAAAGGACAAGAACTATTTGATAGCGTGTCTAAACAGGCATGGCAAGAATGGTTAAAACACCAAACCACGCTCATTAATGAAAAACGCTTAAATGTGTTTGAACCTGACGCGAAGAAGTTCCTCGAAGAACAACGTGAAAAGTTCCTCAGCAATGATGATAGCGTAGAAAAAGCAGAAGGCTGGACTGAAGAGAAGTAATATTTTATTGATAAAAAATATTACTCTGCATTCAACAGATGGTAAAAAAGCAACAACTCTTTCGTTGCTTTTTTATACAAAATTTACGTTCCATTTACAAACAGGCGTAGAAAATAACAAGTCCTCACAGGACTACACATGATTGTTTCTTAAACTATGGTTATGATGTATTTAACAAGACGAAGTTCTTGATGCTTTACTGATTACCCTTTGTAAATCCCAGATTCCCCCAACTCTGGGATTTTTTTTATTTAATGCGCTTTAGTAGAATATAAAAAAGGGGCTTATTGCCCCTTTCTAAAATCATTACCGCGCTCAGTAATTAACGCCCATGTACATGCTGTTCAATTTCATCAACGCTGGTATGGCGAACATCTAAGCCTTTCACAATATAAATCACTTGTTCTGCAATATTGCGGGCATGATCACCAATACGCTCAAGCGCACGCAACACCCAAAGCACATTTAAAACACGTGAAATATGACGTGGATCTTCAATCATATACGTCATGAGAGCACGTGTAGCAGATTGATATTCGCGGTCAATATCTGCATCAGCACGTAACACACGCAAGGCTTGTTCCGGATCTAAGCGAGCAAAAGCATCAAGCGCTTCATGAATCACCACACGCACCTGATTACCAATATGGCGAGTTTCCATGAAACCACGTGGTGATCCACCCTCTTCACACAAGCTTTGTGCAATATTGGCAATTTTTAGCGCTTCATCCCCAATACGCTCCATATCCGTATTGGCCTTACTCATCGCAAGTACCATACGAAGGTCAATTGCGGCAGGATGACGGCGCGCCAGAATCAGGGTCAAACCTTCATCAATTTCACGTTCAAGACGGTTTACATTTTTTTCTTGGTACTGCACATCCAGTGACATGGTTGCATCAGCGTCGAGTAATGCATGAATGGCATTGGTAACCTGCTGCTCAATGACACCTCCCATTGCCATAAATTTAGCAGTCACCTCTTGTAAATCTTCATTAAATTGAGAAGAGATATGGTGTGCTAAGATTGGATTTTTCAGGCTCAAGGGAGGTCTCCAAAATCGAGAAATGAATGTCACCATTTAAACATGAGCAGGATGACATTTTGATGACAATTCCTACTAATTTACAAGGCTTAGATATTTTGCGCTGAATATTTTAGATCTACTTTTTTTGAAAAAAACCAACTTTTTACAAGGTATTGTTATATTGCTGCTTTTTTTGACAATTCTCTAAATTTATTCACCAAAATTTGCAACTTTACAACAGTTTTTTTAAAGCAATCGTTTAAGAATATCAGTCATAAATCAGGAATGTTAGCAATTGAAGATTTCAAATTTTGAGGTTGATTTATGCCAGTGAAACTAGGGCGTTCCATGTTAATGCTCGTACTGTTGATTGCAGGCTGCCATCAATCACCTAGTGAACAGCACCAAGAAGAACCTGAACCTCATACCTCAAAAACCAATGTGATTTCTTTATGCAGTCTGCTCAGCCAGCAGATGCAGAACATCAATAACAGCAGCTCAATACAAGACTTGCAGTATGTAAATCAACAATTACAAAAATGCTTGCCACAAATTCCAATGGCTGAGCGCCAGCAATTGCTTTATGCATCCACTAGCATGTACCAACGCTTTTTAGCCAGCGACCGAAGCACTGAAGAACAACGTGCTTTTGATCAATATGCCATGAGTGGAAACGCTGTATATAGCACCAGCTACTTGTCCGAGATGTCACCCCGTGATCGCTATCTCATTCAAAATCAGGGAAATGCTGCCTATTATGAAGTGTATGACTCGGGGGACACAGGCATCATGTACCGCCGCCAACCGCAGTACTTGTTGCACATCTTTGCCCCGTATTTACCCAAAGCAGAACAATTTTTTATTGAGCACCTAGCCGCCCAGAATCAATTCCCGATATTGTCAGGAAACAGCTTTAATGCCTCTTGGTCTGAACTTTCCAAACGCGCACTCTTTTGGCAAAACTATGTCAATACTTACCCAAATAGTGCTCTCATTGATGATGCCCAACGCCTAAAATTTAAATATGCACAATTCCTGTTTCATGGCGTAAGCAACATTCCTGTATCCACGAACTATGTCGGTGAAGACAGTATCTACCCTGAAGCACTGGAAGAAATTAAATATCTGGCTACTCAAGACCATTCAAACTTGGGGCTACAAGCCAAAAAATTCTTAAGATTTATTCACATTGCTCCGAGCCAACGCGATCAGGATATTCCTGTTGAACTTAGTCCTACTGAGCAACGTTCTGCACAAAGCAATACCATCAAAGCCATTAAACAACTGGATCGTTATATTGGCTTATATGATCCTCTGACATTAGATAGCACCCACATCAACCGTGACTGTTTAAGCGATGCAATTTGTATTACCCACCCAGGTAAAGTCGCAAATACTTTAGTGAGTAAACAGCAGTTCTAGACAATGCCGCAAAAATAGCCAATTTATGCTATCTTTAGCAGCGATTTAAACTTCTCTCTCCCATCATGACTTCTGCCCCCTCAGATCCCTTAAAAGCTGTGGCTTGCCTCATTGTTTCTGCCTTTTTATTTTCAATTATGGGTGTCTGCATCCGATATGCTTCACATAGTGTAGACAATGCCACCGTGGTATTTTTCCGAAATTTTGTCGGTCTATTTATTTTTATTCCCATCCTTTTTAAAAAAGGTCCAAGCTTTTTTAAAACTGAAAAACTCTGGATGCACCTATGGCGGAGCATCGTCGGCTTATCCGCAATGTATGGTTTTTTCTATGCCATTGCCCATTTAAAACTCTCCAATGCCATGGTGTTTACCTATTCCTCACCGATTTTTATTCCCCTGATTGCTTGGCTATTTCTCAAAGAGCGTATCACCAAATCGATGCTGATCGCTGCTGCGATTGGTCTCACGGGAGTACTCTGCGTTGCCAAACCTGATTCAGGGATGTTCAATGGCATTTCCCTGATTGGTCTTAGTGCTAGTTTCTTGGCAGCAATGGCTTTTGTGACTGTCCGCGCCCTGACCGACACTGAACCTGTTGAACGAATCGTCTTTTATTTTTGTGTGTTTGGTTCTCTCGTCTCTGCCATTCCGATGTTTTGGCTGATTCGTCCCTATCATTTGCATGAACTGGCCTTTTTAGTTGGTGCAGGTTTACTGGCCAATATCAGTCAGATTTTCATGTCGAAAGCCTATAGTCTTGCACCTGCAGGACAGATTGGCCCTGTGAATTATGTCGCGATTATTTTTGCAGGAATTTGGGGTTATTTATTTTGGGGAGAGCTACCTGACCACACCAGTTTGATTGGTTTCGCTTTAATTTTCACCTCAATCTTGCTGTGTAACCCTGTGGTTTTATCCAAGCTTAAAATTAAAAAATATTTCTAATTCAAATTATTAATTTAAACCGTTTAGCATTTTTTTCGTAGAGTCTTTTTTCTTCGATAAAACATGCTAAGCTGTTGCCATGCTTGACGGAGCGCGAGTAAGACCTCGCTGAGATTGTGTAAATATTTGTATTTAAACACAAGTACCGTTGAACCTGATCAGGTTAAGACCTGCGTAGGAATCAAGCCATCTAAAAACTACAGCCCTCTTTTTATCTGCTTCACAAGATAAATCCGCCATGTTTTTGGTCGTGCTTGATTCGTTGATGTCATTCATAAGGATCATGGCCATGAACCAATTAACGAATCTATCCCCTGCTGATATTTCAGCACAACATGAACAAGATGCGAAAGATCTCACCCGCATTTTACCTGCATCTCGCAAGGTCTATGTCGAAGGTTCTCATCCAGATATTCAAGTACCTTTTCGCGAAATTTCACTGACTGAAACTCCGACAGGTTTAGGTGGTGAACACAATCCCCCTGTCATGGTCTATGACACTTCAGGTGCCTATACCGATCCAAATGCACAAATCGACCTGAATCAAGGTTTACCTTCTGTGCGTGGTTCATGGATTGAAGAACGCGAAGATACTGATGTACTCGACAGCTTGACTTCTAAATTTGGTCAGGAACGTCTACGTGACATCCGTACGGCTGAAATCCGCTTTGCGCATATTCAAAACCCACGTCGTGCTAAAGCAGGTAAAAATGTCTCGCAAATGCACTATGCCAAGCAAGGCATTATCACACCTGAAATGGAATACATTGCCATTCGTGAAAACCAGCGTCAGCGCCACGATGTCGATATGCGTCAGCATGCTGGACAAAACTTTGGCGCACAAAACCTGAAAGAAATCACGCCTGAATTTGTGCGTCAGGAAGTGGCTGCGGGACGCGCGATTATCCCTGCCAACATTAACCACCCTGAACTTGAGCCAATGATTATTGGACGCAATTTCTTGGTGAAAATTAATGCCAACATTGGTAACTCGGCACTGGGTTCATCGATTGATGAAGAAGTCGCAAAAATGACATGGGCAACCCGTTGGGGTGCGGATACCATCATGGACTTGTCAACAGGTAAAAATATTCATGAAACCCGTGAATGGATTATCCGTAATTCCCCTGTGCCAATCGGAACTGTACCTATTTACCAAGCACTTGAAAAAGTCGATGGTGTTGCCGAAGACCTGACTTGGGAAATCTTTAAAGACACGCTCATCGAACAGGCTGAACAAGGTGTGGATTACTTCACCATCCATGCAGGTGTCTTGCTACGTTATGTACCAATGACCGCGAATCGCCTGACAGGCATCGTGTCACGTGGTGGTTCAATCATGGCGCAGTGGTGTTTGGCGCATCATGAAGAAAACTTCCTCTACACGCATTTCGATGAAATCTGTGAAATCATGAAAGCCTATGACGTGTCGTTTAGTTTAGGTGATGGTTTACGTCCAGGCTGTATTCAGGATGCCAATGACGAAGCGCAGTTCAGCGAACTCAAAACACTGGGTGAACTCACCCATCGAGCTTGGGAACATGATGTTCAGGTGATGATCGAAGGGCCGGGACACGTGCCAATGCACATGATCAAGGAAAATATGGACTTGCAGCTTGAAGTATGTAAAGAAGCGCCATTTTATACTCTTGGGCCACTGACCACTGATATCGCACCGGGTTATGACCATATCACTTCTGCGATTGGTGCGGCGATGATTGGTTGGTACGGCACAGCGATGCTCTGCTATGTCACGCCAAAGGAGCATTTGGGTCTGCCGAACAAAAAAGACGTGAAAGATGGCATCATCACCTACAAGATCGCTGCGCATGCTGCTGACCTTGCCAAAGGACATCCGGGTGCTCAAGTCCGTGACAACGCGTTGTCAAAAGCACGCTTTGAGTTCCGTTGGGACGATCAGTTCAACCTGAGTTTAGACCCTGACACTGCACGTAGCATGCATGATGAAACTTTGCCAAAAGAAGCGCATAAATCGGCACACTTCTGTTCAATGTGCGGGCCTAAATTCTGCTCAATGAAGATCACACAAAATGTGCGAGATTATGCAGAAAACCAAAAGAACGCAAACCAGTTAACTATTGAAAATCAAGAAGTTGAACAAGGTTTACAAGAGATGAAAGCCACTTATCAGCAAACTGGACAAAAGTTATACCACAAAGTCTAATTCCCAGTAAAAAAGTGTTGCCTTAATCACCAGCTCAGTTAGGATGAAGTGAAATATTTCATCCTAATTTTGCTTATGAATATCGTTGAGCATGCCAGCTATAATAAACACGATGTTGAAGTGACTTCACGCGAAACATTATTTAAAGGTTTCTTGCAAGTTGAGAAAGTCAGTCTACGTCACCGCCTTTTTGAAAAAACAGGCTACACGCCCATCTTGCAGCGTGAGCTGATTCACCGCCCAGAAGCTGCTGGGGTGCTTATTTATAATGATCAACAACAACGCTTTGCCCTGATCGAACAATTCCGTGTTGGCGCACTTGATGACGTACAGTCACCATGGCAACTCGAGATTATTGCAGGGGTTCTCGATGGTGATGAATCACCAGAAACCTGTATTTTCCGTGAAAGCCTTGAAGAATCAGGCTGTGAAATCAATCAACTTCAGCATTTATTCAGTTTCTATCCCTCTGCTGGGGCATGTTCTGAACTCTTCCATTTATATACCGCACAAGCCGAACTGCCTGAACAGGGTGGAATTTTTGGGGTCGCTGGAGAAGGCGAAAATATTCAATTGCATTTATTTGATTATGCTGACCTTGCACCATTGCTTTGCAGTGGACGATTGGCCAATGCCCCTGTGATCATGGCATTGCAATGGCTTCAACAACATCTTCAAAATAAATAGCGTTCAATGGTGATGGATGCAATGGCACAACACGCTCAAACCATTATTCAGATTAGTGACACTCATCTCATGGAGGATGCAAATGCAACCTTTGTTGAGATGTGTCCCGAGCAGAGCTTTCATGGCGTGATGCAGCATATTGTGGCTGAGCATCCTGAAATTGAAGCAATCATTCACACGGGAGATGTCGCACAAGACGCGACGCCCGTGACCTATACACGCTATCTGGATTATATGCAGGGTTTAGGGATTCCTTTTTACCAAACCCCGGGCAATCATGATGATTTGCAGCTGTTCCCTTATCCTCAGTCAACACCTATTACGGTGATTGATTTAAAGCCTTGGGTTGTGATTTTACTGACCAGTGCTGTCACGGGAAAAATTGATGGACATATTGATCAAGATCAATTAGATCAATTAGATCAATTGTTACAACAATTAAATGACCGTTTTGTGCTGATCGGCTGTCACCACCATCCACTACATATGCAGTCCGACTGGATTGATCATCATCGCCTTAAAAACAGTCCAGATTTATGTTCAGTTTTACGTAAATATTCTCAGGTTAAAGCCGTCATTCATGGGCATGTTCATCAAGAATTTTCACAGATTCAAGACAATATCCAGTTTTTAGCAGTTCCCTCAACCTGTGTGCAGTTCAAGCCATTAAGCCAAGATTTTGCCTTGGGACACACCGATGCCCCCGGTTATCGTGTACTGGAATTGTATAATGATGGACATATCGAAAGCCAAGTTTACCGTTTAGACCATCTCATTCCTAAAATAAATAACGAGATTTCAGGTTATTAACTTTTCATTTCGTGTAATTTCGATTAAGTTAACTGTCTTGAAAAAGGATCGCTTGGGTAGAATTTAACACTATTCAAGTATGCAAAAAGTCTTTATGATGACGACCCCTTAAGCTGAATTGTCTTAAGGGTGAAATAACAAAAAACTTGCATATCACCATAGCGATTACGTCGATTTCGATGTATATGATGAGGAATGCCCTTATGGCGAATGACAACCTAAACCCAGTCTTAGATGACCAAACAGATGCACCAAAACGTGCACGCAAGACCAAGCCTAAGGCTTCTGAAGGCAGTTCAACAGCAAGCTTATTCGGTATTGCTCCTTACGAGCCGAAAAAAAATGAAGAATACATGTCTGAAGGCCAGCTTGATCACTTCCGTCAAATTCTAGAGGCGTGGAAAGCTGAACTCATGACTGAGGTGGATCGTACCCTCAACACCATGCAAGACGAATCAACCGCATTGCCTGATGTCAACGACCGTGCCACTCAAGAAGAAGAGTTTGCGATTGAACTGCGTACACGTGACCGTGAACGTAAACTGATTCGTAAGATTGAACAGTCTCTTGCTGCAATCAAAGATGAAGACTACGGTTTCTGCGAAACTTGCGGTATCGAAATCGGTTTACGCCGCTTGGAAGCACGTCCAACAGCGACTTTATGTATTGACTGCAAGACCTTAGCTGAAATCAAAGAGAAGCAAAACAACGGTTAAACCATGAGTGAATTGCAGTCCATGCAGTCTGCTTACATGGGCCGGTTTGCGCCATCGCCAACTGGCCCGTTGCATTTTGGTTCCCTGCTCACCGCAGTTGCCAGTTATTGTGATGCAAAATCACAACATGGGACATGGCTAGTTCGTATTGAAGATACGGATATTCCCCGCATTTACCCTGGCAGTGAAACCCATATTCTAGAATGCTTAGATGCCTTTGAGTTTGAACCCGATGCTGAGATCATTTTCCAAAAAGATCGTCTAGAAATTTATGAAGAAGTCATCCATCAACTTCAGCAGCTCCATCTGGTCTACGCTTGTCAATGCACACGTAAAATGCTCGGCTCAAATGCCATTTATGCAGGCACGTGTCGTGATCTCAATTTAACCTTTGAACATCAGGCAATTCGAGTCACAGTCAACGACCAACTGATCTGTTTTGAAGATCGTTTGCAAGGTCAGCACTGTTCCAACCTTGCTCATGACTTGGGTGATTTTGTGCTGAAACGTCGTGATGGCATTATCAACTACCAATTGGCTGTTGTGGTCGATGACTATTTGCAAGGCATGACCCATGTCGTGCGTGGTGCAGACCTGCTGGATAACACTGAACGGCAAATCTGGCTTGGACAGTTACTCAGTTACCCACGCTTGCAATACATGCATTTACCTCTAGCGATGAATGCACAGGGACAAAAACTTTCAAAGCAAAATCTAGCGCAAGCACTTGATCCTGCTCAAGCTCCACAGCTTCTACAACAAGCAATCGCGGCCTTACATCAATTGCCTGTAGATCTGGATCGACCTGCCCATATGCTGCAACAAGCCGTAGCTCAGTGGGATGTCTCACGTATTCCAAGAACAACGCAACTCGAGCAGATTTACCAATAAAAAACCACGCGATTGCGTGGTTTTCTTTTAGAAGTTGGAAACTTCCTGATTCGGATTCGTATTCTGTGTGGAGGAATCAATCTTTAAGACAAAGGCGATCATGACCGCACACATCATTAAAGACGTACCACCATAACTAATAAACGGCAAAGTTAGACCCTTGGTCGGTAACATCCCCATGTTCATCCCTGCATTGACCAGTACCTGCATCAGGAAAATCATACTGATCCCGTAAGCCAAATAACCTGCACGTAAGTAATTATTTTTTAACGCACGTTGCCCAATACGGATACAGCATGCCAGCATAATGAACTCAAGTGTAAGAACCGTGGTAATGCCGATAAAGCCAAATTCCTCACCCAAAATTGCCAGCATGAAGTCGGTATGTGCTTCTGGTAGATAAGACATTTTCTGCATACTATGCCCTAAACCTACCCCAAACCATTCACCACGTCCAAATGCCATTAAGGCATTGGATAACTGATAACCCGAACCCAGAGGATCTGCCCACGGATTACTAAATGAAACTAGACGTTCATAACGATAAGGTTCAAACAGAATCAGGAAGACCAAGGCAATAATAATTGCGCCGATATAAAACAAGAATTGAATAATCGGTGCGCCCGCCAAGAAGAACACGCCAAACATCATCATGACAATCACGACCGTCGCCCCAAGGTCAGGCTCGGCCAAGATCAAACCCACCGTAATCGACATGATTCCGCCAAGACGAACCAGCCCCATCCAGCTATTGCGGACTTCATGCGCACGACGAACTACATAGTCTGCGGTAAAAATCGCCATCATCAATTTGGCAATTTCCGTTGGCTGCAAGGTAAAGCCTGCAATACGAATCCAACGGGTTGAACCGTTGACCTCTGTACCAACGCCTAAAGCCACCACCAAAAGACCGATGGTCACTAGCCAGAACAAAAAGGTATTTTTAAACCAATAATCCAGTGTAAATTTAGACGTTACAAATGCCGCAATCGCAGCAATCACAATCGAAATCGCATGACGCTCTAAGAAATAAAATGGATCGTGCTGCTTGGCATCTGCATACGGCATAGATGCCGATCCCACCATAATTGTCCCGATGACAAGCAGACTCACCACACAGAAAATCAGAATATTACGTGCCGTGAGTTCAGCAGGTAGTTTAGGGGCAATTCGAGCATAAACACCTTGGAGTTTGCTCATGCCTTGGGTAATTCCAGCCATATCTACTCCCGAGCGATTTATGCAGATAATGCGTTTACACAAGCGACAAACTGATGTCCTCGGTCGCTGTATCCTTTAAACATGTCGAAACTTGCACATGCAGGTGATAACAGCACAACATCGTTCGCATGCGTCTGTTGCTGACAAAGCTGAACGGCTTGCGCCAAACTTTCTGCCTGTAACAGTGTCGTTGTACCTTCAATCGCCTGTCCAATCACAGGCGCATCTTCACCCATCAGCACCGCCACTTTGACATATTTTTGCAGCGAATCGCGCAAAGCTTTAAAGTCCTGACCTTTACCCTGACCACCTAAAATTACAGCCACTTTGCCTTGCTGAGCTTCAATGGCAGCGCCTAAACCATCAATTGCGGCTAAAGTTGCACCAATGTTAGTGCCTTTCGAGTCATTGTAATAACGAACATCATTAACTGTTGCCACATATTCACAGCGATGCTCTAGACCTTTGAAATTTTTCAAGGTTTCTAACATCGAATCCGTAGGCAAACCAATCGCCTCGCCCAAAGCCAAACATGCCAAGGCATTGGCAACGTTATGTGTTCCCTGAATATACATCTCAGAACTTTTCAACAAACGCTCACGCCCACGTGCCAACCAGATGGTGCCATCAAGGTCTTTTAAAATGCCGTATTGATGAATGTCTGGTGCATTCAATCCAAAGCTTTGCATGGGTGTCGTATCTGGAACAAGCGGACGAGTCAGATTGTCATCTCGGTTAAACACCACTTTTTTCACACCTTGGAAAATACGGTGTTTGGCTTGATGATAACCCCACATATCGCCATGACGGTCGAGGTGATCTTCACTCATGTTTAAGACCACTGCGACTTCAGCATTAAGATGTGATGTGGTTTCCAATTGGAAGCTAGACAATTCCAGTACTAAAAGTTCAGGATCATCTTTGAGCAAGTCTAGTGCTGGACGACCTAAATTTCCCCCAACAGCTACTTTTTTACCTGCATCTTTGGCCATTAAGCCAACCAACGTAGTCACGGTACTTTTCGCATTTGAACCCGTGATTGCCACAATCGGTACTGCAGTCGCACGACGGAGTAGTTGCACATCGCCCACAACCGAAATTCCTTTGGCAATCGCCTGCTGAATTTCAGGCAACTGGGGTGCAAGTCCAGGACTTAAAATAATTTCTTCAGCTTGCAGGAGCAAATCAACATCCAGTTTTCCAAAACTGGTCTGGACATGACTCGGAATCTGATCATGTCCAGGCGGTGTAGCACGTGAATCGGTTACAGCAACCTGATACCCATGTTCCACCAAAAAATTAACGGCTGAAACACCAGAAATACCAAGCCCTGCAACGACTTTCAATCCACCGCGTTGTATTAACATATTTGCCCCATCGCATTTATTTTTAAACTTGGCAAATGTTAGCACTTTGCTTTTTGGAAAGCTTTTCTTGATCGTGGCTTATCGCATTTTTTTTGTATATTCACGTAAAAAAACCGCCAGTTTTTGGCGGTTTTTATCGATCAGATTCGAGTCATTATTTCCACTTCACTGCTTGTACAGTGACTTTTTTAGGTTGTGAAGAGGTGTCAGCACTACAGCCACAACCACCTGAACAACCTGCTGCTATTGCAGGACGCAACCATTTTGCCAGAGTCATCCAGCCACGTTGCTCACAACCACGTGCTAAAGCAGAAAATACTTTAAATGCCGATTGCGGGAAGATCTTTTTAAAACTATAGATGGCACTCCAAAGTACCAGTGCACCAATAATAAGATAAGTGACCATATCCACCTCCACTTGCATTTAGCCCAAATAGTGCGATGCAATTTGATAGGTTAAAAATGCTGAGAAATACGCCAAGGCAAACAGATAGCCTGTCATCCACGCCACCATTTTCCATGAACCTGTTTCACGGCGTACTGTCGCTAAGGTCGATAAACAATGCGGTGCATAGATATACCAGACCAAAAGTGACAAACCAGTTGCAATACTCCAGCCTGTTCCAGGAGCACTGATTAAATGTGTTAAACCTTGTGCCATTGCATCATCATTAGCCGCAGACAACGCATAAACCGTCCCTAAAGAGGCCACCATCACTTCACGCGCAGCCATACCTGGAATCAAGGCAATACAGATTTGCCAGTTAAATCCAATCGGCGCAAACAGCGGTTGCATGAAATGCCCTAAACGCCCAGCAAAACTATAATCAATTGGAGGCATCGTCGCATGTACAGGTGGACTCGGGAAACTACACAAGAACCAAAGTAGAATCGATAACGCAAAGATAATTCCACCAACACGTTTCAAGAAGATTTTGGCACGATCCAGCAATCCAATTCCGATACTTTTCATATTCGGAAAACGGTAACTTGGCAGTTCCATCAACAAGGTGTATTGAGATTTATCTTTTTGGAAAAACTTTAAGATGAATGCAACAATCAGCGCACTCACGATGCCAGCCATATACAAAGCAAATAACACCAGACCTTGTAGGTTAAGGAAACCCCAGATCATTTTGCTTGGAATAAATGCTGAAATTAGCAAGGCATAGACAGGTAACCGAGCAGAACAGGTCATGAGCGGTGCTACAAAAATTGTCGTTAAGCGGTCACGTGGATCCTGAATTGTGCGTGTTGCCATAATGCCTGGCACAGCACAGGCAAAACTAGACAATAATGGAATGAAGGCACGGCCACTCAAACCAGCTTTATACATCAGCTTGTCCAGCAAGAACGCCGCTCGAGGTAAATAACCAGTTTCTTCCAACAGCAAAATAAAAAAGAAAAGAATCAAAATCTGTGGCAGGAATACAATCACCCCACCCGCACCAGCAATCACACCATCTACGGCTAAACTATGCAACAAAGGCTGCGTAATCAAAGTACCTACTTGTCCACCAAACCAAGTAAATGCTGACTCAATCGCATCCTGAAAAGGGGCTGCCCAAGTAAATACCGCTTGGAACACCACAAACATCAAGACCGCAAGACTAATCAGACCCAATACAGGATGAAGAAAAATGCGATCCAAGAATTCAGTTCGTTTATCTTCATGGTCAGAAAATACGACTGTATCTGCAAGAATTTGTGTAACTTTCTGATGCTGATCGCCAATCAGACCATTCATTTCAGTCTGTGGTAAGGCAAATTTTTGCTGACTTAAAGCTTCAATCAGATTCACCACGCCTGAAGATGTTTTAGCTACTGTTTCAACGACAGGAATACCCAAACGTTCAGAAAGTTTTTGCGAGTTAATCTGTATACCGCGGCGGCGCGCTTCATCCATCATGTTGAGCACCAGTAAGACTGGACGTCCCAACTCAATGACCTCTAACACCAGACCTAAATGTAGTCGCAAGTTGGTCGCATCAACCACGCATAAAAAAGCGTCTTGCTGACTTTCATCTTTAATTTTACCCAAGCAGACATCACGCGTAACTGCTTCGTCTGGGCTAGTTGCATCCAGACTATACGCACCAGGTAAATCCAGCACACGCACCTGATTTCCAGAGGGTAATTGAAAAAAACCCACTTTACGTTCAACAGTCACACCCGCATAGTTACCGACTTTTTGGCGTGTTCCCGTGAGCTGATTAAATACTGAGGTTTTACCGCAGTTTGGATTGCCAACCAGAGCAACTCTTAAAGTTTCGCTCATGCTCCAACCCCATTCGCTGAAATTTCGATTTTCTGAGCTTCTGCTTTACGCAAGGCAAAACGGGTAAAACCAATTTGTATCAGCAATGGATCACCACCAAAGACCCCTTTGGCCATGACTTTTACAGGAGTCCCCGGAATAAATCCCAAAGTTTCCAATCGACTTGCTACCAAATCCGCCTTGCCTTCATCAACCGATTGTCGATTGACCTTGGTAATGACAGCGGCTTGTTTTACCTTTAGCTCTGATAACCGCACAGCGTTCTACTCACAAACTTTTCGCTCATTATAAACATAAATGAGAATAATTTACATACACAACTTGCATCTAGGTTCGCTTTACAATTCGACTTTTACAAAATTTTATTTTAGATTGATTAAGCAGCTTTCATTCTTATCTCTATTTTCTTCAATGATCAACAAAAAACCGCGCCTTCCAACGGCAATTAATATACCAAAAAATTTAGATTTTTTATTAGGTTATAGGGATTATCTGGTTGCTCAAACCGTAAGCCCGCATACCCGAAATGCCTACTTGTCCGACCTGATTCAAGCCAGTCATTATCAGGAAAAACCGTTGCTCGATTGGTCGAGTGAAGATATTACCGATGTATTGATTGCGTTAACTCAACAAGGAAAAAGCCCCCGTTCCATTGCACGCTTTCTTTCCGCTTTGCGTTCTTTCTTTAAATTTTTACGTGAACAACAGTTACGTACTGATAATCCTCTCAGTACCCATAAAACGCCAAAACTCGGACGTGCACTCCCCAAGGACTTATCCGAAAGCCAAGTTGAAGCGCTCATTCATGCACCAAATACTGAAACAGCATTAGGTCTACGTGATCGAACCATGCTGGAAGTGCTTTATGCCTGTGGATTACGGGTCTCCGAACTGATCAATTTACGCCTAGAGTTGCTTAACCTCAAACAAGGCTATGTCCGTATTGTGGGTAAAGGCAATAAAGAACGTCTTGTTCCACTCGGTCAAATTGCCTGTGAATGGCTTGAAAACTACTTAAGGGACTCTCGACCACAATTCCTCAAATCCAGCAGCGATTATGTCTTTTTAACCCAACAAGGTGGGATTATGAGTCGGCAAAACTTTTGGTACGCCATCAAACGCTATGCCTTGCAAGCCAATATCGACTTTGAGATTTCACCACATACGCTACGCCACGCATTCGCCACACATTTACTCAATCATGGCGCGGACTTGCGTGTGGTACAAATGCTACTTGGGCACAGTGACCTTTCTACCACGCAAATTTATACCCATGTTGCCCAAATACGCATGCAGCAACTACATCAGCAATATCATCCACGCGCTTAGACATTTCAGGTTAAAAGTGGTTAATTACACAAGGTAATGAAAAGTCACGAAGCATCGAACATTTTTTGTTATGCTAGCGACTGTTTCTTTTTATTGATCAGTCAAAGGGTTATTTATGTCCTTGCACCGTTCCAAAATTTTTCTGGCCTGTACACTTGCGGCTGCGGGCATGCTCAGCGCTTGTTCTAAAGATAAAAATACCGAACAAAAAACAGACTCTCTTACCGCAACTGCACCAGCAACAGGACAAGCCTCTCCAATTTTAGAGCGCAATGCCAAACAGCGTTTAATCAATACTTTGCAAGATGGTCTTAAAAAGGCCAACATTAATGTCAAAATTGTAGACATTCAAGCAACTGAAGTTCCAAATCTGTATTGGGTCAATCTGGATGGTATGCCATCCGTCTACGCCACAGCCGATGGTAAATACATTATTCAAGGTGATGTACTACGTTTAGGCGACAGTAAGCTGCACAATGTCGGTCAAGCATTACAAGCGACTGAAAACAAAAAGCTGTTTGCAGCGCTGAATCCAAAAGATTTGATCATTTACCCTGCCCAAGGGGCAACCAAACATGTGATTTATGTATTTACCGATGCCAACTGTCCATACTGTCATAAACTGCATGGACAGTTAGCTGAGATTAATGCAAAAGGGATTGAAGTCCGTTATATCGCATGGCCACGTGGTGACCAGTTCTTCCCAGCAATGGAAGCAATCTGGTGTAATAGTGACCGTAAAGCGGCATTTAATGCTGTAGCACAAGGTCAGCAAATCCCTGCTGTGCAATGTAACAGCCCTGTCAAAGCACAATATCAGCTTGGACTTAAAATTGGGGTAAATGGCACGCCAGCTATCTACTCTGAAGATGGCTTATATCTTGGTGGCTATCTCAGTCCAGATGAATTAGAGCAGCGTTTAGCACAATAATCTGTAATAAGGTGAAGATATTGTGATCTTCACCCTAGAGTCTGTGCATTTTTTTAGCTATGATCAACCTCAATCGCAATAAATATTTGGAGTGTGACGTGAAACCAGTTCGTCTGGCTATATTAGGTCTTGGTACCGTAGGTGGTGGTGCGCTTAAACTATTACAAGAAAACGCCGCTGAAATTAAACGTCGCACAGGTCGAGAAATTCAAATTACCCACGTTGGCACCCGTCGTCCACGTCCTGATTTGAATTTGGAAGGAATTAAACAAAGCGCTGACTTACTTGATATCGTTCGCCAACCCGATGTTGATGTTGTGGTTGAAGTCATGGGCGGTATCCACCCTGCTTATGAAGTGATTAGTGAAGCCATTAAACATGGCAAACAAGTGGTCACTGCCAACAAAGCACTCCTTGCTGAACATGGTAATGAGCTCTTCAAAGCAGCTGAAGACAATGCTGTACAAATCGCCTATGAAGCAGCCGTTGCAGGCGGTATTCCAATTATCAAAGTGATTCGTGAAGGTTTGGCAGCAAACCGAATTGAATGGCTCGCGGGTATCATTAACGGTACAGGCAACTTCATTCTGACTGAAATGCGTGATAAAGGTCGTGCCTTTGCTGACGTATTAAAAGAAGCACAAGAATTAGGTTATGCCGAAGCCGATCCAACTTTCGACGTTGAAGGGATTGATGCTGCACACAAGCTCACCATCTTAGCGTCTTGTGCATTTGGTATTCCATTACAGTTCAATAAGGTCTATACCGAAGGCATCAGCAAAATTACAGCTCAAGATGTAAAATACGCTGAAGAACTTGGCTTCCGTATCAAGCATTTAGGTATTGCCCGTCGTGCAGAGAAAGGCATTGAACTGCGTGTTCACCCGACTCTGATCCCATCTGAAGAATTAATTGCCAATGTTAACGGCGTTAAAAATGCTGTGCTTGTTCAAGCGAATGCAGTCGGCCCAACATTGTATTACGGTGCTGGTGCTGGTGCTGGTCCAACAGCTTCAGCAGTTGTTGCCGATATTATCGATATTGTTCGTGACATTTCATACACTGAAGATGGCGCAGGCACAATTCCTCAATTGGCCTTTGAAGCATTGGCTGACATGCCAATCCTGAGCCGTGAAGAAATGACTACGGGTTACTATATTCGCGTCAATGCTGAAGACCAAACGGGTGTACTTGCAGATATCACCACGATTCTGAGCCGCGCAGGAATCAGTATTGATGCCATCATGCAACAATCTCGCCTCAAAGATCTTATTCCTATTGTGATTCTGACCGATCCGATCGTGGAATCCAAAATGGATGAAGCGCTTGCTCAAATTCAAGCGCTGCCTGCCATTCATGGCGAAATCGTGCGAATTCGTTTAGAATCGCTGGATAACTAATCAGGTCGAGGGGAACCATTCCCCTCTACATGCTTCTTTTCTCATTGGAACATCATCATGTCGAATGCCAATCGTTATACTGGTCTTGTAGATCGTTATCGTGATCGTTTACCTGTATCTGCAACTACACGTGCAATCTCTTTAGGTGAAGGTAACACCCCTCTCATTAAACTGGAGAATATTCCACGTATTATTGGCAAAGATGTTGAAATCTATGTGAAATATGAAGGTCTTAACCCTACAGGTTCATTTAAAGACCGTGGTATGACCATGGCAGTAACCAAAGCAGTTGAAGCAGGTTCAAAAGCGATTATCTGTGCATCTACTGGTAACACTTCAGCTGCTGCGGCGGCCTATGCTGCACGCGCAGGCATCAAAGCATTCGTTTTGATTCCTGAAGGCAAAATTGCAATGGGTAAAATGGCACAAGCCATGATGTACGGTGCGATTACCATGCAGATTCGTGGTAACTTTGATGATGGTATGCGCCTTGTAAAAGAAGTGGCTGATCAGGCACCTGTAACGATCGTAAACTCAATCAATCCGTACCGTTTACAAGGTCAAAAAACCATTGCTTATGAAGTGGTAGAGGCATTAGGTCGTGCACCAGATTATCACTGCTTACCTGTAGGTAATGCAGGTAACATCACTGCGCACTGGATGGGTTATACCGAAGCTGTTGCAAACCAACCTGCTGACCAGTTTGAACAAGTGATTTATGATGCTGAAACTGACCAGTTTACAGGTCCTAAACCAGAAGGCTTACCAATCATGGTAGGTTATCAAGCTGCTGGTGCTGCACCTTTCCTTCGTGGTGCACCTGTTGCTAATCCTGAGACTGTTGCAACAGCAATTCGTATTGGTAATCCACAAAGCTGGAATCATGCCAAAGCGGTTGTACGCGACTCTAAAGGCTGGTTCGACGAATTACAAGATGCTGAAATCTTAGAAGCTCAACGTTTGCTTTCGATGTATGAAGGCGTGTTTGTTGAGCCTGCTTCTGCTGCTTCAATTGGCGGTGCGATTCGCGACATTAAAGCAGGTAAAATTGCTGAAGGTTCTGTGATTGTATGTACAGTGACTGGTAACGGTTTGAAAGATCCAGATACAGCAATCAAGCAATGTGCTGATGCTGTCATGTTGTCAATTGATGCCACTATGGATCAAGTGAAAGATTCAATTCTTTCAAACATGTAAGCATTTTGCTGAAGTAAAGAAACCAGTTGCTTGCAACTGGTTTTTTATTTTGAGCATTTCATTTCTTCACTAGCTCAAGGCAGAAAAGCAACAAGTTTTTGACTTTATAACCGCTTCATTTCCAAAGTGACTCAAATGATGATTCAGTTTGAATATAAAAAAGCCCTTCCTGAGAAGAGCTTTTGAAAAGTCATAAAATCTAAAAGCTTAGATTTGTTTTGGTAAATTGTTTACCCAAGTCAACAAGTTAGTTGCATCACTGTTACGTGATTGTGTTGTTGGTTCGCCCAGCAATACCACAACTGTCGGGCGTGAATTGATCGTCGCGTGCATTACAACACAACGACCTGCTTCATTAATAAAACCTGTTTTAGACAAATTAATATTCCAACCACCATTACGTACCAAAGCATTGGTATTATTGGATTTAAGTACACGATAACCCAAATCAAAATCATAATGTGGCGTTGAAGAGAACTGACGAATCACACCGTAGCGCGACGCTTCAGCAACTAAAATTCCTAAATCACGAGCAGAAGAAACATTGCGAGGATCAAGGCCTGTCGATTCATAATAATGGGTTGAACTCATACCCAACTGGCGTGCTTTTGCATTCATTGCCGCAACAAAAGCAGGTTTCCCACCTGGATAAGTACGTGCCAATGCAGCTGCAGCCGGATTTTCAGACTTCATCAACGCCACAAGCAACACTTCTGCGCGATTCATCTTGTCGCCTGGCTTTAACGTTGAACTTGCACGTTTCGGACCTTCAAAATCACTTTGCTGTAATGTGATTTCCTGTGACATGTTTAAATGTGCATCAGCCGTCACAACAGCAGTCATGAGTTTTGTAATTGAAGCGATCGGACGCGACATATTACTGTTTTTGCTATACAGTACTTCACCAGTATGGGCATCCATCACCAGTGCCGAACCTGCGGAAACATTTGGACTACTACTTGCAAAACTTGTATCAATAACACGTGGTGTGCTACGTAGTGTCGTGGTTACGCTGGCGCTTCCACGCGGGGAAACCTCAGCATTGTTTCTATCTTGGTTGAGTAGCTGTTGTGCTTCATCAGTTGACCAAGTTACTTTTGCTTGGGAAACCGCCCCAGAGCCATTGTTCACGATGAGTTCAGCAAAACTATTGGCACTCAACCCTATTAGCATAGACATGCTTACAGCACGTACTATAGATTTTTTTAAACTTTTCACCATATTACACTCAACTCAGGGCCAGTAAGATACATTTGCGTATAACCACGAATATGCCTTACATTTGCACAACACACGTACTTTTTTAAAGTTTGGTAATTGTGCACAACTTTTAGGTTATATTTTAGGATAGCATTGCTAATTTTGTCGTTTCATTGCAAGCTTAATTTGCTTTATGTAACAAAAAAATCATTTAGATTGGGAGGTGTTGCTCGTGATTTCGGTTTTAGTTGTGGATGATCATGAATTAGTACGCACAGGGATTTGTCGTATGCTGGCAGACCATGCGGATGTTGAAGTCATTGGTCAGGCCGAATCAGGAGAGGAAGCTTTGTCACTTGCACGCCAACATCACCCGAATGTGGTTCTGCTCGATGTAAATATGCCAGGTATTGGCGGCATTGAAACTACACGACGCTTGCTCCAGATTACCCCAGAAACCAAAGTGATTGCGGTGAGTGGCTTGGCTGAAGAACCTTATCCGTCATTATTGCTAAAAGCAGGTGCAAAAGGCTATATCACCAAAGGTGCTCCTATTCAGGAAATGCTGCGTGCCATTAATAAAGTGATGCAAGGTGGAAAATATTTTAGTGCCGATATTGCAGAACAACTGGCCAGCTCTTATTTATCAGAAACACAAAAATCACCTTTTGACCAACTGTCTGAACGCGAGATGCAAGTCGCTATGATGGTTGTAAATTGCCATAGCGCCCAAGCCATTGCAGATAAACTCTTTGTGAGTGTCAAAACCGTTAATACCTACCGCTACCGAATTTTTGAGAAACTTGAAATTGATAGTGACGTCAAACTGACGCATTTAGCGATTCGCTATGGTTTGATTAAACCTTAATTAGGGTATTAGCATGAATGCGCTATCCACATCCAATCCCAATACTTTATACCGTCTTGGGATGTGGTATGGCGTTTATCGGCTGATTATTTCTTTCAGTTTAATGCTGATATTTTTTCTCACATTTCATTTATCTACAAGTAGTTATGAACATATTGGCATCTACTTTTTCACGCTACTGATCTATTCTTTTTTAGGTACACTACAACTCCTTGCCTTAAAGCTTTTTCCTGTTGCGCTGTCTCGTCAATTATTGTTGATTAGCTTGATTGACGTTGGTTGTTATTCCAGTCTGACTTTTGCATTAGGCGGCCCAAATCTGCATATTGGCCTATTATTTGTTATTACTATTTTCATTGCCAATCTGCTACTTAGCCGAAGTCAGGCGCTTGGTATCGTACTCATCTCGATTATCGCAGTATTCTATCTACAGCTGTTTGGTAGCTGGTTTGCCACATCCAATCTCAGCCGAATCGGCAACAGTGTTTTACTGGCCTTTTTATTTTTTGTGGTTTATTTAACAGGGCAATTTGCAGTTCAACGCTTTCGGTTACTAGAACATATCAGCATCACTCAATCATTAGAGTTACTACAATTACAGAATATTAATCGTTATATTCTTGAGCAGATTGATATGGGCTATCTGGCGATTGATGAAAATAAACAGGTTGTTCTGAGCAATCCAGCTGCCTATACTTTGCTTGGCATTCCAACACTGATGGTCTTTCGCCCTGCTCCCTTACAAGATATCCAACCAGATTTATATCAATATCTAGAACAAAACTCTGCGAATCAGGGCGAACGCTTTATTTTTGAAACCATGCAATCACGCTATAGTATTCATATTCGCGTACAAAAACTTGAGTTACCTCAGCAAACACTCACCCTGTTTGTGATGCAAGATGCACAGAAAATCAATCAGCACGTCCAACAGCTCAAGCTCGCTGCATTAGGGCAACTTTCTGCCAGCATTGCCCATGAAATTCGCAATCCTCTGTCCAGTATTGTACAAGCCAACTGCCTACTGTCCGATGCCAATACAGAACAGCAGCAGTTACTCACAGCAATGATTCAAAAACAAACACAAAGAATTAATCATATTATTCAGTCGACCTTGAACATGGCCCACAATCAGGCGACTTTACCCATCGATATTCAACTTAAACACTTTTTACCCCAATTGATCATTGAGGATTTATATGAAGTTCATAGCCAAATTCTCCTCGAAATTCGAGATGATGTATTCATTTCATTTGATGAGGGACAACTTCGTCAAGTCCTGACCAACCTGATTCGTAATGCCTTGCGTCACAATGCACCTGATCAGCCACAAATCCACGTCTATGCCTACCAGCAAGATGATTATGCATTCATGGATGTGATTGATTTTGGTACTGGCATTGCCACAAACAGAGTGCATAATCTGTTTAGCCCATTTTTTACAACAGAAATTGATGGAACAGGGTTAGGACTTTACCTTTCTCGTAGTTTTTGTGAAGCAAATCAGGCAAAATTAAGTTATATCAAACTACAAGACGGAACGTGTTTCCGCATTGAATGCCCTGCCATTCAGATAGAATAAGTCATTGGAGCATTATGACAATCCAGCAACCACGCGTGCTTTTGGTCGATGACGAAAAAGATTTATGCATGCTTATGCAAATGAGCTTAAAGCGTATCGGTATTCAGTCGGAAGCCGCCTACAACATCCTACAAGCCAAACATTTACTTAAGGCACAGCGTTTTGATGCCTGCTTAACTGATTTAAATCTCCCTGATGGTGATGGCATCCAACTGGTTCAGCATGTCACTGAATATTATCCCAACACACCGATTGCGGTGATTACGGCGTATGGCAATATGGAAATTGCAATTGCAGCACTCAAGGCAGGAGCTTTTGACTTCGTCAGCAAACCTGTCTGCCCCGAAGATCTACAACAACTTTTAGAAAAAGCAATTGTTCCGATCGAAGGAAATCAGGACTCAACTGAAATTCCACAAATCGAAGAACAAATGCTGATTGGTCATTCTGAGATTATTCAACAACTCAGACATACCATTCGTAAAATTTCTAAAACTCAAGCACCTGTGTTTATTACAGGTGAATCAGGTACAGGCAAAGAAGTGGTTGCAAACCTCATTCACTGCTTAAGCAACCGCAAAAATGGACCTTTTGTCCCGATTAACTGCGGTGCGATTCCTGTCGAGCTGATGGAAAGTGAACTTTTTGGACATAAAAAAGGGAGCTTTACCAGCGCAACTCAAGACAAACAAGGGCTGATTCAAGCTGCTCATGGAGGTAGTTTGTTTCTTGATGAAGTTGCTGAATTACCTATGAATATGCAGGTCAAACTGCTGCGTGCGGTACAAGAAAAGAAAATCCGTCCAATTGGTAGCGATGTTGAAATTGCCGTCGATTTTCGTATTATCAGTGCAACCCACCAAAACCTAGATGCTCTGATCGCACAAGGAAAATTTCGACAAGATTTATTTTTCCGTCTTCATGTGATGGATTTACGCATCCCCCCTTTACGGGAACGTGGACCAGATATTTTAGAGCTGGCGCATTACTTTATTCAGAAAATCTGTCAGGAATGGCAAATCCCACCTAAGCAACTGACAAATGCTGCACAGCAATTTTTACTGCACCAACCCTTTTCAGGTAATGTCCGCGAGCTACGCAATATTATTGAACGCGCATTAACCCTGAGCGATTCAAATGTCATTGATGTGAATCATGTCAAACCCCATGCCAAACAAACTGCGAATCATCCAATACACGCTGAACAAGCTACAACTAAAGTACCTCATCATTCAGCAATTATGGTTAATTCCTTAGCCTCTCACCCAAATGACTATAGTATTTCTCGACAACGATTCAAGTTACCCGAAGAAGGTCTAGAAGCTTATTTGGAGAATATTGAAAAAAATATTTTATTAAATGCCTTAGAAATGACGCACTGGAATCGAACCATGGCGGCAAAAAAACTACAAATGTCTTTCCGCTCTTTGCGTTATCGTCTGAAAAAATTTGGTTTAGATATTGATGGTGATGAAGACAGTTAAACACTGTCTTCTTTTTGCAATGATCTTGTTATTTGTGCTTCAGTAGCATATCTGCCACATTATCGATATACACATCATCACGCATATCTACAGGTAGGGCATAGATTTGGTTAGGCTGAATGCCTTGCCCGTCAATCATTGTCCCTTTCGGCGTATAGTAATGAGAAACGGTCATTTGCAAGGCTGCGCCATTCGGCAGAGGGAAAAGTTTTTGCACCACCCCTTTCCCATAACTTTTTTCACCCATCACCCAAGCACGATCATGATCTTTGAGTGCTGCTGTAAACACTTCAGCAGCCGAAGCTGAACGGCCATTAATCAGCAAACCCAGTTTAATGTTGCTAAATTTATTACCAGGTAAAGCCTGAAAGGTTTGATCGCCTTCGGATCGGCTTTTGGTGGTGACAATCACACCATTACTTAAAAATAGATCTGTTGTTTCAACGGCCGCAGAAAGTAATCCACCTGGATTATTTCTTAAATCGATGAGAATGGCTTTGATGCGATTTTGTGGATACTGCTCAATGACGTTCTTAATTTCACTGGCTGTTTCTTGTTGGAATACTGGAACTTTAATCAGGAGAACCTGATTTCGTAGCATTGTCGATGAAACTGCAACTTCGACTTTTTTATTTCGAACAATCGTCAGAGGTTGTCCTACAGGTGCCGTTTGCACACTTAAAACTGTTCCAATTGAGCCATATAACAAGTTTCGTACTTGTTCATGGTTCAAATCTTTCAACTCTTGGTTATCAACCTTGTAGACTACCATGCCATTACGCAGTCCCAATTTGACCGAGTCAGAGCTGTCTTTTAAATCTTTGATTTGCCACTGATGACGCAGCTTATCGTACACCAGATCAAAATCAACTGATGCAACATCTCCCTCAGTATATTGCATCAGTTGACGATAATCATCGGGTGAAAGATAACGCGAATAACGATCTAAGCCACCCACCAAGCCCTTAATTGCCTGTTCAAACAATGCATCATCTGATTTTTCAGTGACGTAGTTATCTTTGACAATGCTATAAATCTGCACAAACTTTTGAATGGAATCGACAGGAACTTCATCATTACGAGACTCTGAACCATCGGTATCATAATCAAGTTCAGCATCAGCTTGGTTGGTGGCTGCATTTGCCGCATAAACTGGATGACTCAAACAGCAGAGCGCTAAACTGGTCGCAAGACAGACATGCTTGAGTTTTTGAATCATCCATTCACCTTTATGCTTGTAATGTAATTAAATTGCGTCCACGCATTTCAGCTGGCGCAGGAATATTCATGAGATGTAATAAAGTCGGTGCAACATCGGCTAACACACCACCTTCAGCAATCACCGCTTGGGTTGGGCCAACATAAATAAATGGCACCAATTCGGTCGTATGCTGGGTATGTACTTGTCCACTTTGATAGTCTTGCATTTGCTCAACATTACCATGATCGGCTGTAATCAGCATATGACCATGATTTGCCATCACTGCGTCATAGACACGACCCAAGCAAGTATCGACAGCTTCAACCGCTTTCACTGCTGCACTGAAAATACCTGTATGTCCAACCATATCACCGTTAGCAAAGTTCACCACCAACAGATCATATTCACCTGAATTGATCGCTTTGACTAACTCATCCGTCACTTCATAAGCACTCATTTCTGGTTTCAGGTCATATGTCGCAACATTCGGTGATGGAATCAAAATACGTTTTTCACCTGGATATTCTTCTTCACGACCACCGCTAAAGAAGAAAGTGACATGCGCATATTTTTCAGTTTCAGCAATACGTAACTGGGTTTTACCCAAATTAGACAAGTATTCGCCGAGTGAATTGTGTAAAGCTTCAGGCATATAAGCAACAGGTGCATCAATACTGGCTTGGTAACGGGTCAGCATCACGTATTTTGCCAGTTGAGGCATAGCTTTACGTTGGAATCCTGTAAAGTCTTTTTCTACAAAGGCACGAGTGAGTTCACGGGCACGGTCGGCACGGAAATTCATAAATACAACACTGTCACCATCCTGAATGGCAGCAACATCACCCACGCGGGTTGCCTTGACAAATTCATCGCTTTCATCTGCCGCATAAGCTTGTGCAAGGCCTTCTGTTGCTGTAGCAACGACGCGAACGGCTTCACCTTCGGTCAATAAACGATAAGCTTGTTCTACACGATCCCAACGGTTGTCACGATCCATTGCAAAATAACGGCCAATCATCGTTGCGATACGACCTTGATTTGGATATTGAGCAAAGACCGCATCAAGTTTTTGTAAAGACGGCTCAGCACTACGTGGTGGTGTATCACGACCATCAAGGAAAGCATGCAAATAGACTTTTGCACCACGTTTCAGTGCCAGTTCGCACATTGCAACAATATGATCTTCATGTGAATGCACACCACCTTCAGACAACAGTCCCATGATGTGTACCGCACCGCCTGTGGCTTTGGCTTTTTCGACGGCATCAATCAACACTTCGTGTTTAAAGAATGCACCTGAGCGAATGTCTTTGGTAATACGGGTAAAATCTTGATACAGCACACGACCTGCACCCAGATTCATGTGTCCAACTTCAGAGTTCCCCATTTGTCCGTCAGGTAGACCGACATCTTCGCCTGAACCTGAAATTAAGCTATGCGGATGCTTTGCTTGCATTGCCGTCAAATTTGGCGTTTTTGCTGCTAAGAAAGCATTGTCTTCAATCGCTTCACGATGTCCAATACCATCCATAATTACCAAGACATGAGGAATCTTAGCTGCCTTCGCATCCGTCATTTTTAGCTCTCTTTCAATAGTCAATTGCGTGGGCGCATTTTACCTAATTTTTAAGCAATTCTCCATCTACTAAAAACTGATCATCATTCTCAGTTAACATTATTTGGCACGATTCAGAAGATAACCACCTACAATAAAAATCAGAACAATTGGCACAAACACAAACCATGCAGGCGATGGCGAGTAGACCAGACTTGCATAACCCAAAAAGTCTTGCATGTAGTAAAAGCCTAGACCAACAAACAAGGCAATGACCAGACGAAAACCCATCGACTGCTGACGTAGCGGCCCAAAAATAAATGAACAGGCGATCACCACCAAAGCAATCAGTGAAAATGGCATGCCCACTTTTTTCCAGAAAGCCAACTGGTAAGTTTTTGGAACCTGACTGTATTTAGATAAGTAATTGATAAATGAAACCAACTGACTTGGTGCCAAATCTTCAGGGTCAATCGTGACCATATGCACATATTTAGGTTGCAAAGCCAAAGATAATGGCAATTGTGCCGATTCTGTCAGATGAGCATCACCATTTGGCTGAATTTGCATTTGCTGACTTTGCTTGAGGTTCCATTTTCCAGCGCTACTATATTGTCCCTGCTCTGCATTCAGCACGCCTTTAAGACGATAATGATCATCCAAATCAATAACCTGAATATTGCGTAATGCACCTTGGGAATTGGCATAGTCGATATAAATAAAGCGTTGACCCTCACGTGTCCAGTAACCTTTCACTTCACCCAGTGCAGCAGCCGTTTGATGTTTCTTAATACTATCTGCACGCTCATTACTATACGGAATCACCCATTGACTCAGCGCGAAGGACAGAATGACTAAAAGCATGGCCGAGCGAATAACCCAGCCCACAATTCGCCACAAACTTAATCCCACCGAACGCATTACAATCAGTTCACTATTGGATGCTAAAGTTCCAAGGCCAATTACCGATCCCATCAGTGCTGAAATTGGTAAAATTTGGTACAAGTAATTCGGAGTATTCCAAAATACGTAAGCTAAAGCCTGCATGGCACCATAGCCAGCTTTAAGATCACTCAGCTCAGCCAAATAGGTGAATAGAAATTGTAACAGTGTCAGGACTGCTGTAGCCCCGAGCATAGCCAAAGTTGAGGTTTTCGTCACATGTTTAGCGACCAGACGACGTGCGAACATTCACTTAACCTCACTTACTCAATTTAAGTTTTAACTTTGGCGCAAGATTGGGTTTGCGCAAAAACAATAAAGTCACAAAAGCATAGACAAACAGTACAGCTGGATAAGCCCAGACACTTAACTGGTCTTTGGTAATTCTTGTTTTGACTGCCATCAATGCCACAATCAGACTGGAGAAAATCAGAATTGCAGGCAGTAAACGATAGTAACGCCCTTGACGTGGATTTACTTCAGAAAGTGCTGTTGCCAACAGTAATGCCACTACAATGGCAAATGGCACACATAACCGCCAACCGAGTTCACTTTGCACAACAGGATCTTGGCGTTTTTCCCATAATTGCGCTAAACGCATGGATTCAGCCTGATCACCTGAAACCTCTGCATCTTTATTATTTTCAATTCTTAAACGGTAGCTTTTAAATTCAGCTTGAGTATAACGTGGCTGTCCTGGATAGATTTCATAACGACGACCATCGATCAAATCCACCACACTGGCAGGATCATTTGGAATTTCTACACGCGTTGCTTCACGCGCCAAAATCACCACATCTGGTTTATTCTCTTTAGTGGCACGTTCATAGAAAACGACATCTTGTAAATTCTTACGGTCTTCCGACAAACTACCAGCATAAATGGTATAAGGCCCTGACGAAACGAACTCTTTTGGACGAACCAAGTCAAAGCCTGTACGTACTGCTTGAGAACTCGATAGCTGCTCGAATTTACGTAAGCCCCAAGGCGACACCCAAGTCATCATTACCAACTGAACAACCAGAAAGCCAATGGTCAACGGAGCCAATAGACGAGCCAACTGATTACGACTCACACCACTCGCATTAAGTACTGCCATTTCATGATCGATATACAAACGTCCAAAGACCAGCATTAAGCCAATAAAAAAGCCCAATGGCATAATGAGCGTCAGAAATTCAGGTAAGCGATAACCAATGATGCTAAATAACACACTGGCATCCAAGCGTCCTTGTGCAGCAATACCAAAATATTTGATTAAGCGACCGCCCATCATAATTAATGTGAGTAGAGCAATGACGACCAGAGAGGTCTCCATCACCTGCTTAACAAGATAACGTCGAATAATCAAAGGAAGCTTCCGTAAAAAATGAAAACATGATTGGTGAGTAGTTTAACCCAATAGCCAACAGAAAAAACCCATACTTGTATTGCACATTGCAACCCGATCCAGTGTAATGTTGCAATCGTTTAAATTCTGCAAACATCAATAGGCATTTAAAATCATATGAAACTGTCTTTAAAAAACACTCAAGACGCAGGCTCTGCCCTATTTGTCTTGGTGAATGCTGAACAAATCCAACATCCAGCCGCACAACATATTGAAAATTACCAACAAGTTTTGGCAACGGCACAATTTAAAGCAAGCTTGAATGAAAGTGTAACCTTAATTACACAGCATAATCATTATCCATTTTGTAGCTTGCTGGGTCTAGGTGATGCGGCTCAAATTCAGGCAACTCAACTGGCTAAATTGGCACAAACCATTGTCAAAGCCTCTCAAAAAAAATATCGTCAGATTGATATTGATATCTCGGCACTCCCTGAACAGTGGCATTCCCTGTTTGCGCTGAGCCTAACACAAGCCAATTATAGCTATGATGAATTTAAATCGAAGAAAAATGAATTTATTTTAGATGAAATTCAATTCATTACAGCGCAATCTCCACTGAATGCTGAGCAGCTTCAACTGATTCAAGCCGTCAATGCTGGACAGAATTTTGCACGTGACCTCGGCAACCGCCCAGGAAATATCTGTTTCCCAGAATACCTTGCAGAACAAGCTTTGACATTGGCTGCCGAATATCCTGAACTACTCAAAGTGACTGTGCTTGATGAGCAGCAAATTGCTGATTTGGGTATGAATGCCTTCTTGGCAGTCAGTAAAGGCTCTGCTCGTGCAGGTCGTATCATCACCCTCGAATACAAAGCTGAATTAGAACAAGCACCGATTGTTCTTGTTGGAAAAGGCGTGACTTTTGACACAGGTGGTATTTCACTCAAACCTGGCTTAGGCATGGATGAAATGAAATTCGACATGTGCGGTGCTGCATCCGTGCTCGGTACTATGCGTGCACTATGCGAAGCGAAGTTACCAATTCATGTGGTCGGTGCTGTGGCGGCCGCAGAAAATATGCCATCTGACCATGCGACCCGTCCAGGTGATATCGTCACTACCATGAGCGGGCAAACCGTCGAAATCTTAAATACCGATGCCGAAGGCCGCTTGGTACTCTGTGACACATTGACTTATATCCAACGCTTCAACCCTGCGGTTGTGATTGATATTGCAACTTTAACAGGCGCTTGTGTGGTGGCACTCGGTAAAGTGCTCAGTGGTTTATTCTCTCCAGATGATGCCTTGGCACAAGAGCTGACTCAAGCAGGCGAACAAAGCTTTGACCGTGTATGGCGTATGCCCGTGCTGGATGACTATCAAGAATTACTGGATTCACCATTTGCAGATATTGCCAATATTGGTGGGCCTCACGGCGGGGCAATTACCGCTGCGTGTTTCTTGCAACGTTTTACCCGTGACTATCGCTGGGCACATTTAGATGTTGCAGGCACAGCATGGCTTTCTGGTGCTAGTAAAGGTTCAACAGGTCGTCCTGTTCCGTTATTAATGCAATTTATTGCGAACCGTGTTCAACATGACTAAAGTCAGTTTTTATCTGTTTGAAAATAGCGTAGAACGGCAAGTCGACAGTGCTTGCCGTTTATCGCGAAAACTGTTGCGACAGCCTGTACGGATTTGGTGGTATTGCTGCCAAGCCGAACAGCAACAGTTACTCGATGAAGCTTTGTGGAGTTTCGATCCGCAAAGCTTTATTCCCCATGGCATTGATCAACCACAAGCCAGTGTCTGTATCTCGGCACAACTCCCAGAACAAGGATCTTGGCTCATTTTCAACTTTGAAGACCAAGCACTTGAACCCCAAGACACGTTTGAACACATTATTGAAATTGTCGAAAATCAAGAATCGACTAAAATAATAGGACGCAACAAGTTTAGACAGTATCGCGATTGGGGCATCAGCCCACGTACTTTTAAATTATAATATAAACCAATGTGTTATTTTGAGGAGTGAAATTGTGGCGTTAGATGTTGGAGCAGATTTTGAAAAGCGTTGGCTTAATGCGCCACAAGCCGTTCGCCAAACCTATATCAATGACCTGACACGGATTTGTGAATTATTTGCGGCTGATGTGCGTCTGGATGATTGGTTGTCCCACAATAAACAGGCTCAGCTTCAGTCTTATGAAACCATCGAAAGTGCTTATGCTGGTCTCAAAGCCCGACTACTTGAGGAAGCACGTATTCGTCGCCAACATGCTTTGGAAAAGTCCTTGGCAGAAAAACGAGCACAGCAACAAGCCTATATCGATGACCTACAACTCGATGAACGCCTGCAATATCAGGCACAAACCCAACAATTACAAGCACTACAACAACAGCTTTCTCAAGAAAGCACTAACTACACTGAACGTTATACAACGACACCAACACTACGTTTTGAACCCAATGCCAATACGGTAATTAGCCCTGAAATTCAGCATGCGCTGGACAATTTAAAAATTCGTTTAGAGCTTGAAGCTGAAGTTCTGATTGAACAAATTCAACAAAGTGTGAATAGTTTAAATCAGAAAATCCAGCAAGCCGCAGATGAAGAAATCAGACACTTGCTGGAACAGCATCCATCTTCAAATACTTAAAAAAATCTCGGCATCTGCCGAGATTTTTTTATTTTAGAAAACCATTTTCAGCTAGAAAAGCCATACTAATACTCGACTGGGGTTTCTGTTCTGCGGCTTTATTACCCAATAACAGACGTTCGATATAGCGTGCCAACACATCCACTTCGAGATTCACTTTTGACCCTTGTTTCCATGTCCCGATATTAGTGCGTTCTGCTGTGTGTGGAATCAAATTCAAGCTGAGAATATTTCCACGTAAATGATTGATCGTTAAGCTAATCCCATCCACTGTCACTGAACCTTTTTCTGCCAGATACTTAGCAAGCTCGACAGGTGCTGTCACTTCGAAATACAGCGAACGCGCATCTTCACGTACCAAGGTGATTTCACCAATTCCGTCGACATGCCCACTGACAATGTGACCACCAAAACGGGTGGTTGGCAACATCGCCTTTTCAACATTGACAGGCTGTCCAACTTGCCATGAACCTAATGTGCTGCGGTTCAGACTTTCACGGGAAACATCAGCAGCATACCAGTTCTCTCCCCACTCGATCACCGTCAAACAAATGCCGTTAGTCGCAATCGAATCGCCTAAATGCACATCGGACATATCTAGATCTGTTTGAATCCGTAGACGCACATCACCACCTACATTTTGCAGGCTGGAAACTTTACCTAAGCTTTCAATAATTCCAGTAAACATAGTCTGTTCTCTTTATTTTGCTTACCACAGTGCCAATTGAGCGCTGACCCCTGAGGTATCAACACCGCCCAATTCCGCATAATGATAAAGTTGTCCCAATAATTGTCGCAATGGTGGCCCAGACTTCGCGTGCGTATCGGTAATCACAATAAATTCCAGTACACGTGCGCGCTCTGACTGACGTTGCTTACTCACGCGATAGCGCGGTACATCTTGTGTTAATAGGGTCACTCGGCCACGTTCCAAGTTGGCTTTTAACAAATCTTTGGCAGCAATATTTCCATCTGTCGAGTAGCTGGTCAAAATATAGCGTGCATTAATCGTTGCCAGTAAAGTCTCATAGGCTTCTTTGGCGTGTTTAGATGAGTTATATAAGCTCGGACGTTCTTTACGCCATGCACGGTCAATCCCACTTTTAAAACCTTTGGTGTCTGGTGATGGCAAATCAGCCTGATCCCAAAGCGTCAGTGAATTTAACACATGATAATTACTGCTATAGGCATGCTGATTGTACGGTGGATCCAAATAAGCGACATCGACTTCAAAGCTACTCATCTGATTGGCTAAATGCTGTGCATCGACACACCACATTTCTGCCATCGGATTTTTAGCATCCCCAATTTCACAAAAACGGCTCGGGGTTAACCAAAGTAATGACTCAATTCGTTCCAGTGCGGTTTGGGTTTTCCCTCCCCAACCATGATGGAAACTTTTGAACACACCACTGGTATTACTGACAAAACTGGCTGAATATAACAGAGGTGCAAGTAGCGCACTCATTTCAGTATCATCAATTGCCCCTTGTGCCTGCCATGTCGCAATTTGCTGACGGATCGCATCAATACGCATACCATTACGGCGTTTAAAGAACAATCGGTCACGCGCAGGATCATATTCTTCGTCATTACGCGGACAAAGGTTATGTGTCACCCAACCCTTCGCTAAAGGCAAGCGGTTCAAGTAGTCAATCGCTTTCTGATAACCACCCAGCTCTTTAAATTTGGGCGCATCTACACAAGACAACACCGCATGGTTTAATGCGTGACTATAAGGCTCCCAGTCATTGGCAATCACCCGATAGCCATTTTGACGGGCTAAACGTGATACCACGCCACTGCCTGCAAAGAAATCCGCAAAAATGGGCGCACGCTTGCCTTTTCGATTGAGTGTTCCTGTTTCTTCCAGCGCTTCTAAAATCAAATGCAATAAGCGACGCTTGTTTCCCAAATACGGAACCAACTGATGAAATAAATACTCATCAGTCGTACGAGCAGCATGGCGGCGTTTATGATAAAGCGTTGTTTCTGAACTCATAATCACTCTTGCAATGGAATTAAGTTAAGGCGAAGATCATCCCCAACTTGGGCAACTTCCTGAATACGAAAACGGTATTGCTGGTTTAAGCTTTGCAAATCAGCTTGAAACATAGCACGTGCTGAATAACCCAGTAATGTGGGTGCGACATAATGAATATATTCATCAACTAAGTTCTGCTGAATAAAAGCAGAAGCCAAGGTTGCACCCGCCTCCACCAATACATCATAAATTTGGTAGTCACGGACTAATAGCTTTAACAAATCATCTAAAGGCTGAATCTCAAGCTGTACGATACCTAAATCTGCCAGCTCTTGTCGAAAAGGCCCCATGACCATTAAAGTCTCTGGTTGTTGCAAAATCTTTGCAGTCAACGGTAATCGACCTTGTCGATCCAGCACAATACGTTTTGGTTGTACCACTGTCGTTAAATCCACACCAGCTAACTCACGTACATTTAACTGACAATCATCCGCAAGGACTGTCTGAATTCCTGTAATGACGGCACCTGAAATAGCTCGCCAGTGCTGTACATCCTGACGTGCTGCCGAACCTGTAATCCACTTCGACTCACCCGATGCCATGGCTGTGCGACCATCTAAACTGGACGCAACTTTCAGACGAACATAAGGCATTTGGGTCGCCATCGCTTTTAAAAATCCACGATTTAAAGCAGCCGCTTCCGCTTCACAAAGCCCAGACTCAACCTCAATACCCGCAGCTTTTAAGATTTCCACGCCTTTACCTGCCACCAATGGATTTGGATCTAAGCAGGCAATAATGACTTTTTTCACTTGAGCTTTGACCAGTGCTTCTGCACAGGGTGGCGTACGACCATAATGTGCACAAGGTTCAAGTGTCACATAAGCCGTTGCACCTCGTGCTTGTTCAGCAGCCTGACGTAAAGCAAAAACTTCTGCATGGGGCTGACCTGCACGTGGGTGAAATCCCTGACCGATCACCTGATCATCTTTGACCAACACACAGCCCACATTTGGGTTAGGTTTCGTGCTGTACACGCCTTGTTTCGCAAGTTGAATGGCTTGCTGCATATAAATAGCATCAGAAGAATTCGACATCATGCGTTAGTGTTCTCGTTGTTGCATTAACTCAATATGTTGACGAAAAGCTTCAACATCTTGGAAATCTTGGTAGACCGATGCAAAACGCACATAAGCCACATGATCCAAACAAAAAAGAGCCTGCATCACAATTTCACCAATCGTACGTGAACTGACATCTCGCTCACCTAAACGGCGAATTTTAATTTGAATATCGCTAAGCACCGTTTCAATTTGTTCTTGTGTAACAGGGCGTTTTTGTAAAGCATGCATGAGTGAACGACGCAGTTTAGCCTCATCGAACGGTTCATTTTTACCATTTGATTTAATCACGCGTGGCATAACGACTTCATAACTTTCAAAAGTTGTAAAGCGCTCACCACAACTCGGGCATTCACGGCGACGGCGAATCTGGCTTCCTTCCGCAGCTAAACGCGAGTCAATGACTTTACTATCAGCAACATTACAAAACGGACAATGCATTACACAATGAATCAAGAAAAATGGTCGCTCTAGTGTATCAAAAATCTTCCAGATACTAAATGTTGTGTTTGAAATAAAAAAAGCCCCTATCAGGGGCTTTTTTTTAATCGATGATCTATCGATTATTCGATACGTTCACCATGCTGGCTAAGGTCAAGACCCATACGTTCATCATCGTTGCTGACACGAAGTCCGATCACAACATCAATCACTTTCAAGATCACGAAAGTCAAGATACCGCTGTAGGCAATTGTTGCAAGTACACCTTCAACTTGTACCCAAACTTGGTGTGCAAGATCTGTTGGCGCTTTGTCACCCATAATGAATGGGCTTGCAAATACACCTGTTAAAATCGCACCAACGATACCACCAACTGCGTGTAAACCAAAAGCATCCAAAGAATCATCAACTTTCAGTAGGCGTTTAAGGCCAGTTGTCCCCCAGAAGCAGACTACACCACCAATCAAGCCCATGATTAATGCACCGCTTACAGTGACATAACCAGCTGCAGGTGTAATCACAACCAGACCAGCCACCGCACCTGATGCAGCACCTAGTACAGAGCCTTTTCCACGAATCATTTTCTCAACAAACAACCAAGAAATCGCTGCTGCTGCTGCTGCAACTTGAGTAGTGACCAGTGCATAACTTGCTGCGCCGTTTGCACCCAAAGCTGAACCACCGTTGAAACCGAACCAGCCCACCCACAACATGCTTGCACCAATCACTGTTAATACAAGATTGTGTGGTGCCATGGATTCTTTACCAAGACCAATACGTTTACCCAAGAGAAATGCTGCAACAAGACCTGCAACACCTGAGTTGATATGTACAACTGTACCGCCCGCAAAATCTAGAGCGCCGTCTGTACCTAACCAACCACCACCCCAAACCCAGTGTGTAATTGGTGCATAAACAGCAATCACCCAAATCGTAATAAATGCGACAAAGGCACCAAATTTCATACGCTCAGCGACAGAACCGCTGATGATCGCAACGGTAATGATCGCGAAAGTCATTTGGAAAATCACAAAGAGAATTTCAGGAATCGTTCCTTGTAAAGTATCCGTGGTAATACCCGAAAGCATGGTTTTACCAAAGCCCCCAATGAAAGCATTCCCCGAATCAAAAGCAAGTGTATAACCGATCACTACCCAAACGATACTAACAATCACTGCTGCAATAAAGCTGTGTGCCATTGTGCCAAGAACATTCTTTTTACGAACCATACCGCCATAAAATAAAGCGAGGCCTGGAATTGTCATCAGAAGAACAAGTGCGGTAGAAATCAGAATCCAAGCTGTATCACCTGTATCTAATTTTGGTGTAGCAGCCGGTGCAGGAGCAGGAGTCACTGCTGGTGCTGAAGCGGGTGTTGCTGTCGCAGCAGATGCTGCCGTGGTTGCTGCTTCCGATGCAACAACTGCTGATTGTGCTGGTGCAGAAGATGTTGCGTCATCCGCCCAAGCAGCAGAACCACCGAGTAGTGCGCCTGACAAACTAAGCGCCATAATTATTTTTTTCATGCGTATCCCCCAACCTTAATCTTTTGCGAGCTAAACTCTGCTGAGCAAACTTCGTGCCAAGTTACACAGCATCTGGACCAGTTTCGCCAGTACGAATACGGATCACTTGCTCAAGGTTGGTTACAAAGATTTTACCGTCACCAATTTTACCTGTGCTTGCAACACGTGTAATAGATTCAATCACTGAATCAACCATTTCATCACTAATGGCAATTTCAATTTTTACTTTTGGTAGAAAATCAACGACATATTCAGCACCACGGTACAATTCCGTATGGCCTTTTTGACGTCCAAAACCCTTAACTTCAGTTACGGTAATCCCTTGGACACCGATTTCTGAGAGTGCTTCACGCACATCATCTAGTTTGAATGGTTTTACAATTGCAGTTACGAGCTTCATGTTTGTTTTCCTTCGGCTTGTTGTTCAGCTGTAAGGTTTTATGTTCAATTTTCATGCCAAATTTCCTGCGGTTAGGGGAATACAGAAAGATCCGACACGAACTATCTTTATACCCTATTTTAACGCCTTACGTGCATAGATCAGAAAAAAAAGAAGTTTTTTTTCAATTTATGATGACCAAAACACATCATGCTAGAATGCGGCATCTTTCAAGTATTTTACGACCACTTATAAGGATCACATCATGATCGAAACCTTACTACAGGCTATATTAGAGCAAATTGATCAACCAAAAAAAGACCTGGAGCACAATTTGAGAGCATTACTCAATGAAGCAGTAACACGCATGGATTTAGTCTCACAAGATGAAATTCAACGCCAAAAGAATGCACTACTTCTTGCAAATCAACGACTAGCTTTATTGGATGAAAAAATCAAACAGCTTGAAAGCACATTAGAATCACAAAAATAAGCACCATAAGTGTGCAAATAAAGACAATATTGATTAAATAATAAGCACCAAAACGGAACCAAAAATTACATGTCTTTTGCAAAAGTTTATACGCGAGGAGTCTTGGGACTACAGGCTCCTCTGATTGAAGTTGAAGTTCATGTCAGTCAAGGCTTGCCCTCTTTAACCATTGTCGGTTTACCCGAGGCTGCTGTACGAGAAAGTAAGGATCGTGTTCGATCTGCCATTATTAATAGTGGCTTTCAGTTTCCAACTAAACGTCTCACCATTAATTTAGCCCCTGCAGACTTACCTAAAGATAGTTCGCGTCTGGACTTACCGATTGCAGTTGGAATCTTGATTGCATCTGGACAAATCCCTGATCAGGCAATTGCTGATTATGAACTGGTTGGAGAACTCGCGCTCGATGGTCAGTTACGGGCGGTTTCTAGCATTTTAAGTATCGCTTTAGCCTGCAAAAAAGCTCGGCATAAACTTTTATTACCAAGTGACAATGCAGATGAAGCTGTACAGCTGCAACACTTAGATGTATATCCTGCGCATTCACTCCAGCAAGTCTGCCAACATTTACTGAGCCAACAGCCTATTGAGCTACATGTACTCCAAACACAGGAAATAAAAGGTTCGACCTTATTAGATCTTGCAGACATTAAAGGTCAGCTTCGTCCTCGACGAGCTTTAGAAATTGCCGCAGCAGGAAATCATTCCATTTTATTTCGCGGGCCGCCAGGTACAGGTAAAACACTGTTGGCCTCTCGCCTACCCGGTATTTTACCCAAACTTGATCAAGATGAAAGTTTGACTGTTGCCAGCATTTATTCTATTGCAAATCAGCCTTATCAATTTGGTCAGCGCCCATTTCGCGCTCCGCATCATACAGCCTCGGCAATTGCTTTGGTGGGAGGTGGTTGTTAATTCTAAAAATTAATTCTACTGTACAAAATATTTTTCTACCATTTTCTAACATTCATTGATAAGTTTAAGAGTCAGTTACAGATTTAGAGTCAAAAAGATGGAATATATAGAATTATCATTGACAGAAATAGAAGCGCTTCTTCTTAAAAAGAAAATACCTTTTAATACACCAGGTTTTTATGATCATGAAAATTTTATAAATGAAGAAAAAAAAGATCCTAAGTTTTTAGAAATATATGCTGCATATATTAATAAAAGAAACTATTCAGACCAATATCTAGTACAAGCTGAACACACAATAAAAGAAATTTGCAAATTATTTTACAACAGTATTAGAAATAATAAAAAATTAGGAGCATGTGTAGATGTAAGTACAGTTATATCTAGAGTTCTAGATAAACTTGGTGTTTGGAATTGTGTCATAAAAGGAAGTTTAACAATCAACTTTCCTAATAGAGCCAATCTTCCTCAAACACACTTTTGGGCTATAGATACAGGTGATTTTACAGCCCCTCATGCTTGGGTTTATGCACCACCATTTAATGTAATAGATTTAACACTCAAGTACCAACATTATCAAAAAAATGAGGCTGACTACTTGCCGAATTATTTTATTGGCAAAAGCGACGAAAGGTATCACCCTCAAATAAATGATATTTATAATCCAATCATAGTAAAGACAAATGATAAAGAATTAATAGAAAACCATTTCAATCAAATAACCAAATTTCAAAAATATATTTACAGTACTGGATATACCAATGATGGCACTAAATTGAATTTTATTCCTATAGCAACAGGCACCTCAGATGTATCATTAGAAAAAATACAAAATATTAAATTTGACAATTTATATCCGTATGACTTCTTTAAAAATAACATCCTGCATAAGATAAAACCAATAGAAACTAGATAAATTATTTAAGATAATTTATCTATTGTTTTATACACCCTATAAGGATTATCTGAAACTTTAATTTTAGGTAAATTTGAACATTTACCTAAAGCAGAAATCTTTATAGCGGTTAGTAAATCTTTCGAAGCCACCCCTAAGTATATATTATCAAGATAGTCACTTACATCTTTGCTATATTCAATATATGTTGAATTTAATTTCTTATCATAGGTAACACTTGGTGATGATAGTGTACCTATTGTCATCAATCTACACTCCTCTTCTTCTTTAAAAGAAAAATGTTTAAATAGAAATTTTAAAGATGTTAATATATGATCTAATATCTTTAAGAATATTTTATTTTTTGAATTATCATATATATTAGCCAAACTTTTCATTAATAAAACACCATGGCTTAAAAGCTTATTCCTTAAAGTAATACTCTTACTATATCTCCAATAAAGTCTTTCAATGTCATCTATTGACTTTGTATCCGCATATTCTTGAAAAAATGACCACTTACTTCTTTTTGCTACCTCTAGATAGCCTGTCTTTGGTTCTATATAAATACACCTATATAAGTTAAAAGAGTCATTTTCTTGAAAGAATTTATTATTTATAGTTAGACTTACACCTGAACATTCAATAAGCTCCTTCCGACCATACAATCGAAATTGATTTAAAGAATTATGATTAAACGTAAAACAAGAAAAAAAGTTAAGTTGTTCTTTACCTAAATCATCTGAGCTTTCAGGGCTAATATTCATAAATTTAAATAACATATTCCCTTCTGAAGGGTCATTCATAAATTCTGGAGATACTAGTCTTAATTTTGTATTTTTTTCTATCAGCATCATTGCAACATCAATATTAGTATAATGTGCAACTTTCCTCTCATAACTATAATTCAAAGAAATATTTAAATAATTTAATATATATATTTTTATTAACAAAAATATTAGCAAAGCTTCATATTGAAAATCCTCCTGATCCTCACCACCATTATCTCTAACCTCATAAATAAAATCGATATCATCTTTTAAAACATTAGTATATTTTTGAAATAAACTCTTTTTATTCAAAATATTACATACTATTATTTTTATTTGACTAGATACAATATTACTATCTTCATCATGATAACTATTGTTATATTCCACCGTATCAAGTGCATAATCCAAAGCTTCCATACAACAAAAATATAAAGGATACTTTTTTATATCAACTTTATTTTCAAAAGGAATATTCTCGATTCTTTTCTCACAATCCATTCTATCCAACAATTTATTTATTATATTTAGTTGTATAATATCTTCTTCATTAACAGAGTTAGAAGCTATTGACATTATTTTATTAATTTTAAAAGATAGCTCTGAAATTTTCTTGTCATTTTCAATAATCTTCGCTAGCAACGCATTTGATGGATAATGAGTTTTAATCCTCCCCAAATATAGACTGTAATTCACAGTTAGCACTTTAAAAAAAACTATTATTAAATCTGATAAAGAGTTCATTTCTATCCTAAATACTTAATATTAACAAGTGCAAGCCAAAGCAAACACTTGATTAAATAAAGAATACTACAATAAGTACAAAAATCACACTATGTCACTTAAAGTTTAAAATATCCTAAATAGATATCTTTTCGAATAGTGCCTTCCATCTCTCTAGATCACTCTGATCAATCTTGTTTTTATCTGTTTTTAATAAATTATTTTTTACCAATCTAGAAAAATCAACTTTCCATCCTTTTTCCAAAGGAATCTCATTATCTTGAGCAAATTTTTCCAATTGCTTCAAAATAGGCTTACCTTCTTCATATACATCTTCGAACTCGACATCGGGATTATTTGAACGCAACTGATATCTTGCCATTTTAATTATTACATTTGCAGGTATTAAATCCTCTATTTCAGCTTGCTCCATATCTACAATTTTTGAAACTTCTAACACATATTCTGGATTATCCTTATATAGATCTTTTCTTAAGGCTTGTACCATTTGTTCTCCTTGACTATCTGAGTCAAGAAGAATTTTAGGTAATTCTTCATTTTTACCAGTCAATAGGCTAACAATTGGTTTTACTCCTCTAGTACCACCAGCAGGAACAAAAATAATATCTTTCTTAGGCGTTAATTCACCAAATGCAATTAACAAGGTTTTTATTGCTGAGAGATATATTTGATCGGAAGGTCCTTCTACCAAAACAGGTGTGCAGTTGTTAAATAGCATCTCAGAGACACTAAGACCTAATGCAGCATGTACGGGATAAATTGATTTTGTCTGTGATGGATTAGATTCATTTGCTCTTAAATTAGAAGATACATTTGTAGTTCCATCATCTTGTATAAATACGGCTTTCACCCGATCTAAATGATTAGAATCTACCAAAAAAGGGGAATGCGTTGTATAAAGTATCAGATTAGTTTTAGATAAATTTCTAAAAAATAATGACAAATCCTTTTGAGCTAATGGATGCAAAGATAAACCTGGCTCATCTAACAATAAGATTGAATCTTTGTGAGAGTCTTTACTTTCTACTAAAAATGTCAGATAAAAGCTTAAGAACCACTGTAAACCTGTACTACGTCCCTCTAGTTCAATATCCTCAGGTCTTTTATCATCAGATACCCATATTCTAAAGTGATTACCATCAGCTTCAAATCTAAATCTATATTCACCTTGCTTCCACCAATCTCTAAACTTTGCTGTTAACTCAGTAGATGCCGATTGCAGAAGAATACTACGTTCTTTTTTTTCTTTGGATTTTAATTCAATTTCTTCATCTGACAATTCATCATCTGAATCTGAACGTCCTAAATCTAGAATATCTTGAGGTTCGAGTTTCACATAATCAAAGAGAACTTTTAATGTTTTTACTTTGGCAGACTCTTTTGCCCCCAAATCTGTTCGACTCATATTTTCAATAACGTGAGGTAAATAAATTTCAGAATCCAAATTTCCATAATTTGAGTAATATACAAAAGTTGGAAGATTTTTAACAATATAATGCCTAGACTCGGCTAGTTCATCGGCACTAGGTCTATCAATTTCAGTTGAATGATCTTTAAAAAAACTCTCTGTTTCATTTAAAGTTTTAGTGAACTCACTTGTTTTAGGTTCTTTCTCATCACGTAAATTTGATAAAAGTGAACTGGCGTTATCAATACGTGCTTTATCTATTATTGAGCTTTCAAATAAACCTCTAAGTTGATTAAAAACATCAGAAAAATTATCACGTTTCTCTTCATTTTCACTTTTTAACAATTGAAGCTCTTGTATATATTTAATTTTCTCATCTATAAATTTTTGAAAAATATCTGCTTTTAATGTTGGTGATTTTTCATCAGGAAAACTAATCAAATAAATCCCATCATACCTTCTTGAAACAGAAACTTTTTTTACCTCATTTTGTGGTCTTTTTCTTAAATTAGAAACATGCTTAGACTCTTCGTCATTCAATAAAAATTCAGTACGGATAAATACTGTTTCCTTATTACTAGCCCTCAACTGACTATATAGTTTACGTGGTGCATCAGTTAAGAGATTAATGTCCCCATCTTTACTAGCAGGGTTAAGCTTCCACAAAGCACATAATAAGTTAGTTTTCCCTGATTCATTAGTACCAATTAAAGCAGTAACGTCTTCTACGTCGATCCATTCACTTTTATCAATTGATCTAAAATTTTCAACTTGAAATCCAGTCAATAACACGTTCAAACCCTCATAATATAATAAAAAACTTATAGCTTATATGTACAAGTCTATAATCAGTAAACTTAAACCTAATTGTCCACCAACTTGATTTCAAACTTTTCAAGAATTGTTTTTTTCATTTTTGCACTCCAAGTAAGACCACCTTTCGAATGTTTAAAAGACTTGAGACAATCATCTTTTTCTTCTAATCGACCTTCAGTATCTGCTAATGCTTTTAATAAATCTTTAAGATGATCATCTCTTAATCTATATGGTACCTTGATCAAATAACCAATATAACTCTCTTTAGATTTTTCTCGTCTCATTATTTCCAATAAATAGTAATTCATATATTTATCAAAATTTTCGAACTTAGAATATTTAAAAAATAATTGAAGAAGCATTATTTCTCGAAATTCTTTTTTTCTTAAAACCCAATTCTTTTTTTCAATGCATTCATAATCAGCATAACTTATTTTAAAATCATCAATGATGTTTGAGACGCAACCATGATTATTTGTTATTTTCAAAAAATAAGATTCATCTTCATTTTTTAACTCGTTTATTGCATTAAAAACATCAATCGGAACCCTTGTTGGATCTTTTAAAGCATTAGACTGTTTAGTTTCATTTACCCATGTTTTTTTGCCCTGATGAATATATTTTTCCCCAGATGAAATATTAATTATCTCCTCTTTTTTTTCATCTTCAATAATTATATCTTCTTTATAAAAAGTAAATTCATCATCATCTTCAAATACTGTAGTAGGGTATTCCATATTTACAGTTCTTATGACTGTACCATCTATTGCAGAAGTTTGAACTTCCGAAAGAATATAATTTTTTCTACCACCCTCATTTGGTCGACTATTAGTCAAATTAATTTTCTTATCTTTAACAACAGTTCTTACCGTGTCTATTTCAACCTCAGTACCACCATTAACTTTTTGATCCTTATTAAGTTTTTTAAACTTTCTTTTTTCAACAATATTTACTTGAATATTAGTTGGAAGTTGGAATGACTCTATACGAAGTACTAATAATCTAGTTTTTTCCTCATTTAACCAAATTCCCCTGCCAGTAATATTTGTCTTACCTGTAAAATAGCTTTCAAGCCTTACATTCAGATGATCATTTTCTTTAGAAGCTATACTATTTTTAAATTGATCAAACACTTTATTTGTATGGTCTGACAATATTAAATGTGCAAGAAATATTGCACTACTATCCCCCAAATTTTCTTTTAGTCTCAAAGTTATTTGATTGTCAGAACCTATTTTAAAATCACTACTATCTGTATCCACATACTTTGAAATAATTTGCTCTTTCGTATGTGTCAGAATCATACGCCTTAGCTCTTTTCTCATTGGAGCATACAAAGCGGTAAAAATTTCTAGACATGGGATAACATATTCAATGCCATTATCAGTAAAAACATTGCAAAAACTATTTTTAACATTTACCTGATTTTGATAATTAGCATTTTCTTTAGTTCTAGGCTGACCGTTATAATTTAGAGGCAAAGAAAAATAAGAAAATGGAATAAGATAGTTTCCATCATTATCCTGCGACCCAAATTTCACCATCTTGCTTTCATTGGGGATTACTTTTATTTCAAAATCTACTTCTGTTTCCTCACTACCTTTTTCCTTTGAATATTTATTAAATTCAAAAAAATCTTGATGCTGTCTACTGTCACCAATTTTTTTGTTATATAGGATTTTTTCTTTGCCACGCCAAACAGTCCCTCTTCTTACTACATCCAGCTCAGCAATCGGAATTTGAATTAGTTGTGGCTCATGTGTTTTAGAATGCCAAGGAGCTGGTACTAGAAAAACATTTACTAGAGGATTGGATACATAATCACTCGTAATCGGAATAGATCCCGTAGCGTAGACTATGCGTACGATTCTATCATCTGGAAATTCTTCTACTAACACTCTACCAACCGTTAAATAGTTTACAATTCAATCATTAGTAGCATTTAATTTTGTAAAGTTCAAGCTACCTAATCCAAGGTAAAAGGTTATACCTTTTAACCTAACAGAGTCTTTTACGCTTACTAATCTGACAACATCCACATTCTTTAAATCATCAGGAAATTCAATATTATGCATATAGGTAAATACTTTTTGTAATAGATGATTTTTAATAGTTGATTCAGAGATTAAAAGTATTGAGATTATCTGCTGTTCCAATCGTACGTTCGATTCTCTTCTTTTTTCAAAAACAAACTTGCCTTTATCTTTAATGATAAGCTTCAAATCATAATAAATATTTAGATGATTGATAAATCCTGTTAAGGATGCACGTTGCCCCCAATGTAGCCAACAAAATTGATCCACAATCATCTGATTAATTTCTTTTTTTTCTAAAATATTGACGAATCTAACAAACATGACCGCAGATGTAATTGCTAATCTTTTGGAATGTAATTGACTGGTTTTTTTATTTATTTTTTCAACATAACTCGTAAAACAATCATAAAATTGATTTGTGATTGAAATTTTTAAAATTTGATTTGCAATTTTTTCTTTAATTAAAAATTCCTCATGATTTCTTGAACCTAGATCATGCATTACCTTTAAAATGAGACTCGTATAATTGACTTTAAATTTCTTCAACTCGTTTTTGACAAGACTACTGCTGGGTAAAATTTTAAATTCAAAATAATATCTGTTCATTTGCTTAAAAACAGGACTAAGCTGCAATACCATTCTAGCAGCGATAATATAGCCTTTCTGCTCACATAAGACGTTTAACACCGCTTCATATAAATTTATTACAACTAAATCAAACTCTTTGACGTACTCTTCCTTTCTTTCAATAAACAGCCTCTTAGCTCCACAGTTTCGACACTCTGTTGTCCAACTACCAGCAGGAATATCTATATGACATATCCGACAGTATTTTTTATTTAAAAAGCATTTTTTACAGAATTTATCTTGTTTTAAATTACACGCATAAATGAAGTTTTTATTTTTACATGAGGAACATTTTTGGTGAAATAATTTTTTGATGCATTGGGAGCAATAGATTTTCTGTGAATCAAATAATGAATAATTATGTATATATCTTTTTTCTTTCCCACATTCATCACATTTTCTAAGTTTCCTAAAAAAAACTGAGCAAGAATTACAAATGATCCCATGTTCTACTAATTTTCCAATTTTTCGTCCAATCCTATTACATCTAATGCATGGTAAAGTCTGAACTAAACAGGCTTGGCAAGTATCATCTTGTTCAAATATCCTTTTATTATTTTGACAGAGATTACATTTTTTTATAATAAATTTTCTTTGATAACAATAGTCACAAAAGACTTTACCAAAATATTTTCGTTTTGGTATATCTAACTCTACCTTACAGCCAAAACAAATTTTTACTTCAATTTCATCAACAATTGATTCCATTTTTCTAATACCTGTTCTTTTGGTAAAGGTTCAACAGTATGAGTAAATTTTTTCTTTATTAGCTCTTTTTTCTTTCTAGGCAATGAAGGTAAGTATTCTAAAAAATCTTTATTAAAACTATATCTATTCATTATTATTCTTGAAGTAAAGCTTTGTTTTGTATATCCAAATTCTTGAAAAAAGAGAGCTAGTTCTATCGCAGATTTATCCTGTATCACTGAGATAATTTTCATTAATTCAAACAACCAGTCGGGGGACATTGTTTCAATATTTTCACTTGATCTACTTTTTTTACTTATTTCAATGCTCAGATCATTGATTAGCCTTATGTCTGAAACAGTTTGAATAGCACAAGCATGATTGAGAAATCTTAATAAAAAATGATATTTATCAAATACTTTATTTACAATTAAATCATTATCGATATATCTGTCACCTACTTTTATATAGCTATTCAATTTCCTTTGAACATTAAAAATTTCATTCGAGGAATTAAAACTGATCTGTAAACTCAAATCATGACCACATCTTACACAATAACGGATATCTAGCCTGTTATATGATAATTTATGTGGGCTAAAAGGTAATGAGCAATCTATGCAAATAGTTTGTAATAGACATCTATGCTGAGGGCAACATACATTCCATGCTAATCTCCATGATTTCTTTAAATATGCCTGTTGATTTAAACAAACAGGACAAAATCGGAGCCCCCCTGTACGATCTAAACTACGAATCCCTAATTTAGTAATCCATCTCCCCTGAGGACTTCGACTATTAATTATATTGTTCTCATTCTTCAATGTTAAAAGTAATAACTGATCCTGTGACATAGTATTAGATAACAATATCTCAAGATATTCAGAATCTATATTTAGATCTAAATCGCTAGTCCAAGGTCTCCAACTTCTCCCCCATATTTTGTGCGTTAAAGTTAAAGGTTCGCATCCTTGAGCAATTGCGGTACGTATTAACCATGAACTTAGTAATTCATCATCATATGGCTCTACAAACCAAAGTTTCATACATTAATACTACGAATTGATCTATAACTTTGATTGGTCTTGCGTTCACGAAAGTGATTGATTATAGAAATATCAATGTTTTCTTTTCCAGAATCGATAGCGTCCTTCGTACAATCCATTAATAACCGAATAATGTCTCCCAAATTCCCACTACTTATTTGATGTATAGCAATTGCTTTTTCTTTATCCGCCAACCCTGAAGGTTGCCTTAAGGGTAATAATTTCTCATAACTTGCTAATAACTTCCTGAAATTACTATCCAATGCCCATGTCGTTAATTCTGCAACATCAAAACGACTCGCATGTTGTTGATCAGAATAAAGTATTTGCACAGCTTCTTGGGTTCCCACACCAACAATGGATAGATTTAACTCATTACTTAAGCTTTTTAAAACATTCATAATCTCACGTTGTTTCAACGGTGTGCCAGTTAAAAAATTATGGATTTCATCAATAATTAGCATACGGATGTGAAACTTTCTAAATAAGTGAACAACTTGCTGTTTCAACTGAATAGCTGGCGACGTGTGTTTAAAAGCTACTAAAAATTGTTCTAGAATAGCAATATAAAGCTTTTTTTCATCAGCACCAATTGGTGCATCTATTAAAAGATGATGCTTCCTCACCTCAATAATTTTATTAAATTGATCTTCAATATTTGTTTGAGGATGTCTTTCTACAAATTTTCTTATGATTGTTGTTTTTCCAATATTAGGCTCACCCACAATTAATAAACTTTGTGGACGAATCCTTATAGGTTGATTTAATAAGTCATCTAGTAAATCTAAAATATTTTTCGCTCTGTCATATCCTATCCACTTATCTGAATAGAGGTACTTCAACCTTTCTTGATTCGACAAAAAAATAATCTGCCGTACACTTTCATGCAAATGCGAAAACTCATTCATATTGTGATACTCACTCAATGTCATTATATGGCTCTATTGATTCATTCCAAAAATCATCTTGTATAACTGGATTCGCTGATTTTAATAATTCAAGTACAGGACTTTTGGAAGAATTAGGTGGTTTTAAAGCCTGCTTATCACGTAATAAATTTTTCTCATGTTGTTTTCTTGCCTTTTTTGTTTTGCTAGAAGCATCTTTAATCATTTCTTTAGATTCCAATATCGCTTGATAAATAAAATCTTGATTAGTTGTATCTTTTAATTGCTCTTGTAGATTTTTTTGCACAATTTCGTATTCTGCAATGCTAATAGGAGGGATCTCTTTTTTTGATGTATATACTTTAAAATATTTTTTTAAATCAGGCTCATAAAACCAGATATAACTGATATCACGAGGATCACGTCTAAATGAAAATTTGCGTTTAACCTTATAATTGTCAGGATCACTACAGCCAATCCATTTTCGTAACACTTCTGAATAATACTGTAATTTATCTAACTCAACCCCATAACGCTGTATTGTCCTTTTAAATTCAGGTAAGAAATCAAGTGCTAAAGTTATTTCATCATTCACTCTTGGCTTTAATCCTGTACCAGCTTGGTCTTTTGTTCCCCATATTCCTTGTTCCCATTTTTTTATTGGGGACATGTTTAAGCTAGAATGAGTTCGTTGGTGATATATTTTTGTCATCCAGAAAATTAACCATTTCTCTAATTCTTTAAGAGTAATGGCAGCTTTTTTCTCTGACTGATAGTTTCCTTTCATTTGTATATTAGAAAAAGTTGTGCCTTCTAAAAGGTGAATTTCATTATTTACAGTGCCAATCAGACGCTCAATATGTCCTCCAAAATTTGCTTTCCCAATTGGTCTGAACTCCCAGTTAATCCCATACTTCAAACAAGATCTTTGCAAGAATTCTGTGCGAAAATCTACACCATTATCGGTATGTATCGTGTCCATTACTCCCCATACATCCCAAGTAGTATTGATATCATGCTCTAAAAGAATGCGATTTTTAGGCAAAATAGAGTTGACAATACATAACCCAACAGATGTTGCACTAGGATGATCCAAGGAAAGGTAAAAACCAACAATCATCCGACTATACACATCAATAGCTAAAGTCAAAAATGGTCTGCCTATTGGTAATCTATGTGTTTCATCAACAACAATAATATCTATGGGTGTATGGTCAATTTGAACAACAGCTAATGGATAATTGGCATTCGGGAAATGCCCTGTGGTTGGTTCAAATTTATCTTTCGCAGCTTTTTTTCCAGCTCGACTTTTTAATACAAGTTGCTCATTAATCTGACGTACTCTATATCTAACTGTATTCGGATGAGGTGGCTCAATATTATTTTTTAGACATAAAGCTTTAACCATTTCAGCTAGACTACTTAATGTAGGCTTTTGTTCTGTTAAATAATAATCTCTAATCGCCTGACGTATGATTTCTTCAGTCGTATCGTTAAGACGACTTTTGGATTCTTTCCAACCTCTTTTATTCGGTAATAAAGCCAATATTGACTTCGACTTTCTATATGCCGATAACCAGTTATAAATAGTTGTATAGTGTAATCCCTCTTGATCAGCTAGTTGTATTACCTCAGCCTTACTCGATTTATCAACAAATTCCTGAATTATGGAATATCGCTTTATGGCAGTTTTCCAATCATCTTCTGATATTTCTGAGTGTTCAATATGGTGATTATCCTGATCAGTTTCTAACTCACTTAAACTTAGCTCATCGATGCGAAGGATTTCAGATTTGAAAGTCTTTAAATGAACTCCGATGACTTCTTCAAAACTTAAAATATCTGAAATTTGGTATTCATTTTTATGATATTGAACAATTGCTCCAACTTTGAGTTGGAGCAGACGCCTATCAAGAGTAATTTGCTCTTTCATCATAAGCCCTCAAAATTTATATAATTTTTCAGATCATTATTTACCCATATCACCGTTGTTGGTTTAAGTGGCTGTGTTAAATCACAACAAATGAATTTCTTTTCAATTAGAAACCAGATATGAGCTATCATTTGTAAAACTTTTTGATCAGATTTATATAGGCTACTTGCTAAGCCATTTACACAATTGACTCCGAATTCTTCCAATCTATCTAGAATCCGAATAGTTTCATCCTTAGGAAAATCTGCATTCTTATAGCGCTTAAGAAACTGAATATTTGCTAATAATTGATCTCTAATGCGTTTTTCATCATAAATTTTAAAATTCCAGCCATGCTCATGAGCATATCCAAGACCAGCTTTTAATTTTGGCTTTAAAATAGTCCAGTCTTTTTTCAATTTCTGTATAGGCTTCACTTCAATTAACAAAGGTGGTTGATAGCATTTAGTTTCATAAAATTGCACTAAAAAATCAGGCGTATACGTTGAAAGATTGTCTAAATTTGTACGATATGGAATTTCTACAGGCTGACTGACAACTTGCATAACATTTACATTAAATTCTAACTTTTGTAATAAATCTCGCTCTAACGTAGATTCAAACCAAATTGTGTCTTCACCTCTAAAAGCATAATAACCTGAGACACTGCCATAAACAGGCTTAGGTTTTCGGACGGGTTTAAAATCATCTTTAATTGGCATTTTGGCTCTCTGCAACTTTGTAGAGTCTAATTTTGGTAATATGCAACTTTGTAGGGTCTAATTTTGTAAAGATTAGAGGCTATTTTTATAAAAAGTGGCATAAAAATCCTAATTTCTAACCTCATAGTAGCTTTTTTTATTGTATTTGACATCAACCTTTAGAAAGTCAGGAAATTGTAATTTCGCGGGCCGCAAGACAAATGACCTTTCCTGCACAATTTCAACTAATCGCTGCCATGAACCCCTGTCCATGTGGCTATGCTTTTAATCAGGACAGTCGTTGTCAATGCTCTGCAGAAGCAATTAAACGTTATCAAAATCGAATTTCAGGGCCACTGTTAGATCGAATTGATTTACATATTGATGTCCCACCACTATCTGCACAAGACTTGCAGACTCAGCAGCGAAGTGAAGATTCTGCAACCGTGCGTAGTCGAGTTCTTGCTGCCTATGAGCAACAGATCACGCGACAAGGTTTTACAAATCAGCACTTATCGCCGCAACAACTCGAACAATATGCGGCTTTATCTCTTGATTCACAAAAAATGTTGGCGATGGCACAGCAACGCTTAAATCTATCTGCACGAGCCTATCATCGGGTCTTGCGTGTAGCGCGTACCATTGCTGACCTAGCACAAAGTGAGCTGATTACTTCGTCTCATCTGTCTGAAGCACTCTCTTACCGAAGCCCATTTCAAGCCTAATTTCCCCCATAAAAAAACCGCATGATCAACATGCGGTTTTTACAGTCTTTACTTCACTCAACTTAGAACGTTTTAGTTAAAGTAAATACTGCACCTGTATCTGTTTCACGTTTAACTGAATTAGGCAAACCAGTCGTGCTGAAGTTATTACCAATTGCATCAAGTTCAGCAGTTAACCCTGGAACTGATTTAAAGCCATAAGTCACACCTGCTTTCCAGTCCACAAAGTCATCACGCTGTTTATCACCATAACCAAAGATATCTTTATCTGCTTTACTATAGCCAGCCCCTAGAACTCCACCAAAACCTTTGGCGATTGGGAATGAGTAACTCGCATTAAAGTTCCAAGCGTTACTACCTGTGTAACCACCCCAGTCATTGGTATAGTTCACATTGGTAAATAAACTGTCGCCATCTAACATAAGGCTAGCAAATGTTAATTTGGCATAAAATTCTGTCCAGTCCCAATCTTTGGTATGGCTTGGATAATTATATTCCACTACACCCAAATCAAGTGTTGGTTTGACTTTATCTGAGAATGGTAAAGTAAATGTAAAACCAACCGATGGGTCTAGTTCTAAATGTGGAACATTATCACCATCAAAATCAACATTTGAAGCAAAAGTAGAAAAATACAAACCGCTAGAATGTGCCAAAGTAAATGATCCTTGAATTGCTGGATCATTTAACGTTTGAGTCATTCCTCGGAAACGATAGTCTGAAGTTAATGCAACATTACCACTAAAGGTTAACCCATATGCTGCTAGCGTATTATCTTCAGCAGCCATAGCTGCTGTTGAAAGTGTTGATGCAAGTAAAGCTGTTGTTAGTAATTTCTTCATCACTCTGTTTCTCCCCAAACAGTGAATTCGATTTTTTTTGGTTATTTCTCTCAACCCACTCAGTATTAGCAATTGCTATGCCAACTTTCCTGATGGATATAAAGGATTATTCACATCCAATTTCCTGTGAATATGCTCACTTTTAGTTCATTCTATAAATTTATCTGTATAAAAAAAGTGCACAAATTTAAATCAAAAAGAATTAAAACAAGCGGCTCAGCAAAATACATATAACATAATATGTTTTATTTGGAAAAGTATATGCCTTAATATTTTTAAATGAAAATGAATATCATTTTACACACTATGAATATAATTTTTAATCTGTTTGTTTTGAGTTTTAAATTTAAAAATATAGATATATTAAAATCATATGAAACTTTAGTTAAAAAAACATGAAATAATATTGATACCTGCAATCTTTTTATTATAGATTAAAGACCACTTTGTAACGATCTGTATCAGGCAGCGTTACGAGTCTTTTTTTATTTTTAGGGGAAACCAATGCTAAAAGCACAGAAGCTCACCTTAGCAGTTTTAATTCAGGCAACTTTAATATCTTCCGCATACGCAAGTGAACAAAGCGAATCTAAAGGCTTTGTTGAAGATGCAACAGCATCAGTTTTACTAAGAAACGGCTTTATCAGCCGCGATAAAAAAAATGTTGCTCCAGGTGATGATACAAGCTCTTGGGTTCAATCTATTATGTTTAATGCTGAGTCTGGCTTTACCAAAGGTACAGTCGGTGTTGCAGTTGGTGTAATTGGTGATTACTCATTTAAATTAGGGCCTAACAAACACTCTGGCAACCAAATGATTCCTTGGGAAAATGACAATCGAAGTGATCCATATAACCAATGGGCACGTGGTGGTGCTTATATTAAAGCACGCGCATCAAATACCACTTTAACTTATGGTACACAAGTTCTTGATATTCCTGTACTCGCGAGCAATACAATACGTATGGTACCTGAATACTTTACAGGTACTTTAATCACGAGCCATGAAATCAAAAACCTAGAAGTAATCGCTGGTAAATTCACCAAAGATCAAATGTCTGACCAAATTGCAACAGACCAAAATAATTTAAAACGTGCCTATGTTTGGGGTGCAAAATATAAATTTAACGATCAACTTTCTGGCTCTTACTACGGTTTGGACAGCAAAGATGCGCTAACTCGCCATTATGCTGATGTAAACTTTAAACAACCATTAAGTGCTGATAGCTCATTGACTTATGACTTAAGCGGCTACCACACAGAGTGGGATAAAGGTGCAAGTGCATCTATTTCAAAATATGATGACACGTCTTCAGATCGTTCAAACAACATTTGGGCGCTTTCTGCAACCTACAACAAAGGCCCTCATACTGTGATGTTGGCTTACCAACAAAGTACTGGTAACTCAGCTTACGATTACGGCGAAAATGCAGATGGTTTCCAAAGTATTTATTTGCCAAACTCATACCTTTCAGACTTTAATGGTCGTGGTGAGAAGTCGTTACAGTTACAATATAATGTTGATTTAGGTGCTTTCGGTGTTCCTGGTCTATCATTTACAACAGCTTATGTATATGGTTGGGATATCAACACATACGCATATAACAATACGGCTAACACAACACGAAATGCTAAAGAAAGTGAATTCTTTAACCAGTTTAAATACACTGTTCAATCTGGTTTTGCTAAAGGTGTGAGCTTACGTCTACGCGAGTCAATCTATCGTAATAGCGACTCTTATGCCGCTATCTATATGCCTGATACCAACGAAACTCGTATCTTCCTAGACATTCCAATTAAATTCTTTTAATCATGACTGATTAATACGAATAAAAAAAACCTACACTTTAAAGTGTAGGTTTTTTTATGCAGCAAAATAAAATTAATTTGCTCATCATAATGAGCAAAAATCATTTATTTTTTAGCAGCTTCAATTGCTTTTACAACTTCAGCTTTTGCAACATCTGCACCTTCCCAACCCGAGATTTTGACCCATTTACCAGGCTCTAAATCTTTGTAATGTGCAAAGAAATGTTCAACTTGGCTGATCAACAATTTTGGAAGATCAGTATATTCTTGAACATCTTTGTACAAAGGAGACAATTTGTCATGTGGTACAGCGATAAGTTTCGCATCAATACCACCGTCATCTTCCATATTCAATTTACCCACTGGGCGACAGCGAATCACAGAACCTGCAGCAACTGGATGTGGAGTTACAACCAATACGTCTAATGGATCACCATCTTCTGACAACGTATTTGGCACATAACCATAGTTTGCTGGGTAGAACATTGCTGTACCCATGAAACGGTCTACAAACAATGCATCAGAATCTTTATCGATTTCGTACTTAATTGGTGCAGCGTTTGCTGGGATTTCAATGATCACATAGATATCATTTGGTGCATCTTTACCAGCAGGGATATTGTTGTAGCTCATGACAATACTCTTTAAATAGAAACAAATTGAAAAAATTGAGTATAGAACTCAAGTTTTATCATGCGCACAATTATACATGTCACATGATTTGATGGGAAAAATATTCAACAGGCTTACAGTAGACGAATGGTAAATATCAACAATAAAATCGGGCAAACCATCGAGAAAAACCACATAATTGAACGTAGCGTTGCCCAATTTGCCAAATAACAAATACCATACAAAACACGAAAAACAATATAAGCGATCCCTAGGGTCATAATCATGGCTTGATTCATCACCATGTATTCAGCCATCAGGACAGAAGCTAAAAATAATGGCAAACTTTCGAAGCTATTTTGCTGAGCTGCATTGGCTCTTGCAGCCAAACCTGTGGTCTTGGCTAAAAATTCACGCGGATTTTGATTATCTTTGAATTTAAATCCACCTGCGGCTTTAGCAATAAAGGCAAATGCATAAGGCAATAAACATGCAGTCAAAATTAGATAAATAACTCCACTGATGCTTTGCATGAATTTTTCTCTTATTGAAATTAGACAAGTCCACATCATAGCATGGCTTTTCCGTGATTTTTTTTGTTAAATATAGAGCTTTCTATTATGCAAATGTGGACACGCGAATGGTCAATCAAGATCAACAAACTCTGTTAGATGCCCTTTCTCAACAAGCCCTCGCCCAAAAGCGTGTTGATCGCATTCTCAAAATTGTTTTGCCGATCATGTCCTTACTGATTACCACCATTTGTGCCAATATGACCTGGCAATCGACGCTCGGTACATTTGTCATGCTCACCATAGCCTTTTATGCTGTTGGCATTAAACGTTGGTCGATTTGGCTCTGGCTCGTTTTAACGGCGTTATACTGCGTCATTGATAATTACCTGACTTTTGGAACATTGCAGCTTAAAAATCTACGTTTGCAAATGGTCGGCATGCTCCCTTTCCTGATCATTATTTATATGGCACGTCCTTATTTAGACAAACTCATGCTGCAACCAAAAAAATAAGACCGAAATTTCGGTCTTATTTTCAACAGGAAAATGCGTTATTTGGTTTTATTACGCAAGTCTTTACGCAAGATTTTACCGACATTCGATTTTGGCAATTCATCCATAAATTCCACATAACGTGGACGTTTATAACCTGTTAAGTTGTCTTTTGCATAAGCCAACAATTCTTCTGTCGTTAGACTTGGATCTTTCTTCACGACAAAGAGTTTTGGCACTTCACCTGATTTCTCATCTGGTACGCCAATCGCAGCGACTTCCAAAACTTTTGGATGTTTGGCAACAACTTCCTCGATTTCAGCAGGATAAACGTTAAAACCTGATACCAAAATCATGTCTTTTTTACGATCCACGATTTTAATAAAACCGCGATCATTCATCACACCAATATCACCAGTACGGAAGAAGCCATCTGCTGTCATGGTTTTTGCCGTTTCATCTGGGCGGTTCCAATAGCCCTTCATGACCTGTGGGCCACGAATCGAAATCTCGCCTTGTTCACCCAATGCAACTTGGTTGCCATCATCATCTAAAATTGCCACCTCAGTTGCAGGTAATGGAATCCCGATTGTTCCACTGAACTCTGAAGATGCAGGCGGGTTAAAGGTTGCCACTGGAGAAGTTTCAGACAAACCATACCCTTCATGGATAATGATTCCTGTCAACTTTTTCCATGCTTCCGCAGTCGAAGGCAACACTGCCATACCGCCACCTAGCGCCAGTTTCATTTGGCTATGATCGAGCTGACGGAAACCATCATTATTCACTAGAGCATTAAACAAGGTATTTACCGCAGGGAAAATCGTGGGTTTGAACTTGGCAAGTTCTTTAGTAAGCGCTGGTAAATCACGTGGGTTTGGAATCAGTAAGTTACTGAAACCTTTATACATACCGTAAAGTTCGCATACAGTAAACGCAAAGATATGATAGAGCGGCAAAGCACACACCAGGCGCTCAACTTCTTGTGAATCCTTGCCAAATTTACTTTGGAACATGGTGTCACATTGCAGCATATTTGCAATCAGGTTACGATGCGTTAGCTCTGCACCTTTCGACACCCCTGTTGTACCACCTGTATATTGCAATACAGCAGTATCGCTCATGGTCACGATTGGACGCTTATATTGGCCTGGGCTGACTTTATGCAATGCCGTATTAAAACGCACATGACCTGGAATATCCCAGTCAGGAATTTGTTTACGCACTTTACGTAAAACAAAGTTGACCAAGTTACCTTTCACGAGTCCCAACATATCGCCAACCGATGCCACAACCACATGTTTGACTGGTGTATGACCAATAATTTTTTGATAAACCGAAGCAAAGTTTTCAATAATCACCAAAACTTCTGCACCAGCATCATTCAGTTGGTGCTCAAGTTCGCGTGCGGTATACAGTGGATTGACATTCACTAGAATCAATCCTGCACGGAAAATCCCTAAACTGACAATCGGGTATTGAAAGACGTTCGGCATCATCACTGCAACGCGTGAACCTTTCGCCAAACCTAAACTTTGTAAATAACATGCAAACTTCTTACTCTCACGCTCAACATCAGCATAAGTAATGGTTTTATCCATGAAAATAAAAGCATCTCGAGAACCGTATTTTTGAAAATTACGTTCAAAAATATCAATTAAGGAAGTATTTTCGGATGGCAATTCAACCGTTTCGGGAATACCTGTTTTTTTGTATTCATTAATCCAAATTTTTTCCATAATGCTTTTAATCTCCAATCTGTAATCCTATCTGATCGCGTTGTATGCTATGTGGCTGATTGTTGAGTTTCTTATGCCCAACGCGCTTTTGCTTCCACAATAGCATATATAACGTATTTCAAAATTGGCTTACTAGATCAATGTCTGAACTATGAGTTTATTTGCTTTTTGATAACCACGTGGTAAAAGCTGTCCTTTGGAAGCACGTTTTCCAAGATATTTTTGTAAGTCATCGCCTTTAAGTTTCAATTGTTGTTGTCCTGCAACGACCTGAAGTACATCAGATAAATTTAATAATTGCATATCTACAACAATTTCATTGTCTTGAAGTTGTATCAGTTTGTTTCCTTTACCTTTATTTAAAACAGGCAACTCCTGTAGGTCAACAATCAAGACGCGCCCTGCTGAGCTTAGCAAAGCAACATGACTGTTTTGTTGAATGTCCATGAGTGGCAAAACTTGTGCCTGATCAGGAACTGTCAAGAAAGCCTTACCTGCTTTAGCATTGGTATCCAGTGCATTGGCTTGTGTTTTAAACCCATAGCCCGCATTACTTGCAGCCAATATCTCTTGCTGATCATCCGCAATCAAGACCTGAGTAAATGAGACTCCATTAGCAGGTGCAAGTTTTGAGCTTAACGGCTCACCCAACCCCCGTGCCGATGGCAAGCTATTGATTGGCAAAGCATAACTACGCCCTGTCTGATCCATGATATAGACCCGCTGATTGCTCTTACCAACAGCATGACTTAAGTACTGATCGCCTGCGCGGTAATTGAGATTTTCAGCATCGACCTCTGCACCTTTTGCAGCACGAATCCAACCTGCTTCTGACAAGACCACCGTAACTGCTTCGGCAGGCATCAAATCTTGTTCTTTAATTTGCACGGCTTCTGCACGTTGCACAATGGCAGAACGACGCTCATCACCAAATTTTTTCGCATCTTCCTTAAGTTCATTAATCACGAGGTTTTTCAATGACTCAGGATTCGCCAATTGCTCTCGAATAATCGCAGCTTTGGCAGAAAGTTCATCCTGCTCTTGGCGAATTTGCATTTCTTCTAGTTTTGCCAATTGACGTAATTTCAGTTCAAGAATTGCTTCAGCCTGAATTTCATCGACATTTAGCTGCTCCATGAGCGCTACTTTAGGCTGATCAGCTTCACGAATGATTTGAATGACCGTATCGATATCTAAATATGCAATGAGCAAACCAGCCAAAATATGCAAGCGTTTTTCGATTTTATTGAGATGATATTGCAAACGGCGTGTCACGGTTGCTTTACGGATTTCAATCCATTCCAGCAGGATTTTACGAATCGATTTGACCTGTGGACGACCATCTGCCCCGATCATGTTTAAATTGACTCGATAGCTCGATTCCAGATCCGTCGTTGCAAACAAGTGACTCATCACCTGTTCAGCATCGACACGGTTCGAGCGCAGTACAATCACCAAACGGGTTGGGTTCTGGTGATCCGATTCATCACGAATGTCGGACACCAACGGTAATTTTTTCGCCAGCATTTGGTCTGCGATTTGCGTGACGACTTTTGAACCTGACACCTGATACGGCAAATCAGTGATCACAATTTCATTTTTTTCAATCGTATACACGGCACGCATACGGTAACTACCACGACCAGAGGTTTGGATTTTTAATAATTCATCTGGCGGGGTAATAATTTCTGCTTTGGTTGGCAGATCAGGGCCTGGAATATATTCTGCAACTTTTTCATCAGTCAAATTCGGGTTACGAATCAGGGCAATGGTGCCTTTAATCACTTCACGTAAATTGTGTGGCGGAATATCAGTTGCCATCCCCACCGCAATCCCTGTCGTACCATTGAGCAAAATATTTGGTACACGTGCAGGCAGATTAATTGGCTCTTTGAGCGAGCCATCAAAGTTGTCCTGCCAGTCACACGTGCCCTGCCCAAGTTCAGACAGTAACAATTCACTAAACTGCGATAATTTGGCTTCGGTATAACGCATGGCGGCGAAAGACTTTGGATCATCGGGTGAACCCCAGTTACCTTGCCCTTCAATGAACGGATAACGATAACTAAATGGCTGTGCCATCAGCACCATTGCTTCATAACATGCCGAATCACCATGCGGATGGTATTTACCAAGCACATCACCCACGGTACGTGCGGACTTTTTCGGTTTGCCGCTATGCTTCAAGCCCAGCTCACTCATGGCATACACAATACGACGCTGTACAGGTTTTAAACCATCACTAATATGGGGCAATGCACGATCCATAATCACGTACATGGCATAATTTAAGTAGGCTTGTTCGGTAAACTCTGCTACGGAGCGGTTTTCTGTCGCATGATGCGCAAGATTGGTCATAAAAATATTGAACCTATCTGAGAGCTAAGATGAATAAAAATGTGAATATCGCTATTTAACAAGATCGTAAGCGAAACGTAAATAAAACCCTTTGATCTCGTTGTTTTTTTCTACGCTTTATCTGAATTTGAATCAAATATTGAAATGTAACGGCATGCTGAAGCACATCGTTACCATCCAATCGAAAAAAGATTACAAACCAATCGACTCAAGCGTTTTACCTTGAGTTTCTTCCCCAAGAATGACGATCACGGCTGCAACTGCCAGTAACACTACAGTAAACATCATAAAGACATGATGAAAAGCGTCTGGTGCAACCATTAAGCTTGTCACCACCATTGGTGCGACAATGCCGCCAATCCGTCCAATCGCGGCTGCCCAGCCTGAACCAAAAGCCCGAATATTGGTTGGATATTGCTCTGGGGTATAGGTGTATAAAACACCCCACGCGCCTAGATTGAAGAATGACATCAGGCAACCCCAAAACATAATGCTGCTGTCACTACTGGACTGTCCAAAGAAATAGGCTGACACCGCACACAATCCGATAAAACCTGCGAGGGTCACTTTACGTCCCAGTTTTTCAACCAGCCACGATGCCACGATATAACCAGGCAGTTGTGCCAAAATCATGAATAAAACATATTCAAAAGATTTCACAATATCATAGCCCTGCTTGACTAACAGGCTCGGCAACCACGTAAAAATACCGTAGTAGGAAAATACGATTCCAAACCAAATCAGCCATAGCATTAAGGTACGACGCACAAACGGTTTTTGCCATAATTGTTGGAAGGATACTTTCTGCTGATGAGCAACAGGCAATACTTCAATCTCTTGAATGACTTCAACACCTGCCTGCTGTTCCAGTTTCTGAATGAGCTGATGTGCCTCTTCAATGCGATTACGATTAATCAAATAAGGAACAGATTCAGGGACTTTGGTTAAAACAACCCAGACATAGAACAGCGGCAAACCGCCAATCAGAAAAGCAATATGCCAGCCAAAATGTGGAATCAGAAAATAGGACACCAGCGCTGCAACCAGCCAGCCTAATCCCCAAAAACTTTCTAGAAGAACAATAAAACGACCACGTACCTGTGCAGGAATATATTCACTGACTAAAGTCACGGCAACTGGAAGCTGACCGCCAAGTCCTAAACCGACCAAAAAGCGGCAGACTAAAAGTACCGTGAGATTCGGTACAAAAGCGCACAAGGCTGTGGCAATACTATAAAGCACCATGGTACTGGCAAAGACATTCTTACGACCAAAACGATCGGCCAATGCACCTGAAAAGACCGCACCAATTGCCATACCGACAAAACCGATACTGACAATCCAACCACTTTGCGCAGGGGTCAGCCCCCAGTCATGCACCAGTTTAGCCATAATAAACGCGATGATGCCTGTATCCATCGCATCGAACATCCACCCCAAACCGACAATCCAGAGCAGATTATAGTGAAAGCGACCTATCGGTAAGCGTTGTACACGAGATACCAGATCCATAAGCTGTTCTCAAATTAAGCAATAAGTGATTCAAAAAACGTCAAACCAATCTGAGAAAATGCCTTAATCATCAATTGATGATGCCGAGTGTCCATCATCTTCTTTATAGATAAATTTGGGCATTTCCAAACCAAAATAGATGGCAATAACCCGTAAACTAAAACCAAAAATCAAGGTAATGACAATGGTGGTTTCAAGGCTTAAATGCAGTACAGTACATAGCCAGTAACAAACGACTGCAACAAAAGAAATACTGGCATAAAGCTCACGACGGAACACCAACGGAATATCATTACACAAAATATCCCTTAAGATACCACCAGATACGCCCGTCAGGACACCTGCTACAGAAGCCACGATAAAACCATGCCCCATCTGGATAGCAACCTGACAACCAATAATGGTAAATGCAATCAGGCCAAGCGCATCAAGTAACAAGAAAATAGAACGGAGATGTTTCATCCATTTGGCTATAAAAATGGTAACCAATGCTGCGCAGCTAGTCAGCACCAAATATTCAGGATGCTTGACCCAACCTAATGGATAATGTCCTAACAAAACATCACGGACAGAACCACCACCCAGCGCAGTGACACAGGCGATCAGAATCACGCCAAACCAATCCATGCTGCGTCTACCCGCAGATAAGGCACCTGTCATGGCTTCCGCAGTAATTGCGACAATATAAATAACCGTTAACAGCATTCCTTAAGACCTTTCTAGATAGTTCTCATCATGGTTTATTCTAAAGAAAAGCCGCACAACAATGTTTAAATTTTTTGCCTGAACCACAAATACATACCTGCTTCATACTTGGGTTTTGCTCAAGGGTGGGATCCAGAAAAAACCACTGCTCAGCATGAAAAACAAAATAGGATTTTTCATGGTGGATTTGCTGTTCCTGACCATCAAAATAGTAAGCTTTAAACTCCACCATGGCGTGGGTTTTATCGACTTGTGGCAGACTATTGATAATTTCCAGTTGTTGCCACTGATTATGTCGACTCCATGCATCTAAGGCAGCGCAGTCAAGCTGCTGTTGCTGACCTAGAGCCGTAGTTTTGACAATATAATCAATCTGATGCTTGGCAAATGCACTATAGCGCGAACGCATAAGCTGAGCTGCACTTTGCGCTACGGTTAACCCCTGATGTAAGGGTTGGCAACAGCTAACATATTCGCCATAACCACATGGGCATGTTTGTTCACTCATAAAAATAGCCCTGATGTTAAAGGGCTATTTTAGCAAAATCATGCTTAAGATGTTTCGTCTGGTTGAGCTTTTGGTACGATATGCACTTTCTCGATTTTATGTCCATCCATGGTTACAATCTCAAAGCAATAACCATCGGCTTCAACCACATCGCCATTTTCAGGCAAGCGCCCGAGATGCAACAATAGATAACCCGAAAGTGTTGAGTATTCTTCACTTTCATCGACCAGATCACGCCCAAGCAATAAAGAAATATGACGAATATCGGTTGAACCATCAATCATCAACGAGCCATCTTCGAGACTTTCGGCCGCAGCCTGCATTTCATCTTCGTCTGGGAATTCCCCAGCAATCGCTTCTAAAATATCAATTGGGGTGACAATCCCTTCGATCGAACCATATTCATTCAGAACAATCGCCATTTGCAAAGGCGCTTGGCGAAGTTGTTCCATCACCATGAGTACCTGTGCATTTTCATGTACAATCATCGGCTCACGTAAATGATCGGTGAAATTCAGCTTACCTGTTTCAATATATTCATTCAGAATTTTATGCGTTAGGGCAATACCCGCTAAATTGTCTAACTCGCCATGCGCAAACACCAAACGCGAATGTGTCATTTGCATCAAATGTTCTTTGATCTGCTCTGGAGTGTCGTCTAAATCAATCCATTCCAATTCAGGGCGTGGTGTCATCACCGACTTCACAGGACGTTCTGCCAAACCTAAAACGCCCTGAACCATCACGCTGTGATAAGCACTGTTCTGCTCATCAAACATTTCTTCCGCAAAGGCTTGTGTCGCCAACACATCATGTTCAGCAGTGGCTTCATTGCTGCTATTACCCGACTTTCCACCCAACATACGCATCACGGCTGAAGCTGTCCGATAACGTAAATCAGTTGTCGTGACCATACGTTCCTGATTACGGCGTGTGGTTTGGTTAATTGCTTCAATTAACACCGAGAAACCAATTGCAGCATATAAGTAACCTTTTGGAATATGGAAATTAAAGCCTTCCACCACCAAAGAGAAACCAATCATCATCAAGAAGCCAAGACACAGAATCACTACGGTTGGATGTTTGTTCACAAAATCCATAAGTGGCTTCGATGCCCAAAGCATGATTCCGACCGCAATCACCACCGCAATCATCATGATCGAAAGATGTTTCACCATCCCGACTGCGGTAATCACACTGTCGAGTGAGAATACGGCATCGAGCACCACAATTTGAGCAATCACCACCCAAAAAGCAGCATGAACAGGATTTTCATCTTTTAAATGCAGATTGCCTTCAATACGTTCATGAAGTTCCATAGTGCCTTTAAATAATAAAAATACACCACCAAACAACAAGATCAGGTTATGCCCCGAGAACGGGTGCCCTAAAATATGAAATAAAGGCTCATCTAAAGTGACAATCCATGCAATGGATGCGAGTAGCACCATACGCATACACAGTGCCAGCATTAAGCCGACCACACGTGCTTTACCTCGTTGCTCTGGAGGCAACTTTTCTGACAAAACGGCAATAAAGACTAAGTTATCAATCCCGAGGACGACCTCAAGAATCACTAATGTAGCCAAACCTACCCATGCAGAGGGATCAGACATCCATTCGAAAATCATTGATCACACTCCCCGAAGGTCTGCTTTGAAAACTGGACAAATGTCGAAAAGAGAAAATGAACTGAAAGGCAGTTCAAAGTTTGAGTTGTTGAAAAATCTTGCGAGCGCCTACAACCACTACTCATGTTGATCTATATGTTGTGAATCGAATTTTCAGTATAGGCAAGATTTTTTATAAATTCATCATTTTTTATCCGACTTTCGCCGTAGATTTTCAACAATCGTGTGTTTTTATGAACAATCTCTCTCAAAATCACTTTTATATAAAATATAAAAACCACATTTACAAAATACGCTAAAAATACAATAGCTTTCGCATCAATTTGTCATATTTCTTGCTTAATCTAAACCAAAGAACCGTGATAAGGTAAGAATAAAAGATGAATAGTGTTATCAATATGAATAAAGATCTAAAAGTAAAAACAACTCAAATACTCATCGCACTCTATTGTGGCTCCCGTGTAGGCAATAAAGCCATTTATCTTCAAAGTGCTGTACAGTTAGCACAAGGTCTCGCAGAACATGGGTTTGGAATTGTCTATGGTGGCGCAAGTATTGGTTTGATGGGTCAAGTGGCAGATACCGTTCTTGAACATGGTGGTGAAGTCGTTGGTGTTATTCCTGAATTTATGCTGGATTATGAAGTTGCCAATGAACGACTCACCGAGTTGCACATTGTAAATAGTATGCACGAGCGTAAAGCGATGATGGCTGCACGTGCTAGTGCGTTTATTGCACTTCCTGGCGGTTTGGGTACATTTGAAGAAATCTTGGAGATTGCCACTTGGGGGCAGCTCGATCAACATCAGAAACCGATGATTTTATATAACGTGAATGGTTTTTATAACGCACTGATTGCTCAGCTTGACCATGCGGTGCAGGAAGGTTTCTTGCCTCCACAGCATCGTGCCAAGTTAATTGTTTGCCAAAATATTTCTGAAATTTACACAGCCATCAATAATCTGAAAATGCCTGTAAGTTTTGTAATTTAAATCAAATATCTTTCATCCGCTGGCATCATTTGCCAGCTTTTTTTATTTTAAAAATCAAAGGATAAATCATATCATCCATAAAAAAGGACGCTTACGCGTCCTTTTCTTAAATCTTTCTATTCTGCCACAAGCATAGCTCTTGGCGTAATTCAGGCAAGAAGTTTCACTTCTTGAAATCCCTCCTCCTGCCGCAGGCATAGCCTTTGGCGTAATTCAGGCAAGAAGTTTCACTTCTTGAAATCCCTGAATTACTCCCATTCAATCGTAGCAGGTGGCTTAGATGACACGTCGTATACAACACGTGATACATCTTTAATTTCATTCATGATACGAGTTGAGATTTTGTCAACTAACTCATACGGCAAGTGAGCAAAACGAGCTGTCATAAAGTCCACAGTTTCAACAGCACGAAGTGCAACAACCCACGCATAACGGCGGCCATCACCAACCACACCTACAGATTTTACAGGTTGAAATACTGCAAATGCTTGTGCAGTTTTGTCGTACCAACCGCTGTCGCGAAGTTCTTGCATAAAAATGTCATCAGCAAGACGAAGAATATCTGCATATTCTTTTTTCACTTCACCCAAAATACGCACGCCCAAACCTGGACCTGGGAATGGATGACGGTAGATCATGCCGTGTGGCAAACCTAAAGTTGTACCTAATTTACGAACTTCATCTTTGAATAAGTCACGTAATGGCTCAACCAAGTCAAATGCTAAATCTTCTGGTAAACCACCCACGTTATGGTGTGATTTAATCACGTGTGCTTTACCTTGTTTGCTTGCAGCAGATTCGATCACGTCTGGGTAAATTGTCCCTTGTGCCAAGAATTTCACGCCATCAAGTTTACGTGCTTCTTCGGCAAATACTTCGATGAATTCACGACCGATGATTTTACGTTTTTTCTCAGGATCAACTTCACCCGCCAACGCTGTCAAGAAACGTTCTTCAGCATCTGCACGGATTACACGGATACCCATGTTGTCAGCAAACATTTGCATCACTTGATCACCTTCGTTTAAACGAAGCAAGCCATTGTCTACAAATACACATGTTAACTGGTCGCCAATCGCTTTATGTAAAAGCGCAGCAACAACAGATGAATCCACACCGCCAGACAAACCAAGAAGAACTTTTTCATCACCAATTTGTGCACGAAGTTGTTCTACACGTAGGTCGATAATGTGTTCTGGTGTCCAAAGACCACGGCAACCACAGATTTTATGCACGAAGTTAGAAAGAAGTTCAGCACCTTTTGCAGTGTGTGTGACTTCAGGGTGGAACTGTACACCATAGAAACGACGTGTTTCATCGCTTACCGCAGCAAATGGGCAGCTTGGTGTGCTTGCTGTAACAATAAAACCTTCTGGAATCGCACTGACTTTGTCACCGTGGCTCATCCACACATGCAATTGGTCTGGTTTATCTTGTAAGTTACCAATCAACTGGTCACGAACTAAAATATCAACTTCAGCATAACCAAATTCGTGAACAGTACCTGGTTCAACTTTACCACCCAACTGTTCAGACATGGTTTGTAAACCATAACAAATGCCAAGAACAGGAACACCCAGTTCAAACACAACTTGAGGTGCGCGTGGACTACCTTCTTCATGAACACTTTCAGGACCACCCGACAAGATAATGCCGTTTGGTTTAAATGCACGAATGTCTTCCTCAGACATATCAAACGCATACATTTCAGAATATACGCCTGCTTCACGTACACGACGTGCAATCAATTGGCTATATTGCGAACCGAAATCCAAAATCAGGATACGATCTTCAGTAATTTGGGTATTGGTAGTCATGAGAAACAACTATAGATAGCTAAAGAAGATAGGCGCGCTATTCTAGCATTTTTTATTGATGAAGCACATTGCCTAATTTGTGTATTATTTAGACATTAAAAAAAGCCCCTGACGGAGCTTTTTTTGTTTCAATTCACAGATTAGTGATCAGATGCACCTGATGCGCCAATCCCTGTCATTGAGCGAACATATTGAGCATCAAATGCTTTACGTTCCTGTTTCGCACGTGCTGAGTTATCAGTGATTGAGAAGAACCAGCAGCAGATGAATGCTAATGGCATTGCGACAATCGCTGGAGCATTCAATGGGTTAATTGGAGTGTCAGAGATTTTAAGCGTATCGACCCAAACTGCTTTAGACAGTACGATCATCACCACCGCAAGAACCAAACCAACCATACCACCAATTACCGCACCACGAGTGGTTAAGCCTTTCCAGAACATTGAAAGTACAAGTACTGGGAAGTTTGCACAGCATGCTACAGAGAATGCCAAGCCCACCATAAATGCAACGTTTTGTTTTTCAAACAAGATACCTAAAATCATTGCGCAGATTGCAAGACCAAGTGTTGCAATTTTTGACATGCGAAGTTCAGATTCAGGTGTTGTTTGACCTTTCTTGAATACGTTGGCATACAAGTCATGAGAAATCGCAGATGCACCAGAGAGTGTCAAACCAGCAACTACCGCAAGAATTGTTGCGAATGCTACTGCTGAGATAAAGCCCATGAACATGTCACCGCCCACAGCATCACTTAAATGAATCGCAGCCATGTTGTTACCGCCAACTAATTCAAGTTTGCCAGTAACCGCCATTTTTGCAGCATCAAGGAATTGTGGGTTATTTGATACGAACATGATCGCACCAAAACCGATGATAAAAGTGAGTAAGTAGAAGTAACCGATAAAGCCTGTTGCAACCACAACTGATTTACGTGCTTCTTTAGCATCTTTAACCGTGAAGAAACGCATCAAGATATGTGGAAGACCTGCTGTACCAAACATCAAGGCCAAACCAAGAGAAAGTGCATCGATTGGATTTGAAGCCAGTTTACTTGGACCCATGATTTTGGTTGCTTCGTCAAAGCTAATGTTATGAACTTCACCAAACACCTGGATTGATTTCGTGAACATTTCGCTGAAGCTAAAGCCCACAGAGTTCATCACCATGAACGCCATGAAAGTTGCGCCGCTTAACAGCATGACCGCTTTAATGATCTGTACCCAAGTTGTTGCCAACATGCCACCGAAAATTACGTAAGCCATCATCAACAAGCCAACTACAACTACGGCAATGTTGTAGTTCAAACCAAATAGAAGTTTGATGAGCTGACCCGCACCAACCATTTGTGCAATCAGATAGAATGCCACAACAATCAATGAACTAAATGCAGCCAAAGTACGTACTGGCTTCTCATCTAAACGGAAAGACACTACGTCAGACAAGTTATATTTACCAAGGTTACGTAAACGTTCTGCTACAAGGAACAGTACGATTGGCCAACCTACCATGAAACCTAATGAATAGAGCAAGCCATCGAAGCCTGAGCTAAATACCATTGCGGAAATACCCAAGAACGACGCTGCTGACATATAGTCACCTGCAATCGCCAGACCGTTTTGGAAGCCACTGATGCCCCCACCTGCGGTATAGAAATCTTTGGTACTGGTGGTTTGTTTTGCAGCCCATTTGGTGATAAACAATGTCATCGCAACGAAGATGACAAATAGAATAATCGCATGCCAGTTGGTTGCCTGCTGTTGTGCTTCACCCAAATCTGGGCTTGCCATTGCAACTGATGAACAAAGCGCTGTTGACGCAAGTAAAGCTTTTGTTTTTAGGGAAGTCCAATTCATCCGCATGTCCTCATCCGTGAGTTGCATTTGAGTGAGAAGAAATTGAAGAAGAAGTATCTTGATGTGTAATCGCATTAACTTCTTTCATTGCTTCTGCACTAAGTTGGTCAAATGAATTATTGGCAATGTATGAATACACACCGCACAACACGAAAGACAATACGATGACGCCAAGACCTAGAGGAATCCCCCAGGTAATAACTCCACCACTGAAAGAACTCTTTAAGAATTCTTTGTTATAGCTGACTAAAAGCAAAAAGCCGAGATAGACAACTAACATAACCACTGTTAATGTCCAACTTAACGCACTTTTTTTGCTCACCATTTCTTTGAATTTTGGATTTTGTAGAATGCGTTCTACTTGTACCTCATCCATAACCTTACTCCATAGTTGTACAACCAGCCTTGGCCGTATTTTGTAATTTTTTTTGTGTGTAATAACGTTATCAATATTTAAAGCTTTTAGTAAGTTAGACTTTGGTCGCTAAAATTTTGAGCAGTATTTTCTTGAGAGCTTCTGCTTCGGGTATGATAAAGGCAGATTCTTAATAAGCCATCAATATGAATAACTGGGTAATCATTGGGGTATTAACCCTTTACATTCTAATTTTATTCGTCTGTGCTTTCTTTGGTGAGCGTTATGCCAGTCGCTTAAGTGCTCGCGGACGCATGTTACTCTTTAGTCTAACACTGGGAGTTTATTGCTCATCGTGGACGTTCTATGGCGCAACAGGTGCAGCCGTTCGCCAAGGGATTATCTTTTTACCCATTTATTTAGGGCCACTATTATTTATCTGGCTCGGTTACGATATTTGGCGCCGAATCGGACGGGTTCGCCAGCATCATGCCATTGCCTCAATTGCCGATTTTATTGCGGCCCGTTATGGCAAAAGCGGAACATTGGCCTCGTTAGTCACAGTTCTCGCCGTAATTGCGATTATTCCTTATCTGGCTTTACAGCTTCGTGCGATTGCTTTAAGTACCTCTGTCATTCTTCCTGAAAACAATGCATTACATCTGACCACCAATACTGTACTGGTACTCACAGCCATTTTAGCCCTGCTGTCTATGGTATTTGGCACACGACAAATGGCCAATACTGAACAGCATGGCGGCTTAATGCTCGCGGTTGCATTTGAGTCGTTTGTGAAGTTATTTGCGTTACTTTGTGTTGCAATTTTCTTTGTGACAGATCATCCAAGCAATCTGACCCAAATTAGTCACGACATTCAGGAACAGTATCATGAAGTACAAATGAGTGGCGTTCCCGATACCTTTTGGGTGCAAACCTTATTGGCTGCGCTTGCCATTATCTGTTTACCTCGGCAGTTTCATGTGGCTGTGGTTGAATTGCGAGATGAAAAACATATTCGTGGTGCACGCAAATGGTTCTCACTGTATCTGATTTTAACCACATTAACCATTTTCCCGATTGCCAGTTGGGCACTGCATACCAATCCGACTTTACTGAAAATTCCAGACCTTGCCGTACTCAGCTTACCCATGAGCTATAACCATGAGTGGCTCACCATTTTGGCATTTCTCGGTGGGTTCTCGGCATCGACAGGCATGCTGCTGGTTTCATCTGTAGCATTATCCATCATGCTCAGTAACGACCTGATTATGCCTGCTCTGTGGCGCTTCAACCTGTTATCACGTCATGATCAACGCCTGCCCTTAGTGCTCAAGACCACTCGCCGCATTTGTATTGTTGCAGTAATGCTCATGGGGTTCTTATTTTTCCATTTCTTTAATGATATTAATCAGCTTTCAGTCTTTGGCTTATTGGCATTTAGTGCAGTTGCACAGTTTGCACCTGCGCTTATTGGTGGTTTGTACTGGCGAGGTGGCAGTCAACAAGGCGTCTATGCAGGCCTGTTAGTCGGTTTCCTGATGTGGGCATACACCCTGCTTTTCCCGACCATTTTGCGTAGCCTACCGCATGAATATACCGAGCTCAGTTTTCAAATCTTACAAGGTGGTCTGTTTGGTATTAATGGTTTACGCCCTGAAGCCTTATTTGGTTTTGAATCGCTTGCTCCACTCACGCATGGTGTAATGTGGTCGCTTGGTCTCAACACGATTTTATATATCTGGGTTTCAAAAGCTTATCGCCCAAGTGTTGCAGAGCAGATTCAGGCGGAGAGTTTCTTTTACTATGAAACCAAGCCTTTACCATCTCAAAATTCAAATCATGAAATGGGGTATTTCCATCCTGACAGTCCACGTTTAAAAGTTAGCGACCTTATGGCATTGGCAAAACGGATTACAGGTGAAGGACCAACTACCCGTGCCTTTCAACAGTTTTGCGATCAGAATTATCTGGTTCTCAATACCAATAGCGTTGCCAACGGCATGTGGTGGCGTTTTACCGAACAATATCTGGCAGGTACGATTGGAGCTGCCTCGGCGCGCACCCTGCTCACCACTGCACTGGCCAACAATGGTCTAGGCGTAGCTCAGGTTGCCAACATTCTTGACCAAGCATCGCAGTGGCAACGTTTTAACCAGAACTTGCTGATGACCATGATTGACCACATGACTCAGGGTGTGAGTGTGGTCGATGATAATATGTGTCTGGTGGCTTGGAACAATCAGTATTTAAAACTTTTTGATTATCCAAAAGATTTGGTTTATGTCGGCTGCCCGATTTCTGATTTGATTCGTTATAACGCAGAGCGCGGTGAATGTGGGCCAGGGTCAATTGAAGAACATGTTCGCAAACGGATTCACTGGATGAAAGTCGGCAGTGCCCATGAATTTGAACGGATTCGTAAAGATGGCCGCGTGATTCAAATGCGTGGTAATCCAATTGAAGGCGGTGGATTTGTGACAACCTTTGCTGACATTACCGCATTCCGTGAAAATGAAGCAGTACTAGAAGCACGCGTGAAAGAACGCACTCAGCAATTGGCAGATGCACTTTCAGAACAACAACGTGCACGTGAACAGGCCGATACTGCCAATATGTCAAAGAGTCGCTTTATTGCTGCGGCAAGTCATGACCTGCTGCAACCGATGCATGCAGCCCGTTTATTTAGCACCGCACTTGAACAAAGCATTCAGTCCGAGGAAGATCGTCAAACCCTCCAGCAACTGGATCGTGCTTTGCATGGTGCGGAGAGCATGTTGTCCGCCCTGCTCGATATTGCACGTTTAGAAGGTGGAACCATTCAACCAAAGCGTCAGGCCTATCCACTGCACGATTTGCTCAGCGATTTGAAATTACAGTTCAAGTCAATTGCAGCACAACGTGGTATCGAGTTTCATGTCCACGATGCCCAGTTCTGGATTGACACTGATCCACAATGGATTCGTCGTATTATTCAAAACTTTGTCAGCAATGCCCTGCGCTATACGGCCAAAGGCCGAATCGTGGTCGGGGTTTTACGTTCAGCATCTCAACCGAACTATATCCGAATCGGGGTTTGGGATACTGGCCCAGGTATCGCAGAAGAACAGCGCATTAAACTGTTTCAGGAGTTTGAACGCTGTGGACATACTTCACCGTGGGGTGAACAAGGTTTAGGGCTAGGGCTTGCCATCGTACAACGTATGACCAGCCTGCTACATTATCCTGTGCATGTTTCGACCAAATTGCAGCATGGTTCCTGCTTCATGATTGAAGCGCCTGTTGTGGAAGCGCCTAAAGTCACCGCAGCGCCAATCCAAATGATGCCGCTACGCAACAACACTTATAAAATATTGTGCTTGGACAATGACGAAAACATTTTGGAAGGTATGAATACCCTGCTCAGCAAATGGGGGCATCAAGTCTTTAAAGCAAAAGAACCTGAAGAAGCCAAACGACTCATTGAACAGGAAAATATTCAAATTTGGCTGATCGACCAACATTTAAATCAGGATCAGCGCGGTTTAGACTTTATTTTGCAATATCGTCAGGACAATATTCCTGTTGCCTTAATTACAGCAGATTCAGATCCAGAGTTACCTGAACGTTTAAAAGAACTGAATATTATGCTGCTGAAAAAACCGTTAAAACCTGCTTCTATGCGCGCATGGTTATCTGGTCTAAAAATACCAAGCTAAACATTTTATAATCTTATAAAGTGTTTAGCTTCAAAGAAAGCAAATTAATATTCTATTAATTTAATCACGCCATGATATAATTAATCGACATAATTAGTTTGCTTTCTTCTTTTTATTAAATAGAAATAAATAAGCATAAAATTATTATGTCATTGGTACAGTAACCAAATATTTCTCAATCATTGATTTATCTAGTTTTAAGAAAAGACTGAATATCGTTTATTGATATTTAGGGTATCTTTACATTCATTTGAATCATAAGTTACCCATAAATACACCTACTAAGAATATGGAAATAATAAGATATTCCCATATTCTTAGTAGGTGTATATTTCAAAAATTTAGGTGGTGATGATTAAATTTATCAGATCGTGATACACAACATATGAAAAAACTCATTTTGATTAGCACCCTATCTTTTCTCTCAACAGCATCTTTTGCAGATAATCAAATTTTAGATGTGAACTACAGCCAGGAAAACAGTACTAACGATCAACCAGACTGGAAAACGACTGAATTAGGTTACACTAAAAAAAATGATGAAAATTACTGGCAGTTATTTTGGCGTAACTATGATCGTTATGATTTAAACGATAATCAGGTTGAGCTTGATGCAAATCATCTAGTTCATGAGAGTGATAAGGGGAAAACCTTTTTATCTTATTCTGTAGGTGCAGGTGATTTTAATAACAGTGGTTACTTACCTGAATTTAAAGCGGGCTTAACGTTACAGCAAACTTATAAAAATGGTCAAATTTCACCTATCGTGGATTATAAATATTCAAAATATGAAAATTCAACGGTGAACTACTATGGTTTATCCGCTGAAAAATATATTCAAAACTGGCGAGTCTTGGCGGGGTTATGGATCAGTGATACTTCTTTCTACAAGCCAACAACAGGTGTCAAAGCCCAAGTCAGCTACTACATCCCTCATAGCAACAATAGCATCAACTACTATTTCTCTGATGGTAAAGAACCAGAAGTCACCGATATCTCAACCAAGATTTACCATATTACCAGTCATGCCCTGACCTCAAAAATCCAGCTCAGCAAAAATCTATATACCAATATTGGGCTTACACACACCATCTATCACGGGAATTTCTCAAGAACAGGAGTTTTAGCTGGAATCTCTTATGATTTTTGATCAAACCCACTTCATCATTATTTTAACGTGGCTAATTACGATTAGCCTTGCGTTAGTATGCCAATTGATTTTTGGCATCTCCTACATGAAAATGAGAAGTCACCAAAAACTGGTTAAAAAATCAAAATATGTCAAGCTAACGGAAGATTATCTCGATCTTCCGATTCATCAAATTACTGCAAAGAAAATTAAAAACTCAGATTTCCCGATCTTTATTTCATCTTGGTCATTAAAATTTAATTCATCAGATGCTGACACACAGCAAAAGTTAATTGTAGTAGCGAATGTTTTGGACATTTCAAATCGTTGTTTAAAAACATTAAAAAAATCGCAATCTTTTGTTCATCATAAAAATACGCGAGAAATTTGCCTATTGATTCATACATTAGGCAATATCTATTATTCAAATAAAAACTCAGAAACTATTCAAACCGATATCCAGAGTTTTGTTAAAAATAAAATGGATATTATTTCTTTTGAAGCCTGTATTGCATTATTAAAAATTGATAGTAAGAAATACTACCCTTTAGTTCTTGATGAAATTATTTCTAGAGAGAAATGGAATAATCAAGAATTAAAACATTTAATGCAATTCTTTAACACACCTACTGCGGTTGTTATGATTTTTAATAAAATTAAAAATCATAATCACTTAAATGAAAAGCGCATCATTAAAATAGCTTCTCGAACTAATCATTTATCTGATTACTCAAGTTATATTCTAAATAACATGCAGGATTTCTCAGTTGATAGCATTTGTTTAGCAATTCGAAATATTAATAACATTGAGGACTTTAAGCTGATTGAACACTTAAAAGAGGAATCAAGCTGGGTCTACCATATAAATATCATCCATGCGATCGTCAAACTTAACTATTTCTCAGAAGAAAATTTTAATTTTTTATTAAAATGCTTAAGCAGTTCAAATTGGTGGGTACGACACCGTTCGGCTGAAGCGATTATTAAAAATTATAATTCTGATGAAAATTTAGTGAATTTTTTAATTAAATTGATTGATGATCAATTTTCGAAAGAATCACTTCAAGTTGCCTTCAACAAAAATAAACTTCACCAGAACCTTCGGATTCAATGACATGAAAGAACTTATTTATGCTTGGGAATTTATTTTCTTTCTGTATTTTGTTTTTGTAAATTTGAGTTATTTCTTTCTCAATATTTTAGGTTTTTTTAGTATTAGTAAGATTCTTAAATCGAATCTGCATGATGTCTGGTTTACTAAATTTGATGTTTTTGACATTCCAATCAGCATTATTTCTCCTGCCTACAATGAAGAACTCACGATTGTTGAATCTGTCCATTCCCTACTCAATCTGAATTATTCAGAATTTGAAGTGATTGTGGTTTGTGATGGCCCAAAGGACAAAACCTTAGAAGTGCTGATTGAAGCTTATAATCTTATCCCAAATCTAGAAGTTCCAAGACTCAGGCTCAATCATAAACCGATTAAAAACAACTATATTTCCTTGAAAGACAAACGACTCAAGGTTGTTTTTAAAGAGAATGGCGGTAAAGCTGATGCCTTAAACTGCGGAATTAACATCAGTAGTTATCCGTTATTTTGTGCGATTGATGCTGACTCGGTACTAGATTCAGAAGCATTACACAAACTGGTTCAACCCTTTTCCTTGGAAAATAATACTGTAGCCAGCGGCGGCATTATTCGTATTGCCAATGGCTGTGAAATTGTTGATGGCAAAGTCAAACATATTGGCATGCCGAAAACTTGGCTCGAAAAGATTCAAGTTGTTGAATATCTACGGGCTTATTTAAATGGTCGTATGGGCTGGGTTGCGATTAATAGTGTCATGATTATTTCTGGTGCTTTTGGGCTATTTTCCAAATCCGCCGTCTTTGAAGTGGGTGGCTATAATCACAAGACGGTCGGTGAAGATATGGAATTGGTTTTAAAGTTACGGGAATATGCACTGAAAAATAATACGAAGGTTAATATTGCCTTTGTTCCCAATGCTGTATGTTGGACACAATGTCCAAATAATCTGAAAATTTTGGGTTCACAAAGAAAAAGATGGCAAAAGGGATTATTAGAAAGTCTCTGGAGTTCAAAAAGTCTGTTATTTAAACCTCGCAGCGGTTTACTTGGGTTCTATACGTTCCCTTTCTTTATTTTAGTGGAAGCATGGGGCCCATTCATTGAACTCTTGGGCTACGTGAGTCTCTTGGTTTTTGCACTTTTGGGTTATATCGACTGGAATTCCTGTCTTTACTTCTATTTACTGGCATTTTCGTTTGGTCTAGTTCTCTCTTTAGGTGCAATTCTGATCGAAGTGGCCTTTTTCAATCACTATAAATCAAAAGATATCCTGCAATTATTTATCGCCTGTATCTTAGAGAATCTCTGGTTTAGATATATTCATTCTTACTGGAGACTGGTTGGATCAATCAAATATTTAAAAAAATCCCCTTTAAGCTGGGGTGAAATGAAACGGGTTAAATTTTAAGTAAAGTTCGTATTTAAAATGACCTTTTAAAAATAAAACAGCCCTTTTTATTTTTCCAATCAGGAGAAATAAAAAGGGCTGATTAATCCAAGCGGCAGCTTAGATTTTTTTCTCATCAATATTCAATGCACTAATGGCAAGTACTGCCTGAGTACGGTTTTGCACACCGAGTTTTCTGAAAATTGCGGTCACGTGCGCTTTAATTGTCGCTTCCGAAACATCTAGCTCATAAGCAATTTGTTTGTTCAACAAGCCTTCAGCCACCATCATCAACACACGGAACTGTTGAGGGGTCAAAGATTGAATCCGTTCTGCCAATGCCGTTTCATCCGCCGCACGAGGGTCAAAACTGATGTTGGCTGGTAAATTCGGTGGTAACCAGATTTCCCCTTCCATCACATGGCGAATCGCTTCACCGATATGGCTTGGATGCGCTGATTTAGGAATATAGCCCATAGCACCATGTGCGATCGCACGTTGAATAATGCTGGCTTCTTCATGGGCTGAAACCACAATAATCGGAATTGAAGGATATTGGGCACGGACATGCACCAAAGCCGAAAAACCCGAAGCGCCAGGCAAGTTCAAGTCCAACAAGACCAGATCAGGCTCAGTTCCATTTTCAAGGCGTTCGTAAAATTCGTTTACTGCTGCTGTTTCATGAATTTGCGCTTGTGGAAAGCTATAACGCACTGCTTGAATCAGTGCGTGACGAAACAGAGGATGATCATCAACGATTAATATATTCATAAGCGATTTGGCTGTATTTGGCGTAGCCTAGCATTCCTATCTGTGCTACGACTTTATCTATGTATACAAATATTACCGAATTTTTGCCAACTTTGTTGCGTTATCCGATAGTTTTCTGCATTTTTTACCATCAGCTCTAAAAACCAATGTCCAGATTTTAATTTCAGTTTTGCCCAATTTTTCTCTTGAGCTTATCACTAACATACTGCATTTCTATAGATAAATCAAAAAGATGTTAATAAACCACAGAAACCTAAAGTGAAAACATTCAATATTATTTAAATGAAATGAGTTGGATTAAATGCCACCCTGAAGTGACATTTATTTAAGCTATATTCATTATTTTGAGCAAAAAACAAGCTATTTTTCAGCTTTTCCTGTCACAGTCACGATCAATTGCTCCACAACCTGAGGTTCCGCCAGTGTTGAAGTATCTCCCAAACTCTCCAATTCCCCCGTAACAATTTTGCGTAAGATCCGCCGCATAATTTTTCCTGAGCGGGTTTTCGGGAGCGCCGCAGCCCAATAAATCACATCTGGTGTTGCAATCGGGCCTAAAACTTTGCGCACCCATTTCACCAATGCCTCACGCAACTCCTCAGATTCGACATGATCTGCCTGCAAGGTCACAAAAGCACAAATTCCCTGTCCTTTAATATCATGTGGAATACCAACCACAGCCGCTTCTGCAACAGCTTCATGCGCCACGAGTGCACTTTCAATTTCGGCAGTGCCTAAACGGTGTCCTGAAATATTCAAAACATCATCGACCCGACCTGTAATCCAGTAATAGCCATCGGCATCTCGGCGTGCGCCATCCCCTGTAAAATAACAGCCTGGATAAGTTGAGAAATAGGCTTCAATAAAGCGTTTTGGGTCTCCCCAAATACTGCGCATTTGCCCTGGCCAAGCATCTTTAATGACTAAGTTACCTTCGCCAGCACCCTCAATTTCATGGCCTTCTGTATCGACCAAGGCTGGCTGAATACCATAGAATGGGCGAGTTGCTGAACCTGGTTTCAAGGCTGTTGCCCCAGGCAAAGGGGTAATCATCATGCCGCCTGTTTCAGTTTGCCACCACGTATCCAAAATTGGACAGCGCCCTTCGCCCACAACATCATAAAACCAGTGCCATGCTTCAGGGTTAATCGGTTCACCTGCGGTTGCCAATAAACGTAAAGTGCTGCGGTTACTCTCCCGAACATAAGCATCACCTTCACGCATCATGGCGCGAATTGCCGTTGGCGCTGTATAAAGAATCGTCACTTTATGCTTATCAATGATATGTCCAACGCGTGCCCATGTTGGGTATTGCGGAATTCCCTCAAACATTAAGGTGGTTGTACCTGTGGCTAAAGGTGCATATACCGCATAGGAATGTCCTGTAATCCATCCGATATCGGCCGTACACCAGTAAATATCATCCTGTTTTAAATCAAAAACCTCTCTAAAGGTCGTCACGGCATAAACCAGATAGCCTCCAGTGGTATGCAACACCCCTTTCGGTTTTCCTGTTGAACCCGAGGTATACAAAATGAAGAGTGGATCTTCAGCATTCATCGGTTCAGGCGGGCAAATTTCATCGACCTCCATTTGTAGCATGTGATACCACAAATCCCGTTTAGGTAAAAAATCAATGGGATTGCCTGTACGATGCACCACAACCACATGCTCAACCGTTGCCGTGCCCTGCTGTTGCAAAGCCAGATCGACATTTTGCTTGAGCGGTAATAACTTTCCACCACGCATCCCCGCGTCGGCGGTAATGATCATTTTGGCCTGACTGTCTTCAATGCGGCTCGCCAAGGCATCAGGTGAAAATCCCCCAAATACGACACAGTGAACAGCACCAATTCGAGCACAGGCCAACATGGCAATCGTGGCTTCACTCACCATTGGCATATATAAAATCACACGGTCCCCCTTACGAATTCCATATTTTCTCAAGGCATTCGCAAAGCGGCAGACTTCCGCATACAGTTCTTTATAAGAAATAATTTTGTGTCTGGAAGGATGATCCCCCTCCCATATAATTGCGGGTTTATGCGGGTGTTCTTTTAAATGCCGATCCAGACAATTCACACAGACATTGAGCTGACCATCTGCAAACCACTGGATTTTAAAATTTTCAGGGTCATAACTGGTATCTTTCACTTTGGTAAATGGCGTCATCCAGTCAATTGCACGGGCCTGTTCAGCCCAAAACCGATCTGGATCTTCAATAGATTGCTGATAGCGCTGGAAGTACTCATGCTCCAAAGTGCGCGCAGTTTGTTTGAATTCCTCAGGAACAGGATAGAGTTCTTGCATAGACTGACTTCCTTGATCGGGTGAGCGCAGTTTCATCATGAAATGCGTGTTGTTTTTGTTTGTTATTTTTTCCAATACACAGGTTATTTAAGTACAATAATTCAACACAGGGCATGTTTGTATCGTATACTTTTTGTACAAGCACTATATTCTTGGGGATCCATATGCCATCTCAAAATTCAGCTTCGTTTTTTGGAAAAGGACAGGATCAATCATCCCGCTCTCTATTTTCCTGTGACAATCGACTGGGTCGACTCAGTTATATTGCCCGTTCAGGCTTACTGCATTTTCTTTTTGTCGGGATTGTTTCCTTGACTGTCCAAAGCATGCATTTAATCAACTGGGATAGCATGATGCTACGCACATCCCACTTGTCAGGGCACCCGTTTTTCATGCTGTTTGGCGGGCTTCTGGCGCTCTTGATTTATAGCTATCTGATGACCATTTTCATGATTCAGCGCTTACATGACCTGAATCAGAGCGGTTGGATGAGTTTGTTACTGCTCATTCCCATGATTAATTTATTTTTTGTTATTTATCTGCTCTTGGCACCAGGCTCAAGTCATGCCAATAACTACGGTTCACCACACCGAACATCCGCTTGGGAAAAACTGTGTGCATGGCTCATCATTGTGCTATTTCTCATCAGCTTAGCCAGTAGCAGCATGCGTATTTCGTACATGATGGGAACAGGTGAATTAGAGAGCCCACATCAAATGATGCGTCAAGGCATGCATTATTTCTAAAATTGCTCTACGATTTTTTACTAAACTTTCTGTTTTTTCAGGCAAAATATAGCGTTTTTAAGTTTGGGACAAATATACGTGGCAGAGAATCAATCCTCAACCATACAAAACGTGGCGCAAGATACAACGCATCTTTTGCAAGAAGCAGGCAAAAAAACCACGCAAACTGTGCTTGAGCATAGTAGTAAGTACCACGATGCCTACACCACGATTGACAAGATTATCGACAGTTTCTGGAGCCGTGTTCCTTATATCTGTATTGCGATTGTGGTGTTTATCATTTTTTGGTTGCTCACCAAATTATTTAAGTTTTTTGTTCGTAAAACCTTAGAAAATCGTTCTTATACCCGTCAGAATTTGGTGTTGGTACTCAACCGAGTGGGAACATCGACCATTTTATTCTTTGGCTTCCTGATTGCACTGGTGATTGCGATTCCAGGCTTCACGCCAGGCCAACTCATGAGTGCTCTGGGTATTGGCTCTGTTGCGATTGGTTTTGCATTTAAAGATATTTTCCAGAACTTACTTTCAGGTCTTCTGATCTTGCTCAGCGAACCATTCCGTATTGGCGATGCGATTGTCTGTAATGGTTTAGAAGGAACTGTTGAAGATATCCAAATCCGTGCAACGTTCCTTTGTTCGTATGATGGTCGTCGTATTGTGATTCCAAATGCAACCGTCTACACCAGCGCGATTACGGTCAATACCGCCTATCAACGTCGCCGCTGTGAGTTTGTGGTGGGTATTGGTTATGATGATGATGTCACCAAAGCCAAAGAACAGATTCTCAAAATCTTGGATGAAAACCGTAATGTGCTCAGCCATCCAGACTTCTCAGTGAATGTGACTGCTTTGGCCGATTTCTCAGTCAATCTCACTGTTCGCTGGTGGATTGACACCACAGAAACCAGTATTGCAGCATCGACCAGTGAAATTCAGGAACAGGTCATGATTGCGTTTAACGAACAAGGCATTTCGATTCCCTACCCGATTCGTGAAATTAAAGTCTCAAATGATGCAACAGCGATGGATCCTTTAGCGAAATAAACTTCCTAAGACATACGGAATTGCTGTTTCAGTTCTTAAAATACGGTTGCCCAAGCTAAAACTTTGGCAGCCGTTTTTTTCAAGCAATTCGACTTCATAGGGAATAAAACCACCTTCAGGGCCAATCAAGATTTGGCAATGTGCGGTTTTCACAGCAGGCAGACCTTGCTCTGCATAAGGATGTGCCACGAAACTTGGGCTTTCAGGTGTCGTCCACTCTGACAAAACATCTTCCACAAAAGGTTTAAAACGACGATACATGTCTATTTTGGGGGCAATAGTATCGCCTGCCTGTTCTAAACCTAAGGTCACATAATCATTGAGCTGTTGTAGAAACGGGCTTTGCCAGTAGCTTTTATCGACCCGATAGCTATGAATCAGCACTAATTTTTCTACCCCCAAAGTCACACTGTCCATGACCAGACGGCGTAAAACTTTGGGACGAGGTAAAGCCACAATCAAGGTTACAGGTAATTTTTCAGGAATAGTCAATTCCTGAATCGGTTTAACCAGCACCTGCTCTGGGGTTATCGCCTGAACCTCAGTCAGATAACGTTTGCCTTGTCGAATGCCGACCTTAAGCTGGTCACCGACTTTAAGGTCAAGATGCTGCTGTAAATGCTGCAATTGGCGCGGTTCTCGAATTCCCCAAAGTGCTTGTTCGGGTTGTTCTGACAATAAAACGAGATTCATGAGTGTTATAAAAACCGATCAATCAGTTGAGTATGACGCAGAAGTGAACCTTGGTTCTTCTGCAAAATGGTGGTGGCTCGTTGCACCATCTGTTGACGCTGCTCTGCACTGCTCAGTAACTCAGTGAATCTCTGGCAAGCTTGCTGAGCATCCTGTACCACGTCAACCGCTGCGTTGTGCACGAACTCATCGACAATCTGTTGGAAATTAAAATAGTTTTTTCCCAAGACCGTTACGACACCTAGCGCTACAGGTTCCAAGATATTGTGCCCACCACCTGGTTCATTCAAAGAACCCCCAACATAGGCCACTTGGCTCAAGGCATACCAAAGCCATAATTCACCCATACTGTCAGCCAAATACACTTGGGTATTGGCATCTACGGCTTGTTGCAAGCTACGGCGCTTCACATTCAAACCGAGTTGCTCAGTCACTTGGAATACTTCATCAAAACGTTCAGGGTGGCGCGGCACCACGATACACAATAGGCTTGGATCAGCTTGCAAAGCTGCTTTGAGTTCAGTGAGAAGTTGTTGTTCTTCAGGCGCATGGGTACTGGCAAGTACCATCACTTTACGCTGTGTCAGTTGCCAATCTAGATGCAACTGTTCAGCCTGTGCCGCCACCCAATCAGGCGCAGTAATATCAAATTTAACATTCCCCACCACACTCATTGATGTGGTTGATTTACCCAAACTGGCAAATCGCTGCAAAGTCGCCTGATCTTGAGCAGCAATCCAGCTCAACTGACTCAGCATCGGAGAAGTTAAACGCTTAAATTTGGCATAGCCTTTGGCTGATTTCTCAGACAATCGGGCATTCAGTAAAAGCTGAGGAATATTGTGCTCTGCCACACATTGCAACAGATTTGGCCACAGCTCGGTTTCCATCAACAATAAAATTTTTGGTTGATAGCGATCAATAAAGGCATTGACCAAATATTGCTGATCGACAGGTAAAAAGACCGCTTGAAAAAGGTTTGGATAGCGCTGTTCAAATAACGACTTTGCCCGTGCCTGCCCTGTGCGCGTGGTATTGGTGACTAGGACAGCCTGACCTTGCTGTAAATAATGTTCAATCAGAGGATGGGCCGCATTGGTCTCGCCAACTGACACCGCATGAAACCAGATCACCTGAGTATTTCTGGGTGTTTGAAAAGGGCCAAAGCGTTCAGTGATTTCATTTTGAAAATCGGCAAGATGCCCTGAGCGTTTGTTTAAACGCCAGCGGTACAAGGGTTTGATACCTGCCAACAGCCAGTTGTACCAAAATGGAGTTTTCAAAGTTGAAATCGCTTGGGTCATCCAAATCTTAAAATCAGAAAAAATGTGTGCCTATTATGCGTAAAAAATTTTAAAAGAACAGCGTTCATCTGCAACAAAAAAGCCAATGCAAATGACTTCACATTGGCTTTTCAGAGATGCTTTTAAGCAGAAATTACAGACCTTGCTTTAAGCTCGCTTCAATAAATTTGTCCAGATCACCATCCAGTACTGCACCCGTATTTGAGTTTTCAACGCCTGTACGCAAGTCTTTAATGCGTGAGTCATCCAAAACGTATGAACGAATCTGGCTCCCCCAACCGATATCCGATTTTGAATCTTCAAGCGCTTGAGCAGCTTCGTTACGCTTACTCATTTCCAGTTCATACAATTTCGCACGTAACTGTTTCCATGCGTGGTCACGGTTAGCATGTTGTGAACGCTGGTTCTGACACGCCACCACAATGCCTGTTGGCGTATGGGTTAAACGTACTGCAGAATCAGTTTTGTTAATGTGCTGACCACCTGCACCTGAAGCACGGTAAGTATCGGTACGAACATCGGATGGATTGATGTCAATTTCGATGTTGTCATCCACTTCAGGAGAAACAAACACCGCAGAGAAAGACGTATGGCGACGGTTCCCCGAGTCAAATGGTGACTTACGCACTAAACGGTGCACGCCTGATTCAGTACGCAACCAACCGTAAGCATATTCACCTTCAACACGAATGGTGGCAGATTTAATCCCTGCGACATCGCCATCCGATTCTTCCATCAATTCAGCTTTAAAACCGTGACGTTCGATCCAGCGCATATACATACGTAACAACATCGAAGCCCAGTCTTGTGCTTCTGTACCACCAGAACCCGCCTGAATCTCCACATAGCATGGGTTCGGATCCATTGGGTTACTGAACATACGGCGGAATTCAAGTTTTGCCAAATCTTCTTCAGCAGCAGTGAGTTCAGCCTGAACATCTTCTAGCAGACCTTCGTCATCGGCTTCTACAGCCAAATCAAGCATCGCTTGAGCATCTTCAAGTTGAGTCGCTAAACCGTCTAGCACATTCAAGACGTTTTCCAACTCACCTTTTTCTTTGGCCATGGCTTGCGCACGGCTTTGATCATTCCAAATCGCTGGGTCTTCAAGCTCACGTAGGACTTCTTCTAAACGTTCTTTTTTCAGATCGTAGTCAAAGATACCCCCGTAGTGTTTGACTACGATCAGTTAAATCTTTTAATTGGTTTAGATACGGATTGATTTCCACGTGAAACTTCTCTCTACAGCCATAAAATTTGCGCCATTTTAACATAGAGTCTGGGCTGGTGATATGCTGCTACTTTTCGAAATATTGCAAGTTCACCAGATACTTTTTCCATTCACAGAAAAGCATCAAACATGATTTGTAACAAAAACAATTGCTGATTATTTAAGCTAAAATCACAAAGCCATAACACTATTAATAAAACACTACATATTATATTTTTATTTATTATCAATACCTTAATTTTATTTTTTTACACACACTTACTTACGTACAGTTCAATTACTTTCTCAGAATTGACCACTTGGTATTTTCTACTAGACTTAAACTTGTAACAAAAAATGAAAAACAGCCTTTCCAAAGGAAAAGTGATATGAAAAAAATACTGATTGCCTCTACAGCACTCCTTGCAGGACTCAGTGTAACCAGTATGGCAAATGCCTACCAAGCTGAAGTTGGAGGCTCTTATAGCTACCTAGATCCAGATCATGCCGATGGTGTCAGTCAGTTTGGTGTGAATGGAACCTATTATTTTAATCCTGTCGAAACACGTGATGCCCCACTCGCTGAAGCAGCCTTTTTAGATCGTGCAAGTAATGTGCATGGCAGTGTCAACTATGGTGACAATAGCGGAACCAAAAACACCACCTATAGTGCAGGTGCCGAATACTATGTTCCCGAGTCTAACTTCTACTTAGGTGGTAATGTTGGACGTAACGAATACAAGATCGATAATACTGGCATTGACCGTAAAACTACCTTGTACAATGCCGAAGTCGGTTACTTGCCAGCACCAGGTTTATTGGTTGCCGTCGGTGCACAAGGCTATGACACCCAACATGGTGGCGATGGTGTAGACCCAACCTTACGTGCCAAATACGTGACCCAAGTCGGTCAGCATGACATCAACCTTGAAGCACGCGGTGTATTTGGAAATGACGAAAACAAACAATACTATGTTGCAGGTGATTACTACATCGATAAAACACTCAGTATTGGCGCAGACTACAGCAAAGACAAATCCATTGATGAAGATCAATGGGGTCTGACTGCGAAGAAGTACTTTAACAACAATGTCAGTGTCGATGGACGCTTAGGCTTTGGCGATAACTACAACACTTATAGCGTGGGTGCATCTTACCGCTTCTAAGCAATAGGTTTCTTTCATAAGTTCCTTTTATTTCTCTTGCGCTGCATTGAAATATATTTCAATTTGCTCAGGGAGAAAAATAAAGAGGGTGCAAACAACGATGAAAGAAAGTGAATAAAAAACCGCTCAACTGAGCGGTTTTTTATTGTTCCAAATGCATGATATGTAGTTGTAAATTGGTTGAGCCATTAAACTCATTTTTTTCGAGGCGATAGACTAAACGCACCTGCATGTGCATGGGATCAAATTCAAATCGATCAATCGCATTAAAGGCAATCGCATCGAGGCTTTGTCCATTCTCCAACCCTAAACGCAGCTTGAGATGACGCTCTTTCAGCCAGCGATAATCCAATATTGCAAAAGTTCCTTCAAAAGTCGGCAATGGAAATTTCTGTCCCCACGGCCCAAGTTGCTCCAAAGTCGCTAAAGTTTGCAAATGAAAAGCATCGACAGGTAATTCACCATCTGTCCACAATACCTCTTCAAACAACTGTGCATCCATGTCGGCAATCAGCGCCGTAAAGACCTGCTGAAACTCAGTAAAATACTGTTTTTCAATGGTCAAACCTGCTGCTGCGGCATGTCCACCAAAGTAACGCACCAAGTGTGGATGACGTTCCGCAACCCGTTCAATGGCATCCCGAATATGAATACCATCAATCGAACGTGCTGAACCTTTCAGATGAATTCCATCTTCATCGGCTGCAAAAATAATACTCGGGCGGTGAAACTGCTCTTTCAGGCGACCTGCAACAATGCCAATCACCCCTTGATGCCAATGTGGCTCAAACATCACCAATGCCGCAGGTAATGCAGTTTGATCTAGGCGAATCTGCTCTAAAGTGTGTAAGGCATCTTGCTTAATCTGCGATTCAACCTGACGGCGCTCCTGGTTAAGCTGATGTAGCTGCTGCGCAAGGTGATAGGCTTGTTGTGTATCTTGTGCCAATAGACATTCAATGCCAATGTCCATGGTTTCCATTCGCCCTGCGGCATTAATCCGTGGCCCCAAGACAAAACCGAGATCCTGTGCCTGTAGCTGTGCAGGATCACGACCTGCAATATCTAATAGCGCAAGAATGCCGATACGACACTGCTGCTGACGCATGCGCTGAACGCCTGCATCCACCAAAATTCGGTTGTTATAGTCAAGACTCGCCACATCGGCATAGGTACCCAAAGCCACCAAATCCAGATATTGCGTCAGTTGGCTGCTCGTTTTACCGTGCTGACGGCGCAAACTGGCAAGATTGGCCAGCACATAAAACGCAACCCCAACACCTGCCAAGGACTTACTTGGAAAATCACAGCCGAGTTGATTGGGATTGACCACGGCATCAGCATTTGGTGTGGGTTTAGTGGTTAGGTGATGATCGGTAATAATCACCTGCATACCGTGCTGCTGTGCCTGCTCAACCCCCGCATGACTCGAAATCCCGTTATCGACGGTAATCATCAATTTGGGCTGATATTTTTCCTGTACCAAATCTGCAATTTTCGGCGTCAGACCATAGCCATATTTAAAACGGTCAGGCACGACATAATCGACTTTCGCACCCATATCGCGGAGTGCCAACAGCATTAGGACGGTACTGGTTGCACCATCAGCATCATAATCCCCCACAATCACGATCTGCTGCTGCTGATCAATCGCACTATCGATTAACTCAATTGCAGTCTGTAAGCCTTTCAGTTCTGGTTTCAGCAAATGTTTGAGCTTTAAATCTAACTCTTGCGGTGAAGCGACACCCCGACGTGCCAAAATTTGGGCAATAAAAGGCAACATGCCCTGAAAATCTTCAGGGCGTGTTAGCAAAGGTCTTTGTTTAATTTGTATTTTTTTCATCTTATGGCATTAAACGCTGTAAAACCCACTGTCCATCTTGCAGTTCATAACGCAAACGGTCATGTAGACGGTTTGGACGACCTTGCCAAAATTCATAGCTTTCTGGCTGTAAACGATAACCGCCCCAGAACTCAGGCTTTTTCAGCTCAGTTTCGTCAGCCACAGCATCATGCAAAGTTTCAAAACGCTGTTGCAACTCCGCACGCCCAGCAATCACACCACTTTGTGGGGTACTGATATGTGCTGCAATTTGGCTGTCACGCGGGCGTTTATGGTAGTAATCGGTAGATTCTGCCTCAGAGATTTTGCTCACTCGACCATGAACACGGACTTGACGCTCTAAGCTCGGCCAGTAAAACAAAAATTCGGCATAAGGATTAGCCGCCAAGTCCAAGCCTTTTTGACTGTCATAATTGGTATAAAAATCATAGCCTGCTTCAGTCGCACCACGCAGCAACAAGGTACGCACATGCGGGCGTCCTTGTGCATCGGCTGTCGCAACCGACATGGCATACGGTTCATGCAAATTGGCAGCTAAAGCAAAATTAAACCAGTCTAAAAACTGTTGATGTGGATGCGCTTGTACTTGAGTTTCAAGCAGCTCATCTTGTTCATAACTTAAACGAAGTTCACTTAAATCTTTAATTACATCTTTCATCATTGCTTCCCCTAAGCATGTTGACGAATAGCATCTGCCAAGTGATTCGCCAGATCGGTCACTTCTTGTAATTGATCACCTTCAACCATGACACGAATCACAGGCTCCGTTCCTGATTTACGAATCAGAATACGACCACGACCCTGTAATTGCTGCTCGGCTTGTTCAAATTCAGCCACCAAAGCAGGAATTGCAAATGGATCAATCATGTGTTCTAAACGAACATTGACCAGCACTTGTGGGAATAAAGTAAAACCTTCGACCAACTCGTGCAGGGCTTTGTTTTGCTCAACCATCACCGTTAAGACTTGTAATGCAGAAATGATGGCATCGCCAGTGGTGCTTTTATCGAGGGTTAAGATATGCCCAGATGGCTCTCCACCAATCACCCATTGATTATCTTCTAGCGCTTGTAACACATAGCGGTCACCGACTTTAGCACGTACAAATGGCACATTGGCTTTGTCCAATGCCAACTCAAGTGCCATATTGCTCATGACCGTACCGACAATGCCTTGCGGTTTATTATTCGCTTGGGTCGCTAAAATATAGAGAATATGATCACCATCAATCAGATTACCGAACTTATCCACCAAAATAACGCGATCTGCATCTCCATCGAAGGCGATCCCGATATCCGCACCCTGTTCAATCACTGCTTTTTGTAGATTTTCAGGATGTGTTGAACCGCAGCTTTCATTAATATTTAAGCCATTTGGCTCATTGTAAATGGCTGTAACCTTTGCACCGAGCTCCAAAAAGACCGCAGGGCCAACGTTGTAAGCTGCACCATTGGCACAGTCCACCACAATGCGTAAATCGCGCAAATTGAAATGGTACGGGAAGGTTGATTTACAAAATTCGATATAACGACCGTTCGCATCTTTAACACGAACACTTTTACCCAGTTGTGCCGTATCTTCAATCACGATGTCTTTTTCTAATTCTTGGTTAATCGCATTTTGTAGTTCATCAGGCAGTTTTTTACCTTCACCCGAGAAGAATTTAATACCGTTATCAAAATAAGGATTATGTGAAGCGGAAATCACAATGCCCGCATCGGCATGTAAGGCACGAGTCAAATGTGCAATCGCGGGAGTTGGTAAAGGCCCAAGCAAATGCACATAAACACCTGCTGCATTCAAACCTGCTTGTAAAGCGGACTCTAAAATATAACCCGATAAACGAGTATCTTTCCCCATAACTACAACAGGTTTATGCTTTGGATCTTGTTTTTTTAGAACTTTTCCTGCTGCAAAACCCAGCTTCAAGGCAAATTCTGGCGTAATTGGAAGTTGACCAAATTTTCCACGAATTCCGTCTGTGCCAAAATAACTCATGCTGTTCTCACTGGTGTTCTTAGGTTTGTGAAACAAACCCTGATTCGTCATACATAATTTGTAATACTTTACACCATAACAAAAAAGCCGTCATGAACTGACGGCTTCTTATACAACTTTTTTACTAAAAAACCATTAACCAATACGGTAGTTTGGCGCTTCTTTAGTAATCGTTACATCATGTACGTGAGATTCTTGCATACCTGCTGCCGTAATTTTTACGAACTTGGCATTGTCATGCAAATCTTTAATGTTTGCAGAACCTGTATAACCCATAGATGAACGTAAACCACCCATCATTTGGTGAACGATCGCACTCATTGGGCCTTTGTAAGGTACACGACCTTCAATACCTTCTGGAACAAGTTTCTCAGCACCCGCTTTAGCATCTTGGAAATAACGATCCGCAGAACCTGATGAACCCGCCATTGCACCCAAAGAACCCATACCACGGTAAGCTTTGTAGTAACGACCTTGGAAGAATTCAACTTCGCCTGGTGCTTCTTCAGTACCCGCCATCAATGAACCCACCATGATGGTGCTTGCGCCCGCAGCGATGGCTTTCGCCATGTCACCAGAGAAACGGATACCACCGTCAGCGATTAAAGGAATCTGACCTTTCAATGCGCTTGCAACATTGTCAATTGCAGAGATTTGTGGAACACCAATACCCGCAACAATACGTGTTGTACAGATTGAACCAGGGCCAATACCCACTTTAACTGCATCTGCACCCGCATCAAGAAGTGCCAAAGCTGCATCGCCAGTCGCAATGTTACCGCCGATCACTTGTACTTGTGGGTAATTTTGTTTCACCCAACGTACACGCTCAATCACACCTGCTGAGTGACCATGTGCTGTATCAACAACAATCACGTCTGCACCCGCTTCAACCAATGCTTCAACACGCGCTGGTGTTTCAGCACCTGTACCGACAGCAGCACCAACACGTAAACGACCAAGGTCATCTTTACATGAATTCGGGAATGATTCCGCTTTACGGAAATCCGTCACGGTGATTAAACCTTTTAAAGCATGGCTATCATCAACAACCAAGACTTTTTCAATACGGTGTTTTTGTAATAAGGTTTGAATTTCTTCTTTCGATGCACCTTCTTTCACTGTTACCAAGCGCTCTTGCGGCGTCATAATATTGCTAACAGGTTGTTCAAGATTGGTTTCAAAGCGTGTATCACGACCGGTTACAATTCCGACCACTTTGCCATCTTGAACTACAGGCACACCACTGATGTTATTTGCTTTGGTAATTTCAATCAATTCACGTACAGTAGTCGCTGGTGTCACCGTAATCGGATCTTTCACCATACCTGCTTCGAATTTTTTCACACGGCGTACTTCAGCAGCTTGGACTGCGATATCCATGTTTTTATGAATAATACCAATACCACCATTTTGCGCCATAGCAATTGCCATACGTGACTCGGTCACTGTATCCATAGCAGCAGAAACAAGCGGGATATTAAGCTGAATGCCACGAGTCAGGCGTGACTTAAGAGAAACATCTTTTGGGAGGACAGTAGAATAGGCAGGGACTAATAAGACATCATCGAAGGTTAGCGCTTCTTGAACGATGGTCAGCATAACAAACTCACTGGTAAATTCCGTGAGCTATTATAAACAAATTTCTCCTAAAAATGCATGTTCAGTGAGCTGAAAAATGCAAAAAATCCAAATGTGTTGGATTTTTTGCATTCTGGGTAAGAACTTAAAGCGGTACGCTAAAAATGCGATCGTTCATTAAATCCATACCACACTGAAGATCTTCAGCCCAATTCAGGAACTGATTAATCTGCTCTTTACCAATAAATGGTGTGCCATGTTGCGGTACGATCATGTCCAAATCTAATTGGCGAACCATATTCACCCACAAGCGAATAATGGCATTACCCCCCATATAACGTTGGTGGAAGCCTTTCATTTTTGGAATATGGTCACTAAAGTTCTGAATTGGAATATTGGCATCTTCAACCATCGATGCGCCCATATCCCCAGAAAACAAAATTTTAGCAACTGGGTCATAAAACTGGAAATTACCAACCGAGTGTAAAAAGTGCGCAGGAATTGCCACCATCACACTATTACCCAATGGAATGCGTTGACCTTGGTCAGGCAGTTCAATCAAACGATCTTCCCAACTCCCCTTCATACGGTCACTCATAAATGATGAGTTCAAATGCGGTAAGAAACGTGCCCACAGTTTTGAAGCGACAATTTTCGCATCGGTATAGACCAACCAACGTGGCATAGAGGTAATAATGTCAGGATCTTGGTGTGATGCCATGACATAGTCGAGGTTCTTTAACTTGGTATATTTATTGAGTTCCATGGTTAATGGAACATAAGTTAAATCTCCACCGGGATCTAGGACTGCTGCACGTTCATTGTCAATAATTAAAAATTGGTTGGCTTGTACGCCTTCGCCTTTAACTAGACTGGTGAAGCTGATGCATTTATGTGTACCGTTATCAAACAGTACTTGCGATGTTGTACGTTCAAACATCTTCCCTAGGCCCCAAAAAAATTGAATAAATTATTATCACGTATAAGTTATATGGATTTTGATTTGTATACAATCTCAGAACCCAAAAAATATATGATAAAATTTCCTAAATAGTCAAAAATATTCATAAAATTTGAATATTTTTCATCTAATTTAAAATATTGCTGACCAATAGTGCTGTGCCAAGGTAATAACACCAACCGCAAGAAAAATGAATGCACCAAATTTATGAATTAATGAAATTGGTAATTTATCTGCCAGTTTGTTCCCAATAAAAACGGCAGGCCCATCTGCAAGTAACATACCCACTGTTGTGCCCATCATTACCAAAAGAACGCTGTGGAATTTCGCTGCTAAAGCAACAGTTGCAATTTGGGTTTTATCTCCGATTTCAGCCAAGAAAAACAGAATAAAGGTCGCACCAAAAACCCCTAAATGCTGCCATTTAGCAATACCATCAGATTCTTCTTCAATAGAATCTGGGATGAGCATCCAGACTGCCATCGCAATAAAGCCTAGCGCCAAAATCCAGATCATCGCGGATTGAGGAACAACCTGTGTGAGCCATTCACCTAAAACAGCCGACAAGCCATGATTTAAGGTCGTTGCAGCGAGAATTGCAATTAAAATTGGAATCGGTTTACGGAAGCGGGCAGCAAGCAAAAGAGCCAGAAGTTGTGTTTTATCGCCAATTTCAGAGACGAACACAGCACCAAGGGAAAAAAGGAAGACTAACATGATTTTTTCTCTGGCTAGCAAAATTTGCCTATGACTTACCCCTCCTGCTAGCCATGATCAGAACAAATCTGATTGCAGAGTGATAAATCAAAGGTCTTGCCAACAAAAGAAAGCTTTGGAGAAAGCTTAATTGGTTTTGCTATGATGACCATGTTCGTTTGAGAACAAGTATGTTGACCATCATCTATTTACAAACGTAAATAGCGGCTACTCCCCAATGAAGTGTGTAGATATTATATAAATCTAAATTGATTTTTCAAAACATTTCTTTGCTTCAATAAAAAAAGGCTATTCAATAGCCTTTTTTCAATCACTTACTTAATACTAAATTTAGCATCTGCAATCAGTCATTGCTTAGAAGTTTACACGTACGCTTAAACCTGCAACCCATGCATCATCCACTTCTTTTACACCACCTGGCTGATATACATATTGGATATTTGGACGAATCATGATGCTTGGCGACCAGTTATAGGTGTAGTTCAACTCAACATCCACTTCATCTCGCTGGACTGGCTTGTAACTCGCATTTAAATAATCCGCACTGGTCAATCCATTGACTGCATTACTATATTCTTCAAGCTCTGTCACACGTTTATTGACTTGGAAACGTGCCACACCCAAGGCAATCGAGTCTTGAGGACGCATATCAAACAAACCTTTATACCAGAGTGCAACCTGCTGACTATATTCAACTTTACTGGTGGCTTTATCGTTAAAGGTAAAGTTTGCAGTTGCATATAAACCACGTTTCGGATCAGACGGATTTTCCGTCAGCTTTTGTTGCATGTTGATCCAGAAACTGTGTTTATTGTTATGCACTTTACGCTTGGCTGTCGATGTCGTGAAGTTCCCATTGGCATCAGTAGCGACATCTGTAGCGTCTGCGGTTGAATAGAATGCACCAATTTTATATTCACCAGGCAAGCCGTTGAGTTTCGGTTTCCATGCCAATTCCACAGGAATTGTTGCACCACTGGTTTGTCTCATTCCCAGATTAAAACCACCATTTTCTTTGGTGTCTTGCGGATTGACTTCATATACACCTGTGGCAATCGACCACTCAGGTGCAAACTGATATTTGGCATTGATTGCCCAAACACTGACAGGTGCGTTATACCAGACATCCCCAACCACTTTACCAAGTAATGAACCACAAAGTCCCCAGTTCTGGAATTCACATTGGCTTGAGTTAAAGTCTTCGCTAAAACCCATACGGCCAAATTTCACTTGGAATTTATTGTCATCAAAGCCTTTTTTAATCCACATTTGATTCAAACGCCAAGACTGCCCCCGACCATAAATTTCTTGTGTTGAACTCAACTGCGCTGCACGTGGATCGGCTGTACGTTTGGTTGCCAATGACTCGCCATCACGCTCAGTAATCACCAAACTGGCCTGAGTATCTTTCCAACCTGCGATTTTATCAAGATCAAAACTCGCCCCTAACTTCAACTGGCTAGCATTTTGAATTTGCCGATCATCGTTATAACCTCCATCCACATTACTTGCAGACTGATTCACAAACGACATATCAAATTTATAACCCTTATCCTGCAAGGCTTGGCGTTCCCCATTCCAATCACCAAGTAACCATTGACGATCAGTTGACCAAGGTTCGTTGGCAAAAGCCAAAGAACTCATTACAGATAAAATTGAGAAGGTTAGAGTGTGTTTCATTTTTACTTTCATATTTGCCTATCCTTTTGCATGGCAATAGCAAGCCATGCCATGGAACATCCAAGTTCCATTGGCTTGCCTTTTTTGATTTGGATTTTTTGTTAATTTATGGTGTGGTATGTTGTTGTGTCTGAGCGACAGTTTTACCCAAATTTTGTTTTCGAACAGCGATATACATCAAGATAATCATCACACACCCGACCCCGAATAACACAGCATCGAAGTTGTATAGGTGTAATGGTTTTACACCTGCATCCAATAAATAGCCCGCCCCCAAAGGTGACAGAATTCCACCCAAACGGCCCATGGTAATTGCAGAACCTACACCTGTTGCACGAACTTCTGTGTCATAAGTACTGTTCGCTAACGCATACATCCCCGCGACACAGCCATTGTTAAAGACACCCACAAGTACTGCGATCCACATGGCACTGGCAAAGTCCCCAGAGTTCAGTACAAACACCGTAATGCACGCTGCTGTCGCAGCAAAGAAAGTCGATAACACAAAGTGAATTTTGAAGCGCACGGTCAAGAATGCCATCAAGATCGCACCAAAAATTCCACCAAAGTTCAAAATAATCCCCAAGCTTACCCCTTGTTCAGGTGTCATACCTGCCATAGAAAGTAATTTTGGTGTCCAAGTCAAAATAAAGTACTGACCTGCCATGACCGAGAAAAAAGCAACCCATACAAACAATGTGCGAACTTTAAGTTGACCTTTAAACAAACTCGCAATCGTGACTTTACCTGTTGAAACTTGTTGATAGATCGGGAAAGCATCAATCGTACTGATTTTAAATTTCGCTAAAGTCTTGTTGATACGCTCCAAGGTATTTGGTTTTCGTTTAATGAGTTGATATTCAACAGATTCAGGCAAAATAAAGTAAACTAAAACCAAGACAGTTAATGTGAATAAACCACCACATAAAAACACCGTACGCCAGCCCACAGTTCCAATCAGACGGAATGCAATCATGCCACCAAACACTGCACCCATCGCATAACCAGTCGACAACAAGGCAACGGAAAGGTTTTTCCATTTTGTGGTTGAGAACTCATTGGCCATTACCGCGCCATTGGTCAGTAAGCCACCAATACCAATCCCTGTAATCAAGCGCAATGTCCCTAACTGGAATGCTGAATCAGCATGACTACTCACCAGCATGGTGATGCCAGATAATAATAAGCAAGAGAGAATAATAGTACGGCGTCCAACCGAGTCAGCAATTGGAGCAATAAACAGCGAACCTATCGCCATTCCGATCAAGCCTAAACTGATCAAAATACCTAACTCTGAACCTGAAAGTGCCCATTCCTTTGACACCGATGTTGCAGTAAAAGACATGACTTGCACATCATAACCATCGACAACATTCAGTAAAATACACAGTGCCACGAGCAGCCAGCGATAGCTATTCATGGGTTTGGTCTTTAATTCATTGAATATATCCATATGCTTTTTCCATTGCTCACCTTGTCTAAGGTGAATATTTAGGCAAAACATCTCCATGGCACTATGCAATACCATTTTCTAGTGATGGAGAAGATTGATTAATCTAAAAACAAGCGATTGTTGAGATGTGATTTCCAAGCTCATCATCTGCACGATTGCCTATCTCTTCCTTGTGCTAAATCCTTCATCATCTTTTTATTGGTCTTGAACATAACGATGTCAAAGAACATGTATGCCAAGATCAAGCTCTATTCATGTGGCTATTTTTATAACTGTTTGCCCAGAAAAGATAATGCGTTTCACCACGACAGGTATGATTTTTATTTATATTCGACTTTAGCCTAAAACAACTATAATTTTTTATTATTCAATATCTTAAATTCAGATAACACTATTTTGAATACATTCAATCAATGCCTGACTGGCCGCAGACTGCACACTATTTTTACGGAAAATCAGTCCGATTTGTCGTGTCGTCTGCTGTAATTCAAACGGTAATTTCTTAATTAAGCCTTGATCTAGCTCATATTTCATTTGCTGTGCCGACACCACGGCAATCATGTTGGACTGTAACAGCAAGCCACGTGTCAGTGCCAAATCCCCCGTTTCAATGGTCGGTTGTGGAGCGGGCAATTCGAGTGATGCAAAATTCTCTTCAAATAGCTGCCGAGCTGGTGCGTTAGATCGTGGCAAAATCCACTGTGCCTGCAACAGATCACGTGGTTTTAAAGTCGTCTTACGCAACAATGGATGCTTGGCACGTACCACCATAAACATGTTTTCTTCAAACAAAATCTGATTTTCCAGATCTGATGACTGTTCCTGCGGACGTAATGCCCCCACAATAAAATCAATATCCCCCGCACGTAACTGCGCCACCAAGGACTCATAGGCATTTTCAAACGTCAGAAAATGAATATTGGGATATTGCCCAGCTAACATGGCAATCGCTTTGGGTAAAATGTAAGTTCGAATCAGTGGCAATGCCCCGATTTTCACTGTGCCCTGTAACTGTCCAAAAAAATTGGCGGCCTGATTCGGAATATCGGCAATGATATTCAGACAGCGTTTGATATTTTCCTGAATCTGATCACAAATAGGCGTGGCTTTAATGCCATTTGGAGTACGGATAAACAGCTCTGTCTTGAGTGATTCTTCAAGCAGCTTAATCGCTGAACTGACCGCAGGCTGAGTAATGTGCAATAGTGATGCGGTATTTTTCATGCCTTTGGTTAAATACAGCGTGGCAAAAATCTCTAAACGGCGTGTGTTATATAAAAAGAAAGGTTCAGGTAAGTTTTCTGTAGATTCTGCATGTTGCTGTTTAACTAAAATCGGAATCTGCTGCAACTCCCGAATTGCGGCTTGTGCTTGGGTATAAATATGCTGCCCGATTTCGGTCAGAATCACCCCATTATGATGTCGTTCAAACAATTGACTATTCAGCTGATGTTCTAAGTCACTGATTGCCCGTGTCACTGCGGACTGTGTGCGGAATAAATGCTCGGCAGCTTTGGAAATATTCTGAAATGTTGCCACCACCAAAAAGAACTTTAACTGCATCAAATTAACAGTTTGCGGATTGGAGCACATCGTCATTTCCTATGGTTTTGCAGCATAAATAAAACTCATATCTCTACGAGTTAAAGTCATTACCTTTTCCTTTTAGCACATGTGAATATGCTTGTACAAAGGAGATTATCTATGAATGACAATACTGCAAAAAAATCAGGTCTTGTAATCAGTGCCCACTCGGCGGATTTCGTGTGGCGTGCAGGTGGTGCAATCGCACTGCATAAAGAACAAGGCTATAACATGCATGTGGTTTGTTTGTCATATGGTGAGCGTGGCGAGTCTGCAAAATTGTGGCGTCAGGCAGGGATGACCGAAGAAAGAGTAAAAGAAGTCCGTGAGCAAGAAGCGCGTGCAGCCGCTGAAGCGCTGGGTGCAAGCATTGAATTTTTAAATTTGGGCGATTATCCATTACCAACCAACAACGACATCATTTTTAAACTGGCGGATATTTACCGTGAGTTACAACCAAGTTTTGTGATGAGCCATTCATTGCAAGACCCGTACAACTACGACCACCCTCGTGCAACGCATTTGGCGCAAGAAGCACGCATCATTGCGCAGGCGGAAGGTCACAATCCGGGTCAAAAAATCATTGGTGCACCGCCATTCTACTGCTTCGAACCACACCAACCTGAACAATGTAACTGGAAACCAGATGTATTCCTCGACATTACCAGTGTTTGGGACAAGAAATACGCAGCGATTCAGTGCATGCAAGGTCAGGAACATTTGTGGGAATACTACACGCGCGTTGCGTTACAACGCGGTGTTCAAGCAAAACGTAATATCGGCATCACCAGTGCCAAAAATATTGTTTACGCAGAAGCATATCAAAGCATCTTCCCTCGTGTAACGGAGGATTTGGCATGAGTCTACTCGGACGTAAAGGTGTCGTTGTTCGTAACATCGACCGCGCAGACTTTGAAACCGTTAAAAAATTAGCCGAGTACGGTGTGGCTACTGTCCATGAAGCACAAGGTCGTAAAGGCTTGCTTGCACCGCGCATTCGCCCAATTCAACAAGGCGTGACCATTGCGGGTTCTGCGGTAACATTATCGGTTGCCCCAGGCGACAACTGGATGTTCCACGTTGCCGTTGAACAATGTCAACCCGGTGACATTATTGTGGTTGCACCGACTTCACCATGTACTGATGGTTTCTTTGGCGACTTGCTTGCAACTTCAATGAAATCACGTGGCGTGATTGGTTTAGTTGGTGATATCGGGATTCGTGACAGCCATGTGCTACGTGAAATGGGCTTCCACGTTTGGTCACGTGCCGTGTATTCACAAGGTACGGTTAAAGAAACTTTAGGTTCAGTGAATGTGCCAATCGTATGTGCGGACCAATTCATCAATCCAGGCGATGCGATTGTTGCCGATGATGATGGCGTGGTTGTGGTTTCCCGTGAAGAAGTCGCAAAAGTACAAGACCTGAGCCAGAAACGTATGGATTTGGAAGAATCTAAACGTGTTCGTATGGCCAATGGTGAACTTGGCTTAGACATTTACAACATGCGCCCACGACTGGAAGAAAAAGGGCTGGTTTATGTAGATCGCTTGGAAGACTTGGAAGGTTAAGACCATGCAAACAAAAATACGGTGCATGCTGATGCGAGGAGGAACCTCAAAAGCAGCATATTTTTTAGCGTCTGATTTACCGCAGGACCCTGCTCTACGTGATCAGGTCTTGCTTGCTGTGATGGGATCTCCCGATGCACGTCAAATTGACGGTATTGGTGGCGGAGACTCACTGACCAGTAAGGTTGCGATTGTATCCCAATCCTCACGTACTGATGCCGATGTTGACTACCTGTTTGCACAGGTCAATGTTGAAAAAGCTGTGGTGGATTATGGGCAAAACTGTGGCAACATCTTGTCAGGCGTTGCACCGTTTGCTGTCGAGCGTGGCTTAATTGCTGCACAAGCCGATAGCACCACTGTTCGGATTTTTATGCAAAATACCGAACAGCTTGCAAAAGTCACCATTCAAACCCCAAATGCCGAAGTGAATTATGTCGGTGACACTTATATTGATGGTGTCCCACAACCTTCTGCTGAAGTCATTTTGAACTTCCAGAATATTGAAGGTTCAACTTGTGGCAGCCTGTTACCCACAGGCAACGTCAAAGACACCATTTATGGCGTTTCAGTGACCTGCATTGATAATGGCATGCCTGTGGTACTTATTAATGCTGCTGATCTTGGGATTATCGGCACTGAAAGTCCTCAACAACTCGATAGCAACATTAAGCTGAAACAGCAAATCGAAGCCATTCGCTTAGTCGCTGGACAGAAAATGAATCTGGGAGATGTCAGCAACAAGACTGTTCCGAAAATGTCAATCGTTTCGCCTGCCATTCGCGGCGGTGCTATTCATACCCGTACCTTTATTCCGCATAAATGCCACGCTGCAATTGGCGTATTTGGCGCGACCAGTGTTGCAACTGCTTGTCTGATTGAAGGCACAGTCGCCTTTGATGTTGCACAAACCTCGAATGACCTGAAACAGCGCCTCAACGTCGAACATCCGACAGGACGTTTTACCGTGTTACTGGAGCGAAATGAACAACAGCAAATTACAGGCTGTGGCTTTATTCGCACTGCACGCGCATTATTCGATGGCTTTGTGATGATTCCGCAACAGCTTTGGGATAATCGCCAAACTCAGAAATTAAGCCAGACACATCACGATTCAGTCGCTGTTTAAAAATACCGTATTACTTGAACAAGCGCAGTGCTTGTTCAAGCCAGTTCTGTTCGCATTTCGCAACTTATTGATATATTCCCAATCACATCGAGTTAAATACGTAAGCTGTAAATTCCTTTGCTCTCATTGTTCAGTAGATCTCTAAATAGATCCAAACACATCATTTCTGATTAAACTATAAATTTAAAATAGCCCCACACCATTAAACGCGCTAAAAACAAGACAAACGCAAAATATAGACTTCCACCCACAAAGCTAAAACTGGTCCAACCCGCTGCGCCTTGCGTACGCATCCCCTCATATTCAATAATCAACACAAAAATAGCGGCTGTAGCTTCAATACCTAACACCAAATAATTTACCCAAGACCATGGGAAATCCAAGAAACTGACCCAAGCAAACATCAACAATAAAATTAATAATGCAAAGGGTAGCATCATGCTCAGATATCCCCACAGATATGACTGCTGACCTTTCATTCATAAACCAAAAATGCTTTTATTTTCAGCTATTCTATGTATTTTTTAAGACTTTAAAAGGTTTTTTATTCTGCATTTTCTAAAATAATTTCTATAAAAAAACCCCGCCGAAGCGAGGTTTTAAATGTTCATTTTTACTCAAAAAATTAGAGTAATAAACTACGAATATCGGCAAGAAGTTTAGTCAACTTGTTGCTAAAGCGTGCAGCATCCGCACCGTTAATGACACGGTGGTCATAAGACAACGACAACGGCAACATTAAGCGTGGCTCAAAGTCTTTACCATTCCATACTGGCTGCATCGTTGCTGGAGAAATACCCAAGATTGCCACTTGAGGCCAGTTCACCAATGGTGTAAATGCCGTACCGCCAATTGCACCCAAGCTTGAAATCGTGAAGTTTGCACCTTGCAAGTCTTTCGGTGACAATTTCTTATCACGCGCTTTTTGACCCATCACACCTAACTCAACCGCAATTTGCTTAATGGTTTTTTGGTCTGGGTTACGTAATACAGGAACCGTCAAGCCATCTGGTGTTGCAACCGCAATACCCATATGGATTTCGTTACGGAGCAAGACTAATTTACCATCATCTGACAAGTGACCTGCAAACTCACGCTCTTCTTTAAGCAAGTGTGCAACGGCCTTGATGATGAATGCCATAATGGTCAGGCTAATGCCCTCTTTCTTAAAGTTGCCTTTAAGATCATTACGCCACGCTTCAAGCTCAGTAATATCCGCAAGGTCAAACTGAGTCACTTGTGGAATAAAGTTATTCAATGACAATTGTGGAATTGAAACTTGCTGCAAGCGAGTCAAGACTTTCTCTTCAACACCACCAAATGCACTGAAGTCTGGTAATGATGGCAAGCCAGATGCAACTGGTGCTGCAGCCGCTTTAGGTGCCTCAACAGGTGTTGTTAAACGCTGTTTTACATAAGCGTAAACATCGTCTTTCATGACACGACCATGCTCACCAGAAGTTTTCACTTGTGCCAAGATCACACCAAGCTCACGTGCTAACTTACGAACTGCTGGTCCTGCATACACTTTCGCATTTGCATCTTGCTGTTCTTTAGTCAGCTTATCTGCACCATGAGTTTCAACTGCTGGAGCTTCAACTTTGGCTGCTGGTGCTGCAACTGGTGCAGGAGCTGCTTTCGCTGTAGCAGGAGCTGCTGCAACTGGTGATGCTTGGCCTTCAACTGCAATCGTTGCAAGCAAGATCCCTTGTGACACGTTTTGTCCAGACTGTAGGTGAATGGCTTTCACCACACCCGCAACAGTACTTGGTACTTCAACAGTTGCTTTGTCAGACTCAACCACCACCAAGCTTTGGTCAACTTCAACTTTGTCACCGACCTGAACCAAGATTTCAGCCACGACTGCTTTATCTACACCCAGATCAGGCACTTGAATTTCAATATCACCCGCTGGTTGTGCTGCTGGTGCAGGCGCAGCCGCTTGAGCGACTGGCGCAGCAGGAGCTTGCGTTTCAACAACTTGAGCTACAGGTACTGGTGCAGCAGCAGAGGTTGTTTTAACTTTAATTAAAACCACACCTTCTTTAACGCTGTCACCCTCTTTAATTTCAACGCTTTCCACTGTACCTGCAACAGTGCTTGGCACTTCTACTGTCGCTTTGTCAGACTCAACCACAACAATGCTGTCATTCTCTTCGATGCTGTCGCCAACTTTGACAAGAATTTCGCCAACCAGTGCTTTCTCTACACCAATGTCAGGAACTTGAACTTCAACCACTTGGCTGCTGGTTGCAACTGCTGGTTGAGGTGCTGCTTGTACTGCTGCGACTGGAGCAACGGTTTCTACGACTGGCGCAGGCTTTGCAACTTCTTCTGCTTTTGCAGCAGGTGCTGCACCCGCTGCTTCAAGTTCAATAAGCACTGTACCTTCAGCAACGCTATCGCCTTCTTTGATCAAAATGCTTTTGACCACACCTGCTGAAGTGCTAGGCACTTCAACAGAGGCTTTATCGGATTCAAGCAAAACCAAGCTGTCATTTTCAGCAATACTGTCACCAACCTTCACCAAGATTTCAGCAACAGTTGCTTTATCTACACCAATATCAGGAGTCGTAATTTGCATGATTAGTTCTCCTCTTTATAGTCTGCAACAGCATGTAGTTCAGGTGTTGCTTGTGGTGCCCATGCAACTGGACGGTCTGTATCCAACTCAAAGTTAGAAATTGCATCTTTGACTAAACGTGCGTCAACTTCACCTTCGTCTGCCAACTTTTTCAAAGTTGCAACCACGATATGCGCTGCATCTACACCGAAGTAGCTACGTAGGTTGGCACGTGTATCTGAACGACCAAAACCGTCTGTACCCAACGCAACAAATGGACGACCATCTGGAAGATAAGCACGGATTTGTTCGCTATAAGCACGCATGTGATCTGTTGCAGAAACCACAATACCTTGCGTGCCGCGTAATTGCTGAGATACCCAAGATTCTTTCACATCTTCAGCAACTGGATGTAGGCGGTTGTATTCTTCACATGCCATACCATCACGTGCCAATTCGTTGAAGCTTGTCACACTCCACACGTTTGAATGGATTTGATATTCATCACGTAAGATTTTCGCAGCTTTAATCACTTCACGAAGGATGACACCAGAACCCATCAACTGAACTGTTGCTTTTTCATCTTGTTCGAACAAGTACATACCACGTTTGATGCCTTCCTCAGCGCCATCTGGCATTTCAGGATGCTCGTAGTTCTCATTCATTACAGTTAAGTAATAGAACACACGTTCTTGGTTAACATACATACGTTGTAAACCATCGTGTACGATCACAGCCAATTCATAGCCGAAGCATGGGTCATAAGACACGCAGTTTGGAATGGTATTTGCCAAGATATGAGAGTGACCATCTTGGTGCTGTAAGCCTTCACCGTTGAGTGTCGTACGACCTGCAGTTGCACCTAACAAGAAGCCTTGTGCTTGCGCATCGCCTGCTGCCCATGCAATGTCACCAATACGCTGGAAACCAAACATTGAGTAGTACATGTACATTGGAATCATTGGCAAGTTATTGGTTGAATAACTAGTCGCCAACGCTGCCCATGCACTCATTGCACCGGCTTCGTTAATCCCTTCTTGAAGCATGTGACCGTCTTTTGCTTCACGGTAATGCATCAATTGTTCTTGGTCTTCTGGGGTATATTTTTGACCGTGAGCGGCATAAATACCGAGCTGACGGAACATCCCTTCTAGACCAAACGTACGTGCTTCATCTGGAACGATTGGAACAACACGGTCTTTAATTGCTTTTTCTTTCAATAATGCAGCAATTAAGCGAACCATCACCATCGTTGTTGATTGTTCTTTACCACCAGAACCACTCAATACTGAGTCAAATACAGACAATGCAGGAATCGCTAGAGATTCACTTTCACGACGACGAGCAGGTAGGTAACCACCTAAAGACTCACGACGTGCTTTCATGTATTTCATCTCTGGTGAGTTTTCACTAGGACGATAGAATGGAAGCTCTTCGAGTTGTTCATCGGTAAATGGTAAGTTGAAACGGTTACGTACATATTTCAACGATTCAATCTGCATTTTCTTGATTTGGTGCGTTTTATTGACCGCTTCAATTTCTTCAGACAGACCATAACCTTTAACAGTTTTTGCCAAGATTACAGTCGGTTGACCTTTGGCTTTGGTTGCTTCTGCATATGCAGCAAAAACTTTGTATGGGTCATGACCACCACGATTTAGGTTATCAATATCTTCATCGCTTAAGTTTTTAACCAAGGCTTCAGCTTCTGGATATTTACCAAAGAAGTGCGCACGGGTATATGCACCGCCTTTTACTTGGTAGCGTTGAAAATCACCATCAACTGCTTCTTCCATCACGGCTTTTAAAGCGCCTGATTCATCTTTGTCGAGTAGTGGATCCCAATGACGCCCCCAAACCACTTTAATGACACGCCAGCCTGCACCACGGAACAGTGATTCAAGTTCTTGGATAATTTTACCGTTACCACGTACAGGACCATCAAGACGCTGTAAGTTACAGTTTACAACCCAAATCAGGTTATCTAACTTTTCACGACCTGCAAGTGAAATTGCACCCAAGCTCTCTGGCTCGTCCATTTCACCATCACCGAGGTATGCCCAGACTTTACGGTCTTCTTCTTTAATCAAACCACGGTTCATCAAGTATTTTTGAATATGCGCTTGGTAAATCGACATGATTGGACCAAGACCCATTGAAACCGTTGGGAACTGCCAGTAATCAGGCATTAAATATGGATGTGGATAAGATGGCAGACCAATACCTGCAACTTCACGACGGAAGTTGTTCAAATGCTCTTCAGTCAAACGACCTTCCAAGAATGAACGTGCATAGATCCCTGGGGCACAGTGACCTTGATAATAGATCATGTCGCCGCCGAAGCTGTCGCTATTGGCACGGAAGAAGTGGTTAAAGCCAACATCGTATAAAGTTGCTGAAGATGCGAAACTTGCTAAGTGACCACCTAAATCATCGCCTGTTTTATTGGCACGTAATACCATCGCCAATGCATTCCAACGAATCAAAGCACGGATACGACGCTCCATGTCTTGGTCACCTGGCATTGCAGGTTGTTCTTCTACAGAAATGGTATTGAGGTATGGGGTATTTAGGCGCTGAATAGGAACATGTTTAGCAATTGCGCGTTGATAAAGTTTTTCTAATAAGAACGCTGCTCGCTCTGTTCCCATATGTTGTAACACTGAATCAAAAGCATCTTCCCATTCTAGGGTTTCCTGCGCGTCAGAATCACCATAATACGCCATGTTTCACCTTTCCTTAATCATTTTAGACAACTCGCTAGTTTTACCATGTTTTAGTTGAAAAAGTTATGGCTACTTTTAAATACAAATGGATACCAATATTTAGAAAATAAATAATCGTTATCCTAAAAATGTTTATTGACAAAAAAATCGCCAACAAGTGGCGATTTTCATAAAAAAGCAAAATATCAAGAGCGGTTTTAGAGGTTTTTACTCATGATATGTCACTTTACAATTTTAAATACCTAAAATTACGGCAGCATTGCAAGATAGGTACTTGGATTCTTACGTTGACCGTCTTGTACAATTTCATAATGCAAATGGGCACCGGTACAACGACCTGTACAACCCACTTTTGCAATTTCTTCGCCTGCTTGTACATGCTCACCCACACTGACCAATAGACGAGATGCATGCGCATAACGGGTGATATAACCATTACCGTGGTTAATTTCAATCATTTGACCATAACCATTTACCCAACCAGAACGTGTTACTACACCAGAACCAGAAGCATAAATTGGTGTACCACTTGGTGCAGCAAGATCCACCCCAGGATGGTATTCAGACTTTCCACCAAAAACACGTGTTCCATATTGTGAGCTTACACGCACCATACCAGGCAAAGGATTGGCTTTTAACCAAGACATGACACCCGAGCTTGAACCTGTATTTGAAACACTTAGATTAGAGGTTCCGTACTTTTTAGCGATCGAAGCATTATTAAATTCAACTGATTTATGACCACGAAGGGTTACATTAACTTGAGGAGCATCTTCACCTTCATCCACATCATTTGCTTCTGTAGAGTAAGAACCATGTGAAAGTGTACGACTCAACTCTCCAAGACGGTCTGTTGAATTTGCTGCATTTGATGATGTATCAATTAAATCCGCAAATGCCAGTGGCGTCGAAACCACTAAAGATAATGCCAATAAAATACGTCGCATAAAAACCTCTAAAAATTGCTTAACTGAAGCATTACGAAAACAGCCTTTGACTTCTTGTTTAGACTCAAGCAACCTTTTAAGATGAATACATTGCAAAGCATAGGACTCTGCCATGTCACAGCCTAAAAATTTATTTAAATCTAACCAACCCCAAACAAAGGCAGCAAATATTCAACAACTCACCAAACAAGTCCAATATTGGCAAATGCTGACTAAAATCATTCAACCGCTTTTACCACAACCAGAACAATGGCAAGTGGTATGCTATCAACATGGTGTTTTAACGATCACAGGTGAAAATCAAGCGATGATTAGCCAACTGGGATACCTACAGAAACAATATGTTGCTCAACTTTCCCAACGAGAAGAATTAAAAGATTTACAAAAAATTCAAGTTCGTCTTCGTACGAAAAATATTCAAAAAAAATCTATAAACAAAGATCACCCTGTTTCTGCAGAAACACAACAAATGTTACAAAGCGCAGCACAGTTTGTGAACGACCCTAAGCTTAGCCAAGCTATACGCAATTTAGCAAGCGTTATAAAGTAACAATGTAATTTTTATGCTTTATTTTAATATATTTGATTAAATAATATACAATTTAATTTTTGGTAAAAAGTCAGTCGGCGCTTGAAAATTTAACGGTTTAGCTCACATTTACATAAGGGATAGGACAATCCGAGATGTCATTAAATGTTACAATTTCATAATTACTCGGGTCACTTTTTACCTGATGTAATAATTGATTGTTGAGTGCATGCCCAGACTTATAAGCATCAAATTTCGCAATAATCTGATGACCGAGTAAATACAGATCACCCACTGCATCTAGAATTTTATGACGCACAAATTCATCGTCATAACGCAAGCCTTCCTCATTCACAACACCTGTATCATCAACACCAATCGCATTCTCAAGACTTGCACCTAGTGCAAGGTTATTGGCCTTAAGATAATCAAGATCTTTCATAAAACCAAACGTTCGTGCATCACTCACTTCATACACAAAAGTTTCTGTTGAAAAATCAATGGTGGCTGACTGGTATTCTTTCGCAAAGGCAGGATGGTCAAAATCAATGGTAAAGTTGAGCTGAAAACCATGATGTGGTGTAAATGCAGCACGTTTATCGGCAATCGTAGCTTCAACTGGTTTTAAAATTTTAATGAACTTCTTTGGTGCATCCTGTTCAACAAGCCCACCTTGCATGAGCAAGTAAATAAATGGCCCTGCACTTCCGTCCATAATTGGGACTTCTGAAGCAGACACCTCAACAATTAAGTTATCAATCCCTAAAGCAGCAATTGCACTCATAACATGTTCGATGGTGCCAACCTTAATGTCTTCTTGAACCAAATTCGAACACATAAAAGCTTCTTGAATCAGCATCGCATCTGCAGGAAGATCAACAGGCGGATTAAGATCAATTCGACGAAACACAATACCCGAGTCAACCGTATGCGGCACAAAGTTAATCATGACTTTTTGCCCACTGTGTAAACCAATGCCGCTGGCCTTGACAACACGCTTGAGGGTACGCTGTTTCAACATCTGTTATTGTCTTCTACCTTTACAAACTGCTCAAGATTAGCATAATTAATCATTGATAAAAAACAAAAAAGGTAGGCGAATTGCCTACCTTTTTTTCTTTTAAGTAGATTGGATATTCCAATCATCACTTACCTTGTTGTTTTTTCAAGTAATCTTGAATACTCATCGGGTTTGGACGTGAGCTATTACTTGACGCAGCAACTGGACGTGCAGGTGCACCTCCTGCCTGATATTGGCGTTGAATTGCAGGAATATCATCATCCTCAGCAATTTGCTGTGGCTGTTGCTGCATAGCGGCAGCAGCTTGAGCCGCTGCAGCTTTGGCACGTGCTGCTTCCAGATTGTTTGAGTTACGTGTAAGACCTGTTGCAATGACTGTTACGCGAATTTCATCACGTGCATCAGGATCAAAAACTGTACCAAAGAAGACTTCACCTTCATCTAAATCAACAATTTGGTTCACAACATCAGTAATAATTTGCGTTTCACGCAAGGTGACATCATTACCACCTGTGATGTTAATTAACACACCTTTGGCATTCATGATGTTCACATTATCAAGCAATGGGCTACGAATTGCCAAACGTGCAGCTTCTTCCGCACGGTCTGGACCAGAGCTTTTACCCTCACCCATCATGGCATAACCACGAGTACTCATCGCTGTTTTCAAGTCAGCAAAGTCAAGGTTAATATGACCTGGACGTACCACCAAATCAAAAATACTCCGCACAGCATTTAACAAAACGTCATCTGCTTTACGATAAGCATCCTGCATAGAAATGTCACCATAGACATTCAACAGGCGTTCATTTGGAATAATAATCAGTGAGTCAACAAATTGCTCAAGTGCTTCAATGCCTTTTTCTGCAGACTTTTGACGGCGACGACCTTCAAAATTAAATGGTGTAGTCACCACACCTACAGTTAATATACCCATTTCTTTAGCAATTTCCGCCACAACAGGCGCTGCACCAGTACCTGTTCCACCGCCCATACCTGCGGTAACAAATACCATGTCTGCACCTTCAAGATGCTGACGGATCAACTCACGGCTTTCTTCTGCCGCAATCTGACCAACTTCAGGATTAGCACCAGCACCCAAGCCACGAGTACTTTGTTCACCAAGCTGAATTTTGAATGGTGCGTTCATGCGGTCTAAGGCTTGTTTGTCTGTATTGGCACAAACAAACTTTACACCTTTAATGTCAGACTGCACCATGTGCTGAACGGCATTACCACCGCCACCACCTACACCAAATACAGTGAAACGGGCTTGACCGTTACCATCAGTTTGTTCGTCGTCTAAAAATTCAAATGAGGCCATGACCTTGAGTGTTCCTAATGCTTATTGGCAGCCACTTGAGCCCGTATACTGCCTTGAACGTCTATATAAAATACAATTTTTTTAGGATGCTGTGCTAAAGCCATCTTTGTCAAGTATAGAACTTTTTGCTTACAACTTCCCAACAATATCCATCAACGAAACGAACTTAGAAAATAGATTTTAGTTTATTGTTTAATGAATTCCATCCATTTCTTAAACGATTCATCATTGTTTTATCTCCGTGTTCATCTGCAACCTCGATTGCATCGGATGTTTCGCTCTGACTATACATCAATAAACCTGCAGCCGTAATATATTGTGAGCGACGTAATGCGGCTAAATATGCATCATCTGCATTGACCTGTAAAGGTGGATTGCCTAAATGTGCCGAAACACCAAAAATTTTACGAGACAAACTTACCATGCCCTCAATCTGACAAGCATCACCAGTTAACACCACGCCATGATATAGACCATGAATTGCACCTGTATCTTCAAGATCTTGATGAATCATGTTTAAAATCTGCTCGTAGCGTGCAATGATGATTTCGCTCAGTTCAATACGGCTAATCGTTTGTGGCCCTTCAATACCTTGCACCTGAAGCATATGATCGGGTTTGACCACATTCATATCAACACAACCATGCAGAATCTTGATCCGTTCTGCTTCTTCAGTAGTCGTTTGCAGTACCGCAGCAATATCTCGGGTGACATGTTCACCACCAACGGTATATGTTCTGGTCAGTGCTAAGCGCCCATCCAGATACACTGCCAAATTGGTTGTTCCTGCACCAATATCAAGTAAACAAACACCATAATCTTTTTCATCCTGCAACAAACTTGCTTCGGCTGTTGCCAAGGATGAAATGACCATACGCTCAACCCCAATATTGGCACCTTTCATGGCACGATCAAGGTTTTGCATGGTGCTGATCGGTAGCATCATCAATTGATAATGCCCCGTCATGCTATGTGCGGACATATTAATCGGATTGATAACCCACTGCTGTGAATCATCAAGCTCAAAACCTAAAGGGACAGCACTCGCAAGATAATGGTCTGGCGTAATATGGCTGGCTTTTGCCAACTCTAAGGCACGCACAACTTCGTTGGTAGTAATGGTGTGGTCAGGGTTGGCTATTGGTGTACGTCCAGCTGCATAAAAGCTTTTTAAATCAGTACTCGGAATCGAAATCCATGCGGAATGCACACGACATTCGGCCATGTTCTCAGCTTCAGACACTGCGTTTTTAATTGCAGAAATAACCTTATCTAGACTAACAATTTTGCCTTTATTCATGCCGCGATTGCGTGCAGTTGCCATACCAACAACCTGAATGTTGTCAGGAGCATGGACTTTACCAATCAAGACTGAAACTTTGTGCGTCCCGATGTCTATTGCTACAACTGAGGGAACCGCTTCACTCATTACCTACTACCATTGATTTATGATTAATTTTTGGTATAGCGCCATCAGTAATTAATGCACTTGAGCCGTATTTGGCTCACTTGCAGAAATACTGGTGACATTATTACTCACTACAAATTGTCCATGCGAAACAGGCGCAGCACCTTTCCACTGAATTGCCAGACCATTTCGGTAACGCAAATCTACAGTGGCAATTTGAGACCAAATTGGTTTTAAGTCTGTACCTGCCAGCGTACTTAAACGCTGTAGTTTACTCATGGTTTGATCTTGATCTACGATAATGCGTAAACCCGAATCAAACTGCATAAACCACGTCATACGTTCTGTTAAATACAACTCTTTTAAATGAATATTAAAAGGTTGAAATAATTGATTTATTTCATTATAGCGCCGCATCATTAGCTGAGACTGGCTTGTTGGCCCATGCAACAGTGGCAAATCGTTATGTGGCTGCGGCACCGCTTCACTATATACATCACCACTATCACTCAGTAAACGACCTGTTCCCCAGCGGGCAATTGCATGTCGTGGAAAAACACGTACACGAATTGCATTTGGCCAAGCACGAGAAACAACGACTCGATCCACCCACGAAATATCTAAAGTCCGATCGCGAATTTTTTCCAGATCTGAAGTAAAGTAATTATCTCGCATGATCGGCTGAACATAAGATGTGACCTGTTGAGCTTCTATCGCAGAGTCATTTCCAACGACTTGAAGGTCTGCAACACGCGCATCTGTAATAATCTTATATAACCCATAAAGTCCGGCAATAAAAACAGTTGTTGCAATTATTAACAATATCCAACCACCTACGTTCGCCATTTGCTCAGCGCGTGTAGGTGGCTTTTCGTGAATAGAGGTGACTGCTGCGCGTGGTTTACGACGCATTGAAGCTGGTAGTTGCGCCATAAATTAGTGAGCCACATCCGTGAGCGTTTGTTCTAGGATCGAAAGACACAAGCTGTCAAAGTCATACCCAACCGCTTTTGCAGCCTTAGGGACAAGAGAATGACTGGTCATGCCTGGAACTGTATTGACTTCAAGCAACCAGAAATTATTGCTTTCATCTTGCATGGCATCAATGCGCCCCCAGCCACTTGCACCTACTGCTTGGAAAGCACGCAGGCACAGCGCTTGTAAACGCTGCTCATCTGACTCACTCAAACCACAAGGAATACCATACTGCACATCATTGCGCTGATATTTTGCTTCATAATCATAAAAAGCAACATCTGCAGGTGGCTGCAAACGAATCACAGGTAATGGCTGTCCATTTAGAAATGAAATCGTAAACTCGCGCCCCGTAATCCATTTTTCAGCCATAACCACAGCATCATGCTGAGTTGCTTTCGCAATTGCAGCAGCAAGGTCTTCAGCTTTTTCGACTTTACTCATGCCAACGCTAGAGCCTTCATGCACAGGCTTGATGATTAAAGGTAAACCTAAACTTGCAACGACTTCATTTAAATCAGTCTCTTTGCTAATGATGCGATATGGTGCCGTTGGCAAATCCGAACCCTGCCAAACTTGCTTGGTTTTAACTTTATCCATACCAATGGCAGAGCCTTGTACGCCCGTACCTGTATATGGAATATTCAGCCATTCAAGAACACCCTGAATCTGACCATCTTCACCACCACGACCATGTAACACAATAAATGCGCGGTCATAGCCAACCAGTTCAGTCACGCTACGCTCTTGTGGATCAAATGCTTCTGCATTGACACCTGAACGCAACAATGCCTCAAGAACTGCTCGACCACTATCTAAGGAAACTTCACGCTCTGCTGAACGTCCACCCAATAACACTGCAACCTTGCCGAATTTTGAAGCATCTGACACGTTTTTTATCCTTGAATCTAAGCAAATCACCCAAACGGGATTATTTTATAAATAAGCGTTTTTGCGCTAACTCAACCGAAATTGCACCCACGTTACCCGCACCTTGTGTTAATAACAAGTCATTTGGTTGTAACACTTTTTGAATGACATTTTCGAGGCTACCTTCGACTGGATCAATCAAGATCGGTTCAACTTCACCACGTAAGCGAATACTGCGTGCGAGTGAGCGACTATCTGCACCCACAATCGGTTTTTCGCCTGCTGGGTAAACTTCAAGTAACAGTAATTGATCGACTTGCGATAAAACATCGACAAAATCATCAAAACAATCGCGTGTACGGCTAAAGCGGTGCGGTTGGAACAGCATCACCAAACGGCGATCTGGATGACTTTGGCGTGCGGCTTTAATGGTGGCTTCAACTTCTTTGGGATGGTGACCATAGTCATCCACCAGTTTTACATTACCATCGCCCAGCGCATACTCGCCTTGGACTTGGAAACGACGACCAACACCGCTAAAGCCTTCCAAGGCACGACAAATTGCCGCATCAGAAACACCTTCATCGGTCGCAACACCAATCGCAGCCAAAGCATTTAAAATGTTATGTAGACCAGGCTGATTGATGGTCACGCGTAACGGCTCGCGGTTTTTACGCAAAACGGTAAAGTGTGAACGCATACCGTCTTGTTCAACTTCAACTGCACGAATGTCGTTATCTTCTTTAAAACCATAGGTCAGCGTTGGACGGCCAAAACGCGGCATGATTTCACGGACATTGGCATCATCACCACACACCACAGCCAAACCATAGAATGGTAAACGGTGAATAAACTCAACAAAGGTGTCTTTTAACTTATCAAAACTACCTTCGTAAGTGTCCATGTGGTCAGCATCGACATTGGTAATAATCGCAGCCATTGGCTGTAAAAATAAGAATGACGCATCAGACTCATCGGCTTCCGCCACAATATAACGACTCGCACCTAGTGCAGCATTCACGCCTGTACGGTTGAGTAAACCACCAATCACATAAGTTGGATCAAGGTTTTCTTCTGCCAACATGGTGGTCAGTAAACTGGTGGTTGTGGTTTTACCATGTGTACCTGCAACCGCAATCCCGTGGCGATAGCGCATCAATTCACCTAGCATTTCTGCGCGGCGAACCACTGGGATACGCTGTTCCAATGCTGCTTTCACTTCAGGATTCTCATGATCGATTGCTGTCGATACCACGAGAACATTGGCACCCAGCACGTTTTCAGCTGCATGTCCGATATAAACCTGAATACCTTTCGCTTCGAGCTGTGCTGTCGTTTTTGAGGCTTTAATATCTGAACCAGAAACACAGTAACCTTGGTTTTTTAAGACTTCGGCAATACCGCACATCCCTGCCCCACCAATTCCCACAAAATGAATGTGTTTGATACGGCGCATTTCAGGCACTTTGATAAGTTTGTTGACTTGATCTACTGGGGTTGTCGATGACATACGATGCTCTAACTATAATGCTTGGATTAAGTCCACCACATGTTGGGTGGCTTCTGGTTGTGCGTGTTGACGGGCTTTAATCGCCATTTCAGACAAAAGCTGACGGTTCATCAGTGGCGTCAATAACTGTTGTAAGCTTTCAGAGGTCATGGTGCTTTGTGGACAGATTTTTGCCGCACCGACACCCTCAAGGAAACGTGCATTTGCGGTTTGATGATCATCGACTGCACTTGGCAATGGAATAAAGACGGCTGCCACGCCTGCGGTTGCCACTTCCGTAACGGTTAGAGCACCTGCTCGGCAGATAATCAGGTCAGCATCACTATATGCTTTTGCCATATCCTCAATAAATGGAACGACTTGAACTTTTAACTGTTCAGGTGCATTGGCATAACGGGTTTGGGTTTCAGCAAGCTGCTTTTGACCACACTGATGGGTAATATGCAACGGTACATTCAACTGTTTGAAAGCCTCAGGTAATTTTTCATTGAGTGCCTGCGCCCCCAATGAACCACCCACTACTAAAATATTCAGTGGTAACTGCTCTTGCTCACGGGTCTGATAACGCCACTTCGGGGTTAAGGTATCTGTAATTTCTTTACGGACAGGATTTCCCGTTGTGACCACTTTATCTGAAGCAGGAAAGGTATTTGGAAATGCCTGACAAATTTTACTCGCGACTCGTGACAACTGTATGTTGGTAAAACCTGCAACTGCATTTTGTTCATGAATCAGTACAGGAATACCCAATGCACGAGCAGCCAAACCACCTGGCCCTGCTACATAACCGCCAAAGCCCGCAACTACATCCACCTTCTGTTGTTTCATAAAACGCATTGCAGCCAGTGTTGCCCCCAAAATTTTAAAAGGAGCTACCAATTTGCGTAGCAATCCATTACCGCGAACACCCTGTATATCAATCTGATACATCGGAATGTTTTGGTCTTTCAATAAACGGTTTTCCATGCCTGCAGGCGTCGCCAACCATGACACCTGATGACCTTGTTCTTGTAATAGTTTTGCGACGGCTAATGCTGGGAAAACATGTCCACCCGTACCCGCAGCCATCATCATAATGTGTTTAGATTTTTGTGATTGAGAATTGGTCACTGTCAAATACTTCGGCTGTGCAAGTTACATAAATTTCTAGGCTTATTTTAATCATAAAGTCATATTGGCGTGAATGATTTTCACGTCATTTAAACAAATATTGATTAATTAAAGTGATGCTGATCTTGTTCTACAACATTAGTTGTCGAATCATCACACAAGTTATTTTTTTCGAACCACTACAGGGTCTGTTGCAGATTTTTTCCCAATATCACGCCAAGGGCTTTTTTGCTGGAATTTTTCCTCTAAATAGTCGAGCCCCCACCAGTATAAAGGAATCAACCGATGCTTAATCACGGGTAAAGCCACTGGGTCAAAACCCGTCCAAGGGAGGAATGGATTACGGCGTGCATAGGCCCAAAGCTCAATGCGCGTTGATGGGTGAATACTCTGACCTCGTGCGTGAAAGCCATAGGTATCCGCAACCACCAAAGTATTGGCTTTCACAGCAAAGGCTTTCGGCTCAGCATATCCTAAACCTGTCAGTTCATCTTGCTGAACCCGAAAGGAACCTCGACGCGTCATTGCCTCAGTCTTTGCATGAATGCTAAGAGATTTTTGATACTCCCACGCAAGACGCTGTTCAGTCACGCGATGTGAACCTGGCACATATACAAAAGGACCTTCATCCTCTGCAACATCTTCTAAAAATAGCCAAGCCTTAACACTCGGATGAAAAGTATCACTATGCAAGTTGGTCTGAGGATCAGGACGTGCATCACGAACATGGGAAAAAATCATCTGTAAATAATAGACAGGTTGGACTTTAAAGCTACCCACATAGTTCAATAAATTTTGCCAGTTTGAACTTGCCAATAATTGAGTAGTCACAGGTAATTGTTTTAAAGCCTGTTGATCGAGTGCCATACGGCGCGTCACCGTATCACCTTGCAAGGTTTCTCGTGTTTGTAATGGTGTTGCCAATAACTCAGCTTTTAACGCCTGAAACTGGGCATCATCTAAAAAATTTTCTTTGAGAATAAAGCCATTTTGCTCAAACTGTGCAACATCTTCAGTCTCAAGATGAACTGCCAATTTTTCACGGCGTTTTGTAGCCATTTCGGCTGCTTTTTTGACTCGATAACGGTGTAGGCCAAGTTCATTGAATACAGGATTGCCAAGCAGACTATTTTTTTCAAAAGATTTGGCAGATGTAAATAATGTCATGCTATCAAACAAGGTTTGTTTTGGATGCTGTTGCAGTAACTGCTTAAATTCATTGAGCGCACGTTGTGTACGCTCTTGTTGTAAGAATTTTTTAATTTTTTTCATGGATAAAGTTAGGCAATAAATTAACGGCCTTTTTCTAACACATCAAACAAGGTATCGGCAATCGATGTTCCAAACTGTGCATCAATTTCACGAATACAGGTTGGACTAGTCACATTGATCTCAGTGACATAATTACCAATCACATCTAAACCGACAAAGATCAGACCTTTTTCACGCAAGAATGGCCCTACCTTTTCAGCGATACGTTTGTCGTTCTCAGTTAATGGACGAGCTTGACCTAAGCCACCCGCAGCCAAGTTGCCACGGACTTCTCCATTTTGTGGAATACGTGCCAAGCAATATGGAATAGGTTCACCATTGACCATTAAAATACGTTTATCCCCTTCGACAATTTCAGGGATATAGCGCTGTGCCATAATCGGTTGCTGACCATTCTGAGTCAGAATTTCAAGCGTCGAACCAATATTGACGCCATCTTGGAATAAACGAAAAATTCCCATTCCACCCATACCATCAAGCGGTTTAACGATCACATCACCATGCTCAACAATAAATTCGCGCATCAAGCTTTCTTGTGATGTCACCAAAGTTGGCACTTGAAGCTCTGGAAACTGGGTTGCAAACAGTTTTTCATTACAATCACGGAGCGACTGTGGTTTGTTAATGATCCATGCACCTTCACGCTCTGCCTGTTCCAAAATATACGTGGTATAGACAAAGTTCATATCAAATGGCGGATCTTTACGCATCAAGATGACATCGTAATCTGCCAGTGATTGCTTCTGCTTTTCACCCAACTCGTAATAATGCTGATAATCTTCAAATACTTTCAGTGGTGAAATGAGACCAAATGCTTTTCCCTGATCGATATACAAATCTTGTTGTAAAGCATATCCCAATTCATGCCCACGACGACTCGCTGTCCAAAGCATGGCCATCGTGGAATCTTTTTTCAGATTGACATTTTCAATGGGATCCATCACAACCAGTACGCGCATGATTTTTTACTCTAACTATTTTCTAATGAGAAAAAGTATAACGGAGATTGTGACTGTCTTTTTCTGAATTTCAGTAAAGCGTGACGTATTCTTTACAACAAAATGATTGGAGATGTAATGCAACAGGCAATTATTGGGTTTCATCTGGATGAAGAACAGCACTGGGTTGCTGATTTGGCCTGTGGGCATACGCAACATGTCAGGCATACCCCACCTTGGCAAAACCGCCCTTGGGTCATGACTAAGCAAGGGCGTCAAGAAAAATTAGGGATGTATCTCAACTGTTTAAAATGCGATGAACCAGATTCTCTCAATAAAAAGTGAAATATTTAGATTTCCATCAACCTGCTCTGGAAAATTTAGCTGCTGCATTAAATATCTCTTGGCTTGGATACACGCCTGTATATAAATAAAATTGCTCTAAAGCTTGCAATGCAAAGACTTCGGAACCTTGAATGGTTGGTTTTCCTTGCGTTTGAGCCAACTGAATCAAAGGTGTATTTTCAGGCAATGCGACGATATCGAAAATCAGATTTGCCGCAGTAATCATCTGCTCTGAAAATGCCAGATCATCTGCAAATGCTGTGCCTGCCATACCCACAGGTGTCGCATTAATTAACAACTCAACGTCTGCATCTTCCAATTCTTTTTGCCAAGCATAGCCACTGCTTTGAGCCAGTTCAGGCCCTGAAGTTTCATTTTTGGCAACAATAATTCCATTTGAAAAACCTTTGCTTTTTAAAGCAAATGCTACCGCTTTTGCCATTCCACCACTTCCTTTTAATGCGAACTTGGTTGCAGGTGAAATGTCATATTTTTCAATAATTTTACTAATTGCGATAAAGTCAGTGTTATATGCTTTTAATACACCGTCTGTATTCACAATGGTATTGACTGATTGAATGGCTTTGGCAGACGCATCCATTTCATCAACCAAAGTAATCACAGCTTCTTTATAAGGCATTGAAATAGCACAACCACGAACAGGTAATCCACGTACTCCTGCGATGGCCTGCGCTAAATCTTGAGGAGCAAATGCTTTATATAAAAAATTTAAATCTAGCGCTTCATAAAGATAGTTATGAAATCGTGTTCCAAAGTTACTTGGCTTGCTCGCAAGCGACATACACAATGTTGTATCTTTATTAATTCGCATTGAACGTTCCTTTCATTTTTATAAGAAAAATTTATGAATTATACGTCAATCTTTTCATGCTTGAATTTCACTGAAATGCTTAGCCTGTATAGCGCTAAGTTAAATTTCAAACACCATGATTTGAAAAAAATTGAGATATAAAATTTTGAGGATAACACTCTTATCATTTACCCCAAATCTGACTAAATGATTCCGCGTAAAAAAGGGAGCACATGCTCCCTTTTTGAATTAGATACCGTATTTCTCACGGTACGCCTGCATATTCGCTAAAGCTTCTTTCTCGCCTTTCGCATCCAGATAATCCATCAAATCTTTCATCGTGATTAAGGCATGTACAGGAATCTCAAGTTCTTTTTGTACTTCCTGAATCGCAGACAATTCACCTTGACCACGTTCCTGACGGTCTAATGCCACCAACACGCCCGCAATGCTTGCACCCGCATTTTTCAAAATGGTGACGACTTCACGAATCGCAGTACCTGCAGTAATCACATCATCAATGATCCAGACTTTTTTGCCTTCTACTGCTGCACCGACTAAAACACCGCCTTCGCCATGATCTTTGGCTTCTTTACGGTTAAAACCCCAAGGTACACTTTTACCATGAACTTGCGACAATGCCACTGCTGTTGCCGCAACGAAAGGAATTCCTTTGTACGCAGGGCCAAAAATCACTTCAACATTGTCAGATTGAACCAATTGATCGGCATAGCCTTGCGCAAGCAATGACAATGCTTCACCATCATTTAACAAACCTGCATTAAAAAAATAAGGGCTAACACGACCCGATTTTAAAGTAAACTCACCAAACTTCAGCACACCTCGTGATAAAGCAAGGTCAATAAAAGCCTGTGGGTTAAATTGAGACGGCGTTGTCATGAGAGCTCCAAATTCAGATATTGAGGTAAGACTTGAGCATGATACCAAAGGATCACTATCCAAGTGAGGCAAAAATTCTACGTGTAGTCTCAATTAACGTAAATGGACTACGTTCTTCCGTGACCAAAGGTCTACTCGACTGGTTAGAACAGTCCGATGCCGATGTGGTCTGCATTCAGGAAAGTCGTATTACCCATGCCCAATGGACAGATAAATTTAGACCTGAAGGCTGGCATACGCATCTGTTTCCTGCTGAGCGTGCAGGCTATGCAGGTACGGCGATCTATAGCCGCCTGCCATTTATTTCGGTGAAAGATGGCTTAGGCTTTGAACTTGCAGACTCACAAGGGCGTTTTATTTGTGCCGAGTTCGATTTAGGCTTAGAGCAACCTGTACATATCGCTTCTCTGTACCTTCCTTCTGGCTCTTCAGGTGACGAAGCACAAGCCCGCAAAGATCACTTTTTAGATGAATATAAAAAAATCCTGAAACAATGGCGCGATGAAAATAAATCGATCATTGTGTGTGGGGATTACAACATTGTGCATAAGCGCATTGATATTAAAAACTGGTCAGGTAATCAAAAAGCATCTGGATGTCTACCGCATGAACGCGCTTGGCTTGATCATATTTATGATGAGCTAGGCTATGTCGATACCTTCCGTGTGGTTCGTCAGGAAGCTGAACTCTACTCGTGGTGGTCAAACCGAGGACAGGCACGTGCGAAAAACGTCGGTTGGCGCATTGACTACCAAGCTTGTTCACCTGACTGGAAAACCCGCACAATCAATGCATGGGTGTATAAAGATCAGTGGTTTAGTGATCATGCTCCAGTCATTATTGATTATCAGTTAAATTAAAATTGTGAACACATGTTCACAAAACTAGTAAAAAATGCTTACAGCGTTTGTCGCCAAGATAGCTTTTTTCTGACATCAGTTTGTAGCAATATAGTTGCACGGCACAGGGACATGTCAGGATGACAGCAAAAGGATAGGACGCCGTAGGATGAAAGTAAAAACAAACTAAATTATTTAGGTTGTTTTTCAAGGATGTGACATCGGACGTTGTAAATGAGACCCGCATAATCAGGATGATCTAATGCGGGTTTTCTCTATTTGGAAGACCCATTCTCCCTTTCAAGATAATCATAGCCGAACAAATATTTTTTAGTTAAGCTCATTCGTCATAACTATAGATGAGTGATGAATATGCTGAAAATCTACGGCATCAAAAATTGTAATTCCATGAAAAAAGCCTTTGACCTCCTGACCGAGTTAGGCTTGAGCTATGAATTCCATGATTATAAAAAACAAGGCATTGATGCAACAACAGTAAAGCATTGGCTTGACACCTGCGGGCAAGACCTGATTCTCAATAAAAAAGGCACTACTTGGCGTAAATTGAGTGAAGCTGAACAACAGCATGCTCTTGCCAGTGAAGATAATCTGATTGAAGCCTTAACCACGCATACCAGCCTCATTAAGCGCCCTGTGCTCGCGACAACTCAAGGCTTTATTGTAGGCTTTGACGAAGCTGCATATCGCAACTTAGCCTAAAAATAAAAAAGCCTAGAACAGTCTAGGCTTTGCTTTTATCACAACATATCTTTAGTGGACACGATTCCACGTCTGGTTACGCCCAAGTACAGAAAAACCGAGGTAACCTCGAATTTTCAACTGTTTCCCACCGTTAATTAATTCACCTTTTAAGCTATAAGTTTTGCCATTTTTGGGGTCTAGAATCGAACCATTATCATATTCATTGCCCCCCACATTTTTTAAGCCGCGAACAATCGTTAGACCACGCAGTGATTTATTTTTATAAGGGCCATCACATTTTGTACAGGCATTTTCCTCACCTGGGGTCAGTACTTTCTGAATATTCGCAGACAAGGTTCCATTTTTTTGCTCAGTAAAAACAACCAATGCTTTTGGTTTGTTGGTTGCATCATCAATGGTCTGCCAAACTGTACCATTGAGCTGATCTGCTGCATGTGCAGCAATTGCAGCACCAAATAAGCCCAAAACGAGTAACATTTTTTTCATTATTTTTTCCTAATCATCTGTGTTATTTCCGAGTTTCAGTATTCAAAATACACAGCCAATTTGCAATTTTTCAGTGTGACCGTTTAGTGTAGCCTTGTAACGATCCCCATACAGTTGACTTATATTGCATCTCTCCCACATAAAATAAAACTATAGGCCCCCTGAAATTTTATATTAGGAAATCAATTGCTGTGTCTTTACTCAATACAGTAGATAAAAACCAATTGATCGCGATATTGCATTACAACCCAATGTTTATTCTTTCATTATTTTGAGTAATCAATACAATTTTTATGAGAAACTTATTTCAAATAATGAAAGTAAGCTAAATCCAATCTGCTTACTTTCACCCGATCTATGGTATTTAGTTTGACTGGTTAACGAGAGGATAACTGTTGCAAACGCTGCAATAGAGTCTCCATTTTGAACTCGCCCGTGAGACGTAAACGACGCTGCTCTTGATGCTGCTGATTTAAAAACAGGTAGGTTGGTGGGCCCAAAACATCCCATTGCTTCAGTAAAGCTTGATGAGAAGCATCGTACTGACTTAAATCCAGCTTGATTCGATAAAAAGGTTCAAGTGCTTGCTGTACCTGTGTCTGAGGTAAAATGTGATGTTCAATGGGCTGACAAGCCACACACCAGTCCGCATAAATATCGACCACAATCGCTTGCCCTTTCGGTGCTTGCTGTAACAGATTTTGAAATTCTTTGGCAGTTTTAGCGACATGCCATGATGATTTTGCACTTTCTTCAACAGCAGTTTGTCCTTGCCACCATTGATACTGTTGATAGGCATAAGCGGGGACAAGGCTCAGTAATAATGCTGCATAAAGCCACTTTAAACCGCGAGCATGTTTGAACAATCCATAACATAGATATGCCGTAAAGCTTAAAATGAGCAGGATATTCAGCCACTGCCATGCCCCTGCTTGTAAGATCGGTCGAATAAAATAAACGGCCAAACCCAACATGACAAACGCAAAGATCACTTTAACTTGCATCATCCAGAGTCCTGCTTTCGGCAGTACTTTTGCACCCAGCAAACTCACGAGGAGCATAGGAATACCCATTCCAAAGCCCAAGCCAAACAGCAAAATTGCACCATGCCACTGATTTTGAGTTTGTGAAATAAATAGCAATGCGCCTGCGAGTGGTGCCGTCATGCAAGGCCCAACCAGTAAAGCAGAAATAACACCCATCACGGCTGCACCGAGCAATGAGCCGCCTTTTTGCATGGATTGTGCCTGATCTAGATGATGCACCCAGCGATGCGGTAATTTAATTTCAAATAGTCCAAACAGGTTTAAGGCAAATACCACAAACAACAAACTAAACGCCATTAAAATGCTAGGTTGCTGTAACCAACGCTGAAACCCCAAACCAAATGATGATGCTACCATGCCCAAAACAGCATAGACCGATGCCATACTGGTGACAAAAACGAGAGCGATCATCCATGCTTTAATCCCCCGATGCTCTCGAATCAGCAAAGACGATAAAATCGGAATCATGGGTAAAGAACACGGCGTAAATGCCAGTAAAATTCCGAGACCGAGAAACAGTAACAATCCATAAGCAAATGAATGCTGACTCAAACGCTGTGACCATGATTCATCATCAGCACTTTGCATACTGGAATCTGTTGGCGTTGCAGCAACAGTCATGGCTGAGGTGCTATTGGAACTCAGAGAGGGCGAGGGTTGCTGTGACAGCTCCAGTAAAGTTGGCTGTGTTTGCACCTGATCCTGCATGCTTACCAGACCGTCAGCATCGGTACGAATGGTCATGTTTTGCGGTGGATAGCATAAACGATCCTTCGCACAGCCTTGCCAAGTAATCCGATAACTTTGATTCGGTGCGGTCGGAATAGTAAATGAGACTTGATTAAAATAAACCCAGCTTTTTCCAAAATTATCATCATGCTGAGAGATGGTTTTTGGCAGTTTTAACTTCAGTTTGTGCTGCTCTTGTTCTACCGTGAATTTCTGCTGGTACAAATAATAATTCGGCTGGATTTTCCAAGACAGTTGTGCCTGATGATCTGAAAGAGATTCAGCAGAGAATTGAAATGCCTGCTCAACGGGTAAAAGCTCGTCAGCATGAGTGAATACAGGAAAAGAGACGATAAACAAAAGGCAATATTGTATAAACCACAATATTGCCTTTCTTTTAGCATGCAATAGCATGGGCAAATCTGCTCATTCAATTTAGAACAAGTAGGATACGCCAAAACCACCTGAATAGTCAGGTACGTCACCACTCAAACCAACACCAACACTGGCATCAAATTGTGTGCGATTGTTAAGATTGTAAACGAGACCCGTTGCCAGTGAGGTTTGTTCGTGTTTGCTTTCTTGTTTACGGTATACAAACTCAGAATAACCCGACCATTTCCCTACGATCTTATAATTCAAGGTTGGAATAGCTGTCCATGACCAGTCGCCATCTTGCATGGCATAGTACATGGTAATACTGGTATTTAAGAGGTCATTTTGCTGATAAGCCACGGTTGAACCAATGGTATAAGTATCCTGATCTTCTCTAAAACCTTGATTACCTGTCGCCAATGAGACTTGGCCCAAAACTGCCATGGTCATTTTGTCATCTTGCAAATCAATCGCTTTTTTCACACCGACAGAGACATCACCCAAACCATGATCATTGAATTTTTGTCCAGCATATCGGATTTGTGTCCAAGCAGGCCCTTCCCAGCCTAATCGCAGTTCCATGCTGTCCGTCAAACCCGTACGGAACAACATATCTGTTTGGATCGTCGTGGTTTTTTCATAACCTTCTGCCGTACCTTGCTTGGTATACGACACGCTTGGCAAGCTCTGTTCCCACGCCAGTTGCCCAACTGGTGTAATACTTGTACCAAAACCTGAACCTGGGCGGTCAAAAGAAAAATCGGTCGCTAGACTGTGCATGCTCACTGTTGAAGCCAGTGCGAATGCTGTGATTTGCCATAGTTTCATAGATATTCTCAAGTGGTTAAGCTTTCGTTAATTTAATTCTTTTGTCATTTTTGCGCCATGCTCACGCAGTAATTGTAAGGTTTGCTTTTGCTCTGGCAAAGTTTCCGACCAATCAATTTCATCGTAGTCACATTCAAAAAATAATTGGCTAATTGATGATAACACGGTTAAATCTTCATCATCCAATGTATTTGGATTGACCTTTTCTTCGAGTAAGCGTTGTACAGCTGGAACACAGGCTGCACTTGCAGCATCCCAAAGTGGGCCATAGAACTCTTCTGCATCCCACAAATGAACATTGGCTTTGGCTTGAATCAATGCTTCAAGAATTTCAAGATGTGCCTGTAGAGCCTGTTGTTTTTCTTGTTCAGAAAGTGGTTTTCCTGCTTCGTAAGCATCACATAACATTTCCCACCACTGAAACAAACCATCACAAACGATGGTGACTGGTAAACCTTTTTCAGGGTGCATAAAATTAGGATCAAGCCCTTGAGACAACAGGTCTTGTACTTTTGCAGGGTCAAGTTGTTCAATCGCATCAATCAAAGCATGTTGTGCTGTCGTTAGCATGGGATGGTCTCAATGGCTATGTGCTTGATGCAGTTTAACAAGAAATGGATTTGTTGCGGCAATAAAAAAGCTCCCGAAGGAGCCTTTTATCAATCATGCAGAAACTTATGCTTCATCTTCTTCTTCAGCTTCAACCAATGGTTTAGCGCGAGGATTATCTTTTTTCTCAATCGCATGTTCGAGACTACGTTTCAAACGTTCAATTGCACCGTGAATTGCGGTATCAACATTACCTGCTTTATGCGAAACAGCTACAGGTTTCACGCCTGCCAGACGCGCTTCAATCATACAACGTAAGTCGTCGTCGCCACCTTTATCGCCATTTTCATCACTCAAATGTACTGAGAAATGGGTAATACGTTCAGCGTAGCGTTGAAATTCATTGGTAAGTTCTGCACGTATATAACTAATTAAACGTTCGTTATTTTGAATATTTTTATCTGTGCGGATTTCAATGTTCATAATTCATCCTCTCTTTTCTATCTGCTCTGTGCAAAACAATACAACCATCCATGTAATTAACCTAAAACTTCATATACAACAATGTGAAAGCACTTAAATTCATCAGATTTTATTCTTCTTGAATAGAAGATATTGTCACCATTTTTGCATGTTGTTTCGGTGTCCTTATATTTTAAATATCAGGCTATACTCAAAAATATGCAAGTATATTTTGCAAAAAACGATCAAAAGGAAACCAACCGTGACATCTCCTTACTTACGTGGTCAAGCGCTCATCGATTCCATTCGTTCCGAATCCTATTCTCGCGACCTGATTGGCTATCATGGCCAGCCTCCTCATGCCAATTGGCCACATCAAGCCAAGATTGCAGTTCAATTTGTTCTCAACTATGAAGAAGGCTCGGAAAACCATATTGAGCATGGTGATGCAGGTTCAGAACAGTTTCTCTCAGACATTATTGGTGCAGCCAGTTTTCCAGCCAAACATATGTCTATGGACTCGATGTATGAATATGGTTCGCGAGCAGGCTTCTGGAGAATTCACGAAGAGTTTCAGCGCCGCAATCTGCCAATGACCATTTTTGGCGTGGGTATGGCGCTGATTCGCAACCCGTATGTGGTTGAAGCCATTAAATCTGCAGGTTATGACGTTGCATCGCATGGTCAACGCTGGATTCACTATCAGGATATGCCGATCGAATTGGAACGCCAGTATATGGATCAGGCGATCAGTGTGCTTGAAAGCCTATTTGGTGAAGCCCCAATCGGTTGGTACACAGGTCGTGACAGCCCGAATACCCGTCAACTTTTGGCTGAGTTCCCACAAATTCAATATGATAGCGATCACTATGGTGATGACTTACCATTTTGGACAACACTCACCAGTGCTGAAGGCGAAAGCCGCCCACACCTGATTATTCCCTACACTTTAGAATCAAATGACATGAAGTTTTGTTCACCAGGAGGCTTCAATAGTGGCGAGCAGTTCTATCAATATTTAAAAGATGCTTTTGATGTGCTGTATGCCGAAGGTGAAACCGCTCCGAAAATGCTGTCGATTGGCATGCACTGCCGCATTTTAGGTAAGCCTGGCCGTTTTAAAGCACTACAGCGCTTTTTAGATTATATTCAGTCACATGAACGGGTTTGGATTTGTCGCCGTCAAGATATTGCCCAGCATTGGTATCAACATCATTTCCCAAAGTAAAAAAATCTATTTAGCTCTTGCTTTTTCGGGCATGAATGCACATGTTTAAATGAGTAATAGCAACAATAAACTGGACATAATTATGCAACTTTCTGAATTCAACCAACTCTCTGAGACACAAGCACAAGAATTTTTAAAACATTGTGTCCACATTTCCTCATGGATACGAGATCTCTCTGAACAGCGTCCTTATCCGAGCAAACATACCTTGATCAATACTGCTGAAATGCAAACTGAAACATGGACATGGGAAGAAATTAAAGCTGCTCTCGACACCCATCCTCGTATTGGCGAACAAAAAGCTAAAAAAGATCTATCTGCTCAAGAACAAGCTTTTTCCGAAAAAGAACAAGCTTTGGTCTATCAAGATGTCGAAACAGCCGATGCTTTATATGAAGCCAATCTGGCTTATGAGCAAAAGTTTGGTTTTATCTTCTTAATTAAAGCGGTTGGACTGACGCATATGGATGTTTTTGAAGCATTGCAGCAGCGCCTACAAAATGATTTGGAAACCGAAAAGCAAGTGGTTCACCAACAACTGGCAGGCATTGCCCTGCATCGTCTAGAACAAGGAATTGAGGCGTGATTAGTACCCATATTTTAGATACACACTTAGGCAAACCTGCTGCGGCTGTCACTGTGAAATTATTTGATGCGGCAAACCATACTTTATTGGGACAAGGGCAAACAGATGCCGATGGTCGCTTGAAAGATTTTGGCTTAACCAATTTTCTTGCTGGTGAATATCAGCTTGAATATGAAATTGCCCCTTACTTCGCAGCAAAACAGCTCGATACTTTTTTCCCAAAAGTCTGTATCCAATTTCATGTGAACAATCCCGAAGAACACTTCCATGTTCCCCTATTGATTAGTCCATTTGCTTACTCAACTTATCGAGGAAGCTAGACGCGAACTATTGGGTATTAATATGGATCCTGCCAAGTTTCAGGATCCATACCAATCAGACCAAATGGTCAAAACAGATTCACTTCTTGCACTAAATCCAAGCAGAATGCCACATAAAATGCTCTCTTTCTCGACGAGTTCCTTACATTTTATTTTTTTAAAATTTAAAAACTCATACATTATATGATTCAAAAGATAGGCATTTTTAAGCTTAGCTGCTGCTTTTCTCAACGTTTCTCTGCGCTTTTTTCTTTGCAATAACTACATGGGATAAAAATTTGTTTAAAATTGGTCAGATTTTTGCATCTTGCTTGTAAACCAATTTATTCATGTGGGGAAATTCTACAATGAGCAACATTCGCCTTAAAAAAGCGCTTCTTTTATGTGGTATCAGCAGCCTATGCTCTTCAGTTTTTGCATTGCCATTATCGAGTGATGACGCTTGTAAAGCGGCGAATGTCAGTGATTTTTCACAGATGTTTAGCTGTGGAACCATCGAAGGTAGCTTACGTCTAGCATCTTACTCAACCAACAATGCCTATTTTGCTGGAAATGATGAAGATACAACGACTGCGGGTGGCTATGTTAACTACAAAACTGCACGCTACAACGGTTTTCAAGCAGTAATTGGCGTTGAAGGCCAAAAACGTCTTGCTCATGGCGCGCATGATGTATCTGAACTTTCTCAAGATACGTTCGGAATCGGTGAAGCGTATATCAACTGGACACAAGACAAATTCTCTGTGACTGTGGGTAATCAAAAACTTGATCTGCCATTTATGGGTGATTACTCATTCTATCGTGTACAACCATGGTTATATCAAGGCATTGATATGAAATATGGTGATGCAGATAACTTTGTTCGTGCAACCTATGTCAACAAATACAAAAGCTATGGCGATGACAGTTTTGCACACCGTGACCGTTACAACGATGACCCATATTCATCTGCACAAGACACGCGCCTTGATCATGTAACGAGCTTTGGTCTTGGTAAAAAATTCAATCTGGATGATAAATACCTGAAAACCCAAGCATGGTTAGAAAGCTATGAAGATTCATTCAACTTGTATTATGGCGAAGCTAACCTTGGTTTTGACAAAGTAAAATGGGCACCAGAAGTTAGCGTACAAGCTGCTTATGCCAATGATATTGGCGATGCACAGTTCGGTAAAGTGGACAGCACATCTCTAGGCGCTCAGCTTAAACTGAAACCAACGGACAAATTAACTTGGCGTCTTGCTTACGACCACGTGTTCAAGAAAAATGATGCTTGGGGTAACGGTACTTTACCAACACCATATGCACATAACACCTCTTCTGATCCGTACTTTGCACAGCCATTCTTCACCAGTACTCAGGACTTAGGCCCTGGTGATTTCTATACCACTGAGCTTTCTTCGCCATTTGGTGAAAATGCTTTTGTTGGTAGCCGTATCTCATACACAGACTTGAGCAATACTGAATTCAATAAAGATATGTATGAAGTGATGTTCTATGGCTTCTATAACTTTACAGGTGCTTTAAAAGGTTTGAGCTTGTCTGAGTTTATTGGTTTCCAAAAACAAAAAGGCGATTCAAATGCATTCTTGCAAAACCGTTTTGGAATCACTTACAACTTCTAAGTCTCATGGTATAACGATCACTTCAGTGATCGTTACCGCCTGATCAAGTTGTTAAAAAAGATGCCTTCAAGGCATCTTTTTTATGGGGTGAATTTTTGTTTTGTGATGCTCATTAATCCAATACATTCCCCACGATGTTACTGATAATACCCTGCATAATATGCGGTCCTTGCTCCTGACGCAGTTCGCTGTACCATGTTTGAGTCGTTTCCTCATCTTTCATATGCGTCACATCGCAACGTTTGCGTGCGCGTAACACCATTTCTTTGGTGCGTTCATTGCGCTTTTCCTGATAACGTGACAAAGCATCTTCAGTACCCAAAGTATTGACCTGTAAGGCACGTGCCAGATAAATCGCATCTTCCATCGCCTGACAACCACCCTGCCCAATATCAGGTGTGGTACTGTGTGCGGCATCGCCCACCAAAACCACATGCCCTTTATAGAACTGCAAAAACGGCTCAATGTCATGAATTTCAACCCGATTGGTTTTTTGCGGATCGAGTCGCTCAATCAAGCTTTGAACCTGTGGACACCAGCCTTTGAAATATTCTTTGAGCAGACTTTGATACTGACTACGGTCATTCTCCAAGCCCACAGGTAATGGCACATCTAAAAAGAAATAGAAACGCTGATCGGCTACGGGCATAAGCGATGCGCGTTTACCCTCACCGACATAGGTTGTCCATTGTTCCGCAGGTGCGAGGTCTTCAGAAATATCCACCAGTCCATTCCAGTTGACATAGCCTGCATAACGGCGCTGAACCTGTTCACCCAGTACATAAGCACGAGTAATCGAGTGTGTGCCATCTGCCCCAATCAACAGCTCGGTTTCAACTTCGGCACCATCCTCAAATTGCAGCTTCACCTTGCCCGCTTGTTGCTCCAAGGCCACCATACGTTTACCCAAATGAATATCTTCACGACCAAATTCATCCATGAGCATGTTTTGTAAATCGGCGCGCGATACAGGATACGGACGCTGACCGACTTCCTGAATGAGCGGCTGCAAACTAAATTGCGTCATGGTTTCCCCTGTCAAACCATCGACATAAGCCAGATCATTCATTTGCCCACCCAGTTTGGCAATTTGAGCAGACAATCCTAAATAGTTTAGGCATTTCACGCCATTTGACCATAAAGAGATCGCAGCACCAACGGGAAGAATTTTTTGTGTTTGTTCATAGATGGTTACTTTATGTCCGAACTTTTTTAGTGCAATTCCTGTGGTTAACCCCCCCATACCAGCACCGATAATGACAATTTCCATCTATAGCTCCTGTATATTTATACCGTTTGTTTTATTTTTGATGCCAAAAACGTGCCATACCCAGTATTTTGCTCTGAATTCGTTCAATTCCTGCAAAACTGCCACATTTTTGCCACTCTTTTTTAAATAATGAACAGTGCTAGTATAGGCAAAGGATTTTATTTCACGACATAAAAACACCCTAATAGGAAAAATACATGGCTACCCTACTCGCGCCTGCTTTTGAACTACCAACGCATTTGACTCACCTGACCAATCTGGCCGATGCGCGTATTGGTGCCGCCATCATTGACTGTTCTGATGAATTTTTTGCCGAAGCAAAACGCATGCTGAATGCCGATGCTCCGATTTTTGTCGAAGACAAATTTGATGATCATGGCAAATGGATGGATGGTTGGGAAACTCGCCGTAAACGTCATGCAGGCTACGACTGGTGTATCGTTAAACTCGGCGTGGCAGGCAAAATCTCAGGGCTAGACATCGACACGACGTTCTTTACAGGCAACTATCCAGCATCGGCTGCTTTAGAAGCTTGCTATGCACCCGATGGTCAGCTTGATCAAGTTGAGTGGCACAATTTACTGCCCAACAGTGTTTTAGGCTCAAGTCAGCATCATATTTTTGAGATTGCATCAGATCAGGTGTTTACCCATATTCGCCTGAACATTTTCCCTGACGGTGGTGTAGCACGTTTACGCGTGTATGGTGAAGTGCAAATCCAGCTTAAAGACAGTGAACAAACTCTCGATTTACTCGCTTTAGAAAATGGTGGACGGGTGATTGCATTTAGTGATGCACACTATGGTCACCCACGTAACCTGATCAACCCAGGGCGTGGTATCAACATGGGTGATGGCTGGGAAACCAAACGCCGCCGTGCTCCTGGTTTTGACTGGTGCGTGTTGGCGTTAGGACAGGCAGGCTCTATTGAAAAGATCGAGATTGATACTGCTCACTTTAAAGGTAACTTCCCTGCCCAAGTGTCGATTCAAGCCGTCTATGTGGAAGATGCCACCGATCCACAATTAATCCCGCAAAGTATGTTCTGGCCATTTTTACTTGAAGCACAAGACATGCAAATGGATCATGTACACAGCTATATCAATGAAGTGTTGGCTCACGAAAAAATCTCACATATCCGCGTTAACATGATTCCAGATGGTGGCATTAGCCGTATTCGTTTATGGGGTAAAGTCACAGGATGAGTGAAATCACCGTTCAGATTGAACCGTTAAGCATTGAAAGCTTCGCCGAATTCGGCGAAGTGATCGGCTGTGCAGGACATGATTTTTTTCATATCAATGATGCACATACCGAGCGTTATCACGCTTTGGTACAGACTGAAAGCGATGCAGCAGGCAAGATTGGCATCAGTATTTTCCGCAATATCAAAACCACAACTTTGCCGTTGCAAATTGATATGCTGGAACGACATCCAATTGGCTCACAAGCCTTTATTCCAATGCAGGGACAAAAATTCCTGATTGTGGTTGCACCCAATTTAAATGCTGAACAGCCAGACCTACAGCGTATTCGAGCCTTTATGTCAGATGGTACGCAAGGAGTAAATTACCGTGCAGGAACATGGCATCACCCACTTCTGACTTTGGAAAGTCCAAGTGATTTTGCTGTGGTTGACCGACTAGGTACAGGTCACAACTGTGATGTATTCAAGTTCCCTGTATCGGTACTGATTCAAGAATAGGATTCTGGTTAGGCTGTTTCGGCAGCCTGTCTTATTTTTAAATGAATGTGTTTCATCATAAAAATTCAATTCATTATTTTTAAATGCTTGGAATACTCATGATTTGCTTTGACATGCTCAAAGATTCATTGCAGAAATCCACCTTCACTTTCTCTCCTTAGTCTTTGCAAAAGCATAAAACTTTGACCATCTTCATTGGTTATAGTGAAAATCCTGTTTAGTGTGCTCACTCTCGTTTATGATGAAAAAATTGATTTTACTGAGCCTTGCCACAGCAACGGCATTTTTAACTGCGTGTAGTAGTAATCCTTCGGAAAAACAGCAAGCTATGGCTAACCCTGCCAGTAAATATTGCTTAGAACAAGGCGGTAAATTACGCCCTTTAAAAAATGCCTATGGGGATGAATCCATCAACTGTAAATTGCCACATGGGCATGAACAGGATGAATGGGATTTGTACCGACAAACCCATTCATAAAAAAAGAGGGCATTTGCCCTCTTTTTTATTCGCGAAGTTAAACCACCAAATCGGCTAAATTACCCTTTTGCTCTAACCAATGCTTACGATCTGAAGAGCGTTTTTTGGCAAGTAGCTTATCCAGCAAACTTGCAGTGAATTGAGCATCATCCAGATCCAACTGTACCAAACGGCGCGTATTCGGATCCATCGTGGTTTCACGAAGTTGGCTCGCATTCATCTCACCCAAACCTTTAAAGCGGGTAATTTGCGGATTTTTGGTTTTGATCTTGGCTAAAATACTTTCCAGCTCATCTTCATCCAATGCATAAAATACGTCTTTAGCTGCATCGACACGGAACAATGGCGGCATTGCCACAAACAGATGTCCATCTTCTACCAATGCTGGAAAATGCTTCACAAACAAGGCACACAGTAAGGTCGCAATATGCAAACCGTCCGAGTCAGCATCGGCAAGAATACAGATTTTGCCGTAACGCAATTCCGATAAATCATCACTGCCTGGGTCTACCCCAATCGCAATCGCAATATCATGGACTTCTTGTGATGCTAAAACTTCATCGGAAGATACTTCCCATGTATTCAGAATTTTCCCGCGAATCGGCATGATCGCTTGGAAATTCTTGTCACGGGCTTGCTTGGCACTCCCCCCCGCAGAATCCCCTTCGACAATAAACAATTCACTTTCTTCACGCGTTTGTCCAACACAGTCCGCCAGTTTCCCTGGCAATGCTGGCCCTGAAACAATACGTTTACGCTCAACTTTTTTTGCTGCTTTGAGGCGTCGACCTGCCTTAGCAATCGCCATTTCAGCCAGTTGCGTTGCGGTTTCTGCATTTTGGTTAAACCACAAAGCAAAAGCATCTTTGGCAATATTCTGCACAATCCCTGCCGCTTCACGGCTCGACAAACGCTCTTTGGTTTGCCCTGAAAATTGTGGTTCTTGGAACTTAAGCGACAGAATATAGTTCACACCATCCCAGACATCTTCTGCGGAAAGTTTCATGTTACGTGGCAACAAATTGCGCAGTTCACAAAACTCACGCAGTGCATCAGTCACGCCTGAACGCAAGCCATTGACATGGGTTCCGCCTTGAGCCGTTGGAATCAGGTTGACATAACTTTCCTGAATCTGCTCGCCGCCTTCAACATTCCAGCACACAGCAAATTCACAACTGGCACGCTCTGCATCGCCACGCGAAACAAAGGCAGGCTGTGGCAAAATCTCACGATCTTGCAGTTCATCCATCAAGTAGTCGACCAGACCATTTTCAAACTGCCATTCGATTTTTTCGTCATTAATCTTGTCGATATAGCAAATTTTTAAACCCGCCGCCAAAACTGCTTTGGCTTTCAGGTTATGTTTTAAGGCTTTTAAAGCAAATTTCGGATTGTCAAAATATTTGCTGTCTGGCCAAAAACGTACCAGTGTGCCTGTGGCACGTTTCGGCGCTTTACCTTCAAGCACTTCAAGCGGTGCAACAGGCTCGCCATGTTCAAAGGCCATTTTATAAAGATTGCCCTGACGCTGCACATCCACTTCAACGCGGTTGGACAAGGCATTGACCACTGAAATCCCGACCCCATGCAAGCCACCTGAAAACTGGTAGTTATCGGTGCTGAATTTACCGCCTGCATGCAGCTTGGTCAGAATGATCTCAATCCCGCTTTGACCATATTCAGGGTGAATATCGACGGGCATACCACGACCATTATCTTGAACCGAGAGTGAACCATCTTCAAAGACCGTGACACTAATCTGATTGGCATGCCCTGCCAAAGCTTCATCCACCGCATTATCAATCACTTCTTGCGCGAGATGGTTTGGACGCGTGGTATCGGTATACATTCCCGGACGGCGACGTACAGGATCTAGACCAGATAAAACTTCGAGGGATTGAGCCGTATATTGTGACACGTGATTATTTTTCCTTTGTGATCGCTAAGGCTAAAAAAGTCAGCAACATGGGAATTTTATCAGCAAAATTTTCCATGGCATGATTTCCCCCCACTTCTGTCATGATCATGCTGGGGGTTTGTGCCTGATTATAATAGCGTTGTGCTTCCCGATAATCCAAGACTTCATCGCCTTGTTGCAATAACACTAACAATTTGCTGGCATCTTGAGCAATAGGCACATCCATTGTAGCCAACTGTTGTAGCTGGGGTTCATCCAGTGCCCAGTCAGGCGTGACCTGCAACGGAATTTGTCCATGGCCAAACAAACGCATAAACAACGCATAAGGATGCACGGCGGGATTAATCAATACCGCAGGACACTTGTGTTGCAAGGCTAGATGTGTCGCATAAAAACCACCGAAACTACTGCCTACCAAAGCCACATCTTCAAGCGATTGTATATCGCGGGCAACTTGGGCAAGTACTTCTAAAGGTGGCTTATTTAAATCTGGTAAATACACATGATGATCTGGGCAGTGTTGCAGACAATACTGCTTAAGCTGCTGCCCCTTAATCGAATAAGAATGACTGCGAAAACCATGTAAATAAATAATATTCATATGAAATCAACCATCAATTTTGTATTAAATCTACGTCATTCCCTGCATGACCACCATGCAATGATTTAAACTGATCTTGTAGGACAAAAGTCCTCTCAGTATGCTCCAAAATTACGTATGTTAAGCATAGAAAAACCATAAACTATTGCTGTAACATCAGACAATACTTGGTTAACACAGTTATAGAGAGATCAAAGACTATGCCAAGTTTAACGCCACTACACGAAACTTATTGTCGTTGGGACGATACGCCACCAAGTCAGGCCGACTTGATGGAAGGCTTTGCTCAACTGATGACAACCCCAAAACAAAACTTATATGGCTTAATGCATGACATTCAAACCGAGCTATTATCCAGTTTTTTGAGGTTAAGTGAAAAACGTGTACAGCGTTTACAGCATACCTGTGTGATGAACCAGTTTAACCATGCCGTTTATGAAGTGATGAACAAGTCTGGGAGTCATTTGTTTGCACCACTTCTTAGACAAATTTTAGAAAAATACCCAAATCTTAGAGAAAAATCACTCAGTCCCATCACACAAGATGCTTTAAGTATTTTAAATGGGGTTGCAGGTGACTACTTTTTACTACAACAGAATCCTCTCGCCTTGCCGATGGTTTTATATGATCACTATGGTGCAATTCAAAAGGGTGATGTCGGTGGACGTATTGTGATTTTCGTCCACGGACTCTGTTTAAGTCATCGTGACTGGTCAAATAGCCGATTTGAAGGGATTGGTGAACGCTTACTGGCACAGCGCGACTACAACACCATGCTGTATCTCAACTACAACACTGGACGGCGTATTTCAGCTAATGGCCGCAGCTTGTCCAATTTGCTTGAAGACCTGATCGAACGCAACCCGCGCATCCAATCCATTGACCTGATTGGGCATAGCATGGGGGGCTTAGTTTGTCGTAGTGCCTTATTTTATGGCAAACAGGATTTAAAACACTGGTTTCACCGCACCCAAAACTTGGTATGCATCGGTTCACCACATCACGGCGCAGCACTAGAACGCTTTGGATTTCGGTTACAGGAAAGTCTAGGGCATTTTCCTTTGGTGAAAATTGCCCGTCATATTGTCAACTTTCGCAGTAACGGCATTTTAGACTTACGCTATGGCAGTGTGCGTGATGATGACTGGGAACACATGCCTGCACGAATTGGCTCAATGGATGACTGCCGTAAACCTGCACCATTGCCATCTCATATCAGTGCCTTCTTTATTGCTGGAACCATGGAATTCAAGACCATCAAAAATAAGACCTTGTCGATTATTGGTGACTACTTGGTGAGTGTACAAAGTGCATTGGGCGAACATCCCAATCCGCGCTTTAACCTCAATATTCCAGATTCACATAAAGCGGTGTTCTATGGTCTGAATCATTTTAATATTCAGTATCATCCAAGTGTCGCAGAGCAGATCACACGCTGGTTATATCCAGATCCTGAATTGCCTGAACAAAACTTCTTGCATCGTCATGTGGTGGATTTGGGTATCTACGAACTCGATACCCTGCTTGAAATGCAAAGTGAAGATTAAGCCTGTTTCAGCACGTTGCTCACGGTTTTCTTCTGCGCCAGTGCAATGCCCAACAAGATCATCATGCCACCTAGCGTATGGTAAATCGTCCATTGCTCATGCAACCAAATCAGCGCAATCACTGCGGTAAACACAGGCACAAGATTCATAAAAATACTGGTTCGATTTGGCCCTAAATGTTGCACTGCCAACATCCATAAAATCGGTGCAAACAAGGATGGAAACACACCTGCATACACTACACTTAACGCATTTTTGCTATTTAAGGCATCCAATCCCAAATACACAATAAATGGCAGATGAAACAGCAAAGCAAACGCAATTTGCAGATAGACACTGACCATCAAAGGCAAATTCAAACGCCATTTTTTCAGAAATACACCATAGAATGCATAGAAAAACACGGCGACTACCATCAGCGCATCACCAAAATGATGTCCTGATGTCAGCAAAGCGGAGAAATTCCCTTGTCCGATCACATACAGCAATCCAAAAAATGACAAGGCACTTCCTATCAACGCAAAACGATTGGGAATATCTCGAAGCAACAGCATCGACACAAAAATGGTAAACACAGGAATAAAGGCATTAATAATGCCCATGTTGGTCGCAGAGGTATAATGCGATGCGGTATAGGCAATACCCTGATACAACACCATACCAAATGCACCCAAAATCGCCAGTTGCCCCAAATGCTGACGGATCTGCGCTCGCACATGCCATGCCCGATGTAGCATGAACGGGGTCAGTAACACGAAAGCAATCAGCCAGCGATAAAAACTAATACTGACAGGTGAAATGAAGTCTGAAACATACCTCGTCACCACAATATTCAGTGACCAAATCAGCACAGCCAATAAGGGCAGCACCAATGCCCACCACGGGATTGTTTGGCGTTGTTGCATCACATTTTCTCTTCATCATGGATCAGACGACTATTGTGCCGAGCAGCGGATTTGATTGAAATACTGCAAACCCGACATCAATATCGCAAATACGACATGGCTTAAAATAAGTCCCAAACCCGCATCGCATGCTCAACCACTTTATGCAATTGTTCCTGTGTCGAGCCATCACGCGCTTGCAGGGTCAGACCTTGAATCACAGTGGCATAAAAATCAGTCATTTCATCAATCGGTGTATCGGCCGCCAAGTCACCATCCACAATGCCTTGTTGTAACCGCTGCTGCAATTTCTGCTTTTCTTTCAGGCGCTTCTCTAAAACTTTCTGCTGTACATCATGGGTTTGTTCCGAGCAATTGACAGCAGCAACAATCAGCATGCACCCCGCAGGTTTATTGGGCTGCAACAAGCGTTGTAAGTGGTTATATAAATAAATCTCGAAAGCGACTTTTGCTGTTTTTGCCTGCTCAAAAATCGGCACAATCGGACAGGCTTCATGTTCCAAATAATAGTCAATGCAGCGATAAAACAATGAAGCTTTATCACCAAAGCAACTGTATAGACTCGGGGCAGTAATGTGTAGAGCCTGTGTTAAGTCACTAATTGATGTCGCCTCATAACCATGCTCCCAAAACAACAACATGGCTTTTTCCAATGCCTGCTGTTCGTCAAAACACTTTGGTCGACCACGTTTTTTTTTGATTTGGACATCCGTGTCTTGTATCGCCAAATCTGTAGGGTGTTCTGTCATACAGGGAATAACCATTTTTATAACAACCGTTATAAATTAATTGACGGGAGCAATTTCTTCAACTATTTTATTTTATAGTGATCACTATAAAATTAGTTCTTATTGTTAAAACAGGATGCCTTTATGCCCACTTCCGTGGTCTCAGAACAGCAATCTTCCCCCACTCAAGGCAGTTGGCTCGCCATTTTGACGGTTGCCATTGCTGCTTTTGTGTTGGTCACCAGTGAATTTTTACCCGTTGGCGTTTTAAATAATGTTGCCAGTGATTTACAGATTTCAACAGGCACAGCAGGTTTGGTGATTACCTTACCTGGGGTAATGGCTGCCTTTGCCGCGCCACTGCTCCCTGTTTGGTTTAAGCAGCTCGACCGTCGCTATGTGTTGATTGTGCTTACGGCAATTATGGTAGTTGCCAATACCATTACCGCACTCGCCAGCAATTTTCATATTGTGTTGCTCAGTCGTTTGGTTTTAGGGATCTCGATTGGTGGTTTTTGGGCAACTGCAATCGCCTTAAGTGGCAAACTTGCACCTGCACAGTTACCGATTGCCAAAGCCACTGCGGTGGTCATGACTGGTGTTACTTTTGCAACTGTATTGGGTGTGCCAATTGGGACTTGGTTAAGTGGCTTATACGGTTGGCGTAGTGCCTTTGCCATCAATGCTGCAATTGGATTTTTAGTCCTGATTTTACAAGTCTTTTGCTTACCTAAACTGTTACCAGAATCAGCAATTCGTTTCAGCGATTTACCCGCCTTACTTCGGGTCAGCAAGGCACGACGTGGTATCGTGATTGTGCTACTAATTGGTTTAGCCCACTTCTGTGCCTATAGCTATCTCGCACCGTTCTTCAAACATATTGCAGGTTTTAGTAGTTCAACCATTAGCAGTCTATTGTTGCTCTACGGTATTGCAGGAATTTTTGGAAATGCCTTTGCAGGTTATAGCGGAAATCTCAATATTCGTTATACCCTTGCCTTTGTGGGTTTATGCTTTGCGATCGTCTTCTTCAGTTTCCCTGTATTTGCAACTGGCTTATTTGGAGCGCTGACTTTAACGGCATTATGGGGCTTTGCGTTTGGCGCATTCCCGACCACAGCCAATATCTGGATGTTCCTGCACGCAGGTGATGCGGTAGAAAAAGGTATGCCTTTATTTGTGGGGATGTTTCAGGTGATGATTGCGGTCGGTTCATTATTTGGCGGCATCGTGGTTGATCTCTATAATGAAAGTACCCTGATCTACAGTGTGCTCAGTTTTATTGTCTTGGCACTGATTGCCTTATTTACCCTGACCCGAGGATTAAACAATCCTAAAGTGAGCTGCGAATCCTGAGAGTAAATGATGAATCATCCATCAAATCTGAAAAACTTAAGTGACCTGATTGAAATTCATGAATTTTTCTTTCAAGCCAATGAACAGATTTCGATGCATTGCTGTCTGTGGGGCGACTTCAATTTTAGTCTGGATGGCATTTTACAACTGCAAATTCGAGATGAACTCTACCTAGCCCCACCCAATTATGGGCTGTGGCTACCTCCACAGACAGAACATGGTTGTCTTGCGGTTCATCAGGATGTCACGCATTTTATCTGCATTCGTATTCATCCTGATCTGGCGCAACACCTCAGTCCACAGTGTCAAACCTTGGTCACTCTCCCCCTGCTACATGCTTTGGTCAAGGAAGCACTGCTGATCCGCCACAATTACCCGCAGCAATATCAGCATCTATTACAGGTGATTTTTGATCAACTTCGCTTTGCCGACAGTTATGATCATTATCTCCCGCAAAGTAGCCACCCTGTTTTACAGCCTATTTTGGCAAAGCTGAATGAGCTATCCAATTTTCAGCATTCAATTCAAAATCTGCTTGCCCCTTTTCAAATCAGCGAACGACATTTATTACGTTTAAGTCAGCAAGAACTGCGATTATCCATTTCCGAATGGCGTAACCGTGCCAAAATTATTCATGCGGTATGTTTGCTGAAACAAGGGCAAAGCATTAAACAGATTGCCTACTTGCTTGGCTTTCGCCATAGCTCCAGTTTTATTGCATTTTTTCGACGTTATATAGGAAAAACCCCTACGGAAATGCGCGTGGAACGCTAGTCACGTAAATCTGCTTGTTTTTAACAAAAAATCATTTTAAAACATTAGTCTAATTTTTAAGGATTGCACCATGAACCAGTCTATTTATGAAATTCCTGTAAACACCATTACAGGTGAAGCAACAACGCTTGCACCGTACCAAGGCAAAGTCTTGTTAGTCGTTAATGTTGCATCTAAATGTGGTTTAACCCCTCAATACGAAGGCTTGGAAAAACTGTATCAGGCTAAACAAGCTGAAGGTTTAGAGATTCTGGGCTTCCCTGCGAACAATTTCTTGGCACAAGAACCAGGCACCGATGAAGAAATTCAACAGTTCTGTTCTGTTAATTATCAAATCGATTTTCCATTATTTGCGAAAATTTCAGTTGCTGGTGAAGATAAACACCCACTTTATCAAGCACTGATTGCGGCACAACCAGAGCGTATTGGTGAAGGCCCTTGGTGGAAAGATTTGGTTGAATATGGCTTAACACCAAATCCAAAGCCTGAAATTCTTTGGAACTTTGAGAAATTCCTGATTGGCAAAAATGGTGACATCGTGGCACGTTTTGCACCAGACATCACTGCCGATGATGAACGTATTGTCAGCGCAATTGAAGCTGAACTTGCCAAATAAAATTTTTAAATAGAGTAAATCCAAGCAGATTTACTCTATTTTTTATTGATTTATACTTTCATAAATACTAAAGAATTAATCTAAGTTTACATTTCTCGGCCATGTTTTCATGGTCTGTTCATGGTTTTAAAACTGTTCCAACATAATATTCATTGGCATCTGCCATAAATCTGTTTAAATAAAACTGTCGAAACAACAGTAATAAAACAAGTGGAGAATTCTATGAAACGTTTAGTCCAAGGAATCATTTTAACCGTATCTGCAACTTTAGCTGCTGGTTCAGTGTTTGCACATCCAAATGACCCACACTATGTCAAAAAGACCGTCACTACTACAGAATGGCGTGTTGGACATGCTGCACCACCTGCTCACTTTAAACGTGCGCACGCAGTAGATTACCGTCACTTCAAAAAATTACCACGCCCTGGACGCCATCAGCAATGGTATAAAGTCGACCACAAATATGTATTAATCAACGTTCACAACCATCATGTTGTAAGAGTAGTTCATTATTAATCTATTCTCTTAAAAAGAGGGCATTAAGCCCTCTTTTTTTATTCTGTACATCACGATTGATCTCAAAAATTTCAAATAGGCCAAGCCAATAATAAAAAGCAAATAGTCCCTCTAGAATTTTATTTGCCCTAGCAACAACCTTAAAAATTACAAGCGCCCCAACCAAAAACCACTTTAGATTTATGAGCAAAAAACTGCATAATTCCTTACATTAAACTTAATATGCCCTATTCCAACTTCTTATATGCAACTTATTCTTTTTATTGGCATTCAAGCCGCTGGAAAATCAACGTTTTATCAGCAATATTTCTATCATACACATTTACGTATTAATTTAGACATGCTGAAAACTCGGCATCGGGAAAAATTGATTTTTGAAGCTTGTCTCGCCTCTAAAACAAAATGCGTGATTGATAACACCAATGTTTCTGCTGAAGATCGTGCTCGATATATCCATCAAGCTAAACAGGCTGGCTTTCAAATCATTGCCTATTATTTTCAAACTTCTCTGGAGAGTGCTTTAATGCGCAATCTGCAACGTCAAGGCAAAGCTTGTATTCCAGAAAAAGGCGTGCGAGCGACTCATCGGCGTTTACAAGCACCTCAGTTGAGTGAAGGATTTGACGAAATTTATCAGGTGCAAATCAGCAGTACGCATGGAGAATTTTTGATTCAATGCAGACATGAAATTCCCGAAAATTAATCCTGCTTCTGCGCCTCTCGCCATTGTTTAAAGGCGGCGAAAATCGCTGCTTTTTCTTCTGCTGTCGTGTCATGCTTTTCAACAAATGAAAAGTCACCACGAAAAACTGCTGCAACAATTTGTTTGGCAAGCTCCACTATACTTTCTCGCCCCTGTTGCTGGTAAGCTTGTTGCTGCGCTTCAGTCAAATGTAAGTCCCAATTATAAGTGACAGCACTATTGTCCACGCTCACACTCAAATACAATTGTTCTTGATTTTGGTACAGTTCCCAAAAATGAGGTTCGATTTCAATAAGTTTCATCATGTTTAACCTGCCAGCATAGACTTCTCTTATACCATAGAATGATACAAATTCAGGCTCGACCTTGGCATAACACATCTAAAATTCTGTACTTAGAAACCCAATGCACCCGTGAGTGAAATCTGTAAAAATCACCAGATTTCGAACAAACGCACATAAAAAAAGCCACTCTTTCGAGTGGCTTTTTCAATCTCAAACCGCTGCTTATTGAGCGCGGTTTTTGATTTTACGGATAGTTTCAAGCTGAGCAGCAGTTTCTGCAAGTGCAGCCAATGCAGCAGCCGAGTCCAAATCACTTTTTTGGTTCGCAAGCAATTGTTCAGCGTTTTTACGCGCTTCTAAAATTGCAGCTTCATCCAAGTTGTCAGCACGGATTGCAGTATCTGCAAGCACAGTCACAACATGAGGTTGAACTTCTAAAACACCACCTGATACATAGACGATTTCTTCTGTACCATTTTCCAACTGAACACGAATCGGGCCAGGTTGGAGTAAAGTTACAAGCGGCGCATGTCCAGGTAAAATACCTAGCTCACCACCTGCACCTTTTGCGATTAACATCGTAACTTGTCCAGAGTAAATCGACTCTTTCACACTTACGACATCACATTGCATAGTCGCCATGAGAATCTCCTAAATTAGAGTAGCTAATTAAAGTTTCTCGGCTTTAGCAATCACTTCGTCAATACCACCAACCATATAGAACGCTTGTTCTGGGATGTGATCGTATTCACCAGCTAATAGACCTTTAAAGCCACGAATCGTTTCTTTAAGTGGTACTAATTTACCAGGAGCACCAGTAAATACTTCAGCTACGTGGAACGGTTGAGAGAAGAAACGTTGGATTTTACGCGCACGGTAAACAACCAATTTATCTTCTTCAGCCAATTCGTCCATACCCAAGATCGCGATGATGTCTTTAAGCTCTTTATAACGTTGCAATACGTTCTGTACAGAACGTGCAATTTCATAATGCTCAGCACCAACAACTAATGGGTCTAACTGACGTGAAGTTGAGTCAAGTGGATCGATCGCTGGGTAAATACCAGAAGATGCGATGTCACGGCTCAATACTACTGTTGCATCTAAGTGAGCAAATGTCGTTGCAGGCGATGGGTCAGTTAAGTCATCGGCAGGTACGTATACCGCTTGGATCGAAGTGATCGAACCAGATTTAGTCGACGTAATACGCTCTTGAAGAACACCCATTTCTTCTGCAAGTGTAGGTTGGTAACCTACTGCAGATGGCATACGACCTAGAAGTGCAGATACTTCGGTACCAGCCAATGTGTAACGGTAAATGTTGTCAACGAACAACAATACGTCACGGCCTTTACCGTTTTCATCTTTCTCGTCACGGAAGTATTCAGCCATGGTCAAACCAGTCAACGCTACGCGTAAACGGTTACCAGGTGGCTCGTTCATCTGACCGTAGACCATTGCTACTTTGTCAAGAACGTTAGAATCTTTCATTTCGTGATAGAAGTCGTTACCTTCACGAGTACGCTCACCAACACCAGCGAACACAGACAAACCTGAGTGCGCTTTTGCGATGTTGTTGATCAATTCCATCATGTTTACGGTTTTACCAACACCCGCACCACCGAATAGACCAACTTTACCACCTTTAGCAAACGGGCAAAGCAAGTCGATGACTTTAATACCAGTTTCTAGAAGGTCAGTAGAAGCAGCTTGTTCAGCATAAGAAGGTGCTTGACGGTGAATCGGCAAACGGTCTTCAGTTGCAACTGGACCTGCTTCATCAATAGGGCGACCCAAAACGTCCATGATACGACCAAGCGTTGCTGGGCCAACAGGAACAGAAATCGGTGCATTTGTGCTGGTTACTGTAAGACCACGTTTAAGACCTTCAGTAGATCCCATTGCGATGGTACGAACAACACCGTCACCAAGTTGTTGCTGAACTTCTAATGTAGTTTCAGTACCATCAACATGGAGAGCGTCATAGATCTTAGGAACGCTAGTGCGTTCAAACTCGACGTCGATAACCGCGCCGATGATCTGAATGATACGACCGCTACTCATTGCTGTCTCCTCAATTCAAACTAATAATGTTAAACGGCAGCGGCACCGCCAACGATCTCGGAAATTTCCTGAGTAATCGCGGCTTGACGCAGCTTGTTGTAAATGAGTTGTAGGTCTTTAATAAGCTGACCTGCGTTATCGGTTGCTGCTTTCATTGCAACCATACGTGCAGACTGCTCACAGGCAACGTTTTCGATCACGCCCTGATAAACCATAGACTCGATATAGCGAACCAACAAACCATTTAACAATTCTTCTGCTTCTGGTTCGTAGATGTAATCCCAACCATATTGACGGTTGAGGTCATCGCTTTCTTCAGCTGGTGCTAAAGGAACTAGTTGTTCAACTTTAGGCTTTTGTGTCATTGCGTTGACGAAACCATTTGAAACGAGGTAGATACGATCTAATTCGCCTTTATCAAATGCATCAAGCATGATTTGCACTGAGCCAGTTAACTGTTCCAAACTTGGTGCATCACCAATTTGGGTCGTAGCACCGAGCACTTTACCGCCGTAACTCTTAAAAAACGAAACCGCTTTTTGACCAATCAAAGCAAATTCAACTTCAATTGACTGCTCTTGTTGTGCTTTGACATGCTGCACAACTTTCTTGAACAAGTTAATGTTCAAGCCACCTGCCAAACCACGATCCGAAGACACAACGATATAGCCAACACGCTTAACTGGGCGGTCAACCATATAACGGTGTTTATATTCAGGATTCGCTTGTACCAAGTGAGCAATTACACGGCGCATATTATCGGCATACGGACGGCCCTGAGCCATGCGCTCTTGCGCACGACGCATTTTAGAAGCAGCTACCATTTGCATCGCGCGAGTAATCTTTTGCGTGCTCTTGATACTAGCTACTTTGGCGCGAATTTCTTTTAAATTTGCCATACGCTTAACCTAGTAATCGAAAGCCCTTTCGGGCTTCCGAAGGTTGATCCGTGAACCAAACCTAACTAAAAACTTAGTAAGTTTGAGTCGCTTTGAAGCTCTCAATACCTGCTTTGAATGCAGCTTCGATGTCTTTGTCATAATTGCCAGTTTCATCGATTTTTTGCATTAACGCAGCATGTTCTGAACGGAAGTAAGCAATTAACGCAGCATCAAATGCAACGATTTTCTTCACTTCTACGTCAGCCATATAGCCTTCGTTAGATGCATAAATTGAAACAGCTTGGTCTGCAATTGAGTAAGGAGCATATTGTTTTTGCTTCATTAACTCAGTTACACGTTGACCATGTTCAAGTTGCTTACGAGTTGCTTCGTCAAGGTCAGAAGCGAACTGAGCAAACGCTGCCAATTCACGGTATTGTGCCAAAGCAGTACGGATACCACCTGACAATTTTTTGATGATTTTGGTTTGAGCAGAACCACCAACACGCGATACAGAAATACCCGCGTTCACAGCAGGACGGATACCTGCGTTAAACAACGAAGTTTCAAGGAAGATCTGACCGTCAGTAATCGAAATTACGTTGGTTGGTACGAATGCTGATACGTCACCTGCTTGCGTTTCAATGATTGGCAATGCAGTCAATGAACCAGTTTGACCTTTAACTTCACCTTTCGTGAATTGCTCAACATAGTCAGCAGATACACGAGAAGCACGTTCAAGAAGACGTGAGTGAAGATAGAATACGTCACCTGGGTATGCTTCACGACCTGGTGGACGACGTAAAAGCAATGAAATTTGACGATACGCAACTGCTTGTTTAGACAAGTCATCATAAATGATCAACGCATCTTCACCGCGGTCACGGAAGTATTCACCCATTGTACAGCCAGAGTACGGAGCCAAATACTGCATTGCAGCAGGATCAGCAGCCGCAGCAGCGACAACAGTGGTGTACGCCATAGCGCCAGTTTCTTCTAGCTTGCGTACTACGTTAGCGATAGTCGATTGTTTTTGACCAATTGCTACGTATACACATTTAATGCCAGAGTTTTTCTGAGCGATGATCGCATCGATCGCCATTGCTGTTTTACCAGTTTGACGGTCACCAATAATCAACTCACGCTGACCACGACCAACAGGGATCATGGTATCAACTGATTTATAACCAGTTTGAACAGGTTCGTCGACAGACTGACGCCAAATTACACCTGGTGCTACTTTTTCAACAGCATCAGTCAGTTTTGCATCAATAGGGCCTTTACCATCAATTGGGTTACCCAAAGCGTCTACGACACGGCCAAGAAGTTCAGGACCAACTGGAACTTCTAATACACGACCTGTACAACGAGCTTTTTGACCTTCTTGAAGGCTTAGGTAGTTACCTAAAACAACGGCACCCACTGAATCCTGTTCTAGGTTCAGTGCCATACCAAATAAGCCGCCGTCAAATTCGATCATTTCACCGTACATTGCATCAGCAAGACCGTGAATACGCACGATACCGTCAGACACCATAACAATGGTGCCTTCATTTTTAGCGGTCGCGCTGGTGTCCAGATCGCTGATACGCTGTTTAATGAGCGCACTGATCTCGGATGGATTCAGTTGTTGCATTGCGCTATTCCTCAATCTTTTAATAGTTCAGTCTTTTTGCTTTAGGCAAGAAGACGAGTCCGCATTTTTTCAAGCTTGTTAAGCGCAGAGTCATCTATCACTTGATCGCCTGCACGAATCACAACTCCTGCAATGAGCGCAGGATTTACTTCAACAGAAACATTAACTGCTGCGTTAAAACGTTTTTCTAACGCATGTGCAAGCAACTGTTCCTGAACAGAAGTTAACGGGAATGCCGATTCAATTACGACATCAACCGTGTTGTTATTCTGTGATTTAAGCTGTTCATATTCTGCTGCAATTTCAGGAAGCAACGCCAAACGGTCGTTGTCCGCAAGCAATGTCAAAAAATTCGACACAGCTTGCGTTTGTTCTTCAACTAAAACTTTAGCAAAAAGCTCTACTTGCTCCACTGGAGTAAGCTCAGGGCGATTTAAATAAGCGGAAAATGCTTCGTCTTGCACCGCAGCACTGAGCACTTGTAACGCATTCGACCAATTGTCAGTTGCACCTTGCTCAGAAGCGTAAGCAAATGCTGCTTTGGCGTACGGGCGTGCCAACGTCAAGAGTTCAGCCATGTTTCCCTCGCTTAAAGTTTAGCAGCCAGCTGAGTCAGCATGGCATTGTGAGCTTCTGCGTCAACTTTCTGGTTAAGAATTTTCTCTGCACCATCAACTGCCAAAGCAGCAACTTGTTGACGTAATTCTTCGCGAGCAGAATTGATTTCTGTATCAACAGCTTCTTTCGCTTGTTGACGAATACGCTCACCTTCAGCAGATGCTTGAGTACGCGCTTCTTCGACCAATTGCGCTGCACGACGGTTCGCTTGTTCGATCAATTGAGCCGCTTGTGCTTTCGCTGCGTCTAATTCTGCCTTAACTTGTGCTTGTGCATCAGCAAGGTCAGCTTTAGCTTTTTCAGCAGCATTTAAGCCATCAGCGATTTTACGCTGACGCTCACTAATCGCATTGATTAGTGGTGGCCAAACAAACTTCATGCAGAATGCGACGAAAATCGCAAATGCAATCGCTTGGCCAATCAATGTTGCGTTAATATCCATTACTATTCCTCAAAGTTCTATGGGTTTAGAAATGAAGCTATTAACCTACAAATGGATTAGCGAAGATGAAGAACAAGCCAATACCAACACCGATCATAGGCACAGCATCAAGAAGACCTGCGATTAAGAACATACGAGTTTGAAGTTGTGGAGCCAATTCTGGTTGACGAGCAACAGCTTCCAAGAAGCGACCACCTAAAAGACCAAAACCAATCGCAGTACCCAAAGCACCGAAAGCGATTAAGATAGCAGATGCAATTGCAACTAGACCTAATACCATGAAAAATTCCTCAGAGGTTAGTTATACCAAACTAAAATATAAAAATTCGCCTAACTGTACATGACAATTAGGCAATACCATTAATGTTTTTCGCTTGCCATGCTCAAGTAAACGATGGTCAGCATCATAAAGATAAATGCTTGCAACGTAATTACGAGAATGTGGAAGATCGCCCAAGGCACAGACAATGCCCATTGAATCCAGAACGGTAATAATGCGATCAAGATGAAGATCAACTCACCCGCATACATGTTACCGAAAAGTCGCAGAGCCAATGAAACTGGTCGTGCAAGGAAGGTTACTAATTCCAAGATTAAGTTCACAGGAATTAGACACGCTTTTGCAATTGGATTACTTGGGTTAAATGGGTTAAGCGCTAATTCGCCAACAAAACCACCAATCCCTTTCTCACGAATGCTATAGAACAAGATCAACACAAATACAGATAATGACATACCAAGGGTAATATTAGGATCTGTAGATGGAACAATCTTGAAGTAAACGTGATGAGGGTCCATACCAAATACGCTTGCACCAATGTGTTGAGCTAGATAAGGAATCCAGTCAACTGGGATCAAGTCCATTAAGTTCATGAGGAAAATCCACATGAAAATGGTCAGTGAAAGTGGTGCAATTAAACGTGATTTACCATGGAAGGTATCGCGAACGCTTGAGTCAACAAACTCGATAACCATTTCGATTGCCGCTTGGAATTTTGTAGGCACGCCAGAATTGGCTGCTTTAGCAACACACCAGAAAAGCAAACAGAAAATGATACCAAGGCCGATTGACCAACCCATTGAGTCCAAGTGAATAGCAGAAAAACCCATTTCATGAGCTTCTTTCGCATTCTCAGCCAATTTCCATGTACCGTCTGGCATTTTGCCATAGGTCAAATTGGTCAAGTGATGCTTAATATACTCTGTCGAAGTAAGGGCATGTTCTTCAGCAGCCATAAATCACACCTGGTCAATGTCAATTACTAAAAAGAGTAGATGAATATCGCACGCTGCTAGATATCTCACCTTGCTCTATATATTCAATTTTTATGCGCCTATACTCGTTTTTGTTGACGTGACACCCACCAAGGAGCAACCCACGACATGGCTTGAACGAGAATAAAACCACAAAACAATGCTACCGGTGACAACGGCTTAACATTGCTTAAAATCAAAATCAGTCCAACGATCACGATAGTAAACTTACCCATCATGCCTCGATACATATTGGAGAGCACCTGCTTTGAGGCACGTGCTCCTGCAACCCGAAAAGACTGCCATGCAAAATAACTATGTGCCAGCCAACAAACCAGTCCGCCTAAGGCGACACTTTTGGCTACCACACTATCTTTCAGCACCCAAGCAATCAAAGTTGCAACAGGTATCGTCAATGCTTGCAAGAAGACCAAAGCTTTCGCCAATCGTCGGTCAATCATGCGACTTGGTCGGCTCATTATTATCCACTCACAGCATAAAAGCTTGACAAGTTAACCTGATGATCGTTTTTAATCGGTGGCATTATAGAGTCCCCCCCCTAAACATGCAATCTTTTCCCGACTTAAGACGTACGATTTTGAAATAATCTGTAGTTTTTTAATTTTCTATTAAGATTCTCTTGATTTGATTATTTATGCATATTTCTTGCACAGTTTTGGATTTTTTGCGCCAAATCTGCCCAACCTGAAATAAAGTTATTTTCACCAATCATACTTTCGTCTACCGCTTGAAAACGGAACGGTTGCAACTTCTGATACTGGCTATTCGCCTGCCCTTCTGCCAACAAACACATTTGTGGATATGGACGGTTATCACTCAAATATTTGATTTGATTGACCGTTGTTGGAATATTCGGCTCAGTACTCAGTGCACCCGCAAGTCGAAGATTTAGAGATCGCTCTAAATATTGATAAGCATCATGATATGACCAATACATGACTGTATTGTTATATCGACCAACCTGTTTACTTTTTACAAGTAACTGGTGTGCGAAGTTTTTGGCATTTGCCCAATATTCGGCTTTATGTTCAGGATGTTGCTTCGAGCGTAGTGCCGCAATAAAAAAACCAATCCGTACAGCATTATTTGGATCTAACCAAACATGGGTATCTACACTATTTGCGATTGGATTGGCCCTGACATCTCTTAATGGCAAAGTTGCCAACACGCCTGAATTCAATAATGAAATCGCTTTTGGATTATGACCCAACAGCTTATCTAATGGCGCTTCATGCGCTTTGCCCAACCAGATTACCAATTCAGCATCCTGAATTGATTTACGATCTTCTGGTGTCAACTGAACATCATGCCCTGTTTGATTGCCTAATAATAAAGTTGGTGTTTCAACCCCCTTCGTGACTTCTTTAGCAATTAGGTATAATGGATGAATAGATACAACTAAGCCTTGTGCCCATAAACTGCCACTGATACACAGCAAAGCACATGCTGCAAAAAAACGCGCCATCATGTTCAAACGATCTCTATATAGCATCACTTCGGATTTAGTGTTACACTATAACACTAAAAATAGTGATATTGTTATAAAAGAGTTAACTGATCCTGTTTTGAAGCACCATAAGTGAGATATTTATGAGTTTATGTTCGCATTCGCATGCCAATACCTTACATGAGGTACATGATCACGGCGATATTCAAGCTCGTCTAGATCAGGCTGAGGCACTATGTCTTGCAACTGGTGCACGTCTTACACCTTTACGTAAAGAAGTCCTTCACTTGATTCTAGATGCCTCTGGACCAATTGGTGCTTATGATATTTTAGCTAAAATAAAAAACACGTCAGATAAACCAGCAGCTCCACCAACGGTTTACCGTAGCCTAGATTTTTTGCTGGACAAAGGTCTGATTCACCGACTCAGCTCAATTAATGCCTTTATTCCTTGTTGTCACCCACGTGAGGGACATCAAGCTGCATTTTTAATTTGTGTGAGCTGTAAAGCCGTTAAAGAAGCATCCGCTGATGCCCTCATGGCACATCTCAATGCTCTCGCACATTCCGATGAATTTAGCATTCATCACACCATTATTGAAATTTCAGGAAAATGCCAACAGTGCACACAACGTCACTAACGCCTGCGCTCGTCTCACTTCAAAAAATTTATGTACGAATTGATGAGCGAGACATTCTCAAGCAAGTCGATTTTGAGCTATATCCTAGTGAAATCGTGACACTCATCGGCCCAAATGGTGCAGGAAAATCAACACTCATCAAGGTACTACTTGGAATTGTAAAACCCAATTCAGGTAAAATTTTAAAAGATCGCCACCTGAAGTTTTCTTATGTTCCACAAAAGTTCAACCCTTCGCATAGCCTGCCACTACGAGTTAGAGATTTACTGGCACTAGAAGTGTGTGATGCTGTAACCAAGCAGCAAATTATTGATGATACAGGCATTGAAAAACTGCAAGATGCCAAGGTTCAACAACTCTCAGGTGGGGAACGGCAACGTGTTCTTTTAGCACGTGCATTACTGCGTAAACCACAGGTTTTAGTTCTTGATGAACCCATGCAAGGTTTAGACATTCAGTCTGAAGCAGAATTGTATGAATATGTCCGCAGCCTACCTGAACGCTATGGCTGTGCAGTTGTCATGGTGTCCCACGACTTGCAATGGGTCATGCAAGGGACTCATCGTGTCGTATGCCTAAATAAACATATCTGCTGTAGTGGATCTCCTGAAAATGTACAACAACATCCTGAATACCAAGCTATTTTTGGTACGCAGCGCGCATTTTATCAACATCACCATGACCACTGTGCGCATGGTGACAGTCCAACGACTGCCTGTGAACATGACAGTCGACCTCACATTCATCCAGAACCGGAAGCTTAACCCATGATGGAATGGTTTCAACTTTTACTTCCTGCATGGGTCATGGGTGCTTTACTCATTATTTTAACCGCACCCCTCGGCTGTCTGATGCTATGGCGCAGAATGTCCTTTTTTGCCGATACCATGTCACATGGCACACTACTGGGTGTTGCCGTGGCAGGTGTTTTGCAACTGCCAATGTGGATTGGTGTTGCAGGTCTTGCCATTTTACTGGTCTGTGTTTTATGGATTTTGCATGACCGCCGATTACCCAATGATGCCTTGCTCGCACTTTGCGCCGCAACCCTACTCTGCTCAGGGCTCATGCTGATCCAAAACCTACCTGCACTACGTCCTGAACTACTCAGCTATTTATTCGGTGACTTGTTGACGATTAGCTGGTCAGACTTGCCTGTGTTTGCCGTAATTATTGTGGTTGCCGTCGGTATTTTATGGAAATTCTGGTCTGCACAAGTTCAAATTGCGATTGACCCAGATATTGCAATTAGTGAAGGAGTGAATGCCAAATTACAGCGTTTTGTGTTTATGCTGCTTTTAGCATTATTTACTGTTTTGGCGTTGCGTGCTGTTGGTTCATTGCTCATGGGTGCACTTTTGGTGATTCCAGCACTTGCTGCACGTTTGCTTGCTGACTCTCCAAAACAAATGGTGTTATATGCCTTTGTGATTGGTCAAATCGCTTTGGGTGTAGGCTTATGGGCAAGCGCCCTGCTCAACATTGCCAGCGGCTTAAGTATCGTGCTGACCATGTCGAGTATTTTCTTTGCCTTATTTTGTTTCCAGAAGATCCGTCATTCTTCATAAAAATGGATTTTCAATCTCTTGCTCGGGCTGATGTTCAATGTGCTCGGGCAAATGTTCTTCCTGCTCCAAAACCTCAACGACTTGATTAATCAAGGCCTGTAAAGCTTTGGCCGCAGCTAAGCCATGTTGATCCTTGGTGATTTGCAAGTTGCCATACAAATTGACACGGTCAAACTGATTCTCTAAAGTTAAATCGTAAATTGCGGAGGATGACTGCTCTTCAGCAAATGGTTTAAACATATCTAACTCCCTGAAAATCGATTTAAGATTTAAATAACTTTAATAAAAATTCCAGTACACTATCAAGCAATGCTTTCAACAACTTTTTGATGAAGTTATCTCCATCCTGCGTTACGGTTTTGGCCACATCATGAGTCACCTGTTGAGTCACTTCTTGTACCGCTTGCCCAAATGATTGTTGTAATGAATGAATATCTGAAGAAGCAGAAGGCCCACCACATTCACTTTGCTGATCTGTTTCTAAAAGTGCTGGTGTGCGTCCTGCTTTCACGTCCGTTGATGTCAGAGGTAAATCATAGACTTTACGCTTTTGGTCAATTGAGAGCTGTGGAAACAGGTTTAATCCTGTTTGCTGTTCAATCTTACAAACACTCACCACCTGTACCTGTTGAGAGTTATTATTTGGGGCATAATACGCACTCACCACCCCAGTCTTAGGCATGTAAATTGCTTTAAACACCGCAGTTGGCACAATCACTTTGCCCTTTCCGATTGTTTTCAAACGCTGGCCCGTAAAAACAGGGCCTGTCACTACATAAACCTCTTGTTTTTGTTTTTTAACCAGACTACGTGTTGCCTCTTCTAGCTTACGCCAAACTTCCTGATTATTTTTTGGCGCCTGTGGCACCATATTGGCTAATGAAAAACTATCATATTGCGATGTTTTAGTTGGCATGTCTGCATTTGGCGACATATGACCACGGTCATAACCCGAACCACGATAATCCGCGAGCGTTGCTCGAAACTGTTCTGGAACTTGTTCCTCTTCATGGAACTGATCTTCACGTTTAATTTTTTGACTTAAACGCGCTACAGTTAAATGCTCTGCACTCCATAAAGCTGTCTTTGACACACCTGAGTACATCACGCTGAAGCCACTAAAACACAAAGAAAATGTATTTTTATTTAAACTCTGCTTCAGCAATACAGGCGGAGTTTGTTGGTAAAACTGAGATAAACATGAATCCTGTGCAAAAGCCATATCCGCCATACCTGTTGCACATAATAAAACTAGCCCTTGAATACTGCGGTTAAGTTTCTGAGTCATATTGGTTTATCCTTGATCACTGCAAAACAGCTTAACAAGCTCATTTAAGAAAGTATATGTCGTCAATTTCAAGTGACTAATCCGTATGCTTGTAGGCTTTTTCTTTTAATTTTTACGTAACATTTTGTTGTACTTATACCATATTTATACTCATAATTTATTGATATTCCGTATACTCGATTGCAAGCGTTACTGAACTATGGGATGTTAGTAACGATTAAAACTCACACAATTTTTTTTAATAATATTGGAGTCCAAGTATGCGTAATATATTCATTGGCGTTGGGTTATTTATGGGGATGTTGACAACAACTGCCGTGTTTGCAGAGCCTGCTGTGCAACCAGGAGAAACTCTAGAAAGTTTATCTCAAGTTAAAGTAAGTACGACAGTAAACGGTCAACCAGGATCATTGGCTGATTTGATGAGTAGCGGTAAATATACTCCTGTTGCTGCGCCACAACCGACACAACCAATGGCCGATAGTTCTGCGCCAGCAGCGACACCAAACATGACTGCACCTGCACCAACTCCAGCACAATAAGAAACAATATCCTCCAAAGAAAAAACCAAGGTTTAAACCTTGGTTTTTTTATGACTAGATCTCAATCTGTCCGCCTAGCTCAACCACACGGTTGGTTGGAATTTGGTAGAAGTCACTGACAGGACTGGTATTTCTCTGCATGGAAATAAACAGCCGTTCACGCCATGGTGACATACCATCTCCCACTTTATGTACCACACGATCTCGAGAAATAAAGAAGCTAATATGCATCAGATCATATTCAAAGCCCAATTGCTCATAAGCTTGTTTTAAATCACGTGGTACATTCGGTTCATCTTTAAAACCATAAAACACTTGAATCCGATAAAAATGCTCATTCAACGTTTCGACCTGAATCCGTTCTTGCTGAGACACATAAGGTACATCTTGTACAATCACGGTGATCAGGATATTACGTTCATGTAATACCTTATTATGCTTAATGTTGTGTAACATCGCATGGGGGACAACATTTGGCGTGCCTGTTAAAAATACGGCATCGCCCTGCACCCAATGAACTGCATCTGAGCCAATACTTTTCACAAAGAGATCTATTGGTAAAGTGTCATGTTCAAGCTTGGCAAACATCAACTCTCGACCACGCTTCCACGTCATCAGAATACCAAAGGCAATACCACCGATCAGTAATGGCACCCAACCGCCTGATACAATCTTCAAAGAAGTTGCCGAAACAAGAACTATATCTAAAATTAAAAATGGGGTGATTAACAGCAAAAGTTTTGGCGCACTCCATTTCCAAGCATAAAAGATAAAGACACCAATTAACAAAGTGTCACACAGCATGGTTAGTGTTACAGCTAAACCATATGCACTTGCCAAGTTAGAACTAGTTTTAAAAATCAGGATTAAAATAATAATCGCAGCCAACAATAACCAGTTCAGGAAAGGCACATAAATCTGTCCTTCTTCAGACTCTGAAGTATGCTTAATTCCAAAACGTGGCAAATAGCCTAGCTGAACAGCCTGACGAGCCAAAGAAAAAACACCAGAAATGACTGCTTGAGATGCAATAACCGCGGCTATCGCAGCTAAAACAATACTTGGATACAATGCCCATGATGGCACAAGCAAGTAGAATGGATTTTCAATCGCGTTCGGGTCACGCAATAACAATGCACCCTGCCCCGCATAGTTCAACACCAAACACGGTAAAACTACGAAAAACCAAGCAAGGCGAATCGGTAAAGGTCCAAAATGTCCCATATCGGCATAAAGTGCTTCGCCACCAGTCACCGTCAATACCACTGCACCCATGACAAAGAAAGACATCACAGGATGAGTAAAAATAAACTCAACGGCCCAATGTGGACTAAACATACCCAATACTAATGGGGTTTTGACCACACTGATAATCCCAAAAATGCCAATGGTGATAAACCAGATCAAGGTCAATGGCCCAAAGAGCTTCCCTACAAATGCTGTACCATGTTTCTGAACCAGAAATAGCGTCACTACGATTACAATCGCGATCGGCATAATATAAGGGTCAAAAACATTGGTCGCGATAGATAAGCCTTCTACTGCCGAAAGCACTGAAATGGCAGGGGTAATAATGCCATCCCCAAAGAACAAAGATGCTCCGACAAAGCCAATCGCAATTAAATAAATTTTTTTATTTTCAGCAATTTGGGCTTTACGCAAGTTCAAGGCAAGTAATGCCATGATGCCGCCTTCACCATTATTGTCAACACGCATCACGATGGCCACATATTTGATACTAATGATCAGCGTCAAGCACCAAAAAATGATCGACAAAATACCCAAGACATTTGCAGGGCTAATTCCAAGTCCATGCGCTTCATGGAATGATTCTTTAAGTGCATAGAGTGGGCTGGTACCAATATCACCAAACACTACACCCAGCGCTGCCAGAGTCATCGCAGGCAATTTTGTCTTTTGGGTCATATTTTGCATCGCATAATTAAACCAAGATGATTTTTAATGCAATCTTAGCATTTAAATAAAATTTTTTCTGTAAAGCGGTGATTAAATCTTGGCAGCCTGCATTTTTTTGGTTACTATCGCACGCCTTGGTGAGGTGTCCGAGTGGCTGAAGGAGCACGCCTGGAAAGTGTGTATACGTTTGCGCGTATCGAGGGTTCGAATCCCTCTCTCACCGCCATTTTCTATTCTTACAATATCTCATGATGTCTTCAAAAGCTTAAACTTAAAGGGTTTAGGCTTTTTTTATGTCTAATACTATCCATTCCATCTATTGCAATCCCGATATAGTTGGGGGTATAACTGGGGGTATAATAAATTACCCCCAAAATTATACCCCCAATTCTACGGAAAAATAGCAATGCTCACAGATGCTCAAGTCAGAAAAATCAAGCCATTAGAAAAGAAAACCAAGTATTCTGATGAGAAAGGTATGTACTTGGAGGTCACACCATCGGGGGGGATGCATTGGCGAATGAAATTCCGCTTTAATGGTAAAGAAAATATTTTCAGTATTGGCACATATCCAGAAACCACACTAGCTCAGGCTCGCCGTGCCAGAGATGAGGCTCGCTTACGGCTGAAAGATGGGATTAATCCCAATGAAGCAAAGAAACAAAAAAAAATACAGGTCGATGAAAATACACTTTTTAAAGCGCTTGCTATGGAATGGATGGAAGATCGCAAAGCTGTTATTAAAGAAACGACTTACTTACGGGATTTATCTGTTTTTGAGAAAGACCTTTTCCCTGCTTTGGGTAATATGCCAATTGATCAAATTAAAGGGAAAGATGTTCTTGCCTGTGCAAAAAAAATTGAAGCGCGTGGTGCACAAGAAATGGCGAAGCGTTCTATTCCTCTAGCTGGTCGTATTTTTCGTTTTGCGATTCGTAAAGGGCTAATCGAGAATGATCCGACCCCTCACCTTCATGAAGCCTTAAAGCCTCGCAAAGTAAAACATATGGCTCGTTTGGATATTTCTGAATTTCCACCGTTTCTTGAGAGAATGGATCGCTATCATGGTAATCCAATGATCAAGACTGCTATTCAGCTGATGACTTTAACTTTTGTACGCACAGCTGAGCTTAGAATGATGGAATGGAATGAAATTGATTTTGATAATCATTTATGGCGCATACCTGCTGAAAAAATGAAAATGGCACAACCTCATATCGTTCCATTATCTAGACAGGCTATTGAACTCATTGAGGGATTGCGACCTCTGACTAGCAACAAGCAACACGTTTTCTATAATCACAGTACAGCCAAACCAATGAGCAGCAATGCACTACTCTGTGTCATTCGCACTATGGGTTATAACGGTAAAATGACAGGACATGGATTCCGTGGTTTAGCATCAACCACATTACATGAACAAGGCTATATGCATGATGCGATTGAAATTCAGCTAGCACACCGAGTTGGTAATGCTGTATCTCAAGCTTATAACCATGCTCAGCATCTAGAGTATAGAACTAAGATGATGCAGGAATGGTCTGATTTTATAGATAGTTTAAGGAAAATAATGTTACCAAAATAAATAGAGTACTTTAAACTCAAAGTCTTTACAGATAAAACAGCCTTTAAACGATGACATCAATAAACTATACTCTACGTTAAAATTTATCGAAGCAAATCTTTTCTTTATAAAACTAAATGACTTATGAATAAAATATCTAAAACTCAAATTGACAATTTACTTGCATTCATCCAGCCAATACGCTTAAGAGAATCTAGCAAAGGTGTCGAAACTCTTTTAGAAGCAACTGAAAGTGATAAAGGTCGAGTTATTAACTCCTCTGCATTTAGGAGATTACAACAAAAAGCTCAAGTTTTTCCACTAGAAGCAAATGCTTCAGTTCGCAGTAGATTAACCCACTCAATTGAAGTATCACATATAGGACGCTATATCGCACAAGAGATAATCTCAATTATTCAAAATGATCACGAAATAAAAGACTTAGCGTTTGATAAAATAATCGCCTTCATAAATACAGTGGAAACCGCCTGCTTACTACATGATATTGGCAATCCTCCATTTGGACATCTAGGAGAAACAGCAATTCAACAATGGTTTGACAAACCTGAGATTAAAAAAATTATAGATCATGATTTACATGAATTTGATGGCAACCCACAAGGCTTTAGATTAATTAGGCTTTTAAGTGGCAATGATTCATATGGATTAAATTTGACCTGCTCTTTACTACTATCTACAGTTAAATATCCATATACAATAGATGAAAAAGTAGATGGAAAAATTGGTCTCTTTAAACTTTGTAAGGCAAGCTATGAAGATGCTTGTAAAGCAATAAAATGGGGATATGGAAAATACTTTCCTTTAATGTTAATTATGGATAGTGCTGATTCAATTGCATATTCAATGAGTGACTTAGAAGATGCTATAGAAAAGCAAATTATATCAGAAGAAAAAATAATCACTGATTTCTCTAGTTTTTTTGCTTCCGCTAACATAGACACTCAAAATATTTTTAATATTCCTATTCAGGAATTCAACTCAGAGCATATTAAATTCCTCAGTTTTAAAACATCAATTATTAACGCTGCTGTAAAAGAAGCAGCAAAAAACTTCTGCTTAAATCTCAATGAAATCTTAATAGGTGATAATCGCACAGACCTTATCACAAAAGATTCTGATATATATAACGTTCTCAATGAAGTTTTTTCTTTTGCAAAAGAGAATATTTACTCTCATGAATCAGCAGAAAAAATTGAATTAGCTGGAAGAAATATTATTCAAGGCCTATTAAAACACTTTGAATCACTAATGCATTTATCTCAAGATCAATTTAACTGTTTGATAACAGGTAAAAATTCCGAAGGTGTAGGCCCAAGAAAGTTAAAATTAGACTTTGAGTTGCGATTATACAGATGCTTACCTAAAAATCATGTAAAAAAATATACATACTGTGTCACGATTGATAAAACAAATGAAATTCTATACAGATCACACTTAATTGTTGATTATATTTCAGGTATGACAGATGACTTTGCATTGGAAATGTACCAACTATTAGAAGGAATAAGAATTCAATGATAAATGATGATCATCCCTATTTTTTCATAAATTCATTTTTAGATAATGAGTCTACTTACTCATTATCTAAATATATTTATTTACCAGATAGTCTATCTGATGAAAGAATCACTCATCAAGTAGATGGTCTTAATTTTAACTTAGAATATTTAGCTAATACACTTAAATCATTAGAAAAAAATCAAGAATTAGCCTTCCACTCTATTATTAAAACAAAATATGGAAAAACCTACCATATACCAATGATTGACTTTTATACTGAAAAATTAAATATTGATGTCTATTATAGGCTTAAGAATTTTATAGATTATAAGATATTATCAAATATGACATTTTATCGAAGTGGAAATTCTTTTCACGGATATTCATCCAAACTTTTAACTCAAAAAGAATGGTTAAATTTTATGGGTTCTCTATTGCTAGTCAACCCTCCAAAATTAACCAATCTTATAATTGATGATCGCTGGATCGGACATCGTATTATGAGTGGGTTTTCATCACTAAGGTGGTCTAATAACTCTGGAATATACAAATCAATCCCCCAAAAAACCAATCTCGAACTATCATTAAATTAATATAAAAATCAAATAAATCCATAAAAAATAATATTTATTAAAATACATTAAAAATTAAAATTATAAAGATTGTATTGAGAATAAAAAATAAAGTATTATTTGTACACATTTAATACTATTTTAGTGAGAGTTAATCTATATGTCTGGTTCAGGTGGTGGGGGTGGAACACCTATTATTCAAGATTTTGTTTCGTGTGAAAATTTAGTGATTACAGTACAACTAAGTTCACCAAAAGAAGCTGTCATTTCAAAATTAGAAAAAGACTCTATTTTAAATATAGATTTTATCCTAGATGACATTACTACAGTTTATGCAATTTATAAAGGTGAAGTTGCTGGTGGAATAGCATCTCCCTCTCTAAATAAACTACGAGAATGTCTCAGATCAGGCACAAAATACCAAGGAAAAGTATTAGAAATAAACTTAGGGCAAGTCCGAATTAGAATATCAGCAATTACGCATTAAAAGAGGTTTATATGATAACGATTGCAGGCGGAATATATGAAGAATATTGTATGCATCCATATAGATATAATATTTTTGGTTCTGGTGGGCGAGCGGCATCAGCCATAGCTGCTATGGGAGGGGATGTAAAGCTCATATCTTACTGCTCTGACAAAATCTTAGATGTAATTAGTACTCGCGCTAAATTAGACAATTTTATATTAGAAACAATTCATACTTCAGAAAACATTAAATTTCACTATACTCATGGCCTTGCTGAACCCTTAATTTACAATAAAAACTCTGACAATCCACCTATAGAAATTAACTCAGAGAATATTATTAGATTTGGTTTTATGGAAGGTACAGCAATAATAAACTGTGAATATGCTGTCTATGATCCTCAAAATGTCATTTCTGCGGAGTTGTTCTATTCAAATGGATCAAAAGCTAAGCATTTAGCTATTGTACTCAATCAATATGAAGCTAAATCAATGTTTCAAATTGATGATATTTCAGAGTTATTATTACAGATAGCTGTATCCCAACAAGCCGAGATAGTAATACTTAAAAAGGGTCCTGATGGTTGTTTAGTTTACGACCACAAAACCAATAAAATTAACCACGTCCCAGCCTTTAAAACAGAAAAGGTATCTAAAATAGGCTCAGGAGATAATTTTGTAGCCCATTTTGGATATGCTTGGATGGAACAAAAAAAGAGTGCATATGAAGCTGCTTTACAAGCGTCAAAAGCTACCGCATATTATTGTGAAACTGAAGGATTTATTAATCCTGAACGGCTAAAAGAATATTCCCCTCCCCCTATAGTACTTTCTGAAAAGTTTAAAAATGGCTTTAAACCTAAAATTTATCTAGCCGGACCTTTTTTTACACTAGCACAACTATGGTTAGTTGAAGAAGCCCGAAGAAACTTAATTGATTTGGGTCTAGACGTTTTTTCCCCTTATCATGATGTAGGTAAAGGAAGTGCTGAAGATGTTGTTCGAAAAGATCTTATAGGAGTTCATGAATGTGACATTTTATTTGCTATAAGTGATGGAATGGACTCAGGAACAATATATGAAATTGGATATGCTCGAGCAATTCATAAACCTGTAATAGTCTATGCAGAAAGTGAAAGTGAAGAAAATCTAAAAATGATGGAAGGTTCTGATTGTAAAATCTATAAAGATTATGTCAGTGCTATTTATCAAACTCTATGGTTGGCAATTAGTTAATGAAATCAGTTCTTTTACTTTCTGGTGGTATGGATTCTACAGCAATTGCTTGGTGGAAACGTCCGGATTACGCACTAACCATTGATTATGGTCAACTTGCTGCAGAAGCTGAAATTTCTGCTTCTCGATCAATATGCCAATATTTAAATATTCCACATCACGTATTAAGAGTTAACTGTAGAAATATTGGCTCTGGTGATATGGCTGGTACCCCTGTTAGTGAACATGCACCAGCCACAGATTGGTGGCCATATAGAAACCAGCTTTTAATTACCTTAGCTGGTATGAAGATGCTTTCCTTAAATGTTTCAAAAATTATTATTGGGACAGTACAAACGGACAATGGACATACTGATGGTTCGTTAGACTTTATTAAGACAATAGATCAACTAATGTTTTTACAAGAGGGTAGTTTAACTGTAGAGGCACCAGCAATAAATTTATCAACTAGTGAGCTTATCCAGATTTCTCAAATTCCAGCTGATCTTCTAGCGTGGGCACATAGTTGTCATAAATCTGATGTTACTTGTGGAAACTGTCGCGGCTGCAATAAATATTTCGAAATCTTCGAGCAAGTAGGCTATGACTTGGATAAACTTAGGTAATCCTATACCCAAAAATAAAGTAGATAAATACTCACCATATAAATGGAGTACTAATAGTGAATTTATTAACTTAAATGAACCTTTAGAATTTTTACCAACTGCGTTTACTAAAGTTTTATTTGAACGAAAATCTAAAAGGTGTTTTAACCAAAAACCTATAGAAAAGTTATCCGATCTTCTTTGGCTAACAAATCGTGTCAAAGATGCAGTGAATTCTGAAATGGGTTTTCCTATATCTCTCAGGCCTGTTCCATCTGCTGGAGCAATTCACCCTATTCATATTCTAATAAACTCACCAAATCTAGATATGTGGTGGAGGTATGATCCATTTCAACATTGTCTACTACCTATTCTCAATGAAAACCATTACTTTAATAATGTTAGAAATGATTGTGAAAAGATATTGGATTGCAGTAAAGCAAGTCTAATGATATTGATTGCAGAGCCTCAAAAGACTCTTTCTAAATATTCTAAAGGTACAAGTTTAGTATGGAGAGATGCTGGCATCCTACTTGGAAATCTTGCATTAGTTTCAAGCTATTTGGATATCAATTTCTGCCCTATCGGTGCACTATTACCAACAAAGATAGACAAAGAAAATCAACTAGTTACTGTTGGAATGGCTGCATTAGATGCTATTGATATTAGATACTAATTTGTAACTGAATAGTTTGCAACCTGCTTTTTTTCATTTTGAAATCAGCATTAATTAAACTAGTTTCTATAAGCTCATGTACAATTGAAGAGGAAGACATCATTTCTAACCAAATAACAGCATCTAATTCTGAGGCTTTTATTCCAAGCCCACTACTAAACTTTAGGAATTGCTCTTCTAGTTCTAGATAATTCTTATCTACACTTAAATTACTGCTAAAAAAACCACCCAATATCCCTGCTCTAAGTATATGAATATCTAAGATGGCCACATCATCAGCATCCAACCAATTCCTTGCTATCCATGAAGCAGTTTTAAAACCAATTCCTGATATTTTCATCAACCAGTTTCTTAATTCCTGACCTGTTTTAAATGATGGAATTTCATGAGAAAGCTGCTCTAATGCATTAGCCAAATATTTAGCTTTTTGCTTAGCAAAACGATACTTTATTTTTTTCCCATCTAAATTAATTGGCTCAGATAGTAATTTATAAATATAATCTTCTGTTGAATTAGTGTTATTAAATATACCATTATTTTTCAGATGGTTAAAAGCACAAATTCCAACTTGAGCAGGAATACCATGCCCTCCTAGTAAACAAGCTGCTGTTTCCTCTTTCAAGGTTGTGCCTAGTTTATAATTAATTTTAGTACCGCATAATCTCTGAGAATAAACTTGAAAAGCCCAATATGCTGGTGTAAGAAATGTTTCAATAGCTCCCCACTTTACCCCAGGCAGAACATAAGAATTAGCGTCAGGAAATTCCAAACTAATGTTAGTATGTTCCAAATAAATAACACCTAATTGCATGAGATTTCTCCTAACTCTTCTGAATATTCTGTATTTATCCAGCGAAGTAATTCATTTCTCTCAATTGAATTCATTTCCCGAATTTTTTTATAGAGACGTTCTTGACGTCGCTTTAATGTCTGTCGCTCACGGAAATTTTTTCCATAATATCTACTATCATGCAAAATTTTTGGCTCGTCAAAATTGAACCAGACTGTCTCCTCTCTCGTATCTGCATGTGTTTTCGCTTGAAAACTTATTTTTTTCCAGCCTTGTAGTTGCTCATTATAAAAAGGATGATCATAACCAGAAATTATAATTTTACAGGGAAGTATCTTAAGTAATGAAAGAAGTTTCCCATGATCATCATGAGTATACTCATGAGTATATATCTTTGTATTGCGCCGAGTATCAGGATAATAAGGAGGGTCAACATATATAAGCTCATTACCATCAAAGCTATAATTTTTCAAAAAAGATAATGCATCACCTAAAATTAACTCACATATATTTGGAAAATTTTCTTCCCACATGCCAATTACTTTTGAATCAACATCAATACCAATATTACGTTGAGCTGGTTTTTTATTACGCATGACTGAACCACCACCTAAATGTGATTCAATATAGGTATCATGCACTGGCATTAAATTAATGATGTGCTGATAGCACTTTCCTTTTCCACCTGGATATTTCATTTTTAAAGTATCGTCATTTTTGACTATGTTGTCAATGACAAGTAAATGTAGAAATCCACATAACGTCTAATGATATTTTTACAAAAAAAATAGTAATAATATATATTTAGACTAATTATCAAACATTAGTTTTAGTACAAATTTATGAAAGACTATATACCAATTAACGCTATAAACTTGCCTTTTACACAACTTACAAGTGAACAATTTGAGCAATATTGCGTATGGCTACTTCACAAAGATAAAGAAATAAATAATGTACATCGAATTAAAGGAAATGGGCACTACCAAGGTGGGCTTGATATATGCGCAAATTTTTCCACTTCCTCTAACAAGCTTGTTGCATTTGAATGTAAACGTTGGAGAAATTTATCAATTCAAGAGTTAGATAACACTATAAAAAAGTTTAAACAAAATGATTTAATCTCAACAATAACAAAATATGTAATTATCATTGCACAAGAAGAAGTACCAAGAAAGATTTGGATGAAATGGGATGAAATACACCAAGAACTACATGCTTTAGGAATTGAAGCAGAGTTATGGACTGGTGAAACATTAACAATTAAGTCACAGCCATATCCAGATATAATCAGTAAATTTTTTCCAATGGCTTTAGAAAGTCACTTTTATAATGAATGGATGTTGAGGACACACTTCATTGAGACCTTACATAAAGCCATAATCGACCCCAATGAAAACAATCGACAATCTGCCAATGAATTCCTACACTATTCTTCAATAAATTATTCAGATTTTGACGAAATATTTAATGATAATAGAAATTGGAAAATTAAAAAGAAATGGGTAGAAATTTCGGCACTATTGCCAACCCAGAGTCATATCGGCTCCGCAAATATAACAATTAAAACTCATGATTCTCATGGGGTAGACGTTATTCTTGAAAATAAATGGATGCTAGAAAACTTCTTAGGAAATTCAGGAGAACCTATCAGTTCTCGCTATAGACCATTTTATATTCATGACCAATTAAACGAATCTACAATTATCGATTTACAAAATTGTCGTTTCAATCTCCCAATTGAAGCTATTAAGCAAGTGGCACAAGTCTCAGACATTATTAGCGCCGCATACCTCACAGCTATACAAAAACTTGAAGATGAGTGGCAAGCTTTTAACTTTCCTTTTGTGTTATGGCATGGTCAAACACACATCGCCTTATGTACTGTATCTCAAGAAATATGGGACTTAATGATTAAGTTTACAAATGTACATGATGTCGATATGGGAAGTACTGAATGGCATATATTTTCAGCATCTAGGAATTTTATACAACTTTATACAGGAGAAAAAAATAAACCTATAGAAGATGTTTATCACGGTATGTTTTGGGCAGAAAATATTGAAAATCTGAATGGAGATGATGAACTAACCTTATTATGGCAACCTCCAATTTGTAAAACTCCCATTTCTCAAGAAAAGTGGTGGTCTTGTCAAACTTCATTCGAATGGATAACGAAAAAATTTATCCCTAAAGTTATTGAATGGCGTAGTAAGAAAAAACTTATTACTTATTTTATTAGTTTTTGCAAAAAAAATAATAAAATAAGTAATTTAGAAGATTCTGGTTATATTCGAGATATTCGTGAGTTTTCCTTACAAAGAGATTATAATTTTCGTAATTTAGGCATCTTAAAAACTATAGAAGTACTACAAGAATTTTATATCTCACCTAGAAGTAGCCGAGCTTATTTCACAACTGATGAAACTGCACAACTATATCTATGCCTTATTTCTTTAGTCGAAAAAGAAAGAGGGCATTTTTCATATATTTCTTCTAAGCTTGACTTTTATAATGAAAATTTTTCTAATTTAAAATCGCTACTTAGCTCTCTTCAGTGTAGAGTTCAAGAGAAAATTTTTTTAATGAACAATCATGAAATTGAACATATTTTTAGAGTAATGGCGGAATGCATTTCTTTCGATGAATCATGGATAGACTTCAGATTGAAAGAAGAAATCTTTTCAACTCTCGAACCTTTTATGAAATTTCATGATCATCAGCAGCTTATAGATAGGTATTCCAGTTTTATGTAAGATTAATACTGGCTACTTATTAACCCATAATAAGTAGCCATTTTCTTTGGCTTGCCCATACGCCCAATCTGCTACCCGATGAGAACGGTTGATATCAGTAAGAAAGCCAAGCCCTGATAATTCCTCAGTAATTACTATATCAAAATTAGTATTACGCTCTTGCCATCGCTGCAAAAACTCATCTGAAGCGAGAAAATCACTTTTTGAAGAATTACATTTCTCATCTGCTAGTACAAAATTATGTCCTGTATCGGCAGGATACATCGACCAAGGAATGAAATGATCCACAGCCCACTTATTCATTTTGATTGGTTTCTGACAGTAGAAACATTGGCATGACTGCAAATCAACCAAGAACTTAGCAACTTGATTGAGTTGATTCCGACTAGGTTCAAACATAAATCTAGCCAAGTCCGGCAATCCATCGAGTACCAATAAGTTACTTTTATTCAGACGAACAAAATCAACCCACTTCTTTTGACACAACTCTTCAATAATTTCACTGAACTGACGTAAGCAATACATCACTTGTGGAAGCAGTACTAGTTGTTTTTGCGAATCATCTAAACAGTAAAGAAATTGGATATTTTGACCTTTTATATTCTGTAAATATGTCACTGGCATTTTCTTTACAATGTCAGCAACTTTCTTCTTGAGCTTCGACCAATAAGCACGATCTCGCCTAGCTAAAGCAATCGACTTAAACCGCTGTTGAGCATTATGTATTAAGCTAACAACCCCTGCCTGTTTCCCATTATTTTGATGTAAAAGAAATGGCTCATTCTCATTGAAGTGAAATGGTAAGGTCTGCTTCCAGTATAAATCTATAAATTTTTCAGCAATATCTAAATAATCTAAAGTCAGTCGATCCCCAGTATCTTGACCTTGTTCAATCGCCAAACGGCATAGACTCATCAACAATGCAAACTTATAAGTTGATGAGAAGCTACCTGAATGCAAGATTTGCTGAATCTGCTTCAGAAATCTTAATTGAACTTGTGGGCTTGGGATTGAATCTGACATATTGAATTAATTCTGCTTTTTAAAAATAATATTGAGCCATTCTTCATTTCGATCTGGTCGTTTATCTACAGTAATCCACTGTTGTAGAAGAAGTATATTCTCAAATTGGTTAAATAATTGATGTGCCTGAATTTCATTTAAATCAGTAAAATGCCGCCCGTCTACTTCACGATCATTTTCGCCATATTTAAATGACATATAACAAATGCCGTTTGACTTAAGTGCTTGTAATATTCGGCTAAATACATCAGGCAACTTCTCTCGTACACAGTGTAACAGTGAAGCACACGCCCAAATTCCATCATATTTTTCATGTTCAGATAACTCATAAAAGTTCCCTAGTCGAACATTTAAACCCGTATATTCATGTGCTAGCTCCACAAGTTGCTCTGAGTTGTCAATTGCTTCTACTCGATAATCCTGCTTCATAAATGCCAAAGCATCCCGGCCTGAGCCACAGCCCAGATCGAGAATCAACGACTTTTCTGATAGATATCTTAAAAATGGCTGATACAAACTTTGCATATCTACATCATAGGTTTTCTGAAAAAAAGCATCGGAATTTATATTGTAATAATCCATACTATTCTCTGTTTCTAAATTTAATTAACGCCAAACCTAACGAACGTTATCAGCTATAACTCTATATAAAAGTTTCTGCTTGTTGCGAAAAAATAAGGGAGCCAAAGCTCCCATCTAAGTTAGCGGTTTGCTAACTTAGATTCAATCCATTGATTCACTTCCCATGCCACCCAACCAATACGTGACTCACTTAAACGTACTGGTTTTGGAAAGGTTGGATCATAGTACTTAGAATCGATATTAATCATTTCATAGATCTTTGCTCGACTAATACTTGTGAATTGAATTACCTCTTTAATATTAATAATTTGATTCATCACAAAAGTTTGACCTGTAATCGCATTCATGATGTTTACTCCTGATCATTGATGCGAGCGGGTATTCGCTCAAATGATAAGCAAATCCAATAAAATTTTATGGAGTCTCATGCTACCCACCCCATCTAATTCACTGCCCTCACACTTCTTTGTAAATCCTGCTGAATGTTCTGAGCAAAACCATCTCCCTGATTGGATTTAGATCGTATCTGTTCAGAAATAATAGGGCCATCTGGAAAAAACTCCTCTACAACCTGCATCCCATCTTCGCCCTCATCCCGATCAAACACCGCATTGGCATAACCTTGCCGTGCCACCTGATCCAGTAACTCCTGTTGAAAGCCACAGGCTTGGGCTTCCTGCTGCAATTGCTTTGCTTCGACAATCGCTTGCTGCAAACTGATACCATCTCTGAGTGTTAGATCGACATAGTAGATCGGTGTGCCATAGCTTTGACTGGTGCTTTTGCCTCTTAAGGTCAGTTGTAACGGCAAACATGAAAGCAAGCCATTCACCGCAGCATGGTAATAACGCAGACGTGCCGTTAAGGTACGAATGCTGTTAAAGCCTGTGGTTCTCAGTACAAAGCTACCCAGTTCATCCTGCTCATCCAGATTGACGTATAAACGGGCATAGGGCTTGCACTGCCCACCTTGGGCTAGTGGGCACAGATCAGGCGATGGGCACGGATGTTGTTCAACTCCATTACCTGTTCGACGCTGACAGCTTTCACCATCACCAATACACACAGGTCGTCCGGTCTGACGGTCAAACAACGTGTATTCAGCACGAAGATTCAATTCAGGATCATCAAACAGCATTCGCACTGGAATGCTTCTAAGTTTCTGATTGGGCGTTTTGGCGCGAAGCTGTTCATCTAGGGGATGTTTCACCCAGCCTTCTTTACTGTGAATCTGGCTGGTAATAGTAAATTGATCGTCTTTTTCTGGTAGGCGTTTACCATTTTTCTCGACCAATTTACCGATGCTGATACGACCCAGCACCGGTGGAGTAATGATTAGACCTTTAATCATGGGCATCATCTCACTAATTAATTATAGAACTCGGATTGATATGAGAACCTGAGTGAACGCAGTCATGAACATCTAAAGCGGATGACATACACTGCGTCATACAGTAGGGTTCGATAAGATTGATCAGTCCGCAAAGCTGTCCACATGCCCCTTCCTTTACGGGAAGGGGCGAGAGGGCGACTTTGCGCGTTTTTGACTTCTATGGGTGTTTTTAGCTGCCGGAGGGATACAGGCTAAAGCGGCGTGTACCTGCTTTGTGTTGCGGAAACTGCTCTAGATATTCAGGATGCTGTTGCAGTAAGGCTTTGCTATCCAGACTGATTGAATCTTTGGAACGCTTCCACGTGACCGAACCACCCTGAAATACCGCACGTTCTGCCTCCTGCATCTTGGCTTGTAGTTGATGTTTCAGCAGATCGAATTGCTCTTGATGTTGCTCAACCAGATTGCGCTGTTGAATCAGCTGCTCAAACTGTTGATTGGCTTCAGTATCTTCAGATAGATCAGCAGTCATTAGGGGCACATGCTCGGGATAGAGCAGTTGTAGGGCTTTGGCAGCCGAGGCACTGGCATCCACTGAAGGCGGAATGTCCTGTTCCACACAGTCCCAGAACTGACGCTCGGCTTGAATGATATGACGGATCACCGCTTCATTGCGGGTGACTTTAAAGATTTTAGTTTCATGCCCACACAGCAACACACAGACATGTGCAGCCTGTTTGCCGGTTACCGCCAGTTGATGTTGTACCTGACACAACACATAGAGTGGAACCCCATCCCGCCACAGTTTTGCCCCATGTTCGCCTGCGGTTTTACATTCCAGAATCTGTACTTCAGGAGTGCCCACCACCGCATAATCCAGATTGGCCAGCATAAAATGCTTGTCCGGATCAGGGTGTTGTAATACGGCATTGACCCGTCTGACTTTATGTTGGGTATGCAGGCTGTAGTATTCCGCGACCAAGGGTTCCAGTTGTTTGCCCCAGTACAAGGGTGCATGCCCTTGATGTTCCTCCTCAATGTTTTGTTGGATGCGTCCAGTTTTAATCATCCATAGCTCCAACATTGACATGTAGGGATTGAGTCCACAGGCGGCAGCACAATCACTGCTGCCAATGCCCTTCCGGCGCACTTCTAGCCATTCGGCTTGGCTAAGCTTTTTGGTATCGACAAAGCGTTTGGCAGTAAACAGTTTCGGACGTTGCTTATTCAGGGTGGCTTGAGTTGATGCAGATGGATTTAAAATTGCTGTATTCATAGGAATTTCCTGTAGGTGTTAAATTTTGGGCATAAAAAAAGCTGTGTCCGAAGACACAGCCTTGAATGCAATTTCATGTGTAAAAGAGGTTAAAGATCAGGGTTAAAGCACTTGTACGCTAACTTGAGCGGTCACTTGTACGGTGGACAGCGATCAAGCTTAAGCAATCAAACGTAAAGCCTGTGCCAGTCCCCGTTGTTTGAGTGCTGCGCCTGCGCCAAACCATGCCGAATCCAGACGGTGATCCTGACTCATAGCTCGACGTTCATGATCTGCGAATTCCGTGATACTGCACAGCAAGCCATAGGCACTGTCTTTGGCTGAGCTGAGTTCTGCACCCCGTCCCTGACCATTAAACATGCTCATGACTTTGGACATGGCTCGCCCATTCGGTTCGGTTTTATTCTCGGCTTTGTTGGTAGTTGGGTTACTTTGCGCTTGAGTCGCAACATTACGATAGAACTGAATAATGCTGTCGTCCTGATCGGCAATACTGAGACTGCTGTTGTTAAACACGGCATCAAAATAGGCTGCTGCTTCGGTTTGGCTGACTTTACGTTGGCTAAGCTGTTTCATTTCATACATGTGTTCATCCCATGCACGGACTGAAATCCCCAGTTGCTGTTTAACTTTTTCGGCATCAAACTTGGTGCTATGCGGGACTTTGACCACGCCTGCACTACTGTTTTGCCCTTTCAGGGCAATCGCCAAAGTGTTGTTACACACCACGCGAATCGAGGTAAATTGCGCAGTGGTGGCAAGCGTTCCATCACACGCGGTTGCTAGCAAGATATAGCCATTGCTGACATCCTTACCTTTCAGCGCTGAGGTTTGTCCCGTTTTTGCCAAAGCCCAGAACTTTTTACCGCCTTTGAGTACCCCTGCGGTTTCCAATTCAAAGCCTGCCTGTTCGGTTAAGTCACGATAGAACTCTAGAATCTCTAAAGGCTGAACTTCCTGATAACGCTGACTGACCACCGAGAGAGGTGCATGAGTATCAGAACGATATAAGACGCGTTGTTCCTCGAATAGCAAGATCAGGCTTTGCCCACGTTGATTCTGTGCCATATAGCTGACATTCGAGGATTCAATCCGCCAGTCCATCCCAGCCTGTTGTGCCCAGACTTCAATCGGCTGATTTTGAGTAAGTTGGTTGCCTAGACCATGCCAAGGGGTTGCACCAACATAGGCCATGTTTTCGATGAGATGTGCCATATCCAGACTCCTTAAGACCAAAGCGGCTGCATGGTTGCAGGAAATTGCTGCTGACATTCCTGACAATGGTAAATAGGATGAGTATGGTTGTTTTGTTGATTGAGATAAGTGACGACACATCCCATGACACCACCCACAGCGACGCCAGCTAAAATGACCCAAGGTTGACGGCTGGCTCGGAATTTTTGCGCGGTGGCAGCTCCCATCAGGGCATAACTCACGATATTCTGTAAAACCTGAGGTGCAGTGTAGCTTGATGTAATCCCAGTGGATGGGGATTGTGGAATGTGAATTCTGTGGCTGCCGCAATATGGGCAAGTTGGTTTTGACATTAGATTCTCCTCATGATTCAACATCATGTTTAGACCTATGCTGATGTAGGTCTAAATTGACTATTTAGTAGCAGCGCAAGGCTGCTACGGCTTCATGATGAGAATATGTAGGTCAAATCTTTTGAATTGAGATTTATTGGGCGTGTAAGTAGCTTCGTAACAGGTCGCGTGCCTGGTTCAATTGCTGGGCCTGCTGCTCAATCAACTGACGTACCGCCTGAGGTAAGTTTTGATATTGATCTGGATGAAATTCAGCCATCTTACGTCGATAGGCATGTTGTAGGTTGTCTAAATTCAGTTGTTGAGTCGTGATGCCAAGTAATTGACAAGCCTGCTGCAACATCTCGCTCAGCTCCTGATCTTGGAGTCCTTCCTCCTGTTCATAATCCTGAGTTTGCTCCTGCATGGCTTCTTCAATCGCCTGTTCCAAGTCAGGCAGGCGAATATTGAGGAGATAAGAGACATCCTCAATCTGTTTCTGGATATCAGCATAACCATACTGGTTAATCCACATCAGTTGCATGGCAGATTTAACAATCAGTCGTTTTTGTAAGGCAGTCAATTGTGCTGAACCTTGCTGCAGTTGTTGAACCACAGTAACAAAAGCGGGTTGAGCACCATCAATCAAATGCCGTAACTGAATATGCTGTTCCAGTTGTGCCTGACCCAGCAAGTGTTGAAGTTGAGCACGACTTTGACTTGAACATCGCCCAGTGAACTTAGAGGACAGATAGATTAAGAACTGTAAGGCGTGTTCAAAGACATGGATATTGTGCTGTGGATTCTGTTCATGTTGGGTATGAGAGGACTGGCGTTGGAATTGTATAAACTGCCACAGCATTTCTGCCAGCATCTGAATCTCTTTACGATCCAGTTGAGTCAAGGTGATCACAGCATGAGAATTTATCATCAGGTCAGTATTCATCATCCCTGAGACAGTATCAACCTGATTGATTTTGTCCAGACGATAACACTCCATCTCATCAAAGTCTTCACGAATGAAGAGATGTTGTGCTGTGAGGCACAGACCTGCTTTGGCGCTACCAAATACAGTATTGTCGACCAATAACAGAATTTCATCTGATCGAATCTGTGCAGGTAAATAATACATTGCTCCCTGAATCTTTTTAATCGGGATATTGGGTTGCAGGTACAGACTGTCGACTTGCTGTAAAAAGGTGGTGAGATGATGCTGTTGTAGAAACTGTTGAAATAAAGATGGCATCTCAGAGGTTTCCTTATTGTTCGGGCTTAGGCAAAAACCCATTGCAGAAAATGAATAGGCCAAACCAGCGCCCAGCCAAACAGGTAAGCTGCACTGGCCCCTGAACTATGAAAGCGCCACAATAAACTGATCCAATACAAGGCCAAAATCAGGACATACACGCTCAAAATGATACGTTTCATATAGATTCATTCCTCTATGTACTAAAGCTTGCTGCTACATTGTTGTCCCGCATGTTGCAGGGTTTCAGACCAGTCATTCGGCAATAAGGCATGCCCTTCACCCACTTGAGCAAGTCGGTCTTTACCATAATGTTGTTCGACTTGTTTATAGGTACAGCGACAGAAACCACTGGAGCCACCCCAACCACGACAGCCCTGTTTAAAATCGTTTTCGAATTTGCTTGAACAGGCGCTGAATACAGTAAAGCCCAGCATTAACAGCAATTTGCAGATAAATTTATACATATTATTTTCCCTTGCAGGATACTGAAGTGACACGACGTCAGGACACTCAGCCAAATACCAGTATCTTGGGGTAATGTTTTATTTTAGAAAAATACATACACAGCGCTGATATCCCCTAAGAACTTGTCAAAGGGAGCAATAAATGTGCTGTGATCAAAAAATAAAGTGTTTAACTGCTTGGGTGCAGAATGGCCTGTGTGCTGTAGACAACACTACTTAATGCTGTGCGCGAAAAGAGATCGAGGATCGAAAGAGAAATAGTACGCATAGCGGACTCCTTAGGTATTTAAGAAGTTTCACCATATTACTGCTAAATAATGGTGGCGAAACAGAAGAGAGGTTAGCAGACTGAACCTAAGAATCAGCACACCCGAAGGTGTCCCCCCTCCCGCTCCGCCGCAAGGGGGGCACGTAGGGATACCCACCAAAAAGTTAGACTTTTTAGTGTTCTTAGGAAACGGTCTGCTAAAACCGACTGACAATGTAGGTCAGCATGCCAAGGATAATCACAAGCCTATGAATCGTCAAGCATTCTACGGTTACAGTATCAGCCATCTAAGTGAGCTAGACTTTCAGCCCACGTCGTCTGTTAACATCTAGTTGTGCAGTACCGAAGGTTCGCATATTCGGCAGTTTGACCCGTAGCATCTGCTGATTTTTTTCAGAGCTCACCAGATACCTCGCAGCAGCCAAGGCATTATTGACCTCAGTCGGACAATTCCGATGAATCATGCCAATTCCTAAACTACCCATTATTCGAAAATGTGCTTTGACATGCTTCTGATTTGCAGTATAGAACTCACCTTCTCCAGCCGTTAATTTTTCTTTCCAGTAGAGTCCAACCTGTAAGGCAAGGTATTCATCATTTTGGTGTTTATTCCCATCGTAGACCAGTAGCAGATGGATGTGATAACCCCGTTGCGCTCCTTGCTCTAATGCCCATGCCCACCAATGCAGATCTTGAAAACAGCCATCCCGGTTTGAAAGACGGTTCAATAGATTTTGCAGGTACTGATGACAACGATGAATAGTTAGATCTACCTGTGCCTCAGCTGAAAAGTACAGATCCATCCGAACAAAAAGCAATTTTGCATAATGCTCCATCAATCTATTTAAGCTGTTCTCTAAAGACTGGCAATTATGTTGCTCATTAGAGCGATGCAGTTGCTGTTCCAGATTGGATGGAGCGAAATAGTTGTATCGCAGTTGCATGCTAAAAGTACGGAGCATGTGTGAAGTCAGCTCCTCCTGCCTAAATTGTTTAGGTAGACTCAACATTTGGATTGTCTGGGCAAAGGCTTGTATCGCATGACTATACTGATATTGCGGATTATGCTGAAACCAGAAAGCTGGAATGAAAATGCTAAGTTGTTGGCGAAGCCAAGAAAAGTTAACGTCCTCCTGATGGCAGACATTTAAAACAAAGTTTTCAATCTGAATCATACAAGCAGATTCATTATACATATGGGATTGAAGGATCATAAAGTAACTCACTGTTTCGATTAGATTCATAGAAACAGTGATATCTATATTTTTTTAAAGCCCCACCGTACAGTGAATGGTAGGAGTGTATGCAGTTTAAATTGGTAAAATAGATACTGAATTCAATCACTCGTAGAGTAGGTCTAAAGATTGTTCACACTGGACTAACCTAATAATTAATAGGTATAACCATTTGATATAAATAAAATATATATACCTGCTAAGCTTATCTTTAATATAACTCAGCGTTATCGAGCGTTTTGAGATCAAAAAGCCTGCAGTGAGCCATGATAAATGAAGAAATAGTGAAGTATTTCAAGGCTAAAGTTATTCATTTTTTAGTTCAAAGCTTTTGAACTTTGCACCGAGTAGACCATACTGCTTTTGTTCTTCTAGGTTAAAGTCTTTTTTAAGCGATTGAAAATGATAGGGCTGATCATCACCTACGGAGTGAATCACCGTATAGCTATCAGAATTAAGTCGGGAGTTGGGAATACAATAGATCTGATATTCCTGTTGTGTATTTTGTGGTAATAGCAGAATGTTTAAAGCAGAATTTTGATAGCTTGAAGGGATATAGGGCATGATCAGCTTAATCTCACTACGAAAAATGGCTTGTGTAATCACAAATAGTAAATTATTGCGAAGATTGGTTAGAGCTTCTTGCTGATCCTCTAGATATGATAGCTTCGAAGAACAATGAATTTGGATTGGCTTAAGATATTGATTAAAATGAAGAGGTGCCTCCCAAATAGTAGGTGTAATTTCAAAAATTACTTGGTTATATAAAGAAAATTTGCTCTTTATAAAACAAGAATGAAATAAAAAATTCATCCGTTCCAGATTATCAGTCAAACTATTCATTAGCTTAAATTTCGATTCTTTTGGCTCATCTGGATTATCAGTCAAATTATTTGACTTAAATTTCGGTTCTTTGAAATTGTCTTGAATCCAGCGGAGATCATCAGCAATCTCAGGCTTACATTTGTACATCGCTTGATAGTAATAATTGATCCAACCGGCTAAAGGGCTCTTGATTAAGGTATAACTATCTGATGTGTTTTCCCTCTGAAACTCATAAATTGGATATTTTTTTATAAGTGCTGCTTGTTGATGAGATCTGAATGGTCTATTCACAACGAATTTTTCAATAAAATTGAATGCCTGATTACTGATACGTGAATAAGTAGAGGGCAACTTTAACAAATAAAAATCTGTATAAATTCGTGCCTCTTGCCAAATTGGATGTGACAAGTTTAAAAAATAAATCGCAGACACAGACTTAAGTAAATTATTATTTAAACTACCATTGAGTTTGGATCGAAGAATCCCGAACTCAAATAATCCTGTAATTGCACGTAATAAAGCATCTCGACTCAGACCAGTATGATTGGCAAGCTCATGTGTACTGGCTTCAAATATCACACCATGGCGATCACTGCGCCAGACCATATTCAGCAACACTAGCCACTGCTGATAATTCAACATCAATAATTGATTGGCATTCTTTTGCTTATGACTGATTCTAATCCGAAACAATAAACGAAAAAGCTGTACTAGAAAGTCAGCTCGAGGTAACACATCTTCTGGGCTAGACCTAGCATATTTTGCATGAAAAATTTGTCGCTTTGTTGCAGTAAGACCTAATTTTAACAACCTTATTGAAATTCGAATCTGTCCATTTTCGACTTCATATAACATTGCTTTTTCTAGCAATACAGCTACTGCTTTTTTGAATATGGGAAGACGAATATCAATCTGCTCAGCGACAGTTTTTAGATCTTTTTTTAGAATTCTAGCAGAGCCATAGCGTAGTAGTAATCGCAAAAAAATAATACGCTCTAGTGCAGTTAACGAAGAATCTAATCGCCTAATAACCTGCATACCTAGATAGGGTAATTTACGAGAATTAGAGCCATTTTTTAACGTCTTATACATAAACGCACTATTAAATGAAAAATAACAGTTAATTTAATATAATACATAACGTTTAATAATAAAAATATTGAAATTCAGTATAATTTTAATAAAATGAATGAAATTCAAATTTTATACTTGATTGAAAAAGATACTGGAATAGCCATGAGTCGACCAAAAATTTCATTACAAGAATGGTGCAATGCAGACCAAAAACTTAAACTGGATTTTATTGAAAAAGAAAGTCAGCGATCAGGTGGCTTAATTCAGCGGAATGGGGATTACTATACCCCTAGAGTAATGGCATCATGGAGAGAAGAAATTAGTGCACAACTCAGTAATCACAGAACAATTCAGTTAGATTCAGCATGTTTTGAAAAATTAAAAAGCCGATACCGTACCGTTAAGAAGAACCAAAAAGATCATCACTTAACTAAAAAGCAATATATGCTCAATTCACAGACAATCCAGCAGATAAAAAGAATCCAAGAACAAAACACATGGGCTAGAGAAGAAGCAGTCATTGAACATGTGATAAATTTGTATACAAATGGCAATACTGCTTACAAGACCAAAGAGCAGCTAAAAACCAGACCAATCAAATTAAAGCTTTTAGAAGATGAAATTAAGGAAAACCTAGATCAGATCAATCAATTAAATACAAAAAATCATTTTTTAAAACAACAATATGAAGAAAATATCAAGCTAGTTGCAAAGCTAGATTTAATTAATACGCAATATAAAGAGCTTCTTAAAACACATCAAATTGATGTATCCAGCTTAACAATTGATGAAGCTATTCTTCATGCTAGGATTCAACAAATAAAAGAATTATTTGAATCGCAAGATGAAATTTTAAGATTCAATTTTCCTATGGATTTATCCTAAACAAAATAATGTGACACACAAAATCCTCTAAATCTTATATGGTGTTAACTTTAGAGAAATACATATGGCTAGACGCTTTTATTTGAACGGCAATTACACAATTTAATTTACAGTCTCGATCTCTATGAATCACACAAATCAGACCATAAAAAACGCCCTATCAATTTTTGTTGATAGGGTGCGATATGCAAAATATTTAGTTTTTAATGGGTGCCAAAGTATTTAGACGAGATAAGGAAGATCAATCCTCACCATCAAATTGCCAATACACATCACCCCAAGCTGAGTCAAAATCAGGGAATACGTCACCTTGTTTAAAGTATTGACGAGAATTTTCTTTAGCAACAGTAAACCAATAGCCTTGTTGAGGGCATTTCTCTCCTGCCCTTATAGAAATAAATACATTTTCATTAGTAATATTGTCTGGGTCTACAATGATGTCCCAATGATTACCATCAAATCTGTAAATTTCTTTATCTGTTAATGCCCATAAAACATTTGAAGTGGACTCAACAGTATTTACTTCAGTTCCCAAAGGTACGATATCCAATAATTCAAATTTTCCATCTGAAAATTTATAAAGACCATTAGATGATGCTAAATATAACTCTTTTTTAAAGTAACACGATTGATAAAATGAATCATTAATTGATATATCTTTTAAATTTACGAATCCAGAAGAATAACTTCCATAAAAAACAGTCCCATAATCACCAACAGCTATAACACTTATTCCGTCAGGACATAATTCGATATGGTGGAGGCTAGATGGTGTCCTTTTTTTATCCATTATCCATTCCCCATTAATGTGGTAAGCAATGAAGCCTCCTTCATTATCTTCCCCACAACAATAAAGGCTATTTAAATTATGTCCATTAATGTCATACACTGAGCGAAATGGTGCTTGATAATTTAAATCTAAGATAGTAGCTGAATTAATTTTGTTATATTCATTTTTTGGCAATAATAAGCCTTTATCAAAATGTAGCCAATTTTCTCCACTTTTCTTATATATTTGACCACTAGTTCCACAAGTGTAGAGATTAGAATGAATATTACGAATTTTATTTAGAGTGCCATAGTAGAAGTTGGGATTGCTAAATCCAGCATCTTCAATTTTTTCATAGTACGTATTTTCTGATGAATAAAATTCAATATTTCCATTTAAACTAGCAGAAAGCATAACTCTTCGAGAATTTTCTGTTTTCGGAATAAGAGCTACAGAAATAGATTTAAATTCAACATTATCATGATAGTACCATTGTCTCTCCAAATGATCATAGATACTCATTCTGCAACATTGTATTTCCGAATCAAGATCATCAAATGTTGATGCAATATAAAACATATCATCATCAATTAAACAACCTGCAATAAACGACATATTTAGATTTTTTAAATTCATTCTCTTGCGCTACCATTATTTTTATTGGATCTTGGATTACCAAAAATATTAGGGTCTGCTTTCTTTGCATCGGTAGCAAAAACACCAACACGAACACGATAATTCATATTTATACCCTTAGATTCATGATAAGTTCTTAATTGGGCTGCTATTCTAGCTGCAGAACACTTTTTTAACACTTGTTCTACAGCTTTAGCTCCAATAACTTCAACTTCAGCGATAGGAGCTGTCCCAGTTGGATTAAAAAAATCTTTTAAACCAGCTTCTAGTAAAGAATAGGCAGCATGAATTTTTCCATGCTCATTTGTTGGTTTTGGTGTAGCCCCTATCACACAAATCACCAACCCATCATTGGTAGATAACCCACCTCTTAACTGATTTCTTCCCTCACCAGTTCTAGACCCTAATCTAAAGCATCTGTCTGGAACAACATGATGACCTGTTTTACCTAAAGGTTTACAAGTATCTGGCTTATATGGTCTTAATATACAAGGATCATCTAATTTGTCTTTTTTAGGCTTATCTTTCTCAGGTGCAGTTGCTTTTTGATGATGACCTGCTTCTGTTTTTTTCCCAGAATTGACTGAAACTTGATAACGACCTGTTGGAGGATGTCCACCTGCTGTTGCAAGATGTGATTGCTGAGATAAACCACTCATTGTGGCATGAATTTCATCAGCTAATTTGTAGAGATACGTTTTTATAGAATCTCTAATAGCAATTAAAGTGCCTTTTAATTGTGTGAGTGCACTCTGCAATGAACCTTTGAACTTCTTAATGAACTCATCAATCACCAATATCATTCGGTTAAAATTGTTTTTGAGCGCATTAAGTGCTTGATCAGCTATACCTTTCCATGGATTGGATTTTAACCATTTATCTGGTGCTCTACCCCATGGGCATTTGATCTTGAGTTTGGTTAGGGCTGTCTCAAAATGCTCCATCGTTTTGAGAACATCTAATTTGGTTGCCCCTTTTTTTCGAATTGCTTTGACAACTGTTTTGATGGCTGAACCAATCTCAGGAATGATACCCACGCCAGTTATAGCAAGTGCCATATAGTTATCTGTTGTACGGTTTTTTGCATCAGACAACGTTACAATGTTAGCAATTAAATCACGCACATCACAAACCTGATCCACAACAGGAATTAGACTGATTAAACCACCCACAATAATTTGTGACATTGAGGGATCTTTATTGAAATCACCTTTCAACATCCCCCACAACCAACTTCCTTTTTCCAAAATAACTTGGCTTGTATTGTAGCTCGTGACACTTTGGTTATATTCAGACTGCCCTACATAGAACATCCACTTTTTCCAAAATGGCCAACTTGGATCAGGTGTGCTCGTATCATAGGACATATAGCGGCTATATTCGGCCGGATTATCATTTAAATATTTCGCAAGCTTTTCAGCACCATACCAGAACTGTTGTTGTATATCTGTTGATCGTTGCGCGATTTTATTCCAAAACTGTTGGTTCTGAGGATTCGACATTCTTTTAATTTCCGTTGTTATTCTTGGCCAGTCGATGAATCTGGCTCATTGAACCAGTCATCAATAGCTGATGCAGGGAAATCTACTACGCTTTGATCTTCACCATATTGAACAATCGCTTTACCCGGTGGAACAGATCGAACAATGGCTTTACCTTGATCATCCAATTTCCCTTTTCTAATCGATCCATCTGATAATTGAATTTCAAATTCTGCACCCTTTACAGGTAAACCATCACTGTGCAAATACTCTAGGATAAGGTCATCCGTTTTCACATCTGTTATAGGTAGATGTGGTAGCACTGAATTTGCTTTCTCCCCACCCGTAAACACATGCTGCCCCGCCTTCACCTCAAACTTACTGCCCGTGGTGACAAATACTCCACTGCCGTTAATTTTCACCTGTGAAGTATCACTGATCAGAACGATTTCTTTAGAGGCCGTGATGTAAACGCTGTCTTCCGTCGAGGTAATCTGAATGCCCTTACGTGCAATCGCATCCAGTCCGTCATTCTGTGCCTGTAGTTCTACCTTGCCTTTGGCTGCCACCTGTTTGATGCCCCCTTGTGCCGCAAACTGACTGATCTTGTTCTGGGCATGGGTAATGAGGTTATTTTGGGTGCTGAGGTTAATGCTATCGCCTGCCACATGGTTAATCTGGGCATCGGCAGAGAGGTGTATGTTTTCGGCTGTTGAAAGACCGATACTGCTCGGGGAACTGAGTAAGATCAGTGCCTGTTTGAATTTGGCAACGTCTTTTTCCAGTTGTTCAGCAAACTGTTGTAGCTGTTCTACTGATTCAATCGCATCGGTTTGTTGGTTTTTGGCAATGTCACTTAATGCTTTGCTGTTGCTGGCTGTGCCTTGCAGTTGTTGTTGGGCAACTTCTGCATTGAGGTGTTGTCCTTCTGCCTGGTCTTGGGCATAGCTTGACAGCAGTAAGCCTTGTCCCGCGCGTACGGCACCATACTGATCGGTTCTAAGTTCAAAGCCTTCCCCACGTCCATCACTGGTTGCCTGTTCTTTGGGATGGCTGAGATTCCCCAAGTTCAGTTGGGTGGCTCCATGGCTGCTGTGTAATTGAGTGCTGATTTGCCCTGCGGTGTCATCAAAGCGTAGTTGGTTGAATCCTGCACCATCAACTTCCTGTGAACGAATGCCACTGAGTTGTTTGGTGTCAGGCAATTGTCCTTTAATGTCGAATTTGGTCGGGTTGCGTTCTGCTTCGTGGATGCGTCCTGTGACGAATGGACGGTCGATGTTGCCATCAAAGAAGTCGATCACCACGATTTCACCGATCCGTGGATGAAAGCGTGCGCCATAGCCTTCACCTGCCCATGAAGTCAGCACATCCACCCAAGCCGAGTCGGTGTCGTTGTCATTGGCGCCTGCACCGCCATCATGGCTATGGTCATCGGTTCGGGTAAACAGGAAGCGGACTTTGATGCGTCCCCATGCATCGACATGGATGCTTTCACCTGAAGGGCCGACTACTTTG
>NZ_POVU01000006.1 GCF_003261585.1 Acinetobacter sp. MB5 | reverse complement strand
AAGTTTGCCTTAAACAGCCAGCAACGTACGGCTGCTGCACAAGCCAAAGGTTACTTTGCCAATGAAATCGTGCCTGTCACCATTCCACAGCGCAAAGGTGATCCGATTGTTGTGGATACTGATGAACACCCGCGTGCAACCACCATTGAAGCGCTCACCAAACTCAAACCTGTGGTGAAAGCGGAAGGTAGCGTAACTGCGGGCAATGCCTCAGGCATTAACGATGGTGCAGCAGCACTGCTGATTGCATCGGATGAAGCCGTTGCCAAATACGAACTGAAAGCGCGTGCCAAGATTGTTGCAGCCACTACGGTGGGTGTTGAACCGCGCATCATGGGCTTTGCCCCAGCCCCTGCGATCAAGAAATTACTGAAACAGGCCAATCTGACTTTGGCACAGATGGATGTGATTGAACTGAACGAAGCCTTTGCAGCACAAGCACTCGCTTGTACCCGTGACCTTGGTTTGGCGGATGACGATGCACGTGTCAATCCAAACGGTGGTGCGATTGCATTGGGTCATCCACTCGGCGCATCAGGTGCGCGTCTAGTAACTACAGCCTTGAACCAGCTTGAACAGACTGGCGGTAAATACGCCTTATGTTCAATGTGTATTGGTGTCGGTCAGGGCATTGCTTTGATTATTGAGCGAGTTTAAGTATGAGCCAGTTATATGCCAGCTTATTTTATCAGGAAGAAGTGACTGAGATTTTTAGTGATCAGTCCTTGGTTTCTTACATGATTCAGGCTGAAGTTGCACTGGCAAAAGCTCAGGCGCAGGTTGGGGTCATTCCTCAATCTGCGGCAGATTCAATTGACGCAATTGCACAAAAGACGGCATTGGAAAGCATTGATTTTGCAGGCTTAGCAATAGCAACTGGTCTTGCAGGCAATATTGCGATTCCATTTGTAAAACAGTTGACTGCGATTGTGAAACAGCATGACGAAGATGCAGCACGTTATGTGCACTGGGGCGCAACCAGTCAGGATATTTTAGATACAGCTTGTATTTTGCAATGCCGCGATGCGTTGCAATGGGTCGAACGTAGTGTGCAACATAACTATCAAACGGCTTTAGCACAAGCACAAGTTTATCGTGACCAAGTCATGATTGGGCGGACATGGCTACAGCAAGCCTTGCCAATTACCTTGGGTCACAAGTTTGCTCGTTGGGCAAGTGCGTTTAAACGTGATTTGGATCGGATTCAGGCAATGAAAGCCCGCGTATTGGCTGTTCAGCTCGGCGGTGCAGTGGGTTCATTGGCATCACTGCTTGATCAGGGATCCGCAGTTGTCGAAGCATTTGCCCAACAGCTCCAGTTAAGTGCACCAAGTTGTACTTGGCATGGTGAGCGTGACCGTATCGTTGAGATTGCCAGTGTGCTCGGCATGATTGTGGGTACAACAGGCAAAATGGCGCGTGACTGGTCATTGATGATGCAGACCGAAATTGCAGAGGTGTTTGAACCGACAGCCAAAGGTCGTGGTGGTTCATCAACCATGCCACACAAACGTAATCCTGTTGCAGCAGCATCTGTTTTGGCGGCTGCAAACCGAGTTCCAGTACTGATGGCAAGTCTGTATCAGAGCATGGTTCAGGAGCATGAACGTAGTTTAGGTGCATGGCATGCTGAATGGTTGGCATTGCCTGAAATTTTCCAGCTTTGTGCGGGTGCATTGTGGCGTACGCTAGATGTGCTACAGGGTATGGAAGTGAACACCGAAAACATGCAGCGCAACTTGGAATGCACGCAAGGTTTGATTATGGCTGAAGCGGTCATGATGGCACTGGCACCAAAACTAGGGCGTTTAAATGCACATCATGTGGTGGAAGCTGCATGTAAAACCGCAGTCGCTGAGCAAAAACATTTAAAAGAAGTGATCGCTAAGCTCGATGACATTAAAAATAATTTTTCTACAGCAGAAATTTCCGCAATTTTTAAACCCGAATCGTATTTAGGCAATATTCAAGCCCAAATTGATGCGGTGTTACAGGAAGCAAGGACAGGAGTGGCAAAGTGATGATCACGATTACCAATCGTCAAGGCAAGCATTTATCGGTTGTTGTGGAAGGTCTTGAAAATGCACCTGCCATTATCTTTTCCAACTCTTTGGGAACCGATCATGGGATGTGGCAACCTCAAGTTGCTGCACTTAAACAGCAGTTCAAGGTTATTACTTATGACACGCGTGGACATGGTCAAAGTGATGTCATTGCGGACACCACAGTTCAAAACCTTGCTGAAGATGTGGTTGATATTTTAGATGCGTTAGACATTGAAAAAGCACACTTTTGCGGTATTTCAATGGGCGGACTGACTGCACTGTATTTAGGTATTCACCATGCTGCTCGTTTTAACAGCATTACAGTTGCTAACTCCGCAGCAAAAATTGGTACGGCAGAAGCTTGGCTGACTCGAGCTAACGCGGTAGAACAAAATGGCTTGGCTGATTTGGTGGCGTCGACCCATAGCCGCTGGTTTAGCAGTGAATTTGACTACCTAGAAGATGCATTGGCGCAACAAACCATTCAAAGTTTGGCCAATACACCTGCTCAGGGTTATGCCAATGCCTGCCGTGCTTTGGCACATGAAGATTTACGTGAGCAAATTGCTCAAATCCATATCCCAACTTTATTGGTCGCTGGGAAGTTTGACCCGATCACGACTGTTGCTGATGCTGAATTTATGCAACAGCAGATTGAACATAGCCAGCTCAGTATTTTGCCAGCATCGCATTTGTCAAATATTGAGCAGCCTGAAGGATTTACTCAGGCTCTGCAGCATTTTATTGAAAAGATTTCATAAAGATACTGCAGTTTTAAAAGGATTTTCGCCTAAGGAGGCAAAATATGGCGTCTCAGGATACTACACGCTCAAATATCAGCATGGATGCACAAGCACTAATTAATGATTCTCCATTAAGTGCTTTTCAGTGGATGATTGCAGCGATTTGTTTTTTCATCATTTTCTTAGATGGTATTGATACAGCCGCAATGGGCTTTATTGCACCTGCATTGGCTCAAGACTGGGGGCTAGATCGCTCTCAGTTGGGCCCTGTCATGAGTGCTGCACTTGGCGGCATGATCATTGGAGCGTTGGTGTCTGGCCCAACGGCTGACCGTTTTGGTCGTAAAGCTGTTTTATCTGTCTCGATGTTGATTTTTGGTGGTTTTACCATTGGGTGCGCTTACGCCAACAACCTCGATACTTTGGTTCTTTTGCGTTTCTTGACAGGAATCGGTTTGGGGGCAGCCATGCCAAATGCCACCACACTGTTTTCTGAGTACTGTCCAAACCGTATTCGTTCATTACTCGTTACGGGCATGTTCTGTGGTTATAACTTGGGCATGGCAACTGGCGGTTTTTTAAGTAGCTGGTTGATTCCAAAATTTGGCTGGCACAGTTTATTTCTGTTCGGTGGCTGGAGTCCGTTAATTCTGGCGTTCTTTGTGGTTACTGTATTGCCAGAATCTTACCGCTTCTTGATTGTTCATGGTAATAGCACAGAGAAAGTACGCAAAATTTTGAGTCGTATTGCGCCTACTCAGATTCAGAACGTGACTGAGTTTCATGTGCCTGAAGAAAAAAGCCCAGTACAGAAAAAGCAGAACGTATTTGCAATGCTATTTTCACCAAGCTACGTGAAAGGCACATTATTGCTTTGGTTCACTTATTTCATGGGCTTGGTGATGATTTACCTGCTGACTAGCTGGTTACCAACCTTAATGCGTGAAACAGGCGCAAGCATGGAACGAGCAGCATTTATTGGTGGCATCTTCCAGTTCGGTGGTGTTCTCAGTGCACTGTTCATTGGTTGGGCAATGGATCGTTTCAACCCGAACCGTATTATTGCTGGCTTCTATTTTGTTGCAGGGATTTTCGCTTTTGCTGTAGGTCAAAGTTTAAGTAGCCCAATTTTGCTTGCTGTGCTCGTGCTTTTTGCAGGGGTTGCTATCAATGGTGCGCAGTCTTCTATGCCAGCGTTAAGTGCTCGTTTTTACCCAACACAGTGCCGTGCAACAGGTGTTGCTTGGATGACAGGTATCGGGCGTTTCGGTGCCGTATTCGGTGCGTGGATTGGTGCAGTACTGTTAGGTCAAAACTGGTCATTTACCGCAATCTTAAGCATGTTACTGATTCCTGCTACGGCAGCAGCAGTTTCTATTTTTGTTAAATCTTTGGTTGCGCATACCGATGCAACCTAAATCTGAGGGTCTTCTTATGAATGATGATGAACGCTATACACAAGGCATTCAAGTTCGAACGGAAGTTTTAGGCGAAAAGCACGTCAATCGTTCGATTGAAAATCTCAACGATTTCAATAATGACTTTCAGAATTTTATTAGCCGTTTTGCTTGGGGCGAAGTGTGGTCTCGCCCAGGTATGCCGCGTCATACCCGTAGTTTGGTGACGATTGCAGTCTTGTTGGCACTGGGGCGTGAGGCAGAGTTGCGTATGCATTTACGCGCATGTTTTAACAATGGGGTAACGAAGGACGACTTAAAAGAGTTGATTCTACATTGTTCACTTTACGCAGGGTTACCCGCAGCAAATGCAGCCATGCATATGGCAGAAGAGGTTTTTGCAGATTTGGGCATTGCACCGAAAAAGTTAAACCAAGAACAAACCAACGAAGAGTAATGGAACAAAATTAAGAGGGACGTCACATGTCGCAACTTATTTTAGGTGCTTATGCACAACGTAATACAGATGATCATCCGCCAGCATATACACCTGGCTATAAAACCAGTGTTTTACGTTCGCCTAAAAATGCATTGATCTCAATTGCAGAAACTTTAACTGAAGTCACAGCACCACATTTTAGTGCAGATCAGTTTGGTCCTAAAGATAACGATTTGATTCTGAACTATGCCAAAGATGGTTTACCCGTTGGTGAGCGCATTATTGTGCATGGTTATGTTCGCGATCAGTTTGGGCGTCCTGTTAAAAATGCATTACTCGAAGTATGGCAAGCCAATGCATCAGGTCGCTATCGCCATCCAAATGATCAGTTCATTGGTGCGATGGATCCGAACTTTGGTGGTTGTGGTCGTATGTTAACAGATGCCAATGGTTACTTTGTATTCCGTACCATTAAACCAGGTCCGTATCCTTGGCGTAACCGTATCAATGAATGGCGTCCAGCACACATCCACTTCTCTTTAATTGCAGATGGTTGGGCTCAGCGCTTGATTTCGCAACTTTATTTTGAAGGCGATACGCTCATTGATTCATGTCCGATTATTAAAACCATTCCTTCGGAAGAACAACGTCGTGCATTGATTGCCTTAGAAGACAAGAGCAACTTCATTGAAGCAGATAGTCGTTGTTACCGCTTTGACATCACTTTACGTGGTCGTCGTGCGACTTATTTCGAAAATGATTTGACTTAATTCAGGGAGAACAACATGAACAATTGGAATTTTCAAGAATTGCATGAAACTCCATCTCAAACAGGTGGTCCTTACGTTCATATCGGTTTGTTACCAAAGCAAGCCAACATTGAAGTGTTTGACAATAACTTCAACAACAATCTGCTACAAGAGCATACACAGGGCGAGCGTATTCGTCTTGAAGGTCAGGTCTTTGACGGTTTAGGTTTGCCACTACGTGATGTCTTGATTGAAATCTGGCAGGCCGATGCAAATGGTGTTTATCCAAGCGATGCAGATATTCAGGGTAGAACAGCAGACCCGCATTTCCAAGGTTGGGGACGTGCAGGTGCAGACTTTGAAACTGGTTTCTGGCACTTTGACACGATTAAACCTGGTTCAGTTCCTGGACGTAAAGGCACTCAACAAGCACCGCATATTGCAATGGTGATTTTTGCCCGTGGTATCAACATTGGTTTGAATACCCGTGTTTATTTTGAAGATGAAGCAGAAGCCAATGCCAATGACCCGATTTTAAAAGGAATCGAGTGGGCACCACGTCGCAATACTTTAGTGGCTAAACGTGAAGAACGTGACGGTCAGATCGTTTACCGCTTTGATGTTGTGATTCAAGGCGACAATGAAACAGTTTTTTTTGATATCTAAGCTGCGCGCTGTATGGAGCCCCCATACAGCGACATTACACAAGGAATGGTAATGATGAACCTTAAACATGAAGCCCTTCAAATTGCACTTGCATGCAGCATGCTGACTACAGCTACAGTTGCTTTGGCAGAGCCAATGACAACAGATCACTATGTTGTGAAAAATGTTGATATTGGTGTAATGCCAGTAAAAACAATTGTGCCAATTACTGCAAAAACAGCTGAAGAAGCGATTGCTCAGGCAAAAGTGATTGAAGCGAATCCAAATGCAGATTTGGCTGAGTTTCGTATTGATTTGTTAAATTTTGCATCTGATACCAAACAAGTGATTGCTTTAGGTCAACAGTTGAATCAGATTTTAAAAGACAAACCATTAATTGCAACAATTCGTACTGCCAATGAAGGTGGGAAACTTGCAGTGAGTGATGAAGAGTACGGCAAAATTTATAGCGCGTATTTGAAAAAACCATTCATGCAATTACTTGATGTCGAAATGTTCCGTGATGGTAAAGTAGTACGTAAAGTCACCGACTTGGCACATCAGAAGCATGTACTGGTCATTATGTCGAATCATGATTTTGCGAAAACACCAAGCGAACAGGTCATTGTGGATCGTTTGATGAAACAGGATCAAATGGGTGCTGACATTCTTAAAATTGCGGTCATGCCACAGTCAAAAGCTGATGTGTTTACGCTCATGAATGCGACTTTAAAAGTGAGCCAGCACAGCAAAAAACCATTGTTGACGATGTCGATGGGCCGTTTAGGAACGATCTCTCGTATTGCAACAGCAAGTTCAGGTGGTAGCTTGAGCTTCGGTATGATTGGTCAAGCTTCAGCTCCAGGTCAAATTGATGTGACCCAGCTACGTCAATTCTTACAAACAGTACAACCAACACCATAATAAAAAGTGAAAAAAGGAATATTTACAATGAAAGCAATGGCTTTGCGAGTGACTGCATTAAGTTTAGGTTTAATGGCTTCAGGCTGGGCGGCGGCAACAACGTATGTAGTTGACCGTTATCAGGATGACCAAAATCAGGGTTCATTACGTTGGGCGATTGAGCAATCGAATGCCAATCCGTCTGATGACAACGAAATTTTGATTCAAGCCGTAGGTAAGGCACCTTATAGCATTAAGGTGGATTCACCACTGCCTGAAATTAAAGGCCCTGTAAAAATTATTGGAACACAATGGGATAAAACTGGTGAGTTTATTGCCATTGATGGTTCTAACTACATTCATGGTGAAGGTGCAAAAGCTTGTCCAGGCGCAGTTCCTGGTCAGTATGGTACCAATGTGCGTACTATGACTTTACCAGGCTTGGTTTTACGTGACACACACAATGTTGTGCTTAAAGGCCTAGACATTCACCGTTTCTGTATTGGTATTTTGATTAACCGCGCAAGTAATAACGTGATTCAACATAACCGTATTAGCAATAACTACGGTGGTGCTGGGGTTATGTTTACTGGCGACGATGGCAAGGGTAACCCGACATCAACCACAACCAACAATAACAAATTCATGAACAATATCCTTCAGGATAATGGTGATGGTTTGGAGTTGACTCGTGGTGCAGCGTTTAACTTGGTTGCCAACAACTTGTTTACCAACACCAAAGCCAATCCAGAACCATCACAAGGTATTGAAATCTTGTGGGGCAATGACAACGCAGTTGTAGGCAACAAATTTGAAAACTATTCAGATGGTTTACAAATTAACTGGGGCAAACGCAACTATGTGGCATACAACGAATTGACAGCAAACTCAATTGGTTTAAACCTCACTGGCGATGGCAATATCTTTGACAGTAACAAGATCCATGGCAACCGTATCGGGATTGCACTGCGTTCAGAAAAAGATGCCAATGCACACATTACCTTGACCAAAAACCAGATTTGGGACAACAGTAAAGACATTAAACGTTGTGAAGCGGGTGGTTCTTGCGTACCAAATCAGCGTTTAGGTGCAATTGTGTTTGGTGTACCTGCACTTGAACATGAAGGTTTTGTCGGTTCACGTGGCGGCGGTGTTGTGATTGATCCGAGCAAATTGCAGAAGACCTGTACTGCACCTGGTCAACAAGGCTGTAATCCTCAACCAAACCAATGGATTCAAGCGCCTAAATTGAGTGCACATCAAGGTCAACTTGTAGTGAGTATCAATGGCGAAGCAAATCAGCGTTACCGTGTTGAGTTCTTTGGAAATCACAATGTGAAGTCTAAAGAAGCTGAGCAATTTGTAGGTGCTGCAACAGTAGCGACCAATGCACAAGGTCATGCGACTTTGACATGGAAACCAACTGAGAAATTTGCTAATTACACAGCAAATATCACAGATCACTTGGGTGCTAGTTCAGAACTCAGCCAACCAGTAAAATTAAAATGATGAAATACAGGCATTTTGGCTTAAAGTTAGAGTGCCTAACTTTATTAGGCTAAGGAAGAGCAAATATGAAGAAAACAAATTTAGTCAAATTGAGTGCAGTTTCGCTCGCAATTTTATTTAGCCAAGCTGCTTTGGCAAATGAGCCATGGTCTCAAGACCGCCAATGGCTTTTTGGGGATTGGAATGGTGAACGTCAGCACTTAGAAGATCAAGGCTATAAGTTTACAGCATCAATTATGAGTGAAGGCGCAACCAATATTGATGGGGGCTACAATGACAACAACACTTTTACAAATGCTGCACAACTGACACTTGGGGCAAATTTCGATTTAAATAAAATCGCAGGTTGGAAGGATACAACGGCAGCTATCATGATTACCAAACGTGATGGTAATGCATTAACCAATGAACGTATCAAAGACCCACGTGCGACAACTTTAGGGAATTCACAAGAGATTTACGGACGCGGGAAGATTTGGCGTTTAACTCAGGCATGGGTGAAAAAAGGCTTTGATGACAACAAAGTTCAAGTCAAAGTCGGTCGTATGGGCATGTCCGATGATTTCAACAGCTCACAATGTGAATTTCAGAACTTACTGCTTTGTGGTGGCCAGCTCGGTAAATCGATTGGTTCAATCTGGTACAACTGGCCAGTAAGCGTATGGGCTGCCAATGTAAAGTATAACTTTGCTCCTGAGTGGACGTTTGGCATTGGTGTTTATGAAGTGAACCCCGATGACATTAAAACCAAGTCAGCGAGTGACGGCTTTAATTTGGATATGCGAGGAACCAATGGTGCCACCATTCCTGTAGAACTGGCATGGAAACCAAAACTGAATGGTTTACCAGGTGAATATAAAGTAGGTGCTTTGTATTCGACTGCTGAAGCCAATGACATTAAAACATCAGGCAAAGTTCATGATGGTAAACACAGTTTCTGGTTCAACTCACAACAACAGTTAACTCAGCGTGGTGATGATCCGAAACGCGGGTTGTATGTAGGCTTCAATGCTGTATTTAACGACAAAGCGACGACATTTGTAGAAAGCACACAGCAATTGGCATTTTGGTATAAAGGCCCATTTGACAGCCGACCAGCCGATGAAATTGGACTCGGTTTTGCTCGTTATCAGGTTAATGATCGTGCGCGTGATAAAGAGATTGCGACCAATATTGCAAATGGTTTTACGGGTTACGATCCAACCGACAGTGCTTATGTCCCAGTACAAAGCAGTGAGCTGAATGTGGAATTAAACTATACCTATCAATGGTCGCCAGCAGTCATGATCCGTCCAAACTTACAATATATTCACCAACCATCTGGGGTGAAGCAAGTGGACGATGCTTGGGTTGCAGGTCTAACTATGCGTGTGAATTTCTAAAGTGGGCTTAGGGCTTGTTGAGTATCCCTGTGGTGCTCAGCGAGATCCCAAATATAGTTTCGACGATTGAGCACTCTTTTTTCGGTTAGGCTTTGGGTTGTGTACAGATCTAAAGCCAACTGTTTTTAACTGCGCTGCTTTATGAGTTGATGAGCTATCTGATTTAGATCCGCTGCATCAACATAAAGATGAAAGGAATCATCGTGACTATAGCGAAGGAGTGAAGCCGTTTTTATGCCATGGGGCATAAAGACGTTTTTTGGTTTTTGTTTTGGCGCATCGTGCAAATTGGTTGCAGTGCTGCAAAGTACTGTTCTGTTTCAGATGAAAAACTGATTTGACATTAAAACTGGAGATAGTTGTATGTCTGATTCACATACTCAGCCACACCCCATATTTAAGATATGGTGTGCGATTTTAGCGTTGGCGTTACTGGCTACAGGATTATTTTATGTGATTGGTGGTGCTAAGCTCATCAGTCTCGGTGGTTCTTGGTATTTCTTGCTTGCAGGGATTTTTATTACCCTCGCATCTATTCTTACTTTTAGAAGAAAAGCACTCGGTGGATTGGTCTACGCGGGTGTGTTCGTTGTCACGGTCATTTGGTCATTGTTCGACAAAGGCTGGGATTTTTGGGGCTTGTTCTCAAACCTCATGTTCCCGTCTGGACTTTTTGTCGCAATGATGCTGACTCTGCCAAGCTTACGTTGTTATGAACAAAAAGCACGTTGTGCTGCACCGACTTATGGTTCAGGTTTAGTGGTGCTTGTTGGAATGCTGGTGGCGTTTTATCAAATGTTCCAGCCTCATCCGACAGTTGCAAGCTCAGGTCAAGATTTGCCTTTGGTTCCTGTAAATGCAAGTACGCAACAAAAGAACTGGGATAACTATGGTAATGATGCAGGCGGTAGCCGTTTTGCTGCATTAGACCAAATTAACCGTGACAATGTGAAAGACTTGAAAGTCGCTTGGACATACCGTACGGGTGACATGACAACAGGTTCAGGTAATGGTGCTGAAGATCAGGAAACACCGTTACAAGTCGACAATAAAGTCTTCTTGTGTACCCCACATAACAATGTAATCGCGGTTGAAGCCGATTCAGGCAAGCAACTGTGGAAAGCGGAAGTGAATTCACATGCTGATGCATGGGAACGTTGCCGTGGTTTAGCCTATTTTGATGCGACCAAAGCTGTGCAACAGCCAACCTTACAAGGTGCAAGCCCTGTAACTGCTGTAGCAACCAATACGTCATGTCCACGCCGTTTATACACCAATACTCCAGATGGTCGTTTAATTGCAATCAATGCAGACAATGGTCAACGCTGTGAAGACTTTGGTGATCACGGTACAGTGAACCTGCTTGAAGGCATGGGCGGTGGTACCAAAGCACCACGTTTTGAGGTGACTTCTGCGCCAACTCTTGCAGGAACAACGCTTGTGGTGGGTAGTCGTGTTGCCGATAACGTTGCCGCAGATATGCCAGGGGGGGTCATCCGTGGTTATGACGTGATTACAGGTAAATTACGCTGGGCATTTGATGCACGTAACCCTAATCCAAACTATGTGTTAAAACCAGGTGAAGTTTACAAACGTAGCTCAGCGAACTCTTGGGCGCCAATGTCTTACGATCCGAAAATGAACACTGTGTTCTTGCCAATGGGTAGTTCATCGGTAGACGTTTGGGGTGCAAACCGTACTGCACCTGACCATAAGTACAATACGTCTGTATTGGCACTTGATGCGACGACTGGTAAAGAAAAATGGGTTTACCAAACTGTACACAACGACCTATGGGACTTTGACTTACCAATGCAGCCAAGCTTGGTCGATTTCCCAATGAAAGATGGTACGACTAAACCTGCGGTGGTGATTGGAACTAAATCAGGTCAGTTCTTTGTACTTGATCGTGTAACAGGTAAACCGCTGACTAAAGTGATTGAGCAGCCTGTAAAAGTTGCAGACATTCCACACGAGCAATATTCAAAAACTCAACCACGTTCAGTCGAAATGCCACAAATTGGTAACCAGACGTTGAAAGAGTCTGACATGTGGGGTGCAACGCCATTTGACCAATTAATGTGTCGTATTAACTTTAAGTCAATGCGTTACGATGGCTTGTTTACTGCACCTGGTACAGATGTTTCACTCAGCTTCCCAGGTTCTTTGGGTGGTATGAACTGGGGTAGTATCTCGTTTGACCCAACACACCGCTATATGTTCGTGAACGACATGCGTTTAGGTTTATGGATTCAGTTGATCAAACAAACACCTGAAGACATTAAAATCCAAGCGAGTGGTGGCGAGAAAGTCAACACAGGTATGGGTGCTGTCCCAATGGCAGGCACACCATATAAAGTGAACAAAAACCGCTTCATGTCAGCTTTGGGTATTCCATGTCAACGTCCACCATTTGGAACCATGACTGCAATTGACATGAAAACTCGTCAAATCGCATGGCAAGTGCCATTGGGTACTGTACAAGATACAGGACCTCTAGGCTTCAAAATGGGCTTGAAAGCACCGATTGGTATGCCAACGATTGGTGGCTCAATGGCAACTCAAGGTGGCTTGGTATTCTTCGCTGCAACTCAAGACTACTACTTACGTGCCTTTGATTCTTCAACAGGTAAAGTATTGTGGAAAGCTCGCTTGCCAGTGGGTAGCCAAGGTACACCAATGACCTACATTTCACCAAAAACAGGAAAACAGTACATCGTGATTTCTGCGGGCGGTGCGCGTCAATCACCAGACCACGGTGACTACGTGATTGCATATGCGTTACCTGACAAAAAATAAGTGAAGTGCTGTTGTCGAGTTAGATGTAGCTCGACAATAGAGAAGAAACAGAAATGGGCTGATCTTGACGATTGGCCCGTTTTTTTATGCAGATGAATAACCGTGAAGTGATATGAACAACTTTTTAAGCAAACCTAAAATAAGGATGAATGCGCTGAGATGATTTGTTGGGCGTTAGATGACAGTTCTATGGATGAGCCAAAAAGCAAAAAACATAAGCATCGTGAGATAAAAAAAGGTAGGGGGAAACAGCGTGTTGAATTTGAAATTGAATATTTTGGGCATGCAACAGGCCATACCCAAAAAATCAAGTTTAAAACTTATGCTTTCAGTACAGGTGGAAAACCATCTTCAGTGAGGGCTTCGGTCAGTTGTTCAACAGTGGCACTGGTTTGTACTTCAACCAGTTTACTTGCAACATCAATATCCACCTGAGCATTTGGGTCAAGGTCTTTAATGGTTGCAGTGACGCTGCGTGCACAGCCGCCACAAGTCATATTGGCAATTTCAAATTTCATGATTGCTGCCTAATGGTAAGAAGAAAATCTTATTTTAAAGCTTCCCCTCATGGTAAGGTCAAGCCCATTTAAATGAGAATATGTTTTATTTGAAGCTTGACCTTGACATAATGTCAAGGTTTAAGCTGAATGGTGTAAACTATTTTTAACAGAATTGTATAAGCACTGCTTGGTTGCGGTACAAGGAGGCAGCATGAGCCAGTCACAACATCCTTATCATCAAACGCTTGAGATTGAGGGCATGACTTGTGCCTCATGTGTCGGGCGAGTTGAAAAGGCCTTAAAGAAGGTCGAAGGTGTGGCCGATGTTGCGGTGAATCTCGCGACTGAAAAAGCGGTGATTCAGAGCGATGTGGCGCTCCCTCGTGAAGCTTTAGTCCATGCGGTAGAGCGTGCAGGGTATGATGTGCGGACTCAACCCGAGCAACAGTTCGAGCTAAATATCCAAGGCATGACCTGTGCTTCCTGTGTCGGGCGGGTAGAAAAAGCCTTAAAAAAAGTGGAGGGGGTGAGTGATGCTAGTGTCAATCTGGCCACTGAAAAAGCCATTGTCCATGCTCATTTAGCCGATGCAACTGCATTACTGGCGGCCGTGCATAAGGCTGGCTATGAAGCGCAGCTACAACCACAACAAGCACTACAACCGACCAATGAATTGAGCGAACGCCGTGAACAGGAAGCCAGTCAGCTTAAACGCGACTTGATCATCGCGGCTGGTTTGAGTATTCCTGTGTTTATTCTTGAGATGGGTGGGCATTTGATTCCAGCCTTTCATCATTGGTTGATGCAGAGTGTGGGAACACAAAATAATTGGTTACTTCAGTTTGTATTGACTACTTTGGTGCTGATTTTCCCAGGACGCCGTTTTTATCAAAAAGGGATTCCTGCTTTACTACGTTTTGGCCCTGACATGAACTCGCTGGTTGCAGTCGGTACTCTGGCTGCTTATGGATTTTCCTGCGTCGCGACCTTTGCGCCAACATGGCTGCCTGAAAATAATGTGAATGTGTATTTTGAATCGGCTGCGGTGATTGTGACCCTGATTTTGCTTGGGCGTTATCTGGAAGCCAAAGCCAAAGGGCGGACATCACAGGCGATTCAGCATTTACTGGGTTTACAGCCTAAAACAGCGAGAATTATTGTCAATGGACAAGTGCAAGAGGTCGAAATTGCTCAAGTGCAACTCGGTATGCAACTCTTGATTCAACCTGGGGAGAAAATCCCTGTCGATGCCTCTGTTATTGAAGGGCAAAGCTTTATTGATGAATCGATGATTACGGGCGAGCCGATTCCTGTGGCTAAAACTGTTGGGATGACGGTTGTGGCAGGCACGATCAATCAGCAAGGTTCGCTCACCATTCAAGCCACTGCGGTGGGTGCAAATACCGTACTGTCGCAAATCATCCGTATGGTCGAACAGGCTCAGGGTTCTAAACTTCCAATTCAAGGTTTGGTGGATCGGGTTACCATGTGGTTTGTGCCTGTGGTGATGGGCTTGGCGTTGATCACATTTGTGGTGTGGTTATTCTTTGGCCCTGAACCTGCACTGACTTTGAGTCTGGTGAATGCGGTTGCGGTGCTGATTATTGCCTGTCCGTGTGCCATGGGACTGGCAACGCCAACCTCGATTATGGTCAGTACAGGTCGTGGTGCGGAACTGGGAATTTTATTTAAACAAGGTGAAGCTTTGCAGCAATTGCAGGAAACCCAAATTGTCGCGGTGGATAAAACGGGAACTGTGACCGAAGGTAAACCAACTTTGACTGATTTTGTCACACGAGATCGAAGCCAAGCGCAGCAGATTTTACAGGCTGTTGCTTCAGTCGAAGCCAAATCTGAACACCCGATTGCGGTGGCAATTGTGCAACATGCACAGCAGCAGGGTTTAGCCGTGCTGCCTGTGGAACAGTTTCAGGCGTTGACGGGTTATGGCGTTGAAGCAAGCGTTAATCAGCAGCAAATTCACTTGGGCGCTGACCGTTTAATGCAGCAATTGGGCTTAGATGTCGAGGTATTTTCCGAGCAAGTGCAGCAGTTGGCTGAACAGGGTAAAACCCCGATTTATGCCGCGATTGATCGCAAGCTGGTTGCCATGCTGGTGGTATCTGATCCGATTAAATCGACCAGTTATACGGCCATTCAAAGTCTGCATCAACTGGGCTTAAAAGTGGCGATGATTACAGGCGATCATCACATCACCGCTCAGGCGATTGCCAAACAGTTAGGCATCGATGAAGTGATTGCCGAGGTTTTGCCAGAAGGTAAGGTCAACGCCGTGCAGGCTTTGCAGCAAAAATATGGAAAATTGGCATTTGTGGGAGATGGCATTAATGATGCACCTGCCTTGGCCGCAGCCGATGTGGGAATTGCCGTAGGCACAGGCACAGATGTTGCGATTGAATCTGCCGATGTGGTACTAATGTCGGGCAACTTACAAGGTGTGAGCAATGCGATTGCGCTCAGTCAGGCGACCATTCGCAATATTCGCCAAAACCTGTTCTGGGCATTTGTCTATAACGCTGCGCTGATTCCTGTGGCAGCAGGCGCCTTGTATCCTGCTTATGGCATTCTTTTATCCCCGATGTTTGCAGCCTTTGCTATGGGCATGTCATCCGTCTTTGTATTGGGGAATGCCTTGCGTTTAAAACGATTTCGGGGAGTGTTTGCATGAACATTGGACAAGTCGCCAAGCAAACAGGGCTGTCGAGCAAGATGATTCGCTACTATGAAGAAGTCGGCTTGCTGCCCAATATTCAACGTAGCAGTGCAGGCTATCGGGTCTATAGCGCGCAAGATCTTCAAGCCTTGCGTTTCATTCGCCATGCACGAACACTGGATTTTTCAGTAGATCAAATCAAGGAATTGCTGAGTCTGTGGCGCAATCAGTCACGGCACAGTGCCGAAGTCAAACAGTTGGCTTTGGCGCATATTGAACAGTTGCAGCAACGTATTAAAGCACTGCAAAACATGGTGGAAATTTTGCAGCAGACGGCTGATTGCTGTGCGGGGAATGAAGCAGCAGATTGCCCGATTCTAGAGCAGATTGAACATGGCTAAACGGATTGAATAATCGATTAAAAAATCAGCGCCAAAATGGTGCAATCTGTGTTTATAATGCTGAGGCAACCATCAGGATAGAGAGTTTATGTTTCAGCATGTTGAGCCTTATGCAGGCGACCCGATTTTAACCTTAATGGAAAAATTCCAAAAAGATGAACGCAACAATAAAGTCAATTTAAGTATTGGTTTGTATTACACTGAAGAAGGGATTGTACCGCAGTTGAATGCCGTGAAACAGGCAGCGCTACGCACCGCTCAGGATGTTGATAAAGCTAAACTTTATTTGCCAATGTCGGGCTTGAAATCTTACTGCGATATTACCCAAGAATTGCTTTTGGGTGCAGAGAGCCAAGCACGTGCGGAACAACGTGCTGTGACCATTCAGACTTTGGGTGGTTCAGGTGCACTGAAAGTCGGTGCAGACTTCCTGCATAAATATTTCCCTGCATCTAAAGTATGGGTCAGCCGTCCAACATGGGAAAACCACATTGCGATTTTCCAAGGTTCAGGTTTTGAAGTTGCAGAATATCCATACTTCGATGCCAACACCAATGGCGTTGCGTTTGACGAGATGCTGGCTTGCTTGAAGCAAATTCCAGAGCAAGACGTTGTATTGTTGCACCCTTGCTGTCATAACCCGACAGGTGCAGACTTGACCCCTGAGCAATGGGATCAAGTGATTGCCGTTCTACTTGAACGCAACCTGATTCCATTTTTGGATATTGCATATCAAGGCTTTGCAGAAGATCTCGATAAAGATGCGTATGCGATTCGTGCCTTAGACCGCGCAGGTGCAAAATTCCTGCTGAGCAACTCATTCTCAAAAATCTTCTCGTTGTATGGCGAACGTATTGGCGGTTTGACTGCGATTTGCGAATCAAGCGAATCTGCTGAGCATGTTTTGGGTCAGTTCAAAGCAACTGTTCGTAAAATCTACTCAAGCCCACCAACCACAGGTGCGGTTCTTGTGGATACTGTTCTGCGTGACGATGCCTTACGTTTAGACTGGCAAGAAGAGTTACAAGAGATGTGTGACCGTATTGCCAAAATGCGTACCATCTTGCGTGATGAGTTAACCCAACGTGTGCCAGATCGCGACTTTAGTTACTTGGTGAAACAACGCGGCATGTTCAGCTATACAGGTTTAACAGGCGAGCAAGCGGATATTTTACGTGAAGAATTCGCGATTTATCTGCTTCGCAGTGGTCGTATCTGTGTGGCAGGTTTGAATCAGAAAAATGTGTATTACGTTGCTGAATCCATTGCGAAAGTTTTGACACGTTAATCGGTGTAAAAACCAAAATGACCGCTTTAAGCGGTCATTTTTTTCGGGGTACGCCATGTCCAGAACAGCCCCCAAATAAACGCCAGTACACCCACAGCAAAACTTTGTTGTAATGAACCTCCGTGTTCAATCCAGAATTTGGCCATCCACGGCCCAAACAATTGTGCCCCTGCATAAATAGTAATCATGGCCGCAGAAAGCTTTGGCCCTTGATGCGGCTGAAAAAAACGTGCCAGACGTTGGGTACACATCACTGAACCGAGAAAACCTGCACCGACAAAAACCGCACAAGCCAACACGCCCCAGATGTTTGGCATCACCAAGACCAATAATGCACCGAGTCCTTGTATCCAGTATGAACCGAGGAGTGCTTGACGATCTCCCCAACGTGCCCCCAAACTGTTCCAAATCGGAATAAACAGCGAGCAGGACAGCGAGGTGATCAGCCAAACATTTTTCACCAAAAATGCATGATCACCACCGACCTGGTGCGCCAATGCTGGCAAAAAGGTCATTGGTAAAATATAGCCCAAACCCGCACCAATATAGGAAATAAACAGGGGCGTACTGTTGGCATCAAACAGCTTTTGCCGAATTTGACTCGTTTTGACTTGAGGGTGAATCTGGATTTTTGAGATCTGATACAGACTAAAGATCAACAGAGGAATACAGGCGATGGCAATCGGTAACCAGCGCCATTGTCCTGTAAAAAATGGAGCTGTCCAGTCCACCAGAATACCGCTGACGATTAATCCTAAACCCACACCGAAGTACACCAGACCACTTAAACGAGTCAGTTGATGTTCACTCAGCCATTCCAAAATCAGTGCAGGCGCGAGCACAAACACCAAACCATTGCTGATACCATTGGCAAGGCGAAGCAATAACAGTGGTGTATAAGCAGCGGTGAAACATTGCAGCAGGGTCAAAGCTGCATTGATGATTAACCCCAAGCACACATAACGTTTTAGCCGATCAGGTCGGTTTAAATACACTGCCAGCAATGCCCCGATCAAATAACCCAGATAATTACTGGTGGCGAGGTCAGCCCCTTGGGTAATCGTGATGAGATGATCTTGAATGAAATAGGGCAAAAGTGGCGTAAATGCAAAGCGTCCAATCGCATGAACCAGCATTAAACTGCTAATGCCTGCTGCAATATAAGCGTACGCCTGATAGCGCAGTGCCTGATCGGTGGATGTCATTGCTTCTCCCTGAGCATTTACGTTATTTTTCCCGTTTTTTTATAGCATACGGTAAATAATGACTAAAAAGAACCAGTATAAAAAAACAACAGGGTGAACATTACACAAAGACATACAGCTCGAAATCTATTTATAAGCGCAATATGCTATTGTCTAAAAAATCATCCAAAAACAACACGGAGAATAACATGAGCAAGCAGCTACTCATGCTGGTTGGCGACTACGCAGAAGACTACGAAATCATGGTGCCATTTCAGTTTTTGACAGGACTCGGCTATGTGGTGCATGCGGTCTGTCCAAATAAAAAAGCAGGCGATCATATCGCTACCGCCATTCATGACTTTGAGGGCGAGCAGACCTATAGCGAAAAGCGTGGGCATAATTTTGCGATTAACTACGACTTCGATGCAGTCAATCCTGAGGATTATGTTGGCTTGGTAATTCCAGGGGGACGTGCGCCTGAATACTTACGCATGAACGCACGTGTTGTGGAAATTGTGCAGGCTTTTGATGCGGTCAAAAAACCGATTGCTGCGGTGTGTCATGGTGCACAGTTATTGGCTGCTGCCAATGTGTTACAAGGTAAAACCTGTTCGGCATATCCTGCTTGCGCAGCTGAGGTTAAACTGGCAGGTGGAACTTATGCCGATATTGCGGTGACTGATGCAGTGACCGATGGTCATTTGGTGACTGCACCTGCATGGCCTGCACATCCTGCGTGGTTGGCGCAGTTTGTGAAATTACTCGGTGCTGAAATTAAAATTTAACGGATCTCTTTCATTTCAAGAAAAAGGCTGCCGCGGCAGCCTTTATTTTATTGCAATAGATTGTCATGCCATGCACGTCGTGGTGCGCTGCGCACAGGAGCACCATCGGCACGGTAATAATCCGCCGTTGAAGCAGGTAGCTTTTTACCTTGAATTACATCGGCAATTTTCTCACCGATCATGATGGTAGTGGCGTTCAGATTGCCTGTGATAATCAGCGGCATGATTGATGCATCGACCACACGCAAGCCTTCAACACCATGCACTCGACCTTGTCCATCGACCACGGCCATGTCATCTTCACCCATTTTACAGCTACACGATGGATGGTAGGCAGTTTCCGCATGATTGCGTACAAACTCATCCAGTTCGGCATCGGTTTGCGCCAGTTTGCTTGGGCTAATCTCACGACCACGGTAGGCATCCAGCGCAGGTTGGTGCATGATTTCACGGGTAATGCGAATCGCATCGCGGAACTCTTGCCAGTCTTGCTCAGTCGACATGTAGTTAAATAAAATGCTTGGATGATCATGCGGATTGAGTGATTTAAGGCGAATCCGACCACGTGAAGGTGAGCGCATTGAGCCGACATGGGCTTGGAAACCATGTTCATTGACCGCATTTGAACCATTGTAGTTAATCGCTACAGGCAAGAAGTGATACTGAATATTCGGCCATGCAAATTCTTCACGGCTACGAATAAAACCACCCGCTTCAAACTGGTTGCTTGCCCCAATGCCTGAACCTAAAAATAACCATTCAGCACCAATTTTCGGTTGATTCTGCCACTTTAATGCGGGGTAAATCGAGACAGGTTTTTTGCATTCGTATTGGAGGTACATTTCCAAGTGATCTTGCAGATTTTCACCGACACCTGCCAAGTCCTGAACCACTGAAATGCCAAATTCTTTCAGCAAAGTTTGTGAGCCGATGCCTGAACGCTGCAAAATTTGTGGTGAAGCAATTGCGCCTGCCGAGAGCAAAACTTCAGCACGGGCATGCACGACAGTTGGTGTTGTGCTTGAACCTTCTAGGTATTGCACACCAATCGCACGTTTGCCTGAAAATAAAATTTTATCGGTGACAGCATGCGTGATAATGGTCAGATTGGAGCGCTGTTTGGCAATATCTAAGTAACCACGTGCGGTACTGGCGCGGCGACCTTGTGGGGTCACGGTTCGATCCATCGGGCCGAAACCTTCTTGCTGATAACCATTTAAGTCATCTGTTTGTGGATAGCCTGCCTGTACGCCTGCTTCAACCATGGCATGGAACAGTTCGTTATTGCCTTGTTTCGGAGTGGCAACACTGACGGGGCCTGAGTCACCATGGTAGTCATTTGCCCCAATATCACGAGTTTCAGCTTTACGGTAATACGGCAGGCAGTCGGCATAACGCCAGTCTTCCAAGCCTTTAAAAGTTGCCCAGTTATCTAAATCCATGGCATTGCCACGGATATAACACATCCCGTTAATTAGGGATGAACCGCCAAGCCCTTTACCACGACCACATTCCATACGACGGTTGTTCATATAGGGTTCTGGGTCAGTCAAATACGCCCAGTTGTAGGTACGACCCTGTAAGGGATAAGCCAGAGCCGCAGGCATTTGAGTACGGAAATCTAAACGGTGGTCTTTGCCACCTGCTTCAAGCAATAACACTTGAATATTCGGGTCTTCAGTTAAACGAGTTGCCAGCACATTGCCTGCTGAACCTGCGCCAATAATAATATAGTCATATTCATGTTGAGCCATGGTCTATCCTTATTGTTGAGCGAAAATGGAGAATGAAAAGAAAGCGGGCATCGCGCAAAAAAATAGCGATGCCGAAAGAGAAAAATTAGAAAATAGACACGTATTCGCCCATTTCCACCTGAATGGATTTGGTGCGTGTGTAATGAGACAGTGTGGCAAGTCCGTTTTCACGTCCGATGCCAGATTGTTTATAGCCACCAACAGGCATTTCCGCAGGCGATTCGCCCCATGTATTGATCCAGCAAATGCCTGCTTCAAGCTGATGAATCACGCGATGTGCTGTCGCCAGATTTTCACTGACCACACCCGCAGCCAGACCATATTGAGTTTGGTTAGCACGTCGAATCACTTCTTCTTCACTGTCATAGCTTAAAATGCTCATGACAGGGCCAAAGATTTCATCTTGCACAATCGCCATATCATCATGGCAATTGGTAAAAATGGTGGGTTCAACAAATGCGCCTTGAGCCAATGCACCTGCGGTTGCACGTTTACCACCACATAATAAAGTTGCGCCCTCAGCTAAACCTTTGCCCAAGTAAGACAAAACTTTGTCCAAATGTTGGAAGCTGACCAATGGGCCAAAGTTGGTTTGTGGATCGAGTGGATCACCCATACGAATCCGCTGAACACGTTCGAGCAGCAAGTTTTCAAAAGTACTTTGTAATTTTTTCGGAATAAACACGCGTGTGCCGTTGGTGCACACCTGACCTGTACTAAAGAAATTTGCCATCATGGCAATATCGGCAGCACGTTCAAGGTGAGCATCTTCACAAATAATCAGTGCAGATTTACCGCCGAGTTCCATGGTCACTTCTTTGAGTGAGGAACTGGCTGCGCTTGCCATGACGTTCTTGCCCGTTGGTACACTGCCTGTAAAGGAAATTTTGGCAATCTCAGGATGTTCAGCCAGCATGCGACCCACATCGGCTGCGCCTTGAACCACATTAAATACGCCATCAGGTAAACCTGCTTCGCTATAGATTTCTGCAAGTTTAAGTGCGCTCAGCGGTGTCACTTCACTTGGTTTAAAAATCATGGCATTGCCCGCAGCAAGGGCAGGGGCAGATTTCCAGAGTGCAATCTGAATCGGATAATTCCACGCGCCAATTCCTGCCACGACGCCGAGAGGTTCTTTACGGGTATAGAAAAAGCTGCTGTCACGTAAAGGCTGTTGTTCGCCCTGAATCGCCGTGGCTAAACCTGCGTAATATTCTAAAACGTCTGCACCTGTCACAATATCGACTGTGGAGGTTTCAGTGTAAGCCTTGCCTGTATCTTGGCTTTCGAGCAGTGCCAATTCATCGTTACGTTCGCGGAGTATATCGACCGCACGACGTAAAATACGAGAACGTTGCATGGCGGTCATGCTCGCCCAAACTTTTTGCCCTTGCTGGGCACTGTGTACCGCGCGATCTAAATCTTGTGCTGAGGCAACTTGAACTTTTGCCAGCAATTGTCCATTGGCAGGGTTAATGCTGTCGATGCTTTGCCCACTGCGGGCATCGACCTGTTGTCCGTGAAGATATAAACCCTGAACGGGGACATTACTCATTCTGTTCCTCCTGCAACCTGCTGTGCAGATTGATTTGCATCTCTAAATAGTCGTAGGCAATGCTGCGTGCCAGTTCACGGTCAAACTCCTCCTGTTGGCTGCTTAAACAGCCACGGAGCCATAAGCCATCAATCAGTGCTGCCATACCGCGTGCTGCAACATCGGCTTGTTCTTTGCTGAGTAATTGCAAGAAATGATGATGCAGATTGGAATACAAACGCTGATCATTGACGCGTTGTAATCGGTGCAATTCGGGCATATGCATACTGGCTGACCAGAACTCTAACCACACTCGCATGGCTTGCGATGTGGTCTGACTAGCATCGAAATTTGAATCAATAATGGCGCGGATCTGTGCTTGTGGTTCAGCTTGTGCCTCGGCTTTGTAGTCTTCGGTTTTACGCAATAAGACATTGAGCAGTTCGCGCATGCAGGCATCAATCAAGCCTTGTTTGTCACCAAAATAGTGACTGACGATACCCGTAGATAAGTCGGCTTGCTTGGCAATTTTTGCCATAGTGGTATTGGTTAAGCCTTCTTGAGCAATCACGGCAAAAGCCGCAGTCATGATCTGTTCACGACGAATATGCTCGGGTTGGACACGAGGACGATTCATACAAAGACACCACGCAGAAAAAAATTAGCGCCATTATTCATTCAAACACTGCCTGAAACAATGTTTACAACGATAATACGTTCCATTGATTGAACAATCAATCAATGGAACGTATAGTAACTGTTAATAATTTGTGCAAAATCGCAAGAGAAGGCTGAAAATGAGTTAAGAATTTTATTTAATTTCAGTCGATTATTGTTTTTTATGGCACATTTTTGATGTGATGCATGAAAGGGTAAAAATCTTTCCCAACTGTTTTTCCTGAAAAAATGATCTGAACTTTGGTCATTTTTATCATAAAAAACAAAATTTCATGTTCAATTTTTCAGCGACCTATGTCGTTTCCGCTAGCCAAAAAAGAGGAAGGTATGACTCAAGACAACCCCTCCAGTATGACTCGGACTGCACCTGCAAGTAGTCGTTTAAATCGAACTGTATTTTTTATTTCAGCAGGTCTCGTCCTGCTATTTTCTTTATTTACCATTTTTTTTAATACCGAAGCTGCTCGGCTTTTAGATTTGGTCCTTGACTGGGTGAGTGCCACATTTGGTTGGTACTATTTTGCTGCTGCAACGGCCTATATGGTTTTTGTGCTGTTTCTGGCCTGTTCACGTTATGGCGATGTGAAGTTGGGGCCAAAGCATGCCAAACCTGAATTCAGTTTAATGAGCTGGTCTGCCATGCTGTTCGCCGCAGGCATCGGAATTGACCTGATGTTCTTCTCGGTGGCTGAACCGATTATTCAATATATGCAGCCGCCTGTTGGACAAGGGCAAACCTTGGAAGCTGCGCGGACGGCCATTGTCTGGACCGTTTTTCACTACGGCTTAACAGGCTGGTGTATGTATGCACTGATCGGGATTGCGCTCGGTTACTTTTCGTATCGTTATAACTTACCACTCACGATTCGCTCTGCACTCTATCCAATCTTTGGTCAGAAAATTAAAGGCTGGATGGGGCACTGGGTCGATATCGCGGCAATTCTCGGCACGATCTTCGGGATCGCAACTACGTGTGGAATCGGCGTGGTGCAGCTCAATTATGGTTTGCATGTCACCTTTGGTGTACCTGAAGGCTTAAGCGTGCAGTTTGGCTTGGTGATTTTTGCGGTGATTATCACCATTATTTCAGCAACGACTGGGGTCGAGAAAGGAGTGAAATTCCTTTCTGAATTGAATGTTTACTTTGCGATTGGTTTGGTTCTCTTCATCTTGTTTATGGGGGACACCAAATTTTTGCTGAATGCCTTGATCCTGAATTTGGGGGATTATGTCAGCCGTTTCCCTTCAATGACACTTGACACATTTGCCTATCAGCAAGACCCGCATGCTGCACAGTGGATGAAGGATTGGACACTGTTTTTCTGGGCATGGTGGGTGGCTTGGTCACCATTTGTCGGTCTGTTTTTGGCACGTATTTCTAAAGGTCGAACCATTCGCCAGTTCGTCACAGGTTCGCTGATTATCCCATTTGTGTTTACCTTGGCATGGTTGTCCATTATGGGGAACAGTTCGCTGTATCAGGTCATTCATGGCAACTTGGGATTTGCTCAGGAAATTGTGGCAAAACCTGAACTGGGTTTTTATAAGTTATTGTCCTTTTACCCGTGGTTCAATGTTACAGCCATGTTGGCGCTGATTACTGGTTTACTTTTTTATGTGACCTCGGCGGATTCAGGTTCGATTGTGCTTGGAAATTTTGCTTATAAATTTACCGATGTGAATAGTGATGCTCCGAACTGGATTCGAGTATTCTGGTCGATTGCGATTGCTTTATTGACCATTGCCATGCTGATGACCGATGGGGTAAGTTCTCTGCAAAAAGCCACGGTCATTATGGGCTTGCCGTTTAGTTTTGTGATTTTCTTTGTGATGGCAGGATTATTTAAGTCTTTGCGCTTAGAGGATTTTCGTCATCAAAGTTCAACCATGAACGCCGCGCCTGTAGTGGGGAATGTCGACATTCTGAACTGGCGCCAACGATTATCACGAGTTATGCATCACCCTGGGCGTAAAACCACATTAAATATGCTGGATCAGGTGTGTAAACCTGCACTGGAAGCTGTGGTTGAAGAACTCCGCCGTAAAGGGGCACAGGTCAGTCTGACTGAGAAATTAATAGAAGATGACGAACAGCTTTATCATATTGATTTAATGATTGATCTAGTGACTGAGCAGAACTTTATCTACCAAATCTGGCCGCAGCGTTACCATGCACCAGAATTTAGTATGCGCAGTAGCAAGTTTGCCAAAAACTATTATTATCGTCTGGAAACTTTTTTGTTCGATGGCAGTCAGGACAATGACCTGATGGGCTATGATAAGGAACAGGTGATTAATGATGTGCTGGATAAATACGAACGTCATTTAACTTTCTTGCACATTAACCGAGAAACCGCAGGGAAGACCTTAAATTTCCCTGATCCACATGAGCATCACGCAGAGTAGAGTCATATGCTAAGCCCATATATTCATTCATTTGCCCTGTTTTTTTCCTTGCTGAATCCTTTTCTGATGAGTGTCTACATGATTGGAATGATTCGGCATATTGAAGCACGTGTTTTCAATAAGGCATTAATTCAGGGGAGTCTGATTGCGTATCTGGTCTTTATTTTCTTTGCATGGGGTGGCGAGCGGATATTTAATCAATATTTAAATGTTCGCTTTGAGTCGTTCCAGATATTTGGTGGCATCATTTTCTTGGTGATCGGTTACCGTTATGTGTTTCAAGGGGCAGACACGATTGGTGAAATACGTGGTGCACCTGAGCATTTGGCAGGAACGGTGGCTATGCCATTTATGATTGGCCCAGGAACCATCAGTGCTGCGGTGGTTACAGGGATGGACTTACGCTTGACTGGTGCAGCAATGGTGATGGCAGTCACGCTTGCATTAACCTGCATGATTCTAATTCTAATGAAATTCATGCATGACAACTTGCGTTATAAGCATGCCAAATATGTCGATTACTATTTTGATATTGTCGGACGTTTATCGGCCTTGCTGATTGGAACGATTGCCGTGGATATGATTGTGACAGGTATTAGTCATCTGGTTCAGCCTGCATAAAGTGAAATGACTCACTTTCACTTTATGCGATTTGTCTTGTTTAAGGCTGTTGTTTTTTGAGTTCAGCGACCAGTTTCGCTTCATAATCATCAAGTACTAGGTTGATGTTCTTAATCCATTTGCTGCCATTTGCAAATTGGGCAGATTTGGTTACTTGGCTATAAATGTGAATTGGTGGCAAAGCACTTTTGCTGTTGATCAGATCACTCTCAATTTCAGAATGAATTTTGACTGAACTAAAGCCAGGTTGGAACCATGACCAGAATTTATTGATTCTGACAGTCAGCACCATATCGGCTCTGGCTTGATTACTTTGGGTATTGGATACAATCTGATAACCTGCTTGGCTTAGGGCATGTTCTACACGTGCTTTGACCAGATCGGTCACCGTACCTTGTTCTAATAAAATATCTCCCAGTGCCATACCATAAGTATTTCGTTTACGTGCAACAGCGCGGGCTTTTTCATCGGCTGTGGCTTGGGCCAAACCACCTTTTAAAGAGGGAATGTCAGGTGATTTGGGCTTATCTTCAAAAACACGTCGATCTTCAACCACAGCAATGACTGCCACTTTGTGACTGATCGGTGAGCTTGACATCGTGGTTTCGGTGGCAGGTGAGGGTAACTGAATCAGCCCGCGTGAAGTTGCACAGCCTGTCAGTGTGATTGAGCATAATAGGGCATAGCTCAGTAATATTTTTGATTGCATGTCTTGTACCTGTTGTTATTGGAATTGATTATTAATTGATCATATTATCTTAATTTAAGATGATGGCATATCACAGGTTTATTGCTTTTTCAGTCGATCAGGCATAAAAAAACCGCATCTTTCGATACGGTTGATATGGTCATATGGTCTTCGTCGTTACAATATACTTGGAAGTAAAATGGCACCAATCACCACAAGGAACAACGCCCATTTGCTGAGATAATACATTTTGCGATTTTTTGCTTTAAGTTCACGACCTCTAGCATGAATCGCATAAAAATATTTAAAAATACGGTTAATAAAACCTGTTTGATCTTGTGCATCGTTTGGAGATGCTGATGCTGACATGACATTACGACCGAACCAGTGATTAAAGTTTTGTGCCCACTGCCATTTCATTGGACGTTCGATGTCACAAAACAAAATAATACGGGTCTGGTCCGCTTTGTTTTGCGCCCAGTGCACATAGGTTTCATCAAAAATCGTGGCTTCACCATCGCGCCAGCTATAACGTTCCTGATCGACTTCAATAAAACAATCATCACTGTTCGGTGTTGTGAGTCCTAAGTGATAACGCACTGAACCCGCATATGGATCACGATGTTTACCCAAGTAGCTGCCCGATGGTAGCTCGGCAAACATGGCGGCTTTAACGGATGGAATTTTCTCTAAAATCGCGACAGTTTTTGGGCACAGTTGTTGTGCAGATGGGTGGCTGTCCTGATACCATTTTAGATAAAAGCGTTTCCAGCCACGTTTAAAGAAGGTATTAAACCCTGCATCATTGTTGCTTTGCGCTGCTTTGATTTGGTTTTGCAGTGCAATTGCTTCGTCACGAATGATTTGCCAGTTGTCTTGCAGTGGTTTAAGTTCAGGAAAGTCTTCAACAGGATAAAAGGGTTGGGCAGGCAGGCGTGAAAAGCCCGTCATAAACATGTTGATTGGGCCTAAAAAGGTTGAATGATCGAACAGTTGTCGTGACAATTTTAGACGCTCTTTACCTCGAAAATAGGTATACAGCAGACTAATAATAAAAATTGTTACAATAAGAATCGCATACATAGAGAAGAACCACCGTCATGATGACAATCCTGGCCATGTAGGATTGTACTTTCGTTCATTCTGTCAAAAATCAGATTATTGGCGGATTTTAAACTGATTTTGTGTGAGCGGTCATGTATAAATTGTAAAAAAAAAATGTAATTTTCGGTGAAAATCTGCATTTAAACTGAGAAAACAATGTTCTAAAAATGGCATAGCATTTGCACAGCATAATATCTTGGTGTGGTTTGATTGGAGTATTGAGATGATGCAGCAGGAAAAATTGAAAAAGAAAGGCTGGTTCTGGTTTTCTGTGGTGATGTTGCTCCAGTTTCTATGTATTGGGTTGAATGGTTTATGGATCGCCAGTTCAGGCTAAACCAGTAACCAATTTATACCATTAAGGTCACTGTTGTTGATCCTGATCATAAATGATTGTCTTCACAGTGCTATTTGCATTAACCATGATTCTTTCATCCAATAAAAATGATTGGTGAGTAAAATACACAAAATAGCAGGGAATTATTTGAGGGTTGGTCATTGAATAGATCCCACAAGATATAAAGGTCGACTGACAGCGCAAAATATACAGTCCATACGCTCATTTTGTTTGGTGTAACATTGGAAAAGTCAAAAGTAGGCGAAAAAACTGCGGCACGATATGAATCGACTGTCGCAATGATTTGGGTCAAATGGCCTAAACCATCGATTTATCAGGCTCTTTAATAGAGCATGTAAATTGTCATGTATTTAAAATGAGCATGACGATTAAATTAAAGAGAAAACAACTTCTATTTTGATAACTGTGAAAAAGAGCACAAAAGCACTCTTTTTTGTTGCGCTTTACAAAAAATAAAAACATGATGTGCAAGAGTTACTTACACTGATGCCTGAAGTATCAGGCCTTTGTATTGATCACATCGTGCTGAGCTAAGAAGAATCTAATCATTAGACGGAATTCCAATACCCCATGTTTAAATCGTTTTTTCCTGCACCACGTGCATTCTTTATCTCGGTAATTGCATGGTTATCGTTTAACTTGATCTTATGGTATGCGGGAGGAAAAGCTTGGGGTACGATCATTGGTCTACCACATGGTTATGCCGATGCCGAACTGGCTATTGGTGTTAGCCGTTTCTGGTCGGCAGACTTCTTGTGGTTCTATTTATGGTTCTTGATTTCAACCAGCATTTTTGCAAGTTTTTGGCGCTTTTTTTCAGACAATAAATGGCAGCGCTGGTCGATTTGGGGCTCGGCGCTGATTCTGTTTAATATCTGGTTTGGTGTGCAAGTCAGTGTAGCGGTCAATGCTTGGTATGGGCCATTTTGGGATCTTATCCAGAAAATGCTGGCAGGTGGCGGTGGCAATATCAAAGACCTGTATATGGGAACCTTGACCTTTTTATATATTGCGATGGTTGCCGTGACACTGGCGGTGCTGAACTCATTTTTGGTGAGTCACTATATTTTCCGTTGGCGAACGGCAATGAATGAATATTACAGTGAGCACTGGCCGAAGCTTCGGAGTATTGAAGGGGCATCGCAGCGTGTGCAGGAAGACACCATGCGCTTTGCGACCACGATGGAAGACTTGGGCGTCAGCTTTGTCAAAGCGATTATGATTTTAATTGCCTTTTTACCAATTTTATTCCAATTGTCTGCACATGTGCCTGCGCTGCCTTTGGTTGGCGAGGTGAAGCATTCTCTGGTGTATGCTGCGGTTGCTTGGGCGGCTTTTGGAACCCTGTTACTTATGGTTGTCGGGATTAAACTGCCAGGTTTGGAGTTTAATAACCAAAAAGTTGAAGCTGCCTATCGTAAAGAACTGGTGTATGGCGAAGATTTTGTTGAGCGTGCCGAGCCAGTGACTTTAAGAGAGTTATTTGGAAATGTCCGTAAAAACTATTTCCGTCTGTATTTCCACTATACTTACTTTAACTTGGTGAGTACGTGGTACATGCAGCTCGATGTTTTATATAGCCTTGTGGTACTTTTCCCCTCGATTGCCGCAGGGAAAATGACGCTGGGTCTGCTGAATCAGATTGGGAACGTGTTTGATAAAGTGCGCGAGTCTTTCCAGTATTTGATCAACTCATGGAAGACGATTATTGAACTACTTTCGATTTATAAGCGTTTAAAAGCCTTTGAGTCGATTTTGTATAAATAAAGCCTTAAAAGATATAAATAAAAAAGCCAGTCATGCACGGTTTTGACTGGTTTTTTTGCACTCATTAAAAAGAAGCATGGTCGAAAATTTTTGCTCATCCATGAACGATGTTACGTACAACACCCATGAATATATTGGGTAAAAATTCAGATAGTGCTTCGTCGAACAATTCTTTCCAAATAGAAGATTCATGGTTGTTATTTTGAGATTCTGAAACAGGATCTTGCATCAAACACCTGAGTATTCAAAGAAGCAAAATTGCACTTTTATGATGTACATCACTGTGGCATAAAATTATAAGAAACACACACCCAAGACTGCACCTAGTAACATCACCCAAAGCGGATGGACTTTTTTAAACATGCCTAATGCTGCTGTGGCAATCACAATTCCACCGAGCAATAGATTTTGCGCCGATGCCGATGCAATCAACCATCCACTGACCAACACCAAACCCACAGTAATCGGTTTCAAGGCTTTTTCAAAACGGGCACGTAATGGATGATCTTTGACCTGTTTCCAGAACTTCATGGCATAGACCGTAATGACCGAAGAAGGGCCAAATTTCGCAATCGAGCTGACAATCAAGCCTGCTGTACCCGCAACATGCCAGCCGATTAAGGGTACAATCATCATATTCGGGCCAGGTGCAGCCTGAGCCATCGCAAACAGTGAACTGAATTCCTGCGCAGTGAGCCAGTGGTGAACATGAACCACCTGATGCTGCATTTCAGGCAAAATGGCATTGCCACCGCCAAAAGCCAATAAAGACAGCTCGGTAAACAATAAGGTGAGCGACCATAACACCCAGATCATGCGCGTTTTGCTCCCATATTTAACAGCCACATATTCAGCGCTAACAACAGAACCAAAGTGAACAGCAATGGTATTTTAATGATGATCATCAACAGAAACGTCAGCACAATACTGCTGATCGTTAAATAGCTTCTGGCAATCGGTTTCAGCATTTTAAAGCCTGTAGATAACAGTAAACCCGCGGCAGCCGCAGCCAAACCCTGAATGGCATGTTGAACGGCAGGCAGATTTTGAAACTGGCTATAAATTTGATAGATCAACAGCACAATAATTGTGGGCGCGCAGATCAATCCTAAAATGGCAGAAAATGCACCTTTTACTCCCTGAAATTCCATGCCAATGGCAACGGACATGTTGATGATATTGCCCCCTGGCAAGATTTGGCAGACACCGAGCAAGTCGGTAAATTGTGTGGTGCTGAGCCATTTATTTTCTTCAACAATCATGCGGTGTGCCAACGGCAAAACGCCGCCGAAGCCCATTAAGCCCAGTTTTAAAAAGCCTAAAAATAACGCTCGACAAGTCGGTGTATGCAGCACCCGTGTATCCACAATTTGATCCTAAAGCCATTGATTCTGTGTCATAGCATGCGGTGCTTGTGCTATATTTACCAATGCTATTTTTTGCATAAAACATACCTAAAAAGTATAGATATGATTGATATTCATAAACTCAACGCCTTTGTGGCTGTGGTTGAAGAAAGTAATATTTCCAAAGCGGCCAACCGTTTGTACATGCAACAGCCACCGTTGACACGGCTGATTAAAAGTTTGGAGCAGGAACTCGGTACAGCACTATTCAAGCGCTTGCCACGTGGAGTCGAAGTGACCGAAGCAGGGCGAGTGTTATATCAGGAAGCGCTGAGCATCTTGGCGCATGCGCAAGCCATTCCCCAGCGGGTACAAAATATCGCGCAGGGTTTAGAGGGACAATTGCATATCGGTTTTACCAACTCGGTGGGTTTGCATCCATTTTTACCCAATCTGTTACGCCAGTTCCGTGAACAGTTCCCTGCGGTGGCGATTCAGCTTGAAGAAGAAAGCAGTCGAGATCTGATCGATGCAGTGCTCAATGAAAAACTGGATATTGCTTTTTTGCGCCGTCCAGCATCGCTACATGCGGAACTTGCGAGTATTCATGTGCTTGATGAACCGCTGATTGTGGCGTTACCGAGTAATCATGCTTTAGCCGATAAAAGTGGAGCGATCCGTTTACTCGATTTGGAACTCTATGAATTTGTGTTGTATCGGCGGATGGCAGGGCAGGACTTGTTTGACAATATTTTGGCACATTGTTATCAGGCGGGGTTTAGTCCCAATATTGTCCAAGAAGCACCGCGTCTAACCTCCAGTTTAAACCTAATTGCAGCGGGAATTGGCGTGTCGATTGTCCCTGCATCGATTCAGGATTTTTGGAATAAACAAATCATTTATAAAACACTCAAAGCCGAACCGCCTTGTTTAGCGCCGATTTATGCGGTGTATCGGGCAGATGGAAATGTGCGGGTAGAACATGTGCTCAGGCTTTTAAAAAATCGAATTTCAACTTCAAATTGATTGAAATCATGCCAATCATAAAATATAGAGCAACTTTATTTTTTAATTAATATTAAGGGGTTGTTTGTTATTTTGTTCGTATTATGATCGATGACAGCCAATCAACACCGTTCTACAGGATTAAAACGATGCAACCCTATTTTGATGCTCCTATGCTTGAAGTTGCCCAGTCCGAAATTAGCGTTAATATTCAGGATACGCCTTATTTTTATAATGATCAGGGCGTGCCAACGTACCTGAAAACGTTGCCCGAAGGTGTGGAAGTTTTGGAGTTGATACCTAATACGAATGCAATTGGGAATGAATATGATGTTCCTGGCATCATTAATCAAAAAGATGATGGTACATCTGGTATCGAAACGCAGTTGGGATTTGCTGCGAATCAGGTTGAATATGAAGCCTTGTGGGCAACCAGAGAGATTGCGGCTGCATTTGGTATTCTCTTGGTGGAGCAAGGGCAGGCGGTAAAGATCTCCAGTCCTGTGGAGACACTGTCACAAATTGAATATGAATATGGTGTTTTTGCAGGGCACTGGTCGCCGTATCAGGGAACGGGCAATCAATTGCTGAGTGTGGTGTGTACCGACTTGGAGCATCATAACTTTCCACATGTGTTTGCCTCGACAGATCCTGACTTGCCACTGGTCATATCCGTAGGGCGTTACTGGCCTAAACTTGGCAAAATCCGTTTGGCTGATTTGTGGGTGCCTCAGGGCAGTGCTTTATATATTCCGCCAAAGCTTGAAATTGCCGATCAGGACTATATGGATTTGCACAATAATCGAAACTCGGCACATGCCTGTTGGGGCAATATTCATAAAAACAGTTTGCAAACCCATACCTTGCTTCAAGCTGACAATGGTTATTTCTATTGGTATTGGAACCCAACTCCAACAGTGCATCCGACTTTAACTTTGCCTTAATTTTATTTTGCAATCACTTTCATTGAACATGTGTGATGTCGGGATATGGGTATGCCGACATCAAGTTTTTATTTTATTGTGTATTTTTAAAACAATTAATGATATTTATAAATAATTAGTGTGATATTATTCACATTTTATACACACTTTGTTTTTTGTGTCACATTGTGTTTATGATGTGTACATATATTTATCTAGGTAGAAATATCTAAGATTAATGAAAAAATATGAAGTTTATAGTCTTAAAACAACAAGTTCTTTTATAAATATTTGTTTAAAAAAAATCCAAAGTATTTGCTGGAATTGTTGTTTAAAGGTGTTTCTATTAATGATTTACTTAATGCTGGGGTGATAAAAATGTACTTATTAAACAAAAGGATAGTTTCTAAGCTTCTTTTAGGTGGCTTAATGCTGGGAGTAACAGTAGTTAGTCAGGCAGAAGATGTAGTTAACCCTTCGAATGGTAGCTCTGTTAGTACTTGGGGAGATGTTTCAGGCACACAAGTTTATGGTCAAACATTTACAAGTAGTTCAACTCAAAATTTGACTAGCTTTACATTTTATTTAACAAAAACAAGTGGTACAACAGCAACTAATTTTCGTGCCTATATTTATGAATGGGACGAGGCAACAAGTAGTGTAGTGGGTTCAGCAGCATTTGCATCAGATGTTATTACACTAGATATGAATGTTTCAGATACCCAAGCTGTTACAGTAAGTACAAAAGGAACTACTCTGTCTCAAAATAAAACGTATGTAATCTTTTTTTCAACAGTCGGTGAATCAGGTACATCCAGTTATACTTGGCTGCTAGGGCAATCAACCGCAAATGGTAAGTTTGTATTTTATAATGTTGATGACTTAAACACACTTTTAACGACATCTTGGGTGTATTGGTTATCTAGTTATGATCTTGCTTATATATTCTCGTTTGGTCCTTCTGCTGCAGATACCTTAGCCTCTATGCAAGGTAATGTGACTGGTTTAAGACAAGTTTTTGCTTTGCAGTCTGACACTTTAAATGATGGCTTAAACCAGTCATGCTCATCATTTAATGATGATCGATCATGTATTTCTTTAATTGGTCGATATGTTCAAACCAATGGTTCAAATGGTACTGAAGCCACTACAGGTGGCGTCAATCTGGCGTATAAATTGACACCAAACTTTTATATAGGAGGTTCAATTGAACAAATTGCTTCGGATACAGAATCGGGCAATGTAAAATATCGACAAAATGCGCCCGATGTCGGCTTCTATACAGGTTGGACACAAGGTGAAAATGGGGATGGCTGGCAAGCCCGATTTGCCTATCGCCATAGCGATGGCCAAGTCACCGTGACACGTGAAGCAATCGGGAGTGCAGAAGCAGGTGTAGGGACTGCTAACCTTACAGGAGATGGCTATCAGTTTTCAGTTGGCAATGCTGTTCGTTTAGACAATCAGGCATTGATTACGCCATATATTGGCGTCCGTTATACCGATATCAAACGCCATGGCTATAGTGAAGCTGCCACTGACAGCGTGACACAACCGTTGCAATATGCTGCATTGTCGCAAAAAGCAACAACAGTACTGGCAGGAAGTAACTTTGAAGTGCCATTGATGAGTAAGCTTAATTTGACAGGAAATCTGGGTGTCGAAAAAGACGTACAGTTTAAAGTCGACAATTATGTTGCAACAGGAGTGGATGGCTTAGAACCAATTAAATTTGCCGATAAGCATAATGATATTCGTGCTGTAGCGGGTCTAGGCTTGAAATATAATTTTGCTGCCAATCAGCAGTTATCCATTCAAGCCAACTATAAAGAACAAGCTTATGCTGCTGATTCTTCGACCAGTGCCACACTTGCTTATACAACATCATTTTAATTAAAACTTTAAAAAGACCATCTATAAGATGGTCTTTTTTTTTGCTAAATTTTTAAAATGAGCAAATAATTTTTTAAAAAATAGGCAAATATAAATAAAATATCTAAATCAAGCTGCATGAATCCTCAATGGTAGCAATAAATATGGATATGGGAATAACACCAAAACGTTAATCGAAGATCTATTTACCTTCTGATTAAAGTTGATCTAATACATCAAGATATTTCTGCCCTAAAATGCCTTTAGCCTTGTGTTTTAAAAATAAATCTGGAATATGCTTGAATATGAACAATAAAAATCTCGATTCAAAAGTCCTCCTTGCCGTTTTGACCAGTGTAGTGAGTATGCTGACTGTTGCTGAACCACTCAAAATTGCTGAGTTTAAAAAAGCTCAACTAAGCCCCTCTTAGCAGCAATCCATTTGCCAGCAAGCCGCAACTTTATGTCATCAGCCTAAACTGATCAGAAGTCTAAAACTCCCTGATCAATCTATCTGGATCTTGTCCGAGGGCGATGTTGCTACATTTCAATCATCATCACAGGGCTTAAAATTGACGCAGCAATGGCATGTACTGACCCCAACTCAAGATGATGATCAACGAAGCAGCCAGTATGTTTACCCTAAACTCTTTCCACTCGATCAAAAGCGTTATGCAATTGCAGGTATAAAAACCTATTCTGAAATGTATTCAGGGGGTGGCGCAAACATCGAACGGGCAGATTTTTATGAACTTCTCGCCAATGGTCAGACAAAGCCATTGATGCAGAACTATCCTTTTAGTTTTGGTCGTATGATTCGTGCTTGTTTCTCTGAAGAAGACTATGAGCGTTCAAAAGGTGACTGTCACGATGAAGATGGGCTGAGTGTCGACATTCAAGTTCTCAAGCCGATGTTATGGCAGTTCCGATATGCCTATGGTTTGCATGTTTCTCCTGCTTCCGATTCGGACGAAAAATCCTATAAAGGTAGTCGAATTCTGAACATTGATTTAAATCATCCGCCGATTCAGCCAAAAATTCCTGAAACGTGGAACTTTGCAGGGCTTGAATAAATGCTTTGAACACAGTAGATGAGCACAGCATTTACACAGTTAGAACAACCGAGCAGATCGTCGTATGATACAACCAAGCCAATTATTTCATTTATGGAACTCAGCTTATGTCTGCACCACGTAAAGCTTCCTTTTTAGGTCGAGCCATTTTGCTCGCAGCCGCAGTTTTGGGCACAACTCAAGTGACTCAAGCAAGCCCAACCGTTGACCGACTCAGTGAATGTTTGGTGAAGGCTACCACGGCAAGTGATAAAACTACCGTGTTGCAGTGGACATTTGTGGCACTGTCGAATCATCCTGAGTTAAAGCAGTTTAGTCATGTGACCGAAGAACAGAAAAATGCGTTAGATCAAAGCGTGGCGCAGGTGTTGCAGCGTATTTTGGTGGATCAATGTTCGACACAGACCAAAGCAGTGATTCAGGCGGATGGCGTACAGGCAGTTGGGGAAAGTTTTCAGCAGTTGGGACAGATTACGGGTGAGGAAATTTTGAAAACGCCTGAAGTGAAGCATCAGCTTAATGGATTGTTGCGCTATGTGGATATGAATAAGTTGGTGGTGACGTTTTTGACGCCTGAGGTTTGGAATCAGTTGGGTGTGATCAGAGGGAAGTAGGTTTAAATCCTCTCCCTAGCCCTCACTTGCGCTTGGTTTTAAAGCAGTACTTTAAAACTTGCTCAGGAGAGGGGATCACGCGTATCAAATTAATCATATGACAAAGTCCCCTTTTTAAAGCTGAAAAGCGAAGCTTCGCAAGGAGAGGGATTCAGAAATCACACATAAAGAAGGACTTTGAAAGTTGGATACGTCTTAAGTCTTTGAGTTTGTGATGGAGGGTAGTTTTTTGATGAGAGGTTTTTTTGTTGATTTTATATGAAAAAATTACATATTAATTAAATAAGTTTGCAATATAATTTTCTTGTTTTATTGGGGATTTTTAAGAGGGTATATTGGTGTCCACTAAAGAAGAAAAAAGTTATATAAAGCAAGAAAGAATGTTTGATGAACGTAACATGTTTATTGATGAAAAAAATATATGTGATTTATCATCACTAATGATTTTAAAGTTTGATAATTTTTTAAAAACGGATTTACTAAAAGATATAGGTTTAAAAATTCATATCAAAGTAGTTAATAGAGCATCTATTAATGCATATGCAGGTTTTGTAGGTGATGAATATAAAGTTGCTCAAATATTAATTACACAAAATATGTTAATTGAGCTTTATAGATGGGCAGTTACATTTACGGCTTACTCAAAAAAATTTTATCAAGATTCACCGAAAAATATAGATGATTTAAATAATTTTTATTTATATAAAGATAGTGATTTTCTATTTAATGATTTACCTAAATTTGACTTAGATAAACTTGATGATTTTGCCGCTATAGCTGTGCAAGCCTTAAACGATAGTCAAAAGCATGATTTGATGGATGCAAATGTTCAAGCAAGTAAAACAATGTTTTGGCAATGGGCATTGATATCAGTTCTATCGCATGAGGTTTCTCATCTGCTCCAAAAACATATGAAAATATTGAAAGATATGGGGTATAAGTCAGGTCAATATTACTCAGAAATTAGTACTTCTTCAGATTTCGATAATAGTCAGAATTTAATTCCTTTTAGACAATCAATGGAGTTGTTAGCTGATATAAAAGGGATGATGATAACCTTGAAATATATGCTTCATAAGAAACAACTTACTTTCGCTAATGTATATATGCTTTTATGTGGACAAACCTGTATTTTTAATCAATTCTATTACGATGGCACTTACAGTGAGCAATTAAATATTTTTGAAAGTACACATCCACACCCTGTTATAAGAATGAAATTTTTCGAATATTTCACTTATTATGTACTCGAAGAGATAGCTTTCAAAAACTATGATAGAGATATTTTTCTTAAAACCTGTGCTTATCTTGGTACAAAATCTAATTTGTTGGTAGGATTGTATTGGAAATGGAGATATTTGACAGATGATAATGACGGACTAACTTCATTTTTAAATCTTAGTGCTGAACAGGGTGAACTGAGTGCGTATGAATATTATATTTACATAAAGAAATATATATTTGAGTTATGTGATTTGATTGAGAAAGAATACTTAGGAGATGCTACTCCATTATTATTTATTAAAAGTAGAATGCATGATTTTTTTGAAAAAAGAAACCCGCTCTAAAGCGGGTTTTCTTTTAAAGTTTGATAAGATTAACCAATCAATTTCTTCATCAATTCATTGACTTGAGCTGGGTTGGCTTTACCTTTTGCAGCTTTCATCACTTGACCGACAAGACCGTTAAAGGCTTTCTCTTTACCAGACTTATATTCCTCAACCATTTTTTCATTGGCTGCAAGCACGTCTTTAATAATCGCTTCAATCGCGCCTGTATCGGTTTCTTGCTTCAAGCCTTTTTCAGCAATAATGGCATCGGCAGTTTTGCCTTCTTCCCACATAAAGCCAAACACTTGCTTCGCGATTTTACCGTTAATGGTGTTATCGACAATACGAGCAATCATGCCACCAAGTTGCTCAGCAGATACAGGAGAGTCAGCCAAATCCAAGCCTGCTTTGTTTAAAGCACCTGAGAATTCACCCATCACCCAGTTTGCAGAGACTTTACCTTGAGCCGCACCGCCTGCCGCTGCAACGACTGCTTCAAAAAAGTCAGACATTTCACGATTCAGCGTCAATACATGTGCATCGTACTCAGTCACACCAAAGTCAGCCACGAAACGTGCACGACGTGCCGCAGGTAACTCAGGCAATGCTGCGCGAGCTGCTTCGATTTGCGCATCGGCAATAATCACAGGCAACAAGTCAGGGTCAGGGAAGTAGCGGTAATCGTTCGCTTCTTCTTTAGAACGCATTGAACGCGTTTCCATTTTCACAGGGTCGAACAAACGTGTTTCTTGATCTACCGTGCCATCCCATTCCAGAATTTCCATTTGACGTTCAATTTCAACATTGATCGCTTGCTCAATGAAACGGAATGAGTTGAGGTTTTTCAATTCACAACGTGTACCAAACGGCTGACCTGGGCGGCGTAAAGACACGTTACAGTCGGCACGGAACGAACCTTCTGCCATGTTACCGTCAGAAATACCGAGCCAACGCACCAGTGTGTGAATCGCTTTAATGTAGGCAACCGCTTCTTCAACCGAACGCATGTCTGGTTCAGACACGATTTCAAGTAAAGGTGTACCTGCACGGTTCAAGTCGATGCCTGACATACCTTCAAACTGATCATGAACAGATTTACCCGCATCTTCTTCAAGGTGAGCACGGGTTACGCCAATGCGTTTTACAGTGCCATCTTCAAGTTGAATGTCAATATGACCCAAGCCCACAATCGGGTTGTCCATTTGGCTAATTTGGTAGCCTTTTGGTGAGTCAGGGTAGAAATAGTTTTTACGGGCAAACACAGAGGCTTGGTCGATGTAAGCATCAATCCCCAAACCAAAGCGAATCGCAAGATCAACCACTTCTTTATTCAATACAGGCAAAACCCCTGGCATTGCCAAGTCAACCAAACTCGCTTGAGTATTTGGGTCTTGACCAAATTCAGTCGATGAACCTGAGAAGATTTTAGATTTAGTTGCAAGCTGAGTGTGAATCTCAATCCCGATCACCACTTCCCAACCATCAATCAGGTTTGATTTAGGCTTTTTTTGAGCTTGTGCCATTATGCATTCTCCTCAGCAATTGCCGCACGTTGGGTGTGGAAGTCAGTGTTTTGTTGGTATTGATGCACAATCGACAACAATTGAGATTCAGACCAGTAATTACCAATTAACTGTAAGCCGACAGGTAAGTTGTGATCATCTAAACCTACAGGTGCGTTAATCGCAGGCAGACCCGCCAAGTTCACTGCAAGCGTGTACACGTCACCCAAATACATTTCGGTTGGGCTAAGGTTCGCACCGATCTTATAGGCTGTGGTTGGTGCAGAAGGTGCAGCAATCACATCAACCTGTTCAAAGGCTTTTAAGAAATCTTGCTGAATTAAACGACGAACTTTTTGTGCTTTGACATAGTACGCATCGTAATAACCCGCAGATAGTGCGTAGGTTCCGATCAGGATACGACGTTTGACTTCTTCGCCAAAACCTTCAGAACGAGAACGCTTGTACAAGTCCATCAAGTCCACAGGGTTTTCACAGCGGTAGCCATAGCGCACGCCGTCATAACGTGACAAGTTTGAAGACGCTTCAGCAGGTGCGATTAGGTAATAAGTCGGCACATAAGCTTCAACCATATTCAGGTCAACTTCGACCAAAATAGCGCCCATGTCTTCAAGTTTCTTTAACGACGCTTCAACACGTGCTTTTACGTCAGCCGCTAAACCTGCAACATTGAAGTACTGTTTCGGAATACCAATGCGTAAACCTTTCACAGACGTTGCATTGAGGTTCGCGACATAGTCATCAACGTCTTTTTCTACAGAAGTTGAGTCTTTGGCATCGTGACCTGCAATCACATTCATCAGGTAAGCACAGTCTTCAGCCGAACGTGCCATTGGGCCTGCTTGGTCTAAAGATGAAGCAAACGCGATAATCCCGAAACGAGACACACGACCATAAGTTGGTTTTAAACCTGTCAAACCACAAAATGACGCAGGTTGGCGAATTGAGCCGCCTGTATCTGTGCCTGTGGCAAACGGGGCAAGGTCAGCCGCAACCACAGCAGCAGAACCCCCTGAAGAACCGCCTGGAACATAGTCCAAGTTCCACGGGTTTTTGGTTGCGCCATAGTACGAGCTTTCAGAGGTTGAACCCATGGCAAACTCGTCCATGTTCACTTTACCCAAAGTCACGAGACCTGCGGCTTTGGCTTTGCTCACTACAGTGGCATCGTAAGGTGAAATGAAGTTGTCGAGCATTTTTGAACCTGCAGAAGTGCGAACACCTTGGGTACAGAAAATGTCTTTATGTGCCAGTGGAATCCCTGCAAGGACAGAAGCATTGCCTGCTTGGATTGCAGCATCGGCAGCATCGGCTTGGGCAAGTGCCAGCTCAGGGGTTACCGTGACATAACTTTTAACCTGAGCATCAATTTTTTCAATACGCTTTAAATAATGTTGTGTCAGTTCGCGAGAAGAAAATTTGCTGCTTTGCAAACCTTCTGACAATTCGCGAATAGAGAGGCGATGTAAATCAGTCATAATTTAAAATCTAGTCTAGAAATGGCAGCCGAGCTGGTTTTTGTGAAAAGCGCCACAAAACTGCCAAAATTTACAAAATGAAACAAAGATTATTCGATCACACGAGGAACTAAATACAAGCCATCTTGGGTTGCAGGTGCAACAGCTTGATATTCTTCACGGTGGTTGGTTTCAGTGACCACGTCAGGGCGTAAAGGTTGTGGATGATCAAATGGACTTTTTAATGGCTCAATCCCTGTAGTATCAATGCCTTTTAAGGTTTCCATCATGCCTAAAATTTTATTTAGACTTTGAGCGTACTCCGCAGATTGCGTATCATTGAACGATAAACGTGCAAGATTGGCAATTTGCGATACGGTTTGAGCATTTAGATCTGAATGCTGAGCATCCGATGTAGACATAACATCACCTTGTCAGTATCAAAAAATTTCAAAATATCGTGCTATATGATAAGCGATTGACTTGTTCAAATCATCACATTTAGTTAAAGTTGCGACCTTGCGTCCACATTTGTAAAAACTGAGTACGACCCGTGATTTTAAAACGACTAATTGGCTTGTTTTCGCCAGATCTTGCGATTGATTTAGGTACAGCTAACACACTCATTTATGCACCAGGGCGGGGCATTATTTTAAATGAACCGACTGTGGTTGCAATTCGCCATAGTGGCTCACAGAAAATTGTTGCAGCTGTTGGTCTAGATGCGAAACAAATGCTAGGTCGTACCCCTGCCAATATTTCTGCGATTCGACCAATGAAAGATGGTGTGATCGCGGACTTTGAAGTCACCGAAACCATGTTAAACCAATTTATTGGTAAAGTGCATGAAAAACGCCTATTTCCACCTGCTCCGCGCGTAGTGGTGTGTGTGCCATGCAAATCAACGCTTGTTGAGCGCCGTGCGATCCGTGAAGCAGTATTTAATGCTGGTGCACGTGATGTACGTCTGATTGAAGAGCCAATGGCTGCTGCAATCGGTGCAGGCTTACCTGTTGAACAAGCATGTGGTTCTATGGTTGTTGACGTCGGTGGTGGTACTTCAGAAATTGCCATTATCTCTTTACAAGGTTGTGTATACGCAGATTCTTTACGTATCGGTGGCGATGTCTTTGATGAGCAAATCATTAACTACGTGCGCAAAGCACATGGTTGCGTGATTGGTGAAACGACTGCTGAACAGATCAAGAAAGAAGTGGGTATGGCGATTGCCGATGAACACACTGAAAAACTTGAAATTGAAGTGCGTGGTCGTAACTTGGCAGAAGGTGTTCCTCGTTCGATTACCGTGACTTCTGACGAAGTGATGCAAGCGATTGCTGATCCACTACAAAGCATCGTGAGTGCGGTTAAGTCTGCGCTTGAGCAAACCCCTCCTGAACTTTCATCAGATATTGCTGAGCGCGGTATTGTGTTGACTGGCGGTGGTGCATTGCTTCGCAACTTAGACAAACTATTGGCACAAGAAACTGGCTTGCCAGTGGTTGTTGCTGAAGATCCTTTAACTTGCGTGACACGCGGTGGTGGTAAAGTCCTAGAATTCTTTGACAATCCAAACCATGACATGCTTTTTGTAGGGTAAAATAGGACAGGGCGGTGCAACCGAATATTTTTTCAAGACAACCGCCATCTTTTCGCTCATTTATTATTGCGGTCATTACCTGTTTACTTGTGCTTTTCTTTGATTGGCGCATGCCTCATGTAGTGCAACCTGCAAGGGATGTCTTGTACGCGGCATATAATCCCATTTATGCCATTGCAAGCTATCCAGTCATGTCGCGAGAGTGGCTGAATCAACAAACCAAGTCTGAAGAACAACTGCGTCGTGAAAATACTGCAATGCGTGCTGAGTTGTTACAAGCACAAGTACGCCTGCAAAAACTCTCTGAACTTTCTGCAGAAAATACCCGTTTGCGTGGTCTGCTTGATACCCCTTTAATTATTGATGGTCGTATGGAAATTGCTGAAGTCATTGGGACCGATGCCGATCCATTACGTCAGATCATTATGATTAACCGCGGTAAAGCAGATCATTTGTATTTGGGGCAAACAGTATTGGATGATCACGGTATCATGGGGCAGATTATTGATGTCTACTCACATAGTGCCCGTGTCTTGTTACTTTCCGATAAAGAAAGCTCGCTGTCGATTCGTATTGAACGGACTGGAATGCGTGCGATTGTGTCGGGGACAGGTGATTCTGGAATCTTGCAAATGCAATATGTTCCAACCAGTGCAGATCTTATGGTGGGTGATCGCGTTTATACTTCAGGTTTGGGTGAACATTTCCCAGCAGGTTATTTAGTGGGAACAGTATCCAAAATTCAGCGCCACAATTCGGGTGAGTTTGCACAGATTAATGTAACTCCAGCAGGACAACTGGCTGGTGGGCATTATGTGGTGGTACTGTTTTCGGACTCGTTAGCGAAGGAGCAGCCTTATGCTAGTCGCTAATTACCGTCCGCAGAAACCCAAAGATCCATTTATCTGGATTGTGATTTCGACATTGCTTGCATCGGTGCTGACGGTTTATCCGTTAGCTTATGATGTTTCGGCATGGCGACCACAGATTATGTTGCTGGTCATGCTATTTTGGGTGCTGTGTCAGCCAACATGGTGTGGAGTCTGGTTTGCATTTGGTTTGGGTATTTTTACTGACCTATTGCTCGATGCACCACTTGGACAAAACGCGCTGATTTATGTCGTGATTACTTTTGCTGCTCGTTATTTTATTCGTGAGCGACGAATTTTATCCTTCCTGAATTTGTGGGTGATTGCATTTCTTGCGATTATTGCCTATGTGGTCTTTATATGGATCACGCAGGTCATGGTTGGGGTGAACTATCCGATCATGCGCCGCTGGCCTCCATTAATCAGCAGTGTTTTTACTTGGCCTGTGTTATATTATCTCTTGAAAAGATGGCGCATTTAATTTTAGCTTCGAGCTCACCTCGTCGCCAAGAGTTGTTGTTACAGCTTGGTTTGACGTTTGAGGTGTTTAGTCCTGAAATTGATGAAAGTGTGCTGCCAGATGAAAATGCTGTGCAGTATGTTGCGCGTTTGGCTCAAGCGAAAGCGTGGGCAGTCTTACAAAAATTTCCCGACGCAACAGTGATTGCCGCAGATACCAGTTTATCGGTCGATGGTGAAATTATTGGAAAACCCGAATCTAAAGCTCATGCTTTTGCTATTTGGCAAAAACTGTCAGGGCGTTGTCATGATGTTTTGACAGGGGTTTGTGTTACAAATGCCAAACAGTCAGTAGATCGGGTTGTCCAGACACAAGTCGAGTTTCAACAGCTCACGCCAAATGATATGGAAAATTATTGGGCAACAGGGGAACCAGTGGGGAAAGCAGGTGCCTATGCCATACAAGGGCAGGCAGCGCAGTATATTCCTCGCATTATCGGCAGTTATACCAATGTGGTTGGACTGCCATTGCATGAGACTATTCAGCTATTACAAGCGGTCGATGCATTAAACTGATCGCTTTACAAAAATTCTTATAATGTTTTGAGTCTATTATGTCAGATGAATTGCTGATTAATGTCACGCCGATGGAATGCCGCGTCGCATTAATTGAAAATGGAACCGTCAACGAACTCTTTGTTGAACGTACAGTCAAACGTGGTTTAGTCGGAAATATTTATAAAGGTAAAGTCGTGCGTGTCCTTCCGGGTATGCAAGCTGCTTTTGTCGATATTGGATTGTCGAGAACAGCATTCTTACATATCAACGATATGGTCTGGCCACGAAATCAACCAACACCCAATGTTTTTGATCTACTTCAACCTGGGCAAATCCTCACCGTTCAGGTGATGAAAGACATGCTCGGCACGAAAGGGGCTCGTCTCAGTACCGACCTCTCGATTCCTTCACGTTATTTGGTACTCATGCCATTTGGGAACCATATCGGGGTTTCTCAGCGTATTGAGTCTGAAGAAGAACGTGATCGTTTGCGTACCTTAATCGAAAAAATCCAGAAAGAACATCAGCTCCCAGGTAGTGTGATTGTACGTACTGCAGCAGAAGGGATTGATGAAGCTTCGATTGCCCAAGATATGAATTATCTGGCAAAGCTTTGGGAATATATTCAGCGTAAGCAAAAAATAATTGCAGTACCTTCACTGATTTTTGAAGAATTACCATTACATCAACGGATTGTGCGTGATCTGGCCTCTGAATCAACCAGTAAGATTTGTATTGATTCACGTGAAATTCATGCCAAGCTCAAAGACTTTATTCAGGAATTTATGCCTGAAATGCAAAGTCGCCTGATTCATTATCCAGGTGAGCGTCCTTTATTTGACTTGTACAATGTCGAAGAAGATATTCAAAAGGCCTTGCAAACACGTGTAGCGCTCAAATCTGGCGGTTATTTGATGATCGACCAGACTGAAGCCATGACCACGATTGATGTGAATACAGGCTCTTATGTCGGTGGTCGTAGCTTAGAAGACACTGTCTTTAAAACCAATATGGAAGCGACTCAAGTCATAGCACGTCAGCTCCGTTTGCGTAATTTGGGTGGCATCATCATTATTGACTTTATCGACATGCAGGAAGCAACGCATCGCGATGAAGTCATGAAACAGTTCGAGCGCATGCTAGAGCGTGATCATGCCAAAACCAAGATTACCCAAGTCTCTGAGCTTGGGCTTGTGGAAATGACGCGTAAACGGACGCGTGAATCATTAGAGCATTTGCTGTGTGAGTCATGTCCAACCTGTCAGGGGCGTGGTTTTGTCAAAACGGCAGAAACCGTATGTTATGAAATCTTCCGTGAAATTTTACGTTATGCACGTGCCTATCAGTCACAAGCGGGATTTACCGTTGTTGCACATCCATCTGTGATTGATAAATTGTTAACAGCGGAAGCGCCAGCAGTGGCCGATTTAGAGCACTTTATTAACCGAATAATCAAATTTCAGGTGGAAAACCTCTATACGCAAGAGCAATACGATATCATTCTTAGTTGATTTTGTAACAGAATTTCGCATAAGCCTTGTTACAACTCACTGTTTACTTTCATTATGCATTTCTCAATACTATACCTAAGCCAGTAGTCAAAGACCTTTTAGTCTGAGCCAGATGGGGAGTTGAAAATGCATATGAGAGAAGACATTAATTTGACAAATCATACCCAACCAAATCCAGAACAGCATCCTGTTAAAAATGATTGTTATATGGTGGACGAGCACGGTAAAGAAGTGCAAATCACCACTTCAATGGTACAAGATATTTGTATTAAATTGCTTGAGCAATGCCGTACAGTAAAAAGCTAAAATAAAAGGGCGATTGAGACGCCCTTTTATTTTGTCTGATTGGTTCTCTTTAACCGACCTGTTTTAAATGTGTTTTATGATGACTGTTTTGAGATGGTTCTAATTCTAGGCAACGCTCGTAATTTTGAATCTCTTGTTCAAGCAACACCAGTAAACTTTGCACTTTCGGTAAAGTATTACGACATGCCACAATTCCCACTTCAAGTTTATTTAAATAACTGGTTAAGGTAATGTTGAGTGCCTGACCATCAAAGACTACCGAAGCAGGGTAAAGAGCTTCGAGTTTCGCACCATTCCAGTATAAAGGCTCACGTGGGCCAGGAACGTTGGAAATCACCAAGTTAAACGCCTGATGCTTTGGCATGAGTCCAGAAATGATATTTAAGCCTGCTGCTGCATAGACAAAAGCGCTATAACCTAGGATTTGCTCTTGGTTCATGCGCTTAAAACGATTTTTTGAATTGCTGACGCTGCGAGAAATGATTTTGGCACGTTCAACTGGATCACTGATATGCGTTGCAAGATTGGCAAGTATCATCGTGATGCGATTGCTGGTATCAGAGTCATCAGAACGGATTGATGTTGGCACCATCGCAATTAACGGTTTTTCAGGCAAGCTATTTAAACTGAGCAAGTATTCCCGAAGTGCGCCTGAACAAACCGATAAAATAACATCATTGAGTGTAATTTGCAGCGCTTTTGCAATGCGACGGAATCGGTCAAGGTTAAAGGATTGAGCTGCAAAGCGGCGTGAAGCACTAACCCGTTGGTTTAGAATACAGGCAGGGGCTTGAAAACTTGAAACATAGTCAGGGTCATGACGACGATCATGTACTGCCTGAGCCAGTTCATGGTAAACACCAGGCACAATGCTCATTTTTTGCTTGAAATGGGTGAATTTCGAGTTGAGTTGGCGAATCGGATTCTTTTTATCTGACTGTGACCGACGTTTTTCAATACACCATGGTGGAACAATGCTATGGATATTCGGATCTTTGGCGAAAGATTTTTCCATCAGACGCATACTGGCTACACCATCCACCATGGCATGATGGATTTTGAAGTACATGGCAAAGCGATTGCCTTCAATCCCTTCAATAATGGTACAAGTCCAAAGCGGCTTGGCACGATCAATTAAAGTGCCATGTTCTTGTGAAATATAGACCAGTAACTCACGGATACGCCCAGGGTGTGGCAGGGCGATATGTCGGAAATGATGATCTAGATCAAAATCTTCATCTTCATCCCAGAACAGACCATTGACCTTGTTGTTAAATGGTGGAACAGGTTTACATTTTGAATTGCGAATATCTGCAACCAAATCTTGAATAAAGGTCGAAGGTGAATTCTTCGGAATCTGGAATAAAAACAGTCCTCCCACATGCATAGGCTGCTGTCTTTTTTCTAAAGATAAAAAAATAAAGTCGATTGGGTGTAATGGTCGCATTACGTTGTGCCTCACTGCCTATGCATCTCTATCAGTATATGACTGATTGCCATTCTATTTTTGCTGACTTTTGTTATAAGTAAAACGATACATGCTGAAAAATCAGTTTATACGCTCGAACTTTCAGTATAGATAAAAAACCACTGCAAAGCAGTGGTGATATGTAAGGATCTACGACAAATTATGGTTTTAAATTGCCTGCATGTAAGCCACATTCTTTGTGGGTGGCTTCTTCCCACCACCAGCGACCTTCACGTTCATGTTGATTTGGAAGAACTGGGCGAGTACATGGTTCACAACCAATCGAGGTAAAGCCACGTTCATGCAGTGAGTTGTATGGAATTTCCATCATGCGGATATAGTTCCAGACATCGGCACTTGACCAGTTCGCAAGCGGATTGTACTTAATCAGTTGCTTACCTGGGCCTGAGAAACCAGCATCGGCTTGAATTACAGGGATTTCATTTCGTGTACCTGGGCTTTGGTCTTTGCGTTGACCTGTGATCCAGCCATCAAGCGTTGCGAGTTTTTTGCGAAGTGGCTGAACCTTGCGAATGCCACAACATTCTTTGTGGTCATCTTGATAGAAACTGAACATGCCTTTTTCTGTGACCAGTTTTTGTACCGCTTCAGCTTCAGGGAAGCAAATTTCAATATCAATTTTATAAAATTTACGAACAGCTTCGAGGAACTGGTAAGTTTCTGGGTGTAGGCGTCCAGTGTCGAGGCTAAACACACGAAATGGCTTACGCAGGCGATAGGCCATGTCAATCAGCACCACATCTTCTGCACCTGAAAAAGAAATGGCAACTTCACCTTGTTGGTTTAAAGCAAGCTCAAGAATTTCACTTGGCGATTTGTCTGTGTATTCAGCAGCAAGTGCATCAATCAGATCAATAGATGGAATGGTGTCGGTCATGGTTATTCCTGGCTGTTGGCTTGGAGGCTCATCAATAAGACAGAGATAAAGTCAAAATGAATTTAAGTAAAGCACAAAATGCGATGATAAATAAAAGGTAAATACTTATAAGTAAAATCGGTTTAATTAATATCATCTTAAATTGAGAAAGCTGTTGCTATGATACCTAAATTCTTAATGCTTCTCGATATTGGATCAGCAATAAAAAAACAGCGTGTTTTCTTTATCATTTTTTAAAATTCGGATGCTGATAAAAAATAGGCTGAGTTATTTTTTTTAAGATAAGTCATGAGTTTATGTGTTTTCTAAGATGGAAAAATCAAGTAGATTGATTCAATTTTTGCTCAATGAAAAGCATTCGGAGTTAAAAGAAAACTAGAACTAAAAACCAAGTGAATTAATCAACTTTTTTATGTAAAAAGCATACTGTATTTTTGACTTAACGCTATAATTAAACAGCAAACTTGGCCCTTAATTTTTTAGCGAATTTTATGTCTATATCTACACAGCCAGCGCAGCAAGGAAGCTGGATTAGTGTTATTGCACTCGCTTTGGCCGCTTTTATTTTTAATACCACTGAATTTGTGCCAGTTGCTCTCTTGAGTGACATTGCACAAAGTTTCAATATGCGGGCTGCAGAAGTCGGCATTATGCTCACCATTTATGCATGGGTTGTGGCTTTAGCGTCACTTCCCATGATGCTGATTACCCGTAATATGGAGCGTAAAGCTTTATTATTATCGATTTTTTTGTTGTTTATGATGAGTCATCTGCTTTCCAGTGTGGCTCATAATTTTGTGATTTTATTGATTAGTCGAATTGGGATTGCTTTTGCGCATGCCATTTTCTGGTCAATTACGGCTTCTCTTGCTGTTCGGGTTGCACCTGTCGGGAAGGGCGTTCAGGCATTGGGTTTACTGTCTACAGGAACCGTGTTGGCATTGGTGCTAGGAATTCCTTTTGGGCGCGTGGTGGGTGAGTTATTTGGTTGGCGCAATACTTTTGCACTGATTGCAGCTTTGGCGCTATTTACCATGTTGGTGCTGGCGACAACACTGCCAAAATTACCGAGTCAAAATTCGGGTTCATTTAGTAGCTTACCTGTGCTCATGAAACGTCCTGCATTGGTGCTTCTGTATTTGGCAACGATTGTGGTGATTACGGCACAATTTACGGCTTATAGCTATATTGAACCCTTTACATTGCATATCGCGCATTTTCAATCGACTCAGACCACAGCAATTTTATTGATTTATGGTGGTTCGGGTATTTTGGCCTCGATTTTATTTAGCCGTTTTAGTCGAAAACTACCACGAACTTTTGTGATGGCATCCAGTTTAGGCATCAGCATTTCCATGTTGCTGCTTTTACCCTTTGCATCTCATGTCATGAGTTTAATGGGCTTAACCGTGTTGTGGGGCATTGCCATTATGAGTTTTGGCTTGTCTTTACAATCACGTGTATTGCAACTGGCATCCGATGCCACGGATGTTGCCATGTCGCTATTTTCAGGACTCTATAATGTCGGAATTGGTGGTGGAGCATTACTCGGTAGTATCATTAGTCTGCATTATGGCTTGCAATCAATTGGCATGGTGGGCGGCTGTCTAGGCTTGCTCGGTTGTATTCTCTGCTTTTTGATGGTGAAGCGTCCTGATTTTATGTCAGCACCTTCAAATCAATAAGCCACAGTACGCGTAAAGAGCAACGGTTCAGTTCCTAAATTGGCATAGCGATAGGGAACTGAACTGGCATAAACAAAGGATGAACCTGCACCGAGTTGGTGTTGTACTTTGTCTAAAGTAAGTGTTAGCGTGCCGTGTACTACATATAACAATTCACTCCAGCCTTGTGGGTCGGCTTCGGCTTCATAGACTTCACCACTTGCTAAAGACCATGTCCAAAGTTCAACTTGCTGCTGCGCGGGCGCGGAGCAGTTGAGTTCTGCAAAACTTTTTCCATTGGCACTTTGCCATGTTTTGACTTGATGAATATGTGGATTTTTTGCCGCTGGTGAACTGACCAATTCTGCAAAAGAAACATCTAAGACACTGGCAATTGCAGCCAGTTTGGTCAGGCTAATGTTCATTTCCCCAGATTCTAAACCTGCAATGGTACGTCGACTGACACTAGCAAGGTCAGCTAATTGTTGCTGACTTAATTGATGCTGTTCGCGTAAGCGTTTCAGGTTGTCACTGACATATTCCAAAATTCCCTGTTGTGTCATGTCATTTTACCGTTGAGCTGTCTGCGAAAAATCGCAGTGTAGCACAGCTGTGCAATATATTGCACAAAAGATAAAATGCTTATATGATGTGCAATATATTGCACACTTTAGATCCTGTCATGTCAAAATCATTCATACAGCGTTATGCGCCTCAATTGTCCTTGATTGTCATCACCATCGTGTGGGGCGGGACTTTTTTAGTGGTACAACATGCATTGACTGCAAGCTCACCGATGTTCTTCGTTGGCTGTCGTTTTGCTGCAGCCGCAAGCATCATGTTGCTATTGTCTTGGAAGTTGCTCAAAGGAATGACTCGACAGGATATGGTCGCAGGAGTTGGTATTGGTTTAATGATCGCGATTGGCTATGGGTCTCAAACGATTGGTTTAAAAACGATTCCCAGTAGTGAGTCGGCATTTTTAACTGCATTGTATGTGCCGATGGTCCCGATTTTACAATTGCTGATTTTTAAGAAATATCCAAAACCTATGATGTGGTGTGCAGCGGCTTTAGCGTTTGTGGGCTTGATGCTTTTAACAGGGAATGGCTTTTCATCCATTCAGTTAAATTCAGGTCAAATCGTCACTTTATTTGGTGCAATCGCGATTGCCATGGAAATTATTTGGATTGGGCATTTTGCAGGGAAGGTCAATGCACAGCGTGTCACCGTGATTCAGCTTGCAATTGCATCATTATGTGCCTTTATCAGTATGCCTGTGATCGGAGAAACGCATATTCCTGCTTTTAGTTGGACATTATGCCTTACGGCTATTGGTATGGGCTTGGCAAGTGCTGCGATTCAACTCACCATGAACTGGGCACAACGTTCAGTGGATTCTGCTCAAGCTGCAATTATTTATGCGGGGGAACCTGTGTGGGCTGGTATATTTGGGCGTTTAGCTGGGGAACGTTTGGGTGTTATGGCATTACTTGGTGGATTGTGTGTGGTGTTCGGCGTAATTTTAAGTGAAATGAAGTGGACTCGTAAAAAGAAAGTGAAAGTGGCTTGTGAGGATCCAAGCATTTAGGATTTATATCTAATTGGATCTAAATACGACTCATAAAGTCACGTGATTGATTCAATTCTTAAGGATGATTTAAAAGAAAGTTAACGTGTTTACATCGCAATGAAAAGTTTATTTTAAGGCCGTTAAGCACACTGAAATTCTTTAGATCATTCTTTTTTGCATCGCGAAAATATCAAGTTATATATCACTTAACTTTTAAAGCATATAGCTTATTTTGGTTTGTAAGTTACTGTGTATTAATAATTTTATTTGTTATAGATCTTTCGGTTTATCGTCCATTGAGTTGACGAAAAAATAAAAATGAATAAAAAATAATCAGGATCTGGCGAATCTATATTTTCTTTTTAGACATTAATAAAACAAATAGAGTTCGCCTTTTAAAACATGCTTATGTGGCTACTTATCTATGGAATTTAGAGTTGTTGCATAGCGAATGTTTTGTCAATTTAACGCTATTGATGAAATGGTTCTATTCACAATACAAGGAGCGTGTGATGAATTTTTCCAAAGTATTGATTGTTGCGGCTAGTGTAATGCTGGCAACATCAGTGACTTATGCAGATGAAGCAATGCATAGTAAACATATGTCGAGTTGGAAAGCTTCAATGCAGAAAAAACATATGATTGCGAGTGCGATGAGTGCAGCACCTAAAAAAGTCAGTGCAATGGCAACTATCGTTTTTATAGATGCTCAGGGTCATATGCAGACTTTGCGTAAAGGACACAATAATTTTACCTGTATGCCAGATAACCCAACAACACCTGGGCCAGACCCGATGTGTATGGATCCAGCTTCATTGGAGTGGGCTAATGCATGGATGATGCACAAGACTCCTCCAAAAGGAAAAATGGGGTTGATGTATATGCTCGCAGGTGGAACAGATGCGAGTAATATTGATCCTTATGCAACTAAACCAACGGCTGGCAATCACTGGATTAAAACGGGCCCACATATCATGATTGTTGGTGCATCTCAAAGCTTTTACGATATGTATCCTAAACATAAACAACCCGATACTTCGGTTCCATATGTGATGTGGTTTGGAACACCTTACGAGCATTTAATGATTCCGATTAAATAGGAGAGGATGCAGTAGATTGATGATATGTATTATTTTTAAGTAATACTGAGCTAAAGCATAGCTCAAGATATGTTGGAAATGGTGCGGTCTGCGGGACTCGAACCCACGTCGGTCGCTTAGGAGGCAACTGCTCTATCCAGTTAAGCTAAGACCGCAACTCAGGCATTACTCTACCGTAAACTTAAATAAAAAAAAAGTTATTGTATGACAATAACTTTTTAAAAATACTCAGAAAATTGGGTTTATTCATTTTCTCAAATCGTGAATAAACCCATTCTCATCAAGATTTTTTCGCTGCAAGCATTTTATAGAGTACAAACATGAGCACGATCCAGATTGGAATCATAATCACCGACTCTTTAAAGCCTTGCATCCACATAATGTAGAGTACAACAGCAATAAACCCTAAAACGATGTAGTTCGTGATTGGGTATAAGAATGATGGATATTTGGTTTTAATCCCTTCAGCAATAACCACTTTTTTGAAGTTCAAGTGAGTCAAGGCAATCATTGCCCAGTTCAGTACCAAAGCACCGACCACGATATACATCAAGTGTCCTAAAGCATCTTCAGGAACAAAGTAGTTCAGCAATACACACGCGAAAATCAACAATGCAGAGAACAACACCGCAGGAATTGGTGTGCCGCTTTTATTGACTTTCAGGAACACTTTTGGCGCATTACCTTGTTCAGCTAGACCAAACAACATACGGCTATTGGCATACATACCACTGTTATACACAGAAAGTGCAGCCGTTAAGATAATGAAGTTTAAAATACTTGCTGCCCAGCCAATACCTAACTGGCTGAAAATCATCACGAATGGGCTTTTATCTAAACCACCAAGTTCCAGTTTATCCCAAGGCACAAGCGATAATAAAATCGTCAGTGAACCGACATAGAAAATCAGAACACGGAAAACCACCTGATTAATGGCTTTCGGAATGGTTTTCTCTGGCTGTTCAGCTTCGGCTGCTGCCATCCCGATCAGTTCAATCCCGCCGAAGGCAAACATAATGAAGGCCAGCATGTAAAATAAGCCATCAAAACCTTTCGGGAAGAAACCGCCATGTGTCCAAAGGTTAGTAATGGTTGAACCTGAGCTTGGATCAGCCGTTACCAATAGCACGATGCCGAAAATAATCATGGCAATCACAGCCGTGACTTTAATGATCGCCAGCCAGAATTCAGATTCTCCATAGAATTTGACATTACCCAAGTTCACAAGGGTAATGACAATAAAGAAGAACAATACTGACACCCACGCAGGGATAAATGGCCACCAATAGTTAATATATTTAGCAACAGCGGTCAGTTCGGACATTGCTACCAGAATATATAAAATCCAGTAATTCCAGCCTGTTAAGAAGCCTGGAAAATTTCCCCAATACTTATACGCAAAGTGACTGAACGAACCTGTTGTTGGTTCATGAACAATCATTTCCCCCAGTTGACGCATAATTAAAAAAGCAATTAAACCACCAATTGCATAGCCTAAAATAATTGATGGCCCAGCAGATTGGATGACTTGTGCGGAGCCTAGAAACAGACCCGTACCAATTGCACCACCCATTGCAATCAGTTGGATATGTCTGTTCTTTAAGCCACGCTGTAATTTCGATGACTCGTTACTCAAAATCGTATGCTCAGTAATCCACAAGATTTTGTATTGTAATAGATTGCTATAATTTAGCCTAGCGTTAAGCGTGACTCATCGATGTGCGACCTTTGTATTATAACTTTTTGAAAAACATCAATATTTTTTGATTAAAAAATGTCCGTTTTGAAGCTTAAGTTGTACATTTTATTAGAGATGTTCAGATATTTTTGAAAAAAATCAACATTCAGGCGATAATGCCTTTTATTTTGAGGTTGATTACATGACCATTCCTGCTTGCCCAAAGTGTCAGTCAGAATATACCTATGCTGATGGTGATTTATTGATCTGTCCAGAATGTTCTTATGAATGGAAAGAAGGCGAAGCAGCGACTGAAAGCAGCGCACAGATTGTAGATGCACATGGTCAACCCTTACAAGATGGTGACAGCGTTACAGTCATCAAAGATTTAAAAGTTAAAGGTTCATCTTCAGTCGTTAAAGTCGGTACAAAAGTTAAAAATATTCGCTTACTTGCCGATGCCACTGATGGTCACAATATTGACTGTAAAATCACAGGGATTGGCGCCATGAAACTTAAATCAGAATTCGTCAAAAAAGCGTAATTTCTATATGTCCGAGGCAGATGTGTCAACACTCGCATCCATATCCGCAGACGTTTTAAAATCTGCACAGCAACAAATTCAGCAAGACCTCACTTTAGCGCTGGATGCTTTTGCATTGCCAGAACCTTTAAAAGGGGCGGTCTATCATGCAGTCATGCTGGGCGGTAAGCGAGTGCGTCCTGCACTGTGTTATGCCACAGCCGCTTTACAGACTCATGCACCATCGGCGGCAGTACGCCGTGCTGCGGTTGCAGTGGAACTGATTCACTGCTATTCATTGGCACATGATGATTTGCCATGTATGGACAATGACTCATTGCGCCGTGGACAGCCAACTTGTCATGTCGCTTTTGGGGAAGATACGGCTTTGCTGGCTGGTGATGTGTTGCAGTCGATGGCGTATGAAGTACTTGGTAGCCGTTTATTCGATACAGGTGTCGTGATTGAGCCAAGTATTGTTTTAAAACAAATGCAGATTTTGGCGACTGCCAGTTCAAAAATGGTCAGTGGTCAAGTGCTTGATTTACAAGCTGAAGGAAAGCGGGTTGATCAGGAAGCACTGGAAAATATTCACCGCAACAAAACAGGTGCTCTGATTCAGGCGGCAATCATGATGGCGGCGGTGACTATTTTTAAAGGTACAGATCCTGCTATTCCTCAATTGCGTCAGTTTGGTCAGGCGATTGGTCTGGCCTTTCAAGTGCAAGATGATATTTTGGATATTACAGCCGATACTGAAGTCTTAGGTAAGACGGCAGGGAAAGATCTTGAAGTTGAGAAATCGACTTACCCTGCATTGTTGGGCTTAGATGCTGCACAAGCCTATGCACAGCAACTCCATGACCAAGCCCTAAAAGCCTTAAGCCATTTTGGTGAAGATGCTCAGCAACTCTATGCAATTACCCAGTTTTTACTGGCAAGAGCACATTAAAAAAGCGGCATCAGCCGCTTTTTTATTTTCTAAGTGATTATCTTAGGTCACGTCCCATAATCCCGCGGATGGTGTTGAGTACATCGGCAGGAAGCACCACAGTTTTGGCATTATTGGATTTCGACATGTCTTGCATGGCTTTAATGTACTGTTCACCGAGCAAGTAAGACACAGGAATTTCTTTTTCACCTACGGCAGAGCTGACCATAGTAATCGCTTTTTGCGAAGCTTCAGCCAAGACGACTTGGGCTTCGGCATCACGACGTGATGCTTCCAAACGACCCTCAGCTTCTAAAATCGCTGCTTGTTTCTCACCATCTGCTTTGGTTACCGCCGCGCGGCGTTGACGTTCCGCTGCTGCTTGGGCTTCCATGGCAGCTTGCATCGTTGGAGATGGTTGAATATCTTGAATTTCAACCGTTTTTAAAGTAATTCCCCAGTCAGCAATATCATCAGAAATGGCTGCTTTCAGTTTTGCTTTAATATGATCACGTGATGATAAAGCATCATCCAGATCCATTTCACCAACAATCGAACGCAACGATGTTTGTACCAAGTTCTGAATCGCAATACTAAAATTATCAATCCCGTAAACTGCTTTTTCAGGTGTCGTTAAGTTGATATAAGCAAAGGCATTCATGAGTAATACCGCATTGTCACGAGTGATGACTTCTTGAGAAGGAATGTCCAGCACAATATCTTTGGTGGTGACTTTGTAGGCAATATCATCAATATAAGGAATGATAATGCTTAAGCCAGGGCCAAGTGTGGTGTGATATTTACCAAGACGTTGCACAATCCACTTGTTCCCTTGAGGCACAATACGGACACCTTTAAAAATCGTCACTGCAACAAAAACTAAAACGGCTAAAAAAATAATACTTGGAATCGACATTGTTATTTTCCTTGTGGTGAAGATGAAGTGCTTGATGAATAGCTTTGTACGACCAACTCGTTTCCTAAAATGTCAGTGACAATCACGCGATCGCCCACTTGAACAGTAGAAGTGGTACGGCAAGTCCATTCATCAGCGCCGAGTACAGGAAGGGAAAATCTCACTTTAATTTGATCGTGATTGAGTCCAGTCTGGATCACCATCCCGATTTGCCCGATGGTCGCTTCGCGAGGCAAACCTGCTTTGGTTTTATCAATCGATAAAGGTTTGATGAATTTAAACCAAAGCACAGTGCACAGGATCGAAAAAATGCTCCATGTCACTAATTGGGTGGCTAAACCCATCCATGGGAAAATCCAAGATAAAATACTGACCATAATTGCAGCAATGCCAAACCAAATCGCGGCAAAAGTCGGCACAATCAGTTCAATGAGCATTAAAGCAATGCCTAAAACAAACCAGTGCCAAGGTTCTATTACGATATGCATACGTTTTCTCTGTATTTTTTGGTTTTATTTTGCAGCACCTGCATCAGCTTAATTTAGCAGATGATGCAGGTAAAGAATATGTTTATTGAATATTTTTAGAAGCGAGGGCGAGGTGCAGGGCGTAGTGCAGCAGGGGATTTTTTAAAGTTAGCAATTGCAGCTTCAATCGCAGGAATCTTGGCTTGAGCCGCTTGTTCACCTTCCAAGATAGCATTCTGGCTCTCATTTAAATCGAGGACACCTAAATTGCCGACTTTGGGCTGAATCACCACAGTTGCTTGCTGTAGTTCTTGTCGAATACTTTGCTGTCCCATAATATTAATGGTTTGATCAAGTAAGCCAAACATATTGCCTGCACCAGTTTTACTTGGACGTGCAGAAATATCGACTGCAATCACAATATCTGCGCCCATACTTTTGGCGGTGCTGACAGGAATTGGGCTGACCAATCCACCATCGACATATTTCACACCCGCAATGGTGGCAGGTACGAATACGTTGGGAATACTGCAAGAGGCACGAACCGCTTGACCCGCATTGCCTCGAATAAATTCGGTTTTTTTGCCGTTGTCTAAGCGAGTTGCCACTGCGGAAAATCGAATCGGAAATTGCTGAATTTGTTTATTTCCCACATTGGCGTTGACATAGTCTTGGAGTTTTTGACCCAAGACAACTCCCTGACGGTTAAAGGTCAGGTCACGTAGATCGGACTCTTTTAACTTAAAAGCAAGTTGTTGTAACTGATACGGGGTTTTGCCACTCGCATACAGGCTGCCGACGAAGCTGCCTGCACTGGTTCCCGTTACGATCTTTGGCTTAATGCCATGAGATTCAAGAACTTTAATCACGCCAATATGTGCAAAACCTTTGGCACCACCTCCGCCCAATGCAAGTGCAATTACAGGTTCGCGAGGTTTCACTGTGGGCGTAGGCACTTTTTTAGAACCTAGCGTATCACAGCCTAAAAGCCCTGTGCCGAGTAGGGCAATGCAAGACCAGCGTATTATGTTGGGTGTCATAGGAACGAGCATCGTGTGCGTGAAAAAACGAGAGCGCATATCTCAGCAAACTTTTCAGATATTGACCAGTATTTTTACAAAAGTTTGCGTAAAGGCTCAGATAACCATTGTTTATTTTTAGGGGAAAATTGCCCTCGATAGCAGCTTAAAATCTTCTCTAAATCCTGTTCGTAATTTCCACTAGGTTGTATAAAACCAAGGCAACCTAAGGTTTTATCTTGATAGTTGAGTGCAAACATCACAATCGGTACGCCTGCAGCCAGCTGCAATATGATAAAACCCTGTCTTAATCTGCCGAGCATGTTTACGAGTCCCTTCGGGAGCAAGACCTAACCAGATTTTCTCACGGGATTGAAGGATTTTTATGGCTTGTTCAGTAAATCCACTGTTTTTGTTGCGTTGAACGGGGATGACATCAACATGTTCAAGCAGGGGTTTAAGTGGGGTTTTAAACAGAGAATCTTTCCCCAAAACTGAAATTTTCATCCCCAAACCTAAAATGCTGATCAGGGCATACCATGCATCATAATTCGACGAATGCGGCATTAAAATGGTGATACCTTTAGGTAAATCTGGAATTTCTCTTTCAAAACTCCAGCCTTGCAGGTAAAAGAACTGGCGGAACCAAGCCCGACTTTGCACTGTGCCACGTGCAGGTCATTGAGTGGGTAATGTTGGAAAACGTTTTACTTTCATGTTGATAGATCAATGCATTTTAGACAGGAAAGCATTGTAAACTGATGTGCTGATCATGCTTTTACAAATTGTAAATCTCGTGCTTCACCGAATGGAATGGCTATGCCCAATATATACGTCTTGTTATTTTCACTGTACTGGGCACAGGGCTTGCCTGTTGGGTTTATGACACATGCCTTGCCTGTATTGCTTCGCGCAGAAGGAGTGTCTTTGGCAAAAATTGGTGGTTTTGGTTTATTGATGATGCCTTGGGCAATTAAAGCCCTTTGGGCACCTTGGGTTGATCAGTGGGGGCACTTTCGCCGCTGGATTTTAGTGACTCAATTTTTAAGTATTATATTTCTTGTTGTATTGGCTAAGTTTCCACTCTCTGTTTTGCATCAGCCATCTCAATTGTATGTGTTTTTTATTCTACTTTTTTTGCTGAATAGTGCGGGTGCAACGCAGGATATTGCAACGGATGGTTTGGCAGTGAAGTTGCTCAAACAGCAGCAACAGCACTGGGGAAATAGCTTGCAAGTCATGGGCTCACGTTTGGGTTTTATTGTGGGTGGTGGTGCAATGCTCTGGGCGGTTGGGGATTTTGGCTGGCAGTCTAGTTTTATGTGCCTTGCTGGCTTGGTTCTTTTAAATACAATTCCGATGGTGTTGTATCGGGATCAATCTCCAAATTCTATCCATCATATAGCGAAAGTTGATCAAATTAATTGGCGAACCTATTTACCTTATTTTTTAGATCAAAAAGAAATACGTGCATGGTTACTGGTTCTACTCACTTTTAAAGTCGCAGATGGCTTGTTTGGCCCGATGTCGAAAACCATTATGGTGGATTTGGGGCTGTCACTGTTGCAGATTGGTTTTTATATTTCGATTTTAGGGGCGGTGAGTGCACTTTTAGGATCTTTGGTTGCAGCTTGGATATTGCGAGTTTGGTCTCGGAATCGGGCCTTATATTGGTTTAGTGTTTTTAAGGTACTGAGTTTATTGGGAATGGCATGGTTGGCGATGCAGTTGCAAACGTTCAATTCTGTCTCGCATCTGACGATTTATGTATTACATGCTTTTGAAGAATTTTGTTCAGCCATGCTTTTGGTGGTGATGTTAACGCTCATTATGCAGTATTGCAGACCACAATTTGCAGCTACAGATTTCACATTACAAGTATCAATCATGGCACTCGTGAGTGGAATAAGTTATGTGTTTGGTGGATTTTTAACCGAAAATATGGGGTATTGGCATATGAGCATCCTTGTTCTATTTATTGTTTTTATAAATATGTTTTTTATTTATAAATGGGGAACCAGATATTCAAAGAACTGAATTGAATAAAAAATAGACAAAAATAAGCAATTTACAAATTTGTTTTTAGAAACATCTTGGAATAATTTTAATTTAAAGTTATTTTTTTGTGTAATTCTACGACTTAAGCTGTATAGAAATATATGGAATAAGTAAGGATTATTAAATTTCTTAAGGGATTGTCATAATTTTGTTACCTTAGTTTGGAATAGTAGCGATACTTTCAAAACAACAAGTTTTTTTATTGGATGGAGAATACTGTGGTCAAAGTTAAAACGTTAGCACTTTCTGTAAGCGCAGCTTTAGCATGGGGAGCAATGGGTTCAGCTCAAGCAGCAACAACTTCACAACAAGTTGCTGACTTAAAGGAACAAGTTGCAGAACTTCAACAAATGGTTCAAACACTTTCTGGCCAACAACAACAACAAGCAGTACAGTTGCAACAACAAGCTGAAATGGCTGCTGCTAAACCAGCACCAGTTGCACCAATGGCTTCAAGCTCTAAACCAGGTTGGTTTACACTTCCAGATGGTCAAACTCAAGTTAAACTCTACGGTAGCGTACGTGTAGATGGTACATACGATACGAAAGCTAACCCATCACCAAACATTAACAACAATACAAACTCAGTACCTTTAAATTCTGCAAATGGCACTAAAGATAACTTAAACGTTACTGCTGCAACTTCACGTATTGGTTTAGACATCGTTCGTCCAACTCAATATGGTGATTTGATTGGTAAAATCGAAGCTGACTTTATGGGTAGCAGTGGTGGGACAAACAGTGACGGCCAATTCCGTGTACGTCATGCCTATATGTCTTTAAACAAATGGTTAGTGGGTCAAACCACATCTCCATTCGTAAATGCTGACACTATGCCTGAAACTGTTGACTTCAACGGTGCAATGGGTGGTGGTACGAAACGTACAGTTCAAGTCCGTTATACACAGCCTGTAACAGCTAACCAAAAATTATTGTTAGCATTAGAAGGCGGTGATGTTGATGGTATTAACTCTTCAGCCTCAACAGCAACTGTAACAGCTATTACTACAACAGGAACTACAAGTTCAGGTGGTAACCGCCTACCTGCATTGACTGCACGTTATGATATTGCAACTGCAGACAAAAAAGGTCTTTTACAAGTGCATGGTTTGCTACATGAAAACCGTGTTTCATTGAGTGACAGTGTTGATGAAACAAAATTAGGTTGGGGCGTAGGTCTTGGTGCAAAATATAGCTTTACACCAAACGATACAGTATTTGCTAACTATTACCACGTAAAAGGCGATAGCAAATATATGCTTTATTCAAACCCAGCGTATGCTACTGGAGTTGATGGCACAGATGTTATTATTGCTGAATCTGAATTTGACTCAGGTTTGATTGGCTATGCACATAAATGGTCACCAAAATGGCGTTCAACTGTAGCGGCTGGTGGTATCTGGTATAAAAACAGCAATGATTATGCTGATTTTGCAAAAACAACAAGCTCTACAAGTTTGAACAAGAGTATGTATAACATCATCGCAAACAGCTTCTACTCACCAGTTCCTGGTGTAGATTTGGGTGTAGAATACACTTACGGTCAACGTAAAACATTCCTTAATGAAAAAGGCGACTACTCTCGCGTAAACTTGATGGCTAAATATAACTTCTAATTCTTCTTATAGAATTTAAAGTGATGAAAACCGCAGTCAGTTGACTGCGGTTTTTTTATGATTTTAATAAATATAAATAATGTTAAGTATCATTTTATAGATACAATACCCACCTGATTTTTACTCAGCACAACAACAAGCAATTTCAGCATCAAGCGTTGATTCTATTGAGCAATTGATATCGATGCTTTGCTGTCTATTTTTCTTATAAGTTGTTGTTTAAGCGTTTTTTAAGTTAGTCCTTATACATTGCAATTTCCATACGGAAGAATAAGTATGTTGAATTTTTTTAGTCAGTTTAGAACTCGATTACGGCCAATAAGCCTGAGTCGTTTTAATTTGATTATCGCGGTTTGGTTAGCCATCGCATTGAACTTTACATTTTATCGGCAGGCATTGATCTACGCTAATTTGAGTAGTTTAAAAAGTTTGATGTTTGGTGGGACACTCGCACTGGTTTTAACACTTTATTATTTCGTGTGTTTACAGATTTTATCTTGGCAGTGGAACAAAAAATGGTTAGCTGCCATTTTACTGGTGATTGCAGGTTGCAGTGCATATTTTGTAAATAGTATGGGAATTATGATTACCCCAGAACAAATTCAAAATATGATGCAGACTGACCGAACTGAAGCCATGAATTTATTATCATGGCAATATTTGGTTTGGCTGGCTTTTATGGTGATTTTACCAATCGCTATAATGGCTGTATTGCCCGTAAAGAAAGAGCCGATCTTGGGTCAGCTCTGGAAAAAAGTTGCCAGTATTGTGGTTGCTTTGGTGATTGTAGGTGGGGCAGTTTACTTAAACTATATTAATTTCACGTCGTTGTTTCGAGGACATCGTGAAGTTAAAAACCTGATCTCTCCAAATAATGTGTTTAGTTCAGGTTTGAGTTACTACAAGAAGTTGTCGTATAAACCATTACCTTTGGTGCAATATGGTTTGGATGCTAAACGTAATATTGCTGTGACTGCAAATCAAAAAGCCAAGTTGATGGTTTTGGTAGTTGGCGAAACAGCGCGTGCAGAAAGTTTCTCGTTGAATGGCTATAGGAAAAATACCAATCCAGAACTAGCGAAAGTGGAGAATTTGATTAATTTCACTCAGGCAAGTTCTTGTGGTACAGCAACTGCGGTTTCGGTTCCATGTATGTTCTCGGGTATGCCGCGTAAGGATTATGATGAACGTTTGGCTTCGCATCGGGAAGGTTTACTCGATGTTGCTCAACATGCAGGTTATAAAGTCACTTGGATTGAGAATGATTCAGGGTGTAAAGGGACTTGTGATCGGGTCAATAATTTTGTTATTCCTGACGATATTAAGAAAAAATATTGTGAGAATCGGGATTATTGTCTAGATGGTGTTTTATTAGAAAGTTTGCAGCGTTATTTACAAAGTATTCCTGCAACTGACCAGACACCGCAACTGGTGGTATTACATCAGATTGGGAGTCATGGTCCTGCCTATTATCAGCGGTCGACTGCTGAATTTTCACCTTTCCAGCCGAGTTGCAATACGACTGCAATTCAAAGCTGTGAACGGTCAAAATTGATCAATAGCTATGATAATAGTATTGTTTATACAGATCATATTTTAAGCGAAGTAATTCGTGTTTTAGCAAATAATGATAAATACCAAACCGGTTTTTGGTATTTGTCAGATCATGGCGAGTCCACAGGTGAAAATGGATTGTATCTGCATGGCGCACCGTATGCTTTAGCACCGTCACAGCAGACACATATTCCAATGATGATGTGGTTCTCTCCAGAATGGCGTAGCAATCATCCGCAACAAGTGGCGTGTTTGTTGCAACAGCGACAGGCCAAACGAGGGCAGGATAATTTGTTCCCAACCTTGTTGAGTTTGTTAGATATTGACAGTCAAGTCATTCAACCCGAATTAAATATGTTGGCACAGTGTGCCAACACCTAAATTGTAATTAGAGTGCATCGCATGTCCAAGATCTTAATTATTGAAGATGATTTCATGATTGCAGAGTCCACCATTACCCTATTGAAATATCATGGTTTTGATGTTGAATGGGTCAACAATGGTGTTGATGGTCTGACAGAATTGTCTAAGCAAGCGTTTGATATCGTGTTGCTTGATCTTGGCTTGCCCTTGATGGATGGCATGCAGGTACTCAAGCAGATTCGTCAGCGCACGCAAATTCCAGTCCTGATTATTTCTGCTCGTGATCAACTGGAAAATCGTGTGGATGGTTTAAACCAAGGGGCAGATGATTACTTGGTTAAACCTTATGAATTTGAAGAGTTATTTGCTCGAATTCAGGCATTGTTGCGCCGTGCTGGTGTTGGCGTAAAAACGACAAGTAACGATAAAGTTCTCACAAATGGTGACTTGATGCTCGATATCGAGCAACATATTGCTAAATATAAAGGTCAAATCATCGAATTGTCTAATCGTGAATGGGCGATTTTGACCCCACTGATGACGCATCCCAATAAGATTTTTTCAAAATCTAATTTGGAAGACAAACTGTATGATTTTGACAGTGAAGTTTCGAGTAATACGATAGAAGTTTATATTCACCATTTGCGTGCCAAACTGGGGAAAGACTTTATTCGTACGATTCGCGGCTTGGGTTATCGTCTAGGACATAACTGAGTTTGAGTGCAATATGCAAAAGCGCAAGTCTTTAGGGTCAAAACTGGTTGTCCTGACATCACTGATGAGTTTGGTGATGGCATGTATTTTGATGTTTTCGACCTATCATATTGCACTAAAAGAACTCACTCGCATTTTGGACACCCAAATGCAGTTTTTGGCCACTCGCGCCACAACATTTAATCTTAAAAGTAACCATAGTAGTTTTAACCTCGACCATGAATATCAGCGTCAAGAAGTATTCATGGATATTTGGGCTTATGATGATCCCAATCAGCTAAAATCCAATCAGCTCCTTGTTCCTAGGGTGAGTAAAGCAGGTTTCTATAAGCGCGAAACGGATAATGGTACGTGGTACACTTATGTGTTACCCACAGCAAAATTCCAGATTCAGGTCAGTCAGCATGAACGGACTCGACAGGTTCTGGCATTGGAGCTGGCTGGAAGTATGGTATTGCCCTATATTCTGATTATGCCATTTGTGCTGTTTATTATTTTCTGGATTATTCGTGGGAGTTTAAAACCACTGGATGATTTAAAAAGTGAACTGGCTCAGCGTGATTCAAATGAGTTAAGTCATATTTCTGAAGAACAATATCCAATCGAATTGTTACCAGCAGTCAATGAAATTAACTACTTGTTTGATCGTATTTCAAAGACACAACAGGAACAGAAACAATTTATAGCCGATGCTGCGCATGAGTTGCGTACGCCAATTACTGCGCTGAATTTGCAGACCAAAATTCTGCTGAGAGATTTTCCCGAAAATACCGCTTTGATTAATCTCAGCAAAGGTTTGGCACGGATCCAGCATTTGGTAAGTCAATTGTTGGCGTTGGCGAAACAGGATGCATCACTCAATACTTTGGATATGTCGAAAAAATTCCGTCTCAATGATGTTGCATTGAACTGTGTGGAACAGCTCATGAATTTGGCGATGGAAAAAGATATTGATCTGGGCTTTGAGCGCAATGAAGAAGTGATTCTGCAAAACTATGAACCAACAGTACATTCAATTATTTATAATCTGATTGATAATGCGATTAAGTACACACCGACAGCAGGTGTAATTAATATTGCCGTTTATCCAGATGAGCAGCAACAAGTTGCTTATGTCTGTATTGAGGATAGTGGGCCAGGGATTCCACAAGAGCAATATGAACAGGTGCTTAAGCGCTTTTACCGCGTCCATCACCATTTAGAGGTGGGCAGTGGCTTGGGCTTATCAATTGTGCAAAAAGCCATTCAGCATGTCGGTGGCACGCTGAGCTTTGATCAAAGTCTGGAGCTGGGTGGTTTAAAAGTCTTGGTAAGATTACCGACACATCTTCATATTTTAAACGGATGAGATCGGTTTTAAATTTTTCAGAAAAATCAGAAAAATCTTCATTCGTTTCCCATCATTTCCCGTTTTTTCTACGCCAATGCGGTTGAGCCATGCAAAGCGATGTCCCACTTTGCCAAGCTGAAACAAAATGTCCTGACGATCTTTAAGCTCATGTTTGACCATTTGCTCAATTTCAGGACGCTCTTGCTCATTAAATCGAAAAGCCGTTGAAAATAAAAGACATAACCAGTCACGTGCCTGACATGTCTCGAGATCCAGCGTACTGCGTGGGTCTGTTTCAAAGTCAATAAATGAAATATTCTGCTGGCTATCAACCAAAATATTGCGGGCAAAGGCTTCGCTCAAATAACTGTTTTTAGCATGAATCTGTTTTAAGGCATATAGCGCGGTTTCAAATAACGCTTTGCGTTGTGAAAAATTGGATTCACGGGCCAAGGCATGATCAAGCTGCATCAGTTTTTGATCATCATGTGCAATATCTTGAATCAGTAACCCTGATTTTGACTCAGCAAGCACTTTGGGAACAGAAATGCCGATTTGCTCTAACTGACGAATACGCTGTGCTTCACAGTGAATCGCATCTGAACCACCATAATTGGGTACAGGTGCTAAAATCTGTAAATTCAAAAGCTTAGAAAACCATTGCAAAGGTAAATACAACCACCAAGGATGGCGCTTCGACGCTTTCTTGAGCCATACCTTTAATCCATCAATCACATAAGGCTGAATCGATCGGCTTTGTGTAGAGGCGGTGTGTTCCAAGAACTCTTGATATTTGTGCATACGAACAACGACACCTTATTCAGGTGGTGAGTGAAAACAAGCGGGAATGAAAATGTATCTCAGTTTTCCCGATAAGTATAGGGTTATCTTACAGTATTGTCATATCACATTGAAAATGTCATGAAAGGCAAACTTAAAAGGAGTTTGCCCAAAGACTGCCTTAGAACTTACTTTCCTCGGCATTTGCAGAAATTTTATGAATAGATAAGTCAGCACCGCGATATTCTTCTTCTTGGGTTAGGCGAATTCCCATGGTGACTTTCAATAAGCCATAAACACCGAATCCACCTGCAAGTGCAATTGCAATCGCAAGGAGTGTACCGATGATTTGTGCAACGAAAGATACACCACCTAGACCACCTAAAGTGGTTTGTCCAAAAATACCCGCAGCAATACCACCTAATGCACCACAAACCCCATGCATTGGCCAAACCCCAAGCACATCATCGACTTTGAGTTTGTTTTGGGTATAGGTAAAGAGTTGTACAAACACGATACCTGCGATACCACCAATCACCAGTGCGCCAATCGGATGAACAATATCTGAACCTGCACAGATTGCAACCAGACCTGCAAGCGGGCCATTGTGCAAGAAACCAGGGTCATCTTTGCCCATATAGTTAGCTGTAATCGTACCGCCAACCATTGCCATCAGTGAGTTGATGGCAACTAATCCTGAAATAGCATCTAAGCGTTGGGCACTCATCACATTAAAGCCGAACCAGCCAACCATGAGAACCCATGAGCCCAGTGCCAGAAAGGGAATAGATGATGGTGGGTGTGCAGCAATAGCACCATCTTTACGATAGCGACCATAACGTGGTCCCAGTAAGATGACAGCAGCTAAAGCGATCCAGCCTCCCATTGCATGGACAACGACTGAACCTGCGAAGTCATGAAAACTTGCGCCAAAAGTTTGTTGTAGCCAGTTTTGTAAGCCTAAATTGCCATTCCAGATCAATCCTTCAAAAAAAGGATAAACAAGTCCGACCAGTAATAAAGTCGCAATGGCTTGGGTACGCATCTTCGCGCGTTCTGCAATACCACCTGAGATAATCGCAGGAATTGCTGCGGCAAAGGTGAGTAGGAAGAAGCAGCGCATCAGGTTGTAACCATGCTGTTCAGCTAGTACATTACCTGAATGGAAAAAGTGCTGCCCATAAGCAATGTAATACCCGATAAAAAAGTAAGCTATCGCTGAGATTGCAAAATCCGATAAGATTTTACTCAGAGCATTGACCTGATTTTTATGCCGAACTGTCCCCAGCTCAAGAAATGCGAAGCCCGCATGCATGGCAAGAACCAGAACTGCGCCGAGCAATAAAAATAAAATATCGAAATTTTGCATTATGGTCGCTTAAAAATAGTGCTAATTTGGAAATGTGCACAAGTATAGCGATGCAAGTTGCACCAATATAGGTATTGTTAGATGGAAATTTTAATCATGAAAATATGAAAATACGCAAGACTCGATATAAAGCAATTTGTGCACTAAAACAGATTAAATGCACAAATGTGGTGCTTTTTAGGCGGTATTGGAAAATAAACTTGCATGAAGTTTAATTATTGCAAGAAATTGAATAACTTTTTAAAGTTCATAGAAATGCTTTTAACAGTAGGTAAAAATGTCCAATTTACAAGACCCTCGTGTATTTTTTGCTTTAGAGCGCACCTTATTGGCTTGGAACAGAACGAGCTTAGGATTGATCGCTTTTGGGTTTCTTCTGGAGCGTTCAACCGTGCTTGCACATCTTCTTGATCCCAAAAACTATGCAACTAAAATCCTTTTAAGCAAAATTTTTGCGGTCATTGTTATTTTGTTTGGAATGGGCTTAAGTCTTTTATCTGCCCGTCAGTATAAAGTCGCCCTGAAGTCACTCAGTCAAGTGGAGTTGATTGAAGGTTATCGAACTGACTTGCCGATGATGCTCACCATCTTTAATGTCTTATGTGGCATTTTTCTAGTGATTACATTTTTTATTTAATAGACTTCATTCATCAGTTACTTTTAAAACGATAAATGACAATAAGGATACCCTCATTCCAAAGGGAGAGGGAACTTTCAAGAGGACTTTGATGAATCATGAGTGAATGATCATTTTCTGATTGTTGAAATTGATCTTAATATTTGGCATATAAACTCTGTTTTATGCTGATTGCCAGACCTGCTGGGCAATTTGTATGAATGCTTTGGTCGCAGGACTGAGATGTTTATTGTTCTTGACCGCAAGCCCAATACTGCGTTTTAAATTGGGTGAAAAAGGACGTTTCACGACATTGGGGTAGAGCGCTAGTAACTTTTGAGTCAACACCATATCCGAAACGACAGAAATTCCTAGTTGGTTGTTGACCATGCTGATGATGCTGAGAATCTGGGAAATGCGATATTTAATTTTAGGTTGCACCTGAAACTGCTGAAAAATCAGTTCCACTTGTTTCTGGCTGCCTGCCAAAGTCATTATGAAAGATTCTTGTGCCAGTTGCTCGGGCTGAATCGTACTGTATTTTGCCAAGTGATGGGTTTTGGGAATTAAAGCCACAAAAATATCATTCAGTAACGGTACACAATCAAACTGTGTATTCGGCAATAAAACAAAACCGACATCAATCCGCCTTTCCTGAAGCCACTGACAAACGTCCTGATCATCACCTTCATCAATATAAATTTCGATATTGGGATACTGCTGCTGAAAGATTTCTAAAATTTCAGGCAAAAGCAAAATTGAAGACGATGCACCAAAAGAGCCAATGCGAAGTGTACCCTGATTAAGTCCATGCAAAGCTTGTACTTCTTGTTCCAGAGTATGCGAAATACTCAGTAACTCTTTGACATGGATCAGGAGTTGCTGTCCTGTTGCGGTGAGTTCGACTTGGTTGTTATGACGGGCAATCAGATTAACCTGCCAGTCTTGTTCCAAACTTTTCAGTGCATGTGAGACAGCCGATTGGGTAATTCCCAGCTTCTCCGCAGTTGCGGTAAAGCTACGCAGTTCTGCAATCCATGCAAAAATTTCTAATTGGCTAAAGGTCATGGCAAGGCACGACATCATGAGGAAAAGCTCATTTTAGCATGAGCACAAATCTTGTTTAAACTTGATTTATGACAAGATGAAATGCTGAGGCAAAGCATGTTGCAGCAAATGATGCTTGCAGTGATTCCATTAATCGTGCTGATCGCAACAGGTTATGGATTAAAGCAGGTGAATTTTTTTGAAGATGGGTTCTGGCACGGTGCAGAGAAGCTGAATTATTATCTGTTGTTTCCAGCGCTCTTGTTGCACACTACCCTAACAGCACACATTGAGTTTTCTCAACTCAAACGTCCGATTCTCAGCATGTTTGTGGTCGTGGCTTCGGCAAGTACATTTTTATATGCACTGCGGATGTTTAAGCCAATGTCCGCAGCACGTTTTGGGGTGCATATGCAAAGTGTGGTGCGCTTCAATACCTATATTGGTCTGGCACTCGTAGCGGCATTGTATGCCAAACAGGGCATGGCCATCTTGGCGGTCTTGTTAGCATTATGCATTCCTGTGGTAAACGTCATTTCGGTATTGTCTCTAATGGAACGTCAGCACATGGCATTGCGTCCTGTGTTATTGTCACTGCTAAAAAATCCGTTAATTTTGTCCTGTGCTGTCGGAATCAGTTTGAATCTGCTGAATGTTCCAATCTGGCAGGGCATTCTACAAGTCCTTAAAATTAGTGCAGCATCGAGTTTGCCATTAGGTTTATTCTGTGTGGGTGCAGCTTTGCAGTTTAAGCAACTCCATAAGGATCTTTGGGCGTTGTCTCTAGATACGTTCGCACGTTTATTGTTGATGCCTGCTTTGGCCTATACGGTAGCGAACCACTTTGCTGTGCCCCAACTCAGCCTGCAAGTCATGGTCATTTTCTTTGCATTGCCAACGGCTTCGGCTTCTTACATTTTAACCAAAGTACTCAATGGTGATAGTCAGCTCATGGCTGCGGTGATTAGCTTTCAAACCGTTTGTGCGGCACTGACTTTACCGCTTGTGATTTGGTGTATGACCTAAATCAGCAATCTCGACTAAGGCAAGAAGCACTTGTTCATGGATATGAATCATGATGATTCGAGCACCCGAATTATTCCGACCAAATTAATCAAGTTTTGGTTTTATGTTGCTATTGAACAATGTTTTAATAGTCATGCCTAGAAGATGTTCAGTTTTGATCGGTTTTGAATCTCTCAAAATAGAAAAGTGAGTTCCCAAAATGTCATTTGACTATTTTCATCTCTGATAATTGTGTGGCTGAAAGGGCATTTTTTGATGCTGTGTTTGGGTTAAATGATGTAATACACGGCATAACTACTTTTTAAATTAAAACAATTGCTTATTTAAAGGGGCTGGTACGCGTGCTTCAAATAGACTCCTTTCGAAATCGTCTACTGATTTTATTTACAGGTTTAGCTTTTACTTTAGGCCTATGTATTACGCTGTATATTGGTCAAATTGCTTCAGCGCAAATGACCAAAGCCAATGGTCAAGCTTTATATATCTCAGCAAAGAATATCAGTAATACGCTGGCGACATCGTTGACGGAACGAGAGCGGGAAATGGTACTGCTCGGTCAGTCGCCATTTTTTGCGGAGGCCGATTTTCACAACCCGCGTGTTCAGATACAACTCGATCAGGTCAAAAAGTCCTATCAATATTATGCGTGGCTTGGCATAGCCAATCTTGATGGCAAGGTTGAGGTTGCAGCCAACCATCTGCTTGAAGGCGCAGACGTTTCAGAGCGTCCGTGGTTTATTAATGGTTCCAAACATGTCTATTTGGGCGATGTCCATAAAGCGGTATTGCTTGCCAAGCAGATTAAAGCGGTGAACCCGAATGAACCGATGCGCTTTATTGACTTTGCAACGCCGATTTATGACCCTGTGACGCACAAAGTCAAAGGGGTTCTTGCGGCACATGCTGACTGGAGTTGGGCAGGACATGTTTTAAATAGTGCACTTTCACAAGATGCGGTGGAGCAAGGCATTGAAGTATTTATTGTGAACTCCAGTGGTGACATTTTATATCCGTTTAAAAGTATTGGACAGGTTAAACCTCCTGCGTATAGCAAGCAGCGACCAATGTATTTTCTTGATCATTGGCATGAAGATAAAGCCTATTTAACCGTTGATATTCCAGTGGTCTCGAAAACCACGACCAATTTGGGGTGGCATGTGGTGATTCGCCAACCTGTGGCAATTGCTTTAATGAATGTTCGTTCGCTACAACATCAGATTTTGCTGATAGGTTTTATTCTTTCATTGGTGCTGCTATTCATTACTTATAAGCTCGCCAATAAGTTTAGCCATCCAATCGAAAAATTAGCGCAAAAGGCACATGCAGTTGAACAGGGTCAGGACAATGTGCACTTTGAAACCACAACCACCATTCGTGAAATTCAAGGCTTGTCACAATCTTTAGAAAGCATGACCGAAACCTTGTTGTCACAGCAGCAGCAGCTTCAAGACACCAATGCCAATCTGGAACAGAAAGTTGAAGAACGGACTCAAGCGTTAAAGCAAGCCAATTTAGAGCTGGAAAAACTGGCTCGTTATGATGCGTTGACAGGATTACACAACCGCCGTGCTTGCAATGCGTATTTGGACTATTTATTTGAGCAGTTGCACCGCTCTCAGCAAGTTTATGCCGTATTGCTGATGGATATCGACTTCTTTAAGAAAGTGAATGATACCTTCGGGCATGAAATGGGCGATTATGTCTTGCAAAGTGTGGCTAAATTGTTGCCAACAGCACTGAGAACGACCGATTTTGTCGCACGTTTTGGTGGTGAGGAATTTGTCGTTTTATTGCCAGATACATCGCTGAAAGGTGCAGTCGTTTTGGCTGAAAAAATCCGCCAAGTGATTGCAGATGCCGTCATTATTGATCATCACCCCATCACCATGAGTATCGGGGTGACTGTAGCAAGTCTAGAAGATGTCGATGTGAATACTGCCATTCGCCGTGCGGATAAAAACTTGTATTCTGCCAAGGAACAGGGGCGTAATTGTGTGGTGTCTTCAAAAGAACTCATCGAAGCGAGCGAATAGTCATTCTTTTGTTGAGCATGGGGCAGATCGCAAAATCACAATCAGCTCCATGCTTGTGTCTCGCTACTGCGTCACATTGCCAATCTTGCTATAGTGTTGCTTTTGCAAGTGTGATTGGCGATGACTTCTGATCTCAAAGTAACGATACAGAAAAAGACTGAACTTTCCCCACAGCAGAAAAAGCTCAATCGCCTGATCGACAAAATCGAACAGCAAAAAATCAGTCTGGTGACATGGCAAAATGCGCAGGATGAGATTCAGCAGCACACCCGCCAAAAACTTTACCCTGTCTATGCCGAATTGCATACGGTGCTGTTTCAGCAAATGCAGCAGCTTTGGAATATGCTGCATAGCCACGAATTTTCTAAAGCAGAAATACAGCAACTCGATGAGAAAATTGCCAGTCTTGGAAAGATCCTCAAACATTCTAAAGTTCTGTCTGCCGAGCAATATACTCAAGTTGCTCAAATAAATACCTTTTATCAGCAGGTTATAGCACAATCGAATGCTAAAAAAAGCAAAAAGTCGCAGAATGTCCGTCTAGAAAATCAGGAAACTCCTCAGCAAGATGAGTTTGATATAGAGCAAGACTTTGAACAATATGCTGCCGAGCAGCAACAGGCACGAGAACACGCCAAGCAGCAACGACTGCAACAAAAACGTGAGCAAGCGGAGCAGATGGCAGCTCAGTCTTTGAAAACCGTGTACTTAAAAATTGCTGCGATGATTCACCCTGACCGTGAACAAGATGAAAGCAAGAAAGCCGAAAAAACTGCGTTGTTTCAGAAGGCAAGTCAGGCGTATGAGCAGCAGGATTTGTTTTATTTACTGAAAATGCAGTTACAGCTTGAGCAGAATAAGAGCGTAACTTCAAAAGAACTCTCGCCTGAGCAAGTAAAGTTTTATCAGTTGGCATTGGATGCTCAAAGTCAGCAGCTTGAAAGCCAAATTGCGGAAATTTTAGATTCTTTTCAGTTAGCGAAGAATGTGAAAGCGGAGCATGTGCAGATCAGTGATGTGTATAAAGCCATAGATGCCGATTGTGCTGGGTTAAAGCAGCAGTTGAAGTGGGAAAAAGAGCGTTTAAAGCATATGAAAAAGGTGAGTGGTGTGGAGATGTTGTTGGGGCATGGGGCACTTTGATTTTCCCTCACCCCAACCCTCTGCCTGAGGGAGAGGGAGTAGCAAGTGATTATATGTCTGCATCAAATTTATAATGAACATTCCCTCTCCTTTTAGGAGAGGGCTAGGGAGAGGTAATAATAAAAAATGAAACTAGACCCACAATTATTAGAATTCGCTAAAACCATGCGGAGCAATGCCACAGATGCAGAACACCTCATGTGGCAACTACTTCGTGCTAAACGATTTATGAATCTTAAATTTCGCAGACAGCATGTGATTGCTCCCTATATTGTAGATTTTTACTGTCATGAGTTGGGATTGGTTATTGAGCTAGATGGTAGTCAGCACAATACGGAAGATGGAAAAACCTATGATGCTGAACGAACCAAGTTTTTAGAGGCTTTGGATTTAAAAGTTGTACGGTTTTGGAATCATGATGTATTGAAGAATATGGAAGCAGTTTTAGGGGATTTGTGGAGTATATGTTTTGGTTTAAAAGAGAACATGTAGTAAGTTCTCCTTCTCCCTTTGGGAGAAGGTTAGGATGAGGGATTGAAGTTATAATGGAAAAAATTCAGAAGTACCTCTCCCTAACCCTCTCCTAGGAGGAGAGGGGATTTTATCTGTATTAGTTCAAATCATCATTTGATAGATATTACTTGGTTCTCATATTTTAAATACAAACAGACATTGCACGGATTCTAAGAGCAGGGCCTTCTATATAAATATCCAGTAATAAGTTAATAATTGAGAAAACGGTATCTTTTAATTCTTTTAACTTGGAAATTTTATCTTCTAACACTTCTAAATTTTGAAGATTTTTTTTCGTCTCTACAAATACAGTTATACGCTCAACGATAGTTAATAAAGGTGTAATAATATTTCGTTGAAGCAAATTTATTCTTTCATCTGATGTAATGTTTTTAGTTATTTTGCCTATAACTGTGAAATTGCCATCGTTTAATTGAGACTTTAACTTACTTGGATCTATATTATCTAGGTCTAAATCTATTACACCTATACATTTATTATCCTTGAACATAAGCATTTCTAGTAAATTTGATTCTAAGTAGCTCTTTTCTAACTCTACAATTAGATTTTTAATGATCTCTATCAGGTCATTATTTAATGATTGTTGAGCTGATGGATTTCTCTTGTTTGTATTGTTAGTATTTTTTTTATTCAGAAGTGCCACGAAATATTTTAATTGAGGAGTAAGCATTTTTAATATTTGTAATAGCTCGAAGAAATCTACTGGTTGTAAATCTGCCTCAATAGATATATATGGTTTTTTCTTTAAGTTTTCCTCAAAATTTTTAAAATTATGGATTAAGCCTTCTTCATATAGCTTTTTGAGTGCTTTCATATGTATAGCACCTAAAGTAATATTTTTGACCGAATTTGATGAAAGACTAGAATTATTTCTTGTAATCAGGCCTGCATTGAGTTTCCCATCAGCCTGAGCTATTAAATCAACTATTCCATTTGTTTTGGCAGTACCTTCAATGTCTAGGTTTTTATCTGAATGATTTTCATCGGCTTGGTGAATTTCTTTACTTAACTCTATTCCATCAAATAGATAACTTGCACAGTTGAGTAACATCTTTTCATTAAGATAAATTGGTTCTAATAGTTCTTTCATTTTTAAAATAATAAAGGGCTGAATAATCAGCCCTTTATACACAAAATAGATTAAATTAACAACACCTTACAGCGCTGCAATCTGCTCCATATTCGCTTTAATTTTCGCTAACTGGTCAGCAAACTCAGCCAATTTCGCTTTTTCACCTTCAACGACAGCCGCAGGTGCTTTCGCTACAAAACCTTCATTGCCAAGTTTAGTCGCAATTTGGTCATGCTGCTTTTGAACTTTGTCTAAGTCTTTTTGTAAACGACCCAATTCCGCTTTCGGGTCAATTAAACCCTTCATTGGAACGAATACAGATACGTGACCCACAACAGATGAAGAAGACAATGGTGGTTGTTCAGCATCAGCCAAGAATGTAATGCTTTCCACTTTTGCTAAAGCTTTAAACAATGCTTCAATACGGGTGATCTGTGCTTTTTCAGCATCAGTGGTGTTTTGAAGCAACACTGGTAATAAACGCGCATTACCTAAGCCCATTTCACCACGGATGTTACGCACCGCACCAATCAGACCTTGCAGCCATTGCATATCTGCTTCAGCCTGTTCGTTTACACGCTCAGGGTTCGCAACAGGGTATTGCGCAAGCATAATGGTTTCGCCAGCAATACCGAGTTTCGGTGCAAGCGTCTGCCAAATTTCTTCAGTCAAATACGGCATAAGCGGATGCGCAAGACGTAAAGATGCTTCCATCACGGCAAGTAACACGCGACGAACTTCCGCTTTACGCTCTTCAGACACTTCAGCATCGTTCAGAACTGGTTTGGTTAACTCGACATACCAGTCGCAGTATTCATTCCAGATAAATTCGTAAATTGCTTGTGCAGCCAAGTCTAAACGGTAAGTCGCAAAGGCTTGTTGTACCGCAGCTTCGGCTTTTTGCAGACGGCTGATGATCCATTGTTCAGGCAATTCCCACAGATCAGGACGTGCTTCAGCACCAATCGTTTGACCTTCAACATTCATCATCACGAAACGGGTCGCGTTCCAGATTTTATTGGCAAAGTTACGGTAACCTTCAACACGTTTCATGTCGAACTTAATGTCACGACCAGTATTGGCTAGCGCACAGAACGTGAAACGAACCGCATCTGTACCGTAAGCCTGAATGCCTTCTGGGAATTCTTTACGAGTCGATTTTTCAATCTTCGCCGCTTGTTTCGGGTTCATCAAACCCGTAGTACGTTTTTGTACCAAGGTTTCAAGATCTACACCGTCAATCAAATCTAATGGGTCAAGTACGTTACCCTTAGATTTAGACATCTTCTGACCTTCGCCATCGCGTACTAAACCATGGACATACACAGTTTTGAACGGAACTTGCGGCGTACCATCTTCATTTTTCATGAAGTGCATGGTCATCATGATCATGCGCGCTACCCAGAAGAAGATAATGTCAAAACCAGTGACTAATACATCTGTCGGGTGGAAAGTCTTGAGGAAATAGTTTTCCGCATCTTTCTTGGCATCACCTGTCCAATCTAAAGTCGAGAACGTCCAAAGTGCAGATGAGAACCATGTATCCAATACGTCTTCATCTTGGTTCAATGCAACATCAGCAGGGATGTTGTTTTTCGCACGGACTTCTGCTTCGTCACGACCCACAAATACATTACCTTGTGCATCGTACCAAGCTGGAATACGGTGACCCCACCAAAGCTGACGTGAAATACACCAGTCTTGAATGTTGTTCATCCACGCCATGTACATGTTGCTGTACTGTTCTGGTACGAATTTGATGCGACCATCTTTCACCGCTTCAATCGCAGGTTCAGCCAGTGGTGCAATTTTTACATACCATTGGTCGGTCAATAATGGCTCAACAATCACGCCTGAACGGTCACCGCGTGGTGGCTTCAAGGTGTACGGTTGAATTTGATCTAACCAGCCTTCAGCTTCTGCTTGCTCAACCAATTTCTTACGTGCAGCAAAACGCTCTAAACCCACATAGTCAGCAGGGGCTGCGATGGTTTTAGAAATTTGCTCGCCCGCTTTGGCGATGTATTCAAACTCAGCCAATACTTCCGCATTTTTGTTGAAGATATTGATGATTGGGAGTTCGCAGCGTTTGCCGACTTCATAGTCGTTAAAGTCGTGCGCAGGGGTAATTTTTACACAGCCTGTACCGAATTCTTTGTCGACATATTCATCTTTAACGATTGGAACTGCACGACCTGTAATTGGCAGAATGATGTTCTGACCGACAAGGTGCGTATAACGCTCATCATCCAGTGCCACTGCAACCGCAGTATCACCGAGCAATGTTTCTGGACGCGTGGTTGCGACAACGATGTGATCTTTGCCATCGTGCGTGCGCAAGTTTTTATCTTCAAAGAAATATTTGAAGTGCCACAATGAACCGGCTTCTTCTTTGTCTGACTCAACTTCTAAGTCAGAAAGCGCGGTTTGCAGTTTCGGATCCCAGTTCACCAGACGTTTACCACGGTAAATCAAACCGTCTTCGTGCAGTTTTACGAAAACTTCTTTTACCGCATTAGATAAACCTTCATCCATGGTAAAGCGTTCACGAGACCAGTCTACTGAAGAACCTAAACGACGGATTTGACGAGTAATATTCCCGCCAGACTGTTCTTTCCATTCCCAAACTTTGTCGATGAACTGTTCACGACCCAAATCATGACGGCTGATATTTTGCGCAGCAAGTTGGCGTTCAACCACCATTTGGGTTGCGATACCCGCATGGTCAGTCCCGGGTTGCCATAAGGTATTTTTACCTGACATACGGTTGTAGCGTGTCAAGGCATCCATAATGGCATTGTTAAAACCATGACCCATGTGCAAGCTACCCGTGACATTTGGCGGCGGAATCATGATACAGAATGATTCACCTTGTTGAGATGGCTTAAAGTAGCCTTTCTCTTCCCAAGTTTGGTACCATTTTTTCTCGATCTCGGTAGGATCGTAAGTTGTAGCAATATTCTGAGCGGAATTCGCAGTTGCGTCAGTCATAGTTAACAGATCAAAAGTGCAAAAAAAATTGGTTTCATTGTAGCAAAAAAATCCACAAGATTAAGCTACAAAGCGTCGGCAATCTGCGGCATATCATGCGACAATGTTCAGTTAAGCGATAAATTGGATGTTTGAAGCAGGATTTTCTATGGGGTATGTGGTCAGTTTGCAGGTCAACCCGCAAAGTTATGCAGAGTTTTTGACATTACAACAGCAGTTCAATGCTGCAACCAAACATAAACTGGCACATGAATTGGGACAACTTCTTGCCGATGTTGCCGTACAAATTATCCAGCAGGTGTTTGTCGATTTGCTGATGCAGCAAAAGAAGCGTGTGCAGCGCCCAGAAGGGCATAAGATTGCCCAAGAGTCTGAAAAAGTCGTGCAGCATGTGCTCGATGCCTTAAAAAAATATTTACCGTGGTCGGTGGCGCTGCTTAGTAATGCGCGTTTGGCAGGCATTGTTAATTATTTTGCGGAATGTATTGTCTTGGAACAGGATCAGGTGTTTTTACGCTATCCTGTATCCGATGCATTGGTTGATCAAACTTTAACATTCATTCAAAAGATTCAGGCAGGTGATGCCAGTCAGATTAGTCCTGCCTTTCATGCACTGACTGAAATTATTGACCAAGGGGTGACACATCTCATTCGTATTCCCAAAGAAATGCTTGATTTTAACTTTGTGGTGGATAAAACCTTAAATGGCGTGATACAAATGACCACGCACATGGGCTATAAGCGTTTACAGGGACTGGGTAATGAAGTGGATTTACATGTTGCGCCCTATTATATAGAGCATTTCCTGAGGTTTTTGATTTTTGACGAGCATGTTCAATAAGGTACTTTATGAAAACACAAAATTTGCAAGATCAAGTGGTTTGGGTCACAGGGGCATCTTCTGGCATTGGACAGGCTTTGGCGATAGCCTTTGCTGAATTGGGTGCACAATTGGTTTTGTCTGCGCGTCGTGACAGTGAGTTGCAACGGGTCAAAGCATTGCTGCCAAATCAGGACAAGCATTTATGTATTCCGCTTGATATTACCAATGCAGGGCAAATTGAACAGGCTTTACAGCAGGTTTTGGCTGAAAAAGGCAAAATTGACTGGCTGATCAATAATGCAGGTCTCAGTCAGCGCGCACTGATTCAAGACACCTCAATGGAAACTGAACGAAAAATCATGGAAGTAGATTATTTTGCCCATGTGGCCATGACCAAAGCGGTTTTGCCGACTTTACTGAAGCAAAAATCTGGTCATGTGGTGTTTATTTCCAGTGTGGCAGGGCTGATCGGAACACAATATCGTGCGACTTATTCGGCAGCCAAAGCCGCGATTCATATGTGGGCAAACAGTTTACGTGCCGAGGTGGCTGCACAGGGTATTGATGTTTCAGTGGTGTTCCCAGGTTTTGTCAAAACCAATGTGTCACTCAATGCATTGACGGGTAACGGTGAAGCACAAGGTTTTCAAGATCAAGCGATTGAACATGGCTTGGATGCTGATGAGTTTGCTGAACAGACCGTGAAAGCATTATTGCAAAAGCAGGAATATATTGTGATTGGTGGGCGTAAGGAAAAACTGGGTGTGATGTTGTCTCGCTTAGCTCCAAGCATTTTGTATAAACAAATTCGTAAAGCTGAAGTGAAATAATCTAAGTTTGAAGAATATTGCTCATAAATTGGATACGTGAAAATCTGATCTGTAACTGTTTGAGCTAAACGAAAAGTCATAAAAAAGCCCACTTTAACGTGGGCTTTTTTATTGGAGAGAATTATTTTTTCTGATAACGCTCTGCACTTGAAGCAGGGTACTGTACCTGATCTGAAGTGTTGGCTTTTACACCACCACCGAGAGTTTTGTACAGTTCAATCTGATTATTCAGATTGGTCTGTTCAAGCGCAAGTAAACCTTGAGCCGCAGAGTAGTTGGAACGCTGTGCATCCAGTACCGTCAAGTAGTTATCAATCCCAGCACGGAAACGTGCTGTTGAAAGCGCATAGTTCTTGTTGGTCGCTTGAACCAGACTACGCTGTGCAGCCAAACGCTCATTGATGTGTGCACGGGTTGCCAATACATCATTCACTTCGCGGAAAGCGGTTTGAATCGATTTTTCATAAGCAGTCAAATACAGTTGTTGATCGACTTTTGAAATTTTGACATTGGTTTTACGTGTGCCCCAGTCAAAGATTGGGAGATCAAGCGTAGGTGCAAACTGCCAGATGGTTGAACCTGATTTGAACAAGTCGCTTAACTGGTAGCTTGCCAGACCCGCACTTGCAGTCAAGCTAATGGTTGGGAACATCGCTGCTTTAGCCGCCCCAATATTTGCACCTGCTGCACTTAACTGATATTCAGCCGACATAATGTCTGGACGGTTATTCAGCAAGTCACTTGGTAAACCAGCCGCCAATACTTTCTGTGAAGTGATTTGTTTCACGGTATCGGTTGGCAACAACTCGTTTGGCACAATTTTACCCACTAAGACATCTAGCAAGTTTTTCGCTTGTTCGAGTTGAGTTTGATAGTTCCCAACATCACTACGTGCGGTTTCAACAGAAATCTGTGATTGACGAAGTGGAACTTCGCTATCAATACCGACATCGAAGCGTTTCTTGTTAAGGTTATACGATTCTTGTTGAGCTTTCAGGGTTTGCTGAGCCAGTTTGAGGTTGGCATTGGCATACGAGTAGCTTACCCATGCTTCTGCAACCTGACTGATTAGGCTGATTTGGGTCGAGTCTTTGGCTGCACGAGTCGACAAATAGGTATCTAGCGCAGCATCTTTTAAACTGCGGACGCGTCCCCAGAAGTCTAATTCATACGATGTTACACCTAAACTTACTTGGTACAGTGAGTAAGGTTTCCAGCTTGAGCTGGCTGTTTGAGCACGCGTATAACTGACATCTGTACCCACAGTTGGTAACTGATTGAGTTCAGTGACGTGATATTGCAATTGCGCTTTTTGAATATTCAATGCAGCAGTACGCAAATCACGGTTATTTTCCAAACTCATTTCAATGACTTTCAACAGACGTGGGTCTGAGAAGTAATCTTTGTAGCCTTGCTCAGCAACAGATGTACCTGCCGTAGCTTTCGATGCAAACTGATTTGGAATATCAGGTTTTGCTACAGGCTCTGGCCCACGCATGCTTTGGCAGGCAGCCAAAGCAAACGCAAGTGTGGAGACGGCAATGCTACGACCTGTAAGAGACCATATGTTTTGCATCACGATTTATGCTCCTGAATATTTGTATTCTTTGGTTTGTATTTAAAAATACTACGAATCCAAACGAAGAATACAGGAATAAAGAAAATACCCAATAGTGTCGAACTAAGGACACCACCGATGACACCATAACCTACCGAGTGTTGGCTACCAGCACCAGCACCTGTAGACAGTGCAAGCGGTAATACACCAAAACCAAATGCCAATGTCGTCATAATAATTGGACGTAGACGCAATTTAGCAGCGTGCATAGTTGCTGTAAATAATTCCTCGCCTTTCTCTTGGAGCTCTTTGGCAAACTCTACAATCAAGATCGCATTTTTCGCAGAAAGACCAATTACAGCAACAATCGCGACTTTGAAGTAAATGTTATTGGATAAGTTAGGGTTTCCTAGCAGCTTCATGCCACAGTAAGTCAGCACAACCGCACCAATAAGGCCTAGTGGAACAACGAGAAGGACTGAAAATGGAATTGACCAACTTTCATAAAGTGCTGCCAAAATGAAGAATACAAGTAACAGTGATAATGCATACAATGCAAACGTTTGATTACCAGAATCCTGCTCTTCTAATGAAAGACCTGTCCACTCATAATCATAACCTTTAAAGCCCATAGATGGCAGCTTTTGCATGATTTCTTCCATGGCTTTCATTGCTTCGCCTGAACTTACACCAGCAGCAGGTGAGCCTTGGATGTTCACAGAAGAAACACCATTGTAACGCTCAAGACGTGGAGAACCATAAGTCCAGTGACCTGTTGCAAAGCTTGAGAAAGGCACCATTTGTCCGCTGGAATTTCGCACATACCATTTGTTTAAATCTTCAGGCATCATGCGGGAATCTGCTTGACCTTGTAAGTAAACTTTCTTGATACGACCACGGTCAACAAAGTCATTTACATAGCTACTACCCCAAGCAATACTCATCGTATTGTTGATATCACTCACTGTTACGCCTTGAGCAGTTGCTTTGGCCTGATCAATGTCGATTTTATACTGAGGCGTATCTTGCATACCATTTGGACGTACAGCCATAAGACGTTTATCTTGTGCAGCCAATCCTAATATTGCATTACGGGCAGCCATGAGTTTTTCATGACCCTGACCATTGGCGTCCTTTAACATGAAGTCAAAGCCTGAACTTACACCGAGTTCTGGCATCGCAGGTAACTGTAATGGGAAGATCATAGAGGCATCTTTGATCATGCCATTCAGCGCCATTGAACGACCAATGAGCGCACCGATCTGTGTTTCTGGTGTTTTACGCTGGCTCCAGTCTTTTAACTTAACAAAGTTAAGACCTTGGTTTTGTCCCTGACCTGTGAAGGAGAAACCTGCAACACTAAATACTGACTGTACACTGTCTTTCTCTTGATTTAAGAAATGCTGTGTAATGGTATCGAGTGTCTTGGTTGTTCTCTCTAGGGTTGCGTTATTTGGTAGCTGAACTAACGTCATAATCACGCCCTGATCTTCATCAGGAAGGAATGATGTTGGTAACGCTTTAAACAAGAACCCTAAGATGCCAATAATAACAGCATAGAACAACCCTGAAAGAAGTTTGCTATGCGTCATACGGCCTACACCGTTCTGATAGCTATGCGATAATTTGTCAAAGCTATGGTTAAAGCCACGGAAGAACCGAGCAACAATACTGTTACTTTCAGGTTTATTTGGATCATGCTGTTTGAGGATGGTTGCACATAGTGCAGGTGTAAAGGTCAGTGCAATGACTAAAGATAAAATCATGGCAGAGACGAGCGTTAGTGAGAACTGACGATAAATTACACCTGTCGTACCACTGAAGAAGGCCATTGGGAAGAATACGGCAGTCAAAACACTGGTAATACCAATCAATGCCCCTGTAATTTGCCCCATCGACTTTTCGGTCGCCGTGACAGGATCCAGATGTTCTTCCTGCATGACACGTTCGACGTTTTCCACGACAACAATCGCATCATCCACCAACAGACCAATCGCCAGTACCATGGCAAACATGGATAACGTATTAATTGAGAAACCAAACAGGTTAATAATTGCAAACGTACCCAGTACAACCACTGGAACTGCCAAAGTTGGAATAATGGTTGCTCGCCAGTTTTGTAAGAACAAGAACATGACGATAAACACTAAAACAATCGCTTCAACAAGGGTATGAACCACGTTTTCAATCGAAAGTTTTACGAATGGTGTTGTATCGTAAGCAATATCGTCTTTTAAACCAGCAGGGTAGTTTGGACGCAATTTTTCTAGCGCAGCTTCAACATTTTTTGCTGTGTCTAATGCATTTGCACCTGTTGCTAAACGAATTGCAATACCACCAGCAGGTTTACCATTGAATTTTGATTCAAACTGATAGTTTTCAGCACCAAGTTCAACACGTGCAACATCTTTGAGAAGAACTTTTGCACCAGATGACGTTGTTTTAACAATGATATTTTCAAACTGCTCTGGCGTTTGAAGCATACCTTGTGTATTCACGGTTGCATTAATCACCTGACCTTTAACAGCAGGTGCACCACCGATTTGACCGACAGAAATTTGTGAGTTCTGTGCAGTAATTGCAGAGCTAACATCACTTGGTGTCAATTGATAGTTGGTCAATTTTGCTGGATCTAGCCAAATACGCATTGCATATTGACCACCAAAGACTTGAACCTCACCAACCCCTTGGACACGGCTTAAAGGATCTTTAATGTTTGAGTTTACATAGTCTTTAATGTAGGCATCAGACAAACTGTTGTTTGGTGAATAGAATGCAATTACTTGCAAGAAACTTGCACCAGATTTTTTGATGGTAATGCCCTGACGTTGTACAGCTTCAGGCAAAGAGGCTGTTGCTGTTTGCACTTTGTTCTGTACTTGAACTTGCGCAATATCAGCATTAACACCTTGCTTAAAGTTTACATCGATAGTAACAGAACCATTAGACATACTCTGTGAGCTGATATAGCGTAGGCCATCCAGTCCGTTGAGCTGCTGTTCAATCACCTGAGTTACTGTATTTTCAATCGTTTCAGCCGAAGCACCAGTATAAGTTGCAGAGATACTAATCTTAGGTGGTGCAATGGTTGGATATTGTGCAATAGGCATTTGCGTCAAGGAAATGATCCCTGCCAGCATAATGACTAATGCAATCACCCATGCAAAAATTGGGCGATGAATAAAAAAGCGAGCCATTCAATCTACCCCTTAAGCATGTGCTTGCTGTTTAGATGAGCTTTGGGCTTGTGAAGCAGCATTTGCTGGTTTTGGAACTGGGTTGTTGGGTGTTGTTGCAGGCGCTGCCACAGGTTGATACGGTGTGGTTTTGACTTCCTGACCTTCTTTGATTTTTGCAACGCCATCGACTACGACTTTGTCGCCTGATTTTAAACCACCAGTGACAATCCAGTTTTGACCTTGAGTACTTGAAGTTTGGATGATGCGTGTTTCTACAACCCCTTTCGCATTGACTACAAATACTGTCGCTTGACCTGCTGGTGTACGAGAGACCGCAATTTGTGGCACAAGGTAGGCATTTGGAATCACACCTTCCACAATTTGCGCTGTTGTATACATACCAGGAAGGAGCAAGTGATCAGGGTTCGAGAATACTGCACGAATCGTAATGCTGCCTGTGCCGCTATCAACACTGGCATCAGCAAATGCTAAATTACCTTCAGTGCTATAGAAGCTGCCATCTTCAAGTTTGAGTTTGACCTTGGCATTGTTACTGTTGTCTAGGCTGCCTTTTTTCAATTCTTGGCGTAGACGTAACAAGTCACTACTTGACTGGGTAATGTCGACATAAATCGGGTCTAGACGCTGGATTTTGACCAAAGCATCACTTTGTCCTGCGGTGACGAGTGCACCCGCAGTGAACGATGAGCGGTCAGTTTGACCTGAAATCGGTGCGCGAATCGTTGAGTATCCAAGATTGATTTGAGCCGTATCTAATGCTGCACGTGCTGCTTCGACTTGGGCTTTAGCAACTTTCACTTCACCAACGAGGTCATCATAGTCCTGTTTGGCAACAGCATTAATGCCAACCAACTGGTTATAACGATTCATCTTGGTGGTCAAGCTATTCAAGTTTGCTTCTTGTTGAAGCAAAGATGCTTTAGAGTTTTCTACACTGGCACGGTTAGCACGAGAGTCAATTTGATAAAGTGGTTGCCCAGCTTTGACATAACTGCCTTCTGCAAATAGACGTTTCAAGATAACACCGCCAGTTTGAGGTCGAACCTCTGAGACTTCATAAGGCGATGTTCGACCTGCGAGTTCAACTGTTTTTTCCACATTTTGCGGTTGCGCAACAATAACACCAACTTCAACCATTGGTGCTTGTTGGGAAGCGGCAGCTTGCTGCGCATCCTTTTTGTCATTGCTACAACCAACAAGTGCGATACTTGTTGCTAATGCGCAAGCAGTAAGGGTTGGAACCCAAAGCTTAGCTGACATCATTCTTCCACCTCTTTTAGATTTTTTCTAAAAATGAAATTACTGTTTACTCACGTGAATCCGTTTGAATCCAAGCCAGATGAGGGCAGTCCAAAAACAGCCTATTCCCCAACCAGCCAATACATCTGTTGGGTAGTGTACGCCTAAATATACTCTTGAAATTCCCATAAATATGAACCAGATGCAGGACATCAGTGCAATACTGTGGAAATGTTGATGCTGTTGGTAAATCATGATTGCAAGGCATGCAAGTGTGGCTGCATATACGCTATGAGCACTGGGAAAAGATGCACCATAACTATTGACCATATGGTAAATGGAAGCGGGACGTGGACGATTAAAAGACCACTTTAAAATCCAGCCAAAAATACCACTTCCAGTTACAGCGAATATGATCGTGAAGGCTAACGCATAGTGTTGAATACGGAACCAATATACACACCAAAGTGTGGTAAATATCAATACAAAAGGCATGCCACCAACATAAGACAAACACTTTGCAATGGGATCTAACCACTCAATTCGATGCTGGCTCAATATTCTGACAATTTGATTATCTAAGATTTGAGTGTGCGTCAAATTCAGTACACTGACACTGAAAATAAAAAAAACACAACCAATACAGAGTATTAGATAGGGCATGCAGAAACCTTGCAATTTAGGTTAACAAACATCGGCATTTTAGAGTTGTAAAGTGTACTTTCCAGTACACTTTTTTTCAAGTCTGAAAATTTATAGTAATTTTATTTCAAGTTTTTTTTAACATTAAGCAAACAAACATAACAAAAAAGAGTTCTATTCCCTGAAATGTAAAACCTGATTAAAGAATTGTTTCCACAATTTTTTACGGTTATTTTTGTGCATTATTTGTGGATTCGGGTAAGGTTTTTGGCGGCCAAATAAAATCAATTGGTCGAGTGAAAAAATGGGTAAGTACTAGTTTGGCAAGCGGCTTCCATTGTTCAAAGCGGACTTGTCGAGCACGAAGCGCCACAATAATCGTCAGTGTGAAACTGACAAACAAGTTGGTGAGTCCAATCAATAATACACCAAGACTTGAGATCAAAATCAGTCCTAAATCGGGTGTTTCATTAATCGACATTAAACCTTGGACTAAATTTGCAGAAGCAAAAGCAATATGGCGAATATCTAAGGGCAATCCTAAAATAAAGCCAATGGTTCCCATACTGCCCAACATGATGCCAAAAAGGAAGTTACCTGCCAGTGCCCCGAGATTACGTTCGATATAATCTGCGAATTTGATTTGCTGCTTTTCTCCAAGCCAGTGTCGTAAACCTTGATGTGCTTTAAGGCGTGGACCTATTTTTCGATAAATAGCCATGTTATCGAAGTAACCTGCAATTAAGCCTGATAAAAACAAGCAGACGCCAGCAATCGCTGCATGAGGAATCGCCAGTGATGTAAATGGATCAAGGCTATGCAATAAATCGGCAGCTTTGGCATGTTTCATTAATGGTTTATCAAGAACATGTTGCCAGAACCAGGTGATGAGCGCAGCAATCGGGATTGCGATTGAAATATTGCCCAAAATCGCGATGAACTGAGTTCGGATAATATTCACAATGAGCTCAGCCAGTTCAGCAAGTTGTGCTGTACGTGAACCTTTACGCTGTTGAACTGTTGCGGCAAGAGCTGCTGCGGTCATCGCGGGCTGTTTGGTTGCAACCGTAAAATGCAGGATATGAATAAAGACGAAACCAAATGCATAATTCAGGCTATAGCTGAGTGCATGTGTGAACGGAGCAAGGGTGAGACGTGACAATAGAATCTTTAATGTGGCCATAAAGGCGATGATACAGCCTGCACCTGCAGCTGCCCAATACATCTCAAAGAAGCCTTTTTTGTCACTACTCACATAATGTTCACCCGTTTTACTGGCATTTTCTGTCACCTGAAAAGCAAGAAGTTCGCTGTTTGCAGAGAGTAATGCCCCGACACTTTTTTCATTGTGATTGGCTGTAACCAAGTCATTAATTAGTTCATGAATCGCATCTGCCCGTTGTTCTGTTTGGCCGTGAAGTAGTTTAAGTAATAGCTCTAGACGTTCTAGACTCTGTTCCAAAACAGTCAATAGATAGGTCAGGTTTAGGCTGACACCAATACGCTTGGTGGATTTTCGAATATTGCTCACAATCACTAAGCATTGTTCGATCATCACAAATGCTTGTGCTGCATCGGGCGGGCTATACACTCCGATTTGATGAGAATGAGAAAATGATTGGTTGAATTTATCAATAAAACCAACAATTTCTCGGTTTTGAGCAATAAAAGGAGATTCGTATTCTGTGAGTTTTGGTTCTGCGTAAATGAGTTCTGGAAATAAACCAATGCCGCTAATGCGGTAACTAAGTACATTAATGGCCTTAATCAGGTCTTGTTTGAGCAGGTTTTTTTGTTGCTGGTTGTTTTGATTGCTGTCAAAAAGCTGAAATAACATTTGCCATTGGACTGGCTCAATTTGTTCTAACCAGAAACGATCTGTTGCCAGATAGAAAACTTTCTCAAGCAAATTCTGTAACTGAGTTTGATCACTGACAGGAGGCAAGATGCGAGAGACAAAGCGTTGACCAAGCTGATTCCAGAAGCCATCTAGTGATAAAATTCCACTATCGGCATAGAGTTTGGTTTGGCGATATTGCAGTAAAAGTCGTAGTAAATATTGTTGTAGGCTCACCACACTATGCGGAGTTTGTAGCAAGGCATGAAGTAAAGCACTAAATTTTAATTTGATTTCTTGCCCATTGTGAGGGTTTTCTGGGCGTAGATGTTGAACGAGATCAATCAGTATTTGTTCATGAACAGCAGTTTGAGGATGCTCAAGCTGCTGTTGAAGGGAAATCAGGATTTGGGTGACAGATTGTTGGGTCATCTCAACGCAGTCTATTATTGAATACGATCCAGCGCGAGCATGGCTAGATTATATAAAGCCTGACGAGCAACGCTCTCTGGTAAAATGGTTAAAGCATCAATCGCAAGTTGGGTTTCTTGTTGAGCACGCAAACGACAATAATCCAAAGCACCAGAATTTTGAACAATATGAATGACGTGTTCAAGATCAGATAAACCGCCAGTTGCAATGCTCTTACGAATAATCTCGTGGTCTGAACCTGAGGTTTTATTTAATGCTGAGATTAATGGCAAAGTCGGTTTACCTTCCATTAAATCATCACCGATATTTTTACCTAATGTTTCAGCATCAGAGGTATAGTCCAAAATATCATCAATAATTTGGAAAGCATTTCCAAAATGTCCTGCATAAGCTTGAAGTGCCTGACGGTATTCTGATTTACCCGCCAAAATCGCTGCGCCTTCGGTAGCCAATTGGAATAAACGCGAAGTTTTACCATGAATAATGCTGAGATAGGTTTCTTCAGTCGTGTCAGGTTGGTGTTGAGCTTGCAGCTGAAGGACTTCACCCTCGGCAATTTCGCATGTGCCTGTAGAAAAGTCTTTCAATAAGGTCATATTGTTGAGATCGACCAATAAGTCAAAAGAGCGTGCGATCAGGAAGTCACCAACTAATACCGCGGTTTGATTGTTCCATGTCGCATTGGCTGTTGGGCGACCACGACGCAAGTTGGATTCATCGACCACATCATCATGCACTAAAGTCGCCGTATGTAACATTTCAATGACTGCAGCGAGGCGTTGAGTGCGTGTTAAATCAGTTTCACCGCAGGCTTGGGCAGCAAGTAAACACATAATAGGACGCATGCGTTTACCACCAGCTTCCACAACATGTTTGCTTACGGACATGACCAAAGCGACTTTTGAGCTAATTCCTTCATTGATGAATGTATCCATTGCAGCAAAGTCAGCAGCAACAGGGGCGAGAATATCTTGCTTAAAATCGATGGCCATAAACATAAAACCTGAAATCTATTTAAAACGTTTTTATACTGCTTGTCACAAGCAAGTACGTTGTGACTGAAAGCATGATTTATACCATAAAATAGATGTTTTTCTTAGCTCTTGGTTTTTTATTTAAAAATAATAATTAAAAAAATATAAAAAACATGTATTTAGGTTATTTTAAGTTTTTCTTTATAAAAATAAATATGCCTACTTGTTGTTTGTATGTTTTTTACTTAAAATACTAGCCCTTTATATCCCCAGTGGCGTTCGTTTTAAGATCAATATATCCCTTTATTGACACGACGACACGGGCTAGGTTGGAGTACGTTATGTACGCAGTAATCCAAAGCGGTGGTAAACAGCACCGTGTGGTTGAGGGTGAAACCCTTAAAGTAGAATTGTTAAAAGCTGAAACTGGTTCAACTGTTACATTTGACGATGTACTTATGGTTGTAAACGGCGAAAGCATTCAAATCGGTGCTCCAGTTGTTGCTGGCGCTAAAGTAACTGCAGAAGTGGTTGGTCATGGTCGTCACGACAAAATCCGCATCGTAAAAATGCGTCGTCGTAAACACTACCGTAAACAACAAGGTCACCGTCAATGGTTTACCGAGTTGAAAATTACTGGTATTTCAGGCTAATCACGAGGAGTAAGAGACATGGCTCACAAGAAAGCCGGTGGTTCGACACGTAACGGTCGTGATTCAAACCCAAAAATGCTAGGTGTTAAAGCTTACGGTGGTCAAACTGTAACTGCTGGAAGCATCATCGTTCGTCAACGTGGTACAGAATTCCACGCTGGTGCAAATGTTGGTATGGGCCGCGACCATACTTTATTTGCTACTGCTGACGGCGTAGTAAAATTCGAAGTGAAAGGTCAGTTTGGCCGTCGCTACGTAAAAATTGAAGCTGTATAAGCTTTGATTGAAAAAAGCCTGCTTTTGCAGGCTTTTTTTATGTCTTAATTTTTCATATTTTATTCATAAGTAGATAAAATGCTCACAAACAGGCGCTATAACAAATACAAAATTGCTTATATTCTGTGTTCTTAGATCTTCTGAACTGGGTTAGTATGACACCCAATGCAACTGCATTTATAAAGAAAAAGGTGAATCAATGAATATGCTTCGTAAAACATTTTGTGCTGTGGCACTTGGTGCTGTCACTTTAGCTCCAGTAGTAAGTACAACGGTTTTCGCAGCACCAGCTTCAGAACAACAGGCAACTCAGAACTTGGTAAAACAGCTCAGTAGCTTGCATAGTATGACTGCCAATTTCGAACAAACGACCAAAAGCAGTGGTAAAAAAACGGTTCAGAAAAAAGGTTTGACTGCTCAGCATCTAAATCAGACCTTTCGTGGTGTTATGAAAGTTTCTCGTCCAGGTAAATTCTTCTGGGAAACAACGGTTCCATCGAAACAGACCATTGTGACAACAGGTAAAACCGTTTGGATTTATGATCCAGATTTACAGCAAGCTGTTCGTCAAAGCTTGAGCGATCAGGTTGCCAATACACCTGCATTGCTTTTATCTGGTAATACCAGTCAGATTATGAAATCTTACCGTGTAACCCAGCCTGATCATAATAAAACGTATTACACACTGACACCTAAAGCAAAAGACAGCGCATTTCAGAATTTAAGTATTAGCTTCGCGGGCAATGGCACACCAGCCTATATGGTATTGAATGATTCTTTAGGTCAAACAACAACCATCCGCTTCACGAATGCGGCGAAGAATGTCAGTATTCCAGCATCGACCTTTAACTTTACACCGCCTAAAGGAACCGACATTATTGATCAATAATGTTGTTTTTAAATTAGAAAAACCTGCCAAGTGCAGGTTTTTTTGTTTAGCAAGAATGCAACATAGTTGTCTGCTGAAATCACTTATAGTGACAGAACTGCTGAATTTGTGAGAATTGTATGTTGAATCATAAGCATAAGATACTAAGCTGCTGTGCAGGGCTAATATTTGTGAGCTTATTGAGTGCTTGCCATGAGTCTAGTCATAGCTCTGGGGCAAAGTCGGATGCTGCTAGTGTTCAGACTCAATCCAAAGAACAAGATATTCCTCTGATTCAAGCAAAAACTCAGCCGATTGTTTTACCTAAAGTTGAAGTGTGTGAAAAAGACGAATGTACCGCTTATCAATTGGCAACCATAAAAACCAATGTAGACTGGATTGATCAGTTCTTTTTGAAACGATTGCAAAAAGACTTGCCTATGGCATTTAACCCACCAGCTTCTGAACCAACGGTGAGTCAAGCTGCACATTTAACGCAAAGTTCGAATACTTATACTGTGCGTTATTTGGGGCAAAATGCCAATATTGCATCATTTGTGATTGAGTCTGAAACTTATAATCAAGGTGCAGCCCACGGCATGTATCACAAGGAATATGTGATTTTTGATTTAAAAACCAAAAAGCGAATTATGGTTGATGATCTGTTACAAACTCAGGTGCAGCAGAAACTTCTCAATGCTTTATACGAAGCCAATCAAAACTGGTTTGCCCAGCATCATCTTGCCAAAAATAAGTTAGAAATTACCGATAACTTCTATTTTGGTGTGCATGGAATTGTCTTTGTTTATCCATTGTATGAATTGGCACCTTATTCAGAAGGAATGACCGAGTTAACACTGCCATATTCACAGGCGAAAGGTTTGATTGATTCCGAATACTTACCAAAATGATCTGAGCGCATCACGTGCTGCTGCATGATTCATCACAGGTGACTGTATTTTTTAGAATGAACCGCTTACACTATACCCAGTCTATTTTATGCAATTTGATTGGTTATGATTGACCCGAAATTACTGAGAAATAATATTGAGGCGGTAAATGCAGCGCTTGCCAAACGTGGTGTTCAACTGAATGTTGAAGAATGGGCGGCTTTAGAATCTCGTCGTAAACAAATTCAGTCGAACACTGAAAACTTACAAGCAGAACGTAACGCAGGCGCTAAACAAGTCGGGCAAATCAAAAAAGCGGGTGGCGATGCCTCCGAAATCATGACCCGTATGCAGGCTATTTCTGATGAAATTAAAGCGGCTGAAGTTGAGCTTGCTGAATTGCAAAATGAAATCGAGCAAAAAGCCTTGTCGATTCCAAACTTGCCCGATGAATCTGTGCCAAATGGTAAAGATGAAAGCGATAATGTCGAAGTCTATAAGTGGGGTACACCTCGCGAATTTAATTTTGAAATTAAAGATCATACCGACCTAGGCGAGTGGATGGGTGGTTTAGAGTTTGAAACTGCAACCAAATTAACAGGTTCACGTTTCAGTGTACTCAAAGGGCCGCTTGCTCGTTTACAACGTGCTTTGACCCAGTTCATGCTCGACACACATACACTGAAAAATGGTTATACCGAAGCGTATGTACCTTATTTGGTGAATGCTGATACTTTACGTGGTACTGGTCAATTGCCTAAATTTGAAGAAGATTTATTCAAATTAAAAGGTGAGAAAGAATATTATCTGATCCCAACAGCAGAAGTGCCAATCACCAACTTTGTTCGTGATGAGATCATTGATGCAGATCGCTTACCGCTAAAATACACGGCACATACTCCATGTTTCCGTAGTGAAGCGGGTTCTTATGGACGTGATACACGCGGTCTAATTCGTCAGCATCAGTTCGACAAAGTTGAAATGGTGCAAATCGTGAAGCCTGAAACTTCGATGCAAGCCTTGGAAGAATTGACTTCACATGCCGAAGGTATCTTGCAAGCATTGGGCCTACCGTATCGCAAGATCGTTCTTTGTGGTGGTGACATGGGCTTTGGTGCAACCAAAACTTATGATCTGGAAGTTTGGGTGCCAAGCCAAAACACGTACCGTGAAATTTCAAGCTGCTCAAACATGGGTGACTTCCAAGCACGCCGTATGAAAGCACGTTATCGTGTCGATCAAAAGAAACTTGAATTGGTTCATACTTTAAATGGTTCAGGTTTGGCAGTAGGCCGTACCTTGTTGGCTGTGATGGAAAACTATCAACAAGCCGATGGTAAAATTACTGTTCCTGAAGTTTTACGCCCGTATATGGGTGGTGCGGAATATATTGATTAATTTCGTGCACGATTCTTGCTTGAAAACGATCAGATTAAAGGACTAGAGGTTTGCTGTGGAAATTTTCCCAATTTCACTTAAGTTGCAGCAGCAACGCTGTTTGATCGTGGGCGGTGGGCGAATTGCCTACCGTAAAGCGGTTTTGTTACACAAGGCAGGGGCAATCATTGATGTGGTTGCACCTGAGATCGATGCCAATTTGCTTGAGATTGTTGAGCAATCTTCAGGACAGTTTTTGCAGCATGCATTTACTGAAAATGACCTTTTGCATCCTTATCGCTTGGTGATCGCAGCCACCAATGTTCCAGATGTCAATCACCGTGTATTTACTTTAGGTGAACAGCACAATTTGCTGGTCAATAGTGTGGATGATATTCCGCATTGTCGTTTCATGATGCCCGCAATTATTGACCGTTCGCCTTTGGTGGTTTCTGTCGCTTCAAATGGTGCATCTCCTGTACTCTCTCGTCAGCTACGTACACAAATTGAAGCATTGTTGCCACATGCTTTAGGTAAGCTTGCCCAATTCTCAGGGCATTGGCGTAAACAGGTCAAAGAAAAAATTCCGAACCCTGACCAGCGCCGCGTGTTTTGGGAAGATTTGTATGCAAGCCCACTCAAAGAGCAAGTCTTTAATGATAATTTAGATGTTGCAGATCACATGCTGCAACAGGCATTGGCTGAGTGGACTGCACCCAAAGGTGAAGTGTATTTGGTTGGTGCAGGGCCTGGTGATCCAGAGCTGCTAACCCTTAAAGCATTACGTCTTATGCAGCAAGCGGATGTGGTGATTTACGATCGTCTGGTGTCTAAACCGATCTTAGAACTGTGTCGCCGCGATGCTGAAAAAGTCTATGTGGGTAAAGCGCGCTCTAACCATAGTGTGCCGCAGGATGGAATTAATGCACTCTTGGTGCAATATGCTCAGCAAGGTAAACGTGTCTGTCGCTTAAAAGGTGGAGATCCCTTTATTTTTGGGCGAGGTGGCGAAGAAATTCAGGAACTATTTGCAGCAGGTGTGCCATTCCAAGTGGTACCAGGAATTACAGCCGCTTCTGGTTGTTCTGCGTATGCAGGGATTCCGCTTACACATCGTGACTATGCGCAAAGTGTACGTTTTCTGACAGGTCATTTAAAGGAAGGTTCACCAGAACTACCTTGGAATGAACTGGTTTATGAAAACCAAACGTTAGTGCTTTATATGGGTTTGGTGGGTTTAGAGAAAATTAGCCAAGAGTTAATTGCACATGGGCAACGTCCAGATATGCCTGTGGCGCTGATTTCCAAAGGTACAACGCCAGAGCAAAAAGTATTGGTCGGAACACTGGCTGATATTGCCAGTAAAGTTGCCGAATATGAAATTCATGCACCAACCCTGACGATTATTGGGGAAGTGGTGCGTTTACGTGAACAGTTACAGTGGCAATAATGGCTGTAACGCTCTAGATAAAGTCGAGAAATGTTGTGATTCATGTGGTTTTGTACGAGCCTGAAATTCCAAGTAATACAGGAAATATTATTCGTTTATGTGCCAATACAGGTGCGCAGTTACATCTGGTCAAACCATTAGGTTTTGAGCTCGATGATAAAAAATTAAAGCGCGCTGGTTTGGACTATCACGAATATGCTCGTATGAAAATTTGGGATAATTTTGAGCAATGCCTTGAGAACTTGCACAGTCAGGGCATAGAGCATATTTTCCCACTGACCACTAAGGGTTCAGCAACACCACATACAGTCGATTTGAATCGTCCTGTAGCTTTGTTGATGGGGCCTGAAACACGTGGTTTGCCTGAGCATGTCCGTTTGATGTTTCCACAAGAACAGTGGATTCGTTTACCTATGGCAGAAAATTCTCGCAGCTTGAATTTGTCTAACGCGACAGCAGTCATTGTATACGAAGCTTGGCGCCAACAAGGCTTTAAACCGCTCTAATAGATTGATTTCTCAATCAGGCTTCGGCTTGATTGAGTACATCGTAACGTTGTTGGGCTTGTAGTACATGCTCAATATTTGACTCAGCCCATTCCTTCATCTGATACGCTGTCCTTGCGAAATCTAAACCAAATTCAGTGAGCGAATACTCAACTCGTAAAGTCGATGTTTCGATTACTTTACGCTGAATAAATCCATCTCGTTCTAGCTTTTTGAGTTTTTGTGACAAGACTTTGGGGGAAATGCCCTCAATATTTTTCTTTAATAAATTGAAATGCTTAGGTCCTTTCTCTAAGCCATTCATAATGAGTAATACCCATTTATCTGCCAAAGTTTCAAAAAATAACCGAGCAGGGCAATTTTGCTGATATACATTATAACAGAGCGCTTGATTCATACGCTTTAACCTCTCGTATGTTTTAGAAGTATCTAGTTACTACTAGGTAACTAATTGACACCTAGTTTCTAAAATATATTATATAACGATTCTTTGATAAAAACATAGGTTCATACTCATGGCAAAAGTGGCAGTGGTTTATTTTTCTGGTTATGGTCATACGAAAGTGGTTGCAGAAACTTTCGCAAATGAAATTGCAGCACAATTGATCGCAATCGATGCAAATGGAGATATTCAGGAAGCAGATTGGGAAACACTAAATCAGGCAGATGCGATTGTATTTGGTGCACCAACGTATATGGGAACAGCACCTTGGCAGTTTAAGAAATTTGCTGATGCGACTTCAAAAGCATGGTTCACTCAAGCTTGGAAAGATAAAGTATTTGCAGGTTTTACCAATAGCGCAAGTCTTGGTGGGGATAAGCAAGTTACACTCATTCAATTACAAACTTTGGCATCACAGCATGGTGGCCTTTGGGTAAGTTTAGGCTTGCTACCTTCCAATACTAAAGCTGCAACGCGTCAAGATATCAATAACCTAGGTGGTTCAGTTGGTCTTTTAGTACAGTCTCCAGCAGATGCAAGCGTTGATGAAATTCCATCGGGGGATTTAGACACTGCAAAAGCATATGCAAAACGTGTTTTAGCGATTACTGAAAAGTTAGTGGGCTAATTCAAAGCTCAGGCTTAAAAATGAAAGCAATAAAAAACCAGCCTAGTGCTGGTTTTTTATTGAATGGTTTAGTCGTGTTTATACTGCGGTGGTGGAATTTTAAAGCCTTTGGTTTTATAGCCAAGGAATAAGATACCAATCACAGCCCAAACAAGACCCCATTGCAATGCAGTGTGATTGATCTGAATCCACAAAGCACCAATCGAGATAAAACCAAGCATTGGAATGACCAAGTAGCGGAAAATATCAGCTGGTGTTTTGGTGCGGCCTTCACGTAATACATACTGTGAAACCACGCAGAGGTTTACAAAACTAAATGCAGTGAGTGCACCAAAGCTAATCAAGTTGATGACATGGTCAAGATCTGTAAAACCCGCAGAAAGTGCAATCACACCCACTAGAATAATGTTGAATGTAGGAGCATGGCTTTTTGAACTCAGGTGGCCAAAATATTTTTTGTTAAAAATACCATCACGACCCATAACATACATTAAGCGTGAAACACCTGCATGTGCAGAAATCCCTGATGCCATGACGGTCACAATTGCAAATGACAGAATTACAGATTTGAACATTTCACCACCGACAATCCGTAAGATGTCAGGCTGGGTTGCATTGACGTCTGAGAAGTACTGTGCTGGATTGCCAGGGAAATATAACTGCATAAAGTAAGTCGCGACTATAAACACAACTCCTGCAATGAGTGCAGTTAGGAAAATCGCTTTAGGCAATACTTTATCTGTTTCATGGGTTTCTTCAGCCAAAGAGCTTAAAGCATCAAAGCCAGTGAATGAGAAGCATAAAATGGTAGCACCAGAAATTAATGCACCCAGTTTTGCGTTATCGCTCCAAAAAGGCGATGTTGAAGCCAAGGTACCATTATTTGCTGTTGATAAGCCCATTGCAGTTTGTGCGGTATGACCGAGGGATAAGTCTTTGACAATCAAAAATACAAAGATCCCAATAACCAACATTTGGAAGAAGACAATCAAACCATTAAAGTTGGCGACAAACTTAATACCACGCAAGTTGACCCATGTCATAAATGCAGTCAGTCCAATGACCCAAACCCAGTGATTGACACTTGGGAACATGTCGGTCAAATAAATGACTGCCAATAAAATATTGACCATTGGACTGAGAATATAGTCGAGCAGGGATGACCAACCCACCATAAAACCTGCATTCGGATGCACCGCACGCTGTACATAAGTATATGCTGATCCAGAAGATGGATAGCGTTTAATCATATAACCATAGCTAAGTGCTGTGAATAGCACTGCTAACAAGGCAACAAAATAAGAAGTGGGTACATGTTGAGCACTTGCTTCAGATACCATTCCGAAAGTATCGAATAAGGTCATTGGCTGGATATAGGCAAGACCTATAACAATGACATGGCCCAATAAAAGAGATTTTTGCAGTTTCGCTGCCGATGGAGTCCCAGAAGAATTTGTCAACGGCGTTATCCTCATTATCGTTGATCAAGGATCAGCTATCATTTTTAGGATCGTTTAGGACGAACGATCCCCCCATTTTTTAATAAAGAGCGCAACTTTATCGTAAAGTGATGTATGTTGTCAGCAATTAATTCAGTATTACTTTAGCAATTTCTCTGCCAATTTTACGATTTTTGATTTTGACTGATTGGTTAAATTAAAAAAAACGTCCAAAGCAAAAATAACAGTGGACGTTTTTTCTAGCAAACAGTTTTTTGAATTACCAAGCCTTTTGTAAAATCTCACGTAATTGCGTCAAGGAAGCTTCTTTAGGGTTATAAATAATAGAGCCATCATTGAGTGCTTTTTCAGCAACTTCATCAAGCTGAGCTTCGCTGACTTTGCTTGTTTCACGTAATGTACGCGGTAATTTGGTTAATTCGAAGAGATGGTCACGGATACTGAAAAGCGTTTCAATGGTTTTATCAGTGCGCTGATCAGCAGGCGTTTGTGAGTAAATATCAGGGCCTGCTAGTGGTAGCAGCAATTCAGCAATTTTGTCACCATTGACCGATTTATTGTATTCAAGCACATAAGGCAAGAACAGGTTCATACATAAACCATGGGGTAAGTGGGCCACTGCCCCAAGCGCGTGTCCAAGAGAATGTACTAATCCAACCATCGAGTTAGAGAATGCAATGCCTGCCATAGTCGATGCTTGTGCGAGTTCTAAGCGGGCTTCGGCATCTTTTGGATTTTCTAGGACTTTAAACAGGTTTTGGCTAATTTTTTTGATAGCGCCTGTTGCATAGGCATCACTCAGAGGATTAGCCGCCATACACGTATAGGCTTCTATCGCATGGGTCATGGCATCCATTGCGGTCATTGCTGTTAAATGTGCAGGCAAGGTCTGCGTCATGCGAGGATCAAGAATCGCGGCATGAGGCATTAAGTAATATGAGGCAAACGCCATTTTGACATTTTTAACAGGATCGGAAACCACAGCTACCATAGTTACTTCAGAACCCGTACCTGATGTTGTTGGTATCACAAAAAATGGTTTAAGCGGTTTTGGTAAGTTATGTGCACCTGAATATTTGAGTAAGTCATCACCACCTTCAGTCACCAAAATATTTGTCGCTTTGGCAGTATCAATTACAGAACCACCACCCACAGCAATCAGAGCATCACATTGATGTTCACGATAATAGGCTGCGGCTTTTTTTACCGTTTCCAGGCTAGAGTCAGGGGGGACTTCATCAAAAACAAAACCGATTTCAGCATCGGTTGAGCTAAATGCAGTTTCAATTGGCTCAAGTAAACCATTGGTACGAACGCCTTTATCGGTAATAATCAGTGGGCGCTTTGCACCTAAAGTCGCGAGTTCAAAAGGAATATGCTCTAAAGCAGCGTGACCTGCAATGACTTTGACTGGACAGAAAAATTCATAATATGCTTTTGTCATGTGCTTATGCGCTCCGTTTTAGAAAGGATTGTGCAAGTTTTAAATAGATCAGGCTGGCATTCGATATTTTTTCTTTGAAGCCGAGTTGTTCTGGGTATTCTTTGACTGCTAAAGATGCAATGAGCTTTGGTAAAATCAGCGATTCCATTTTATTGAGACATCGAACTAAACGGATGGCATAGGACAAGTCACCATCGGCAATCATGCGGTCATTGGCAAAAGCCCGTGCAGTGCTTTCCTGAAATGAAAACACTAAAAAAGCATGTTCAAGATGTTTGAAAATAATACAAAGATCGGGGTTGCCTTCTAGTTCATCCACCAATTCGAGTTGTTTTTGCTGATTGACTCTGGCAATAAAAGCAGGGCCATGTGGAAAAACTTTCATGGAAAGCGTGAAATTTTCAGGAAATTTAGCAATCTCTTGTTGAATTTCAGGATCGACGTGGCTTGCAACCACCAAGCCTTTGCCAATCACGCTCATCATGAGCTTGACATATGCTTGCTGCATTGCGGGTTTTAATGGCTTGGTGAACACGTTCAGTTTCCTTTTTGTATTTATATAAGAACGAGGTCAGGAAGAAACTTATTCTTCGAGAATAACCTCAATTTCTTTAAAGTACTGAGTTTGTGTTAAATATTCAATCACGTCTTCACAGAGTTGTGTAAATTTTGGATGATTTTCGACAAGATCTTGGATACGCACCATTTCTAAACCAGGATAACCACAAGGGTTGATGGTCTGGAAACCGTGAAGATTACAATCCAGATTCAATGATAGGCCATGATAGCTACGACCTCGACGAATTTTAAAACCTAAAGAACCAATTTTACGACCATCGACATAAACTCCAGGTGCATCAGGTTTAGCATAGGCTTCAATGTCATAAATTTTAAGCAGATCAATCATGAGTTGTTCAGCAAAGCTGACCAAGGTGCGAACATGCCATTTTAGGCGATTGAGATCAAATAGAAAGTAAGCAATCATTTGTCCAGGGCCATGCCATGTGACTTGACCACCACGATCAGACTGTACGACAGGAATATTACTACTGATTAAAATATGTTCAGGTTTTCCAGATTGTCCTTGTGTGAGGACATCATTGTGTTGCAGTAACCACAGTTCATCATCGCTTGTTGTTTCTCGATTTTCGGTAAAGGTTTTCATTTCATTAAACTTGGTTTGATAATCTTGCAAGCTCTTGAAAATACGAATAATGAGTTTTGGCGATTGTTGAAGGGTGGTAGCATCCATGTGTTGAGAAACCTTAAGTAAGAAAACAAAAACCAGATGCTTGGCATCTGGTTTAGGATTAAAGCGCAGTTCGGATGTGAGGGCAAGCTGCTAAGTCTGCATAAAGCGCATGAACTTGCTCAAGTTCCTCAAAACGTAGTTGAGCAGTAATGGAATGATATTTCCCAGTACGTGATGGCTGAACGGCCAGAGTTGCTTCATCAAACTCAGGGAAATGTTTAACTAAAATTTCCACCACTGCAACACGAAGTTCTACACCTGCATTGCCAATGAGTTTAATTGGATAGTCCATTGGGAATACCCAAAGATCTTCGCGAAGTTCACGAGAAGGTGTGCGGTCTTCTAACATATGTGCCTCAGGAGTTGAAACGCCTGCAAGCGCAGGCGTTTTTTTATGCTTAATGAATAAAATGGGGCAATTTACTGAAAAATCAAGCAGCCCGATTAGTCATTTTCCAAGAATGAACGCAAGTGTTCAGAGCGTGAAGGATGACGAAGTTTACGTAATGCTTTTGCTTCAATCTGACGGATACGTTCACGTGTAACGTCAAACTGTTTACCCACTTCTTCAAGGGTATGATCAGTTGGCATATCAATACCAAAACGCATTTTCAAAACTTTGGCTTCACGTTCAGTTAAGTTTTCAAGGACTTCACGTGTTGCTTCTTTTAAGCCTTCTGAAGTCGCAGCATCTACTGGAGAAGTGATGTTTTGATCTTCAATGAAATCGCCAAGATGCGAATCTTCATCATCACCAATTGGCGTTTCCATAGAAATCGGTTCTTTGGCAATTTTCAGCACTTTACGAACTTTCACTTCGTCCATTTCTAGACGTTCACCGAGTTCTTCAGGTGTTGGCTCACGTCCCATTTCTTGGAGTAACTGGCGAGATACACGGTTGATCTTGTTGATGGTCTCAATCATATGCACAGGAATACGAATAGTACGCGCCTGATCGGCAATCGAACGGGTAATCGCCTGACGAATCCACCATGTTGCATAAGTTGAGAACTTGTAACCACGGCGGTATTCAAATTTATCAACCGCTTTCATCAAGCCGATGTTACCTTCTTGAATCAAGTCGAGGAATTGCAAACCACGGTTGGTATATTTTTTCGCAATTGAGATTACCAAACGTAAGTTGGCTTCAACCATTTCCTTTTTCGCACGGCGAGCTTTTGCTTCACCAATGGCCATACGCTTAGAAATATCTTTAATTTCTTGAACGTTTAAACCCAACTCAGTTTCGATATCTGCAATTTTTTGCTGGAAAGCCAAAATGTCTGGACGTACTTTCTCAAGGTGAGGTTTCACGTCTGGAGAAGCTTTAGCAAGTTGTGCATCGAGCCAAGTAGGGTTTGATTCTTGTTTCGGGAATGTGGTACGGAATTGCGTACGATCCATACGACCACGACGTACAGCATAACGCATGATTTCACGTTCAGCAGTACGAATACGGTCGTGTGTCCCACGAATCATTTCAGAAATGAGATCGAACAAGCGAGGGGTAAATTTGAACATCATGAACACTGTTGCAAGTGTCGATAATGCTTCATTCGCTTCTTTCGAGTTGCGACCATGTTGCTGAATTGCAACTTTAGTTTTGTTCCAAGCTTGTTCTAACTCGGCAAAACGAACTTTTGCAACTTCAGGATCTGGACCTGAATCGCCTTCAGAGTCATCATCACCTTCAGACTCTTCTTCTTCGTCATCATCGTCTAGTTTGACATCTTTGGTTGGTTTCGATGAATCTTCTTCTTCATCGTCCAACTCAGATTCTTCTTCTTCGAGGACTTCTGGAATGTCATCGTCGGTTTCAGGGTCAAGATAGCCTGATAAAATATCGGCTAAACGGCGTTCACCAGTATTAAAGTCTTCATATTCTTGGAGAACAACTTCAACTGCATTTGGCCAGTAAGCAATCGCATTTAAAACATCACGAATCCCTTCTTCGATTCGTTTTGCAATGCTAATTTCACCTTCGCGGGTAAGGAGTTCAACAGTTCCCATTTCACGCATGTACATACGAACTGGGTCAGTGGTACGACCTGGTTCATTTTCAACTGACGCCAGTACCGCAGCGGCTTCTTCCTCAGCAACTTCATCGGCAGCTTCGGTTGATTCGCCAAACATGGTATCGTCAGATTCAGGCGCACGTTCATGAACAGGAATGCCCACGTCTTGAAGCATTTGAATAATGTCTTCAATCTGTTCGCTTTCTGTGATTGAGTCCGGGAGATGATCGTTAACCTCAGCGTAAGTTAAGTAACCTTGCTCTTTGCCTCGGCTAATCAGAGCCGCTACTTGAGAAGTAGGGGAATGCATATCGCTCATCTTTTGCTTACTCTTTGTTGAATCTGGTGGCAGTGAAAAACCGTGCATGATAGCACAATTTGCTCAAAAATTTCAGAAATCATGGAACATGCTCTCAATTCCTGAAATCTTTTTTAGTTAAAGTAGAATGAATATTGTGTCTTTTTTAATTTTTTCAAGTCCATGCTATTTTGCGATGAAAAAGTCCTGATTATTAATAAATACACAAAAAAAACGCAGAAAAAAAGTCGATTTTAGTGAGAATGTTAAAAATATAAATGCATAAAAAGCTTGACAAAAAACTGTAGTCGAGATAAATAGCGCGTAAAACATTTATATTTTTATGTTGAGGTAGTTTGAGTGTCTTCTACAGATTTTGAACTAGATGATAACTACGATGATGACGTAAGCTTTGATGAGGCATCGAATAAAATCAGTGCCAAAGAGTCATTAGAAAAACGTCGTTTAATTGATGACTTGCTTGCGCAACGCCGTTTGGAGCGCGAGTTAAAAGACTTTGATTACGACTTTGACGATGATGATTCAGACGATGATGATGCGTAAAAGCATTTAGGATATCATCGCGATCAATGCTATGCTCGCATATCAGTAGTAACCAATAATGGAATCAGAATGAGTTCTTTAAATTTAGATCAGTTAAGTGATTATTTAGATGGTGACCAAAACGAATATGGTCTAGATTTTGCGGCAACTCATGGATTTTTATGTGCCATTGCTGTTGGGCCAAAATTTGATACTTGGCTAGATGCATTGTTTGATGGAAGTCCAAATAAAGTTCCGAGTGAAATTATTGCACAAGTCAAATTGTGGCTTGAGCAATTGCGCCAAAACCTTGCAAATGAAGAAGGAATTGAGTTTCCTTTTGAAATTGAAGAAGCGGATGTGGATTCAAGTCTTGGTGACTGGAGCGTTGGTTTTGTGGATGCTATGTTTTTAAATGAAGAAGCATGGTTTACCCCAGAATTCGAAGAACAGTTGGTTGATCTGACTTTGCCAGTGATGGTGTTTAGCGGCATTGATGAAGAAGATCCACAAATGGAGTCTTTCCGTCGTAATGGTCAGTTGATGGATGAACTCGCAGAAGAAATTCCAGAAAACTTGAATGAACTTTATTTGATGTATCACACACCAAACTAAGTTCACTTCAGTGATAAAAAAGCACCTCAATGGGTGCTTTTTTATTTTGTGTGAGGAGATAAAGACCAAACAGTATCTTGTACTTCAATGTTGTTGAAGTGTTGTGCAGAAGATGATGAAAATAAAATTTTTAGGCAGTAATCCTTTGCATATAAGCGTTCAACTTCTGCACGATTCACACAAAAGGGTGGGCCTTCAAAGAGCGTCTGGTCGTATTCATAGCTAATTAAAAACTGGGGTGCTGTGTGGGTAATTTTAATCAGATGTTGTGCATACTGACTGCGCATGTTCTCAGGTAAAGCCACCAGTGCAGCCCGATCATAAATAGCATTTACTGACCCAAGTTGAGCTTCGCTGAGTTGAAAAAAATCACCTGAAAAAATTTCAATTTGGGGATGATAATAATGGGTAAGGGTTCCTGAAGTTGAGATCTCAAATTGAAGCCCAAGCTGTTCAATTAATGCATCCACTGCAATTTGGCTCAATTCTATTGCGACGACCCGACAACCTTGTGCAAGTAACCAACTAATGTCCAAAGTTTTTCCACTTAAAGGAACAAAAATACGGGCATGAGGTTTTACGTTTAATGCTGAAAAATATTCAATTAGAAAGGGATTAGGCTTTATTTGATGAAAGCCAATTTGATTGTTTTCCCAGCGTTTATGCCAAAACTCTTCTTGCATGAGAATTCCATTTGTAGATGATTTAAACGATGAATTGGGGATTGTCAGATTCTTATAGTAAATCTCCCAAAAAAATAAAGCGATGAAATTTCCATCGCTTTATTGAATTTAGAACTTTTGAGTACTTTGCGTATTGAGATTTTTCATTCACATAATGCGCGATGAAAAATCTTCAATCAATTACAAACGCTTGCGTTTTGCCGCAGCAATTTGAGATTGGCGCATACGGAAACCAGATTTTTGTTTTTCGCTGGTTTTGTCAATGCAGTACACACAAGAAACACCATGTTCATAGCTTGGTAGTACTGATTCAGCAGGCGTCAGTGGCCAGCCACAAGCGTGACACTTGATGTTTTGACCTTCTTCAACACCGTGAGTCACGGCTGTACGGCCATCAAACACGAAACATTCACCTTCCCACATGCTTTCTTCAGCAGGGGTTTCTTCGAGGTATTTTAAGATACCGCCTTTGAGGTGATAAACTTCGTCAAAGCCTTCTTGAAGCAACAATGATGTTGATTTTTCACAGCGAATACCGCCTGTACAGAACATGGCAATTTTCTTGTCTTTGTGTTGTTCAAGTTCTTTTTTTACGTATTCAGGGAATTCGCGGAAAGTTTCAGTTTTTGGATCAATCGCGCCTTTGAACGTTCCTGCTTTGTATTCGTAATCGTTACGTGTATCGATTAGGATCACGTCATCACGTGCGATCAGCTCATTCCATTCTTTTGGGTCTAAATAATGACCCACTAAATCACGTGGCTTAACTTCAACACCCAAAGTGACAATTTCATTTTTGAGTTTGATTTTCATTTTACGGAATGGTTTGTCAGAGCTGAGAGACTCTTTGTATTCCATTGCAGAAAAACCTTCATTCAATAGGAATTGATGAATTTTATCAATGGCTTGTCGGTCACCAGCAACCGTACCGTTGATGCCTTCACCCGCAACAATCAGAGTTCCGCATAGATTGATTGTTTTCACTAAATCAAGCAGACGTTGCTGTAAATCAGCAGCATCTTGAACTTCTTTAAATTGATATAGTGCGGCAACAACCCAATCTGTGGTCGCTTGCTGTTCTACAGGTGCAAGCTGTTCTACAGTAGCGTTCATGCGAGACTCCAAATGTATTAAGATATAAAATTAAGGCGCGTATTTTAGCGTGATTTTAGAAATTAAGCGAGAATAGCTCTTGCTAAGGAGAGATTGGTTTGAGTAAAGATCGTCGCATTGCGACACTCACCCCATGTGCAGGGCGTTGCTCGACTGTATTTGGTGATCATGTCTGTCGAGGTTGCCGACGTTTTAATCATGAAGTGATTCAATGGAATACTTACACTGCGGAACAACAACATGCGGTTTGGAAGCGTTTGGATGCACAATTAGACCAAATTTTAGTGCCGATGTTACCCCATGCAAATTTAAGGCATGTGGAGGGCTTTATTGTATCAAAACGTACAAAGCTGCTACCTGATGCGTCGGTCGGTCGTAAGTTGTATCAAGCACTCAAAATTTGTGAGAAACACCGCCAGTTTGCTGAAGACAGTGGTCTAGGTATTCAACAGGCTCAAGTCAAACCTTTGTGGGATGAATTTGAGCGTCGTGTACTCGCACTGGCTAAAGCAAGCTATGAATTTGCGTGGTTACGTGCCGATGGTATTCATCATAGCCTGTTGCAGTTGGCAGATGATTAAGCCTGTAAACTTTTGATCAGGTTCAACATTAGTTGCTTATTTTGCTCGGCAATTTCTGCTTGAAAGCCATCGATTAAAAATCGGCTAATCAATCCTTCTAAAAAGTTGTAACATAATTCGGTGACTGCTTTAGGCTGTTTAAAGTTGTGTGTGTATTGTGCAATAAATCCATATAACCAGCGTTTATGCTGTTGAGAAAGATCAAGAATTTCATGGTCTTGCTGTGAAGACTCTCCCGCTGCACGGACAAATAAACAGCCTTTGAAATGATCTTGCTGAAACCACAGCACATGCCAATCAAATATTCGCTCAAGCGCAGCCAAGTCCTGAGTATCTCCAACAAAATCGGACAGACTTTGTCTGAACTGCGCATCGCGTTTTTGTAAAACAGCAGCCACCAATTGCTGTTTATTCTTAAAATAGGTGTAGAGCGTGGTTTTAGAACAGCCTGATTCATCCCGAATTAAATCGACACCGACCGCATTAAAACTATGCTGATTAAATAACTGTTCTGCGGTGCTTAGAATTTTGGCTGCGGATTTAGACATACTTTTTTCTCTTGAAAATAGTACAGATCTGTACTATTTTGATTTTAGCGCGCACATCAACAAAAATCAATTCAAGGAGTAGAGTGATGTTAAAGTCCTCTCCGTATTCAATTTCTGATTTAATCAAGACATTGTTTGGTGCAAGTTTGAGTATTATGGTTTTACTGTATTTGACCCAGCTTTCGCATCAATTATGGATTATGGCGCCGTTTGGTGCGACCTGTGTGCTGTTGTATGCAGCCGCTCAGTCACCTTTGGCTCAACCGAAAAATGTGATTGTGGGACATATAGTGTCTGCTGCGATAGGTTTGGTCTTTGCGCATTACTTACCAATTAATATGATCACTATCGCGCTGGCGGTTGCTTTGGCGATTGTACTCATGCAACTTTTGGGATGTGTGCATCCACCTGCAGGGGCGAATCCATTGTTGATTTTATTGAGTGCATCCTCTATGCATTACACTTGGAGTTTTTTGATTTTTCCAGTATTCACAGGTGCTGTACTTTTGGTGGTAATTGCGCGTTTGATTCATATCTTGCAACAGCAATGCATCAAATATTGGGTGCAAGAGAAAGATGCATCACCATCGTTGTAATGATGATGCTGAAAAGTATTAGATGTTATTGGCTAAGCGGTATTGAACCAGTTCTTCAATGGTAATGACGGTGAGGTGATGGGTTTGTGCATAAGACAAGACTTGAATCCCTGATGCCATGGTTCCATCTGGGTTGGTCACTTCACACAGTACACCCGCAGCTTTTAAACCAGCTAAACGGGCTAAGTCAATGGTTGCTTCTGTATGACCACGACGAGTCAACACACCACCTTCACGCGCACGTAAGGGGAAAACATGCCCAGGGCGATTGAGGTCGCTCGCGACAGCACCATCTTTGGTTGCAGCGCGAATAGTCGTTACACGGTCTTTTGCGGAAACGCCAGTGGTTACATCTTCAGCCGCTTCGATGGTCACGGTAAATGCAGTATGAAAATGGCTTGAATTGTTGCTCACCATCGGTGGAAGTTCTAGATGATCTGCCAATTGTTCAGTTAAGCATAAACATACAATGCCTGAGCCATCACGAATCATCCGTGCCATAGTTTCGACATTCAGCGTTTCTGCTGCAATCACCAAATCGGCTTCATTTTCACGGTCAAAATCATCCATCACCAAAACAGGTTTGCCTTGGCGGATATCTTCTAAGGCTTGTTGAATGCGTTGTTCAGCAGGGGATAGGCTAGAAAAGAATAATTCGGGTTGAATTAGAATAGACATAATGAAACGCTCACGTAATTTAGATACAGGAACATTTCAGGACTGATCGAAAAAATGGGGTCGTGACAAAAGTTTGAAAAAATGAATCTTCTGAAACGTCGACTTCTTTCATCCGGACTATACCGTCGGCTTTGGATTTGCACCAAATCTGCAAATGACACAGGTCATTGGCTCGCGGGCTTACTCAAAGAGTTGAGCTTACCGCCGGTGGGGAATTGCGCCCCGCCCTGAAGCGATGTGCCAAAATTATAGCGTCATTTTTTGTGAAAAATCATCCTTTCTATAGAATGATTCGTACTATAAATAGCAGTTTATTTGCTATAGCAGAGATAATCTGAGCATATCGAAATATGCTCATGATTGAGAAATTTAAGCAACTTGGACTGGAATGCAGTTAGAGGTGTGGTTGACCGTATTGTCTGGGTTGGCATAGACAAGACGAGGCTTATGTGCATTGGCTTCTTGTTCATTAAAGTCAGCAAATGTGGCAATAATGACAATATCACCGACTTCAGCCTGATGTGCTGCGCCACCATTGACAGAAATAATGCCTGATTGATCTTCACCACGGATGGCATAGGTTGTAAAACGTTTGCCATTGGTGACATTCCAAACATGAATTTCTTCATATTCACGAATACCTGCCAAATCCATTAAAACACCATCAATCGCACAAGAACCTTCATAATGAAGTTCTGCATGGGTCACTATTGCACGATGGATTTTGCATTTTAATAAACGGGATAACATGCAAATATCTCCTTAATTTGCTCAGTTTGCTAGAAAAAAGGCATTCAAAGACTTAAGAGATGTGCACAAAGATGCCATCAGAGATTGAATTTACTTACTTTACGGTTTGTAGGCGTTGATTTGATTCATCGCTTGAGAAACTTGACCTTCAACAAGAAGAGAAGTTTTCGATAGTGCATGATGAATCGCAGCATCCATGAGGTCTTGTTCACTTTTAGGTGCTTTACCTAAAACATGACCTGAAACACGCTCTTTAGAACCAGGATGACCGATTCCAATACGTAGGCGATGAAAGTTTGAGCCAATATGTGGAACAATGTCGCGTAGACCATTGTGACCACCATGACCACCTCCAGTTTTGAGGCGAATCACACCAGGATTCATATCGAGTTCATCATGCGCAACTAAGATTGCTTCAGGTTGAATTTGATAGAATTTGGCAAAAGGCACAACACTTTGCCCAGAACGGTTCATAAATGTGCTAGGAAGTAACAGGCGAACATCATGACCTTCGATGTTGCCACGACCACTGATTCCATGGAATTTAGGGTCTGCTTTTAAACTGATTCCATAACGGTCTGCGAGTTGCTCAACAAACCAGAAACCAGCATTATGTCGGGTTTGGGCATATTCCTTACCCGGATTGCCCAAACCGACAATGAGCGAAATTTTAGTCACGAAACTACGCTCTCACTTACAATTACGCGCGTTTGAAGTCAGCGTGCATTGGAGTGTTTTTAGCAGGGTGGCGTTGAAGCGCTTGGATTTTAACGCTTTCAGTTTTGTCGCCAACTTTGATTTCAATAACTTCAGCAAAGAAAGCGTTGTTTTCTAAAGCTTTAACAAGCTCACGAAGTTCTAAAGTTACAGCTACAGGTTCTGCTTCACCACCGTAGATGATTGCAGGAACTAGTGCTTCACGACGAAGGCGGCGGCTCGAACCTTTCCCTTGTTTCTCTTCAGCACGTGCTTGAGCATTTAATACGAAATTAGCCATGAGATATCCTCATTAAGTTACGAAATAGCCAGATTTACGACCAATCTGACCAATAGAAAGCCCCGCATTATAGCAGGGCTTTTAGAAAATTGCGCGGCTATTTATTATAAATAGCTGTCAAACATTGCGCTGATTGATTCTTCGTTGTTAATACGACGAATAGTTTCAGCAACCATGCTTGCAACAGAAACTTGACGAATTTTACCAAGCTGTTGTGCTTCTTCAGAAAGCGGAATTGTATCTGTTACAACGAGTTCGTCGATCACAGAGTTTTTCAAATTCTCGATTGCTTTGCCTGAAAGTACTGGGTGAGTTGCATAGGCAACAACACGGCGCGCACCAAAAGTTTTAAGTGCATCAGCAGCTTTACATAAAGTACCTGCTGTATCGACCATATCGTCAACAATGACGCAGTCACGACCTTTTACATCACCAATCAAATGCATCACTTGTGATTCATTCGCTTTTTGACGACGTTTATCGATGATCGCAAGATCAATATCACCCATTTGTTTTGCAACAGCGCGTGCACGAACAACACCACCCACGTCTGGTGAAACAACCATTAGGTTGTCATGAGACTGTTGGCGTAAGTCAGCAAGTAATGCTGGCGTACCATAGATGTTGTCTACAGGGATATCGAAGAAACCTTGGATTTGGTCTGCATGTAGGTCGATCATCACAACACGGTCAATCCCTACAGTAGTCAGCATGTCTGCGACAACTTTTGCAGTGATTGGAACACGAGATGAACGTGGACGACGGTCTTGACGTGCATAACCGAAGTAAGGAATGACAGCAGTAATACGACCAGCACTTGCGCGACGTAATGCGTCAGCCATCACCAAGATTTCCATCAGGTTATCATTGGTTGGGGCACAAGTAGGTTGTACGATAAATACGTCTTTACCACGGACATTTTCAGTGATTTCAACAGCAATTTCACCATCAGAGAAGGTAGAAACTGAGGCTGCACCTAAAGGAATGTGCAAATGGCTTACGACTTTTTGAGCGAATTGTGGATGAGCAGTTCCACTAAAAACGACAAGATTGGGCATGAAGCACCCTTGGCGGTTGGTATGGTGTTTGGAAGAATATGGCAGGGGCGGCTGGATTCGAACCAACGGATGGCGAGATCAAAACCCGCTGCCTTACCACTTGGCGACGCCCCTATCGAACTTTAAAATGTCGTAATGGAGATTCGTTTAAACTGTTGACCAAGTAAGCTTTACATGGTGCATGTTTAAGAATTTCATTAACGTGCATTTCAGTAGTTACTTCAGTAAAAACACAAGCACCTGTACCTGTAAGTTTTGCAACACCGAACTGATCTAAATATTGCATCGCTTCATCGACTTCAGGATATAAGTTTCTTGCCAAAGGCTCAAAATTATTTCCAAAGTCAGATGGCTTTATCTGATAGGCGCAGAATTTAGATGGCTTCGAGTTTCTTGTCAATGTTTTTTGTGAAAAAAGTAGTTGAGTGCTGATAAAACAGTCAGGTTTAAGCACGATGTATTGTTTTTGATCTAAGTCTATGAATGTTAAGTGTTCGCCAATACCCTCAGCCCATGCATTATGTCCGTGAACAAACACAGGAACATCCGCTCCTAAACTTTGCCCAATATCGGCAAGTTGCTTAATGTTTAAGCTACATTGCCAAATTTGATTAAGTGCGATTAAGGTACTTGCTGCATTGGATGAGCCACCGCCTAAACCTGCACCCATTGGAATGTGCTTTTCTAAATGGATATTTATTCCACAAAATTTTTGAGCATAAGGCTTGAGTTTTTCCGCAGCCTTATAAATCAGATTGTCTTTTTGTTTGACACTTGATAAACCATCAAGAATAATCTCATTAGTTCCATTCGGTTCAAACTCTAGCCAGTCATATAAATCAATGAGTTGAAAAATGGTTTGCAACTCATGATAGCCATCCGTTCGTTGACCAGTAATGTGCAAAAAAAGGTTAAGTTTTGCGGGAGAAGGGATACGAATCATAAGTAGAATTTTGGCTAGCGGTCTTGAATGACCATTGTAATACGATTTTCCTGACCATCATCAAGTTGCTGTTTTAAAATTAGTTTATTGGGTAAACGTGCAGCATCATTATAGCTGAGGTTAACTGTCCAGCCATCTTCAATAAATTGAGTTGGACGTTGTTCCTGATCTTTCTCAATCTGTGCTTGTGTTGTTGCAGGTTGTGCGAGAACCCAATGGACTAAATCTGTGATTGGTGCTTGCCAACCTGTTGCTTTTTCTAACAATTCTTCAGGTGTTTCTGCGTGAATGAGACCTGTTTTTGCGCTGTTAAGTGTGACTTGACCTGGTGTGCCTTGAATATGGGTTTTGCCAATTCCTAATGCGCCGCTCAGTTCGATATCAAAATTATCTTGTTGTTGTTCCCAAGTGAAGAAGGCACTCCCAGATTGTTTTGGGGTGCGAACACCAAGTTTACCTTGCAGGGCAAAATTGGTTTCTTGGCTGGGTTGTGCTGCAGATTGCTCTGGAACAGTCGTTACCATTTGCTGAGGTTTGCGGTATTGCTGGCAACCCGTGAGAATGAGGCTACTGCTGGTCAATACGCCTAGACCAATTTTAGTGAACAGATGCATGATGAACTAAACTCATTTTTTGCTGTTGTGGTAATAACAAAGAATTTAATTGAATTACCTGTGGATTGTTCGGATACTTTTGTTTGAGTTGTTGTAACACTGATGTAAATTTTTCAGTATTCCCTTGTAGATAAAGCGCTTTTGCTAGGCGTATACCTGTGCTGGGATTGTCATTCAACATGTAAGCCTTTTGTAATACAGGAATGGCTGTTGCGAAGTCATTCTGTAAAAATGCAATTAAACCGTAGGTATCTAAAATCGAAGCTTGGTCTGGTGCATATTCAAGTGCATGCTCAACATATTTTCGAGCATCTTCTAAACGACGATTCTGTAATGCCAAGGTGTAAGCATAAGCATTGAGATAGGTTGGACTGTTGGGCTCAATACTGAGTAATTTATCTAAATCCTGTTCTAAACGATCTCGATCTTGATAAGGATCCAGCAACAAGACTTGTGCATAAATGAGATCAGGGTCATCAGGTAGGTTGTGAATCGCCTCATCAAGCAATTCAATCGCAGCAAGTTTATGATTCAGTTTTTTGAGAATTTCAGCCTGTAACTGATATAAAAAACTGGCATGTTGTGGATAGTTGACACGTTCTTGTGTCAGGAAACGCAAGGCATCACTGAGCTTTCCTTCTTTATCGTAGATTGTAACGAGACTACGACGGGACACCGTATACAGACTGCCATCGACCAAACGATAGTAGGCTTTTGCAGTTTCATAGTGCTGTTTACGTTCGGCATTAATTGCCAAATAGTAATATGCATCATTTTGATATTGCGAAGAATCTTTAAGTTGCAATAAGAAGCCTTCTGCTTGGTCGTAACGCTTTAAGTCGATACTGGTTAAACCTGCAATAAAAATTGCTTCATCGGCCGAAGGCCAGCTACGAATAATACTTTCGAGCTTCTTTAACCCAAGTTCAGTTTGGCCAATTTTAATCAGGTACTTGGCTTCGGCAAGACGCACTTCAAGATTAAAGCGATGTTGCCGACTTGATTTTGCATACCATTTTATTGTGGCATCCTGATCGCCTGAAGCCTCAAGCAGATTGGCTTTTAGTAAGATGAAACTGGTGACATTTGGACGTTTACGCAGTGCACGTTGTATATCTTTTAAAGCTTGTTCAAGCTGATTATCTTGAGCCTCAAGACTAGCAATCATGACTAAAACTGAAGGATTACTTCTGGCTTTACTGCTACGCAGAGCTTTGATCAGTGTTGTGCGGTCTTCTGTTGAATCAGGGGCAATTCCCGCAACAATTTTGGCAAGATCTGCATCGGGATCAATGTTTAAAATTTTATCAAGTGTTTGAGCTGTCAATTCATACTTGTGTGCTTTTAGTGCAATGTGTGCTAAATAGAACAAAGCAGGGACATCACTTGGATCTTGATTGACCCAGTGTGTTGCGATGTCGAGTGCAGCTAAAGTGTCATTTTCATCAAGTGCAATGTCGAGGGCCCGTTGTTTTATGGCTGTTGAGTCACTATGAATTGCGAGAGCCGTATAGTTGTGTAATGCTGTAGCGGTTTGCTGATATTGCAATGCAAATTCTGCAATCATGGTTTGTTGTAACGGTAGTGGGTTGTAGCGAATCACTGGATTTTGCGCATATGTGTAACTATAAGCAGATAAGGTGATGCTACCTAGCAATAAGACTGTGCTAGAATACCGTCGTATTAACATACATGATTGTTGGCGAATTACTTGCTGCAAAGTTTCTTTATCCAAATATTTATGCTTATTATGACACCGATGATGCACAATAACACATGCATAGTTTTAGTGAAATGATGATCTGACATGACGTTCTTTGCCTTAGGTGTCAACCATCAAACAGCTTCAGTTGAATTGCGCGAACGTGTTGCGTTTAATGCGGAACGTTTGCGTGCATTATTGGCTGATCAAAGTCATCAGAGTCATTTAAATGATTTAGTGGTGGTGTCGACCTGTAACCGTACAGAAGTCTATGCCATCACCGACGAAGCAGACATGCTATTAAATTGGCTGGCTCAATCAAATGGCATTGATGTTAACCAATTGTTTAATCATGTATATCGTTATGAAGATATTCAGGCGGTATCCCACCTTATGCGCGTCGCCAGTGGCCTAGATTCACTGATGCTTGGCGAACCACAAATTTTAGGGCAAGTGAAATCGGCTTTGGCTCTAGCAAAAGAGTCTGGTACGGTTTCTGGACATTTAAACCGTGTCTTTGAATATGCGTTTTATGCAGCAAAGCGAGTTCGTTCTGAAACAGCTGTAGGCAGTCATGCAGTTTCGATGGGTTATGCAGTTGCCCAGCTTGCTCAACAAGTCTTTAGCCACCCTGAAAAACTGGTGGTGTTGATGGTTGCCGCAGGTGAAATGAATAGCTTGGTTGCCAAGCACATGGCGGATTTAGGGGTTGCAAAAATCCTGATTTGTAACCGTGGTCGTGAACGTGCAGAAAAACTGGCCAGTGAAATTACCGCATTTGTGGATGTTGAAATTATTCCATTTAATGAGCTGTCAGAGCATTTGTATCGTGCTGATGTCATTTCAAGTTGTACAGGCAGCTTGCATCAGGTGATTGCTTACCAAGATGTCAAAACAGCCTTAAAGAAGCGCCGCTATCAGCAAATGCTGATGGTTGATTTGGCTGTTCCACGTGACATTGACTCCAAAGTGGAAAGTCTCGATGGTGTCTATTTATATGGTGTCGATGATCTGCAAAGCGTGATTGATGAGAATTTGGCACAACGTCGTCAAGCGGCGGTTGAAGCTGAAGTGATGGTTAATCAACTTGCAACGCAGCTTTTAACCCAAGAAAAGGTTAAAGAAGCAGGGCACTCCATTTGCGCCTATCGCGAAGCAGGGCAGCAAATGCAACAAGAAGAAGTGGATCATGCTTTACAGTGCTTGCATGAAGGTGAGTCACCAGAAAAAGTGATTCAGGAACTCGCCCATCGTCTCACACATAAGTTATTACATCCGACTTCAATGTTGTTGCGGGAAGCTGCACAAACGGAAGATCCTGAATATTTGGAATGGATTCAGGATCACTTGCAACGAGTATTGGAACATCGTCGTAAACCCAAAAGCTAAAGCTTCTACATGGTGAGAGGTGACGACATAGTCATTTCTCATGATGGAGCAAATTTATAAAAAAATAAGAGTTATAATTCAATAGAATAAGTAGAAAAATCTTGTCAAGTCAGCGTCTTTTGATCTGCATTTATAGTCATTTGAGATTTTTATCTGTCTGAATTTCGGTTTTATACTATGTCCGCTGTAAAATCTCCGAAAGGGATATTGGTTGATTTTCACTGCTCGCATTCGATTTTTAGCGGTAGGAGATTGACATGAAATATCGCACCAGTTCTGCATCCTCATATACACGATTCCAACAGGCTTGTTTGCATCCGTTGCATTTTAGCAAAATGCAAATGGCACAGTATTTACCTGATTTACGAAGTGTTTCAATCGGCATTTTTGATGGAGAATTTGAAGATGCCCAAACTCGTCGGCAGCAAGTGCAACGGCTTGGTGTACACAAGTGTTTTCAGTCGACATATCAGCGTTTATTCTTTTATTAAATAACACATTTTAATCAAGCAGATGCATCATGTATCTGCTTAATGTAAGAGTCTAAGGCTAATTTGTTTGGTCAGCTCATTGAGCTGCATGCGTAAGTTTTGTGATTCCTGTAAAGAAGCAGGACGTTTCATTCGTTGTTTGAGTAACTTTTCTTGTAATGCCAATGCATTTTCTTTAGCAAAATTAAATGTTCGTTCTGGCGAATTTAAAATCTCAAGTACATTGGTGCGTTGCAGTAATTCAGCGATTTCTCCACGATAGGCATAGCATGCACCTAGCACATAATAAATCGCACGTTCCTGATCATCAGGCAGTTTGTCAAAAACCTGATCAAGCACGGCTAAAATCTCGGCCAATAAATCATCTTGCTGAATATAAGCGCGCAGTTGCTCAAAATGTGTATAGAGAAATGGGTTGCTCATCAGCAAGGCGACTGCAAAGTCTTCATCTCGGGTACGGATGTTAAATGATAACGACGCATCATGACTGACCTTAGGCGTAAAGCGTTTGCCGAGTCCGAGTTTCTCTCGAAATGCCTGACTGAGCAAATAACGATAAGAGCCTTGTGGTGGCAGCAATTGAGTCAGATTTTTGAGTTCACCCATCACCTGACTTTTACCTTCAGGCGTGCTGACATCGTGTTGCTGTGTCAGTAAAGCGAATAAGAAGTCAGATAGCAGAGGGGCTTGTTGCCAGAGTTGTTGGAATCTTTCCACGCCTTCCTGACGGATTAACGAGTCAGGGTCATGGTCATTGGGCAAAATAAAAAATTTCAGCTCACGACCATCATTCAGTAAAGGTAATGCAATTTCTAATGTGCGACGAGCTGCTTTTTGCCCTGCGCTATCTCCATCAAAAGCGATGGTAATCCGATGATTACGTTTAAATAAAATATTTAAGTGTTCGGTATTACTGGCAGTTCCAAGTGTTGCAACACCACCATGAATGCCTGCCTGATGCAATGCAATCACATCCATATAACCTTCGACCAAAAGCCAGTCTTGGGCTTTAAATTTCGTGCCTTCATATAGCCCATAGAGCAACTGGTTTTTATGAAAGACTTCCGAGTCAGGCGAGTTAATGTATTTGGGCTTGATTTCATCATTCAGTGCACGACCACCAAAACCGACAACACGACCTTTAGCGTCACGAATCGGGAAAATGACCCGATCACGTAACAGGTCAAAATCACGTCCGCTGTCACTGGTACGAATCAAACCGAGCTGTTTTAAACCATCAATATCTTGCGGGAAAGCATGTTCTAGATGCTGCCAGTCTTCAGGCGCATAACCTAAACGCCAATCTTGGATGGTTGTAGGACTTAAACCACGCTGTTTGAAATAACGCTGTGCAGAAGCACTTTTGGGTAACTGTTGCTGATAAAACTGAGCAATATTTTCCAGTAAGTCATATAGGTTACCTTCTTGGGTAATTTCGGAAAACTGCTGGTCGGCAAAGAAAAAGGGATCATCCTGTGGAAATGGATACGGCTCAAACTCCTGCATGGCATCTGGGGGAGATACAGGCAGACTCGGTGCAGGGCTGGTTTGAGGTGCTGGAGTCGCTGTTTTTTTATAGATGAGTTTTTTACTGTCCTGATTGTCTTTTGGAAGTTCTATGCCAGTTTGGCTGGCGAGGTCTTTCATCACCTCGATAAAACTACGATTGTCGATGTCCATTAAAAATTTAATGGCATTGCCATTGGCTTGACAACCAAAGCAGTGATAGTACTGCTTGTCACGATAGACGTGGAAAGACGGGCTTTTTTCCTGATGAAATGGGCAGCAACCTGAATATGTACGTCCAGTTTTTTTAAGTTTGACACGTTGCCCAATCAGATCAACCAGATCTGTACGGTCAAGAATTTGGTCAATCGTTTGTTGTGGAATCGCCATAATCAGGGATGTAAAAATACAATGCAGGTTGATCAGTGTAGCAAATTTTCCAGTTACACAACATATAAAAGGCGAGCACATGGCCCGCCTTTTATGAATCAGACATCTGAAATCAGTTGCTTTCAGGTTTGTCGAGTAAACCAAAGCTAAGACGATTGATCCAGCTACGTTTTGGCTTCTCTTCAGAAGTTGTAACTGGCGCAGCAACTGGTTCAGATGTAACAGCAGCAGGTGCGGCAGTTTGTTCCTGCTCAGGCTTGTCGAGCATGCCGAAGCTTAAGCGGTTGGTCCAGCTACGTTTTTCGGTGCTCTCTTGAGCAGCTTCTTGACTATGATTTATATTGCTTTCAGAGCTACGACCAAAAATACCTAAAGTGGCTTTATTCCACCAGCTACCTTCTTTACGAGCGGCAGCAAGGTCAACCGTACCATTGGCTTTCACTAGATTTGGATAGTTCAACTTAAGAAGATTGATATATTGCTGTGCACTTTGTTGGTCGCCCAATTGGTTGTAACCATAAGCAATCGTTGCCAATGCTTCAGGAATTTGTGGCGTATTTGGGTAATGTTCGACAACCCACTGACCGCGTTCAATTGCAGCAACCCATGCTTGACGCTCAACATTAAAACGTGCAGCCGTCATTTCATGTTCTGCAAGTTCCTCGCCAATATACTTCATACGCTGTGCTGCATCGACAGAGTATTGGCTTGAAGGGAAACGACGAATGAGATCAACAAAGTTTTGATAAGCCAGTTTTAAATAGTTCACATCGCGATGAGATTGTTTGAGCGATGTATAACGAGCGATACCATCATAGTTTTGTTCCATGTTGGCAACGCCACGTGCATAGTAAGCATAAGCAACATTCGGATGGTCTGGATTCAAACGAATAAAACGGTCCGCGGCAGTTACAACACCTGGATAATCTTTTTGTTGGAACTTCACATAAATTAAATCCAACTGTGCTTTTTGGGCATGTGTCCCAGTTGGAAAATAAGTATCAATCGCTTGGAGATTTTTTGCCGCTTCATTATATTGACCTTTATTCAGCGCTTGTTCAGCTGAATCAAAATAGGCTTGTTCGCTGCTTTGTGGTCCAAGATCGACAACTTCTTTTTTTGATGGATTGCTGCTACAGCCCACAAATGTACCTGCAATGCCTAAACAAAGCACAAGCATAGTAACTTTATAACGTGGTAGCGACATAAAAATTCCTCAGTTAATACGGGCAATGAGCTACAATGGCATTATTAAACCATTATTGTCTTAATGAGCCAAATGACTTCAACACAATCTTCTCATTCTAATTTCACTGAAACAGATTTCAATTTACTTGAAGATGCTGAGGATGCAGATAATCATACTTCGGGCGTAACTGCAACACATTTATCGTTGCAATTTCAGTTGGATGAACAATACCTTGGACTGCGAATTGATCAGGTCGCAGCCACCGTTTGGTCTGATTTTTCACGAGAAAAACTCAAACAATGGATGAAAGATGGGCATCTGCTTGTCGATGGTAACAAAATTAAACCGAAATATCGCTGTGAAGGGCGTGAGCTGCTCACACTTGAGGTTGAACTTGAGCCACAAACCCATAACCAGCCTGAAAATATCCCACTCGATATTGTCTATGAAGATGATGATATTTTAGTCATTAACAAGCCTGTGGGTATGGTGGTGCATCCAGGTGCGGGCAATGGCTCAGGCACACTGGTGAATGCCTTGCTGTATCATTATCCAAAATCGGCAGAATTGTCGCGTGCAGGACTGGTGCATCGTATTGATAAAGACACCAGTGGTTTGTTGGTTGTTGCGAAAAATCTTGAAGCACAATTTTCATTGACCAAACAGCTGGGTGATAAATCGGTTTACCGAGTTTATGATCTTGTGGTGTATGGCAATATTATTGCAGGCGGCACGATTGATGAGCCGATTAAGCGCCACCCTGTTGATCGTGTCAAAATGACGGTATTGCCTGGTGGTCGTGATGCAGTAACTCATTACAATGTCAAAGAGCGTTTCCAGCACTTTACCCGTGTACAAGCACAACTTGAAACAGGTCGTACCCATCAGATTCGTGTGCATTTTACTTATATTGGACATGGTTTAGTGGGCGATACCGTCTATGTCAATCGTGTGCGTGTGCCAGCAGGTGCTTCAGAACTTCTCGCGAGTACTTTGCGCGCTTTCCGCCGTCAAGCCTTACATGCAGCTAAACTGGGTCTGGTGCATCCTCGTACTCAAGAGGAAATGCTATTTGAAGCACCGTGGCCAGAAGACTTCAAACATTTAGTCCAAGTCCTTCGTGAAGAAAATGCAGCTTATTAATAAGCTGTATCATTGACCTCGTAACTGGAGAATTTAAGCATGCAATTTGTTCAAGGTTTACCCCAAGGTGTTTATGTGGGACAAACCCATGTGCAACATCCTAAAAGTTTGTCGAGTGAACGAGCTGAACTGTCAGGGTTTAATTTGGCATTGCATGTGCAGGATGATCCAGTGCGCGTTCAGCAACATCGTATGGCATTACTCAATGAGTTTGCGCAGCACGGAGTAAATAAACTGACGTGGATGACTCAAACCCATAGCACGATTTGCCATACGGTGAATGAGCAAGTGTATTTTGAACCATTGGTGGGTGATGGTTTGGTCACACAGCAAAAAGGTCATGCAATTTTGATGATGACAGCAGACTGTTTGCCTGTGGTGCTTGGGAATGCCGATGGCACTGAAGTCGCTAATCTACATGCGGGCTGGCGTGGTCTGGCAGGTGGCATCATTGAAAACACCATTACCAGTATGCAAACTCAGCCAACTTGGGCATGGCTCGGAGCCTGTATTAGTCAGCCTTGCTTTGAGATTGGTGCAGAAGTTAAACAGGCATTTTGTGAAAAATATCCGTTGGAGTTTGCTTTTAAAGCAGGCGAGCAAGCAGGGAAATACTATGCTGATCTGTATGCAATTGCGCGTTATATCTTAGAGCAGCATGGCGTGACTTTGGTGTCAGGCGGTGATCAGTGTACTTATACTCAAACTGAAGATTATTTTTCTTATCGCCGTCATGCAAAAACAGGGCGCATGGCGACATTCGTATTTATGCAAGATTAATTCATGCTAAACTGCTCGGGATTTTTTGCTATTGATTCTCAATAATGACAACACTGCCGAAATCCCTTGCGATTGTTTACCACAGCCCTTATGGGCATACCGCAAAAGTTGCGCAATATATTGCTAAAGGTGCAATGCAAATTGGTGTGACTGTGCATGTCATGTCGATTGAACATATTGATTGGGACAAGCTGGATCAGGCACATGGCATTATTTTAGGTTGTCCAACCTATATGGGAAGTGTCACAGGCCCATTTAAAATGTTTATGGACTCGACTTCGAAGCGCTGGATTAACCGTTTATGGCAGGGCAAACTTGCCGCAGGCTTTACCAATTCGGGTGGCTTAAGTGGAGATAAACTATCTGTTTTACAACAAATTAATCTGTTTTCCATGCAGCATGGCATGTTGTGGACAGGTTTACCGTTATTGTCAACAGGGCAAAAAGATACCGATTTAAACCGTTTAGCCAGCCATTTGGGACTCATGACCCAATCTAATAATGCACCTATAGAAATTACCCCACCACAAGGTGATTTAGATACTGCAATGTGGTTTGGTGAATATGTAGCTTTGATGTTGAATCGGATCAATCATTCTGCCTAAATTTGCTTCTCACAGTATTGGGCACTTTCATAAGTCATTTTTTGAACAAAAAATCACAATGAGGGCATTTTCATCCTCTTGCGGAACAGTGTTCCTCATCCCAAAGGGAGAATGAACTTTCAGTATTAATTGCCAATCACAATTTTCGTTTATCGAGTTGACCACCTATAGTTTGAATCGGTATTAAAAGAGTGATTGTAAATAGAATAAGTTTAAAAAAAGAGCTTGCATAAAAAACGAGATATCAAATCTCGCTTTAATCATATCAGTTGTGATTTAGCGGTGGAAAATACGCGCCTTGTCACGTTGCCAGTCACGGTCTTTTTCACTGGCACGCTTGTCGTGAAGTTGTTTACCTTTCACCAGTGCAATTTCCAGTTTAGCTAAATGACCTTTCCAGTAACAGGCTAAAGGGACACAAGAGTAACCTTTCTGGTTGACTGCGCCTGTTAGCTTTTCAAGTTCACGACGCGACAATAACAGCTTGCGAGTACGAGTTGCTTCAGGTACCACATGTGTAGAAGCCGAGAGTAATGGCTGAATTTGTGCACCAAATAAAAACGCTTCGCCATTTTTAAAAATAATATAACTTTCAACTAGACTCATCCGTCCAGCGCGCAGAGATTTGACTTCCCAACCTTGGAGGGACATTCCTGCTTCAAATTTTTCTTCGATAAAATAATCATGGCGGGCACGCTTATTTTGAGCGATAGTTCCGCCATTATTTTTCTTGACTACAGTTGCTTTCGTCATAATTAAATCATTCCAAAACTGCGTCTATTGTGCCGCAAACTGTTCACAAGGTGAAGCTTTTCTACAGAAAACAAAGCATTCCTTCGCTAAAAAACAACTTTTTGCTAGAATAGCGACATCTAAGCGGAAACTAGAGAAGATGAGGATGTCGAAATCACGCATCATTTACCCAGGGACGTTCGATCCGATTACCAAAGGTCATATTGATTTGGTTGTGCGTGCAGCCAAAATGTTTGATGAGGTTGTGGTTGCAATCGCTGTCGGACATCACAAAAACCCCGTTTTTTCTCTTGAAGAACGTGTTGACTTGGCGAAGCAGTCATTGAGTCATCTGGATAATGTTGAATTTATGGGCTTTGATGGCTTGTTGGTCAATTTTTTTAATGAGCAAAAAGCGACAGCCGTGTTGCGTGGTTTACGCGCAGTGTCGGACTTTGAATATGAGTTTCAACTCGCCAATATGAATCGTACTTTAGATGCAAGTTTTGAAACCGTGTTTTTGACGCCAGCAGAGCAATATTCTTTTATTTCATCGACGATGGTACGTGAGATAGCGCGCTTAAAAGGGGACGTTTCAAAATTTGTTCCTCAGCATGTCGTTGAAGCTTTTCAGCGTAAACATCAGCAAGGTTGGTAAAGTGTCTTTATATATTACCGAAGAATGCATTAACTGTGATGTTTGTGAGCCTGTCTGCCCCAATGAAGCGATTTACTTCGGGGAACTGATTTATGAAATTAACCCCGACTTATGCACTGAGTGCGTGGGGCATCATGACAAACCACAGTGTCAGTTGTTCTGCCCAGTCGATTGTATTCCACTCGATCCGAATCATGCAGAAACGCAAGAACAGCTCATGGAAAAGTATGAACGACTAACTGCTCAAAAAAACGCAAGCAATTCTGAATAAGATTTGCTACTATACGCGCCGAAGTGAGCTGGACGGTCGCTGCTGTGGAGGTCTTCGTGACTGAAGCAGGAGAGGAAAGTCCGGGCTTCAAAGGGCAGGGTGCCAGGTAACGCCTGGGCGGCGCGAGCCGACGGAAAGTGCAGCAGAGAGTAGACCGCCAATTCCTCCGATTCTCGGTAGGATTTGGTAAGGGTGAAAGGGTGCGGTAAGAGCGCACCGCGTGTCTGGTAACAGTTCACGGCATGGTAAACCCCACCAGAAGCAAGACCAAATAGGAATCCTGAGGTACGGCCCGTACTGGATTCGGGTAGGTCGCTTGAGCGTATGAGTGATTGTACGCCTAGAGGAATGATCGTCCTCGACAGAACCCGGCTTACAGGCTCACTTCTCCAATTTTTTTTGAAAAAAAGCTTGACGCTGTTACAAAAAGTAAAGATAATGCGCGCACAGTTTTCGGCTATGTAGCTCAGTTGGTTAGAGCACCGCACTCATAATGCGGGGGTCACAAGTTCAAGTCTCGTCATAGCCACCATTTTATAAATCACGCTCCTGCGTGATTTTTTTTTGAAATTTTTTACATTTAAACCTAAGTTTTGATTTTTCTTGATCTTGTGAGTATGGTATTACAAAGAATAACCCTACACATTTCACATTTATAACAATAAGGACAAAGCATGCCACAACTTGATGCTATCAATTCATTTCATATTTTTCAGCTTGCTCCAATTGCCATGTGGATTGAAGACTGGAGTGAGATTGGTCATCTGTTTGATCAGTGGAGAACACAAGGTATTACCGATTTGCGAGAGTTTTTGTTAGAAGATTTAGAGCATGTACGTCAATGTGTGGAAAAAATCCGAATTCTGGATGTTAATCAGGCGACGCTAACTTTATTTGAGGCTCGAGATTTGGCGCATTTATCGGCACATTTGCCTGAAATTTTTAGGGATGAAATGTATAACTTGCAAATTGATGGGCTGGTTGCAGTGTGGAATGGAGAATTACAATTTGCCAGTGAACAGGTGAATTATTCCATTACGGGAAAGCGGATTGATATCCAGCTACGCGGGCAGATTTTACCTGATGCAGAACATGACTTAAGTTTGATCTTAGTCACAACAGAAGATATCACTGCTTATCAAAATGCACGTCGGCAGGAGTTTAAAAATCGGTCTTTGGCAGAAGCGCGTTTTATTTATTCTCCAGCAGCGCTCTGGGTCGAAGATTTTAGTGAAATTAAATTAAAACTCGATCAGCTTAGAAGAATCGGCATTGAAGACTTGCGCACTTTTTTGGATGTGCATCCTGAATTTATCCGAGACAGTATAGCGAGTATTCGGGTACTTGATATTAATCAGAAAACTTTAGATTTGTTTCTTGCACCTAATCGCCATACTTTGATGGAAAATGTGGATAAAATTTTAGGTGGCCCAGAAATGCTCAATTCGTTTCGTGAGCAACTGATGGAGCTTTGGGAAGGAAATCTGTTTCATCAACGCGAAGTGGTGAATTATGCACTCGATGGTTCAGAGCGGCATGTGTTACTGCAATTTTCCATTTTCCCAAGTTATGAACATGACTGGTCACTGGTTCAATTGGCCATGACCGATATTACGGCACGTAAAAAAGCAGAATCTTATTTGGAGTATTTGGGCAAACATGATGTATTGACCAAGCTCTACAATCGGGCATTTTTCCATGAAGAACTTAAGCGTCTCACCCGCCAAAAAATATTTCCTGTGTCACTTATTTATTTAGATCTGAATGCATTAAAGAACGTCAATGATGAGTTTGGACACGATGCAGGTGATGATGTTTTAAGACGGACGGGTGAAATTCTACAACAGGCGATTAGTCCACCTTATTCGGGTTCACGTATAGGAGGAGATGAATTTGTGGTGTTGTTGCCACGTGCAGATCAACAAACTGCCGAAAAACTGGTGGTGACATTGAAAGAATTATTTCGTTTAGACAACCAGTTTCATGCCAGTTTAAAGATGAGTGTTGCAATTGGCATGGCAACCAGTGAACCTTATGAAAGTCTGGAAGAACTGCTCAAGCGTGCGGATCATCAAATGTATCTGGATAAGAAAAACTACTATTCAAATCAACGTGTAGTTTCTCAACTTTAGACAAAAAGCAGTTGTTGAAAATGTTGCTGATAAGCTGCAAGATCAATCTCTGATTTGGCTTCCTGATTGCTAATTAGCATCGAAACTTCATGACTTTGTGCATAGCGTACGCGACTGACAATGCCTAATTTGCTTTGATCTGCCAAAATAAAGGTTTGCTTTGCTTGTTTGACCATGGCTTGAGCAATATTGGCTTCTTCACTATAAAAACTGCTTGCGCCGTATTGCGGATCAATGCCAACGGGTGAGAGTAGAGCTACATCTGCCTGATAACGATAAATCTCTGAAATCACCAAATCGCCTTGGGTTTGTGGGCGCTGCAGTACCCGTCCGCCAAGTAAAATAATTTCATGGGGGGGGGCTTCATGTTCATAACCAATCGTGAGATTGAAAACTGCTTGTAGACTGTTGGTGATGATGGTCAGCCCTGACAATGTTCGTAATTCTTCCGCCAAAATTGAAGTGGTGCTGCCAGCATCTAAAAATATGGTTTGTCCTGTGTGTAAATGTTGCAGTGCAGCTCGGGCAATGGCGCGTTTTTCTTTTGCCATTTGGGTATGGCGCACATTGAGTGGGGCTTCAACGGCAACACTATCCACTGCCACAATTCCGCCATGCACACGTTTGGCAACCCCTAGAGCTTCCAGTTCAATAATGTCACGTCGTGCAGTTTCCCGAGAAATATCCAGTTCTTGCATCACGCGTTCCGTGCTGATGCGTTGTATTTTTTTCAGGAGTGCCTGAATTCGGTGTAAGCGTTCTTGCTGCAACATGCCTGTTCTCAATCATGATTTTTTCTAGGGTTCATCTTACTGAGTATTGGGGAGAAAATCGAGTCGAAATGTGTATAAAAAAGTATTTGTGTATTTTATTGCATTTTTAAAAAAAGCGGATTATGATCAAAACATGCAGAAAAATTAACCTCAGTCAGTATGAAACAGGTTTCAGGAGAATACGCATGAATACACGCTCAACGATTATGGATACCAACAGCTTCCGTGCTGAACATGCGGATGCTCTCGATACAGAAACACGTAAACTCACGGATAAACGCAGCAAAATTCTGGGTGATTCATATCGTCTGTTTTACCGTAACCCTGTGCATTTGGTTCGCGGTGAAGGGCAGTATTTGTGGGATGCTGCGGGCAACCAGTATTTGGATGTGTATAACAATGTGGCAAGCATTGGGCACTGTCACCCTGCGGTGATCGAAGCAGTCAATGCCCAAATGAAAATGCTCAATACACACACACGTTATTTGCATGAAAATATTTTGGATTACACGGAAGAATTACTCAAAACAGTGCCAAGTGAAGTCGATCGTGCCATGTATATGTGTACAGGTTCAGAAGCCAATGACTTGGCGATTCGTATTGCGCGTGAATACAGTGGCGGTACAGGGATTATTGTGTCGCAAGAAGCCTATCATGGCACCAGCAGTTTAACGTCTGGCTGTTCACCTGCGTTGGGTACAGGTCAAGCTTTGGATGCAACCACGCGTTTAGTGCCTGCACCTGATTATTACCGTATTCAAACTGAAGATTTAGGCGATTGGTTTGCTGCTCAAATCCAACAACAAATTGATGATATGAAAGCCCATGGCATTAAATTTGCGGGCTTCCTTGCCGATTCGATTTTCTCATCCGATGGTGTAATGCCAAACCCAGTCGGTTTCTTGAAAAAAGCAGTAGATGTTGTGCATGCCAATGGCGGGATTTTTATTGCCGACGAAGTGCAACCTGGCTTTGCGCGCACAGGTGATGCGTTCTGGGGCTTTGCTCGCCACGGTATTGTTCCTGATGTGATTACGACAGGTAAACCAATGGGGAATGGTATTCCTGTGTCTGGTTTGCTGGCAAAAGGTGATGTTTTGGCGGCATTTAGCGACCAGATTCCATATTTCAATACCTTTGGTGGTAACCCTGTGTCCATGGCTGCGGCACAAGCGGTATTGAAAGTGATTCAGGAAGAAGAATTGCAAGCGCATAGCCAAAAAGTCGGTGCATTGTTACAGGCTGAACTGGCAAAACTGATGGATAAACACGAATGTGTGGGTGATGTGCGTGGTGCGGGTCTGTTTATTGGTTTTGAATTGGTCAAAGACCGTGACAGCAAAACACCTGATAAAGCGTTAGCACTCGATTTGATTGAGGAATTGCGTAATACGCATCGTGTATTGACTTCAGTGGCAGGCCCTTACGGCAATGTCTTGAAACTTCGTCCACCACTAGCGTTCCAAGCACATGACATTGACTGGTTGGTGAATGCGCTGGATCAAGCGATTACCAAACTCAAAGGCTAAGCTCTAAAGCATTTCATTGCAAAAAAAGCCCGATCAGTAGATGGGGCTTTTTTTATGCGGGTTCTTTCATCACTATATAGCCTCATCCTAGCTTTCTCCCAAAGGAAGAAGAAATGTACAGTGCAAGAAAAATAAAAGGCTCGGTGAGAGAAATTTAGGATGTTTCTAGTTTGACATTTTCAGGAGTATCTTGCGGATTCGGTTTACCATATAAACCGATATGGGTTTCTCCCCATTCTTTTAAAGCAACTAAAATAGGTTCTAAACTTTGTCCCAATTCTGACAGTTGATATTCCACTTTGGGTGGAACTTGCGGGTAAACCGTGCGAATAATCAAGCCATCTTCTTCAAGTTCACGCAATTGATTGGTCAGCATACGTGGAGTGACATTTGGAATACTTTTACGAATTTCATTAAATCGCATGACTTTCAATTTGAGTAAATGCCATAGCACAATACATTTCCATTTACCATCTAACAACCCGATTGCTGCTTCCACCGAACAGCCTGGACTACAATTAAAGCGAGAATGTTTTACCTTGCTCATGACAGTATCCTTTTTGACACTATGTATGAAATTTGTCTGTATAACCAAAAAATGAGCTTAGGGTATGCTGTAGTCTTTCGCAAGTGGAGATCAAAAAATGAAAGTAGTCGCGTATCAGCAACAAGGGGCGATTGATCGTGCCGATGCCTTGGTCGATGTTGAGCTTCCAATCCCTGAAGCTCAAGGCTATGACCTGCTCGTCAAAGTTGCAGCGATTTCAGTCAATCCTGTCGATACCAAAGTGCGCCGTAATCTGTCTGCCGAGGCAGGGCAATGGAAAGTACTCGGTTGGGATGCAACAGGTACGGTGGTTGCCGTTGGAGATAAAGTGGGTAATTTTAAGGTAGGCGATGAGGTTTGGTATGCGGGAGATTTTACCCGTGCAGGCACCAATGCCGAATATCATGTGGTCGATGAGCGAATTGTCGGGCATAAACCGCAATCTTTATCGTTTGCCGAAGCGGCTGCCTTACCACTCACCGCCATTACTGCATGGGAAATGCTCTTTGACCGTTTACGGGTTCAAGACGCTGTGGCAGGGGCTGCACCGAGTATTTTGGTCATTGGTGCGGCGGGTGGGGTTGGTTCAGTCACCTTGCAATTGCTGAAAGCTAAAACTGATTTACAGATTATTGCCACAGCTTCGCGCCCTGAAACTCAAGCATGGGTCAAACAGCTCGGTGCAGATGTGGTACTGAATCATCATCAACCCTTAAAGCCACAATTTGAACAACTTGGGCTACTTGCCCCAAGTTTTGTATTTTCGATTCAGCATAGCCATGATTATGTGGCACAAATTGCGGAACTGATTGCACCGCAAGGCCGCTTTGGTCTGATTGATGATCCTGAACATTTAAATATCATGCCATTTAAGCGCAAATCGGTATCGATTCATTGGGAGTCGATGTTTACCCGTTCGACTTTTCAAACGGCTGATATCAGCAAGCAGTCTGAACTGCTGAATGAAGTGGCGGCATTGGTTGATGCAGGCAAAATCAGTACTACATTGACCGAAGTCTTTGGCAGGATTAATGCGGAAAATTTGAAACAAATCCATGCCTTGCTTGAGCAGGGTGTTGTAAAAGGCAAAATTGTTTTAGAGGGCTTTTAAGCTTTCGATCAAGTTGGGCAGTAGTAGTGCATTTGGTAATTGAGTAAAGGTGCATGCTGCTGCAAAGCCTCTGTAATTATAGATAAGTCGACTTCAAGCTGAGCGGGCAAGACTTTTAAATAGGCAATAAATCGTTCAGGAGAAGACTGGATGTCGACAGATTGTGCCAAAATTTGAAAATGCTGCTGATGTAAAGAAGCTTTCAACGCTTCAGCAAGCTGTTCATCCCAGAAAATATCCAGATTGCTGAGTGAACAATACGCAGTGAAATCGTGTAGTGGAATGTGCAGATAGATGTCGATAGGTTGTAAATAGGTGAGGGATAGCTGCGTTGAAGTCATTGTCTTTGAGTGTGATTCTAGGTTTGATATTAAATAAATCATCAGAAATTTATTGGTTTAATTACATAATATTTTATACTGGCTTCGTTTTATTTATATCAATAAGTAAAATATTTTATTAAAAGATATATAGATTCATATACATATTCTTATTTTATAAGTGAATTTGGAATTCCTCTAAAATTTTGAGCAATCATAATGAATAAAATTTTATTTGCGCTATTCATCACAAATATTTTTACGCTTTCTAGCTGTTCTTATGCAGAGAGTCGAAATGACCCTGTAGCAGATAGAACGAATAATTTGAATGAAATGCAAAATTGGTGTATTGGACGGTACACGTTTCAGTTGCCTAAAGAAGCTTCTTTAATTGGAGGTAATGATAAATATGATTCATTTATGATCAAGAGCCAGCTCAATGCAAAGAAATCTGATTTTGAGAGTGAAATACAAGAAATTCAAAAAAAATATAGCACCAAGGAGGATTTTATTAAGAATCAAACTCCTATTGAAAAACAGGGGAGGACTCTCACAAAAATTATTTGGGGACATTCAACTTTTGCAAGAGGTACCTTACCCGTAGATGTTTACGCATTTGTCTATGATCAATCAACACAGACGTTTTTTAAAATTACTGGTGGTTATTCAAAAAAATATGAAGAAGAAAGTATTGCAGCTATTAATCACTTAGTTAAAAATTTAGTTGGTCGAGATAATGCTGAAATGCCAAATCAAGCAGGTATATGTATTATTAATGGTTTTATTAAGGATTCAGGGCAACCTTTCAGACATAGCAATCAAAGCATTGGATTTGAGTTTAAATCAGCTCCAAGTTTACATGTTGTTATGGAGTCAGAATCGACAAAAGAAGTATTGGAAAATCTCGTAGATAGAACAACAAATAATATCAAAAAGACATCATTTGCTGCGAGTGTATTTACAGGCATACAGACAATTCGAAAGGGGCAGAAGAATCAGGATAATGATCACTCCTTGTCTGGTTATGAATGGATTATTTCCGCACATATGAAAGGAAGAGATGGTATTGATGCAAAATGGGAGCATACAGGTACTGCAGCAAATGCCTTAGACCCATTAATTCAGTTAGAGTTGAATAGTGGATTTCGCAATATTGAAACGGACTCATCGAGTTTAAGTCAAAAAGAAGCGATGTCGTTATATGAAAAAATACTTCATTCAATTAAGAGATTTTAGTTACTCAAGAATTAAAAGTTGAACTGAGTTGTTGTACTTTAAAACCCGTATCGGCAGAAACCAATACGGATTCTTAGAATTAAGATATTGAATTAATTATCGAGAAAAACCAGTTCTTTCTCTGAATAGCGTTCACCATAAATAGCGCTTGGTTTAAAAATGTCGTCTAGTTGCTGTAGTGTTTCAAGGGAAAGGATGAGCTCAACCGCCTGTACATTATCTTGTAAATGCCCAATTTTTCGAATCCCTGGAATTGGAACAAGGTGTTCATGTTTGTTAAGCATCCATGCCAGTGCCAGTTGAGCCAGAGAACATTGATATTGAGTTGCAATTTCTTGCATCTGCTGTAAAAGTTGCTGGTTATGCTGAGCAGCTTCAGATTGAAAACGTGGTAAACCTTTACGGAAATCATCTTCAGCCAGTTGGCTTGTGTCCAATTTACCTGTCAAGAAGCCTCGACCGAGTGGGCTATAAGGTACAAAGCCAATATTTAATTCCTTACATACAGGCAATATGGTGGTTTCAACATCGCGTGTCCACAACGAATATTCACTTTGTACGGCAGTAATCGGGTGAATTGCATGGGCTTTGCGTAAGGTTTTTTCTGAAACTTCGCATAGTCCGAGGTGTTTCACTTTACCTGCTTTGACTAGATCTGACATCGTGCCAACGACATCTTCAATCGGTACATTTGGGTCTAAACGGTGCTGATAGAGTAAATCAATAGTGTCAATCTCTAAGCGTTGTAGGCTACCTTCAACCGCTTGTCGAATATGGTCAGGATGACTGTTTACACCGTTAATTTGATTAACTCCTTGTTGAGTCGGATCAATTAAAAAACCAAATTTTGTGGCAATTTGCAGTTGATCCCGACGACCTTTAATGGCTTTTGCCAAGAGTTTTTCATTGTCAAAAGGCCCATAAACTTCTGCGCTATCAAAGAATGTAATCCCCGAATCAATCGCTTGATGAATCGTATGGATTGCTTGTCGTTCTTCCATGCCACCATAGGCAAAGCTCATGCCCATACAACCAAAACCTAAGGCGGAGACTTGAAAATTATCTTGTCCGAGTGTGCGTGTTTTCATTTCTTTTCCATGTTTCATGAGAGATGTTTAGTTAAGGTAGTCCAGAGAAAAATGTTCTACAATTTATTAAAAATAAATACAGAGTTTAGGTTTATTGAATAATGAAGAAGCTTCCCGATATTCAGCACATACAGGTGTTCATTCATATTGTGAAGAATGCGAGCTTTATCAAAGCAGCAAAAGAACTGAATCTAAGTCCGCCAGCAATTACCAATACCATGAATGCTTTGGAGGATAATTTAGGCATTCGCTTGCTCAACCGTTCTACTCGAAGTGTGTCTTTAACGCCTGAAGGTGAGGTGTTGTTTAATGCTGTTGAGTCTATTTATCTCAATTATTTAGAAGCGATTGATCAGCTTAACTTTTATCGTGATACACCACAGGGACAAATTCGAATTACGATTCCTCGTATTGTGCAAGATCTGTTTTTTAAATCGATTTTTTTGCCATTTAAACAGCAATATCCTGACATTCACTTAGAAATATTGGTCTCAGATCAATTGGTGAATATTGTCGATGAGGGGATTGACTTTGGCATCAGATTTAATGAACAAGTTCAGCAAGACATGATTGCTTTGCCTTTTAGTCAGGCTGTTGGGCTTTATCCATTTGCCACACCTCAGTTTATTGAAAAATTTGGTGAACCTGAAAATATTGAGGATTTAGCGCGCTTTAATTGTATTCAGCGAAAATTTCCTAGTGGAGCGTTGTACGCGTGGGAATTTATCGTAGATGGAAAATGTATTGAAAAGAAAGTGATGGGCGATCTAACGGTGAATACCGACCAAATGGCGATTGAGGCGGGTTTGCAACATTTGGGAATTATTTATGTTTATGAAGATTTAGTTCAACACTATGAACAACAAGGCTTATTAAAACGTGTGTTGACGCAATATGACTACCCAAAAGAGCCATTTTATCTTTATTACTCCAGTAAAAAATATATGTCGACGACGCTTAGGGTGTTTATTGAATGGGTTAAAAATCTGAGTACTTCATCAGATCAATTTTAATTACGCCACTGTCTTGGGTTAATCCCAAACCAGCGTTTAAAGGCACGTGAAAAGGCACTGACTTCTGAATAACCCAGTAAAAATGCCATTTCAGAAATCGGGATATTTTTCTGTTTCATATAATGTTCAGCAAGCTCACAGCGTACGCCATCGACCAGTGATGTGAAGGTCATGCCTTCCGATTTTAGGCGGCGGGTCAGAGAACAGCTCGACATCCCCAAATCATCCGCAATATGTTCCAAATTGGGTTCACCTTCGCTCAGCGCCAGTTGAATCTGTGAACGAACCTGATCGCTTAAACCTTGTGTGGTGTTGGACTGGTTTAAGAGTTGCAAGGTATCTTGCATCATGGTCAGTAGCAGAGGGTCGCTACTTGGCATATCACGCATTAAATCTTTTTTGGGAATTACAATCGAGTTAAATGGCTGATCAAAATACACGGCTGAATTAAACAACTTGCTGTGTTCTTGCCAGTATTCTGGGCGGGTATGCTCAAAGTGAATTTCACGTGGAGAATAGTGTGAACCCAATACGCCACGAATCACATTCATAAACATGCCAATGGTCAATTCAGCATCTTGGCGGCGCGTTAAAATTGCACCATGTTGGACTTGGTAGTCCAGTCGCCAGCAATCTTGCTGTTCAACCAGGCGGGTTAATGTGTCTTTCTGATGCAGATGAAAATAGCTCACCATATTGCGGAGTGCAGTTTCTAGGGTCGCGGAGCACAGACCAATATAGCCAATTAACCCAAGTTCTTTGGGTTGAAACTGTTGCCCATAGTGCAAGCCAAAGTTGTCACAGCCTGAAATGTGAGCGGCTTGTTCTAAAACTTTACAATAATTAGGAAGTTGCAAGCTTAATGTTGGGCTTGAGAGTAACTCAGGATTGATTCCGCTGATGCCAAAGACACGGTCGACATCGGCACCTTTTTGCACAATAAAGTCGCTCAAACCTGATGCCGCAGCCGACAGCACGCCTTGATTACCCATATTAGACTGAAAAAGTTGCGAAGAACTGGCGATGTGACGCATCTGAATCATATGAAATCTCCATATATCACATATTCATTAGATTAAGCAAAATGCATACCAACTGAGGAATCCTGAAATGGCAGTGGTATGCATTTGCTTAAAAGGGGAATCACCTGTCCGTGGTGATTAAATATTCAATATGAAAATATAACAGACTTCTTTCATCCTTGTTGACACCTGCTTTACATTTCTCCCACAAGGAAAAATCAAGGCTTGATGACAGAAGTTTCATCAAACAAGATTTATGCAGCACCAACAGGCAGTTGTTGATGGTTCATATATTTTTTGCACAGGCGAACGGTGTGATCTGCCCAATCAGTGCCTAAACTGAGCGCCATTTCGGTTTGTGCATGTGAGCCAACCCACGCCATCATCTGAATACGTCGTTGCATAATGAATGTTGGAATCAGTGCATATTCTTCATTGCTGATATGGGCTTCACGCTCATAACCTTCAATCCAGTTGTCTACCCATTCTGGTGCAGCAGCATGATGTTCATTAAAACTAATCGCCGCTGCCAAGTCGTGCATAAACCAGCTCATGCCACAGTCATCAAAATCAATCACACCAATACGGTCATTTTGCAGCAGTAGGTTGGTCAGGCGTAAGTCGGCATGAATCAGACCATAACGATCGGCAGATTGCCCAAACGTACTTAAGTCACTGCCAATACGTGCCACTGCCTCTTCAATAATCTCATGATCCGATTTTTTCAAATACGGTGCATTGCGCCAGTCGCCCCAATGACCCTCTGCACTGAGCATGGTGTCGTGATTCCAGATAATGCGCTGGAAATTGTCAGGCATTTGCCAAGTTTTGCTGTGGCGGTGCAGTTTCGCCGTGATTTGTCCAAGTTGCTGAAATGCAGTCGGGTCAACTTCTGTGGTTGGCATGTCGCCTTCAACCCAGTTAAACAGGGCTGCATAACGGGTTGTTCCATCGTTTAACGCCAGTGTCAGCACTCGTTCGCCTTGCTCATTCAAAATGGCTTGAGGTACAGCAATTCCGCTTTCAGTGAGTGCATCAAGCCAGTGTAGCTCGCTCTCAATATCTTGTTTGCTGTGATAGTTCGGGCGATGAATGCGTAAAGCATAGCGGGCTTTATCGGTCCGCACTAAAAATGTCGCATTTTCAGATTGGCAAAGCAGTTTGACCTGTCCTTGGTAGGCTTTTGGATATTGCAAAATTGCTTGTTCAGCAAGCATTAGGAGCGTATTTGCATCTAAATATTCGTTTTGTTCTACGTGATTCATACTGTGCTGACCTCGTCTGTTCACCATGTCGCGTTGATTTGGGCATGGGAAGATTTCCATGATTTGTATACAGCGTATGCGAGATTGATTTTTGTCGACTTGACAATAAACCGATAAAACTCGTCATTTAAAGTCAAGTTTTCTGATTGTTGCTCGACGCATTATCTAGACAAGGATGTGCAACAGGGGTGTTGCATCAAACAATTTCTATTCTTCTGTTGAGAGGAGTGCTGCAATGAGTCATCAGCTAAAACCGACACTAGGAACCTTTCATTTGTGGGGGATTGCCGTTGGTCTCGTGATTTCAGGTGAGTATTTCGGCTGGAGTTACGGTTGGGGAGTCGCGGGTACACTGGGCTTTTTAGTCACAACGCTCATCGTTGCGACCATGTATACCTGTTTTATTTTTAGTTTTACTGAGTTAACCACTGCGATTCCACATGCAGGCGGGCCTTTTGCTTATAGTCGCAAAGCCTTTGGCGAAACAGGGGGATTCCTTGCAGGAATTGCCACATTAATCGAATTTGTCTTTGCACCACCTGCAATTGCGATGGCCATCGGGGCTTATCTGAATGTGCAATTTCCAGATATTAATCCCAAAATGATTGCACTTGGTGCCTATGTTGTCTTTATGGGACTCAATATTGTGGGGGTACAGATCGCTGCAACTTTTGAACTCATCGTGACTGTTTTAGCGGTGATTGAGCTACTGGTGTTTATTGGGGTGGTACAACCAGGCTTTAGTTTTTCAAATTTTGTGCTGAATGGTTGGGCGGGTTCAAATCATTTTAGCGGGACTGCAATGTCAGGTATTTTTGCAGCTATTCCATTTGCGATCTGGTTCTTCTTGGCAATTGAAGGCGCAGCGATGGCAGCCGAAGAAGCCAAAGATCCGAAACGTACCATTCCACGTGCCTATATCACAGGTATTTTGACACTGGTGGTATTGGCATTCTTGGTGATGGTTTTTGCAGGCGGTGTTGGTGACTGGAGCAAACTGTCTAATATTAATGATCCATTACCACAAGCCATGAAAGCAGTTGTCGGCAACAATTCATCTTGGATGCATATGTTGGTGTGGATTGGTTTATTTGGTTTGGTGGCAAGTTTCCACGGCATTATTTTAGGATATTCACGTCAAATCTTTGCCTTGGGTCGTGCAGGGTTTTTACCAAAAAACTTGGCAAAACTTTCTCGATTCAATACACCGCATCGTGCGATTATTGCGGGTGGTGTGGTCGGAATCGCTGCAATCTTTAGTGATAACATCATCAATATTCAAGGGATGAGCTTAACGGCTGCGATTGTTACCATGGCGTGTTTCGGTGCATTGCTCATGTACATCATGAGTATGCTCAGTTTGTTCAAGCTTCGCCGTTCTGAGCCAAACCTAAATCGTTCATTTATGGCACCAGGTTATCCAATTATTCCTGGGATTGCGTTAGTCATTGCTGTGGTGTGTTTTGTGGCGATGTTCTATTACAACGGCACGATTGGTGAGATTTTTGTCGGGTTCTTGGTTGTGGGTTATGTGTATTTCTTGGCAACCAAAAAACAGCGCGAACTGAGTGAGGAAAATCAACAACTTTTGAATGAAGCGAATGTACAACAACTTCCTGAACATTCATAAAATATGATGATGTTGAGCGTTGAGTGAGCGCAAAAGCCCGAGTTTCTCGGGCTTTTTTATGTGATGCTGATATGCATGCCAAATAAAAAAGAGGGTGTAAACAAAGATGAAACGAGTCTAATATAAGCACCGCAAAAAAAGATCAAAATGAATGATAATTTTTTATATAGAAGAGAAGAAAGATGACTTTATCCCCATTTTATCCTGAACTGGATGCCGCTATTCGTCGTTATGTTCAGGCTGCAACGCAACATTATCTTGAGCAGTATCAAGATCAAAAATTTTATGCCCTTGCTTTGGGCATGGTTGAGGATATTTGCGGTTTCTTTATCGTTGGAAATACGTTGGAGCAACTGGCAAATGGCTGCTCAGAAGAAGATGAAGCTTACCAATATTGGTATATTTCGGAGTGGTGTAGCAATGAATTCGAAGGCTTACCCAACTTAGTCCACGATGTTGTAACCCATATTGCGAAAAATACCGATCACGACGCGGAAGACTTCTGCCTACGCCAAGCTTATCAAAACCATATCTTGGCGGTATTGGCAGATTTACGGGCACAAGGTCAACTGCGTAATGCTCAAGGTGAGGAACTGTTGGTCTGGGTACAATATGCCGATGCTTCTGATGAGAATTTTGATGACATTAGCTTTGCTCATCTCAATAGTCCTGAACTGACTGAATTATTTATTCAGCGGTTTAATTCTGAGCAGGACAATTTGACTGGGCATTTGCGTCAGCAGATGCAGAAACTGGGTTATTTAAATTAAAAAATATTCGACTTCTTTCATGGATCTATTTTCTTTTTATCTTAAATGAAAATAAAAGGGACTTGTGAAAGAAGTCAAACATTTAAATGAGAAAAAGGATTAATATTCCTGCAAAATTTTTCCACTAATAAACGCAAAATATTCTCGAAGCCATGCGTTATAACGCGTTTCTAACGGGGTCTCTGCTGCCAGCATAATGCTATGAATGTAGTCCTGTTTTTTGGCAATCGCTTGTGCACGAATGGTATGGAAATCACTGGTGACAATTGCAATTGGCATATCTTTCGTAATCTGATGCTGTGCTAATAAAATTGCACTATTTTTGAGATTTAATTCGGTGCTGGTGCTTTGTTTATCCAGTAGCATGCGCTGTGCCGATAATCCGTATTTTTGCTGTAAATAAGTTGCCATGATCTGTGCTTCGGGATCTTTTTCGCTAAAATCCAGACCACCTGAAAGGACGAGCCATGCTTGAGGCTGCTGTTGGGCCAGTTGGGCAGCACGATCAAGACGACGAGCCAAAGTTGGGCTAGGTTGTCCCTGAAAGGTGCCACTACCCAAGACAATAATGGCTTTGACAGGTTGGTTGATGGTTTGGTTTTGAATGTGCGTTTTTAGTTGATAGGCAAAAATTGCCAAAGTTATGAGCCAGATGACAAACAGTCCCCAAAGCAGAAAATACACATACTCAATTTTTGGGTGCTGATTTAAATAATGGTGAATCTGAATCCATGCTAGCGCAATAGCTAGAAAACCCACACCAATCAAAAGGGGCAGTACAATTCCAATATGAATTTTCCCCTGTAACAATAAATATAAGCTGTCTGCGATTAAAAGACCCGCAATCAAAAATAAAATAATTCTAAAACAATCTATTAGAAAAACGTGCATAGAAATCCAGTTGTTTTTTTGCAAAAAGCAACAATTAATTATATGGAAACAATACTGTAAAGAAACAGTTTAAATCGGATTATTCTTTCACAGTAGAATGCCTGCGATTGCCTTTTTTGTTGTAATTTCGGTGATGTTGACTATGAAACACCTGATTCTTTCTGCGACTTGTTTAGCCATGCTCTCAGCATGTCAAAGCATGCCATATAGCGTTGCACAACCTGCACCATTGACCACGGATATTGTCAATGAAGCTATAGCAGAACAAGCGCAGGCACGTCCAAATTTAATTAATTTTGAGAAAATTAAACAGCAACAGCATCGACCAATTGTCGCTTTAGTACTTGGGAGTGGTGGCGCGCGTGGTTATGCGCATATCGGGGCGATTCAGGTTTTGGAAGAACATGGAATTCGTCCTGATTTTATTGTGGGAACCAGTGCAGGGAGTATCGTTGGTGCACTTTATGCAAGTGGTAAAACGCCTGAGCAAATTAAAGACATTGCGCTGAACATGAAAGCAAAAGATGTCCGTGAAATCACACTGCGTAAAAATGGATTTTTAGATGGAGCCAAGGTTGAAGACTTTATCAATGATCAGATTGATAATACGCCTTTAGAAAAAATGAAAATCCCATTGTTTGTGGTTGCGACTGAACTGAAAGATGGTAAAAAAGTCGTCTTTAATTATGGCAATACAGGTCAGGCAGTACGCGCATCTTCAGCCATTCCTAGTATGTTTGTACCAGCCATGATTGGAAATAAAGAATATGTCGATGGAGGGCTGGTCAGTCCTGTCCCTGTCGATGTTGCGCGACAGTTGGGTGCAGATGTGGTGATTGCGGTGGATATTTTGGCGCAACCGCAATATACCGAAACTGCCAATATGTGGGGATTGTTCAATCAGAACATTAATATTATGCAGCAACAATTATCCAGAATTGAACTTAAACATGCCGATGTTGTCATACAGCCAGACCTACGTGAAAAGGCGCATATTTTTGATGTGACTGAACGGGATCACACGCGTTTGGCAGGGGTTTATGCGACACAAGCCAAAATTCAGGACATCGAGCAGGCAATTCATGATAAGGAAGAACAGTTACTTGCAACCTCTCGAATGCAATAGATTAAAATTAAGGCATTGATTCTATAAAAATATCATAAATACAGCATATTTTGATAAGATATGCTGTATAATTCTGACCGTTTCTATCTGAAATAGTGATAAATAATCGGACTTATCATTCTAAAAATCGGCTATAATTGCTAACTGTCAATTATTCTTTAGTCGAAGAGTGTTTTAATGTCACCTTTAGATCAAGTTCTACAGTCAGCGGATGACCAATCTGAATTAACCATGACGGTTCTTATGACACCTGATATGGCAAATTTCTCAGGGAATGTACATGGTGGAGCCGTCTTAAAATTACTTGACCAAGTGGCGTATGCATGTGCAAGCCGTTATTCAGGTAGTTATGTTGTGACTTTGTCTGTCGATAAAGTAACGTTTAAAGAACCGATTTATGTAGGTGAATTGGTCACGTTCCTTGCAAGTGTGAACCATGTGGGTCGTACTTCAATGGAAATCGGGATTCGTGTAGAAGCACAAAATATTCGTAGCCGTAGCATGCGTCATACCAATAGCTGCTTCTTTACCATGGTTGCAGTAGATGAACATGGTCAGCCACAAGCAGTACCACCTTTAAAATTGGATAACGACTGGAAGCGTTGTCGTTTTGAAGCTGCTGAACAACGTAAGAAATTACGCTTGCAAGAGAATCATCATCAATCTTGTAGTATTTATAAAGAGAGCGTAAAACAAGGCTAAGTCTTGAAATATGCAAGTAGAAGGCTGTTGGTCATTATACCCTCAGCCTTTTTTATTTGAAGATGTCTAAGAATTGGCAGGGCAATATTTGATTTTTTATAAAATTGCGCAGCCTATATATTAGAATAATTTTTCGTTTTATTTTGAATTGGAATGGTTATGCAAGAATTAGAAATTATTGATTTAAAAGTCGGTGAAGGTAAAGAGGCAGTTAAAGGTGCATTGATTACGACCCACTACACAGGCTGGTTGGAAGACGGCACGCAATTCGATTCATCAATTGATCGTGGTCAATACTTTGAGTGTGTGATTGGCACTGGTCGTGTCATTAAAGGTTGGGATCAGGGTATTATGGGAATGCGTGTTGGTGGCAAACGTAAATTGCTTGTTCCAGCGCATTTGGCATATGGCGATCGTAAGATTGGAAAAATTATTCCAGCCAATTCAAATCTGATTTTTGAGATAGAGTTATTTGATGTCAAAACACGTGATGAGTAACTCATTGCACACAAGTCACTTGGTTTGAACTAGGTGACTTGATGGTAAAAAGGTAAATATTTAAGTGTTAATGTATGTTGCAAAAATATTTTAAATTGTACGATTGTTTATTGAATATGAAGTTGGTTCTCAGATTCTTCTATACTTTTGCCGATTTTAATTTTTTGAAATATTTATGTGTCAAAATAGGCATATGAATTGTTTAAATTTTATCATTCAATTTTGTCTTTTTTCATGGTTTATCAGTCTTGATATAATCATGTAGAAAGTGTCTGAACATATGGTGTGGAGTGCCAAAATTTTAAGCTAGTTTTCAGTTTAATTTTTGAAAATACGCCACACTAACTAATCTGAATAGTCATGCAATATATAAGAGATTGCTCCAGCGACTTGAGTGTTTGAAGTGTAATGTCAGATTGGTCAAATCACGTTTTTTAAACAGGCATATTATGTTTAATCGCTTTTTAAGTTCGATGCTTGCAACTTGTGTTGGCATGGCAGCTTTTGGTGTGACTCAAATTGCTTCAGCGAAGCAACCAAAAATCAATCCAACGACACTCACAGTAATTGGTTATCATGAAGTTACCGATGATAAAGATGCACTAATTCCAGAATATTCGGTAACGACTGCTCATTTTGAAGAGCAAGTTCGCTATTTACAACAAAATGGTTTCCACTTTATTAGTGTAGACCAGCTTTTAAAAGCACATGCAGGTAAAATGGTTTTGCCAGAAAAGCCTGTATTATTAACTGTTGATGACGGTTATGAAAACTTTTATCAAAATGTTTACCCATTTGTAAAAGCCAATAAAATTCCTGTGGTCTTGGCTGTAGTGGGTTCATGGCTTGAACCAGCAGCAGATCAGATGGTGAGTTTTGGTGATGAAGAAATCTCTCGCGATAAAATTTTAACTTGGGCTCAACTTAAAGAGATGAGCAAAAGTGGCTATGTTGAAATCGCAAGCCATAGTTACAATCTGCACCGCGGTATTTTGGGTAACCCACAAGGTAACTCAGAACCTGCTGCAACAACACGTTTGTATGACCCAGAAACCAAAACATATGAAGGTGATGGTGCATATGCTAAACGTATTTATGACGATTTAAAGAAAAATAGTGACCTAATTAAAGCACATGGTATTCCTGCACCACGTGTTATGGTTTGGCCGTATGGTCGTTACAACTTGGAAACTGTACGTATTGCCAAAGAATTGGGCATGCCAATTACAGTAAGTTTAGATGACGGTCCTGTCTATCTGAAAAAGTCATTAGGCGCGATCAACCGTATTTTGGTTGAACATGATATGACTCTGGATAGCTTGGCACGGGAAATTGAGGTTCGTGATCAGAATTTGGGAGATAACCATCGTCCACAAAAAATCATGCATGTCGATTTAGACGATATTTACGATCCAGATCCTGCACAGCAAGAACGTAACTTGGGCGACTTGCTTGACCGTATTCAGAAAATGCACATCACTACAGTGTATTTACAAGCATTCTCTGATCCAGATGCCAACGGTTCTGCCGATATGGTGTATTTCCCGAATCGCTATGTTCCAATGCGTGCAGACCTATTTAACCGTGTTTCTTGGCAAATTCAAAGTCGTACACAAGTGACTCGTTTATATGCGTGGATGCCGCTTCTTGCTTGGGAATTGCCAAAAGAAAATCCTGTATCGAAAGATTTGGTTGTTACACAGCAGCCCAAAAACAGTGATCACTTAAACATGGGTTATATCCGTTTAAGTCCGTTCTCTGCACCTGCTCGTCGTGTGATTGAAGGCTTGTATCAGGATTTAGGGAAATCATCGACGTTTAACGGCATTTTATTCCATGATGATACCACGTTGTCTGATTATGAAGATGCAAGTCCAGAGGCACTCACCGCATATGCTGCTGCAGGATTACCGACAGACTTAGAAGAAGTTCGTCACAATGATGCAGAGTTACAGAAATGGACGCAGTTCAAAACCAATTATATCGATAACTTTGCATTGCAGTTGGCTGGTGAAGTTCGTCAGTATCAGCCATTTTTAATGACTGCGCGTAATCTTTATGCTCAAGTTGCGCTGAATCCTTACGCAGAGAACTGGTACTCACAGTCACTCGAACAGTCATTAAAACGTTATGATTTCACAGCAATTATGGCAATGCCATACATGGAACAGGCGGAAGATAAAGACAAGTTCTACCAAGATATTGTTAATCGCGTGAAATCTTATCCAAATGGATTGTATAAAACTGTGTTTGAGTTGCAAGCAGAGAACTGGCGTACCAATCAGCCTGTCCCATCTGAGGAAATGGCGGATACGATCAAGTCGTTGTACAAACAAGGTGCATTACATATTGCATATTATCCTGATGATCCAATCAAAGGGCATCCAGATGTTGAAATTATGCGTCAGGTGTTTGATTCCAAACCTGACCGAATTGTCCCTTAGGAGCTAAAGGAATATGTCTGCGTTACAGCACTTTTGGCATTCTGCCTTAGAGTTCGTGTTTTATTATCCGTTGTTTATGTCCTATTTATGGATGATCGGGGCAATTGTGTTCTACATGAAAGAGCGCAAAGAACCTGTTTATACTCAACCTAAGGATTTGCCTTCTTACCCGAAGGTCGCGGTGCTTATCCCTTGTTTTAATGAAGGTGATAATGCTGAAGAAACCATTAGCCATGCCTTGAAGCTGGATTATCCAGATTTTGAAGTGATTGCAATTAATGATGGTAGTTCAGATAACACGGGCGAAGTGCTGGATCGCTTGGCAGAGCGTTATGAAAAATTGCGTGTAGTCCATTTGGCACAAAACCAAGGTAAAGCGATGGGTCTTCAAGCAGGAAGTCTGCTCACAGATGCAGAATTCCTGATCGGAATCGATGGTGATGCCTTGCTTGATCCGCACGCTGCAAAGTGGATGGTTCGTCATTTCCTTGCCGATGAAAAAGTTGCAGCGGTTACGGGGAATCCTCGTATTCGTACCCGTTCAACCCTGCTTGGACGTATTCAGGTAGGTGAGTTTTCATCGATTGTTGGCATGATTAAACGTGCTCAGCGCGTGTTTGGACGTCTATTTACGGTTTCTGGGGTTGTGACTGCATTTCGTAAAAGTGCGGTTCATGAAGTTGGCTATTGGTCTCCAAATATGCTGACTGAAGATATTGATATTACTTGGAAATTGCAACGTGCAGGCTGGGATGTCGAGTTTGAACCAAATGCTTTGGTTTGGATTTTGATGCCTGAAACACTCAAAGGTTTGTATAAACAACGTCTACGCTGGGCGATGGGCGGTGCGCAAGTTCTGATTAAGAATTTTGATGTCATGTTTAGACCGGGTTTGAACTTCTTGTGGCCATTGATGATTGAGTTATTACTCACATTGGTCTGGTCATATTTAATGTTATTGGTGGCTTGTATCTGGTTAGTGAATCTTATTATTCCTAACCATTTCTTACCTGTCATGAGCTCACCATTTCTCCCATATGGCACAGGTATCTTGTTAGGTGCGACCTGCTTATTCCAATTCATGATCAGTAAATGGATGGATAGTCGTTATGAACCAGGTCTACTTAAAAACTATTACTGGATGATTTGGTATCCATTCGTATTTTGGCTGATTACTGTTACGGCTAGCATTCTTGCCTTCCCAAAAGTGTTGATGAGAGGGGATGGTAAACGTGCGCGCTGGGTAAGCCCAGATCGCGGCATCCGTTCAAATCCATAATTTAGGTTAGAGGCTTCATGAGTACAAATTCGTTAATTATTGACTTGCGCGCGCAGTTACCTTGGCATAGACGTTATATGTCAACCACTTCTACAGCAATGCTTTGGGGTGTCTGGTTTTTACTTTGGCGCCCGATGGTGGTGTTATTTACACTAATCAGCGCCAACAAACCTTATGGATTCCACCGTTTGTTTAATGCATTCTGGTTCGGTTTACAAATGGACATGGTGACTTTGCTGGCGTGTGCAGCAGTGCTTTGTTTGTGGTGTAAGCTGATTCCGGCACATAGCGTGAAACATGCGAAAAAGAAAACCATCAATGACTATGCACGTTATTTCGACTTGCCTGAACAGGAACTTGCACAAGGTCGTCAGCAAAAAATATGTGTCGTTCACCATAATGAAAATGGTGAAATTGTTCGTGTTGAATAATTCAATCAATGTGTGACAAAAGCCCCTAATGCTGGGGCTTTTGTGATTTATTCTTGCATGCGTATTGATTCAGTCCTATTCTTTGCACGTTTTCTCACTTATTTCATTGCTCCCCACTATGGCAAAATTAAACGCAGCGGAAAGTATTCGTGGCTTGGCATGTCTCGCTGTGGTGTTCTCACACCTGTCTTTAAGCTTCTATCCTTATCTGCATCATTTTAGTCCAGATGACCGAGCACATGGCCAATGGGATTATTTTATCCATCATTCGCCGTTTGCATTTTGGTACTCGGGTACAGCAGCCGTTTTTGTGTTTTTTGTATTGAGTGGCTTTGTTTTAAGTTATGCCATTTTAAGACACCAAAATGTCCCTAAAAAAGTGGCAGAAATGGCGATCAAACGTTACCCGCGTTTAGCGATTCCTGCATTTTTTTCCTGTATTTTGGCATGGCTGGCGCTGAGCTATACGGATATTAACAGTGACCTCGTCAATGGCTGGCTACAAGCTTATGCGACTCAGGATGTTAGCTTGCAGCAGGCTGCTTATGAGGGAAGTATCGGCGCATTTTTATTTGCAGATAGTGGCAGTAACTGGGTGCTCTGGACGATGCAAATTGAGCTGTTCGGCTCAATTATGCTGTTTGTATTATTGCTGATGTATTATTACAAAAAGCCATTGTTCTATATCGCCTCAGTCCTTTTGCCCTTATGCGGCTTGTGGGATGATGAACGGTTTTTCTTGGGAATGCTGAGCTTTGTGATTGGTTGTTATTTCTATTTATATGGAAAACAGATGAAACCAATCTTGGCATGGGGATTGTTTATTGCAGGTCTGTATTTTGCTGGGGCGCATAACAATAGTCATGCCTATCACTGGCTGTATCGCATTTTGGGCTGGAGAACTTATGACTATAGCAACTTCTTCTCAGGGGTTCTGATTGTCTCTAGTATTATGCTCTGCAACCAGTTATCGGATATTTTTGATAAAAAACCATTGGTTTATTTAGGTAAGCTCTCGTTCTCCATTTATCTATTACATCTGATGCTCATTTACCTCGTCTGTATTCCTGCATTTAACTGGTTCATGGGCATGGGGCTGAATTACGATCTGTCCGTATTGTTGGCGGTGATCGCATGTTTGGGGAGCGTACTTTTGGCATCTGCACTGTATAGTGAATATGTAGATGCGCTTTCAATCAAAGTGAGTAATGCATTGGCCAAATGGGCAATGCGATCTTAAAAGTTTGACTCACATGTAGTGAATTGAACTGCATGTCAGCACAACGTTTATAGTGATATTTTTTCATGTCAAATTTAGAAATTTTTGCGGTCATTATTAGCCTGATTGGCGTGGGACTGACTATCGTTCGTAATATGTGGTGCTGGCCATTTAACATGCTGGCTTACATTTTATATGGCTATTTGTTTTTTACTTACCAGTTGTATGGTGAAGTGATTCTGCAAATTTTCTTCTCTGTGATGAACTTTTACGGTTTTTATGTTTGGCTGAAAGGCAAACAGGTCGATCATGACATTAAAATTGAACCGCTGGCAATATCTAAAATTGTGGTGCAATTGATTGGTTCTGCAATCGCAGGTCTGGCATTCGGTTTGATTCTGAAAAACTTCACCAATGCGGCCGTTCCGATGCTGGATGCCCAGTTAGCGGCTTTTAGTTTGCTCGCTACTTATTGGACAAGTCGTAAACATATTGCAACTTGGGTGCTTTGGGTTGTAGTCGATATTATCTATGTCGGGATGTTTATTTATAAAGACTTGTACTTAACCGCAGGTTTATATGCGGCCTTTGTGGTGATGGCTGCTTATGGCTGGTATCAGTGGCTACGTGTACAAGATCAGCAAAATGAAGGCGTAGCGCAGCCAACAGAATAATAAATGTATCACTTGGGCAGTCATGAGATTGCCCAATGTTTTTATAATCATCGACTTCTTTCATTATTGTTTACACCCTCTTGATGTTTCTTCCTACGGGAAAAAGAAAAGGAATTGAAGAAAGAAGTCGAATAAGAATTTGATTTTGCAAAATCTCACTATAATTTTCTACATGCTTTTCCTACCATAGCCAACTTGAGTTGCCACATTTTGTCTGATTGGACTTTTTTATGTTTATACGTTTGAAACAACTGACTTGGTCGTTGTGTTTAATAGGATTAACGACAACTGTATTTGCCGAAACGGTTGTGGTTCATAATCAGAATAATATTACTGAATATCAATTGGATAATGGTTTAAGGGTAATTTTGGCCCCGAATAATAATGAAAACAAAGTTTTTATGAATACCATTTATTTGACAGGTTCTTTGAACGACCCGAAAGGTAAGGGGGGCTTAGCGCATTTGCTGGAACATTTGGCCTTTAAAGGAACACAAGATGTACAAGGTGAGGAGTTCCAACGCAGACTAGATCAGTACACCCTGTCGACCAACGCCAGCACTGATTATTACTCCACAAAATATACCAATATTGTCCGACCAGACCAAAATGCGATTGATCAGGTACTTTATCTTGAATCGCAACGTATGGATAAACTGGTATTGCAGCAAAAATTTGTACCAACAGAAATTCAAACCGTGCGCCGTGAACGAGAGTTACGTCTTGATCAGCCATTTGCCGTATTAATAGATCAGATGTTGAAAGCAGCGTATGGCAATCGAGATTTGGGGCGTTTAGCTATTGGTGATTTAGATGAGCTGAAATCGATTAAAGTCAATGAACTCAATCAGTTTTATCACACATGGTATGCACCGAATAATGCGGTGTTGGTCGTGACAGGAAAGTTTGATCAGACACGTGTGTTGCAAAAAATTGAGCAAGATTTTGGCAATATTCGGGCACATGCTGTACCTGCGATGGCAAAAGTGCCTGTGCTCAATGCTGCAAAAATTCAGCAGCGCCAATTGAGTGTGCAAAAGGGCAGTGATCTGATTAAGGTTAATATGTACTTGAACGGTCGTAATGTACAGATTCAACCTGTGCTTGCGCTAGCCCCTTATTTATATACCTTGCAACCGAGCGGTCAATTGTACAAAGCTATGGTGGAAACAGGCATGACCACAACAGTGCAGTCAACCACATGGCTCGATCAAGATTTTAATGTCGTGTTTATGGCTGCGGTGTATGCACCGACTCAACATGGGCAGCAGATTGAAAAAAATCTGACTCAAGACGTTGAGAGACCTGCACATTTTGATGATGCTGACCTCAATCGCGTCAAAAGCTTATTTAAAAATCAGACTGACAGTATTGAAACCAATTCAGTCGCATTGGGTGGTCGTTTAAGTGATTATGTGGTGTCATCACAGGGGCATTGGGAACAATATTTTAAAGATGTACAAGCGGTGCAAAAACTGACGGTACAACAAGTCAATCAAACGCTGAATCAGTTCTTCCAGCCTCAGCATCGTCTTGAGGGCGATATCAAGCCAACGCCAGATTCACAGAAAAAAGCGATGCAACTACAAGCATCAGCTTTAGATAGCAAGGCAACACTTCCGCAAGAGACTGACAAAGAGCCTGTGAAAGATATTCAACAATATCAGAGAGAAACACAGGATTATCTGGCACATTCAAAACAATATTTACAAAGCACCGAGCGGAAAATTCAGCGCGGCACTTTAAAAAATGGCTTGCACTATGCGCTATTTCCAACAGCAACCTATGACAATAAAGTTTATGCCACTATCAGTCTCAATTTCGGAACTGACAAATCTTTATTTAATAAAGGGCAAGTACTGGATTTAATGTCTTATTTATTATTGCGAGGGTCAGATCAGCAAACTTTACAGCAAGTCATTGACCGATCTATTGCAGCAGATGGTCAGGCGGCTGCGGTCAGTCAGGACAATGGTATCGAAATCCAGATTCGAGCAAACAAGCAGCATTTTGCAGAATATTTTAAATATATCATTGGGATTATGCAGCATCCGAGCTTTGAGCAAAGCCAGTTTGACCTGATCAAATCACAAAGTCTGGATAGTTTGAATCGACCCTATACCGAACCTGAAACCGTCGCAGCATTAACCCTGTCTCGTTTGGTTGAGCAGTATTCGGCAGGGGATTTGCGTTATCACTTTGAGCCGCCCTTGGCTAAACAGCAACTTGAAGCAGTAACCCAATCTCAGGTTAAGCAGCTATATCAACAGTTCATGGGCTTTAATCATGCGCAGTTAGCCATTACGGGGAACTTTGATCCAACGCAAATGCGTCAGTTGATTACACAGCAGTTTGGTTCTTGGTCATCTCCACAAAAATATCAGCGTTTATCTTCAACCTATCAAGCTTATCCAGCCCAAAAAGTGCATGCTTTGGCAGAGCAACGTGAGTTTGGTAATTATCAAGGTTTACTGGTTTTACCTGTTGGCTTGAATGATGCAGATGCGCCAGCGTTGCAAGTGCTGAGTTATATTTTGGGCGACTCTCAGCTATCTTCACGTTTAGGGCAGGCGCTGCGTGAAAAGAACCATTTGGTCTATGGATTCTCCAGTGATTTGAACTTGGATTTACACGACTCGGTTGGTGCACTCACCATTGAGGCAAATTATACGGCCAATAAAGCGGCACAAACTTCACAGGCTGTTCATGAAGTTCTGCAAGATTTAGTGCAACATGGAATTACGCCACAAGAGCTTGCTGCGGCGAAGGCCAATATTCTCAAACAGCGTGTCACCAGTCTGGAAGATAGTCGAATTATCCATCAAATGTTGAATAGTCAGCTTGAACGCAATCAGACTATGCTTGATCGTGAGCAACGTGATCAGGCGATTGCCAGATTAAGCAAGGCAGATGTTGATGCTGTCATTAAAAAATACATTCACTTGGATCATTATATTGAAGTAATGGCTGACCCATACGGTCAAGCTCAAACAGCTTTGAAAGCGCAAGCAAAAGCACAATAGACTCGATCTGAAGATAAAAAAATGAGCTGAATATCAGCTCATTTTTTATTACAGGCACAACCAATCATTTAGTGATTGTGGTCATGATCATGCTTGTGAGTATGAAAATCTTCGTTTTTACGGAAACGTAAATAGTTGTCAAACTGCTCGCAATATTCATCATAGTTGTCTTCAAGCATCATGTGAAATTGCTGCATGAGATATGACATGACTTGTTCTTTGGCATCACGCATTTCATTGCCATCTTTAAAATTATTGGCAGCGACCCACGTATTGAAACGGGCAGTGGCAAAAAGCATTGCGGCACTGACTTGCCCACGCAACTCGGCAGGTTGAGGTTTTTCACCTTTCTCAGGACGACAAAACTCGTTTGCCAGTTTGATAAATTCATCGGTACGTTCGAAAAAGACCGCATTTTGTGCTTCTTCTTCAGTAATATCCGTCGCTTGAATTTTTTGAGTCATAAGAAAGTTCCAGCACAAAAAGACAGCCTATTATAGGCAAAGCCTTGCAGAAACTAAACAGTTGACTTAATCTTTAAATAGCCTAAGCATAACGAGTCAAATGCATGCAAGATTCCATTGCGATTCAGAATTTAAAACAAGATATTCAATTATTACGTCAGCAAATTTGGCCGCCAGAACAACTAGAGCATGTTGAAGGTTTGCCAATTTATTATGCTCCTCAAGCAGAGGCGGAACAGTATTTTAGTCAGTGGCAAGAACTGATCGAGCGCGCACAGCAACTTTGTCAGCCTTTTTTAGAAGATGAAGTGATTGATGCGATTCATTTACCGAGTCATTTGAATTTACCATTATTTTTCTTTCATGTAGATCGTATTCGCATTAATAAAACCCGCGCAAAAGAATCCAAAACCTTTCGTGGGGTACTGAGTCTGGTAGAAAAATGCGGGCAATTTGAACCAGATCACATGTTAGCCATGAAAGCTTGGCTCGAAAGCGATGACACGGCTGCTTTGGTTGCACATCGTGAATTTATCGACTTAAGAACCTATGTGTTTCAACATGGACAAAGTGAATATACCCGCACACGGTTTTATAACAACGGCATTGTTTTGGGTGGGGAAAAACATTTTAAAGTCGTTGATGCTCGGGAAAAACCACGTAAACAGCGCAGTGATAGTTATAGTGATCCACTTGCGGATAATGGGGTTTGGAAAGTTTTTGGAAAATACCGCTAAAATTTAGCTGAGTTGCTCCACATTCGGTTTATTTCATCGTGGTTTTTTAATCTCTGATACCTTCTCCCAAAGGGAGAAGGAATTTGCTGATGATGAATGCTGACCGTTTTACTGATAAATGCGGCCTAAGCATCCATTTTTTTCTGTAATTTCTTAAATGTTACTTCAAGTTGGGCTTGTTGCTGAGGAATTTGGTTAGCCAGCCAGCCTAAAACAAAAAACTGTTGTTCAGGTGAAGTTAAATAACTGGTCGCATATTGCTGAGCAATCCATAAATCGAAACTTTCATTCAACTCTGGTTGTAATTGTACATAGAGCGCCAAATGTTTTTTCATGGTAAATGGCGTACACAAGGCCAGTGCATCACCCCAAGATTGAATATGGCTTAAAGTCTGACATTTCTCACCAGAATTCAGTTGGGCAAATTGTTTAAGGTCTTTGTTAAATAGAGCAATTTGCTGTTTAAATTGCTTTTTAACGCTATTTTTGACTTTGGACTGAGGTTCAGTCTCAGTTTCATCTAAACTAAATGCCAAAAGATCCAGTATTAATAATGTTGAGCCAGTTTGGGTAAATAAATGATTTGCATGGCTTAAATCTAAATGAACAGGATCTGCTTGTTCAGTTAGCAATAAAATGGCAGGGTAGAGCGTTGTTGCAACGTAGGCCTGATGAACAGTTTTTAGCATCTGTTGAAAATGTGCAATATGTTCAAGGAGTTTGGTTGGTGCGAAATCTTGAAATAATTGCAAGCTACTGTTGAGTTGACGTAGTGCTAAGTAAGCTTGGTAATAATGTTCAGATTCGGCAACCTGATCAGCAATTGCAGCAAGATTTGGCAAGGCATGTCGTAAACCCGCCGCAATCAGTGATTTTAAAATGACTTCAGGTTGCGCTTTCTTGTCATATTTTGCTGAGGATGCTGTTGTTGCAGGGCTGACTAGTAAGTGTTGTGCCAGTAAATTGCCACGTTCAGCCTTACTGCGAACATCAATCCAAATATGGTATTTTTTAACCCATTGCTGTGTCAGCTGAATCAGATCAGAAACTTTTCCTTGTTGTAATTCGAATTCAATTTCAAAAATTTCACGTTTTTCATCGGTGTCCTGAACAACACCACGGTCAAGGCAAACTTCAATTTTAGAATCATTGAGTTGAACAATGCGGTAAGCACGTTGCACAATGGTTTCAAATTTTAAAGTTAAAGCGCCTAAGTCATCACCGAGTGCTTTTTTGAGTAATTGACGTGCATGAGGTTCTTGCTCATAAACGGATAAATCCAGTTCAGGAGCTTGATCTGCTTCTCCTAAATTGACCTCATGCTCATAACGTTGAAGATGATTTTCACCCGCACCTTTCAGCGTCTGAATCCAGACACTGCCTTCTTTACGAATTCGAATGGCAATATGATGAGCTGCGAGTTTTGAATCGGCTGTGTCGAAGTAACGAGCATGTAAATCAATATACCGAGTGGTTTTTGTTTCGAAGGCCTTGATGAGCGCAGCGCGTTTCTGCTCAGGAATTTGTAGTTTTAATTCAATTTCATGCATGAGCTAAACCCTATGAGTTCTTTTAAAGATAATGTTCACTATAGACCGAGATGACACTATTGAACATTTAAAAAAGTGGATTTCGACTATTTTTTTATCTGTATTTATGTGTATTTTAAGCATACTTCACGAAAATTTTCATATGAAATTTAAATTTTTATATTTTATAGTTACTTACACAATTTTTTGAGGTTTAAAAGATAAGCATTTGAAATTATAGCGACTACTGAGTAATATTTATTAAGTAATTGATTGTATTGTTCTTTATTTTTAATGGAGCAAGTTTCGACTCATTGGTAAATAAATATTCAGTTTATCGTATTGCTATTTAAAGCAATTATTCTAATATTAAAAGCAAATGATGAAGGCTTGGAAGCCTCGTGAACGTTGTTTAACCATGATGATGGAATCTTAATTTATGAAAAAATTTGCTAAAGCATTAATTCCTGCTGCTTTATTTGCGGTAAGTTTTGCAACACATGCTGAAAATTCAAATGGCCAGGTTTTAGCAGTTTCTGCTGGATGGGCGCATATTATGCCACAGGGTACTAAACAAGGTGTATCGACTCAATTGGCAAGCACTGGTACTTATTTACCTTTTACCTCATCAGCAGGCTTTGAACTAAAAGACTCCGATACTGCTGAATTTAAATTTGATTATCTCGTAAATGATAATGTCAGTGTAGGCTTAATTTTGGGCGTACCACCAACTTTCGATATTAAAGGTAAAGGAAGTTTATTAAGTGGTCTTTTAAATTTAGATAACTATAGTAAAGTTGGTGATGTTAAAGTCTATAGCCCAGTTGTAACAGGCAAGTATACTTTTGGAACTGTGGATTCTAAGCTACGCCCATATGCTGGTGCGGGCTTTATGTATGCTCACTTTAGTAATTTTAAATTAGACTCTGCTGTAAGTTCATATTTAGGTAATTATGGTGCAAGTATTCGTAATGTAAAAATTGATGATGCAGTAGCACCTGTCGCATTTATTGGTGCAGACTACAATATTACGAAAAACTGGTTTGCAACAGCATCTGTGAGTTATGTTCACTTGAGTACGAATGCAAAATTAGATGTATATTCAGGGAATAATAAATATGTAGAAGGTAAGAGTAAAATCGAGATCAACCCAATCGTAACTTACCTTGGTGTTGGTTACCGTTTCTAAGATTAACCAAAGTTAGTCAATCAACCGAGAAGTTTACTTCTCGGTTTTTTCATTTGTAGTTTGAGCTTCAGAGAGTCGAGCGTTACACTAAATGCAAATTTGTTTGTGATTTAGAGCTTTTATGCGCGGTTTATATCTCATTACCAATGATGACCCTTTAGAAACATTACTCGAAAAACTCGATGCGGCATTGGCGACAGCTCAGGTGGCAATTTTGCAATATCGCCGTAAAAAAGTGGCTAAATCAGATCAGCCCGCTGAAGTTGAACAAATCAAACAACTCTGTGAAAAATATCAAATACCATTTGTGATTAATGATGATTTGAAACTGGCAGCCCAATTTGGTCTGGGTGTGCATTTGGGTCAAACAGACGGTGAAATTACCGATGCGAAAGCCCAATTGGCTGATGGTGCAATTATTGGTCGGACATGTGCCAATTCACTTGAACTGGCTGAGCTGGCAATTGCACAAGGGGCAACCTATGTTGCATTCGGTGCAATCTACGCAACATCGACCAAACCTGAAGCAGGTAACATCGGTTTAGAGACTTTAAAGCAAGCATCATCGCAGTTTAAAAATGTGCCAATCTGTGCGATTGGTGGCTTAAGCGTTGAGAATTCTCAAGTTGTGGTCGACTCAGGTGCAGACTTATGTGCGGTGATTAGTGATATATTAGGTCGGTCGGTCGCTGAGATTCCTGCACGTGTGAATGCATGGGCAAGTTTATTTGTCAAACATTCCTAAATCATTCAATCCATTTGAGTAATGCTATGAGCCTTTCTGCAAAACAACAGCAACTTTTTAAACAAGCCAGCAAACATATTCCTGGTGGGGTCAATTCGCCAGTGCGTGCATTTAATGGTGTCGGTGGAACGCCTGTTTTTATTGAAAAAGCACAAGGTGCATATCTGTGGGATGTCGATGGTAAACGCTATGTCGACTATATCGGTTCATGGGGGCCGATGATTTTGGGGCATTCTCATCCTGCAATTGTTGCAGCAGTACAAGCGGCAGCACAAGACGGTTTAAGCTTTGGTGCGCCAACCGTTCATGAAACGACTTTAGCCGATGTGATCTGCGAGATCATGCCATCCATTGAAATGGTGCGTATGACCAATTCTGGTACAGAAGCGACTATGTCAGCGATCCGTTTGGCACGTGGTTATACGGGGCGTGATAAAATCGTGAAGTTTGAAGGTTGCTATCATGGACACTCAGATTCACTGCTCGTAAAAGCGGGTTCAGGCATGTTGACTTTGGGTGAACCTACGTCTAAAGGTGTACCTGCTGACTTTGCCAAACACACCATTACCTTGCCATACAATGACATTGAAGCAGTTAAAGCATGTTTTGCCAAATTTGGTGGTGAGATTGCAGGGGTGATTGTTGAACCAGTTGCGGGCAACATGAACTTGGTGAAACCGATTGCAGGTTTCTTGGAAACCATCCGTGAAATGTGTGATGAATACAAATCTGTCTTTATTATTGATGAAGTGATGACAGGTTTCCGTGTTGCATTGGGCGGTGCGCAATCGGTGTATAACGTTAAACCAGATTTAACCACTTTAGGTAAAATTATTGGTGCTGGCTTGCCAGTAGGTGCATTTGGCGGTAAACGCGAAATCATGGAATGCATCGCGCCACTTGGTGGTGTCTATCAGGCAGGTACATTGTCAGGTAACCCATTGGCTATGCGTGCAGGCATTGAAATGTTCAAACATTTGCGCCAAGAAAACTTCTATAGCGATTTGTCTGCAAAGTTGGCGAAATTACTTGCAGGTTTCAAACAAGTGGCTCAGGAAGAGGGCATTGCACTGAAAACTGAACAAATTGGTGGAATGTTTGGTTTGTACTTTACGGATCAAACTGAAATCACTAGCTTCGATGATATTTTGAAATGTGATGTGAATGCCTTTAAACAGTTCTTCCACGGCATGTTAGATCATGGCATTCATTTTGCACCGTCTGCATTTGAAGCGGGCTTTATCTCATCTGCACATAGTGATGAAGATATTGCCTATACCATTGCGGCAGCCAAAGCGGTCTTTGCCGAGATGAAACAGGCATAAGCCAGTGCCATCAAAACGGAATCAACAGATTCCGTTTTTTATTGGGCATACTTTCGGATGAAATATCGGGAATTTATGCTTTTGTTGCAGATTGTCTATTGTATTTCAGTCCTAAGCTTTTTATTATTGCCCGCTTGTTTTCGCGATCAGCCTGGGATTAAATTTTGAGTAATTTTTTAACCGATCATCTGATTCATCGAGATGAAGATTTTATGGTCATCCATAAACCGGCAGGGTTACTCAGCGTACCGGGAAAGGGCGAAGCTTTACAAGACAGTATGCTCACCCGTTTGGTGGCACTTGAGCCGAAAACTTTGCTGATCCATCGTCTAGATCGAGATACCTCAGGCATCTTAGTCTTTGGCTTGTCTCGCTTAGGGCAAAACCGTATTTCACGGCAGTTCCAAGAACGCCAAACTGATAAAACCTATCAAGCTTTGGTGGCTGGTGCACTTTCAGGTCAGGGAACGATTGATATTCCTGTGGTCTATGATCCGAGCCGACCACCACTTCACATGGTCGATCCACAACATTCCAAGCCAGCACTCACCGAGTGGCAAGCACTCGAGCAGTTTGAACTGGCAGGTCAGGTGGTGACACGTGTCAAATTAACTCCAATTACTGGGCGTTCACATCAACTTCGTGTACATATGCAATACTTAGGACATCCGATTGTCGGAGATACTCTGTATGCAACAGCGCAACACCAGCAATTGACCGATCGCCTGTGTTTACATGCACAGCAGCTCAGTTTTTATCATCCCAAAACAGATGAATTGCTAAACTTTGAATGTGCCGTACCGTTTTAAAAAATCAGCAGCATAACCTGACGTTTTGTTATGCTTTGTGCGAAAATATTTAGATTGAAGCTAAAAGCCAGCGCGTGCTTTTAGTGCAAACTTGAAATAAAGGTGAAAAAATTGCAACAGTTTGCTATTGGTCAACGTTGGTTATCCGATACTGAAACAGAACTTGGTCTGGGCGTGGTCATCGATGTAGATGAGCGTTCCCTCAGCATTTTATTCCCAAAAAGTGACGAAACACGAGTGTATGCGCGTAGCAATGCACCTTTATCTCGAATTATCTTTAATATCAATGATGAAATCCACGATCAGGAAGGTCAGCTGTGGCTGGTTGAGTCATTAGAAGAACGCTTTGGCGTAATTCGTTACAATGCTGTTCGTACCTTAGACAACGGCGAAGAAGAGCGTAAAACGCTGAATGAAACCCGTATTGGCGCACAAATTCAGCTTTCTAAACCCCTCGATCGCTTATTGGCAAGCCAAGTTGATATTAAAGCTTGGTATGACCTGCGTATCGAAGCGCTTCAACTACAAGCGGGCATGCAAACTAGCCGTTTACGTGGTTTGTTAGGCGCACGCGTCGGTTTAATTCCGCATCAGCTTTATATCGCACATGAAGTGGGTAAGCGTTTTGCACCGCGTGTTTTACTCGCCGATGAAGTCGGTTTAGGTAAAACCATTGAAGCAGGCTTAATCGTACATCAGCAGCTTAAAACTGGGCGTGCTGAACGTATCCTGATTTTGGTGCCAGATTCACTTCAATATCAGTGGATGATTGAAATGCGTCGCCGTTTCAATCTGAATTTTTCATTGTTTGATTTGACCCGTACAGCATCGATTAAAGAACATGATCCTGAACTCAATCCATTCCTGACTGAGCAATGTATTATTGCCAGCGTCGATTTGATGATTGACCATGACGATTTGCGTGAACAAGCAGTCGAAGCAGGCTTTGACTTGCTTGTGGTCGATGAAGCACACCATTTGATGTGGAGTGAAGAAGAGGGCGGCAATGACCGTTACGACTTGGTTGAAGAACTTGCAGAACAAACCGCAGGGGTATTGTTACTGACTGCGACACCTGAACAGTTGGGTGTTGAAAGCCATTTTGCCCGTTTACGTTTGCTTGATCCTCAACGCTTTAGCAGCTTAGATCGTTTCTTGGATGAAGAAGAACAATATCAGCATACTGCGAAAATTGCTGAAGTTTTAATGTCTAATGAAGCCTTGACTGAGCAGCATTTAACTGCGCTTGAAGGTTTGTTGGGGCATCGTATTGAAGATCAGCCTGAACAGCGTTATCAGGCGATTCATGAATTGCTTGACCGTCATGGTACAGGTCGTATTTTATTCCGTAATACTCGTGAAGCCATTCAAGGCTTTCCAGGGCGTGATTGTCAGCCTGCGGCATTGCCTGCACCTGCTGATTGGTCAATCGATGGTAAGCTACGTGAGCAAATGTGGCCAGAAGAAGAACAGCTTGATGGTTCTTGGATGGAAACAGATCCACGCGTGGCTTGGCTCATGGAAATTCTGCGTAAAGATTTAAAACACAAAAAAGTTTTATTGATTGCACGTAGTGGGCCAGTAGTTGAAGCATTGGAAAGTGCTTTACGCTTGCATGCGGGTGTACGTACCGCAATGTTCCACGAAGGCATGAGCCTACTTGAACGTGACCAAGCGGCAGCCTACTTTGCTGAAGAAAGTTATGGTGCACAAATCCTCCTGTGTTCTGAGATTGGTTCAGAAGGGCGTAATTTCCAGTTTGCCAGTGACCTGATTTTATTTGACTTGCCTGCCAACCCAGATGTACTCGAGCAGCGTATTGGTCGTTTAGACCGTATTGGTCAGCAAAACCGTATTCAGATTCATGTGCCGTACTTACAAGGTACAGCGCAAGAACGCATGTTCCGTTGGTATAACGAAGCCTTAAATATCTTTGGCAACATTTCACCAACTGCACAGACCTTACAAGAAAACTTTATTGTTGATCTGAAAGAATGCTTGCTGGCGGATATGGGGCAGAAGTTTAAAGATTTACTTGAAGAAGTCAATGTTCAGCGTGAAGCACTTGAAGCAGAACTCCAAGCAGGTCGTGATCGTTTGCTTGAGTATAATTCTTGTCGTCCAGTGATTGCACAGGAAATTGTGCAGGCACTTGAAGATTACGATGACAATACGACATTGCCAATGTTTGTGAAGCGTTTCATGTCTTCGACCAACATTGACTTTGACGAGCAAAGCAATGGTACGGTCATCATTAAACCGACGGATCAAATGCAGGTTCAAGGTTTGACACTGGATGAAGAAGGTATGACCGCGACGTTCTATCGTGATCAGGCGCAGATTCGTGAAGATGCACAGTATTTGACCCTTGAGCATCCATTTATTGAAAGCATGATGGAAATGATCAACACCCAAGCGTTTGGCAGTACCAACGTTGCTGTGTTGAAATCAAATGCCTTGAAACAAGGTTCAGTGCTGATTGAAGTTTGGTTTAAAGTTGATGTGATTGCACCAAAGTCACTGAATTTACCTGCAAGCTTGCCACAGCAGTTGGTGCGTGTCTTACTCAGTGAAAATGGTCAGGACTTGTCAGCCAAGATTGATCCAATGATGTTGAGACCACATTTGCACCATCTTGATGGCAATAGCTGTCGCCAAGTAGTGAAAGCTCGCCGTGATGTGATTGAATCACGCTATCGTCAGGCACTCGACATTGCTAAAACTGTGCTGCCTGAACTGAAACAGCAAGCGAAAAACAACTATGGTCAGCAATGGCAATACGAAATTGAGCGTTTAAGCTATTTAAAACAGTTCAACCCAAGTATTCGTCAGGATGAAATTGAACGCCTGCAAAAATTCCAGCAGGAAGGTTTGAGTTTGTTAGATAGCTTGTCGATTACACCAGAAGCGATTCAGGTTTTGGTCGTGGTTAAGCCTTAATCTACGCTGAAAAGAAAAAAGCCCTTCATTTTGAGGGGCTTTTTTATACATCAGATTTATATCAGTTTTGCATCGGTCATTTCGAGCTTGATATAGGCATAGAAAATTGGTGCTGCAATCAGTCCACCAAAACCGAAAATGGCTTCGAAGATCAGCATGGCAAGCAAGACTTCCCATGCATGTGCATTTATTTTGCTGCCTACAATTTGGGCATTAATAAAATACTCAAGTTTATGAATCAAAATTAAATAAACCAGTGCAGCAGCAGCTACAGGCAAAGAAATTGTTAGACCTGAAATGATGATTAGGGTATTTGAAATTAAATTTCCAGCAATTGGAATTAATCCAAAAATAAATGTCAAAATGGTTAAGGTCTTTGCGAAAGGAATGTGCACACCAAAAAATGGTAAAGCGATAAACACAAAAATAATAAAGAGTGCGGTATTGATCAGTGAAATTTTAATTTGGGCAAAAACCACATTTCGAAATGATAATGCTAGTTTTTCAATACGTTGCATCAGCGCAGATTTGAATACGGGTTGAGTATCTTGGTAGCTAAAGGAATGAATCGAAACTAAAACTCCAATAATCAGTCCAATTAGCATTGTGGCGAAATTATGCAGAATATCAGAGCCTGTATGCCTTAAAATGGTGACATTATCCTTTAATAAAATAAAGATATGATTTTTGAGATCAGTCACACTGTTCGGAATATAGATCGGAACATATTTGGAGACTTCTTGTTGTAATAAAATCAGGGTTTGGTCTACTTTTTCGCTAAAAGCAGCAAGACCAGGGCCTTGCAGATCGTAAATGACAAAGCTGGTTAGGCTGGTAATCAGGAAAGCGATTAAGGAAACAACAACAATGCTGAGCACAATACTGATAATCAATCTGGCACGATGACTATCAATATATTTATCAATCATTTTGCTTAAGCTATGAATAATTTCGTAAATTAAAAAACCAGAAAAAAAGCTCGGTAAGAGGTGCAAAGGGATAACGACGAGCAAAAAAAGAATAACAAGAATATAGCTTGCCAGAGTACTCTGTCTGTCGCTCAAGATATTCATGATGATGTATGACCCGATATTTAGCAAAAGAAGTGCCATAGGAGATGCAATGAGACGGGGCAGAATTGTATTAATCCTAGACAAGTTGTCATTCTAACTGCTTCGGGAATACTTAGAAATAACCAAATTGATGTTTATTAATTTAGTGAATTTTTGCTTCATCTAGTCGGCGGGCACCTTCCAAAATCATCTGAATCATGATCATGGTTTGCGCAGCAACAGCATTTCGCTCATTCGCGGGTAGATCAATGACTTTAGCGCCCATATTAAAAACAAGCTGGGTAATGGCTTTAGCGGCCAAATCTGGATGAAAAAGACGGTTTCGATTCAATCGCTCTAAACGAATCAAGTCTTCTTGTAATTCTTGTTGGAAAAAACTGAGCTGTTGTTCAACGGCTTGTTTATAAGAAGTAGAGCCTGTATAGCCTTCTCTGAGTAAGAGGCTCAAGTTGCCATCATCTGCATCTAGCTGCTGTAAAAAAACTTCGACTGATGTACGAATGATACTTGCTTCTTTAGATGCTTTAAGGCGTGCTTCACGAATAATTTGACGTAGCACAACCCCTGCACGATTGATGAGTTCGATGGCAAGTTCATCTATATCTTTGAAATGTCGATAAAAGCTATTAGGTGCAATGCCTGCCTCACGTGCGACTTCACGCAAACTTAGTGAGGAAATACTTTTTTCTGGACCAATCAGATTAAGTGCAGCTTGAAAGAGTTCTTCCTTGGTAATTGTGGCTTTTCGACCTGCGCTACGCGTAGGTGTTTTTGCTTGAGCAGCAGGAGCGTCAAGTAATAAGTGGTCAGTCGGCACAGCAATTGTCGATACAGGTGGCATGGAAACTCATGTAGCAAGCTCGGATTTATTTATGGATTATAGCCTTAGAATTGAAAGATAAGAAATAGTAGAAAGAATTGTTTATCTATTGCATAAATACTATACAAATATATATACATGTGTATAATAATTAAAAAGTCATAGTTGAGATGACCATGGTGCATACAATACAACGTAAAAAACAGCTTGTAGATTTTTTGTCTGGCAGTGTTTATGACAGTAAAACAGTGAATTTCTGGCTTCAGAAAGTGAACCCACTGTGGTCAACTCATGAGATGCTTGGACGAATTGTTAAAAAGCAAGAAATTGCTGATGATGTCGTGAGTTTGACGATTCACTGCAACCAGCGCATGCAATTTGGTGTTGCGGGTCAGCATCATCCTGTACATGTCGAAATTCATGGTCGTCGTTATGAGCGTACATATAGCTTGACGCAGTTGGATGCACATCATGTACAGCTGACTTTGAAAAAGATTCAAGGTGGTATTGTGAGTACTTGGTTGTGTGAAACAGCACAAGTCGGCGACATTATTGAATTTGGTCAACCGTATGGCGACATGCTGATTAATACACAGTCACAAAAGCAGTTGTTACTCTTGGCTGCAGGTAGCGGTATTACACCAATTTACAGTATGTTGGCTGCATTAGCGAAATCAGGCCAGCTCAAAGATTATGACATTCATTTGATGTACTGGGCTCAACATGCAACAGGTTTAGCCTTTAAAACAGAATTTGAAGCGTGGCAACAGACTTATCCAAACTTCAAATTCACCGCTTTGTGTACACGTGATGAGCCAGCAGCAGAGCGTATTAATGCAAAACATACAGAATTGGCTGCTGATTTTGCTGAGCGAACTGTCTTTGCTTGTGGTCCATCTGGTTTTGTAAACGCAGCAGAAAATGTTTTTGCTGGTGCAAAACTCTTTAAAGGTGAAGCCTTTAGCTTAACGCCAATCGAAACCAATGATATTGGTTTTGTAAACGTGACTTTAAGCAAATCAAATAAAACGATTGCAATTGCAAAAGGACAGCCAATTTTGGTGGGTCTGGAGCAAGCTCAGTTAAAACCAACACATGGTTGCCGTATGGGTATTTGTAACAAGTGTGCTTGTAACAAAGCATCTGGTGCAACAAAGAATTTAAATAACCAGTCTGAAAATACTGAACCTAATAGTTTACTCCGTTTATGTGTCAACTCCGCCCAAACTGACCTTGTGTTAGATCTTTAAGAGAGGCATCTACTATGAATATGCAAGTAAAACCGCAATATTTTAAAAATCCGAAAAACAGCGAACTTACAGAAGAACAGTTAGATGCACTTGCTCAAGAGTTAGATGCAATCAAGCAAGAAGTTGTGGATGACTTGGGTGAAAAAGATGCCAAGTATATTCGCCGTGTTTATTCAGTGGTGCGCTATAGCAGCCTTGCAGGTCGTGCGTTGTTGTTCGCGGGCTGGTTCCCGCCAGCATGGATATTGGGTACGGGCTTATTAGGCGTATCTAAAATTTTGGAAAACATGGAAGTCGGTCACAACGTCATGCATGGTCAGTATGACTGGATGAACGATCCGAAATTCATGGGTCAAACTTACGAATGGGACAACGTGGGGACAGGGGATAACTGGCGCCAAACTCACAACTATAAGCATCATACTTATACCAACATTAAAGGTATGGATGATGATATCGGTTATGGCTTGGTTCGTTTGTTCCCAGAACAACGCTGGAAGAAAAGCTACCTGTTGCAACCGTTGTACAGCATTCCATTTTGCTTGTTGTTCCAATGGGGCGTTGCGATTCAAAATCTAGAAGTTGGTAAACTGATGATGGGTCGTAAAACCAAAGCTAGGTTCTTGCAAGAAATGCGTCCAGTTCAACGCAAAGCTGCAAAGCAATTGTTTAAAGACTATGTCTTTTTCCCATTGGTTGCAGGCCCAAGTGCTGTTCCAGTTCTACTTGGAAACTTGGCTGCAAATGGTATCCGAAATGCTTGGACATTTAGCATTATTTTCTGTGGGCACTTCACTAAAGATGTTGAAGTTTTCCCGAAAAGTGTTTTGGAAAATGAAAGCCGTGGACACTGGTATATGCGCCAAATTCGTGGTTCATCAAACTTATCAGGTTCAGAAGCATTTCATATTTTGACTGGTCACTTGAGCCATCAAATTGAACATCACTTGTTCCCAGAAGTACCTGCACGCCGTTATCGTAAGATGGGGCCAAAAGTTGAAGCAGTATGTAAAAAATATGGCTTGAACTACAACAATGCCAGCCTGTTTAAACAATACGGACAAGTTTTAGGACGTATCTTGAAATACTCATTACCATTTAAAAAGTAATGTGTTAGGCATAAAAAAGCGCAGTTTAAACTGCGCTTTTTTATTAATTAAAGATCAGGTTGACACTTGATCCAGTAAACATCTGCTTGATTGCTTTACGTAAGTCATCATGCTGATCTGCAAGTTCAATATGAATACTGCTGTACTCTAAATCTTCGGCAACATCGTCCGTGAGTTGAATGACCATTTGTGTATCAAAGATACGAATAGATTCAATTACATGTTGGAACTCAACATCAGTTTCATTGACGAGTAATCCGATTTGTTGATCGGCAGGGACATCAGATTCTTCAAAACGGCTTAAAATGACAAAATCAATTGGGTCAAATTCATCATCTGCTAAGCCAATGCTGAAAACATCATCATCATGACTACATGAAATATGATTGGCATTGAAAGATTTCATCTGGTTATCCCGCTAAATATTAATTCAAGCTTTTATTTTAATTGAATTGTTCCGTTTGCGCTGACACTAATTTTAGATTCACCCGCATTCATATCCTGTGCCATTGGTGAAGCTTCAGCAAATTTTGCAGTGCGCAATGAACTCATCATCACTGGTCGGTAATTATTATTTGTGTTGATGTTGAGATTAATCAGGTTGTAACCATTTTTGTGCCAAGACTGGCTCATGAGTTGGGCACGTTGTTGGAAATTTTTGGATGCTTCCATCATAAGCTCATTTTCGATTTTGCTACGTTGTTCATCAGAAACACTAAAGCCGATTGAATCTGTTTGGAAGTTTTGTTGCAATTCACTGATTAGCTGACTTGCTGCTTTAAAGTCATGGCTTTGAATCTGTAATTCGGCACGACCACGCCATTCTTTAAGCTTCTTGTTGTCAGTATCATAAATTGGGTACGTGCTTTGAGCCCCTGTTTTGACTTTTACTTGAGGATATTTTTTTGCTAAAGCTAATGCCTGATTCATTTGCATGTTGATCTGATTGGCCAGTTCAGCAGGTTGTTTGTTGCTTTTCTCAATATAGAGTACAGCTTGAATCTGATCGTTAGAAACTTCGCGAGAAGCATCGGCCTGAATACTCACAACGTTGTAATTTAATGCATCTGTGGTGGCTGCAAAAACAGGGCTACTGACACTAGCAAGAATTAAGCTAGATACAAGCAAATTTCTCATAAATTTTCCTTAAATTTGGAGTGTTTGTTATCAGGCTCATGTTAATTGTATAAAACGGATTATATAAAGTGAAATTGTCGCTTCTTTGTAATACTTTTTTGGTTTTTGTATCTAATGTTAAAGTATAAAAATTTTTAAATTCAGTAGCTTAAATATTGAGTGATTTATTGTGAAAGCTATTGATTGAAAAATAGAAAAATATTTCTTAAGAGATGGATTTTCTTATTTTTGTCATGGAGTATCATGATAATGAAGCTAATTGATTAGATAAATTTTTTTTTTAATGAAATTAGGTTAAATAAAGAGCTAAAAGGTCTTTATTTTTATAGAAAAAAGGGTATTATCGCCCTCCTAGTTATAAGATATAAATTTTGTCTAACTAGAACTCTACAAGCACCGAGTCAAAGGACCACAAGTCACCAGACTTATTTCTTTCAACCCATATCAGAGATGGTAATTCGATATGAGCGTTACTTCTGTAAATCCTGCCACCAATTCTACTAACGAATATTATTTGACTCGCCAAAGTCAGATGGAATCGAATGTTCGTAGTTATCCACGTAAATTACCGTTAGCGATAGCGAAAGCACAAGGTTGTTGGGTTACTGATGTTGAAGGTACTGAGTACCTTGATTGTTTAGCTGGTGCAGGGACATTGGCATTAGGTCATAACCACCCTGCGGTTATTCAAAGCATTCAGGACACTCTTACAAGTGGTATTCCTTTGCATACTTTGGATTTAACGACTCCTTTAAAAGATGCTTTTACCGAAGCTTTATTGGCGTACTTGCCAGGTGGTAAAGAAGAATATTGTTTACAGTTCTGTGGTCCATCTGGTGCAGATGCAACAGAAGCAGCAATTAAACTTGCAAAAACATATACTGGCCGTTCAACAGTGATCAGCTTCTCTGGTGGCTATCACGGTATGACACACGGTTCATTGGCAATGACAGGCAACTTGAGTGCAAAAAATGCAGTCAATAACTTAATGCCTGGCGTGCAATTTATGCCATATCCACACGAATACCGTTGCCCACTAGGTCTTGGTGGTGAAGCGGGTGTTGATGCATTAACTTACTACTTTGAACAATTCATTGAAGACGTTGAAAGTGGTGTAACTAAGCCAGCAGCCGTGATTCTTGAAGCAATTCAAGGTGAAGGTGGTGTGGTTGTTGCGCCAACCAAATGGTTGCGTAAAATCCGTGAAGTGACTGAAAAGCACAACATCGTTTTAATCTTGGACGAAGTTCAAGCTGGTTTCGCACGTTCAGGTAAAATGTTCGCCTTTGAATATGCAGGAATCGAGCCTGATGTTGTTGTAATGTCAAAAGCGGTTGGCGGTGGTTTACCACTTGCTGTATTGGGTATTAAACGTAAGTTTGATGCTTGGCAACCTGCGGGTCACACGGGTACTTTCCGTGGTAACCAATTGGCAATGGGTACAGGTTTAGTGGTATTAAAAACCATTACTGAACAAAAACTTGCTCAAAATGCCCAAGAACGCGGTGATTTCTTACAAGCTGAAATTAAACAATTGGCACAAGAATTCCCATGTATCGGTAACGTACGTGGCCGTGGTTTGATGGTTGGTATTGAAATTGTAGATGAGCGCAAAGCGGCTGATCACATGGGTTCTTTACCAGCAGATGCACAACTTGCAGCAGCAATTCAGACAGCATGCTTTAACAACAAATTGTTGTTAGAAAAAGGTGGTCGTAACGGTACAGTAATTCGTTTACTTTGCCCATTGATCATCACTCAAGAAGAGTGTGTAGAAGTTATTACACGCTTCAAGAAAGCAGTTGCTGAGGCGCTTGTTGCCGTTCGAGGTGCTTAATGGTTGATTTTGCGCAACATCGTAAAGCTTTACTTTGTAATGATGCACAATCTATTGCTGACTATGAGTCAGCAATGGGTGAAGCTGTAAAAGCAGTTTCAGCATGGTTGCAAAATGACAAAATGTACACGGGCGGCAGCATCAAAGATTTGCGTGCAGCGATTTCTTTCAAGCCATCAAAAGATGGTTTGGGTGTACAAGACTCATTGCAACGTATGGTTGAGCTTTTTCTCAATAAAAGCTTAAAAGTCCATCATCCACATTCTTTAGCACATTTACACTGCCCGACTATGGTGATGAGCCAAATCGCGGAAGTGTTAATCAATGCAACCAACCAATCGATGGACTCTTGGGATCAAAGCCCAGCGGGCTCATTGATGGAAGTTCAGTTGATTGACTGGCTTCGTCAAAAAGTCGGTTATGGCTCAGGTCAGGCAGGGGTATTTACCTCTGGTGGTACGCAATCTAACCTTATGGGTGTATTGCTTGCACGTGACTGGTGTATTGCTAAAAACTGGAAAAATGAAGACGGTCAGGAATGGTCTGTTCAGCGTGATGGCGTACCTGCCGATGCGTTGAAAAAAGTCAAAGTCATTTGTTCTGAAAATGCACACTTCTCTGTGCAAAAGAACATGGCAATGATGGGCATGGGCTTCCAGTCAGTTGTTACTGTTCCTGTGAATGAAAATGCACAGATGGATGTTGATGCGCTTGAAAAAACCATGGCGCATTTACAAGCTGAAGGCAAAATCGTGGCTTGTGTGGTTGCAACAGCAGGTACAACCGATGCTGGTGCAATTGATCCACTCAAGAAAATTCGTGAACTGACCACTCAGTATGGCGCATGGATGCATATCGATGCAGCTTGGGGTGGCGCACTGATTCTTTCTAATGACTATCGTTCAATGCTGGACGGTATTGAATTGTCAGACTCAGTGACACTGGATTTCCATAAGCACTATTTCCAAAGCATTAGCTGTGGTGCGTTCTTGTTGAAAGATGAAGCCAACTATCGCTTTATGCATTATGAAGCAGAATACCTAAACTCTGCTTATGATGAAGAACATGGTGTACCAAACCTTGTTTCTAAATCATTACAAACGACTCGTCGTTTTGATGCATTGAAATTGTGGATGACTGTTGAAGCATTGGGTGAAGAACTTTACGGTTCAATGATCGATCATGGTGTTAAATTGACACGTGAAGTTGCTGACTATATTAAAGCAACACCAGGTCTTGAATTGTTGATTGAGCCACAATTTGCTTCTGTGTTGTTCCGTGTTGTGCCTGAAGGTTATCCTGCTGAATTCTTGGATAGCTTGAACCAGAACGTTGCTGATGAATTGTTTGCACGTGGTGAGGCAAATATTGGTGTAACTAAAGTGGGCGATGTTCAATCATTGAAAATGACCACTTTAAGCCCAGTGGCAACACTAGAAAACGTTCAGAACTTACTTGCATTGGTCTTGGCTGAAGCAGATCGCATTAAAGATGCGATTGCAGCAGGAACTTATGTTCCAGCGATTGACTAAGCCCTAAGCTGCTTTGTAAAAAAGCCCAGTTTCAATGACTGGGCTTTTTTTATGGAATTAATAACGCAGTTTTGGCTGAACTGAAAAATGACACTGTTCTTTAAATTTTTTTAGGACGATGTAGGATTTAATATGGCTGATTAAATTACAGGATAACAGCTTGTCAGTCACAAACTGCGAGAGCTGTTCCAGATTCTCAGCGACCACTTTTAAAATAAAATCAGCATCACCACTTAAAGAAAATGCATCCTGAATGCTGTCTTCGTTTTCAATTAATTCCTGAAAGGCCTGTTGTGATTGTTTTTCATGTGTACGTAGATTAACGTGAATCATGGCGGTCACTTCAAGCCCTAACGCTTTCTGATAAATGCGGGCACTGTAACCCAAAATTACGCCTTTTTGTTCAAGGAGCTGTCGCCTGCGTGAGCATTGGGATGCAGATAAACCAATCAAATCGCCAATTTCCTGATTGGTCAATCGACCATTGTGTTGTAAGGCATGAATGATCTTCCAGTCAAACTTATCCATTGCATCAAATCCTTTTATGATACACATCTTGTGCATTTTTATTAAAATCCGTTTCTATTATGCATGAAATCAAAAAAACAGATGAAATATTATTTCTTATGGAAGGATATCTAAAATAAGGAATAGATAAAAATGCGTATGGAAATTGGTGAGTTTTTAAATAAACGATTGAAACAGCTTGGAATTTTTCATGTATTTGGTGTGCCAGGCGATTTTAATTTGTCTTATCTTGAGCAGATACAAGCAGATACCCAGCTCGAATTTATAGGCAACTGTAATGAATTAAATGCAGCTTATGCCGCTGATGGTTATGCACGTATTCAACGTTTTTCAGCTTTAGTGACGACTTATGGTGTGGGTGATTTAAGCGCGATCAATGCCATAGCAGGAGCTTATGCTGAGCATGTGCCTGTGGTTCATATTTCAGGTATTCCACCATTGCATGCAGTGCAAAATGGGGAGTTGATTCACCATACCTTGGTGGATGGTAACTATGATAACGTCATGCACTGCATGCAAGAGTTTACAGTTGCACAAACACGTTTAACACCTGCCAATGCCGTGAGTGAAATTGATCGTGTACTGCGTCAGTGTATTTTGGAACGTCGACCTGTCTATTTGCAATTGCCTTCCGATATTACTCATCTCAAGATAGAAGTCAATGTGCCTGAACTTGATTTAAATCATCCTCACAGTGATCCTGAGCAGTTGCAGGCTGTGGTTGAGAAAATTGCGCAGAAGTGGAGTAAAGCACAGCGACCAGTATTGTTAATTGATCAGGAAGCTCAGGTTTTTCAGGTCACAGCATTATTAAAAACACTGGCTGAACGATGCTCGATTCCTTTTGTTTGTTTGCCCACCTCTAAAAACATTATGGATGAAGGCTCGGCATCTTATGCTGGGGTCTATGTTGGAGCGGCGAGCCATCCGCAGACACGTGAGATTGTGGAGAATTCAGACTGTTTGATTGGTATCGGTGTGCGTTTTACCGATGTGGCAACAGGGCTTTTTTCACATCAGATTGATTTTCAAAACTACATTGAGATTCGACAGTCTTTTATTGGTGTGGGAAAACATAATTTTTCAGGCATTGAAATTCAGCAATTACTCACCGAGTTGAATCACTGTCTTGTTAAAAAGACAGTTACTTGGTCAAAACCACAGCAGCCAGTAGCAACACTCGATGTCATTCAGCCAGAGCAAAAGCTCTCTCAAGCAATCTTGTGGAACAGGGTGATGCCATTTTTCCAAGCAGATGATGTGATTTTAGGTGAAGTGGGAACGTCTAACTCAGCATTGTCAGGTTTAAGTTTGCCAGCCACAGCGACTTATATTTCACAACCAATTTGGGGTTCGATCGGTTATACCTTGCCTGCTTTGTTGGGCACATTATTGGCAGCACCTAAGCGTCGTCAAATTCTTTTTATTGGGGATGGTTCACTACAACTGACTGTGCAGGAATTATCGACCATTGTTCGTCATGGACTTAAGCCGATCATTTTTGTGTTGAACAATGGCGGCTATACCATCGAACGGCTGATTTTGGGTGAGCATGCAGCTTATAACGATATTCAAAACTGGAAATACACCAAAATTTTGGATGTCTTTAATGCCGAGCAGCGCTACCACAATTTTAGTGTTGAAACAGAGGGACAACTTGAAACGGTGTTACAGCAGGTGGCGAATCTAGATGAATTGACTCTGATTGAACTCAAGTTGCCTGCCTTGGATGCACCTGCAAGCTTGCATAAATTTGCCGATGCTGTAGCACGTTATGACTATGGTGATTTGGCCTATCAAAAATTAAAAAAGGTTTCAGCAGAACTTAAACCTCAGGTGGTCGTGCCTGTATGAGGTGAGTTAAAAACGCCCAGTGTGAAATGTGTTCAGGGTCACTGGGCAAATAAAAAATCAGTCAAGGATAGATGACGATGACAGTAGATAACATGATGGATGAGCAACAGACATTAAAACAGGGATTATCCAATCGGCATATTCAGTTGATTGCACTGGGTGGTGCAATTGGAACAGGGTTATTTTTAGGAATTTCTCACACTATTCAGCTTGCAGGGCCATCAGTTTTGTTGGGATATGCATTGGCGGGTGTAATCGCATTTCTGATTATGCGGCATTTGGGTGAAATGGTGGTTCATGAACCTGTCAGTGGCTCTTTTAGTTTTTTTGCCAACAAATACTGGGGGCGTATGGCTGGCTTTATGTCGGGCTGGAATTATTGGGTGTTATACGTCTTGGTTAGCATGGCAGAGCTCAGTGCGATCGGGACATTTATTCAGTTTTGGTGGCCTGCAATTCCAACGTGGATGAGTGCATTATTTTTCTTTGTGCTGATCAATGGGATTAACCTGATTAATGTACGTTTTTTTGGTGAGTCGGAGTTTATATTCTCCTGTATCAAGATTATAGCCATTTTAAGTATGATCGGGTTTGGCACAATTTGTTGCTGTCAGGCAATGCAGGTGCTCAGGCGTCGGTCAGCAATTTATGGCAACATGGCGGATTTTTCCCGCATGGCGGTTATGGTCTGGTAATGGCAATGGCACCGATCATGTTTGCTTTTGGTGGGCTGGAACTCATCGGAATTACTGCCGCTGAAACACGAAACCCAAGCCAAACCATTCCTAAAGCCATCAATCAGATTGTGTATCGAATCCTGATCTTTTATGTGGGGGCGATTGGGATTTTACTGTGTTTGTTTCCTTGGGATCATGTGGCACAAGGTGGTAGCCCATTTGTACTGATTTTTCAGTCACTCAATAGTCACGGCGTTGCCAATGTCTTGAATTTTGTGGTGTTGGTGGCCGCGATTTCGGTCTATAACAGTTGTATCTATTGTAATAGTCGGATGCTCCACGGTCTGGCGATGCAAGGCAATGCACCTAAAATATTGAAACGTGTAAATGGGAGAGGAATACCTGTACCAGCAGCTTTGGTCTCTGCTGCGATTACGGCGGGTTGTGTATTGATTAATTATGTGATGCCTGAACAAGCTTTTGGGTTGCTGATGATGCTGGTTGTTTCTGCATTGGTGATTAACTGGTTAATGATTTCATGGACGCATCTAAAGTTTAAGAAAGCGATGCATCAACAGCAATTACAGCCAAGCTTCCAGAGTATTTGGAGTCCTTGGAGTAATTATCTCACCATTGGTTTTGTATTTTTTATCTTACTGATTATGAGCTTAACGCCAGATATGCGAATCGCTGTCATTATGGTGCCGATTTGGTTAGGTTTTTTAGCGGCGATGTATATTTTCAAATACCGTAAACAACAGCTTAGTGGAGATGTTCAGCAAGCACCTTCTAAATTAACGATGTAAAATTACGTCTGAAACAATGAAGCCTTTTCAAGTAGATAAGGCTTCAATCAGATAACAATGACATATTTATGACCGATTAATATGAACTGATATAAATCGGTCATGAATTCGTGACAAATTATTGAGTAACTGATGTTTTTCGCTTTAAAAATAAACAAAAAATATTTGCTAATTCTCTAAATTGTTCAATTTTTATAAGATTTAATGATGAATTTTAGAGGCTTTTTAAGATTTCTAGAAAATACATAAACTTAAGGTTTTGAATTTTAAATATTTTATTTATTTGTTTAAAAAATATGAATAAGTCGTGGGGTTGTAACCTAAGTGTAATATAAAAAAATCAGAATGCAGTCTATCAAATATGAGTTTGCGCAAGAAAAAAGTGAGAGAATTTCTTGGCATAAATTGAGAGATGACAATGAATTTTGGCAACAAATACCTAGCCCTGGCATTTGCTTTGACTGGAGGAACGCTGGCAACAGGTGCACATGCTGCACGCGATACCATCCAAATTGCAGGTTCTTCTACGGTATTGCCTTATGCAAGTATTGTTGCTGAAGATTTTGGGCATATGTTTCCACAATTCAAATCACCTGTTGTTGGTTCTGGTGGTTCATCTGCGGGTTTAAAGCAGTTTTGTCAGGGTGTTGGTGATAACACGATTGATATTGCAAATGCATCACGAAAAATTAAAGACACAGAAATCAGTGCATGTAAAAAAGCAGGCGTCAACAAAATTCAGGAAATCAAAATTGGTTATGACGGTATTGTGTTTGCATCAAGCAGTTCCAAACCGGCATTCAAGTTAAAGCCTTATCATATATTTGCAGCCTTGGCTGAAAAATTGCCATCTAAAGGTAAATTGGTTCCAAACCCATATACACGCTGGAACCAGATTGATCCTACTTTGCCAAATGAACCCATTACACTTGTCATTCCTGCCGCGAATCACGGCACACGTGAAGTATTTCAGGAAAAGATGGTTAACGCTGGATGTGAAGCATACGAATACTTTAAAAAGCTAAATACAGATGAACAGAAAAAAGCATGTTCGAGCTTTCGTAGAGATGGTCGTGTGATTGAGATTTCGGGAGACTACACAGAAACCTTGGCACGTTTGAAAACTGCGCCAAATGCTGTTGGTGTATTTGGATTGGGTTTCTATAATCAAAACCGTGACCGTTTGCGTGTTGCAACGGTAAATAATGTTGTACCAAGTGAAAAAACCATCTTAAATGGTCAGTATCCTGTGTCTCGACCTTTGTATTTCTATGTTAAAAGTGAGCATATGAAAATTATTCAAGGTTTGCCTGAATATGTTGAGTTCTTTTTGAGTAAAAAGGTTTCTGGTAAAGGTTCACAACTTGAAAAAGCAGGTTTGATAGCAATGTCTGATGCTGAGCGGGCACAAGTATTGGCAGATTTCAAAGCAGGTAAAACGGTTAAGTAATTGGATTTGCTCATAAGAAGTTAGTCTAAATCTTCAGATTGACCTTTTGAGCTTTATATAGATGTAAAACGAGCGGAGATACGATGAATCTGCTTCTTTTAGGCGTGCTTTTAGCACTCGTTGCAGTGGCATACCAGTTAGGCTTGAAAAAAAGCCGCCAGTTGGCAGGAGCAGGCAATAGCTCAGTCAGTTTACATTCTCGTCCAGGGTATTATGGGGCACTTGTTGCGATTTGGTGTGGAATTCCTGCTTTTCTCATTTTAGCTCTTTGGAATATTTTAGAGCCTGTTTTCTTAAATCAGGCCATATTTAACCAAGTTCCTACTGCTGTTTTGTCAAGTTTAGATGAAGCGAGTCGAACCGTGCTACTTGAGCGTGTGCAGGCTATTGCTTCAGGGTTTGGTGTAACCGACAGTGCAATGCCGTATGAGCTAAAGGCGGCAGCAGAATATGCCCAAATGGCAAAAATTGGTGAATATGCCAAGTTTGCAGTTGTCATTTGTGTAGCATTAATTGGACTTATTGTTGCACAAAAGAAAATTAGCCAGAAATATCGTGCAAGGAACCGTGTTGAGATCACCATTCGTGTCGGTTTGGCACTTTGTTCAGGTGTTGCGATTCTCACTACCATTGGTATTGTAATGTCGATGCTGAGTGAGGCATTGCACTTCTTCCATTTTGTCAGCCCAAGGACATTTTTCTTTGGTACAGAATGGAATCCTGGTTTTAGTAGCACAGGAAGTGCAGATGGGAGCTATGGTTTATTGCCATTGCTATGGGGAACACTCATGGTCAGTGCAATTGCCTTACTGGTTTCTATTCCTGTGGGACTCATGGTTGCAATCTATCTTGCAGAATATGCTTCATCACGACTACGTGCATGGGCAAAACCAACCATTGAAATTTTGGCAGGTATTCCAACGATTGTGTACGGTGTATTTGCATTAATGGTGATTGGCCCATTTTTTAAATATTTAGGTGCAATAGTCGGACTGGATATTAATGCAACCAGTGCGTTAACGGCTGGTTTTGTCATGGGAATCATGATTATTCCCTTTGTTTCGTCTCTATCGGATGACATCATTACCCAAGTTCCACAAACGCTACGTGATGGTTCTTTAGGCTTGGGTGCGACCCATTCGGAAACTATTCGTCGAGTTGTGCTTCCAGCCGCATTGCCAGGTATTATTGGTGCTTTTTTGCTGGCGACTTCACGAGCCATTGGTGAAACCATGATTGTGGTGCTTGCAGCAGGCAATAGTCCATTGTTGAATGTAAATCCATTACAGGCAGTCTCAACGGTTACCGTGACGATTGTGAACCAGTTAACGGGTGATACAGACTTCGCAAGCCCTCAGGCATTGGTGGCTTTTGCGTTAGGTTTAACTTTGTTTGTGATTACTCTTTGTCTTAATGTTGTTGCACTCTATATTGTGCGTAAATATCGTGAGCAATACGAATGAGTATGTCAGAGACCTCAACGCAGAAAACCTCATGTGATCCGAATATTGCAGCCGAATTGCGTGAGAAACGTAAGCGAATTATTAGTCAGTCTTTGGCAAAGCGCCATCGTAAAGAAAAAACCTTTCGCTTTTTAGGATTATCGGCAGTCATCATTGGATTGTCTTTTGTCGCGATATTATTCGGCAGTATTTTGTACAAAGGTTTGCCATCCTTTTGGCAAATGAGCATGAATTTACCTGTATATTTTGACCCTAAAGTGATTAATGTCGGGCCAAAACCAGTCAAATTTGCAACGGAATCACCAGCAAAATATCAAGAACGATATATCGATTGGCAAACCAAAATGGGAATGCTCGATTGGGACAGTTTGATTGTCAAAGGCATGATTGCGAGAGATGCTAGACTTGCGGGGCATGAAGATGATTTGCGCAGTATGTATGCCAGTACAGAATCATATCGTATTCGAGATATGGTCATTGCAGATCCAAGTCTGGTGGGCAAAAAAGAGGACATCAAATTCCTTGCAGAAGCCAATGTCGATGTTTGGTTAACTGGGAAAATTGACCGTAGTTTACCTGATGATCAGCAACAGCTGAGTCATGAAGTGCGCCAGTTGGCAGATCAATTGAAACAGCAAGGCATCCTTGAGCGCACATTTAACTTCAAGATCTTTACCAATACAGACTCTCGTAGTGCACCAGCAGCCAGTGGTCTGGCTGGTGCATTTATGGGCTCGTTATTCATGATGTTGATCGTGATCTTTGTTGCGATTCCGATTGGTGTTGCAAGTGCAATCTATCTTGAAGAATTTGCTAAGAAAAATATCCTGACCGATATTGTTGAGGTGAACATTAACAACCTCGCGGCTGTCCCATCTATTGTATTTGGTTTGCTGGGCGCTGCAATTTTTGTAGGATGGATGCATTTACCTTTATCGGCGCCATTGGTCGGTGGTTTGGTACTGAGTTTAATGACCTTGCCAACGGTGATTATTACCACGCGTGCATCACTCAAAGCGGTACCACCGTCAATTCGTCAGGCTGCTCAAGGTTTGGGGGCATCAAATGTACAAACCGTTTGTCATCATGTTTTACCACTCGCATTACCAGGGATTTTAACGGGTTCGATTATTGGGGTTGCACAAGCCTTGGGTGAAACTGCGCCGTTACTCTTGATTGGAATGAGTGCTTTTGTGCCAAGTGTCCCATCTACACCGTTAGACCAGTCAACAGCTTTACCTGTACAAATTTACTTATGGCAAGGCAATGAATTACGTAATTTCTTTGAAGGCCGTACCGAGGCAGCCATCATTGTCTTGTTAGCCATGATGCTTGGCTTAAATGGCTTGGCAATTTGGTTACGTAAGAAGTTTGAAGTTCGCTGGTAAGCGGGGCAAAATATAATGAATACGGCAAATAACACTCCATTCCATGCACAGGATACACAGGTGAATCCAGAATCTTATACATCACGCCATGGCACAGAATATCACTCGACAGGCAGTGTACATATTGGGCAGTTCGATCCATACGAAAGCCATAAGAAAAAAGCAGCTCAAGAAGTGAAAATCACAACTGAAAATGTGCATGTGTATTATGGTCAGACTGAAGCCATTAAAGGTATTGATTTAAATATTTACCAAAATGAAGTGATTGCTTTTATTGGGTCATCTGGTTGTGGTAAATCGACATTTTTACGTACTTTGAATCGTATGAATGACACGATTGATGGTTGTCGGGTGACAGGTAAAGTGACGCTGGATCAGCAAGATATCTATGATTCTAGTCTCGATGTGGTGTTATTACGTGCGCAAGTCGGCATGGTGTTTCAGAAACCCAATCCATTTCCAAAGTCTATTTTTGACAACGTGGCTTATGGCCCCAAGTTGCATGGCTTGGCACGCGATAAATACGATATGGAAGAAATTGTGGAAAATAGCTTGCGTAAAGCAGGGCTTTGGGATGAAGTAAAAGATCGTTTAACTCATTCGGGGACAGATTTGTCTGGAGGTCAGCAACAGCGTCTATGTATTGCACGGACTATTGCGGTGAGCCCTGAGGTGATCTTGATGGATGAGCCTTGTTCAGCACTAGACCCGATTGCAACAGCAAAAATTGAAGAACTGATTTCTGAATTGTCAGATCAATATACGATTGCAATTGTCACGCACTCTATGCAACAAGCTGCACGTGTTTCGGATCGCACTGCGTATTTCCATTTGGGCAATTTAATTGAAGTGAATTCGACAGAGAAAGTTTTCACTCAGCCCGATCATCAATTGACAGAGGCCTATATTACAGGGCGCTTTGGCTAGTTTGTTTCTAGACTTTCCTCTTAATATGAAGTCCCTATGCGTTTTGCATGGGGATTTTTTATGAGCTTTAAAATGGAATTGTAGTGATTGTTATTCGACTATTGATTTTTCATGCTTTAGCCCTCATTTTGGAAACATAACTTTATGCTTTAGGCGAAGACATGCTATTTCAATTGCCCAAAATTCCTGCTGAAATTCACGTGACTCATTTAAATGCACGTGTGAATGAACAAAGAAAGAAAATTATTCAAAGTACGACATCAAAATTAGAATTTTTGCAGTTTAATAAGCAGTTAGCCAAAGAAGCCAAGCAACGCAAAAAGAATAATCAAAAAGTGTATGTGATTGACTTCAAAGGTGATGTACAAGCATCTGCGGTTGCAGCATTGCGTGAAGAAATCACCCTGATTTTGTCGACTGCAAAAGCAGGGCAAGACAAAGTTCTAATTCGCCTTGAAAGCCCAGGTGGTATGGTTCATGGTTATGGTCTGGCGGCTGCACAATTGGTGCGGTTACGCGAAGCTGGTTTTCACGTCACGATTGTGGTCGATAAAGTCGCTGCTAGCGGTGGTTATATGATGGCATGTATTGCCAGCGAAATTATTGCAGCACCATTTGCGATTGTCGGGTCAATTGGTGTTGTGGCTCAAGTACCGAACTTTAATCGTTTGCTGCGCGAACATCATGTCGATTTTGAACTCTATACTGCGGGACAGTACAAACGTACAGTCACCATGTTTGGTGAAAACACGCAAGAAGGCAAAGACAAGTTTGAGCAAGAATTGCAGCAAACCCATACTTTATTTAAGCACTTTGTTGAAAAATACCGTCCAAAACTCAATGTTGAAAAAGTCGCCACAGGCGAACACTGGTATGGTCAAGATGCACTAGAGTTGAATTTAGTTGATGAGTTACAAACCTCAGATGAACTGATTTTAAAACTCTTGCCACAGCATGAAGTGTATTTAATTAGTACACGCCGTAAACCGACATTAGGTGAAAAACTGGGTTTACAAGCAGCACAAGTTGCAGATCATGTTGTGCCTGCGGTCATGAATAAATTTGTGGATGTACTGACTAAAGCCAATCAGTCCTTGGTTCAATTACGCGATCCAAAATTATAATCAATGATAGATAAGCCCCAAAGAAGCCAGCGACATGCTGGCTTTTTTAATGCTTGTGTAGAAATGCTCGGATCAGTTGGCTCACTTCACTAGCATGTGTTTTGGCAAAGTGGTGTTGACCATCAGCAATCGTATGAAATTCAGATTGAGGTAATTGTTGATGTAAATACTGGCCTACAGCAATCGGGCTAATCGGATCCTGTTCTCCCCAAAGTAATAGACTTGGACATTTGATTCGATGTAGTTGATCCTGATAGTTGGCTTGAGTTGTAATAAACCAATCGGGGTGATTTAAGTATTCCTCTCGATAGATCTGCCGCCAGTCAGCAACATGAAAGGGGCTAAGGTCAATGCCACCTGAGGTTGCAATGAGTACTACAGCATGAATTAACTCTGGTTTAGCCAGTGCGGCAGCAACAGCAAAGATTCCACCCATGGACTGGGCGACTAAATAACAGGGTTTCTTGATCTGGTTAAGTACGTATTCGGTGAGTTGTTGAAAATTATGAAGGTCAGGGTTGCTGGGGGTTTGACCAAAGCCAGGATAACCTAATATTTTCGAGGAATACTCATCTGAAAGGTTTTGTTGTACAGGCTGCCAGAACTTTGTGCTTCCTGAAGCGCCAGGTAAAAAGAGAATCTGCTTCATATCCATTGAAATTCTTCTTATATTGTTGATTTCTCTCGCAGCGATTTAAAAATTGCTGAGGTTGAAAGTAGTTGAATATTATTTGATAAAAAATAAGCCCAGAAATTCTGAGCTTATTGAATTGCTGAGTTAAAATTATTCAATAAATTTAACGGTAACGCCAGCTTTTACTTTGCTTGCTAAATCATTGGCATCCCAGTTGGTTAAACGAATACAACCATGCGATGCTGTTTTAGAAATTAAAGATGGGTTTGGCGTACCATGAATACCAAATGAACGCTTGCTTAAACCAATCCATACATTACCTACAGGGCCGTTAGGGCCAGGTGGTAACATTAAAGGTTTCAAGTTCTTACCTTGAATAAAGTTACTTGGTGAGTAGCTATAGTAAGGGTTCTTGGTTGCGCCAACAACTTTATAGGTGCCTGTTGGTGATGGAGTATCTGTACTCCCAATAGTCGCTGGGAATGAACCAACCATTTGGTTGCGATCATTAAACAAATACAATTGTTTAGCGCCTTTAATTGCCACAATCAGGTGAATATCTTCTGGCAAATTATTGCGAATATTGGTCACAATAATTTTTTCACCAACTTTGTTGAAAGTTGCTTTTGGATTGAGCTGTTTTAAGAACGCTTCATCCATATGGAACTTTTCACCGAGCATTTCAGTCACGCGAGTGTAGTACAAACCTGGCATTTTGGCCTGAAGTGCATAGTCTGAAGGAATGCTTTTGGCATATGGACCTTTAAGGTCTGCTTCAGTCAGTGTGTATTCAATAAAAGCAGGTTTGTTCTGAGTTGCAATCAGTGCGTTCCATGTTGCTTGATCAAGCTCACCAGAGGTTGGTAGACCTTGCATTTGCTGGAAAGATGCTAAAGCCTTGAGGGTATTTTTACCACTTGTCCCATCGATTGCACCTGGAGAAGCATGGTTGTTATTCAACATGACTTGGGCACGGGCGTAGACAGGGAATTGTCCTTTGCCAATATCTGGGTACCATTGAATATTATTTAAATTATCCAATGTCCAAGCGTGTTTTGCAGCATTACTGATGGTTGGTTTTGTTGTTTTATCTGGAGTTTGATCAATCGTTTTAACAGTCTTGGTGACCTGATTAATATTGTTTTGTTCCTGCTGGGAAATCTGAACCTCAGATGCCGCTGTCGTTTGAGAAACGTCAGATGCAGCAGCGCCGACAACATCAGTGTCATTTTCCATGACTTGAGAAGCGGCTTTAGTGTCCAGAGCAAGCGGATTGATCGGATCTTGAATGGTAGTCGTTGAAGCGACTTTTGTAGGAGTTAATGGTTGCTCTGCATTAGAAGCTGCAAAAGCAGTATTTAGCATGAGGTAGCTTAAACTCATAGCGAGTAATGAGCGAACGAACATCTAATTCAACCTTAAGAATTATGTATCTGTAATGAAAAAACGGGGTCAGTATTACAGAATTTGTAAACCAGTGCATTAACTATTTCGTATCGATATTGCGCCTAAAAATAACAAGCGTCTTGATTATTCAAAATACAGGCTTTTTGTTATGATAGGTAAATTTTTTCTAACTTATGGAAAGGACATGACGACCTTGAAAAATGATCGTTTCCTGCGTGCTTTACGACGTGAACCTGTTGATACTACCCCTGTCTGGATGATGCGTCAGGCAGGTCGATATTTACCAGAGTATCGTGCTACACGTGCCCAAGCGGGTGATTTCCTTTCTTTATGTAAAAATACTGATTTTGCATGTGAAGTGACACTGCAACCTTTGCGTCGTTATGAATTGGACGCTGCAATTTTATTTTCAGATATTTTAACTGTGCCAGATGCTTTGGGGCTGGGTTTATATTTTGAGGCAGGTGAAGGGCCAAAATTCCATAGAACAGTTCGAACAGAACAGGATATTGCCCAGTTACCAAAGCTCAATTCAAAGGCAGACTTGGCTTATGTCATGGATGCTGTTTCAACCATTCGTTCAGCATTGGCAGGGCAAGTTCCACTGATCGGTTTTTCTGGTAGTCCTTGGACACTGGCAACTTATATGGTGGAGGGTGGCTCAAGCAAAGAGTTTCGTTTTACCAAACAAATGATGTATGCCCAACCTGAGTTGTTACATGCTTTGCTGAATCATTTGGCTGATTCTGTGATTGATTATCTCAACGCGCAAATTGATGCAGGTGCACAAGCCATTCAGATCTTTGATAGTTGGGGTGGTTCATTGGCACATCGTGAGTATCAGGAATTTTCTTTGCAATATATGCAGAAAATTATTGCAGGCTTACAGCGCGAAAAAGATGGGCAGCGTATTCCTGTCATTCTATTTACTAAGGGTGGTGGACAATGGTTAGCGCCAATGTTGACGACAGGTGCAGATGCTTTGGGGTTAGACTGGACGACTTCACTGAAAACTGCCCGCGAAATGGTGCAAGGACAGATGGCACTGCAAGGAAATCTTGATCCTGCAACTTTATATGGTTCAACAGAAACCATTCAAAAGGCAGTTTATGCCATGCTTGATGATGCGTATGCGCACGGTGAAAAAACGGGTTATGTTGCAAATCTTGGGCATGGCATCACGCAGTGGGTTGATCCCGATCATGCCAAAGTATTTGTCGATACTGTTCATGAATATAGCGCCAAGTATCTAGGCTAAATTTGCGTGAACCTTGCCGTTCGTTTTATTTTTACTGTAGTGCAGCGAGCCATGTCCGCTGCACTTTTTGGTATTTTATTGCTGATCGTTTTTGCCTTGAGTTTTAAAATGGGGCATCAGTCTTATTTGGGTTTTTATCGTTATGATTATTTATTTTTCTGCGCGATTCTGATCCAGTGCTTGATGCTGTATTTTCGAATGGAGTCATGGCAGGAAGCCAAAGTGATTGCGTTGTTCCATGTCATGGCAATGGTGATGGAACTGGTGCTCACTGCGCCGAATATCGGTTCGTGGCAGTATCCAGAACCTGCAATTCTAAAAATTTTAACTGTACCTTTATTTGCTGGATTTATGTATTCGGCAATCGGCAGTTTTTTTGCACGCTCGATTCGTTTATTTAATTTGTCATTTGAAAAACTTCCTAGCTTGGTCAATATGCTAGCTTTGGCATTATGTGCTTATATCAACTTTATCAGTAAGTTTTTTGTTCCCGATATTCGCAGTATTTTGTTTGTATGGAGTGTACTGATTTTCTGGAAGACTAAAGTTAATTTTCGGATTTTGAGTTTTTCATGGCATTTGCCAATGTTGCCTGTGCTGCTATTTCTCGCTTTTTTGATTTGGATTGCAGAAAATATTAGTACCTTTTACGACATTTGGGTTTATCCAAGTCAGATCGATGGCTGGCACGTGGTTTGGTGGGGGAAAATTGGTTCGTGGTACTTATTGTTATTGTTAAGTTTGGTGCTGGTATTGAAGATTTTGGGACTGCGTGATGCACAGGGAAATTGGCAGTTACATGAAGTTTATGTTCAACATCGCAGACATAAAAAAGGCAAGTAAAAACTTGCCTTTGGTCGTCCAAGCTTAATAGCTTTCAGGCACAACGCGTAAAAACTCACGGCGTACTTCTTCATCAGTTTTGAATTCACCAACAAAAGAGACAGTACGGGTTGTTGAGTTTTGTTTGCCAACGCCACGCATCATCATACACATATGTGCAGAGTCAATAACCACAGCAACACCACGTGCATGCGTCACGCTTGCAACGGCTTCAGCGATTTGCTGGGTTAGATTTTCCTGAATTTGCAGACGACGCGCAAACATTTCTGTAATGCGGGCAAATTTAGAAAGACCCAAGACTTGCCCTTCAGGTAAATAGGCAATATGCACACGACCATAGAATGGTAATAAGTGGTGTTCACACAACGAATAAAATTCGATGTTTTTCACCAAAACCATTTCGCGGTTTTCTGAAGGGAAAACAGCATTGTTTGTAACTTCTTCAAGCGTTTGGTCATAACCTGAAGTCAAATACGAAAAAGCACGCGCCGCACGAACAGGCGTGTCTTTAAGACCCGGACGTTGAAGATCTTCACCGACCGCGGTGAGAATTTTTTCGTAGGATTGCTGCATAGACATAACAGGTGTTCACTTACACTGGTTGAGCAAGCTCGGCATTTTAACAGAAAACTTGCCAAAGACCGACAATAATTATTAAAACAGCTTACTGTTTATACTTTGGGTTTTTCTCAGCACGTTTAAGCAGCACCAAAACTGCACCAGTACCACCTTGGTTTTCGGGAGCACTGACAAATGCCAGTACATCTCGATGTTGACGTAACCAGCCATTCACATAGGTTTTTAAAATGGCTTCTGGGCCTTTGCCATGTACAATCTTAATGACATTTTGATTTTCATCTTTTGCCATTTGAATGACTTGTAGAACAGCAGCACGCGCTTGTTCAACGGTACAGCCATGCAGGTCTACTGCCTCGAACCAGCGTAAATTGCCTGCCTTTAAATCTTCAAACACTCGATGCTGTAAGGTTGCAATGCGATAACTTAGAGTTTGCTGGCTGCCGACGGGGTTAAGTGCAGCTTGGGTATCTGAAAGTTCAGTACCTTCAGTTTCAGCTGATCCTTCCGCAGCAACGCGTTTTGCAAGTGTTTGAGCATCAAGTTTTTTGCGTTTGGTTTGATTGAGATTGGCAATATTGGCGTGATCTAACTTCTGCACACCTTGGGTGGCTTTTTTAAATAAATCTAAGTCATCCTCAGGTTCTTCAGCTTTCGCTTTTTCAACAGCCTGTTGTTGTAACAGTTGAGTCGTCTGAGGATGAGTGATTTGTTTTTTAAACTGCTTGAGCAGTGATTGTTGCTCTTTAGACAGAGCAGAATCTTTATTACTCATGATAATAAATCATAAAAAAGTGAAATTTTGCTAAGTATAGTACGAAATAGTGTGGGGTGAGAAATCAGATGCAGGCATCACATTTTAGAAGCGACAACTTTTTTGTGGAGAAGTGAGTGGTTTGAATTGATTTAGATCAATAAAGCCATAGCTTTCTCCCGCTATCTTATTGACGATCATGTCAATTTCTTGAACTTGAATTTCTGCCTGTCCCGAATAGTGACAAGGGTATTTGACCTTTGCTTTTGCTAAATTGAGTAAAGACAGGATGTGATCGGGATTGTTGACTGAGAGAAGACCTGTAATGAATGTGTTTTGAGTATCTTTCGAATTGAAGAGGATAGTTAATTCATCTTGATCGATATCGATATTGTGCTGATAAACATATTTAACTTGAATGGGTTGGAGCTGCTGAGCAGTTTTATAGTAATAGGTTGTATAGCTGGGTTCATATTGATCTCCTTTTTCAAATGCTTGATTTACGAGTTGAAAAGGTGAGTTTGAGGCAAAACTGTTTTGCATGACCAGATAAGTAAACAAAATGATGGTTTTTTTCATTGGGATTTTGCTCTCTTGTTATTGAATTTTTGGGAATTTCTATCAATTTATAAATATGAAAATGAGGTTTTATTTATCATTATGTGTTTCCTCAAGCGTCTTACCCTGAGGAAATTTTTAATATGAGCCGAATCTAGACGCATCTAAATTCGGCTTGCATCAAGATGCTTTTATAACTGTTCAGGTGTTCCAAATAGGGCTTGGAATGCCTGTGCAGGATCAGGTTGCTTCATAAAGCTTTCGCCAACAAGGAAGCTGTGAATATCATGATCTTGCATGATTTTGACATCTTCGGTTGTGGCAATGCCGCTTTCTGTCACGAGTAATCGTTGTGGATCAAGTAATTTTTTCAAACGTAATGAAGTGTTTAAATCGACTTCAAAAGTTTTCAGATTGCGGTTATTGACTCCGAGTAAGCAGCGTTCATCGAGTTGTAATGCACGTTCCAGTTCAGCTTCATCATGCACTTCAACCAAGACATCGAGGTTGTGCTCGAATGCAGTTTGTGACATTTCCTGAAGTTGTTGATCGGACAAACATGCCACAATCAGCAAAATACAGTCTGCATGCAAAGCACGTGCTTCAACCACATTGTAAGGATCAATCAAGAAATCCTTACGTAGGGCAGGCAACGCGCAATGTGTGCGTGCAATCTGAATATTTTCATCTGCACCTTGGAAAAAGTCGACATCCGTCAGGACGGATAAACAGGCTGCACCCGCACGCTCATATTGCTGTGCAATTTCAGCAGGATTGAAGTTGGCACGAATCACCCCTTTTGAAGGGGATGCTTTTTTAATTTCAGCAATCACGCCTGGGCGTTTAGCGCGCAATGCTTGTGCAAAACCACGTACAGGTGTTGCCTGCGCAGCCAGTTGTTCAAGGTCTTGCAGGCTGTAAGTTTTACGGCGTGCGGCAAGCTCCTCAACTTTACGGTCAACAATTTTACCTAAAATTGTGTTTGCGATATCTACCATCACCGTTCCTTATGCGCTTTCAATCTGTTTTAGGGTTTTTGTAAATTCGGCAAAAACACTCAATTTTTCAAGTGCCTGACCGCCATCAATAATATCTTGGGCAAAGGCCACACCTTGTTTGTAGTCTTTGGTCAAGCCTGCAACATAAATCCCTGCACCTGCATTGAGTGCAATCATATCTGCCGCTTTTTGCCCAATGTCTGATTTGTTGCGTCCAAGCGCATCTTTAATCAGTTTCAGGCTAGCATCTGGGCTATCAATAATCAGGCCATGCAAACTTTGTGGGGTAATGCCGACATCTTCAGGGGAAATCGTCCAAGTTTGAATTTCACCGTCTTTGAGTTCGGCAACCATTGTAGTTGCTGCAAGGCTGATTTCATCCAGACCATCTTTGGAATGAACCACCATGACATGCTCTGCACCGAGCTGCTTCATGACTTCTGCCATTGGATAGCATAGTTCATCAGAGAACACGCCAATCACAAGACGTTTTACACCCGCAGGGTTGGTGAGTGGGCCAAGTAAATTAAAGATGGTACGAATACCCAATTCTTTACGTGGGCCAATCGCATGTTTCATGGCTTGATGATGATTTGGCGCAAACAGGAAACCAATACCCATTTCACGAATACAACGTTCGGTTTGGGCAATGTTTAGATCCAACCGAATTCCTGCCTGTTCGAGCAGGTCAGATGAACCCGATTTACTCGAAACACCACGGTTACCGTGCTTGGCAATGCTGGCACCTGCGGCAGCAATCACAAAGCTAGAGGCAGTCGAGACATTAAATAAGTTCTGACCATCACCGCCTGTGCCCACGATATCGACCAAATGAGGAATATCACGGGCATCAATTTTGATGGCTAACTCACGCATGACTTCGGCTGCGGCAGTAATTTCATCGATGCTTTCACCTTTGAGACGTAGTCCCATCAGTAAGGCACCAATTTGAGCATCTGTAGCTTCACCTTGCATAATGCTACGCATCACATCTTGCATCTGGCTTCGGGTGAGGTGAATGTTTTTTGTAATATGATTTAGAGCTTCTTGAATATTCATGGCAACCGCTATTTATAAATATCGAGGAAATTTTGGAAAATTTTATGTCCGTGTTGGCTTAGGATCGATTCTGGGTGAAATTGCACACCTTCAACAGGCAATGTCTTATGTTTCACACCCATAATTTCTTCCATAGAACCATCAGGTTCATTGGTCCAACATGTCACTTCGAGGCACTCAGGTAACGTCGCTTGGTCAATCACAAGTGAGTGATACCGTGTCGCTGTAAATGGTGATGGCAAGTCGCTGAAGATGCCTTTGTCGCTATGGTACATTTCTGACAAACGACCATGCATGACATGTTTGGCACGAACAATTTTTCCGCCAAAGGCTTGTCCAATACTTTGATGCCCCAAGCACACGCCAAGCAATGGAATCTTGCCTGCAAAGTGCTGAATGGCAGGAATTGAAATGCCAGCTTCAGATGGAGAACAAGGGCCAGGGCCAATCACCAAATACTTCGGTTGCCATCGTTCAATATCCTCTAATGAGACTTGATCATTGCGAACTACTTTTACTTCTTGATTTAATTCGCCAAAGTACTGGACGATGTTGTAAGTAAAGGAGTCGTAATTGTCTATCATTAGAAGCATGATATTTAACCTATTGAAATGTTTGCACGTTAAATGTGCTTGGTCCAAAATTACTGATATAGAACATGAAAAACCAATATTTGTCTAAAAAAATAAAGGCGGTTTTCTATAGCGAAAATCATCATAGCAAAAAATAACCGTTTTTTGCTGAACTATTTCACGCTGAATTGTTGCATTCTCAATCAAGTACAAACTCAAAGATGGTAGAAATGCTGACTGTGTAGAGGATTTAAATAAATAGGTGAGTGGAGACCTGAATCAGGTGTGGAGGAGATCGTCAACTTCTCATATTTTATGATGAAATGCTAAACGCACTAAAGCGATACAATTTTAGGCTTTTCTCTTAATTTTAGTTGAATTGAAATCAAGAGATCTACGGAATGTTTGTGTTCGAATATGCAAAAAATATCAATCTTGAGAATTAGGATAAGTGTTGCTGACATCAAACTTTCAAATATAAGTAGTATTGTATAAAAAAATAGCGATTAAATGGCAGTAAATGACTTAGAAATGCACTGCATTAAAACACAAAACATAAAATGCACTTTTTTGGTTCGTTTGGTGTGGTTTTTTAGCTAAAACAATTTAAAATGTTTGAATATGGTGCATTTCATTTTGTGCACAGTATAATGATTGAAGAATAATTAGCGAAAAACTATTTAGAATATAGACTTATCAATAGTTTAGCTAAGGGTTGTAAAGTTGGCACGAGAGTTGCTTAATTACGTCCAACTTCTAACACGCACCTCAGACGTGCAATAAAAATACTTGATTGGAGCATAAAGAGCATGGCGAACAAGGTCCTTGAACTTATCAAAGAAAGTGGCGCTAAATGGGTCGATTTTCGCTTTACAGATACTAAAGGTAAAGAGCAACACGTAACTTACCCTGCTGATTCAATTGATGAAGACTCTTTTGAAGACGGTAAGATGTTTGATGGTTCTTCAATCTCTGGTTGGAAAGGTATTGAAGCGTCTGACATGATCTTGCGCCCAGACGCTGCAACTGGTTTTATCGACCCGTTCTTCGCTGAGCCAACTGTTGTTGTAACTTGTGACGTTATTGAGCCATCTACTGGTCAAGGTTACGAGCGTGACCCACGTTCAATCGCGCGTCGTGCAGAAGAATACTTAAAATCTACAGGTATTGGTGATACGGCATTCTTTGGTCCAGAACCAGAATTCTTTGTATTTGACGAAGTAAAATGGGACATCGACATGTCTGGCGCTCGTCATACTTTGATCGCTGAAGAAGCAGCTTGGTCAACTGGTAAAGATTACGACGCTGGTAACTCAGGTCACCGTCCACGTGTTAAAGGTGGTTACTTCCCAGTTCCACCTGTAGACTCTCACCACGACATGCGTGCTGAGATGTGTAACAAAATTGAAGATGTAATGGGTGCTGGTCGTGTAGAAGTTCATCACCACGAAGTTGCATCTTGCCAATTAGAAATTGGTGTAAGCTTCAACACTATGGTACGTAAAGCTGACGAAGTACAGCAATTCAAATACATCGTACATAATGTTGCTCACCAATATGCAAAAACTGCAACCTTTATGCCTAAACCAATGGTAGGTGATAACGGTTCTGGTATGCACGTTCACATGTCGATCTCTAAAGACGGCAAAAACTTGTTCGCTGGTGATGAATATGCTGGTTTGTCAGAAATGGCAATTTACTTCATCGGTGGTGTAATCAAGCATGCTCGTGCATTGAACGCGATTACTAACCCATCTACAAACTCTTACAAGCGTTTGGTTCCTCACTACGAAGCGCCAATCATGTTGGCTTACTCAGCGCGTAACCGTTCTGCATCTATTCGTATTCCTTACGTTTCTAGCCCTAAAGGCAAACGTATTGAAGCACGTTTCCCTGATCCAATGATGAACCCGTACTTAGGTTTTGCTGCATTGTTGATGGCTGGTCTTGACGGTATCCAAAACAAGATCCACCCAGGTGAAGCTGCTGACAAAAACTTGTATGACCTTCCTCCTGAAGAAGAAGCTAAAATCCCTACAGTTGCTCATAGCCTGGAAATGGCTCTTGAAGCACTTCAAGCGGATCAAGAATTCTTGTTGAAAGGTGGCGTGTTCACTAAAGAAATGTTGGATGCTTATATCGAACTTAAAATGGAAGATGTTCGCCGTCTTAACACAACAACTCACCCAGTTGAATTTGATATGTACTACAGCTTGTAATTTAGCAGCTGTAACCATATTAAAAAAAGCTCGCCTTGTGCGGGCTTTTTTATTGTTAATCTTGGCTATAATATTAGTTAAATCAGCTGTACTAAGACCATGAGGAGAGGCTTTTGAGTGACGATCGATTATTGAAATTAGATAACCAGCTGTGTTTTGCGGTGTATTCTGCCAATTTGGCATTTAATCAAAAATATCGTCAGTTACTTGCGCCTTTAGGAATTACCTATCCGCAGTATTTGGTCATGTTGGTGCTTTGGGAGCAAGACCAGCGTACAGTTTCGGATATTGGGAAACGTCTGTATCTAGAATCTTCGACACTAACCCCAATGCTCAAAAAACTGGAAAGTTCTGGATTTATCACGCGTCAACGCTCAGAGCAAGATGAGCGACAAGTATTGATTGGGCTTACGTTGAAAGGACAGGCACTAAAACAACAAGCACAAGCTATTCCTGAGCTGATTCAGCAAACCAGCCAGTGTGATGTGCAAACACTAATTGCACTAAAACAACAGCTTGAAGAATTGAGAAGCAAATTGATCAAATAATTTACAAACTTTAATCTTGGAAAGGTTGATTAATTATTTATATCGTGTACGATATATTTGTGTAATAATTAATTTACAGGAATTTAAAAATGGCATTGGAACAAGTTGTTTATACTGCAAAAGCAAAAGCTACAGGTGGTCGAGATGGTCGTGCTGTTTCAGATAACAGTGTATTAGATGTAAAACTGGGCGTGCCTAAAGAAATGGGTGGTGCTGGTGGTGAAGTGACCAATCCAGAACAACTCTTTGCAGCAGGTTATTCGGCATGCTTCTTGGGTGCGATGAAATTCGTTGCGGCACGTGATCAAATTACGATGCCTAAAGATGCTTTCATTGAAGGGGAAGTCGGTATTGGCCCAATCCCAACAGGCTTTAGTATTGAAGTGGTTTTAAATATTCATTTGCCAGAAATGGATCGTGCAGAAGCGCAAAAGCTTGTTGATGCTGCTCATGTTGTATGTCCATATTCAAATGCAACACGCGGCAATATTGATGTAACACTAAAAATTGCTTAATCGGATTTTTAGACTAAAAAGGCTTATCTTTAGATAAGCCTTTTTTATTAATGCTGATCTGCAGTTTGAGCTTCAGGATCTTTTTTGAGCTTGTCGAACTGTTGCTGAGAAGTCATTTGCTGAGCAGATGAATTGTCTTCTTGCTGATAAGTTTGAGCATATTCAGCGCGCTCTTCATCATATTTAGCTTTGGTCTTGGCATCTTGTGAAGCTGCGACATAAAGTAATAAAACAAGTGCAATTGGAATGAGTAATGCGATCGCAAAAATCGTCCAGCGCTTACGGTCGCGAGCTCGGATTTCTTGTGGCGTTAACATATGAAGTATCCTAAATGGAGCGAGAAGGAACTGCCAGATACAGTGCTTGGCCGCTAGTTTAGAGGATAGTTGCAAGCAGTCAAAACAAATTATGCTTGTAATTGGTAACTATGTACGTACATTAAAAAAGCCCATAAGAAAACTTATGGGCTTTTGAATTTGGCTCTCCAACCTGGGCTCGAACCAGGGACCTGCGGATTAACAGTCCGTCGCTCTACCGACTGAGCTATTGGAGAATATGGAAAAGGATTCTATGGATTCTTCAAGGTTTGGTCAAGGTTTTTAGATCTATTTTTCGATTTTTAGGGTTTAATTGTTTTAAAAATAATCAGTTATCTGTGAGTTAGGGTACTGAAGTTAAATCAAATTGCAATATAAATCCATTAATTTAACTCAAGTGGCAAAACAATATAAATAACTGGAGCCTCTTGGTGAATTTAAAACCGCTTTTACTCAGCAGTTGTATCGCAATTGCAGTCAGTGCATGTAGCAATATGCAGCAATCGTCATCATCACAAAATCATTTGATAATGCCTCAGGCTAAAGGTCAACTGGATCAGTTTGCGGGTGCAACTCGTTTAACGAAAGAACGTAGTGAAGCCCTCGAAGCGTCAATTGACTCGCACCATGTTAAACATGTGATTTTATTTATTGGGGATGGGACAAGCGATTCAGAAATCACGATCGCCCGAAATTATGTTGAAGGTGCAGGTGGCTATTTTAAAGGAATCGATGTGTTGCCATTCACTGGCAGCTATACCACCTATTCAATCAATAAAGATAAAACCATTGACTATGTAACCGATTCAGCAGCTTCGGCATCTGCTTGGGCAATGGGTATAAAAACCTATAATGGTGCAATTGGTGTGGATATACAGGCAAAAGCACATGACTCGATTTTGGCTTTGGCAAAACGGGCAGGCTATGCCACAGGAAATGTCACCACAACTGAATTGCAGGATGCGACGCCTGCTGCATTGATTGCACATGTAACACATCGTAAATGCTATTCACCATCATCAACAGCCAAACTTTGCCCAACGAATACTTTGGAAAATGGTGGCTTGGGATCAATCACGGAACAGTTAATAGATGCTCGTGCAGATGTGACCTTGGGTGGTGGTGCAACTTCATTTAATGAGATGGCAACGGCAGGGCAATATAAAGGTCAGACTTTATTGGCACAGGCACAGGAGCGTGGCTATCAAGTGGTGTCAAATGCCGACCAACTTAACCAATTAACTGTGGCGAATCAAAAGCAACCCGTTTTAGGTTTGTTTGCAAAAGGTAATTTACCTGTAAGCTGGATGGGGCCGAAAGCGGTGTTGAATGGTAACAAGCAAGCGGCTCAGCGTTGCCAAGTGAATCCTGAACGTGGAAATGAAATTCCAACTTTGCGAATGATGACGGCAAAAGCGATTCAGCTCTTGGATAAAAATCCAAAAGGTTTTTTCCTGCAAGTGGAAAGTGGTTCGATTGATAAGCAAAACCACGCAGCCAACCCGTGTGGTCAAATTGGTGAAACTGTGGCTTTAGATGAAGCAATTCAGGAGGCACTGGCATTTGCGAGAACTCATCCGGATACGCTGATTATTGTGACGGGTGACCATGCACATACCAGCCAGATTATTCCATTGGATGCTGATAGTCCAGGAAAAACGGCGACTTTGCTGACCAAAGATCAGTCAGCAATGGCAGTCAATTATGCGACATCGATAAGTGATAGTCAGGAACATACAGGGGCGCAAGTTCGAATAGCGGCTTATGGCCCACGTGCAGCTAATATTTCAGGTTTAATTGATCAGACCGATCTGTTTTTTATTATGCGTGATGCACTCAATATTGATTAATGAGTTAAAAAATAACGATTCAACGCACAGCCAGTCTGTGCGTTTTTTATTGTGCGTAGTCTTTATGCAAAACTGCATTAAAAAGAGTCAAAAATGATTCTGAATGATTTAATTTGGCGCTTGTTTACAGCGTGAAAATATAATTAATGCAATAAATAACGGTTAAAATAATAATAATAGGCATATATCCTGTTTTTGGCACATCAATTGCAAAGTTATTGCATATTTATAAATATGAGCTATTGTTATGTCGGATCAGTCTCAGCAACTTAAACAGGGGTTATCGAATCGGCATGTGCAATTAATTGCGCTTGGTGGTGCGATTGGCACAGGCTTATTCTTGGGGTTATCACACACGATTCAGTTGGCTGGGCCGAGTGTATTGTTAGGGTATGCTATTGCGGGTTTTATCGCATTTTTAATTATGCGTCAGCTTGGGGAAATGGTGGTTGAGGAACCAGTGAGTGGGTCATTTAGTCATTTTGCTTACAAGTATTGGGGGCGGATGGCAGGCTTTATGTCGGGCTGGAATTACTGGGTTTTGTATGTACTTGTGAGTATGGCAGAGCTGAGTGCGATCGGGATTTTTGTGCAGTTTTGGTGGCCAAGTGTGCCGACATGGCTGACCGCATTGGTGTTCTTTATTGCAATCAATGCGATCAACCTGCTGAATGTTCGCCTGTTTGGTGAACTTGAGTTTGTTTTTTCGTGCGTCAAAGTCGTGGCGATCATTAGCATGATTGGTTTTGGAGCTTATTTGCTATTTTCAGGTCATGCAGGTGCATCGGCAGGTGTTAGTAATTTATGGCAGCATGGTGGTTTCTTGCCACATGGTTGGTCAGGTTTAGTCTCTGCCATGGCATTTATTATGTTTGCTTTCGGTGGTCTGGAACTGGTTGGAATCGCAGCGGCAGAAACTAAAAATCCACAGCATACCATTCCAAAAGCAACCAACCAGATCGTGTACCGTATTTTGATTTTCTATATTGGTGCGATTGGTGTCTTGTTGAGTTTGTATCCGTGGGATCAGGTGGCGCAAGGTGGTAGTCCCTTTGTGATGATTTTCCAGTCGCTCAATAGCACAGGCGTTGCCAATGTCTTGAATATTGTGGTGTTGGTCGCAGCGGTGTCGGTTTATAACAGTTGTGTGTATAGCAATAGCCGTATGTTGTTTGGCTTGGCAGAACAGGGCAATGCACCAAGTTTCCTGAAAAAAATCAACAGTCGTGGTATTCCTGTTGCTGCATTATTGGTGTCAGCAGCCGTTACGGCACTCTGTGTTGTCGTGAACTATGTTGCGCCGAAAAATGCCTTTGAAATTCTGATGATGTTGGTGGTTGCAGCATTGGTATTGAACTGGTTAATGATTTCAATTACCCATTTAAAATTTCGTAAATTTATGCAGCAAGAGAAGCGTCAAGCGTTATTCCCGAGTATTGCTGCGCCGTGGAGTAACTATTTAACCATTGCTTTTGTGATTGGTATTCTGGTGATCATGGCTGTATCTGAAGAAATGCGTATGGCTGTGATTTTATTGCCAGTCTGGCTGATGGTGCTCAGCGCGGCATATATTTTGAAATATCGGCAGAAAGAAAACAGCATCTCGGTGCTGGAACAGTAAGTAAATAGAGGTAGTGAATTGTGAGCAATCAGCTTGATGAATATGATCAAAAGATTTTACAGCAGTTGCAAGCCAATGGTCGTCTGAGTAATCAGGAACTGGCAGAGATTGTTGGATTATCGACATCACAATGTTCAAGACGACGTATTGCGCTCGAGCAACAAGGTATGGTGGTGGGGTATTTTGCCCAGTTGCACCCTAGTGCTGAGCGTTACCCTGTGATGGGGGTTATAGAAATCAAGCTGTTGCAGTATAGCGCTGAAATTTTGGAAAAATTCCTCGCCTTTGTTGAGCAGGAATCCATGATTCGCGAAGTGTATAAAATCACAGGTAATTATGACTATATGTTGAAAGTTACCGTGAGTGACTTAAATCAGATGAGTCAGCTCATTAATCGCTTGGCTTCTATCAATATTGGTATTGGTAACTTTAATACCTCGATTGTGCTTGAACGCATTAAAGAAAATCATCAAATGATGAACGTGGATAATCAGCATGAGTAATACAACATCTATGGTTAATTATCAGCCTGAGGTGCAATTAAAACCTCATTCCTCAGTTGAAGATGGTTTGGCGATGCTGATCGCGACCTTCATGATTTCCTTTGCCATGTTGCTGATGCAAAGTGCAGGCACATTGACAGGTGGAACAGCGGGTCTGGCTTTGCTGATTCACTATGTCACAGGCATTAAATTTGGTTTTATTTTCTTTACTTTGAATTTGCCATTTTATTACTTGGCATATAAGCAGCTTGGTCTACAAATGGTGATTAAAACTTTTATTGCGGTGGGCTTACTGTCTGTACTCACTGAAATACATCCTTTATTCATTCACGTGCAAGGCATGTCTCCATTATATATGGCCATTTTAGCCAATATTTTTATGGGCTTGGGCTTCTTAATTTTATTTAGACATCGTTCAAGTTTAGGTGGATTTAACCTGCTCGCATTGTTCATTCAAAAGCGTTATGGCATTCCTGCAGGAAAAATTCAAATGGGCTTGGATATTTGTATCTTGTTGGCATCTTTAGCGTATGTAAATACCAAGTTGCTTGCAGTTTCTATTTTAGGTGCAGTGATTTTGAACATGATTCTAACGTTGAATCATCGTTCAGATCGTTATGTGGCGTAATTCATCGAGAAAAACTATGTTTGACCATATTCCAGTTTATGCGGGCGACCCGATTTTATCGTTAATGGAAAGCTTTAAAGTTGATCCGCGAGATCATAAAGTGAATCTAAGTATTGGTTTGTATTACAACGAAGACAGTATTGTTCCTCAGCTAGACGCGATTTCTCAGGCGCAACAGCAATATGCTAAAACTGAGCAGCAAGCCAAATTGTATTTACCAATGGAAGGTTTGTTGAGTTATCGCGCAGCAGTTCAGCATTTGTTGTTTGGTGAGCAGCATACGGCGGTGAGTGCAGGACGCATTGCGACAATTCAGACCTTGGGTGGTTCTGGTGCACTTAAAGTCGGTGCAGATTTTTTAAAAACTTATTTTCCAAATTCTGAAGTGTGGGTGAGTAATCCTACTTGGGACAACCATATTGCAATTTTTGCAGGTGCTGGATTTAAGACTCATCAATATCCATATTTTGATGCAGCAACAGGGCAAGTTGATTTTGCTGGTATGTGTCAAACCCTGTCTCAGTTACCTGAACAAAGCATTGTATTGTTGCATCCATGCTGTCATAACCCGACAGGCGTGGACTTGTCTGCGGATCAGTGGGATATCGTGATTGGAATTATTCAACAGCGTAACCTGATTCCATTCTTGGATATTGCTTACCAAGGTTTTGGACAAGGTGTAGAGCAAGATGCTTATTTGATTCGTGCTTTAGCCAATACATCAGTACGTTTTGTTTTAAGTAATTCATTTTCTAAAATTTTCTCACTGTATGGTGAGCGTGTGGGTGGTTTGTCTGTGGTGTGTCATAGCGCAGATGAAGCTACACGTGTTTTGGGTCAGTTAAAAGCAACAGTACGTCGTAATTATTCAAGCCCGCCAACGACAGGTGCATCTTTGGTGAATGTGGTGTTAAACCAAGATGAACTGAAACAGTTGTGGCTGAATGAAGTGGAAGAAATGCGTCAGCGTATTTTGGAAATGCGTGTCACTCTACGTGATTTGCTTGAGCAAGCTGTTCCAGGGCAGAACTTTGGCTATTTAACCGAGCAACGAGGCATGTTTAGTTACACAGGTTTGAGTCCTGAACAAGTTGAGCGCTTACGTGAAGAATTTGCGGTGTATTTAGTGAAAAGCGGACGGATTTGTGTGTCAGGTTTGAACCGTAAAAACATTGAACACGTTGCACATGCGATTGCTCAAGTGATTCAAAGCTAAGTCATTCGTTATATAAGAAAGCAGTCTGATCAGGCTGCTTTTTTATTTTTATGGTTTTCTTTTATCCAAAGAAAAAGCCCAACATGTGTGATGTTGGGCTTTTCGAATCTTGGCTCTTCCACCTGGGCTCGAACCAGGGACCTGCGGATTAACAGTCCGTCGCTCTACCGACTGAGCTATGGAAGAATAGTGGCTCTCCAACCTGGGCTCGAACCAGGGACCTGCGGATTAACAGTCCGTCGCTCTACCGACTGAGCTATTGGAGAATCTGAAGCGCATTCTATGGATTACTGACAGTGAGGTCAAGTCAAAAATCAAAAATAAATTTATTTGTTGGATTAATAATCATTTTTCTGTTTGGAAACCAAGATGGTGAGTATTTGAAGCATAAAAAAGGCGTCATCTGACGCCTTTTTTTAAGTTTTATAAAAACTTATTTTTCTACGCCTGCAGCTTCACCAGCAAGTTTCGCATTTGCATAATCCCAGTTTACTAGGCTTTCTAGGAAAGTAGAGATGTATTTAGGACGAGCATTGCGGTAGTCGATGTAGTAAGCATGTTCCCAAACATCGATTGTTAATACAGCAACTTGACTGTGTGCAAGTGGAGTGTCTGCATTTGAAGTTTTTACGATAGAAAGATCGCCATTTACTTTGTCTGCAACCAACCAAGCCCAGCCAGAACCGAACTGAGTTGTTGCTGCAGCAGCAAATTGTTCAGCAAATTGTTCGTAAGAACCAAATGCAGCATCGATTTTTGCAGCGATTGCGCCAGTAGGTTTACCACCACCGTTTGGTGCAATAGAGTTCCAGTAGAATGTGTGGTTCCAAACTTGAGCAGCGTTATTGAAAACACCTGCTTTAGATGCATCGCCAGCGCTTGCAAGGATGATTTCTTCTAAAGATTTACCTTCAAGGTCAGTGCCTTTGATGAGGTTGTTCAGGTTAGTCACATAAGTTTGGTGATGCTTGTCGTGATGGAATTCTAAAGTCTCTTTTGAGATATGTGGTTCAAGCGCATCATATGCGTATGGTAATGCTGGTAAAGTAATGGTTGTCATCTTTCGTTCCTTGCATGAGCTGGGTTGGAAAATTTTGTGTCACTAGTTTAATGTATTTTTCAACAAAAAACGTGGTTGATAAACAATGAAATACAATATACGTGCAGTTTTCTCGAATGACAATTCTTTCAATCTGATTTAGATATCATTTAAATTGGATTGTGCTGTTCGTAATAAATTGTCTCAATGCCAAACTGTTTTGCTAATGCTTGAGCAAGTCGTTGTACGCCATAGCGTTCAGTCGCATGATGGCCACAAGCAAAGTAGTGTACTCCTAGCTCACGCGCTTCATAAAAAGTACGCTCACTGACTTCACCAGAAATGTAGGCATCACAGCCTTGTTCTGCTGCTTGAGTAATAAAGTCTTGTGCTGCGCCAGTACAAAAACCAACTTTTTGAATCGTGCTGTTATGTGCAGGTAGATGAGTAATATCGCGGGCAAAAACTTCAGAAAGTTGCTGTTTAAAGGCTTCGGCTGAAATCGGTTGTTCTAGAAAGCCAATATTCCCAATTGGATGACGATCACTTGGATCAAGTGGCTGAATATTTTTCAGTTGTAGAAGTTCTGCAATCGCAGCATTATTCCCCAAACTTGGATGTGCATCTAAAGGTAAATGATAGCCTAACAATGAAATATCATGCTGAATCAGCTTTTTAATACGTGTACCGCGCATGCCAGTGATGGGTGCAGGTTCACCTTTCCAAAAATAACCATGATGTACCAACAACAGATCAGCTTCTGCTTCGATTGCTGCTTCAATTGCATCTAAAGATGCTGTTACAGCACAAAGTATTTTTTTAACCTCAGATTTCCCTTCGATTTGTAAGCCATTTGGAGCGTAATCTTTAAACTCTGCTACAAGCAAAGTCTGCTCACACCACTGTAAAATCTCCTGTAAATGCGCCATAAAATTCCTCATTTTATCAAATTGGTTCGCTTAAAATCGCTGCTTTTGTTGTGAAGCCGATCACGGATATTGTAACTAAAGCTAGACAAAACCTTGTGAACTTTTTGGATTTTCTTAGGTGTTTCACTTTACAATGTTATTTCAAATTTTTTTGATTGATGAAAGAAAATACCCGATTAGAGGATGATAACGTGCGCAAAACCGTGACATGGTTGCCATGGATTTTACTTGTTTTAGTGATTTTAGGTTTTACAGTTTGGCAGAAGTTGCAACACCCGAAAGCTGTTGTGGCATCCGATGGCGTAGAAATGCCAATGGAGAAGCAACAAACATTGGTTGAACATGACCAGACTGGTGCTGTGCAATCATATAGTAGTGCAGTGAAAGTTGCAGCACCTGCTGTTGTGAATATTTTTACGACGCAAAAGGTGAATCGCAGCGACAATGCTTTGTTGAATGATCCTGTATTTCGTGAGTTTTTTGGTGACCGCACCCCTGAACAATTGAATAAAAATGAAAACAGTCTGGGTTCTGGGGTTATTGTTCGTTCAGATGGTTATATTCTGACAAATAATCATGTAATTGCTCAGGCAGATCACATTATTGTGGGTTTAAAAGATGGTCGCCGTGCCGAGGCAAAGGTGGTGGGTACTGATCCTGATACAGACTTGGCGGTCATTAAAATTAACCTGCAAGACTTACCTGTTGTGCCATTTAAACTGAGTGGTAATGAAGTTGGAGATGTGGTTCTTGCAATTGGTAATCCTTTTGGTGTCGGGCAAACGGTGACACAAGGGATTATTTCAGCCACAGGTCGTTCCGATTTAGGGATTAACACTTACGAAGACTTTATTCAAACAGATGCGGCGATTAACCCGGGCAATTCGGGGGGTGCGCTGATTGATGTTGCTGGGAATCTGGTGGGTATTAACACCGCAATTTTCTCACAATCGGGTGGTTCTCTTGGAATTGGCTTTGCTATTCCAGCCAAAATTTGTCAGCAAGTCTTTGATGCAATTCTGAAAGATGGTCGTGTGATTCGTGGCTGGCTGGGGATTAGCTTAATGCCACCAAAACAAGATGCCGATTGGCAATCTTCTAATGGTAATACAGGGGTGACTGTTGCTGGTGTTTTAGCAGATGGCCCAGCTGCGAATGCAGGTGTGCATATTGGCGACAAAATTTTAAAAGTGAATCAGCATGATATTACCTCAGCCGCACATTTAATTAACTATGTTGCCTTGCAAGCACCGAATAGCACCATTCATTTGGCAATTGATCGGGAAGGTAAGCCTTTAGATTTGGCTGTGAAAGTGGGTGAGCGCAAGTTGAAAAATACCAGTGCACAATATATTCCCTTACCAAAACGCTAAATCATCTAGACATAAAAAAATCAGTTGCAAGCAACTGATTTTTTTTATTGTAAGTGGAAATTAATTTTCCACTTGAATACCTGCAACTAACCAATCTTGCTGAGATCCAGCTGGTTTTACAAAGTGCCAAACTTCGGTAAATGGTTGAGGGAGACTATTTAGGTCTTCTGAAACTGTACCTGTGAAGCGGACACTGACAATGTATTGACCATTTTCAGTTGCTGAACCAGCAATCATAGCATTGAGGTTGCTAAACTCTGCAACATCCTGATCACGATTGGCCATGATGTCTTGATACATTGAGTTATAGAGGTCAGGTGTTAGATAGCGACGAATTTCTTCAACATTGCTCGCACTGTTGACAGATTGAATGTGGTTGAAGCGTTGACGGGCAATACGTAAGAACGCTGCAGGTTCGCTACCATCTGGAAGCTGGTTGCCACTATTGGTAAAAGCACCACCATAACCTTGGTTGTTATTGGTAGAGCCACCAACATTTTGACCAAAAATGTTGGTGCTGTCATTGCTTGGTCGTGGTTGTTGGGTAAATGGTGCAGAACCTTGGTTTGCAGCGTATGGATTAGTCGCTGCCGATTTTTTAGCACTCATTTTACGGAAAATGAAGAAACCAATACCTGCAAGTAAAATCAGCCAGATCCAGCCTGGAATACCTGATTTTTGTGGCGCTTGAGCTTGCTGTGGATGACTAGCAGCATTGCTATTATTGTTGTCATTTGCCAAAGCATGTGTCGCTAATGCACCAACAGCAGCACCAGCAGCGCCAGCAGCAACCATTTTACCAAGGTTTGAACCTGATTTTTGCTGTTGCGGTACTGGTGATGTCTGGTAAGAAGATGGTGTTTGATGTTGATAAGACTGACTTGGTGTAACAGAGCGCGACATGCCATGGCTGCGACCGCCACCAGCACGTTTCGCCTCAACTAAAGGTGAAACCACCAATGTTGCCATTAAAATACCAGCAACTAAGCCACGTTGGCGTACGTTCATTGATTGTTCCTATATAAATACAGATTTTGCTCTGCATTTATGCAGCTAATTCGACTGAATTTCAAGAGCAAACACGTAACTTTCATTCAGTTGAATTGTGTGAGTTGTGAATCAAATATAAAAAAGATATTTATAGCTAGAAAGTCTTAAACTTAACAATTACGCCAGTTCTTCGCTTAATTGCATTGCTTCATTCAGTGCCTCATGTAAACGCGCTACAGCAATCACTTGCACACCTGCAATCGGTTTTTGCGGCGCATTACCACGTGGCACAATGACATGTTTAAAGCCATGCTTTATGGCTTCTTTTAAGCGTTCCTGACCATTTGGAACTGGCCGAATTTCACCAGACAAACCCACTTCACCAAAAACAGCCAGTTGTTGTGGAAAAGCTTTACCACGTAAACTTGAAGCACATGCCAAGAGTACAGCGAGATCTGAACCTGTTTCTGTAATTTTTAAACCACCAACAATGTTGACGTAGACATCTTGCCCAGTGGTTTGAACTCCTCCATGTCGATGCATCACAGCCAGTAGCATATTTAAACGGTTTTGCTCCAAACCCAATGCAACTCGGCGTGGTTGTCCTTGAGCATCATCAACTAACGCTTGGACTTCAACCAGTAGAGGGCGAGTGCCTTCGCGACTGATCATGACAATAGAGCCAGGAATCGCTTCGTCATAACGGCTGAGAAAAATTGCTGAAGGATTGGCGACCTCACGTAGGCCTTTGTCTGTCATGCCGAAAACCCCCAGCTCATTGACCGCACCAAAACGGTTTTTGACAGCACGAATCATTCGGTAGCGTGAATCGGATTGACCTTCAAAATACAGAACACAATCCACCATATGTTCAAGTACCCGAGGGCCAGCTAAAGCACCTTCTTTTGTTACATGACCAACAATAAATAAAGCCGTACCACTATTTTTGGCAAATCGGGTGAGTAATGCTGCCGACTCTCGGATTTGCGACACACCACCAGGTGCAGATTGTAACGTCTCGGTATATAAAGTCTGAATGGAATCCAGAATCGCGACAGCAGGGCGTTGTTGCGCTAGGACTTCACAAATGCGTTCTACACAAGTTTCAGCCATCACTTTGAGGTGGTCGGTCGGCAATTCTAGGCGCTGGGCACGTAAGGCGACTTGGGAGAGTGATTCTTCACCTGTGACATAGAGTGCAGAGCTTTTTTGACTGGCCATGTGTGTGGCTGTTTGTAGCAGGATGGTTGATTTCCCGATACCAGGGTCACCGCCAATTAAAACAACAGAACCAGTTACCAGTCCTCCACCTAAAACACGATCAAACTCACTAATTCCTGTTGCCAGTCGTGTTTCATTGGAAATTGATACTTGGTTGAGTGTGGTGACTTGTGCATGTTGCCCAGCATAGCCACCAGAGAAGGATTGGGCTTTTGCGCGATGAGTAACGCTAGGTTCAATGCGGACTTCGACTAAACTATTCCATTCGCCACATTCAGAGCATTGTCCTGCCCATTTGGAATGATCTGCTCCACATTGCTCACAGCGATAGACGGTTTTTACTTTACTCATGATTTAGCGCTTTTTTCTATAACAAATCTATTTTAAGGTAACTTTAACATTAGCATGTTCATCTGCCAAAAACACCAAGGGTTATAAAATTGAGCTTACTTGAGCTCATGTTTTTTAAAAAGGTGTTTTGATCGGCATATCAATTGTACTGTATGTCGTTTTTTTAAGCTTTAAACATTAAAGTTGGAATGTTAATTGCTTTTCGTTGCAAGCAACTCTGTTATGGATAATCATCAATGAGTTTTAACGAGCTAAATGATATTAACGCACCTGACGATTCGATTCATGAATTACAACGTAATTTACACAATCGTCATTTGCAGTTAATTGCTATTGGGGGTGCCATTGGCACTGGTTTGTTCATGGGGTCGGGTAAAACCATCTCATTGGCAGGCCCATCTATTTTATTAATTTATTTTATTATTGGTATTATGGTTTTCTTCCTAATGCGTGCATTAGGTGAACTTCTCCTGTCTAACTTAAACTATAAATCTTTCGTGGATATGACCTATGATTTAATTGGTCCTAAAGCGGGGTTTTATGTGGGTTGGACCTATTGGGTTGGCTGGGTGCTTACGGGTATGGCCGATCTAACTGCAGTAATTAACTATCTGACATTCTGGCTCCCACCAGATATGCAGTTTACTCCTGCGGGACAGGCATTGATTAGTGCGGGCTGTGTACTATTATTGATGCTCCTTAACTTGCTTACAGTACGTTTGTTTGGGGAAACAGAGTTCTGGTTTGCAATTGTTAAAATTGTCGCAATTATTGCCTTGATCTGTGCTGGTGCATTCATGATTTTCACTCATTACCAATCACCAAATGGTGATGTGGCATCATTGAGTAATATCTGGTCACACGGGGGGATTTTCCCGAAAGGAGCGGAAGGCTTCTTGGCAGGCTTCCAGATCGCAATCTTTGCATTTATTGGTGTGGAACTTGTCGGAACTTCAGCTGCTGAAGCGAAAGATCCGCAGATTAACTTACCAAAAGCAGTCAATGCGATTCCTGTACGTGTAATTTTATTCTACGTATTGTCTTTGACTGTTGTAATGTCTGTAATTCCTTGGAACCATGTGATTCCAAACAAGAGCCCGTTTGTTGAATTGTTCTTGATGGCAGGTATTCCAACTGCAGCAATCATGATGAACCTTGTTGTTCTATCTTCAGTGATGTCATCAATGAATAGTGGTATTTTCTCAACAAGCCGTATGCTTTATGGTCTAGCTAAAGATGGCCAAGCACCACAGACATTAGGTAAATTGTCAAAAAGTGCTGTTCCTGCAAATGGTTTGCTATTTTCATGTGCATGTATTATGGGTGGTGCGGTACTTCAGTTCTTCGTACCAGACACGATTACTGCATTTACTTTAGCAACAACGTTATCTGTAATTCTATTTGTATCAGTATGGATCATCATCATGGTGAACTATATTTGCTACCGTAAAAAACGCCCAGAATTGCATGAGAAATCGACATTTAAAATGCCTGGTGGTGTCTTTATGTCGTATTTAGTGATTGCATTCTTTATCTTTACAATTGGTATTTTGGTGCTTGAACCAGATACTCGCCAATCCTTGATGATCAGCCCTCTTTGGCTATTGATTTTGGCAATTGGCTATATGTTTAAGAAAAAGAAAGCGTAATTTATGAGCTCAACTTAAGCCCTCTGTAAAGAGGGCTTAAGCTTTTATGGGGTGGGTAAAAACTTGATTGAACTAATTTGGTTCAAAATATGTTAAATTGCACTAAAATGATTCGTAAAAATAAATCATTAAAAGATCTGTTATTTTTCACATTAATAATTTTTGAATATTTGAACTTGTTTGGTGCATTATTGAGCATGTGTTCTTATCCTTTAGATCATTGATTATTTTGAGTAAATTGAGTGATTGCTTTTATGGGGTTTTGATATTTATTTGTATTTATTAGGTTTTTTAGTTATATATTTTTAATTATGCTGGGTAATGAAGCTAGTTTTTATGATGAGCGGTCAGTTTTATCGCTCATACTTTTGAAAATTTCATGTATTTCTATATGTTGAAGAGTAAATGTCTTAAGTGTGTATTTGCACATATATTGTGCACTTTTAGTTGATTCTGAAAGTAATTATGAGAAAAAGTATGAATGAGTATCTTTTAAGAGGCATGATTTTAACTTTACTCATTAAAAAAACAATAATAGACTAAAATCGAAATTTTTACGTTGATCACAAATAAATATAAAAAGTTTAGTTCTGGAATGAACACGATAGATATAAAAGGAAGTAGGAGGAAATATATTTATAGGGACTATATCTTATGATGAGAAAATACATGTAAAAATTTGGTGAAAATATTTTTGATGATTTAGTGAAATATAAACGAATTTGATTTTTATATGTATTTGGAACTTGGGTTTCTTTTTTAAAATTTTAAACAAATGGCATGGATATTGCTGATTTAGTGGATAAAGAAAATATGTTGCTACATATCTTCAAAATAAGGAAGGGGTAATTTTATGAATGCAGCAGAAATTGTTGATTGGGTAAATGGGGTTGTTTGGAGTAAAGCACTCATTTATTTATGTTTGGGTGCGGGTGTATTTTTTTCAATTCTTACTCGTTTTGTACAAGTTAGACATGTGAAAGAAATGATCCGACTTTTATTTAATGGATCGTCTTCAGCACAAGGGATTTCATCCTTTCAGGCTTTAGCTGTTTCATTATCGGGACGTGTCGGTGTAGGTAATATTGCAGGTGTTGCTGCTGCAATTGGTTTTGGTGGCCCTGGTGCAGTATTTTGGATGTGGGCAGTTGCGTTTTTAGGTGCAAGTACCGCATATGTTGAATCTACGTTAGGCCAAATTTATAAGGTTGAGTATCAAGGGCAGTACCGTGGGGGGCCTGCTTTTTACTTTGACCGTGGTTTAGGTCAGCGTTGGCTTGCAATTTTGTTCGCAATTGGTGCGATTGTCTCTTGTGGTTTGTTCTTACCAGGTGTTCAGGCGAACGCAGTCGGTAAAGCTGTGACTCAGATTACTGGTGAAGGCTCAATTGTTTTTGGTGATGTTGGTTTATACAAGTTATTTGCTTTAGCTTTCATTGTTATTTTGCTTGCGATCATTATTTTTGGTGGGATTAAACGTATTGCCCACTTTGCGGAATTTGTTGTTCCATTTATGGCTGCTGGCTATATTGCAATGGCTGTGATCATTGTGGGTGCAAATATCCATGAGTTACCTGGCATTATTAAATTAATCTTTAGTGATGCATTTACTCCGATGGCAGGCTTAGGCGCTGCAATTGGTTGGGGGGTAAAACGTGGTGTTTACTCAAACGAAGCAGGACAAGGCACAGGCCCACATGCAGCCGCAGCGGCAGAAGTACATCACCCTGCACAGCAAGGTTTTGTTCAAGCATTCTCAGTTTATATTGACACCTTATTTGTTTGTTCAGCGACAGCATTTATGATTCTGATCACAGGCAAATATAATGTTCAAGGCACTTTGGATGCAGGTCATTTTATTGTTCAAAATGTAGCAGCAGCGACAGAAATCGGTTCTCCTGCATTTACACAAATGGCAGTAAGTACCATGTTCGGTAGCTTTGGTGAATTGTTTGTTGCAGTCGCAGTATTCTTCTTTGCGTTCACAACAATTATTGCGTACTACTATATTGCTGAAACTAACATTACCTATTTAAGCTATATTACTAAAATGCCATCGCTATTATTTATCACTAAATGCTTCATTATGATTTCTGTTGCATATGGTGTTTTAAATGCGAGTGGTTATATTTGGGGTATCGGTGATATTGGTGTTGGATTAATGGCTTGGATTAACATTGTCGGTATTATCATTACCTACTTCTTATATAAGCCAACCATCAAAGCATTACGTGATTACGAAGCACAACAAAAAGCGGGTGTCAAAGATAATGAATATACTTTTGACCCTGTGAAATTGGGTATTCGTGGTGCGACTTTCTGGGAAGAGAAGTTGAAAAACAAAAAATAAAATCTGATGATTTTATAAAAAGGAGAGTGTTGATCACTCTCCTTTTTTTGTTTTGCACATTAAGAGTGCATTCAAGACAACTTTAGTTTGATTGTGCTTAAAGTTTCATGCTCGTATGATGGGCGCGATTTTGATGAAGTAACTTATTGATCAAAATACATTTGTTAGCTAAAAAATGATCAAAACCATAGTGCTTGGTAACTCCTAAGAATGTTCGATGATTTTGAAGTTAGCTAATAGACTCACCATCTATTAGGAGATATGAATCAAGATGTCGAATCTCAATGTAAATAAAACATCTGACACACCTGAATTAAGTAAAAGCTTATCTAACAGACACTTACAATTGATCGCCATAGGCGGTGCCATCGGTACAGGACTCTTCATGGGTTCAGGCAAAACCATTAGTCTTGCAGGGCCATCTATCTTATTTATTTATATGGTTATTGGATTGATGGTGTTTTTTGTGATGCGGGCTTTAGGCGAGTTGTTGCTTTCCAATTTAAGCTATAAGTCATTTATTGATTTCTCTACAGATTTAATTGGCCCTTGGGCGGGTTATTTTGTGGGCTGGACCTATTGGCTGTGCTGGATTACCATCGGGATTGCTGATTTATCGGCGATTATTAACTATTTACAGTTTTTTAATGGAGGTCAGCCATTTAGTCCTGCCGAAGGTGCGCTGATTTGTGTCGCTTCGATTTTCTTTATCATGGGATTGAATCTCGTGACTGTAAAACTTTTTGGTGAAATGGAGTTCTGGTTTTCTCTGGTCAAAATTATTGCGATTGTGGTGCTGATTGCGGTTGGGTTGTGGATGATCTTTACAGGATTTACCTCTCCAACAGGTGAAGTGGCTTCCTTTACCCATCTTTGGGCAAATGGCGGATTTTTCCCAACAGGAATGACAGGATTTTTGGCAGGTTTTCAGATTGCCATTTTTGCCTTTGTTGGTGTTGAACTGGTTGGTACAACCGCCGCAGAAACACATGATCCTGAGCGTAATTTACCCAAAGCCGTTAATTCGATTCCGATCCGTATCATCATTTTTTATGTTTTTGCACTCACCATTGTGATGTCTGTAACGCCGTGGGACAGAATTAATCCGAATGTCAGTCCATTTGTGAACTTGTTTAGTCATGCGGGGATTGCCGCTGCCGCAATTATTATGAATTTGGTGGTGCTATCTTCAGTCATGTCATCCATGAACAGTGGTGTATTCTCCACCAGTCGCATGCTATTTGGTTTGTCACGTGAAGGGCAAGGGCCAAAACTGTTTGGTAAATTAAGTCCTCGTTTGGTGCCTGCCAATGCGTTGTATTTTTCAGCATTTTGTTTGTTGGGTGGCGCTGCACTTCAATATTTTGTCCCGAATACCGTAGAAGCTTTTACACTTGCAACCACGTTATCAACTGTACTGTTTATTTGTGTTTGGTTGATCATTATTTGGAGTTACATCAATTACTATAAAACGCGTCCTGAATTACATCATCAGTCCAAGTTTAAGTTACCAGGTGGTTTGTGGACATGTTGGGCAGTGATTATCTTCTTTATCGGGATGATTTATGTTTTGTCTTTAGAGCCTGATACATTAAAAGCGCTCAAGGTTAGCCCAATCTGGTTCTTGATTTTGCTAATTGGATATTTGTTCTTTAGACCGAAGAAAGTGAGTAAACACTAGTAGTGAACGCCAGTTTTAAACTGGCGTTTTTTATTTAGAAATACTTTGGTCGGAACAGGGTTCAAGGTATACTGCTTTTCAGTTTATATACAGGTGATGTCTATGATGCGTCAAATGATTGCCGTAATCAGCTTGGTGGCTACAGGTCTAAGCTTGGTAGGTTGTGGTCAGGCGGGAGATTTACAGTTACCGAACGATCCAAACTTGGATACTCGTCCAAAATATCTGCTTTACCATCCGAAAGAACAGCCAAAAGCTGCATCTGAAGTCCATACATCAACATCTACACCATCTTCTGAAGTTCAGTAATTTTAAGGATTTATCATGAGTTTTACCCGTATCCAAGGGGTTTTGCATGCTGAACAATGTTCTTTGGAACAGCTTGCACAGCAATTTTCTACACCGCTTTATGTCTATTCAAAAGCAAGTTTTGAAAAGCATTATTTAGATCTTGATCAGGCATTTAGCTATATCGATCATCAAATTTGCTTTGCGGTGAAGTCAAACTCAAATTTAGCTGTGTTAAATGTTTTGGCAAAGTTGGGTGCGGGATTTGATATTGTCACGGGTGGTGAACTTGCACGTGTTTTGGCGGCAGGCGGTAATCCAAACAAGGTGGTCTTCTCAGGCTTGGGTAAATCTGAAGCAGATATTGAAACAGCATTGAATGTTGGTATTGCATGTTTCAATGTCGAATCTTATGCAGAACTTGACCGTATTGAAAAAGTGGCAGCACGTTTAGGCAAAAAAGCGCCGATTTCATTGCGTGTGAACCCAGATGTCGATGCGAAAACACATCCATATATTTCAACGGGTTTAAAAGAAAACAAGTTTGGTATTCCAAGTGACAGCGTATTTGAAACGTATCAATATGCACACAGCTTGCCGCATTTAGACATCGTGGGAATTGACTGTCATATTGGTTCGCAGTTGACTGAAACTCAGCCCTTTGTCGATGCACTGGATCGTATGATTCTGATGATCGGGCAACTCAAAGCGTTAGGCATTGAACTTAAACACATCGACATCGGTGGTGGTTTGGGTGTGACTTATAATGATGAAGTTCCACCAACAGCCGCAGAGTATGCCAATGCGATGCGTCCAGCCTTGGAAAAACTGGGTTTAAAAGTCTATATGGAGCCAGGTCGTAGCATTAGTGCCAATGCGGGTGTATTACTCACCAAAGTCGATTTGCTTAAACCAACCAATCACCGCAACTTTGCAATTGTTGATGCAGCCATGAATGACTTGATTCGTCCATCACTTTATCAAGCATGGATGGATATTCAGGCAGTAACGCCTCGTCAAGATACAGAAAGCAAAACATGGGATATTGTTGGTGCAATCTGTGAAACAGGTGATTTCTTAGGTAAAGACCGCGAGTTGGCACTGCAACAAAATGACACATTAGCGGTGTTAGGTGCAGGTGCATATGGCTTTGTCATGAGTTCAAACTATAACTCTCGTGGCCGTGCTGCTGAAGTTATGGTCGATGGTGACAAGGCATATTTAATTCGTGAACGTGAAAGCATAGAATCTCTATGGGAAAGAGAGCGTTTATTGCCTGAGGAGTAATTTGATGTTGTTAGAATTTACCAAAATGCATGGTCTGGGCAATGACTTTGTGGTGATTGATCTGATTCGTCAACGTGCCTATCTTGATGCGACCACCATTCAGCGAATGGCACATCGTCATTTTGGTATTGGCTTTGATCAGTTGTTGATTGTTGAACCACCTGATCTGCCAAATGTTGACTTTAAATACCGTATTTTCAATGCAGATGGTTCTGAAGTTGAACAATGTGGGAATGGCGTGCGTTGTTTTGCACGTTTCGTCCATGAGCAACAACTGACACATAAAACCAAAATCAAGGTGCAAACCAAAGCAGGTATTGTTGAGCCTGAACTTGGGCCAAATGGTTGGGTTCGCGTCAACATGGGTTATCCGAAGTTCTTGCCTCAAGAAATTCCATTTCTTGCTGAAGAACAAGAGGAACTGTATCGCCTTGACCTTGCCAATAATCAAAATATTTTGATTGATGTGGTGAATATGGGGAATCCCCATGCGGTTACGATTGTGCCTGATGTACTGACCGCTGATGTGGCTACGCTTGGCCCACAAATTGAATCGCATGTTCGTTTCCCTGAACGTGTTAATGCAGGCTTCATGCAAATCGTTGATGAAAAACATGCGCGTTTACGCGTGTTTGAACGTGGTGTAGGTGAAACTCTGGCTTGTGGTACAGGTGCATGTGCCGCAGCGGTCAGTGGTATGCGTCGTGGTTTGCTGGGCAATGAAGTTGAAATTCAACTTGCGGGTGGTTCATTGCATCTGGCGTGGCGTGAAGGTGATGTGGTTTGGATGACAGGTCCAACAGCCAATGTCTATGAAGGGCGTTTTGATTTGCGTTACTTCCAAGGCTAATCCATTTTGTGCCAAATCAGATGACGATGTGATTTGGCACAGTTATTATCTCAAACCCGTATTTAAATTATTCTGATCACAAGAAATCGAATCATTATTTTAAATAGACTTGTTTCATAGTTGCGTACACTCTCTTTATTTTTCCCTCTAAGATTATTGTTGATCTTAATTTAATCAACTTGATTCTGCCGTGGAAGTTTTTCATACTGTCGACAACAACAAAAAATCCAACCATTGAGCGTGGAGTTATGTCAAATTACATGTCTGAACAGCAACTTGAACAATTGTTAGAAAAAGCGGCCAAAGAACCAGCCTATCGTCCAGAATTTTTACAACAACTATTAATTGGGCATATTTACTGCTTAGGGGTTACAGGTCAAAATACTGATCCGATGCAGACAACACAAATTCATCTCAAAGCAGGAGATGAAATTCAGTTACAGAAATGGACGAAAGCTGATGGAAGTGAAGCTCTACCTTTCTTTTTATCTTTAGATACCTTGCAGAAATCGATCGAAGAAGAACATTCGTATTTATATCTTCCGACACAGCAATTTTTTGAAATGACGATGGGAGATACATTGGTGTTAAATCCTATGTCACCGTATGGCAAGGAATTTAGCCCAAATGAAATCCGCCAGTTACTGCAAATCGATGCGGGGCAGGTTGAAAGCTATGAAGTTGAACAGGATACGGAAGTATTGCTTGGACAGCCTGCTGAATATCCCTATAAAATGGTGACGCAGTTACAAAAATTTTTGCAGACCAAACCGCAAGTTCAAGCTGCCTATTTGGCGTTAATGCATAATCCACAACGTGATGCCGAGCCAACGTTAATTATTGGACTTCAGCTTGACGCTCCACAATCTTTGGATCAACTGATTCAGCAAACGGGTCAGGTCGCATTTGATAGTCTAGATCAACCCAGTCTTGTTGATTTAACAATTATTGATGATCAGCAAATGGATGGTTTGAGCCGTTATATGCGTGAAGAAACAACACCATTTTATCAGCGCGAACAGCCTGAAAAACGGCGTGGTATTTTAACTCGGTTTTTTTCTTAATTTATTTGGGTCGATTTCATGGATATGTTTGAATTGCTTCATATATGGCTGAATTCTCGTAAAATTCAGCAGCAATCCGAGCATACCTTGTCCGCTTATGAGCGAGATGTTCGTGATTTTCTCAACTTTTGTCTACGAAAGCGCCTAGATTTAGATAATATTGCGGCTTCCGATTTACGTGAGTATCTTGCTGAAAAAGTAGAACGGCAACAACTGGCGACCAGTAGTTTGCAGCGAACTTTAAGTGCGATTCGCCAGTTTATGCAGTGGGTTGAGCATCAAAATAAAATTGCCCAAAATCCCGCTCAAGACTTTCGTTTGAAACGACAACCCCGACCATTACCAGGCATGCTAGATGTCGAAACCATTTTACAAATTTTAGAACAGCCTGCACCTGAAAAACCTGTAGAGCAACAATTGTGGTTACGCGATAAAGCAATGTTGGAACTACTTTACTCTAGTGGTTTGCGTCTTGCTGAGTTGCAGAGTCTAAATGTACAAGATCTGGATTTTGAACGGCTGCTGGTTCGTGTTACAGGTAAGGGAGACAAAACACGAATTATTCCTTTTGGGCAAAAAGCAAAACACAGTTTACAACGCTGGTTGCAAATGGCTGCCATCTGGATGGGGCAAACCCTACAAATGGAGGATGCTGTTTTTATTTCTCAACGGGGAAAGCGCTTAACACCACGTCAGATTGAAAATCGGGTAAAAGTGCAATCGCAACGTGCAGGGGTAAATGCGGATTTGCATCCACACTTACTGCGCCATTGTTTTGCAAGTCATTTGCTTTCTGCAAGTGGGGATTTACGAGGCATTCAGGAAATGCTGGGTCACAGTAATTTGAATACCACACAAATTTATACCCATATTGATTTTGATCACTTGGCACAAATTTATGATCAGGCGCATCCACGTGCACAAAAGTAAAACTTAGTATTCATCTAAAGGCAGTTGATAGCTTTGTTTAATAAACTGGCTAGGTAAATCTGTTTTGACACTGGTAATGCCATTTTTTTTGGTGAGGTGGCTCGACTGAAATTTACGGTAACTTTCGAGGTCAGGCACCACAACTTTCAGCATGGCATCGCACTCGCCTAGAATAATGTAGCATTCCATGACTTGTGGTAACTCTTTCATGGCTTCAATAAAACAGTCAATGGTCTCGGCATCTTGACCGATCAGCCAAATTCGTGAAAACAAAATTAAAGAGAATCCAACCTTTTGTGGATCAACCAAGGTGGTATAGCCACGAATCACACCTGCTTCTTCAAGCAACTTCACGCGCCGTAAACAAGATGACGGAGAGAGTCCTACCGCTTTGGCCAGATCGTTATTTTGAATACGCCCATTTTTTTGCAAATTCAAAATAATATTTTTATCGATACGATCAAGCTTTATTGAAACTGATTTATTAATTTGTTTCATAAATTAGAATTTAATTCGAAAAATTAATTTAATTATAGAATATTTGCAATCCTATTTGATGGGTTTTTCTCAATAATAGCACTACTTTATTAGTTGCTGATTAAGGCAAAAGCGATGTCTGATTTTACTCTCTTTGCAATCACCGTCATTCCACTGGTTTTAACCCCTGGGCCTGATATGTTGTTTGTGCTTTCGCAAGCGATGGGAAAAGATTTTAAGTCAGGCATGATGGCGACATTTGGCGTATGTTCTGGATATTTAGTCCATTCTGTTCTTGTTGCACTTGGAATTTCCGCAATTATTGTGTCTTATCCAGTGCTATTTAATGCGATTCGTTTCTTTGGGATCGCCTATTTGATTTATATTTCGATTCAATTGTTTCGTTCGGCATTCAATAGTAAAGGAATTCGTTTGCAGGCAACACAAACGCCTAATCCAATTCGTAAAGGCTTTGTGACCTCATTATTGAACCCTAAAGTCATGCTGATTTATTTTGCAATCTTGCCGCAATTTATGCATAGCAAAGGTAATCCAGTGGTTGAGGGATTGCTCTTGTCCTTGATTTTTATTGGTTCATGTGTGGTGGTGTATCTTTCGTTGTCATTTTTCGTGGCAAAAGCGACACAAAAAGCAGGCTTAGATCAAAGCAAACAAAAATGGGTCGATGCAACTTCAGCAAGTATGATTATGCTTGCTGCAACATGGTTAATTGCAAATTAACGCTATCTTGAAGCTTTCTCCTGCCAGCATTTTGCTGGCATTTTTTATGAAGAGGTATGTTGTATTTATGACAACGCAATCAAATTTCTTTATCGTCTCTATTATCAATAGATGTGGATATTTCTGATGTTAATCATGAGTAAAACTAATAATTTAATAGAAAATGACTCATAAGTTTTATTTTTTAAATCATTGTTTTTTATTTTAAAAATAAATAAAAACTAGGGTAGAATACCCCGCGCTGCACTTTTCTTTGAACTGGTCAATTCACGTTTTTCAAGCAAAATCAGGCTTTGTCAAAAAATTGTGACTTGACCGAAATGCCAAACGCATTGCAAGATAGGCAACGAAAACGAATTTCTGAAAAGTATCGCACTTTTCTCCTTGATCATTGGATAATACAGCCGAGGAATACATGAAGGCTCTTGTTGCTGTCAAACGTGTGGTAGATGCCAACGTTAAAGTTCGCGTTAAGCCGGACAATAGTGGTGTTGATTTAACCAACGTAAAAATGTCA
>NZ_POVU01000063.1 GCF_003261585.1 Acinetobacter sp. MB5 | reverse complement strand
TTTAGTCTGTCAGGGCTACAACAAAATGTATGGTTATAGATTAATTATTAATATTATCAGTTAGTTATAATTTAAATTTCGATTTCTTGATCTGCAACAAAACGTATGGTTATGCTGAAAACAGCCAGTGATGATCGAAAGATAACCATACAAGGTTGTGTTGATTTAGTCTGTCAGGGCTACAACAAAATGTATGGTTATAGATTAATTATTAATATTATCAGTTAGTTATAATTTAAATTTCGATTTCTTGATCTGCAACAAAACGTATGGTTTTCGTTTTTTAGCCATATGGTTTAAAG
>NZ_POVU01000062.1 GCF_003261585.1 Acinetobacter sp. MB5 | reverse complement strand
AACCCTCGACCCGTCTTCTTGCCCAGATCGCCCGCGTCCACCTTCCGCTTGACCAGGTACGCGGGCTTGTAGCGGTCGCCGAGCTCCTCGTGGAGCGTCTCGCTGGCGTCCAGCACGATGTCGAGTCCGATGTGGTCCGCGAGTTCGAGCGGGCCCATCGGGACGTTCGTGCCGAGTTTCATCCCGGTGTCGATGTCCTCCTTCGTGGCGACCCCCTCGTCGTACGCGCGGACGCCCTCGTTGATCCACGGCATCAGGATGCGGTTGGTGACGAAGCCGGGCTTGGCGTCGGACTCCCACGTCT
>NZ_POVU01000061.1 GCF_003261585.1 Acinetobacter sp. MB5 | reverse complement strand
TGGGCGCGGAGATGGGTATAAGAGACACGTCGAAGAATGTGGCATCGATGGCTCCATGCGAGCCCGGATCGCAGATCGTCGCGGACCCCCGAAGGAAGCCGCGCCACACGGACATGGGCACCCTCTCAAACGACCGGTACAGCGTTGAGGGTGCGGGAAATGCCGTTCGCGCGAGCTGTAACAAACCACGAACGCGATCCATTTCACTCGCCCAATCGACGATTTCGCGGTACGTCGCATCCATGTGAACCCGCAAAAAGTGGAGCGTGACATGCTTCCACCCGGGAAATCCGTGGCCAGTCGGATCAC
>NZ_POVU01000060.1 GCF_003261585.1 Acinetobacter sp. MB5 | reverse complement strand
ACGCTTGATGGCTGAAAAGGCGGTCTCGGCCATCCAGCGCTGGCCGTATAATTCGCTGTCCAACCGTGCGTTGTGTGCGTGATCGTAGTTCGCAAACAACCGGTGACGCAGCAAGGGCCGGACGCCCTCTGACCGGAGGGCGTCCCGGAGAGATTGGTCGTCATAGCCCTTGTCACCGGCGAGGCTCTCTATTTTCTCGGTGTTACGAAGGGCGACTCGACGGCCAGTTTGCGTATCGTGAGGCCAGTGTGCCGAGCAGTGAATATCGAGGATGGCACACGAGTCTGTATCGACCAACGCCGTCGTTTTG
>NZ_POVU01000005.1 GCF_003261585.1 Acinetobacter sp. MB5 | reverse complement strand
TTTTTTATGATTCGTACCAGTGTACTTGGAGAAGCAGTTGGCATTCAGTGGTCAGGGCTGACTGATAAGAGTGAAACTAACAGTCAAACAGGTTTGGGCTATCCATTAATTGTTGGCCAGTTTAAACGTGGACGTACAGACCAACCAATGACCATTACCAGTGGCAATATCAAAGCACTACTGGGTTATGATCCAACCAATAAAGACTACATCGCTGTGCAGGATTATCTCGATACCAAAGTGCCGAGTGTCCAGATACTTCGTATTGGCCCAAATACTCAAGCAATAAGTTGTTCTTGGCGCACTTTAGATGAAATCTTGGCATTCAATATTAGTCAGGATACATTGCCAGCAGTTCGCTTTGGTGTCACTACAGAATTTGACCTAGATAATTATGTACCGACTTTAGATGGTCTAACAACATCTCTCGATAGCATCCAGTCCATGAAAACTCATTTTTATGCGAATGATATATCACAAGGCAATTCATTTGGACGTGCTTATATTGGTTCCTTGGACATTTCCGAATATCTATCGACTCTTCGCCAGTATGTTATTGATAACTATGGTGACTATAGCTCAGCTTGGTATTTAAGTTGCAATGTAGTTGCACAAGGAAGCGCAGTATATTCAGCATCGGCAGAGTTGCAAGCAATTATTAGTCAGCTAGATGCAACAATTGGGGATGGGAAAACCAGTGAAACCTATAATCTATCAATTGAAATGGAATTGCTTAAACGCTATGACGAAAATGGTGACACCATTGCAATTCAGACTTACTGGGCAAAACTTTCAATTTTCTCTACTGGTCGGACAGCAATTGTGGCCAGCATTGAAATGGATACTGAAACCTGTATAAAGCTCAGTGAAACACAGAAAGCCTATGTTGCTTATGCTTCACGTTCTTCTGGAGAAACAGCATTTACATCTGAAACCTATACAGAAAATGACACTACTCATGTGATGCTATTGGGGGTTGGAACAGCTTCAGCATTCGCGGGTTCATGGGGATCTATCAGCTATAAGTCTGTCTAAGTTTCATTGGAGAAAAATTAAATGCTATTAGGATTTAATCGAGCAAAAATCCTAAGCTATGATCCATCCTCGCGTACAGCCAAAGTGCATATCTTTGGCTTAACAGATGGGGTGAGTGAAGGTTTAACAGCAACATTTGCTTATGCCATTGGTGAGGATGATCGAGATACTGAAATTAAGATTTTAGGAAATTCTAGTAACTTGCCTGAGGTGTATGTATTTTTCGATGGGGGTGATGAAGCTCGTCCAGTGATTGCATTCTTTAGTAGTCATGGCAGTGATAATGTCAAAGACGTGCGCCGTATCCGTCAGAGTAATATTGAAATTCTGGCAACAACAAAGGTAACAATTACAGCACCCACACTCATTTTGAATGCAGATGTAGAAATTAATGGCAAAATTACCCATCAGGGCGATATGACCAGTAGTGGCACGATTACTGTGAAGAAAGATGTTGTCGCAGATGGCATTTCATTGGTAGAACATCCTCACAAGGGAGTTAAAGCCGGGACAGAAAATAGTGGTCCACCAGTTGCGACATAGGGTTTGGAACACCTTATGAAATCGGCATTTGATCTGGCACAAACTACCTGTAGTTCAAAACTATAGGTATTTTTTTATGATTCGTACCAGTGTACTTGGAGAAGCAGTTGGCATTCAGTGGTCAGGGCTGACTGATAAGAGTGAAACTAACAGTCAAACAGGTTTGGGCTATCCATTAATTGTTGGCCAGTTTAAACGTGGACGTACAGACCAGCCAATGACGGTGACCAGTGGCAATATCAAAGCACTACTGGGCTATGATCCAACCAATAAAGATTACATCGCTATACAAGATTATCTTGATACTAAAGTACCAAGTGTTCAAGTATTAAGAATAGGTTCGATCATCGATTCTGATTGGGAAACTGCTGCTTATCAGATAGCATCATTGTCTCAATATCAAGAATTACCTGCTGGAACATATCATGTTGTTTTACAAGTATTTGAAGATAATGCTGTAAAAAATGTAACTGCTCAATACACTTCTAATGTATCAATGCAGCTTACATATTTATTGTTCTACTTACTTGTGAATGCAGGTTTGGCATACATTGGCAATGATGTATATCCAGATAATGATGCTGTTAGTTTATTTGCTCTTTTTGATACAGATCCTTTTGCAAGTACAGGTGTTTTTGGAAGTAGCCCAAGTTTCAATATTGTTGAAGCACGTTCGGTGGCCATTTCAATTCTAAAAACCTCTGTTGCTGGTAGTATAGATATTTATGATTATTTATTCTCATCAGGAACATCAAGTGCCAAAGTTCGGAGTGATGGCTATATGGCAGAATTTACCCTACCTTAAATGGATTGGAACTATGAAGAATACTTGCTAAATCCATAAGCCAGAATACTCATTATTTGTTTATTCTGGCATTTTTATGGCATTTCACGATGTACTTTCAATTCTGCTTGGAACGGATACTTCGGCGTTATCTGTTCAACAACAAGATCTTCTAAATGATACAAGTCAGGAAAACATGGCTCGTATTCAAGAGACAATGAATCCGTTTACCCTGGGAACACTTGACAATAAGCAGAATAAAAAGCGTTCACGCATTGAAATTTACACTAAGTGGGAAAAAATGCTTCGTTTTGCACCGATTGCTGAAGCAATGGGAATTCATATTGCAGCGGCATTGGGTGGTGATGCCACAACTAGCCAACAAGTATTTATTACTCCAGCAGCCAGACTGCGCGATAACAAAGAAGCCAAAGTAAATAAAGCTCAGTTAGATCGTTTAAATAAACGTATCAAGCCTATGGAAAAACTAATTAATCAGTATATTGTCAAAATATGTCGTGATGGAATTGGCTTTGGTGATGGTTACACCCGTGTCTATGGTAAGAAGAATCAGGGTATTGTCGACATGTTGGCCAATGAATACACCTATCCACCACTGGTTCAAGCCTATGAACAGGTCAATAAAACTGTAGCGTACCAGGTACTGGATTTTAAGAACTGGCAGAAGTCTATCTCGAAACTCAATATGGTTCAGATGCTTCGTCTGAAAATGCCACGTATTACACATGTGCCTCAATACAACATCTCCGACAGTTTTTACGTCACCAAGACCTTGCAATCTGATGATATAGAACAAGCACCAATTATTCCTGCTTCTGTTGGCGGATCTTTCTGTGCTGAGGTTGAAGAATTTTACGACAACATAATTTTGTGTTTATCGTCAATGAATAGCCAGCAAATTGCAGATGCAGTGAATCAGGTCTTCGTTTCAATCAATATGTCAGCCATGCCACCCATGCAGCGTGATGCTTACAAACGTGGTTTGAATGAAATGATGCGCAGTCATGAGGAGTATGTCCGTGATGCTTTAGCAGGTGGAGATGCGATCTGGAATACAAAATATCATTTCTTACCAACAAATAATGAAAAACAGGTTTTGAATCCAATTGGTGATATTAAAGGGCAACGAACCTCAACTATTAACACCGAAACCTTAATGATCAATATCCGCCTATTAATGGGTGGTTTAGGCTTAGATCCATCGATGGTTGGTTGGGCAGATATGCTGGCAGGTGGATTGGGTGACGGTGCTTCATTTCACACGTCCAGTCAGATTATGCGCCGTTCAATGATGGTTAGGCAGACTACAACTGCCTTTATTAACCAGTTAATAGCTTTAGATTGGGGTTATGCCTATAACGAAGAGTTCGAGGATCCAGCCGATTATCCATGGCAAGTGGAGTTCTATAGTGATCAATCAGCTGCAATGACCGAAGCAATTAGTAATCAGCAACAACGAATGAGTAACTTGACATTAAAAGCTCAGGCTATTGCCGCATTAAAAGAATTAAATTTAAGCGAAGCAGTGGTTGCCCGACTCCTAGAGCGTGATGGTGGAATGGATTATGACGAAGCAGTTGCCCTGGCTAAGGATTTGGCTGAACAGGTTAGACGGGAGCAAGCAATGAACCAAAGATATGGCGGTAATGGAGATGAAGGCTAATGGCAGGTCAAATCATTGAAAATGGGGGAACGTTTGATTCTATCGTTCTCAACGCAAATAGCGAAGGTGGTTATTGGGCTGGTATGGAGGTTCAAAAAGCGCGATCAATCTATGAAGAACTTTATCAACTAGGAACTTTATCTTCTGCCCAATTTGGTATTGAACTCGAACCACTATTTTCTGATCATAGTCTTGGGGATGATGTTCCATTATTAAAAATGAATAGTTCAGACCCATATTACATTCCTTATTTAGCTCAAAATGTAGATGCTTCAATTATTGATGCGGAGACTGACAGCATCAAAGTGGGTACATTTCAGTTAAACCAAATTACAGGAAATACATCAACGGAAGTGCAAGTCACTTTTCTTGAAACAAAAGATGCACGTATATTAAATAGTGCAATTCAGATTAAAGATGCAATGTTTAGTGATGATGGTACTCAAAGCCCACCATCTGATTATTTGCTAAAGATGACTGTATATAGCTTTCAGCGTGATCATCGCAATATTAGACCTTTTGAGCAGTCCTATGTTGTCGCATTACAGTCTGCGAGTGTGCCTTTTGAAGCTAGTAATCAAAACGGAGTACTAATAGTACCGTTGACTTTTATAAAGATGTTTCCAATGTTAGTTAATTTATAATACTAAAAGGCCCCTCAATAACTTGAAGGGCTCTTTATTCTATAACTTTACTTTAAAAATTATTTATGTGTTAGCGCAAAGAAATTTAGCATAATTCGTGCATACCCTATTTTATCAGCAGGTACAGCTACGCTCATATCATCATAAGGGTTATCTTCATCAGGTCTAAATTTGGCGATACCATTGGTTTGATACTGACCCTTCAATTGATATTAATAATAAACGGTTTTCTTATTAGCTCTAACAATATGCAAAGGCGTTGATACACCACTATATTTTATGCCAAATGATCTTTGATATTCTCGAGCTGCTTCAGGGAAAAAAGGGCTAGCTGCATCAAGAGCGCAACCAACACAAAGGGACATGCACGCCATTCTTAAATGTTGCTTGCCCGATAAAGGTTAAAGGGTGAATCTTTTTTTGTTGGGCAATACTAAGTTTAACTCTAGGCGGACTAAAACTATATTTTTCAGCAAAACTCAATGTTGATAAAAGTGACATCGTTAATATTGCAATTATTTTATATTTCACTGAAAAGCTCGTTATTTATTACTAGTAATTTAATAAGTGAGTTAACTATTGTATCGGTTAATTACAGAGATAATAAAGCGATGCATTTGGTACATACCAAAAAATAAGCGCATTTGAATAACCACAATAGCCTCAGGAATTTTCTTGAGGCTATTTTTGTGAAGAATACAAAAAACTTTATCCAACAACATGCACCACATACAGGTTATGTAGTTGCAGGTTTTGATGCGGCATTAAATACAGGATCATGCTCAATTGGCTGTATTCAAGGTGTACATCGTAAATTGACTGCAATTGTCACCGAGTCAGCAACAGAAGATGATCTATGGCATGTCGTTAATTTTAAATCACAACAAGGCTTTGATTCGTGTGCTGTCTTAGGTGTTTCTGATGAAGATGACGCTAAAAACATTGCTCATCTTTATTTTGGTCGTATGTTTGACAGTGTAGCAACGGAGGTTATGCTTTCAAATGAAGAAGGCTTAAAGCGCCATTTAGATAATGGTTATTTTCACCGAACCAAAGGAACAGCTATTCAGCCCTGGCAATTAGAAAAATTGCAGGATGTTATTGCTGGTGAACAGCCGATGTGGGATGGACTTCAGTTAAAGTCACATGGTGGTTCACTGGCACACCTACTTTCAGATATGCAATTCCATGATGATCACAATGGTCTATTGAACCAGTTTGATGGTTTTCCGACTTTACTTGACGCCTTAGATGCTGAACATCAAGAATTTGATTCGATCATTATTGATTACCAACACCTCGAAAAATTCAGCAATATGCTCAGCAAGGCAATGGATCTTGCAGCAAAAGGTGGTGTTGCAATTACCAGTATGGAAACCTCAAAGCCATTCAAACGCAAGAATGTGGTCAATGTCGCCGTCACCTATAACGTTGCGGATGGGCAGAATGTCACGATTGTTTATCACAATCCAGACAGTACACCGTCAAAACTTGCTGCTAGAGATACGCTGATTTCATGGAAAATCATGTTGAATAATCGTGATGTGACAGGTGCAATTCAACCAAACCAGGGTGAAGGTATTGCGTTGCCTATTCTGGCGGGTCGCATTATGCAATTGGTCAATAAAAACAGTGCTCGTTTCCAGCGTACGCAAGCGAAAAAAGCTGAGACAAAGCAAAACTTAACAGATGCTCAAGGACGTTTGACCGATAAACAAGGCACATTAGAAGCATTAGATATAGAGATTGAAAGCTTAAAACTGCAATTGGATGAAGTAGTTGCTTCTCATCCAGAGGATCAAAACAATCCACCTGAACCTGCACCTGAACCTGAACCTGAACCTGAACCTGAACCTGAACCTGAACCTGAACCAAAATTCAGTCAGGATGATATCGATTATCTCAACCGTATCATCGATGGAGAAATTGCACCTTTAGATGCGGATATGGACAAGATTGTATATCTAGCTGAGCTAAATGAAACAGATCCATTGCTATTACAAGCGATGCAAATCATCAATGAAGCAATCGATCAGGCAAGTGCATAAGGGTAAAATCATGAATACAGTAGAACGTGCAAAAGCCCTGAAGCAGCTTAAAGAATTGCTTGGCCAAAAATCTCAAGTACAAGGTTTGGAATTGGCAAAGGTACTGCGAGATATTATCGTATTACGGCAAAAGCTGGGTATGAACACCCAGCAGGCAGAGGAACCAAGCCCGATCTTTACTGCCATTATTAATGGTCAAAAAGCATTTTCAATTGATACAGTGCGGGAAGCGATTGATGAAGCTGAAGCTCATCCAGTACATTCTCAACTTGTCCCTGCAACTCAAAAACTATGGGATGAGTATCAGGGGCAAAAAGGCTTTGATGATATCCATGAGGAGGATGATTTTGATTCATGGCTACGTGATGGTCACTTTGACCAGATTGCTTTAAGTGAACTAAAGATTCATCCAATGGCTGGGCAGATCCGTCATGCACCGTCTACCGCGAAAAGTGTTGTCCTGGTGCAAGAAACCAAAGATCATCATTTCAAGATTCTTATAGGGCAGGAGGTTTATGAAAAAGTTGCAAAAGATGAATATGAATTTTTGCCATGTATTATCCTTCGGGAAAAAGAAGGTTTTACCGATCAAGTGATTAAAACTTTCATTCAGAAACATCCTCATGTGGCTTATGATCCACAATCATTTGCTCAGGCATTAGATGAAGCCATTGCAGACGACGCTGAGCAAGCTTTACCAGGCTAATTGGTACTCCTCCCAAAACCGATGTTTTAAGTCAGCCACAATCACCAAAATTCCTTTGTTATTGTGGCTTTATTATGTCTATCAAAATTGGTAAACGGGCAATTCAGAATAACCCTATATCTGTACTCAAAAAAATCTTATCTCAAGTTGAATCCCGCTTAGAATCCACGGCACAGAACGGTTTTTTCCAAGGTCGAGTAAAAACCATCAAAACAGCCAAAGGGACAAAACTTAATACTGTATTTGCCCTGATCGATATAGATCGAGTTATTGCGTCACATACTGCTGCCGGTGCAGAAAATCCCCAATACCCTCAAGAATTACAGCCGCGTGACCGTAGTCGAGATTCATCTCAAGCATGGGTACAAAAAACGGCAAATGATATCGATCCTGACAGTTTAGGTATGTCTGGCCGCGCAGATACTGGTGCACCAATTGTGGGTGATGATCTGGTGGTAGAATCTGGAAATGGTCGAACTATGGCACTCAAGCTGGCATATGAACGTGGTACTGCAGATGAATACAAAGCATGGTTAGAAACTGAGGCGGAGTATTTTGGATTTAGCCATACACAGGTGCAAGCCATCCAAAAGCCCATGTTGGTACGCATGCGTACAACACCGATTGATCGTGCACAGTTTGCCATTGAAGCCAATCAGGATGACAAACTTAGCTTTACAGCAACGGAACGCGCCAAAGCAGATGCGAAACGGATTGATGATCAGTTGACCATGTTATTTTCACCCAGTGAAGATGGTGATCTGCTGTCTGCCAGCAACCATAAATTCCTGACTGGATTTATGGCCAAACTTGGAGATACTGAATCTGCACAATATCGTGATCGAGACGGTAACTTTACCCAGGCATTTGCAACACGGGTTAAACAGGCGATTTTTGCCAAGGCATACAATGATGATCGTTTACTTGAAATGATGGCAGATCACAGTAAGCCTGAAATGCAGAACATGATTAATGCTCTGACTGCATCGGCACCTAAATTTATTGAAGCTCAGGCAGCCAGCCGTGCTCAGGTTGAAGATGTGGCCAGTAAGATTGTGGATGGTATAGAGCAGTCCCTTGACCAAAAGGTCATGAATGCCATCATTGATGCAACTAATGCTATCTTAGCCGCCCGCCGTAATAATCAGGAAATTACCGAATTCATTAAACAACAAGGCTTATTTACAGATCTGCATGAAGGCGTACCTGAATTGGCAGTATTCATTGCTGAAAACAATCGCAGTGCCAAGAAACTAGCAGTCTTTTTTGAAGCAATCGCTGAATATGTCGAGAAAACTGGTTTAGATAGCCAAAACTTAGGGCTGTTTGGTGAACCTGAACCCATCAGTGTGGGGGATGCTGTGCAGTATGCGTTACAGACCTATCAGAATCATTTTCAAAACAAGAAGCTAGTCATGTTTGATGATCTTCATCTTGGGAATAGGGAAATTAACTTAGATGAAGTTACTGAAGTCAATCCTCTTAATGCTCTAGCAATACTACATGCTATCTATGCAGATTTACTTGAAAAAGAAATCGGGCAAGAAACTTTAGCTGAACAAGGTTTGAGTTTAAGCCAACCTAATAACCCATATTCGATTCAGGATTTGGGTGAGAAGATTGGCGGTGCACGTAAAGATACGGCTATGAAAGGCATGAAGAAATCCCGAACATCAGCCAATCTGGATTCCAGACCAGGATGGATGCGCCGTTTTAATATAGTTGAAATTGTTGCTGGGAATGGCGCTGGTACTTGGGAAATCATTGATACCCGTAAAAAACACTGGAATGGTGGTGCTGTAACAGTTGCCCGAGGTTTTAGCAGCGAAACAGAAGCAGAAATGGCAATTCCATTGGTAGCTGTATCACAAAAACATCGTATTTATCGCGCTGCAGGTGAGAACCGCGATAAATTTGCTATTTACCGAAATATCAATGACCGAAAACGTGTTCAGATTGTTGAAACGCTATTTAATACTGAAGAAGAAGCCAAGCTGTATATGGTTCTACATGCTAAGGACATCATTGAAACTAATAGCACATTTGGTGAAGTAGATATTCCAAAGCCTGAAAATACAGTGCGCCAAGGTCCAGAGTATCGTCAGGGTAATGCCGATGGCCAAGACTTCATGAACACTTTTGGTTTGCGTGGGGTTGAGTTTGGTAACTGGAATAATCAGTCTGAACGTCAGGAATTATTAAACGATGCTTTTGATGGCTTAATGGATTTGTCCACAGTACTTGGTGTTTCCCCTAAGGCAATCAGTTTAAATGGTGATCTTGCTTTGGCATTTGGTGCACGTGGCCAAGGTCTAAGTGGTGCTGCAGCGCATTATGAGCGTTCTCGCGCAGTGATTAATCTGACCAAAAAGAATGGCGCAGGTTCACTGGCACATGAATGGCTACATGCTTTAGACCATCATTTAGGGCGTTTAGATGGGCGCGCAAGTTCAGATTGGAATCAACATAATGATGGTACCCGATCCCTTAAAATTGATGAAACAGGCTATAGAGATTATGTCAGCCATGGCTTTTCATATAACTCAAAACTTGATCCTGAAGTAATTGAGGCTCATAAGAAGTTAATGAAAGTTCTTAGCTATAAGGATCAACAAGTTGCAGCAGATACAGAGGGGGCAGAAAAGTTTGTTAATGAAGCTAAAGATCGTGTTAAGAGTAAGTTAGATGAAATTCGCGCATATTTACTGAGACAGCTTGATCCAAAATACTACAAGCGTTTAAACAAACCTGCTTCAGAGAAACAAATTGCTGAGTTTGATGTATGGGCAAACAAGATCCTCTCAGCTGAAATGTTAGAAACAGAAGCGCGTAAAAATCCAAATGCACGTAGCGCTTGGGGATTCCGACAAACCAATGATGCTTTGGATGCAATCAATAACATTATGAAAGCTATTCGTGGGCGCCAGGGATTTGCAAACGATGGTAAGGGAACCTTAGATTATTTACGTAGCTATATGAGTGGTTATCGCTCACGTCTCGAAATGCTAAAAACCGAGCAAAGTAGTGATACCAAGACCAAGCAAGTGGTGACGGATTTTAAGATGGATGCTAATCGTTTGGATAGCGGTCGTTTAGGTAGTTACTGGCAACTAGATACAGAAATGTTGGCACGTGCATTTCAAGGTTATATTGAGGATAAGGTGAAAGAGAAACAGGGATATAGCCCATTCTTGAACTATGGACCTGAAGGTGCTGCGCTGATTACGCCTTGGGGTGTGAGTTTTGTCTTTCCACGAGGGGAAGAGCGAAAACGTATTAACCAGGCATTTGATGAACTATTTGAGCTGATGCGCCGTAAGGGGATATTACCTACCAATTAAAGTTGCGGATACAGGAATTCCTGTATCCTATAAAATCAATAATATAGAGCTACTGCTTGAATGCTTATTAAGGGAAAAATTTCTTATTTTGTTAATTTATAAGCTATCAGGAGCTTCTGGAACCTCTTAAAAATCATTCTATTTCGGTAACGCATAATATCCTAAACACAATTAGGGTATTTTTATGGGTGATTCTGCAATTGCTCAGGCGAAGGCAGCAAATACAAGCACGATTAAGCTACCAGAAAGCAGTGTTAGCTTGCTGTATGACAATATTTCATCACATCTTGTTGCCACAATCACAGCATTAGACAGTACCAAAGAGGATCTGCCTGCTTTAGGTGATGGCATAGTAAAAGGCTTGTTTGTTGATGGAGATCAGAATATTGAAAGCCAGTGGCAAACGCCGTTTGAAAACTCCAATCCTGAGCAAAAATTACCAACGCTCATGGCTGGCATTCAGTCTGGTGAATTAAGTAATACGCTCGGAGCAGTCGCTGAAGCAGTAGGGCTTGATAGTGTTACTCAGAAATTACAGGATGGTTTGAGTGGGCTGAGAGGAAAAACCAACTTAACGAAGATTAATACTCGTCAGGTTTTTCTTTCTACCGCATCAATTCGCCTAAACCTGACATTGGCTTTTATTGCGATCAAGGATCCTAAAGTTGAAGTCGAGGATCAGATTTCATTATTACAACAATGGGCATTACCACAATCCTTAGCAAGTGAAGGGATTATTAGTGGCTCTGTGCAAAGTAAAAGCATTGATTTGTTTCCCAGTATCATCCCTCCATTTGTTTCACTGACTTTGCATGGCAAAACTTATAAGCCGCTCATTATTGAAAGCGTTCAAGCACCTCTTAATGTACCGATTGATGTGAATGGCAATCGTTTATCAGCGCAGGTGCAGATTAACTTAATGAGCCTTACTGCCTGGGATAAACAAGACATTATTAACTTATATGGTGGCTCTAAATAATGATGCACTTTGATTCGATTCAAATCGGTAGCACATGCTATCAACTTAAAGAGCTAACTTTTCATAACTCACTTAAAGTTGCAGCGATTCCCAAGCAGTTGAATGAAAAGCGTCTCAGTGAGTTATTACGGCATATTTTGGTTGATGGTCTAGATCCACTCAAAATGACTGTGCAGGAACGATATGCGCTTTTGGTCACGTATCTTGAAAAGCAAACCAAAACCTTGCTTGAGATTGATATGAATATGCAACCCTATTTGCCGCAATATCAGGAGCAGTGGTTTACCTCAATACGTCTTGATAATTTAACTGTTCGCCAACTTACGGGGCTTGAAGCTGAATACCTTGAGTCAAAATGCAAAAGTGTTGCGGAATGGATCTCTTGTGCCATGGCATTACAAATGCGGTATGACCAGCATGATGTTCTTGCTGAAGCAATCGACCTTGATAACTTTGAACCACAATTCTTGCTACGGTTAGAGCATTTCAAACAGCTGGGACAAATTGAATTCAATCAGCATTATGAGTTGTATTCTGAATGCAATAACCAGTTACAAAGCATTCTACGTATAGCAGTCAATGATCATGGTTTTGTAGTTCGTGGAGGTACGGATGATGCGCCAATCCGATTTTGCCCCTCTGCCATCTTTATCGGACTCATCAAAGACGTGGACGAGTTGCATTATGGAGAAGATGTTCACGCTCAGTAATGATACGGGTATTGCCATGAACCATGTCTTTGATCTACCCCTGAGTTTTGATCCTGATTTTTATGGATCTGATGCCTACAAAGCAGTGAAGGCAAAACGAAAAGCTGAAAATGAAAAGCAGCAGGTCTTTTATAAAATCATGAATGAAGTCATCAAAGGTATTAACAGAATCATTCGTTAATTGTCGATTTTGGAACCTCAGAAAACCCTTAATAATCCAGCACTCATAATGAGGTCATTCAGTAATGGTTAGTAGTTATGAGTGTATATGAATTTCTTGCCCAATTTGCCAAGTCGACTTATGAGACCTTAACAGTGAATAGTATGGTCATTTGTGCCATGACTTTATCAGTTGTGACATCTGCAATTAAGTCGATCAAACAAAAGGGCAAGCTGGATTGGGTCGAAGCTTTACTATGTGGATGCTTAACACTCGCCGTATCCAGTACTTTGGAATACCTCAAACTACCCCGTGAAATTTCAATTTTCTTAGGTGGATTCATTGGCTTTAAAGGCAGTCTTTGGATTGATGCGTTTATTAATCGCAAAACAGATAGTGAGGAATGATCCAATGGGTATATTGGGAGAAAGTATTTTTCGGTTTAAGTCAGTTCAATATGGTGCTGCAGCTGTAGGTTTGATTGGTGTGATTTCACCATTTCTACAGACGATCGTAGATACAGGAACATTGCAGGAACCGTATCTCACTTTAGTAAAAGGTGCATTGGTATTGTGTGCAGTCATTATTGGTAAAAAACAATATCAACCTGAGCTACATCAAGACAATGTTCTAAGTTTTGCTGAGTTGAAAGAAGATGCGATTAGCTTTGATGAGGCGTTTGAGCGATTGATTGGCCATGAAGGTGGCTACTCTAATGATAAGAATGATCCAGGTAATTGGACAGGTGGACAAGTAGGTAAGGGAACATTAAAGGGAACTAAGTATGGGATAGCTGCAAATACCTACCCGAACTTGGATATCAAGAACTTGACACTTACTCAGGCAAAAGAGATTTACCGAAAAGACTGGTGGAATAAGCTTGGTGCTGATGGAATCCACTCGGCAATTGTATTTCAGCTATGGGATTTTGCCATTAATGCCGGCAAGGTCCGAGCAATTAAAGAATTACAGCAAGCGATTGGGTTTGTTGGCTCTCAAGTAGATGGCAAGTTAGGTCCAGCAACCAAAGCCAAGATTAATGAATTTGATATTAATGATGTCATTCTGACGTTAATGGCTGAGCGTTTAAAATTTTATACTGGCTTACCGACTTTCTCTAGATATGGCAAAGGTTGGGTAGGTCGGTGTGCTGAGAATTTGAAATATGCGGCTAAGGATAACTGACTACAAATCTCCCCAAAGTCCACACACAAAAGAATATCGAATAATAGTAGAGAAAGTTGATGCATACATATTGATGAAGAGCAATTCAGTCAAGTATGGAATGCTATCAATTAAGATGTTAAAAAATAAAATTTGACAGATTTCATAAATAATTTTATATACTTATTTTTAATAGGAAACTATTTTTTAACGTACGCTGTAGTTTTTCGTTTTATAGCCATGTGAACTCTTCACATGGCTTTTTTTGTTTAAAAAATGCTTGTAAGGTATTTCATCTATAGTTTTATGTGAATGCTTATTTATTGCCACCATGACAAAGTTTTATGCTTTTTCCTTATAGATTTTATGGAATTGAATATAAAAATTATGAAAATTTATAATATTATAAGTTAGAAAATTCTTTATAAGACGAGCATACAATGAAAAAAATACTCTTTTTGCTTGCGACAGTACTCATTTTTGCATCATCAGAAGTTCCTGCGAAAAAAACTCATGCAGTGAGTGATGATGCGATAAAAGAAAAAATCATTCAGGAGTCCATAGACTCGTATCCTGGGCCATGTGCTTGTCCTTATAATTCGGCTAGAAATGGCAGTCGCTGTGGTAAGCGTAGTGCTTATTCGAGAGCAGGGGGATATGAAACGATTTGCTATAAAGAAGATGTAACCAAACAAATGATTCAAGACTATAAAAACAGGAATAAAAAATGAGCAAGACTCTAAAGTTTTCAACTTTTACACAAGACGTTATTGCCATCATGGTGATTTCAGCTGTAATCATCATAGGACTATTGCAGCTTCAGATCCGTCATAAAGACAGAGCTGGTAGCTATGTCGAGGGAACAGATGGTTACTCAGGTTACACATTTGCAAGAGACAATAATTTGAAGTCAAAAGCTGAGTGTGAGTATGCAAAGCTACCACCATCGTCTGCCGAAGAAACCAGTGATGAGTTTATGCAGGGCTGTCATAAGTATTTCGACAATTAAATCATAATGGAGTTATTCATAAAAAATCTCAAACATTCTTACAAATATTATTATCAAGGATGCAAAGTAGTTTAAATTTCCATTTAGGTTAGAAATTCTATATTTATCTGTGATTTAAAAGCTTTAATATATAAGCTTCAAGTTGATAAATTACATCAGTCTACAAAAAAGTTAAAAAAATATTTTTTCATGATTTGTAGACTTATTTGTAGACTGTTGAAATACAATCAAGGGTAATTGAATGCAAGTCGGTACAACCTTTAAAAAATTTAAGTTATTGAAAATACAATGGAATACAACTAAATGCTAGATATTCCAATCAGGGCTAAACTAGGTGGTTTTTACTTTTTCTACTATGCAATTGTTGGCATTTTCATGCCGTATTGGAATTTATATCTCCAACATCAGGGTTTTAGTTTTCAACAAATTGGATGGTTGTCTTCAATTGCAATTATTACCCGTTTTTTTGCGCCATTAATTTGGGGATGGATCGCAGACAAAACTGGTAAGCGCATGTTACTTGTCCGTATTGCGACTTGGGTTGAATCCTGTATTTGGTTTTTAATTTTTGTTATTCCAAATAATTTTCAGTCTATAGCAGCACTGATGCTGATTTTTAGTTTTTTCCAAAATGCGATATTGGCTCAATTTGAAGGTGTGACACTTTTCTGGCTGGGTGATGAAAAAGCAAAATATTACGGGCGAGTGAGAAAATGGGGATCTGTTGGCTTTATTGCTGCTGTATTTCTAATCGGTGAATTACTCGACATCATTTCAATTCGCTGGCTGCCTATTATTTTATTGAGCATCGCATTTTTGGCATTTCTTTGGGCCTTTACCATTCAAGAACCGAGTAATGCACCTAAAGCTCAAAAAAATTTACAACCAATTTGGCAAAATATTCGCCGCCCTACAGTCTTGGCATTCTTTTCAATTGAATTTATTTTACTGTTTTCATTTGCGCCATTTTATAGCTTTTACAGCAACTATTTACATGCTCAACAATATACAACCGCACAAATTGGAACATTATGGGCTACAGGGGTAATTGCTGAAATTATCATGTTTGCTTATGCACAACGCGTCTTTTTACAACGTTTTTCATGGCAAAAACTGGTGATCCTATGCATTTTGCTCACCTCTATACGTTGGCTCATTGTGGGGGTGTATTCCCATTATTTTGTTATCCAAATTATGGCTCAAACCTTACATGCTTTTAGCTTTGGATTATTTCATCTGATTGCGATGAGGGTCATTTTTCAAAATTTTAGTGCTGAACAACAAGGACGTGGACAAGCCTTGTATAGCACCATGTGGGGAATTGGGGTTGCTGTGGGGAGTATTTTGGCTGGGCATTACTGGAATATGGTTTCAGGACAACATATTTTTATCTATGCAGCAATTGCTGTACTTGTTGCTTTACCACTCACTTACTGGTTGCCTCGTCAATCTGAAGCAGATGGTGCATTGGCAACAAAGAGCTAAAAAACAAGTTATTAATACAATCTTTTAAAGTAGATGTGCTAAGTTATTCTTTATCACTTAGAGGTATAGAACAACTTATGAAGCAATTCGTCATCTGCAGTGTTTTTTGTCTGTGCTCAACATTTGCAATTGCAGCATCTAAATCGACTGATGAATCTACTGCTGCGGCAAATATTCAAAATGACAATTCAATTAATATTATTGTACGCCCACAAATCGTAGGATTATGGGGAATGGAAATCCCAAATAATAAAAAATGTGTTGAATATTACAACTTTAAAAGCAGCAATCAAGTCATTATTAAAAGTGCCGCAGAATGGTCAACAGGTATTTATGAATATCAGCCATCGAATGAAAACTCAAAAATTGGTGCACTGGCTTTACAGGTTAAATACGACAACAATCAACGTGACTGCTTAGGGCATCAACAAGATCAGGCAGGAGAGGTATCTCAATATTTTGTGCAGTGGAGAAATCCAAATACTATCCAATTTTGTGCTTCGGAAAAGGATGACAAGTGTTTTGTAACCCTTCGTCGTGTTCTACCTTAGTCTATGAAAAACAAGTATTTTTATTAAAATAGCAACTTGTTTTATAAAAATACTTGTTTAATTGAATAAACAAGCGTATTTTAATTATAAATGTTTTATTTGTGATGAATTTGATGTTACAGCAACCTATCTCTATTTCTTACAACGCGTATTACTGGCACTTTAGATAGTCGCCCGAATACGTTTGGGCACGGAAAAGATAGGTTGCCCATCAAAAAATTTAATACCTGATTGGCAACCCCAATCAGGTTTTTTTATATTTTAAATTTGGAGAATTATGATGTTTACAACTTATCTAGTGGCTTATTTTCAACCTCGATTCTGGTTCTATTTTTCAGCGAATCGCTCAGAAATACATACACCCTTATTGATGGATTAAACGCCAAGGAAATTTTTATGAACAGCGTCTTAATAACTCCACAGCAGCTCAAACAGCAACAACCTTTGACAAGCGAACTTGCTGCACAAGTACAACAACAGCGACAAACGATAGAAAGAATTTTAAAAGGGCAGGACTCACGTTTATTGGTGATTACAGGTCCTTGTTCAATTCATGATCCAAAAGCCGTTTTTGAATATGCAGAAAAATTAAAAAAATTACAGGCTCAAGTTGAAAAACAAATTTACTTTGTGATGCGTGCATATATCGAAAAACCGCGAACTACTGTAGGTTGGAAAGGTTTTTTATATGACCCAAATTTAAATGGTCAGGCAGATCTTAATGAAGGTTTAGCTCAATCTCGCGAATTGTACTTACAAATTTTAAATCTGGGTTTGCCACTTGCCAGTGAAATTCTAAATCCAATGGTGACAGGTTATTTTGATGATCTTTTGGCTTGGGGTGCAATTGGTGCACGCACATCTGAATCACAAATTCACCGTGAGATTGCAAGCAGCTTGCCATACCCAGTAGGCTTTAAAAATGGAACGGATGGCTCTGTGCAAATTGCCACAGATGCCATTTTATCTTCACAGCATTCACATCAATTTTTCGCAATGGGACAAACGGGTGCGCCAGTACTGCTAGCGAGTTCTGGAAATCCTTTAGCCCATATCATTTTGCGTGGCTCAAATTCTGGAACAAATTACGATGCTGCCTCAATTCAGGCTATTCAGAAAACATTGAAGCAGCCAACTGCAATTATTGTCGATTGTAGTCATGGTAATAGTGGTAAAGATCCACTACGTCAGCCAGAAGTATTACAGCAAGTGGTACAAGAGCGAGAACTCACTCAAGTTCGTGGTGTCATGCTAGAAAGCCATTTGGTTGATGGACAGCAGAAAATTTCTGAATGTATGGTCTATGGTCAGTCTGTCACAGATGGTTGTTTGGGTTGGGATAAAACTGAAGCATTATTACTTGAGATGGCTGAGCAGCTTGATCAGAATCAGTTAAAGAAGATTGTTGCTTAATTCAACAAAAACAGAAGATGAGGGGAAACCTTATCTTCTGATTCGCTGTGATGATTCTATGAGTCATAGGTATCGCCTATTTTACATAAGTGGTTAATTTTTAATCATTTTTTATTTTTGATTAATATTTAAGCATGTTAATTTTCTGTGGATGAGTGCTATACATACCTAAAATTTTAGTCAAATTTTCCATTAATTTTTTAATATTTTTACAAAAAATTTATTCAAATATTTGTTTTATAGAAAGTTTTTAATTTATTTTTTTAATATTTTGCATTGGAATCATTGGAATCATTGGAATCATTGGAATCATTGGAATCATTGGAATCATTGGAATCATGGATCATGGATCATGGATCATGGATCATGGATCATGGATCATGGATCATGGATCATGGATCATGGATCATGGATCATGGATCATGGATCATGGATCATGGATCATGGATCATCAGAAATTAGACCAAATCGACATTTGAGCCACAAATTAAACGAAGCAGATTTAAATGATTTTTAAACTGAGATGCGACCACAAAGCAGCATTCTAGGCTGCATTTTATAGCAATCACTTATTTCGTATAATGTATATTATGTTAAATAAGATACACCTGATAATAACTTCATATCTTTCTTTCTCTGACTACTATTCAATAACTTAAGTGATTTTTCTTTTACTTCTAAAATATGACATGTTGACCTTAATAATACTTCACAAACTTTATTATGCTTGCTTTAAAAACCATTCATTTGGAAAAGAAAATCTTAAACTTAAATAATTATTCTGCTATTTGATCTGGACTCATCTTGTCCTGTTTGTACCCTATACTATAACAGCATGAAGTTCCTTCGAGCACTTGTAAATCACTAGATATTATAATAATTTTGTATATTAAATAACCTTAAGAAACTTCACCTCATCAGCGAATAAAACTAAATATGATACTGATGCTAGAGGCTAAATATTATGCAATCAATACGTTTGAGCTTGTCGCTTACTGTATTACCCGTAGCCATCATAATTAATGTTTGCACACCAGTACATGCTGATACAAATGCGACAATGCTTCCTTCGCCTCAAAAGATAGTTTACCCCAGCATTGATTCAAGTTTGGGTGAAAGTCTTTATCCAAATGAAGCTGTTATCGCTGAAAAAATCGCAGATGTAATTGAAAAATCCATCCGTGAAAAATATTCTGTAGGCACTGCCCTACGTGATGCACATCCTAAAGCACATGGGTGTGTACGCGCAGAGTTTCAGGTACAGGAAAAACTGCCCAAAAACTTAGCTCAAGGAATTTTTATTCCTGGTAAAACTTATAAAGCATGGATTCGTTTCTCTAATGCATCTCCTGATGCCAGCCAAGCAGACATTAAAAATGATGCGCGTGGAATGGCGATAAAAGTTTTAGGCATACCAGGAAAAAAACTTTTAGAAAATGAAAGTAATGCATCTACGCAAGATTTCATCATGATTAATCATCCTGTCTTCTTTATTAATGATCCAGATCGTTATCTAGCCTTAATGCAGGATATAAACAGCAAGAATTATTTCAGAAAATTTCATATTCCTTTTGCGTTGGGACTTAAAGGAACCTTGATTGCAGCCAATCTCAAAACGAAAATTTCAAACCCTCTACAAACGCGATATTGGTCTATGGTTCCTTATCAGTTGGGATTAGGTTCTGATCGTCAAGTCGTGAAATATTCTGTTCGAGCATGTTCAGCAGTCGTAGACCCGATGCCAGTTCAACCCAGCCATGATTTTTTGCGTGAGGCACTTCGAAATAGCCTGCAAAAGCACGATGCTTGTATGGAATTTCTGGTGCAACCAAGAACATCAAACACCATGTCAGTCGAAGACTCCATGACCGAGTGGAAGGAAAGTCAAGCTCCCTTTTATCAGGTAGCAACAATTCATATTCCTCAACAGGTTTTTGATACGCCAGATCAGAATAAGTTTTGTGAAAATCTTTCTTTTACACCATGGCATGCTTTACCTGAACATAAACCGCTCGGTGCAGTCAACCGAATGCGTAAAGTCATTTATGAGCGGATTAGTCGAGTCAGACATGAGATGAATTTGACCAAAAGACAAGAACCTTAGCCTATTTATTCTCTTGACTATACGAAATAATTAAAGGAGCTTTGTTGCAACAGATTTAGACCATAAAGTGCTTCCCACACCATCTAAACTCAAGACACAACTTGGGTATGGGATTGCCCTGTTTTTTAAATTTATTCAGAATTGTTATATGTGCCTGAATTTCATCAAGTTCAATTAATAAAGATAAATAAGATTTTGAAAGTTATAGGTAAATTTTAAAAAATATTGCTGAGATTGATTTATCACTCACCTGATGGCTTGATAATTTTTTGAACAATATGCTCATGTGTCGGTACAAGTCCTGCTTTTAATCCCAGTGGTTTAAACACTTTATCTAATACAGACTGTGTCAGTTTGCCTTTGTCTTGCTCAATATCGGTTAATGTTCTACGGCTGATGCCGACCAAAGTTGCGTATTGTTCTTGAGACATTCCCAGCACATTTTTGCGTAAATACGTCAACAATTGCCCCAGTGTAATTTCACTAAACAAATATTGTTTATATAAATCAATAAGAACTTGCTGGCGATCTTGTGTCTGATTTTTGTTCATAAAAGTTCCCATCTTTTCAATTTGGCTTCGATGTAATCAAATGAAAGCCCTGACATTTCAACAATTTGCTCAGGTACCCCCCGATTGATTAATCGCTGTTTTAGTCCGACAAGCTTAATTGCCAATGATTTCAAGGTATTTAGGGATAAATCAGGGTCACACCATGGCGTGAGTCTTTGTGCAATTTTATCCCAACGATATTCACCTCCCTCTTCATATGGACTTCCCCACGTTGTCGATCTGATAACATGTTCAGGATCTGCTTTCATCGGTGCAAAGTCATAAATTGGAGAAAGAAAAATATGCCCAGATTTCTTTAAAAATGACGTATTACGGCCATGATTATCTGAGTTTCCAAAAATAATATTGAGTAAGTCTCGTTGTAGCCATTCACAAACAAAACGCGAAGAATCAAAATTTTGATCAATTTTAGTCAGTAAATGGCATAGGTCTTCAATCACCTCAAAGTGATTTAGATGACTTCCTGAAGGCTTATTTAATATTGAATAAACGGATTCTAGCCCATGACGATGCCACTGTTGATTACGCCATTCAGTATCAAATCTCGGCAGCCATAAAGATGGATATTTTTCACCTTCTATCAACTTCATTCCTGTTGTTTCAATCGTATTAAAGCCGAGCGCTTCAAGTTCATGGTAATAGTAATATTCGGCCCTTAAAATATTACAGTCAATTTCACTGCGATTATTTCTAGGAAATTTAACAAGATAGTGTTGATCCGGCTGATCAAAATTTTGCTGATAGGTATCAATCCAGACATTTTGATCTTCCGAAACCCGAATGAGGAGTTTTGGTGCTTCCCCACCCGCACCCGTTGCCCCGCCACTGATTGCCCCCATTTGCTGTGCATATTCTAGAAAATCAGCATTGCGATCTGCCACATCTTCGGTACTAAAATAGCGTAAGTGCAGCGTTGATTCAGGATTGATCGGTGGAATTGCTTCCTTAATTCGTAAATTCCCAACAGGCGCAATGCCGCCTTTTTCCAATAAAATACTGTCTTGTTCTGCATTTGGTAGTCGCTGTAGACCTAAATAATTCACCCAATAGCGTCGTGCAGCACCAGAAGGAACAATATCATCTAAGAAACCAAACCACGCTTTTGACTCATGTTTAATCAGCAGTTGTACAGGCAGTGATATGCTACAGGCATGCTCATCTCGTTGATCTAAATATGAAATTGCGTATTCTAATTGATACTCTAATTCACTCGCTCCTGCCGAACCCTTTTGAGGTTCTAACAACTGAAGTTCAGCGATATCACACCAGTTCGCATTGAGTAATGCCTGTATTGTTAATTTTTTCATTAGGGAAAAATGAGCAATTATTTTCTCAAAATTAGCATAAAATAAAATAATTGTGAATATATTTGCTCAATTTAACTTACATTATCATTATTTTGTGCAAATTTTTGCTCAAAAATATTTAACATGAGTTTCTCATGAAAGAGAAAATATGATGTTAAAACTAGAAAGAAATTTACTCATCAAATAATTAAGACGATTTCACACAAAAGCATAATATAAATCACTAGATGCTCATTCATTCAACCGTATCTAGTGATTTGATATTCAATATTTTCTAATTAGCCACTCGATCAAATTTCCCACATTTTTTATAAAACTCATTTCGGAAGCAGTGATATAACACTGCGGTTTTTTCTGGCATTTTGATTTTTTTTTGTGCTTCAAAAGCAATTTCATCAGCCACATAGCCATATGACTTCACTTTTTCATCTGGCTCACCCACAATTTTCTCTGCCAGAGAGTGCTCAAAAATAAAATAGCTCATCATGCGCATGACCGCACGGAAATGCCCTTTTCCAACCACATCCTTTTCACCCAGCAATACATGCCAGCCCAAGTCATGCGAATCTGCCGCATAATACAATGCTAGACGATCACGGGCAGCTTCGTAGATTTCCAGATAACCAACATCTCGCCCCTGAATCTGAATGATATAAAGCCGCTGGTGGTCATCGACAGCCATTCGCTCAAAATACACTTCAAGCTCTAATTCGGGTTTATCCATCTGCCACTGTGAAACTACATGCGGCTCATGCATCCATTTAAATAACAATGGAAAATCTTGTGGTAAAACCACTTCTCGTAAACCATATTGAATATTTTTCTCAGAATATTCAAAAGATTCAGGTAATTTTTTGGATATTGTTATCATCACGATCATCCTTTGGAATATGGATATTTCAGGATTTTAAAATAAGATATTTTGGACATAATCCACTTTAACGATACAGAATCAAATATCTTATTTCTCAATCTCAACAGGATTAATCCAAGGTATAGTATTTAAGTGGTGAGAAACCATTAAACTCGATTGAGCTATAACTGGTTGTATAAGCACCTGTAGATAACCAATATAAATGATCACCAATTTCTAGAGATAAGGGTAAGTCATATTTTTTATTCTGGTACATAATGTCCATACTGTCACAGGTTGGTCCTGCCAAAACTACTGGATCAGAATGCCCTGTTTTTTCACACAGAATAGGATATTCAATCGACTCGCCTAATGTTTCAATCAAGCCATTAAATACCCCGACATCGGTATAGAGCCATCTTTTATTGCCTGAATGTGGTCGCTCTGAAATTAGTACAATTTCAGACACCAAAATACCCGCATTCCCAACCAGTGAACGCCCTGGTTCCAGAATAATCTGCTCCAGACCATAATCTTTAAACAGCGCCAGTGCCGCATTAATTTGCTCAGAGTAGGTCGTAAATTCTGCGGTTTTCTGCACATATTGGGCAGGTAAACCACCACCGAGATTGAGCATTTTCAGGAAAATCTGATGCTGGTTGGCCAGTTCATCAAAAATTGCCTTGGTTTCCTGCAATGCATTATCCCAAGACCCAATATTGCGCTGCTGAGAACCCACATGGAAAGAGATCCCATAAGGCGTTAAGCCCAATTCCTGTGCCTTGATCGCAAGATCGATCACCGACTGTGCATCACAACCAAATTTTTTCGACAACGGCCAGTCTGCAGTCTCAGCACCATCGATCGACAAACGGAAATACACTTTAGAATTCGGGGCATACTGCGCAATATTCAGCAAGTCAGCCTCTGAATCGGTCACAAACAGACGCACGCCTTGATCATAAAAATATTGAATATCTGCTCTTTTCTTAATGGTATTGCCAAAAGCGAGTCGTGACGTTTCAACATTATATTTAAGAACTTTATTTAACTCATTGACCGAAGCCAAATCAAAACTCGCCCCCAGTCGGGTGAGGCTGTCAATAATTTCATCGGCTGGATTGGCTTTGACGGCATAAAAAATTTCAGCGGTTGGAAAGCCCTGTTTCAGTTCCAGATAATGTTTTTCAATTACACTTAAATCTAAAACTAAAAATGGTGTCGGCTGTTCCTTGATTAAGGTCTTTAAAAAACCCTTAATCTCTGGTTTAAAATACGATGGCAGATTCATCATCTATTCCTGAAAAAAATTGATCTGTATAATTCACTTAAAGAAATGTAGAGAAGCACTAGGCAACAATTTCTTCAGGTAGTGGTTTAAATTCCTGAAACGCAATTCTTTGCTCGACTGGATAAATCTCTTTACCCATGATTTTATTAATAATAATTGCATTTCGATAACAGCCCATTCCTAAATCAGGAACCGTAAATCCATGCGAATAAATTCCGACATTCTGTACAAAGATATTTTCCTGATCATTTGCACTATAGTTCTGATTGACCTTGATACGCCCTTTATTGTCCCAATTCACGATCTGGTTTAAAGGCTGTAAAAATGGCGGGATTTTATATTCATAACCCAATGCCAAAATCAGAACATCCGATTTCATCTTGAATTTTTGATTGACATCGAGGTTTTTAAACACCAGATCCAGTTGATTATCTTGGTCAGCCACCGATTCAAGCGCACAGTTGGGTAATAATCGGGTCTGGATTTTAGCGGTCTTGGATTTTTGATACAGAAGATCATAAATTCGGTTAACCAAACCAATTTCAATGCCTTTATACAAGGCACTTTGCGACTGAATCACCTGATCACGTTTGTCTTGATTGAGTGAAAAGAAGTGCTGTGTATAATCAGGCGATGTGTACTCTAAAGTTAATTTACCCAGATCCATCGAGAAGAAATGCGGCGCTTTGGTGACCCAGTTGAGTTGATACTGGTGTACATCAATTTCAGACAATAAATCATAATAAATTTCTGCACCACTTTGCCCACCACCAACGATGGTAATGGATTTTTTATGCTGATATTCTGATTTATGTTTGATGTAATTGGCACTTGAATGCACGTCATTACTGATATTTTTACAGAATTCTGGAGTAATTGGCGTAGTGCCTGTACCCAGCACAATATTTTTAGCAAAAACTGAAAATTCTTCGACATTATTCTTTCTGACTGTCACAACATAATGCTGTTTGTCTTGATCATAATGCACATTTTCCACATGGCTGCTAAAGTGTACATTGGAGAGCTGCTGGGCTGCCCATTTGCAATAATGGTTATATTCTGCACGTAAAATAAAAAAGCTTTCACGAATAAAAAATTGATATAAGTTATTATTTTCCTTCAAATAGTTTAAAAATGAAAATTTATTTTTTGGGTCAGAAAAACTCACCAGATCAGCAATAAATGGAATCTGCAAAGTGCTCCATTCAGGCATAATGCCACTATGCCAGTCGAACTCTTTTTTATTATCAAAGAATATGGTTTTTAATTCACTCATCTCTTCTGTCAAACATGCCAAACTTAAATTAAATGGACCAACACCAATACCCACGACATCATAAATATTTTCGTTCTTCATTTTTTACTCCTCAACTTACAGCTTCTGTCTATTTACTTTTCCAACATGGGTATATTTAAAATCTGCAACAACTTCAATTTCATCGGGGATCTTATATTGCGCAATATTTTTATCGATCAGGAATTTGCGTATTCCCTTGAGATTAATGTCACTATCTTGCTGTTTCGGAATAATAATCGCCTTGATCCGCTCACCTAAATAAGGGTCGCTCACGCCTACAACGCAGACATCTTTGACCAAAGGATGGTTGAGAATAAATTCCTCAATTTCACTCGGGGTAATTTTTTCGCCAGAACGGTTGATTTGCTCTTTTTCACGCCCTGTCACCACGATATTGCCATCTTCATCGATATAGCCAATATCACCGGTTTTATAAAAACCATCCTCCGTAAAAGAACGACGATTAATTTCTGGCAAATTATAATAACCATTAATCGTATACGGTCCTCGGGTATGAATATGCCCGATTTGGGTCACTGCCAAGGCTTCTCCAGCATCACTGGTAATGCGGATCTCATCAAAAACCGACAGTTTTTTCCCTTGGGTGTTGACCATGGTCTCAATCGAGTCATTCAGATGAGTGAAGTTCACCAGACCTTCTGCCATGCCATACACCTGTTGCAATTTGACCTGCAACTTTTCAACAATTTGCTTGGCAAGTGTCGGTAGCAATTTGGCCCCACCCACCTGAATGACTTCCAGACTACTCAAGTCATAGTCATGCAGGCTTTCAGAGTTGAGCCATAGGGTTGCAATCGCAGGTACCAGTGAAACTTGCTGAATCTTATGTTTTTGAATCAGTTCAAAGCAGATTCTTGGGCTAGAATGCTGGCTGATCACCACCATTCCCCCCACATAGAATGTGCCTAAAAACCCAGGAGAACTCATGGTGAAGTTATGCATGACTGGCAAAACCACCAACTGCTTCGCCTGCTGATTGAGTTCTGCCACATCGACACTCAGTTGAACCGAATAAATATAATCGGCATGAGTACGGGGAATCAGTTTAGGTAACCCTGTAGTGCCCCCTGAGAGTTGCAAAAATGCAATATCTTCTGAGCTTGCACGCGTTTGGATGGCTGGATCGGCAACAACACCGTCCAACATGGCAAACGATTGTGCCAGTGAGGCTTGGCTCGTCACAGTCTGTCTGAACCACAGTTTAAAATTAGGTTCGGCGAACTGGTCGGTAATCTCTGCGGCATCTTTTTGCGTCGCAGAATCAATCAGACGAATATAGCCACTTGCCCGACTTTGTCTGGCAATATTTTCAATCTCATAGGAACCATGCCCGTTTAGACAAAATACAGGTCTAGCGCCAATATAATACAGCCCGAAAATCACCACAAAAACTTCAATGACATTGGCCGACTGTACCAGAACAAAATCCGTTTCCTGAATGCCCTTTTGCTTGAGATAAGTACCAAACCGAATCGCATAGGCATACAACTCAGAATAGCTTAGTTGCTTATTATCTTGTAAAACCGCAAGATTTTTCCCATAGTTTACATGAGCATCTTGCAACAACTGAAAATGGGTACGTGCTTGCCAGCAACCCTGTTCCCGATAAAATTGTGCTCTAGATTCAGGGAATGGGACAAAGCCATTTTGAATATCTTGTTCGATAAACATATATGTTCCTTGACACTATTTTTAGTGAAGATTGATTTGCGCTAAATGCTTTCTAAGCTGCATAACATCAGCTTGCTGTTGATCATCACCTGCCATAAAGCCATGTAAAACATGCTGAGTAACGTGTTGAATCAGTTGAATTTGTGCATCATCATAACGATTAACACGATAATTAATCACCACACGAAGTCGGTTTTCTTCGGAGAGAGGCTCTTCATAGACTTCAAAATGCAATCCGAATTTTGCGCTATCCCGTTCGGGTTCAAGTAGCTCAAATCCAATTTCATGCCCGTCTTGCAACGAGAAAGTCCCTGTCAGTGCATTTTTAGCGTGCAACTGAATATAGACTTCATACGGGCTTTCTGTAGATTCTTCATCTTCTGCCCGAACCTGTTCTTCAACAATCGCAAAAGGAATATCGGCATACGGCAAGGTATTGAAAATATTATTCTGGACTTGCTGAACCAGATCACCAATGCGCAGCTCTTCCTGAAACTGGGTATAGTGCATCACCACGTTGGTGAAATAGCCGAGCGTATCCTGATAATTAGGGTTATCTCGACATGCCACCGATGTTCCTGTCAGGATCTTTTTCCCGCCACCAAGGAAATGCACAGACAATACGATTGCGGCATACACTACATAGAAAATCGAAGATTTATAGTTTTTCGCCAGTTGATATAAGTGCTCGGTTTCTGCCGCATTCAGACTGAATTCAACCGATGCTCCTGCCACATCGTACTGGTTTTCCGCAGTGGTCTGCGCCTGTGAACTGAGCAGAGCTGGTTGCTTTTTGACTTTGCCAATCGCATTGATCCAGTAATCCAGATGCTCTTGTAAACTTGAGTCATCCTGTGCCAAAGCATACTCATGGAATTGACGCGGAATTTTTTCCCATACAGGTGCATTGCCCCCGACACGAGCGGTATATGCCTCGAGCAACTCCTTGATCAAGATGCCTGATGACCACTCATCCATGGCAATGTGATACAGCAATAACGAGAGGATATGACGCCCTTGTTCATCTTTGAGGAAACGGACCCGAATTGGAAATTCATGCGTTAACTCGAACTGATGATTGGCTTCTTGTTTTAAAATTTGCTGTGCCGATGCTGTGCCTTGCGTGTCCGAAGACCAGAACCAAGGATGCTGGGCAATCTGATTCAGCGGAATCACCGTTTGAGAAATATCGTCAATGGCATGGAAGACAAAAATACTGCGCAAAGCATGATGACGTTCCAGAATATCCACGAAAGCTGCATAAAATGCTGTTTCATCGACTGTTTCAGTAAAACGGAAGGCAAATGGAATATTGAAGATTGGATCGCGACCCTGATCCGAAAAGCCCATAAATGCTTTTTGTAACAAGGTAATTGGTGCAACAATTTCCTGATCAGGGCTAAAGATTTTGCGGCTGGACTGACTTTGATCCTGATATTCAGCGTACTGAGTTAACTCAATTGCCGTCGGTGCATTGAAGAAATCAACAATCTTGATTTGCACCTGATGCTGGCTTTGCAATTTGCCAAGCACGCGGGTTGCCAAAATCGAATGCCCACCCTGATCGAAGAAGTTATCGTAAATACTGAGATCAGGATTCAATAACACCGCTTTAAATTCATCAAGAATCAGCTCTGCCAATGCCAGATTTTCTGCTTTTGTTGGACTAACCGCTGGAGCTAAATTCAGCGCTGACTGATCATTCTGCGCCAAAGGCTGGCTAAAAATCGGGAACGTGATGTTGTGCGTGTGGTCTTGGTGTAGAAAAACCACAAACTGCTCTAATAACAACGCGGCAATCGAAGCAGACAGACGCTCACCTGTGGTCAGTTCAAGCTGAAGCTGTTGCTGATCCTTGAGTTGGAATGCCAGCGTTAAATCATAGTCCGCATGCAGTGGTGGAATCACCAAAGACTGTACATCAACCTGCGCTAAGGCTAAATACTGCGTCGACTCCATAAATTGGGTGACCAGAATATTGGGAATCAGATGGCGCTGGGTTTTGGTCGCTGACAGGATCTGTTCAATCGACACGTTATGGCTCATTCCCTGTAAAATCTGATTACGGGTCTGGGCAATCTGTTCAGAGATGCCCTGTGCCAGTCGACTGATGCGAATCGGTAAAATATTGGAACTGGACTGGATCTGGTTCAACGAGGCAATATCATAGTGCTCAACCACAGGCACGAACACATCGACCGTGTCTAAATCCAAAATGCTTTGTACATAAAAACCAAACAGTGACACCATCGTATGCAAGATCGATGATTGTGCCGTTTGACTTAACTGATATAAATGTCCCGCATCAATCGTGGCAAAGACGCGCGTCACTTTCGGTTCAGCAACCAGTGTTGAGGTTTTACCATATTGCTGAATCGGGGCGGCATGTGGGGAACGCTGGAACAACGAGGGCCACAGTACCTTGTTCATTCCTGTTGGATATTGTTGCTTCCAGTACGCCAGTGCGGCTGCTTCTGCATGAGAAAAACTGCCAGATGTCTGCGTCAATGGAACAGCCAGTACTTCAGCCGTATTATAAAAATGACTTAAATGCTTAAAAATCGGTTTCCAGGCACTGTCATCCAGCAGGATATGATGCCCCAAAACTCCCAGAATCACTTCCTGATTATTTTTTGGCATCACCACAAACTGAATGGCAGGTTCAGTGCTTAAATCTATTGGGGTCTGCATGAGCGCCAGCAGATGCTGGATCGCCTGCTGCTCAGAATCCACCAGATGTGTGCTGACTTCAAGCTGTTGTGAGGGCTGATGACGCTTGACCAACTCACCTGCCTGATCGAGTTGATAGCGAAAGTTCAGATTCGAATCGCCGGCATAAAGACTTTTGATGGATTGAATTAAACGATCCAGCTTGATGTCACCTGTCAGTTTCAGCCCGACCAGAAACGGCCCTGAAGCCGCCAGTGGATCTTGCTGATGCAACATCCAGGCTCGTTCTTCCGACAAGGACAATGCCAGATGACTATCGCTTAGCACCGCATTTTTTTGTATTTCAGCGCTGGATAATGTCTCAGATAAACCGATATCCTGTAATTCACTTTCAAAGAGACCAAATAAATCGTCACTCATAATCGCTTGATGATGACTCATACAACCTACCTTTAAATTAACTATTTTTCTGATTTACTTGGTTTTTTATGTTGTCGACCATCTCTTGGACGGTTTTGCATTTTGCTAACATATAAAAGTCAATCGATGTATTAAATTGCCGTGCACAGTGCTTCGCCAAGCGATTCAGGTAGCTTGGCGTCATGCCCACCGCCAAAATTTCCGTTTCCATAAACAGATCGGCACTGCTCTGCTGTGCAGGTAAAGACTGACGCAGAAGCTGTAAAATATCCTGCTCCAGTTGTGGCTGCGGGGACTGCATAGGTTCTGCTGGGGATGCAGGGACGTAAGTCTGATACAGCATTTCCTGAGCCGATTTCTGTAACGCTTTTCGGTCAATCTTGCCGTTTCGTGTAATCGGGAATTCGCTCAGATACAGCCATCGTGAAGGAATATGTGAATTGGGCACAAAGCTTTGCAGGAACTGGCGCAGTGCTGCTGGGTTCAGACCGCCAGTTTGCGGATGGGCAGTGGTATAAATGGCAACCAGCTCATTGCCTTCAAATACAGGATTGATGCAGGTCATCACCACACAATCTGTAATCTCGGCATGTTTGAGCAAGGCATTTTCGACCTCTGAGGCAGCAATCCGCACCCCACGTACCTTTAGATAACCTTCATCCCGTCCCGCAAAAATAATACTGCCATCGGCTCTGAAATAACCCCTGTCACTCATGCGAAATGCGCGTTTTTGCTCACCATTGGGTAGCGTCAACAGGACAAAATCTTTTTGCAGGACCTGCCCATCAAGCAGATAACCATTCGAGAGGTTAACACCCGTCATGTACATTTGCCCGATTACACCAACAGGGCAAAACTCACCATGTGGATTTAACAGATGATATTCATTGTGTTTCAGTGCCTTACCATAAGGAATGACATCGCGATCTTGCGGCGTAATCTCATGCCAGATGCTCAAAATCGTGGTTTCTGTCGGACCACCGATTGAAATCAGTCGGGTATGCGGCAAGATTTGACGGAATTTTTGAACCACAGAAGGCTTCACATAATCCCCACCTTGGTTGATCAGGCGAAAACTTTGCAGTTGACGAGGTTCAGCCGCAGTCAGCAACATATCCGCCATAGCAGGAACCGTACACCAGATGCTGACCTTGTACTGATCGATCAACTGCGCCCACGCCACAGCACTTTTGGCTTGCTCTATCGTTGGAATCACCAGCGTTCCCCCAACAGAGAGTGGGACCAGAATATCGAAAAGCGACATATCATGATGAAACGGGGTGGCAGCCAGATGAATATCATTGTGCTGAATATTCCAGTTCTGAATGGACTGCTGCAAGATATTGGAGGTTGCCCGATTGTTCAGGACCACACATTTCGGTGTGCCTGTACTACCTGACGTATACAGATAATAGGCCGGTGAACTGTCATGCTGATACTGCCAAGTCTGTGCTGAGCAAATCGGTGCCTGCAAGGCAGCATGGATATCCACATAAGCCATGCCTTCGACAGGTGCATCACTGATTACCAGATCTACCCGACTATTTTTTAAAATATAGTCTCGGCGCGCCTGAGGTGAGTCCATATCGACAGGTAACCAAATGATATTGGACAAGGCACATGCCAACATGGCATAGATATGTTCAGGGCTTTTCTTCAGACAGATGGCAACCACCTGCTTTTCTGTCACGGCTGCTTGCGCTAGGGCAACACGGACTTTGGCAACATTCTCGCCCAAGCGCTGATATGAAATCTTCTGGTCAGCGTAAATCAAAGCGGCTTTGTCTGGTGTTTGTTGAAAAAGCTGCTTTTCAATCCGTTCTAAATAATTGTCTAACTCAAGACCACCTTCAACATTTTCCTGCCAATCATCTCCGAGGGCTGCAACTCTGGACTGCTGCACAGGTGCATCCTGTAAATCTTGCAGTGCTGCAAGCTGATCCAGACGCTGTTTAAGTGCCTGCAACATATCCTGAACGACCTGCTCAGACAAAGCTTCTTCAACATAGTCAAAATCAATGATGAGATCTGCACAATCTGACAAGGTCAGACGAACATCCAGTGCCAACTGTGGCGTCTGGGTTTGACCCGCCACATACTGAATCTGCGGAGTATTGACTGGTTTTTTCCACGCCAGACCATTGGTCAGGGCGATTGGCAAAACAATCGATTCTTTGGTTTTTTGAATCAGATATTTAGAAATTTCCACCCCTGAAAAGGAGCTATGGGTCATGGACTCTAAAATATCTTTTTGGACATTTTTCGCCGTATCCACAAAGCTTTGCTGTTCAGTATGATGATGGTGCAGCACTATAAAAGATGAATGATTGGCAACGCCACCCGTCATTGCCGAGTTGGAAATCGGTACGGACAGCACCAGACTCTGATCTTCTGTCCATTTTGACAGGACTTCTAAAATAATCGTGGTCAATAATGCATTGGGCAGCAGACGCTGCTTCGCTGCCAGACTGGAAAGTTGCTTCCAAGCCTCGCTCGAAATCGAGATACCACGTCGCTGATAATGTGGATCGGTAATTTTTTCTAATGCAGTAGCCCATGGCAACTGGGTAATCTGCTCAATCTGGTCAAGTTTTTCAAGCCAAAACTGATAGTCTTTGGCACTAGCTTGCACCACATTCGGTTTAACCACTAAATGAGAAGCAGATTGCGGTGCTGCATACTCACTACCACTGCCCTGCCCAAATAATTCGGTCAGGAAAACAGAAATCGAATAACCATCTATAATCAGACCATCAAAACTGGTGAAAACCACAGTGCGATGCTCAGCTTCTTGCGGTAACTGGATAAACGCTATCCGCCACGGTGGAGTGTCCAACGCATGCAGATAATGCGTAAAGGTCTCACGCCAGCGCTGTAACTGCTGCTGTGCATCTTGATGCGACAGTTGCTGTAAATCGACATAGTCAACCTGATGCGCCAGATCAACCTGATCCAGAACCACTTGTATCAGTTCGGTTTCATTAATTTTGGTACGTAATGCGGGGTACTTTGCAACCACTGCGGTCAAGGCATTTTGAAATTGCGCCTTGGTCATCTGCCCATGAAATTCTCTAAAATCGTGCATGGAAGACTGGCTTAAAGGAAAAAGTTTAGACTTGCCCAGCAAATACGCTTTTTGCATGGCATTCAATGGTGTATGAAGCGTGCTCATTTTTTTCCCTCTAATACTTTTAGGAAGATTTCTGCGATCTTGTGTGCAGATTGAGGAATATTTTGTTCAATCACCTTGGCAATATTCTGAACGGTACGCTGTGAAAAAATATCAACCACTGTAATCCCGCAATCTTTAAAATAACGGTGCAGTGCTGCCACAAAATGGGTAGCCAATAAGGAGTCACCGCCATAATCAAAGAAATCAATATTGGCATTTGGGTGATCGGGTTGTAAGCCAATGATTTTAGCCATCATGAAATACACCACCTGTTCTAAATGGGGCTGTGTTTGCGCTGATGACCGTTGGGCGAGTGATTGATTTTGATCAATAAAATCTTGAATATTGTCTGCTTGAACTTGTGCAAACTGTTCAGCACTGATGAGATAAGACTGCTCAGGAATTAAATATTGTGGCAGTCGTGCTGCATAGGCAGCATTTAGCTGATGCTGCTTCAGTTCAGCCTGTGGGGACATAACCAAGCAGGCAATTAAGCGATTTTTGCCATCTTGATAAACTGAACAGAGCTTGGTTTGTGCTACTTCTGGAATCTCAAGGATTTTTTGGCAAAGCTCATTTAAATCCAGCCAGTATCCGTTGATTTTGACCAGTTGATGCTGATCTTCAAACAGGATAATTTCAGCAGCATCATTGTAATAAGCGGCATAACGGGTCGGATACCAATACTGCCCTTGTACCAGTTTCAAATTCAGCCCTGAATGCCGTTTGACATCCTGTGCCTGAACACGTCCCCACAAGGTTCCAATCACCCAGTCTGGGCAATCGATGCCCATCTGATTAACCACACGATACTGATCACAATCTACTGGTAGCTGTGCCAGCACATGGGCTGCAAGTGTGGCAGGCTGAGCCTGTCTTTGAGCATGCTGCGCCGTAGGCAACTGATATGCCATCGGAGCATGAATGTACGTTTCATCCTGAATTATTGCCGTGATCTGGGCAATATAATGCTCGAACATATGCTGGATCACGTGCGGTTTAAAGGCATGACTGCGAATGTCCCAGTTGACCACCAAACCCTGATTAAAATAAGCAATTTGTACATCAAGATCGACTTTAGGGCCTTGAGAAATACACCAGACAGGCTGTCCCAGATGCAACTGCAAGCCCTCAGAAAAAATTTCACCGACTTCAAGTGCAGAGGTAAAGACAATCGGCGAGGTTTCTAACTGCTGGTGACGTTTGGAAAGATCCCGCAACACATGAATACCCGCATAAGCATAATGCTCATGGGCTTGCTGCACCTGCTGCTCAATGCGTTGCACTGCCGAATAAAAAGATTCCTGCGCGTTGAGCTGTACATCCAGCAAGCTTAAATTGGCAAAATCACCCACGATGTCATTGATCATCTGCTGATATGGCTCTCTGACAAAGAACGGAAGATTTAACCGAAACTGTGGTGAGGATGACCAAGTTGCCACGGTTTCAGCAAAAGCCGTCAGGCAAAGTGACTGTACCGAAAGATGATTTTTTTCAGCGATCTGTTGTAATTTTTTCTTATCGGCTTCAGTAAAACAAAATGCTAGACGCTCAAATTGCTGTGGATTTTCTCGCAAGCCTTCTGGGAGGAATGGTAGATCAGGCGCAGGGGCAATCTGGTCTAAACGGTTCTGCCACCACTGCTGGTCCTGTAAAGCTTTTGCATGGTAATTTGGATCGTCACTACGCTGTTGCAGATAGTCAAAATAATCAATGGATGAGCTGTTCAGCGGGCTGAGTGTTTTACCCAGATATAACGCAGTTAGATCTTCCACCACGATCAAATAACTCTGCGGATCAATGGCGATCATATCGCTATCAATATGTAGGATATGCTGATGATCTGGCAATAAACTCAGATGGATATCAATCACTTGCCCATTTTGAATAGCAAGCTGTTGATGGCTCATCTGCTGACGTCTGTTTTGTAATGCCGCAGCCACATCTGCTTGATCCAGATGACTTAAATCATGGATTTGAATCTGCTGATGCTCCAACGCCTGAATGCTTTGTCGCCCATTGATAATCGAGGCATTTAGCATAGGGTGACGCTGCACCAGTTTCTGATATGCGGTTTGTAATTTTTGAATATCGAGGTTTTTCCCAGCAAACTCCATATATAAATGGGCGGCAGTATTTTCCGACTGTCTACCTGCCCAGTAGGCGTATTGCATATCAGATAAAGCTACAGATGCAGAAGGAAGTGAATATGACAGCGCTACAGCAGGCTCCTGAACCTCTGAGGATACGCTCATGCTGTTAATAATACTGACCCAGTCTTCAACCGTAGGTGACATGGCAAAGTCTGTATAAGACAATGGTTTTTGATATTTTTTCTCGAAAACATCCACCAATTGCATGATCGCCAAAGAATGTAACCCATGTTCGATCAAATTATCCTGAGGCGATATATTGACGCTGTCCAACTGTAAAACGGTATGAATATGTTGGGTAATTTCTTGCTGTAACTTCATTTCTATACTCACCTGTCAGGCTTATTGTCCCAAGGTCGCGCCACCATCAATCACCAAATCGTGCATGGTGATATGCGTTGCCTGATCACTCAGCAAGAACATCACCGCATTGGCAATATCTTGTGTCTGGGCTATTTTTTGTAATGGAATCCCGACCTTATATTGCGCAGGATTGCCCTGGATCGTATTTTGCTCACCTGTTGCATCGTTCCATAACTGGTATTGCATTGGGGTCGCTGTTGAACCAGGCGAGATGATATTGACGCGTACGCCATATTCAGCCAGTTCCAAACCTACGGTTTTTGAGAAACTGGTCAGCGCCGCTTTAGATGCACCATAGGCTGCCATGTTAATGCGCGGTGCATGTGCCGCATTGGATGAAACCACGACAATGCTGCCCGAACGCTGGTGTTTGAAATGCGGGCTTAATTGGCGCAAGAAATAAAACGCGCCAAAAACGTTCACTTCAAAGGTTTGTCGCCATGCATCGAGGGACAAACTCTCATGTGAATCTAAATGCAGCACCGCAGCAACATTGACAAAATAATCTGGAGCAGCTGTTTTTAAGAGGCGGGTGCACAATGCAGAGACCTGCTGTTCATCGCGCACATCACATTCATAGACCTGCGCCTTAAATACCGCAGGAACCTGATCTGTAGAGACATCAAAACCAATGACCTGAATGTCCTGTGCAATCAGTTGGCGCATGATCTCGGCACCAATCCCCTGATTCACCCCTGTAACCCATGCAATTTTTTGCTTGTTCGCGAAAGCCATAACTGTTCCTTAACCATCTACAATGTTGAAAATCAAGAACGAACCAGTTGGTTCACATGATGCACAACACCCAAATTGCGCTGGACATATTGCAAGGCAAAAAGATGGTCTTTCAGGCTAAAGTCCGCCACAGAGTCAGCGATTACGAAAGGCTTAATCCCGTTCATAAAGGCTTCTGCTGCGGTTTGTAACACGCCAATATGCGCATATACGCCACAAATAATCAGTTGATCTCGTTGTTCTTGTTTGAGTAATTGTTCGAGGTCAGAGCGATAAAAAGCACTGTAGCGCCATTTGGTTAACACCAAATCGTGCTTGGTTGGCGCAAGCTGCTTCACAATATCGGCCTGTTCAGGATATGCCGTTAAGCCTGCACCCCACATATCATTTAATAAGGCACGATCTTGATCATCTTGTTTTGCAGGCTGTGCGGTGTAATACACAGGAATATCATTTTGCACACACCATGCTTTTAATTTGCTGATGTTATGCATCACGATCTGGATCAACGGTGATTCTTCGCCATAGAAATTAATGAAATAATCCTGCATATCATGGATTAATAACGCTGCACGCTGCTTATCAATTTTCCAGTCTACTTTTGCCTCTGGATAATCCTGTTTTAGTGGCAAATGATAACTTTCAATTTTTCGAATACTCATGGCTTAACCTATTATTTTTAAGAGACTGGATTTATCGTGCATCAATACTGGCATTCAGCGTTTTCAACATGGTTTGCATTTTGGCTTCGGTTTCATTCCATTCCATTTCTGCATCCGAACCCATGACAATACCTGCGCCCGCATACAAACGAATGCTTTGACCGCTTAACAAACCACAACGAATGGTGACAACCCATTCACCATTGCCGTGCGCATCCATCCAGCCAACCAAGCCCGCATAATATTCACGGTCATAACCTTCGTGCTGCAAGATAAACTGTTTGGCGAGATTGGTCGGCGAACCACATACGGCTGGGGTTGGATGCAAAGACAATGCAACATTCAGCGCATTCAGGTTCTGGTCTTTTAATGTCCCCTGAAATACAGAAGACAAATGCAACATGGTCGTGGTCTCTAAAATTTCAGGCTGTTCAGAAACTTTCAACTCTTGGCATAACGGATCTAAATTCTGCAAAATGTTATCGACCACAATCTGGTGCTCGTATAAATCCTTGGTCGATGCTTGTAACTCACTGGTGCGTAGGTTATTGACTGCCGCATCTTTACTGCGAGGTCGAGAGCCTGCCAGTGGATTGCTGCGAATGGCTTCATTTCGTTTGGAAATCAGCAGTTCTGGGCTGGCACCCAACAAATAGCTGTCTTGGTCAACAGGCACAACAAAGGTATAGGCATACGGATTTTGTGCAGACAAGGTGATTGCCAGTTCAGCAGGTTTCTGAGAATCCAGTAATTCAAAATCTACCGCCTGAGACAAAACAATTTTTTCTAAATGCTGCTTTGAAAATGCCGCAATCGCTGATTCGACAGCCTTGCCAAAATGCTGACTTTCAATGACTTGTTTTTTATTTTTTAATTGAAGTGGCAATAAAGCATCGGCACTGGCAGCGGACGTACTGTTTTGTTTGCGATGTTGACGATAAAAATTTAACGAGGATGGCTTGGTTGTATCAAATGGAATTGCACCCACCAAAATCGGATTCGTCCCCTCTTGATCAAGAAGTCGAGTAAAACATTCTTGAATTTTTTGATTGAGCGCCGTTTTGTCTATTGCGGGGAGTGAAATGGTGTCTGCTAAATCATCTGCGAATAAGTGATAGTCTTTTGTAAAAAAACAAGCTGTTTTATTGTCAAAGAATTCACCTTGTTGTTTATTGATACTTTGCATAAAACTTCCTCACCCAATATAAAATCGTTAAGTATTGATCTCATGATTTAGCTTTAACACCAAACTAATACATTGATATATATTGATTTATATAAATATTCAATTTTTCAACATGTCAAATTTTGTTAATTAAATTTCAATACCTTTAGCTTGATGACCTCAGATATATCGTATGGTCTTGTTCTAGACCATTTTGCGCCAAGAAAGTGTATTAATAATCATTATCAATTAAAAGAAACAATAAGGAATATTTTCCTAGATTAAGGAAAGTCTCTGTTTTAAATCATTTTTTATATATAATTAAATCGAATCAGAAAAATATAAGCGTTGAAGATTGACAATCGGCCACCATTTAAATGAAAATAGTTATCATTTAATATGCCAATAATATCAGATCACAGATTATGTCTAAATTTATTGATTTTCATAAAACAGTTTTAAAACAGGTCGGGAATTTATATTTAGATACATGCTCAGAACTCCCCAATCATCAGCTAAATCTATGTAATCCATCTGATGGTCAAGGCTATACTGAACTCTATGACTTTAATCGCTTATGTGTTGGAAAAGGTCAATACTGGCTACATCACCCCCTAAAAATGAGTGCCAATACACAAACTTATTCTTTAGGTTTGACTATCTTGTTGTCAGGTACGCATCACATCCAAAATCACCAAACCAATCAAGAATATGAATTTCAGTCACCGATGATTATTTTGCGTAAAGGCATTCTTGGTTTACAGACGTTATATTTGCCAGAACATAAGCAAATGTCATTAATTAGTTTAGATTTCGACGAGAGTTTACTAAAAATACTGAAATCATCTACGGTAGATAATCATTTGCTTCAATTCTTTTTTGATGGTGATACACCTGCTTTAAAGGCAATTCAAATTCCACATAAAGATATTTTGCACCATGCCCAATATTTACTTAATTTGCCAGTAGCCAAGAATATGCTGGATTTGCTACATCTCGAGGGTGCAGCACTTGAACTGTTAAGTTTACTGCTGCAGAAAAATACTCAAGATTTGATTAAACCTGCCATCCAAAACGCGATTTCTATTTTGGAAACTCAATTTGATCAGAAAATTACGATTAGGGATTTATCCAAACAAGTGGGAATGAATGAATGTGATTTAAAGCGCCTGTTTAAACAGAGCACAGGACATACGATCGGCCATTTTCTACTCAAGACCCGAATGAAATATGCTCAGTCACTTCTAAAAAAAGGCATGTCAATTGAGCATGTAGCCAATCAAATTGGCTATAGCAGTACACAATATTTTAAGCGGATTTTTGAACAGCACTTTGGTTATATCCCTTAAATTAACAAATCTTATCCAGTTTCAGGCACATTCATCAGATTAAACAAAAATAAAAAAGCTGCATCATGTTGTGATGCAGCCTCAAATTAAACCTAATGCTGTCATTGAATTATTAGTACACCACTTCTTTATGGGTAATTCTGCGATAGCTTTGAATAATCATAAACAGTGCAGCCAAACAAATCCCTGTAGCCAAAACTTTCCAGATCACATCGACATTGGCAGAGAGTTGCAACCAGCCTTTTACACCCATGACATAGCTAAGCGGAATAATGATGATCCAATAACAGAATAAGATGACCACTAATGGTTGCATAAATTGCTGTAAGCCTCTGAGCACACCTGAAGCCACTGTTTGCATCGCGTCGAAAACTAAAAAAATGGCAACATAATGCATCAGCCTTGTGGCAATGCTCAAGACAGTTACATCCTGACTGAATAACCTCGTAATTTGATGGGCAAATATGGTTAAAATCAGCGCCATCAGCCCAGCATAAATCAGAGTCATCATGGCAACCGTTACACTGGTCAATACCTTGCCCTGCTGATTATTGGTCGAAGAAAAGGACGCAACACGTATGGTGGTTGCACTACTGATTGCCACAGGAATCATGATAATTACCATCGCAATATTAATCACGATTTGATGGGCTGCAATCACTCGGGTTCCCAATTCCGAAGCGAAGAAAGCCAGTGTTGAGAGCGCCAATATTTGCAGCACCAAAGTCACCCCGATTGGCAAACCTTGTTTCAACAACTGTAAACTCTCGCCATAAGTGACCTGACTTTCCTGCTGCTGCTGAATTTCAGGCACAGCTTCGCGGACAAAATATCGCATCACAAAACAAGCAATATAAGCACTGAGTGCTGTGGCTAAACCTGTACCTGCCCCACCTAATTGTGGTAAAAAGCCAACGCCGTTGACCAAGCCAAAGCATAGAGATGCATCACATATCAGTAAAATCATAAAGGTCAGCATAATCGGTTTCAGCTGACTATTGCCTTCACTCATAAAACGGTAAAGGGTCATATAGACCAGACCTGGCATGGCAAAAGCAACAAAATGCAGATAGTTCTTGGTGATCACTGCTATTTTCACATCTGCAATCATCAATGGGCAGAGAAATGCCAAGAGTTGGATTAGCACAAAGCCAAAAATCGCCAAGGTCAGTGCGATATTTTTTCCCTGTTGAAATAAAATGGCAATTTGCTTGCCATCTTGTTGATGTTTGAGCATCGACACTTTGGGAACTAGGACATATAAAATCCCAGTAAACAAAATAAAAATAGGCGTCCAGATACTACTTCCCAGACCAATCCCAGCCAGATCATGATAGTTATACTTACCAGCAACGAGTGTATTCACCAACCCTAGCGAAGCCTGACACAACTGAATTAAAATTAATGGCAGTGCCAGTTTTAAAATCGGGATCGAAATATCTTTAAATATATTCATAATGTGTCTTCAATCTACCTCATCATCTACTGATGGATGATCGACACTTTATTTCAAGCGCCAATATCCTTTTATATGATTGTTCTTACCCTGTAATGCGCGTTGATTACGAAAGTAATGTCGGATCTGCTTTGCAGCATTATTTTCCAAGGCGCCCCATACATTATCGATGGAAGAAAATTCCTCTAAGATTTGAAGGGTTTGCTCGGCTTGGACAGCGACATCACAGATGATTTTCTTCAAGATGGTATTTTCAGGAAAAGAAAATTCTTTAAAATAATCAAGATCCTGTTGCTCTGTACACAACAGAACAACGATCGGCGGTGTTGGATTTTTCCAAAAATCCATAATTCCGGCCAGCGCGGGATATGCCGTTTCATCAGCAATCAATACGGCTTGCCCTTGATGCAGATGTTCATGTTTGTCATCAGTTTCAGTACGGCTTGAAATCAGCGATCCCAGTTGTAATTCTGAAACCCACTCACTGCCTGGGCTGTTGCCATGAGTAAAGACATCGACATAACCATAATTCAACGCCGTGTCATCTCCATCTCGGCTAAAAGACTGGCGCAAGGTATATAGGCGTACATCTTTATTCATCGACTCCAGTAGTTTTTGGCGTTTTGGGCTGGAAATATGTTTCATTATCCACAAGAAACCACGATCGAAGGTATTTTTGACTAACCCACTTTTATTGGACTGTTTGGCTTTGACTTGTGGTGCCTTTTCAAGAACTTTCAAAATGAAACCATAGGCATAACCTGCATAATATTGCGGCAGCGCCACTTGGCTTTTAATGGTGAGTCGGGTGATATTTTTACTGAGCTGCTCTTTGGCAATCACTTCAAAAAACTGCTTGGCATTATTGCTAAACTCGATTTTTTGTATTGCAAATGAATTGTATGCCAAATACAGAATTTGCTCTTCCAGATCACCTTTTAATTCAAAATCGACAAAAAGCGCCGTTGCCTTTTGAGCCTGCCCTTCACGTGTATGCAGCAAAATGCCTTCTTCATAGATATCGGTAATACTCGCTTCATGAATCTGCATATTTTTGCCATAGCTTTGCGCAATCATGAGCAGCTCTTTGGTATGGTCCTGATTGACATGATCCATAATATCGAGCTTACGGTCTTGGTCTTGAATAGTGGTGTAGTTCATCATTTTAAAAAGCTACCTTTATTTTCCTAAAGACATCTCGTGTGATTGGCGATTATTGAGATGTGGTGGGTAATAATTTCCATGTCAGTCCAGCAACACCCATTGCACAAGCAAAAGTGATCAAAACGACAGCGGTGTATCCAATATGTTGGGCGAAGGCCAAGCCGATTGCAGAGTAAGCAAAGCCCATAAAAACAATCAGGCTGAGTTGCAAACTAAAAAATGTCGCTTTGGCGGGCATGGTCGATGCCCGATCCATAATCAGGGTAGAAAGTGCCGCCATTAATCCAGGGTTTGCGAGAAAATATCCAAAAATCGCAAGATAAACCAAAGGTTTAGTCGTATAACCCAAGGTCAGCGGAATAAATAACAATAACGCCATGCCCTGTAACAGGGTCAGGCTGATTAACGCGGCTTTACGGTGCAGTTTATTAATCAGAAAAGTCGCTAAAAATGCGGAAAAAATGCCAACAATTGAACCAAAGACTTTGGTTGCAAACCCAATATCTGCCAAGGACCATTTGGCATCGACCAATAGCGGATTTAAAATGCCAAAAACAGCAGTAAAACCGATGGGATAAACAAACAGTAATGCAAACCAGACTTTATGTTGCTGAATAAACTGTTTAATTTGTTGTGCCAGACTTTTAAATTGTCCAGAGATTCCGCGATGTGGATTGGCCCAAACATTGTCTGGTTCTTGATAAAAAAACAGTTGAATATTGGTCAGTGCTGTCAGCCCTGCCAAAATCCATAGTGCACCTTGCCAATGTAGCCAAGGATATAAAATCAGTAACAAGCCACCACCAATAATATTGCCCATCAAATTACTGGAGTATTGAATACTGTTGGCAAACTGGCGTTCTGTTGCCCTAAAAATTTTGCAAGCAAGACCATCAATTGCGACATCTTGCATACTCATAAATAAGGTATACACAATAAATAAAATTAAAATCGCAGAGAAATGCTGCTGAATGTCGAGCAAACCGCAAATGAATAACAAGATGGTCATACAAAGCTGGGCCGCAATTAGCCAGCTACGATACTGCCCCTGAAAGAAAAGACGAAAACTGTCGATAAATGGCGCGTACAAGACCTTACCTAACATCGGCAATGCGATCAAATTGATTAATGCCAATTTATCGAGCGCAATCCCGCTTTGCCTTAAGATCGCAAATGCAGCAGAGATCATAAAGGCAATACCAATATATTGTGTGGTGTACACACTGATCAGCAATGACCACGGTTTCGGATTTTCTTTCATGGGAGTCTTCCAATGTTGATTTAATAATTTAAGTTTTAGAAATCAATCTGCATTGAAAGTTTATAAGTGCGCGGCAAGCCCACTGAGACATAAGCACCATTCCAGACACCTGCCCAATAGTTTTTATTAAAGACGTTATCCACTCCGCCTCTAAACGTGACTTTATGATTGGCAATTGATGTTAAATAGCGCCCACCCACATCGACACGAACCCAGCTTGGTAGTTTTTGGGTATTTGCTGTATCAACGTATTCTGTACCTGTATAAATCGTATTTGCAGTTAAGGTTAGCCCCTGAATTTGATTTACATCCCATTCAAAACCTAAATTTGACTGCCAGTGAGGAATACCATAGACATCGTTACCATCATAAGCACCTGATGCAGTCTTCGTTTGCTTGGCATCCATATACACCACACCACCTAACACACGCAGGTTTTGCAATAACTGTCCAGCAGTTGTCCATTCAACTCCTCTGTTTCGTTGTTCGCCATCTGAGTTATATGTGTTTGTGCTGCTGTCTTTGATCATGCTGGGTTTTGTAATTTGATAAATACTTAGGCTATTTCTAAACGTGCCATTTTCCCATTTCATACCCACTTCATACTGCTTCGACTTATATGGAGCCATATTTGCACCATAATTTGCAGCAGTTGTATCGGTTACAGAGTCACCTTGTGATAAGCCTTCAATGTAGTTCCCATACAGTGAAATTGAGTTATTCCAAGGTTTAACGACAAAACCAACCGCAGGTGTTAGTGCACTTTTCTTATATAACGGACTGCTTGCTAGGCCCGTATAAATGCTATAGCTCTGGGATCTGACCTGCTGGCGACGTAATCCGAGAATCAACTGATATTTATCATCAACAAACGATAAAGTGTCAGCCAGTGCGATACTACTCAATGTAATTGCTGATGTTTTTGGAATATACGTAGGCTCACTCGCCAAAGTACCTGATGCAGATGGTGTGTAGATATTGGATGACCATGTTCCACCTGTGGACAACCCCATTCGCATATCCTGATCAATCACATTAGTACTCAGCACTAAGCTATGATCGACCACCCCTGTTTTAAACTTACCGCGAAGTCCTGCTTCAGCAGAAGTGACATCGGTAATATTGGCAGTATTTCGAGAGAAAGCCGTATAGTCACCATTGGCTTGAGCGTTTAATCCCAAAGCATTGTTTGCCATATAACCATGGGCTTTTTGATGTTTAGTCCCACCAGTCAGATATGCTGTCCAATCATCTGTAAAGTCGTATTCGACATGTCCAATCGCTGCAGTGGTTTCAGTTACCCCATAAGAACCTGGCATGGTATTGGTCGATGCATCGGGTGCTTTGGGAATGCTTGAAGATGCAAAAGACACCATCAGTGGCATTGCGCCCGATAATTTCTCTTTAATGTCATACACATCTAAAGATGCACGTAAATTGGTGCCTTTATAATCAAGTGCAATAGAACCTAAACGCCGATCTTCAGTCTGCCCATCTAAAGACGTTCCTCCATGTGATTTAAGCGCATTGACCCGAATACCAAATTGGTTGTTTTCACCAAAACGACGCCCAATATCAACATGTTCACCAAAATTTGAAGATGATGAATAAGTTGTAGTTAAACGTGTAATCGGTTCATCGGTTGCACGTTTAGGTACAACATTAATAACACCGCCAACCGCACCACCCAATGACATTCCATAAAGCAAAGCACTGGTTCCACGGAATACTTCAACTCGTTCTAAAAACTCAGTTGGAACACGGTTATGTGGGACTAAACCAAATACCCCATCCCATGCCAATTCATGGCTTTGCGTATATAAACCACGGATATTAAAGTATTCCCCTAAACCATTTGCCGACATGACACTACGAACAGATGGATCACTTTGCAGCGCTTCTGCAACTGTTTTTGCCTGATGGTCTTCAATATATTTGGCGGTATAACTGGTAATGCTAAATGGTGTATCAAGTGCATCTTTGTCGCCCAAGATTCCTACTTGGCTTTTACGACTGACCTGCCCTGCTGCAAGTGTGGAGTTGGTATTTTTATTTGCAGCAACGCGAATGACAGGTAATACATTTTGATCTGCCGTTTCATCGTTTTTATCTTGTTCAGCCGCTTGGATTGATTGAGATAACATTGCAAATGCTAAACTTGCCCCTAATACCGATAACTTAAAACCCAACCCTTTATTCATTTCACGCCTTATCACTGACAAATTATAAAATTTACATAATTTTACTGATAATCATTATCAACTAATAGAGAGGATCAGAAATGAATTTATATAATCGGGAATACTTTTGTTTTTATTGAATTTTTAAAGTTAAATAATAATCATTATAAATTAAACTTGACATATTTTTGAAGATAATCATATTTTCTAATAGGTAAAATCGCATTCAAAATCAGGAATCTTGTTAATGGATCAAGAAAATATTCTCGTCAATATGTTTTGTTTACCCTCTGCTGGAAGCAGTTCATCCATGTATCATTCATGGAACAAATACATGCCGTCTGGAATTAAAATCATCCCTTTAGACTACCCAGGCCATGGAAAAAAAATACGAGAAAATTTAACTCATGATCCTCATCAGTTAGCACATCAACTATGTGAAGAAATTAAAACGTTCGGAAACTATCCCTTTATTCTGTTTGGGCATAGTGTTGGAGCCGCAGTCATGTGGAGAATTGAAAATTTGCTAAGAACTGAAGACATTTATGCAAATCTGATTCTGCTTGTTGTGAGTGGCCGACCTGCGCCAAGCTATTTAAAGGATATGGGTAAAAAAAGCATTTTAAATGATGATGAATTAATCAATGAGTTGAAAGTTTATAATAATTTCCCGAGTGAAATTTTAAATCATCCAGATGCTTTAGAATTTTTTATAAAAATTATTAAGAATGATTTTATGTTAAATGACAATATGTTAATTGACAAAATTCCCCTAACTCAAAAGCCCTTACTTAGTATTTATGGTAAAGATGATCCATATATTCATCACCATACTATGATGGAAGAATGGGATGAATATTCATCAGCTTGGTTAGGAGCTCATGCTGTTTCAGGGGATCACTTTTACTTCTTAGATCACGCTATTCTATTAGACACTCTAAATATTATTTATAGCCATTTATTAAAAATACTCAACACAAAAATAAATATCCGATAAATCATGCAAAACATGAATCTAAATAAAAAACGCTACACACGAAACCAACCAGTAAGTTATGAAAAAATCCAGATTCATCAATTGGAGTTTCATAAGACCTCGATTCAACTAGATCACGGCCGAAATATTATCGACTTGTATGATGAATTTAATATTCATCTTCCAGAAAAAATTATAAATTCATGTTTTAAAAGACAAAATGAATATTTTATTGGCCGATTAGCAGCACAATATGCATTAAAGTCCCTCAACCAAAAATACGATTTTATTTTAAAAAATGGAAAGTATGGAGAGCCAATCTGGCCAGAATCCTGCTGTGGAAGCATTAGTCATTCAATGTGTTGTGCAAACAAAGGCGTTGCTATTGCATCTTTAAATCAGGCTCAATTTGTCGGCATTGATATTGAGTTAAAAAGCAATCATAGTGTTTTAAATGATGATAAGAACATATTAAATCAGTTTCTAAGCTCATTTGAAATTAAGTACCTAGACAAATTTTTAAAATCCAATTTATATCTTTATTTAATTATATTCTCAGCAAAAGAAAGCATAATTAAGGCAATATGCTCAAAATTTAAATTTGTCTTATCATTTAAAGAAATTGAGATTATATCTATGAATACCACAACACAACAGATGATTTTCAACCTAAAAAAAGCACAAAATCATAATGAAGTTACTGTAAATTATATTTTTTTAGACAATGAAATTTTAACTTATGTTTTTCTTTCCAAAAATTGAGTGAGAATAATCATTAAAAAAACCTTCTTTATAAATCATAAAGAAGGTGTAAACCATGATAAAAGGAGGCTAATAATTTTATTTTGAGTTATAGGATAGTTTCATTCCAAGTACATACCCTGTATTTCCTGAAAATTCACCAACAATCTGACCATCTGGAACATTGCCTTTGGCATTACCGAACCATAAATAACGACCACCTAAACTTAGCGCAAGATGCTCGGTGATATTATATTTTGCAGCTAAACCAGCTCCCCAGTACCCTTCTACTGGCCCTAATGTTGTGACAGGATTACCTGCACCTGAATCCCATAAACCAGAAACAGCAAGGGTTAATTTTGGACTCAGTTTTTTACCAACACCCAGTTCAACCGAAGTCTGGTCTTTTGAATAATTTAACAGCGGTAAACCTTGATTACTCCCAAGAGCAACTTGAGTCGTGTGATCTAAAACAGGCGGTCGGTACTCAAATGAACCCCACGGGATATATCGAATTTTTGCAAAAACTGCTGTGGTTGAGTTAATCCCCGTTTGCAAATTCAGATTGAATGATTCAGGTGTCGTGACTTTGCCTTTGTTGCTATGTGCATAATCAAGGTTCAATAAGTCTGCGAGTGGCATATTTTCTTCGATATTCATTTTGTGATGAATTTCAGAACGATACGTCAAAGAGGCCAAAATACCATATTCAGGCTTTGCATAGCTGATTCCAGCAACCCAGCCGACATCTATGCCAGAAGAGAATCGGTTGTCATAGCCTGCGCCAGCACCATAAGCAACACCGCGCAAATGCACATCGGCACTCAATTCCTGTAAAGCAGGCCCGCCATAGATCATGACGTTTTTATTGATGTTGTAACCCAATAACGTAGTGATATTTTTAGACTTCACTGTTACACGTGTATTTCGGTCTTCCCCTTGTCGACTGTCATCAACAAAGTTATTTTCCCCTTTAAACTCAACTTTCGCGCCAAATGGCTCATCGTACATTACTGCCAGTTTAAATTTATCGGATAAATCGACTTTCACGGCGTAGTTAAATGACTCAAAATCTTTGGCCATGTTTGAAATAGTGTGCGAAGGTTGACCACCTGTCGCAATATCATGTCCTGAAATATCAGGTGAGATATAGGCATAACCGACTTCAGCATAAGTTCCAGATTCAAACAAGGCATCCACCGACTGTGGTGCGCGCTCTAATCCTGCTGCATTTGCCTGAGTTGCATATAACGGCGTTAATATTGCGAGGGCAATATATTTTTTCTGATTTCGTAGCATTTTCTAGTCCTTTAGTTACGAAGTACGATCAGTAAATACAGACTCCTGTTGTATATACTGGTTAAAATCACTCTTTTTATAAATTTCAATAACTTAATTTTTATGCTTTGTGCCATTCAATGATGCATTGAATTAACAGGCTTCCTATGGATATGAGCTGTTTTTATGAATCACGAATCCGATGTGTGCTATTTGTTTGACAAAGTTAGATCTTGAGCAATCACTGTTGTTTTACAGCAACCTATCTATCTATTTTGAATAAATTGACAATATGGCTAAGCCGAAAATGTGGTTTCGAGAATTTCTTTTTAAATCAGTCATAACGCAATCCTTTGCATTTAAGATCTCAAGCTGAATCACGTTCCTTCGTGATGTTTTTTGTCAGCTCATGAATACAGCCAATACGCGCTGACAATATTGGCTGTATGTGCAGATTAACAAGCCTGCCCTTTCAAATAACCATGCAAAAGAATGGAGATGGAATGGTTTTACATCTCCATTCTTTCCAGTGATTTGCTGATCCTTTAGTGTGAAATTATCAGTACAGACTGATTGAAAAACAAAATTACAAACAGGATGAGCAAGACATGGAAACTTTCAACACCAAGATGTTTGAAAATAAAGTCGTTGTCGTGACAGGTGGAACTTCTGGAATTGGCTATGCAGTCAGTGTTGCCTTTGCAGAAAAAGGTGCAAAAGTTTGGGCTTTAGGCCTACAAACTGACAAAGTCACATACCCTGCGGGTTTAAATATTGAAGCGGTAGAAATCGATGTGACCGATAAAAACGCAGTGGATACATTTTTCTCAAAACTTGATCGTATAGACAGCTTATTTAACGGCGCAGGCATGGGCTCGATTGCTGAGCATGAATTAGACACCTTTAAACGCGTCATGGATGTCAATTTGACCTCGGTGTTTTATATCAGCGAAGTGGCTGCAAAACATTTAGCAAAATCGGATAATCCATCCATTACCAATGTATCCTCACTCTATGCAATCTTTGGTTCTGCGCTGGCTCCTGCTTATTCCTCATCTAAAGGTGCAATTGATCAACTGACCTTTTCACATGCCTTGAGTTTTTCTCAAGCCAAAATTCGGGTAAATGCTGTTGCACCTGGCTGGATTGATACACCTCTCATTCAACCGTTAAAAGATATGCCTGAAGTTTATGCAGGGATTATGCAACGCTCACCGATGCAGCGATTAGGGAAACCCGAAGAAATTGCCAATGTAGTGGTGTTTTTAGCGTCTGAAGCTGCCAGCTTTATTAACGGCAGTATTGTCAAAATTGACGGCGGATATTCGATTCTATAAGCCTTAACCCATGTCGTTATTCACAACAATAAGAAATAGCACATCGTAAATGTTTCCCATGCTTGGGGTTAATTCAGTCGATTAACCCCAATTTTTTTGCCTCAGTCACCGCTTCTAGCCGCGAACGAACCCCGAGCTTGTTATAAATATTCCGTAAATGCCATTTCACAGTATTCACCGACAAAAATACCTGATCTGCCAGTTCAATATCGGTACAGCCTTGACTGACTTTTTGTAAAATCTGAACTTCACGTTTAGAGAGCAGATCAGCCTGCAGATCTTTCACATCGACACTATCGGGTTGAGCAGCAAACTCTGGGCAACATAAGCTGCATAGCTGCTCGGTAAATGCAATCTGCACGGCATTTTCCTGTTTCTTACTTTTTTGTAGATGCTGTGCATAATCAGCTAAAAGCTGAATCAGTAACGGATGTTCATCGAGGACGATACGAATCACTTTGGTCGGTTCAAGTAAGATCAGTGCTTGCTCAAAGTGGTTAAAGGCAATCTCTCGCTGATCTAAACGATACTGCGCCAGCGCCATCAAGAACAGAATACGGACTGACCTGAACAGATAAGTCCCGATGCGCTTTAACTCCAGTTCAAGCAGTTCACATGCCTTGTGTTCTTTCCCAGTAAAAATCAGCTCACGATAAATACCCAGATCATCGCCCGTAAAGACATTGGAAAGATTAAGCGATTTTTCCAAATGTGCCCGACATAGCGTTTCAATATTGGCATCAGAAAATCCAGCCAGTTTCTCTTGTGCATGAAACCACTGAAACTGATCATATAGACGTTGTATGCTGTCCGTGAGCCGTGGCATAGACCAGTCTTGAGTACGAATTTGGACTTGTGTCAGACATTCCTGTTCTGCCTGTGCATGCCCTTGCAAATGCGCCAAACGCAATTGAAGCTCATAACCGATAATCGCAAGATCAGGAATGATGAGCTGCTCTCCACCATTAAAACTTTGTAAGGTTTGCTCGGCTTGTTCGAGCTGATTCAACTCATAGTATAAAAAGGCTTTCATACTACTGGTAATCGTCAAGATCATTGGTTGAAGAACGTCATCTGAGCTCAGCTTTGAATAATCCTCACTTTTACCAATGTAATTACACTTTTCAAGTGCCTGTTCAATATTCCCTTCGAGATAATCACAAGCCGCCGCCACACAGTCTGTGAAAATCAGGCCATAGGCATTGTGACCTTGTATATAAGTCGCACGGGTTTTGATCAGGATCTTGCGTGCTTCGGTCAATTGCCCAATCGCAATATGGTAGAGTGCACCAATCCCAATCAGTGGTGCACGCACAAAATATGCTGTTTCCGAGAGCTTGCTTATATTCTGCTGAGCCAGTTGATAGGCTTGCTCCAGATGATCTGTCAGTAAGGCCAACATCGGTGCAATACTTAACTGATCGTCTCTAAGGGGTAAGGCCTCACTCTGGTGGCTATTTTGCCACAACTGTAAATAATGATTTGCCCGCGCATTTTGATGGGTAATGATGAGTGACCATGTAATGTCATATAACAGCTCGCCATGTTGAACGAGACTTTGTTCAGGAATCTGTTTGACCAGTTCCAACAGCGTATATATACGTCCTTCAAGAATCAGCGTACGACTCACCTCTTGGAGTAACGCCAGCACCAAAGTCTGATCTTGTGCAAGTTGCGCGTAGTATATGGCTTCCATCAAATAATGATTCTGCTTAAACCAGTAAGCAGCACGTGAACAGGCTGCTTTGTAAGCTTCAACATTGAACTGTTTAAAACGCATTTCCAGAAAATCACGGAACAAATGATGGATCCGATACCAAGCATGCTGTTCATCGAGTGCTTGTAGAAATAGCCCTTTTTGAATCATGGCGTCAAAGCACTGATTGGCTGCAGGGTTTTGTGTGACCTCGCTAACGACAGGCAAACTCAGTTTACGAAGAATACTGATCTTTAAAATAAAATCTCGCATGTCTTCTGAAAGCTGCATAAAAACCTGCTCACTCAGATAATCCACAATCTGATTGTGTGCACCGCTTAAGCTTTGAATCACTGCACCTGCATCATGGTCATTCTTCAGATATAGATTGGTGAGCTGAATTCCTGTGATCCAGCCTTCGGTCTTTTCAATCAGTAACTGGGCAAGTTCATCACTCAAGGCTAAATGGTCAAAATTCTGCTGTTGTAAGAATTGAATGAGTTCGCCACGATCTTCAAGTTTGACACTGAGTTGTCCTTCCGTGACAAACTTCAACCGCCCAAGTAGAAACTCTTTGGTAAAACTCCAATAAGGTTTGACCCGTGAAGCAATCACCATATGACCGTTATTCGGCAAATACTGATATAACCACCACAAAATATTTAGACAGTCTGGATTTGTCAGTACCTCAAATTCATCAATAAAAATCACGATGTCATGGTCGAGTTCTGCCACATGCTGAGCCAGTTCGATCACATTCTGTTTATAAATTTGCCCTTCTGGAATAGGTTGATGATGTTCACTACTCAGTAATGCGGCCCAGAGATATTGATACAGTCGAATTGGGTCATTATCGTCACTGTCTAAAGTCAGCCAACAAGTCTGCTTGCCTTGAGCCTGTAATGATTCACTGAGTTGATACATTAAGGTGGTTTTGCCATAACCCGCCGCAGCATGGATAAACACCAGTGATGAATGACAATACTCCAACATCTGTTTAAGTAACTGAGGACGTTGCATCGTCATCTCATTCATGATGCTTGGGCGGCTGAGTTTAGTCTTCAACACCTTCATTTTTACATCTTCCAATCTTTATTCTTCAATCTATACACAAATCTCGATTCCATGAAATTTGTTCTGTTTTAAGCATCATGCTGTTTTTCTAATGACTTGCAAGCACAAATAGCCAATCTTCACGTTAATACAGGCATCTGTTTTTCACAATCCACACTTTAGTCAATCTGCACATCATCTTTCTATTGTTCTGGCATATGGATCAGTAAAAGGGATTAAGGGATTAAGGGATTGATGATCAGCCATGATCAAACCATAGCAAATCCATTCTTTTGAATGGTTTTCAGTAACTCAAAGGTTGCTATGCTGAATTCAAGCTAAATCGTATGGACATTAGCAGATATCGAGAGATATCAAAAATCTATAGAAAAGACATACATGGAGTTTGTCATGAGTATTGCCCAAGCTATTAAACATCAAGATTATTTACTCACAATTAATACTAAACGTGATGGTGAAGTCAAAAATGCTTTGCCAGGTGTACATGTTAGCCCGTGTTTCCTCGATCCAGACAACGGTGTTTGGGTGGTCTATGCTCGCTTTGAGCCAAACACCATCTTGCCACGTCACTTCCATACAGGAACCGTGCATTTCTTTACAACGGCGGGCTCTTGGAGCTATGTCGAATATCCAAATGATGTACAAACGGCAGGAAGCTATTTGTTTGAACCAGCTGGTTCGATTCACACTTTCTCAAGCAAGGAAGGCACTGAAGGTTTCATGGTGATTGAAGGCGCAAACGTGAACCTGAATGACGATGATTCCCTGATGTTCATTATGGATTCAGGCTGGATCGAAAAAACGCTGCATGCTGTTGCAAAACAGACAGGTCAAAAAATGCCACGTTATATTAAACCGAACAGTGCAGTCGATTTCAGCGACAAAGCTTCCAACAATCCTGAATAAACATTATTTTATAAAAAAGACTTTTAGTGAGAATACATAGTAACTTGCTAAAAGTCTGGTCTATCGTTTTCTTTCATCATGGCGTATATCCCTTTTATTGTTCTGTCTGAGTCATTCAATTAGCGCAGCTAGATAAAAGGTTTTTTGAAAGAAATACCATATAAAACAATAAATATTTCAAGGATGATCTCTATGCTCGGTAATATGATGCAGCAGCCTTTGCTGATTAGTCACTTAATTGAACATGCTGCAAAATATCATGCAGATACTCCCATTATCTCACGTGAAAATAATGGTCAAATCATCACAACCAACTGGTTTGAAGTTCAAAAGAATAGTAAACGTCTCGCCAATGCGCTCAGCAGCTTTGACTTAAGCCAAGGTGATCGACTTGCAACGATTGCATGGAATAATCATCGTCATCTTGAATCGTGGTATGCCATTTCAGGGAGTGGTTACGTTTGCCACACCATTAACCCACGTTTGTTTCCAGAACAGCTTGTTTTTATTATCAATGACGCACAAGACAAGGTTATATTCTTCGATTCGACCTTTGTTCCGTTAATCACAGCGATTCATGACAAAGTACCATCGGTTGAGTGGTTCATTTGTTATGGGCCATATGATGAAAAAATCGTTCAGGCACTTCCAAACGTCATTTTCTATGATGAATTGATTCAGGCTCAATCTGATCAGTTTACGTGGCCACAGCTCAGTGAAGAAACTGCCAGCTCTCTCTGCTATACATCAGGTACGACTGGAAACCCTAAAGGCGTATTGTATAGCCATCGGTCTTCATTACTACATGCCATGGCAATCTGCTTTCCTGACTCTTTAGCTTTATCGGCCAATGATACGGTAATGCCTGTTGTCCCGATGTTCCATGTCAATGCATGGGGAATTCCGTATGCCGCAGCGATGGTGGGTGCCAGTTTTGTCTTACCTGGCCCAAATCTGGACGGCGACAGCCTAATTGACCTGATTGATGGTTGCCAAGTCACCGTTGCTTTGGGTGTTCCAACCATTTGGCAAGGTTTGCTCACAGCAGCAAAAAAACGCGGCTCGACCTTAGCCAGCATGAAGCGCAATGTCGTGGGCGGTGCGGCATGTCCTCCATCCATCATCCGTGAATTTAAAAACACTTACCACTGCGACACCATTCATGCTTGGGGAATGACCGAAACCAGCCCTGTCGGGACAGTGAACCAGTCTAAAGCTAAACATCACAGTTTAAATGCTGAAGAATTCGAAAAACTCCGCCTAACCCAAGGTCGTCCACCTTTTGGTGTCGATCTTCGCATTGTGGATGCAGACAACCACAATGCACCCTTACTGCACGATGGTCACACTCAGGGCAACCTTCAGGTTCGTGGCGCGTGGATTATCGAACGCTATTTCAATCAGGAAAACAGCGCTCTGACTGACGATGGCTGGTTCGATACAGGTGATATTGCAACCATTGATGCCGATGGTTACATGACCATTTGTGATCGTGCCAAAGACCTGATCAAGTCAGGTGGAGAATGGATTTCTTCGGTAGAGATTGAAAATATCGCGGTGGGACACCCTGAAATCAAAATGGCGGCGGCAATTGCAGCACACCATCCGAAATGGGGCGAACGTCCAATTCTGATTGTGGTCAAAGAAGAAAACTCACACCTGAATGAAGACCATGTTCGTGCTTACTTTGAAAACAAAATTGCACGCTGGCAAATTCCTGACGCGGTGCTGTTTGTCGATGCTCTGCCTATGAATGGCGCAGGGAAAATTGTGAAAGCCGAACTTCGTAAAAAATTTAATGACGTCCTGCTGAGTAACGCAGCGATTTAAATAGCATCATCAAATGGATATTGATATGAAACAACAAATTTCAGCACACACCAAAACAGCTTGGGTCACAGGTGGCAGTAGTGGCATTGGCTTTGAACTGACCAAGCGTTTACTTAAAGATCGTTATCAGGTCTGTATTTTTGCTCACGCAGGCATTGAAGAAGCGGTATCGCAATTACAGCAAATTTCGCCGTATGTCCGTGGTTTCCAAATTGACGTTCAAAACGAAACCTCGTTAGAGGCCGCATTCAATCAGGCTGCGACAGAATTTGGCGTACCTGATCTCCTGATTAACTCCGCAGGTATCAGTATTGCCAAGTCTTTTGATGACATGACGTCGGATGAGTTTCAGCGTCAGATCAACATTAATCTGGTGGGCAGTCGTAATGTCGCACATGCAGCATTACCATTCCTTTATCAGGCAACTGCACAAAGCAAAACACCAAAGCTTGTGTTTATTGCCTCTGCCGCAGGACTGGTGGGTTGTTATGGTTATACAGGGTATTGTTCGTCAAAATTTGGCGTGGTGGGTTTAGCAGAAGTTCTTCGTATGGAGTTACGCAGCAAGAAAATCAATGTGGCCGTGGTCTGCCCTCCTGAAGTAGAAACGCCACTGGTCACTGAAGAACGTAAACTTGGCTCTAAAATTACCGCAGAATTAAAGCAATTGGGTGGAAGTCTGACAGTTGATCAAGCCTGTAAAGATATTTACGCAGGGATTCATTCTTCTGAATTTATGATTATTCCAAGTACACAGGCACGGATTCTGGCCAAAATCTCACGTGTCTTACCGAATCTGTATCGGGGGCAGATTGATAAGAAACTCGATAAGATTATCAAGAAATATCAGCTTTCCTAAGATCATTTGCTAAAGCTGAGATGAGTAAAATACTCGCCATAACACAACAAGCCAGATGGCATTCATCTGGCTTGTCTGTTTAGAATGATTTATTTGGAATGTTTATGCTGCCGAATTTTCATGAAAAGACTGCATATCAATCACGAAACGGTATTTCACATCACTTTTCAGCATACGTTCAAAGGCGTCATTGATGGTTTGCATTTCAATCATTTCTACATCAGCAGTAATGTTATGCTCACCACAAAAGTCCAAAAGCTCCTGAGTCTCTTGAATACCGCCAATCACTGAGCCTGCCACTGAACGGCGACCCATAATCATCGGTACAGTATGCGGTTTGATTTCGCCCAAGTATCCAACGAGTACTAATGTTCCATTTAGTGCCAAGGTTGGCACATACGGATTGAGATCGTGTTCATATGGAACGGTATCAATAATCAGGTCAAACTGATTCGCAGCCGCTTGCATTTGCGCTTCATCTGTCGAGAGCACCACATGATCTGCACCTAATTGTTTGGCATCCTGTTCCTTACTGGCTGAACGGGTAAATAGCGTGACTTCTGCACCGAGTGCATGAGCCAGTTTAATCGCCATATGACCTAAACCGCCTAGACCGACCACGGCAACTTTAGTTCCCTGACCCACGTTCCAATGACGTAGTGGTGACCATGTGGTAATTCCTGCACATAACAACGGCGCAACGGCTTTGGTATCTAGGTTTTCAGGTACTTTCAGCACAAAATCTTCAGAACAGATCATGGTTTGTGAATAACCACCATAAGTTATACGGTGGTCATGTAAATCTTCACCGCCATAGGTTTGTACACTTCCATTTTCACAGTACTGTTCTAGACCATTGTCACACGCTGAACAGTGACGGCAAGAATCGACTAAACAGCCAATCCCAACCAAATCACCGACTTTATATTTCGTCACTTTAGTGCCAATGGAAGTCACCCGACCGACAATTTCATGTCCTGGAACAATCGGATAACGGCTAAAACCCCAGTCATTACGTGCCTGATGTAAATCGGAGTGGCAAACCCCACAATACTCAATCTGAATGGTGACATCATCTTCACGCGGATTACGGCGTTCAAAGGTAAACGGAGCTAAAGGACTTGTTGCCGATTGGGCTGCATAACCTAAGACTTTAATACTCATCTTATTCTCCAGACGTTAAATATTGTTCATCTAAAACATGTTCCAGCCAAGTCACGACCTGACCGTGTTCTGCTTCCTGTAAGGCAATATGGGTCATAAATTGCTGTTCCGATGCGCCGTGCCAGTGTTTTTCATTGGGTGCAATCACCACAATATCGCCTGGCTGAATCATTTGGCGCGGTTCTCCCCATTTTTGGACATACCCCATACCCGCAGTAACCAATAAAATCTGACCTAGAGGATGCGTGTGCCAAGCTGTGCGTGCCTGAGGCTGAAAGGTCACACGCCCGCCACTGACAGCACCAGGTTCTTGCTGAGCAAACAGACTGTCAATATGAACCACTCCACTAAACCAGTCTGCTGGGCCTTGTTGAGACTGATGCTGGGCATTTTTAAACACTTGCATTGTGACTTACCTCTTCATAAAGCGGTCTATCATCAGAACCGTAGAATCAGTATAGGAATTTAGACCAAAATCGGTTGTTCCATTCCTCTTGCAGATTTGCCTAATCCTCCAAAAAAATATTGTCACCCCTAGGTTTCTGTGCCATTTCCAACTATGTTTAGACAAAGTACAGGTATAAAAGGTCTTCGCAATGACCCAATCGGAAAGCGATTTAAATGAAATTTTGTCTCAGCGCATCACCAAACTGATGCAAGGACAGCATCAACTGAAAACCCCGATTGCAGGCTTAAGTTTAAGTCGCTGGGAACAACCGACCGATCCGACCAGTTATGTGATGGATGCCAGCCTGTGCCTGATTGCTCAAGGACAAAAACAGGTCATGCTGGGTCAGGAAGTCTATACCTATGATGCACAGCATTTTCTGTTTACTGCGGTGGACTTTCCTGTCATTGCGCAAATTACCCAAGCGTCTTCCGAACACCCCTATTTAGGGGTCTTACTCAAACTTGACCCGCATTTACTGGCGCAAATCATGCTGGAAGCTCAGATGACCTTTCAGCCTTCAAATCGTGACCGTAAAGGCATTGCGGTTGGTAAGCTTACGCCTGAAATGACTCATGCCTTTATTCGTTTACTGGACTTGCTTGAAACGCCAGATGATTTACCGATTTTGGCACCCCTGATTATTAAAGAGATTTTTTACCGACTGCTGATGAGTCCCCAAGGCGAACGTCTTAAACACATCGTGACGATGGGCACGACAGGTCATCGGATTATTCGTGCGATAGACTGGATTAAACAGCAGTTTAATCAGCCATTACGCATTGAGGATTTAGCCAAGCATATGAGCATGAGCATCTCGAGTTTTCATCAACATTTTCGGGACATTACCAATATGAGTCCATTACAGTACCAGAAAAGCTTACGCCTGACCGAAGCACGGCGCTTGCTAATGACTGAAAATCGAGACATTTCTTCGGCCAGTCTACAGGTGGGCTATGAAAGCCTGTCTCAATTTTCCCGAGAATATAAACGCTTCTTTGGTGCCTCCCCATCGGAAGATATAAAGCATTTATCCTTATGAATGTTTGGATCGACCCAGATGTAAAACCACAGCGCTCAGTACAGTAAAAATAGTCATGATGCTGAGCATGGCTGTTGGTGTACCTGTTGAAAAATAGGCCAATAGCAATGATGAAACAATCCCGCTACCGTACTGTAATGATCCAATCAACGCAGCCGCAGATCCAGCTACATGAGGAACTCCATCCAGTGCGGCGGCTGTGGAACTGGCCGCGATAATTCCATTCATGGAGAAAAACAGAAAAACCATGAAGACTAGGCTATACAAACTGCCAATATGCGCCAGATGTAAAGCGCACAAGATCAACAAGGACAGCATTGCGATACAGGTCGTCACTTTTAATAAAAGCTCAAGACTATAACGCTTCACCATTTTTCGGTTAATGAAGCTGATTCCCACTACACCGAAAATATTGCAAGCAAACAACCAGCCATAGTGCTGAGCAGGCACGCCATAATAGGAAATATAAACAAATGGCGATCCCACAATAAATGCATACACGGCAATATAGAAAAAAGTCACGCACAGGGTGTAACGCATAAACTGCCAGTTCCCAAGCAGCGACTTATATGTCGAAAAAACCATAGGCAATGACATCACGGTACGCTTTTCTTGAGTATGCGTTTCTGGCAAAAAGAATAACGCGGCAAACATGGCAAGCCCCAAAGCTGCCAACAGGAAAAAGATACTGTGCCATGTACTGATGCGAATCAGTTGTCCACCAATGATTGGCCCTGCAATTGGTGCAATCGCCATAATAATGGTTAAGGTCGACAACATATGTGCCGCTTGTGAGCGCGCATATAAATCCCGAATCATGGCTCGTGCCAGCATCGGCCCTGTACAAGCTCCAAATGCTTGAAAAACACGCCAGAATACAATCTGCTCAATAGTATTTGAGTAAGCACAGCCCAGTGAACCAATAATAAATAAGCCCATTCCGATAAATAAAGGAATACGGCGTCCAATACGGTCACTAATCGGCCCCCAAACCAGTTGAGCCAAGGCAAAACCAACCAGAAAACCTGTAATGGTCAATTCGACATTGCCATGTAGCTGTTTTGCCATTGCAGGCATGGCAGGTAAATAAATATCGGTAGACAGCGAGGTAAATGCCATTAAGGCACTCAGCATAGACAGAAAAAACCATTGGCTCACGCCTTGGTTACTGGCTCTTGGGGAGATCTGAGATGGGAAGTTCATATTATTTCTTCAAAAGAGTTACGCTAAGATCGGTGATTTCTGAGCGTAACGAGTCATTGCCGTCATACATTTTCAAACGGCATCAATTAAGTACTCGAATAGGTCTACCTTTATATACCGCTTGAATTAATTCTGGTTTAAAAAAATCATTTAAACCTGTTTATTTTTGGTTTTCGCTAATTACAGCCAGTGATCTAAAACTCTTCGCCATACCAATATTTACGAAACGGGTATGATGTGGCTTAATCAAGCCGTAATAATGAATTGTCACTGTCAGGTTTCTTGAAGACTTCGTTGAAACTTATACTCTTTATGCTAAAAAATCGAATTCAAAATCAATTTTTCTTGTTCTGTCTGGATTTCTTTAAAATCTGGTCATTACACGTGCGCCCCTTGACCCGTAATGAAATTACCCTTGCGACACCTGTCTTTGCAGATCTGATTGATTATGACAAAGTCCGAATCTTGAACACGCCGTTTTTACCGTGGCAACCCGTTGGCATGTTTATGGCACCCAATGGCGCTATTTTTGTGAATCCTGAAAATTATTCATTGGACTATGCACTAGAATCAGAAATATATCAGGGAGTATTTATTCATGAACTCACCCATATTCTGCAATATCAGCAAGGCAGATCGGTTTTAGTCGCAGGTGCTATTTTACAAACGGCGTATTATCTGAGCTTTAAACGCTATAATCCTTATGCATACACATTTAAAAATAATAAGCCATTTCAGTATTACAACATTGAACAGCAAGGTGATATTGCCCGTGACATCTTTCTCGGGAAAATTCCCAACATTCTGCTCAATCCTCCAAAAAAATAGGCGTGCAGATATTCACAGTAAAACAACTCAAGAGCAAACACGCAGATTTTCAGACCGATCGCTTATTGCACAAGAATATGAATAAACTTCATTCATAATGGCCTAAACCCTCTTTATTTTTCTCCCTGAGCAAAATTGAAATACAATTTAATGCAGCGTAAGAGAAATAAAAAGGACTTATAAAAGAAGGCTAATAGTTGCATAAAATTGATAATGAGCACATTATTTTAAAAGTCCCCTATCTCATGTTTGGCAACTCATGAGGAAAGTTCATGCGCAAACTGATTTACAGTGTTTTAGTCGTGCTGACAGGTTGTACGACATATCATGCCCAGCCGCTTGCACCCGCTCAACTTGTTCAGCAGTTTGAAGAGCGCTCACTGGATTCTCCAGACCTCCACGCCTATATACAACATGCGTTGGGCCATGACATTGCATGGCCTGTAGCGCATTGGAACCGTGAAATGCTGACACTGGCAGCATTTTATTATAACCCTAGCCTAGATGTATCTCGGGCAGAATGGGAAAGCTCCAAAGCCGAAATTGACGTTGCCAAAGCCAGACCGAATCCTGTGCTTCAACTCCCATTTCAAGCGGCTACATCGGGTTCTGGTATTTCCCGATTTAGTTTAGGGTTTGCCTTAGATATCCCCATTGAAACCGCACATAAACGTGGCTACCGTATCAATCAAGCCAGTCATGTGAGTGAAGCTGCACGGTTAAATATTCGCGATCAGGCATGGAAAGTCAGTGCCGATGTGCGAGATGCCTTGCTTGAATTGTACGCAGCGCGTGAGCGTATGGGCTTATTGTCACATCAGACATCGGCACAACAACAGATTGTAAACATGAGCCGTAAACGCTTGGCGTTGGGACAATTTTCACAACCTGAATTTAATGAAGCGGTATTGGTAAATACACAAACACAAAGTCAATTGCTAGAAGCACGTAGCAGTGAGCAAACTGCCCTAAACTCACTAGCTAAAGCAATCGGTTTACCCGTATCCGCTCTAAAAGGCATTCACTTCGATTTAAGCGAGTTTCAGCAAATCCCTGTCATTCCTCCAAAATCTGTTCAGCGTCAAGCCATCTTGCAACGGGCTGACCTTCTGTCTTCACTGGCAGACTATGCTGCCAGTGAATCAGTACTCCAGCTGGAGGTCGCCAAGCAATATCCAGACATTCATCTTGGGCCAGGTTATACCTATGACATGGGCACCAATAAAATCGCCTTTGGTTTAGCAGGCGTTTCACTGCCGATTTTTGACCGAAATCAGGGGGGTATTCGTGTTGCTGAAGCCAAACGTAAAGAAGCGGCTGCACGTACCGAGGCACTGCAAGACAAAATTTTGGGAGACTTGTCCCAAGCCTTACTCGGTTATCAATCCAGTCAGGCAGCAATGCGGTTGGCAATCCAATCTCGAACCACGGCACAGCAACAACTCAAGCATCAAGCCACAGCCTTTAAAGTGGGAAATCTGGATCGTTTGAGTTACACCCAAGCGCTGATCGCTTATCAAACCAGTCAACTCAATACACTCGATGCCACAATTTCGGCACAAAAAGCCGCAGGTGATCTTGAAGATGTTTTACAGCGATTTTTAAACCATGACCTGACATCAAACAATAAATTAGTCCAAATGCAGGAGTTAAACCCATGAAACTCCGTTTGATTCTGTCTTTCGCAATTGTGCTGGTTTTAGCTGCGGGTGTTGGTATTGGCTGGTATCTCAGTCAAATGCTCACTCCTCCGCCAACAGCAGATGCTACACCCAAACCAACGGTACAAACTGTGCATGGAGAAAGCGTCATTACCGTGAGCCCCGAGGCACAAAAAGCCAGCCGTATTGAAGTTTCACGTTTGACATCGACCATGACCCAGCAAGATCTCGCCGCTTATGCAACGGTGATTGATCTACAACCATTGTTTAATTTAAGAAACCAGTTAGCGACCGCTCAGGCGGACATTGCTTCATTGTCTGCACAGGCTGCAAATTCTCAGGCGCAGTATGAACGCAGTCGCCAATTATTTAACGATGACCGCAATATTTCCCAAAAAAGTCTGCAAGATGCTCAATCTGTCTTACAGAGCGATCAGGCAAAACTCAAAGCTGCACGCGCTGCACTCCCTGAGCTTACCGCCGCGATACGGCAACAGTTTGGGGAAACCATGACCCAGACAGCCATTATGTCAAAATCTGATTTAATGCAGCAATTGCAACTGGGCAAAGCGGTGATTTTACGAGTCACTTTACCAAGTAGTGTCAGTGCACCCAATCAGATTAATGTTCAAGCAGCCGATGGAAAAGTAATACAAGCTCAAAAACTGTCTGCCTCACCTCAGGCAGACCCGACCATTCAGGGCAATCCTTGGCTTTATGTGGTTCCGCAATCTCTCCCAACCAACTTGCGCTTAAATGCACGTATTCCACTCGTCGGACAGAGCAACTCAAGTATTGTGATTCCAGAACAGGCGATCGTCTGGTACGGCGGACAATCTTGGGCCTATGTGCGTACAGCATCCAATCAGTTTACCCGTCGTTATGTTTCTGCTTCGGATGAAATGGGACAAGGTTTTATTGCAGGGTCAAACTTCCATGCGGGAGATGCTGTGGTGACACAAGGTGCACAACTACTCCTTTCTGAAGAACTGAAACCACAAGGAATCAATACCATTTGTAAAGATCCGCCTGAGTGTGATGGCTAATCTTTTAATTTAAAAAAGCATTTCAAAACCAAACAAACACAATATAAATCATTGCTAAAACTAAAAAATAACGGATAGGAGGATGTGCCCATGCTGAATATGATCATCCAGTTCTCATTGCGATTTCGTGGTGTCATCTATGCCTTAGCACTTATCCTCACCGCATACGGAATTTTCAGTTTGAACCGTGCTCAGCTCGATGTATTCCCCGAGTTTTCACCCCCAATGAGCATGGTACAGACCGAAGCCCCAGGACTGACCAGTGAACAGGTCGAGACGCTAGTCACCCAACCCATCGAAAATGCCTTGGGTGGTATGGTCGGTTTGCAGTCCATGCACTCACGCTCCATGCAAGGCTTGTCTTTGATCACGCTGGTCTTTGACAATAAAACCAGCATCATGCAAGTTCGGCAGTTGGTGACGGAACGTATCAATGGACTCGCGGCAACACTCCCCGCAGGGGTTAAACCACCCAGTTTACTTCCACTGACCACAACCACCAGTACCGTCAGAACAGTTGGGCTTACGTCATCGACTCGCTCAGTGCAAGAGCTATACGACATTGCACAGTGGACGATTAAACCGCAAATGCTGGCTGTGTCAGGCGTTGCCGATGTGGTCGTGTTTGGTGGCAGTGCTCGGCAAATGCAAATTCAGGTTGATCCTGACAAACTCATGCGTTACGGCCTGTCTATTCAAGATGTCATCGCCACAGCACAGCAAGCAACTGGCGTACGCGGTGCGGGATTTATTGAAAATGCCAATCAGCGAATTGATATCAATGTCAATGGACAACTCACTACACCACAGCAAATTGCAGGCGTGGTTTTACGTTCTAACAATGGAAGCGCGATTCATCTTGGTGATGTGGCAACCGTGACATGGGCAAGCGAGCCACCCGTTGGCAGTGCATCCATTATGGGAAAACCCGGGATCATGCTGATCATGGATAGCCAATACGGCGCCAATACCATGACCGTTACCCGCGGCATCGAAAAACAACTGGCAGCCATTCAACCCCTATTGGTTCAGGAAGGAGTTGATCTACACATGGATGTCTTTAGACCTGCGAATTTTATCGAAACCGCAGTTGGACATTTGCGTACCGCCTTGATTGTAGGTGCAGTTCTAGTAATCGCCGTACTGTTTATGTTCTTGTTGAATATGCGAACTGCAGTGATTTCAGCCGTAGCAATCCCGCTTTCACTGCTCATGGCAGTCATCGTCTTGATTTCTTTTGGCGTAAGTCTCAATACCATGACACTTGGCGGGCTTGCAATTGCCTTAGGGGAAGTGGTCGACGACGCGATTATTGATGTTGAAAATATCTATCGACGCTTACGTGAAAATCGTCTTTCAGCTCAGCCATTGCCTGCCTATCAGGTTGTGCTGAAAGCATCACTAGAAGTGCGTAGCGCCGTGGTATTTGCCACATTCATTGTCATGCTGATTTTTCTGCCTGTCTTAACACTCACAGGTGTAGGTGGACGTTTGTTTGCACCTTTGGGGATTGCGTATATTTTGGCGGTATTGGCGTCACTGATTGTCGCACTAACCCTTACACCTGCCATGGCATTGGCACTTTTGACGCGTGGAAAATTGCCTGAACATGAGCCACGATTGATCAGGTGGCTTAAAAAACGCTATTTGGCCTTACTGGCGAGTGTGGAACGGCATGTCAAAGCAATTGCGATAGGTATTATCTGTCTGTGTATCACGTCTTTTGCCCTGCTGCCCTTTCTGAGTGGGAACTTCATTCCTCAGCTCCGCGAAGGTCATTATATTGTGCATATGGGCTTAGAACCGGGGACATCTTTAACAGAGTCTATGCGAATCGGCACTCAGGTGTCCAAAGCCCTCATGCAAATTCCCGGTGTACGCTTGGTCGCTCAACGTGCAGGACGTGCCGATGAAGTGGTCGATCCGACAGGCGTGCAACTGTCTGAATTTGAAGTTGATCTTCGTCCAATGTCGGCTAAGGATCAGGATTGGACGTTATATCGGATTCGGCAAACTTTAGATCGCTTCCCTGGCTTAACCACTTCTGTAAATACCTTTTTGGTTGAACGGATTGATGAAGTCATCTCAGGTGTCACCGCACCTGTTGTCGTGAGTGTATTTGGCAATAATTTAGATGTGATTGATCGAACAGCGCAGCAAATTGCACGGATGCTCGGCACAATTTCAGGGGCAGCCAGTGTACAGGTCGATTCACCACCAGGCATTCCTCAGCTCGATGTCCGATTGAAACCAGAAGCACTCAGCAAATGGGGCTTTAAACCGCTTGAAGTACTCGACACCATTCAGGCCGCATATGAAGGTGTCACTGTCTCGCAAATTTATGAAGGAAGCCGCTCATATGATGTCACAGTCGCCTTGCCACCCTCAGCGCGTAAAGATCTGATGAGTATCGGTGGACTGATGATCCGCAATAGCGATGGTCTCACCGTACCATTACATTCACTCGCTACAATTCAGCAGGTCTCTGGACGCTATCAGATCACGCATGTGGGGGGACAACGCGTACAAACCATTTCCGTAATACTTGGCAGTCGACCTGCCAGTGATTTTGTTAAAGAAGCACAGGCACGTATGACCCATGAAATACAAATGCCCAAAGGGGTCTACGCCGTATTTGGTGGTGAAAGTGAAGCTCGGGCTCAGTCACAGCACGACCTGATCATGTATGGCCTGATTTCACTGGCGTGTATTACATTGCTGCTGTTCTTGGCTTTGCGAAATGCTCACAGTGTAGTTTTGGTCATGGCAAATTTACCTTTTGCCTTGGTCGGTGGGATTGCCATTGTGATTGTTTCGGGTGGAAATCTGTCTTTAGGCAGTATGGTGGGATTTGTGACGCTGTTTGGTATTTCACTCCGCAATTCGCTCATGCTGATCAGTCATTACGAACATTTGGTGCATGTCGACGGGTTACCGTGGAATTTTCAGACCGCCATGCAAGGTGCTTCTGAACGCTTAGTTCCGATTTTAATGACTGCCCTTGTCACTGCACTTGCACTGCTCCCACTGGCGTTAACCAGCAGCGCAGCAGGCAATGAAATTGAAGGGCCTATGGCCATCGTGATTTTGGGTGGTCTGATTACATCGACCGCACTGAATTTAATTATCTTGCCGACCTTTGCGCTACATTATGGACGTTTTGGACAATCTAAAAAAATTGAGGAAATGCCATAGGTTTCAGCAGTAAAACAGACTCAATCAGAAAGCAAAAATTTGAGTGATGCTCAAAGGCAAACTGAATGACAACAGTTTGCCTTTGAAGAAATGATTCATGATCAGCATCATCTTAAATTCTTTGGTTAATGCCGATTCAAATGCATATTAGACTTCTTTCATAAGTCCTTTTTATTTCACTTGCGCTGCATTGAAATAGATTTCAATTTGCTCAGGGAGAAAAATAAAGAGGGTGTAAGTAATTATGAAAGACGTCTATTTTCAAACAATTCAGATTAAACTGAATCATTCACCAAGATTTGCTGTTCGGTTGCCTTGCTGCGTAATCTGGAAATATTGAAAAGGATGATTTGTAAGGCCACCAGCACAACTGCCATGTAACCAATCGCTTCAAAACCCCAGAATTTAACCAAAGCCCCACCCAGTAATGGCCCCACGGCTGAGCCAAACATCAGCATCGCTGGCGTTGCCGAGACCGCTCGGCCAGATGGATCTAACTCAGCCAACAAGCCAAAAGCAAAGGTATGGATAAACAAAATGCTAAAGATCATGCATGAGCCAAATATCGTAAACACCATAAACTGATGGGTCTGATAAATACACAAGGCAGAGATGGCTTGTAGCATTGGCCCAAAGCAAATCACCACAAATTTGTTCACTCGTTTCTGTAAAAAAGCTGCGACAGGTGCAGGAATCAGGCTCACTACGGTATAAACCACCAGTGCTGTTGCAATCTGTTTCGCACTAAATCCGCGAAAAGTACCGACCCGCTCAAAGAAACTGAGCACTAAAGCTTGAGTCATACTTAATAAACTGACCCCAAAGATGACTAGCCAAGTATTTAGGCTTAATTTACCTACAGTTTTGTGGATATGATCAGTCAGCGTATTGGATATTATATTTTTTGGAAAGAAGATGAACGTGGCCACACTGGCACACCCCATCACCAAAGCCAAAACTAGAAAGAAATAAGCCCCACGATAATGTTGTAGTATTTGGGTAGCCCCTGCCATAAATGCAATACTAAAAACCCCGAGTGCCATTCCCAATAAAGCAAATAAACGGTGCGGATTTCTACTTTTTCCGACTGTCCCATGGGTCAAACTTAACGATGTCCCAACGCTTATGCCAGCGAGAAAGTGCAGCGCAACAAAGAGTAAAAATGATGTTTGAAAAAAACACAGTAAAAAGATCAAAAAAGCACAGCCATACCCAGCAATGACCCATTTTCTGATCTGTAATCGATTAAACTTGGGTGAAAATATACAACTCGCCAGTGTGACGCCTAATAAAAACAACGTCACCAACAAACCTGCATTTTGAAAATCAAAATGATAAAAAGAAACTAAAACACCAATCCAGATCGGCAAAGCAACCAGATCAACCATTCCCGCACAATGTGCAGACATGAGCCCAAATATGTTTTTAATACTAAAATCTTGCATCATAAAATCCATTTAAATTGAAGATTTGTATTTCAGCTCGATGAATTATGTTTAAACACAGATCATCAGGCTGTTCTCTATTGAAAGTCTATTTCCAACTCAGTTTTAAATGCTCAATGGCCTTAACCAGAATCATTTCATCCTGATCACCTGTGCCACCCGAAGCACCGATTGCACCGATAATGTCATCCTCTTGGCAAATCAGAATCGCACCTGTCTGCGGAATAAACGGTTTATCGACTGCTGTGGCGATACTATTAAAGAACACAGGCATGTCCTGAGACTTTTTGACCAGTTGTCGGGTATTGGCTTGCATGCCAATCGCCGCTACAGCTTTCCCATAAGCGATTTCATGCCGCATAAAATTCGCCCCATTATCTCGCCCTGAACAGACGATATTGCCTGCGGTATCAACCACCACGATTGCCATCGGCTTAAACTGTTCTTCTCGTGCAACCTTGATTGCACAATGAATCAGTTCAAATGCCTGCTCAAAACCAATCATGTCCTCATCCTCTTTTCTATTTAAAGTGATACATTAGGCCTGCAAATACACTTTCGCCCTCAGAATGGTTTTCTGCCTTAAACTCTTTATACGCTCGAATGATTAATGCTGGGCCTGCATCAAAACGATAAGAAATATATGGCCCTAGCCCCATGACTTGACCTCGGTAACCATCTTCATAAACCACACCATCTTGTTTATCATCCGTGACTTGTTTAAAGGCGTATCCTGTAATACCTGCCGTGAATTTCGGATTGACGTGATAGCCCAAGCTGGTTTCAAGCGTAAAACCATTGCCAGATTTATAATCGGTATGCATATTTTTCTGGTTGATGACATACACCAGTTTCCCTGAAAAATCCCAGCTTCGGTCAAACCACGTAAAGGCATAATACGGCGCAAATGTCATGTAGCCACTGCCAACATTCACGGCATCATTTTTATTATATTTGCCAACTGGAATCGTAATATCCATTCCAGCCACTTGCTGCAAATTCTTGCCGTGCCATCCAAGCATCATCGGTGTGATGGTCGAGTCAGTCATGCCTTTCGAACTGCCACCAACATCACCGACGTAATTGACTTCATTTTTGACATCGACATCTGGAAAGGCAAATGTTGCTCTCGAACCGACATCGGCACCTAAAATTTTGGCCTCTGGCCAGGTGTAATCAAATCTTGCAGAGAGCGCATTGGAATTAATTTTAAATGAGTTGATTCCACTCGGCGTATTGCCATGTGAATCGGTAACTTTGTCCGCAGAGTAATTTTGATAGATCAACATCCCTGTTAATCCCTTTGGAAACATTACACCGCTATAAATTGCATCAATACCGAGTGGATAACCGATGGTTCCGCCTTCCGTGGCGTAAATCGAACCAGAAATTACAGACGTGAGTAGGCCTAAAACCAATCCATGTTTCATTTTATTCATCCTTTAATTTTTTGTTTTTTACTTAAATCATTTAAGTTATTGGCTTAAATTTTTCCTGAGAAAATTTAAAACGGGCTGGCTAACGCTGGTGTCTTCTAATCCGAAACTATAGCCTTGTGAAAAATGATTATGGTCTGGAACAATCAACAGCTCTGGCTGATATCCATGCTGACAGACCAGCTTGGTAAACAGCTCACTGGCTTGAACCTGCATTTGTGGAAGGTCTAATTCCGTAAATGAAACCAGCAATGGAAAGGGTTTCGCATCTATCAAATCAATGGTTGCTGCCCGATCCCATGCCTGTCGATCTGTCCCAAAATAAGATTCATTACGAACATCAGGTTGCAAAATGGACAATTGTCGCGCGGCCAAATGCTCTAGTTTTGGGTTGTATGGCCCTGAGAGCAAAATTGCGCCCGAAATCTGCCAGTCTTTCGGTTGTAAGCGCGTATTTAAAGCAATCGATGCCACATGGGCAGCGCCCGCAGATTCACCCATCAAGAAGATATTTTGGGTATCAAAATGGGTCGCCAATGCTGTTGAGTTCGCATTCGACATCACCCATTGCCAGACCTGAGCAACATCTTCTGCACCGCTTGGCCATTGAACCTCAGGGGCTAAACGGTAATTTGCCAAAATCGTGGCAAATCCCTGTTCAGCCAAAAAACAACCAATATTTTGGCGATGTTTTTTATCTCCTCGAATAAATCCACCACCATGAAAGAAGATCACAACAGGTACAGCTTGATCAGGCTTGATATCGACAGGTAAATAGACATCCAGTACATGTCGCTCATGTGAACCATAGGTAAGTTCAGTCATGATCCGAACGCGATCAGACAGAGACTCACTTGCTTCTTGCTGATATAACACCGCAATTTCAGGCAAGTTGTTCCCAATCTCTCTGATTTTTTCTGCTGTTGCCCGACTCATTTTCTGCATTTTTATTCTCCGAGTTGCTTATAAAAATGCCCATTTTGCATAATCGTGTGAATATTGTTTTTGTTTTGCAGCAAGGTGATGTCTGCCAATGGATCGCCATCAATCACCAGCAAGTCCGCAATATAGCCTGGTTTAATACAACCCAACTCACCCTCATGCCCCATCAACATACCGCCCAACTCAGTTGCAGCATTCAATGCTTCTGCTGGGCTATAACCAAAATGACGAACCCAGAGTTCTAAATCCCATGCATTTTTGCCATTCGGATTAAATGGAAAACCGTAATCTCCTCCTGGAAGCAAACGAAGTCCACGCTGTCTGAGTTTTGGTACAAGTTCTTTGAGCTTATCCAGTACAATTTGCGATTCATTTTTCATATGTGACATGTCCATATGCGGCGGCGGTGTTGCATCTAATGTCGCTTGTACAATGCCAATGGTCGGTGCAATAAAAATCTCGTCTTTCTTCGCTTCCAACAAATCAAGGCATTCATCATCCGCATAAGTACAATGATACAAAATACGAAAACCGCTTTTTACGCCAAGCTTCACCGCTTCGGCTGCATGTGCATGTCCAGTCAGCCAGACATTGTGCTTTTTCGCTTCTTCACCGGCAGCCATCAGTTCTTCTTCGGAATACAACAACTCCAATGAAGCCCCCGGTTTTAAAGCACTTTCTCCAGAAATTAGAAATTTAATCGCCTTCGCGCCCAGTTCAGCACAATCTTGTACAAAATCACGTATCGCATCTGCGCCTTTACCATGTTCTTCAATATGACCTGGGTCTAATTCTGATTCATTTGGTGGTTCACGTTCTACAGAAGATGGAATAAAACGAGGGCCAGGTAATCCACCTGATTTGAAAAACTCATTGAGTGTAATTTCCAGAGTTTTACTCAATGAACCTGCCGAATAAGCACTGGTGAATCCATGATCCAGTAAAATACGCGCATTTCTTGCTGCGGTGAGTGCCAGTTCTTCTGTTGGTAAGTGCATCCCTGGAACAAATTTTTCAACCGAAGTTGGCCAAGTCAGATGTGCATGTGCTTCCACCATGCCTGGCATTAAGGTTTTATTTTCACAATCAATCACGCGAGAAACATCGTTACGGCTAACCTGTGCGGGTGCTGCTGCAACTTCAACAATTCGATCGCCTTCAACACGCACTTCACCTTGAAATGATGTAGATCCTGTTCCATCAAAAATACGGGTATTCGTAAAAACAATACTCATCACTTACTCCTTTTAAATACCATTCATCCTTTGGTTTACTTTTTATTCTTCAATCATGCTGACATGTATGAGGAATGAAACACCTTAAAATTTAAGATGCTTCAGACAAACGAGTGGTTAAACCTAAATCCCGAACGAGCTGCTCAAACTGTGTATATAAGTCTTCAGAATTTTTTGCTGTGGCGTAGACATAATGGTCAGGTCGTACAATCGCAGCATGTACAGCAAACTCTTTAAACCAGTTCGCAACAAGTGGATCTTTTTCTTGCAAATTCTTTTCAATCTGGATCAGTTGAATCGGCAAAATAAAATGATCCAGCACGTCTTCCTTAATTTGTATTTTCGCATCCACAAAGACTTTCCAGCCATTTTGCAAAATACGATCCATCAGGATTTCTTGCTCATTCTGAGCAACTACAGGCTGTGGGAAAATTCGACCACGCCCTTCAGTTTCCGTGACTAATCCTTTTGACAAATACGGTAAAATATCTTGTCTGGCAACGGGTTTAACGACCCCATTATTGTCATCCAAGAGTGTTTTGTCTCTTAGTTTTGCTTGATTGACATCACGTTCGCATATTACTTCGCCAATTTTTTTAATGGTGGTGGTCAGCTGGCAAACGTGTTCTTTACGCTCAAGTCCATAGCTATTTAAAAGTGCCTCACTCGCATTCTGATTCAACTGCTGGGTCAGGACTGTTTTTAATTTCCAAGACAAATTCACGACATCACGGACACCCTGACACATGCCTTGTCCCAAAAAAGGCGGTTGTTGGTGTGCTGCATCACCCGCTAAGAACACACGTCCATCCCGCCACTTTTCAGCAACCAGTGCGTGGAAGTTATAGCTGGCTTGACGCCACAAAGTGGCATCTTCAGGTGTAATCCAACGCTGCAATAGCTTCCATGTGCCTTCAGGCGTTGCCTGATAAACAGGGTCTTCTTCTGGCTTTAGGCTAATTTCCCAACGACGATGGTTCCCTGGCCCAATCACAAAAGTTGCAGGGCGTTCTGGCTCACAGTACTGCACGCTGGTTTTTGGCAGTTTGGCCAAACCTTTTTCATTAACCTGTACATCGACAACCAACCAAGGTTCGTTAAAACCCAAATCTTCGAGTTTAATATCGAGCAATTTTCGAATGGTACTTGAAGCACCATCACAACCAATGACATAACGCGCACGGATCGTTGAATGTTCTCCAGTCGCATGTTCTACAGTCAAATCGGCTGTGTCTGCTTTCTGTTTTAAATCAACTAATCTCGTTTCCAACTGGACGGTAATATTTTTTAAATGACCGACCTTTTCACGAATCACACGCTCTACAGCAGGTTGGGTAAAAACAATCGAAGGAACATAACCTAAAGGGTATGGTTTATCGACCATGGTCAACTGACGAATGAGTTGTCCTTCTGCACCGAAATAACAGGAATCTGTAAATGGCTCACAAAATGGTAAAATATCATCAATAATATCAATATTTTGAAAAACCCTTAAAATTTCATGATCCAGTGCAATCGCTCTTGGCTTGTCATAAACATCTCGATCTTTATCGCAGACATATACCTGAAGACCTGCCTGCCCTAAGATACATGCTGCGATTGCACCAGATGGGCCATAGCCAACAATTGCAACATCATAAATCTGATGATCAGCCATAGGCTTAACCCTCTGCCTGAATTGGATTGGTTAATGTGCCAATTTTCTCAATCACAATTTCAACAGTATCGCCATGTTTCATCCAGACTGGTGGTTGACGAGACTGTCCCACGCCCGCAGGTGTTCCCATCACAATCACATCACCCGCTTCTAAAGTTAAACATTCAGAAAGCAGACTGATCGTTTCAGCAACAGACCAAATCATGTCTGTCGTGGTTGCAGACTGCATGACTTGACCATTCAAAATACATTGAATTTTCAAATCCTTAGCGCCGTGTGGTAACTCATCCGCGGTGACAAGATAAGGCCCAAAACCACCTGTTAAGTCAAAGTTTTTACCAATCGTCCATTGCGGTGTACGTTTCTGATAATCACGCACAGACATATCATTGAAACAGCTATATCCAAAAACATAATCCAACGCATCTTTTTGGCTTACATGTCGTGGTACAGCTTGACCTATCACAACCGCCAGTTCAGCTTCATAATCAAATCGTTCAGAGACTTTCGGTAAAATGGCAGGCTCGTTAGCTGCAACCAATGAGGTTTTACCGCGAAAGAAAAACCATGGATAATCTGGTTTTTCACGCCCACCTTCTTTGGCATGGTCAAAATAGTTCAGACCTAAACAAATCACTTTGCTTGGCGCAGGAATTAATGGCGCAAATTTCAGTTCATTGACAGGAACTCGAATGGTATTTGCCTGTACTGCTTTTTCTGCGGCGGCTGCCAAATCCACCCCGTCCGCGAGCGCACTTAAAAGATCACTTGGAACTTGTGGTTGTGCATCATTAAAATCAATCAGGTTATTTTCAACAACAAGACCAAGACGTGCTTCGTTATTACGGATATAAGTGGCTAATTTCATTCATTCTCTCCCTGAACTGGTATAAAAAAAGTTTTTTTCTGTGCTTCTTTAAGATTTGCTGATGGCTGCTGAGTCATACCCCATTGATCTGTTCGGCCTTTAGGCCATGTCCAGTTTTCTGGATATCCCGTCACATAGGTATCATCAATTTGTTCAACTTCTGCTGTATATTCAATGACTTCACCAAATGGGCCGATAAAGTAGTTAAAAACATTATCGCCTGGACCATGTCGACCAGGCCCCCATTCAACAGCATGGTTTGCATCCTTCATACGTCCTGCACCACGCATTACCGAATCAACATCCTTCATTAAAAAAGCAATATGATTCAATGCATTATTATCTGTATCACCAAAAGCAATACTATGATGGTCACGGTTACAGTTCATGAACGCCATAATTTTGGTACGGTCTGATAATTTAAAATCCAGAACATCTGTAATGAATTGCTGGGCCAAATCCACCTCAGCACTATTTAAAACAACATGCGCTAAACGAATTGGCTGATCAGCAACAGGTTCAGTGATTGGCTTTAACTGATCACCATAAACCAAGCGGTAAATTCGCCCTTGAGGATCTGCAATCACAAGCTGGCTTCCGCCTGCGGGATCTGTCGATTTTTCAACGTCTGTGAGCACCCGACCTTGTGCTTTTTCTGCTAAAACCTGAATCGTTTTAAACGCATCCTGATTTTTTACACGGAGTGTAACGTCCCGAATGGCCAGCTTTTCAGCTTGATACAAGGCCAGTAAATGGTGATCTTGCCCTGAGCCTGTCAGAAATATGGCATGCTCATTTTCATCAATGACATTAAGATTCCAAACCTGTGTATAGAACGTTTTGGCTTTCGCAATATCAGGAACATCGAGCGAAACACTTCGCACACTTTCAATTAATTTTGAACTCACAATCATTCTTCCTAAATTAAATAAAAGCTTTCTTTTAAAAAAAAGATATTTTTATTCAATATCTTATTGAGCATTATTAAATTGCTTTTCTTTCCATTTTTTTTAATTTAGGATGTTTCATGCTATAAAACTAATTTATTTTAATAATTCAATGGATTGATTTTATGAATATCTATAGAGTGGATTTAAATCTCTTTGGTGCATTTCAGGCAATTTTAAAAACTCGGAGTGTTTCTGCTGCGGCAGATCTATATGGTATTACCCAACCTGCAATGAGCAATGCCTTGAGACGCTTAAGAGATTTGTTGGGAGATCCGTTATTTGTTCAGACCAAAACAGGAATGGAGCCAACGCCTTTTGCACTTTCGATTGCTCAAAACATTGACAATATTTTATCTTTATCTAAAGAAGTTATTGAATACAAATCCATTTTTGATCCATTAGAGTCAGATCAAACCTTTAGAATCCACATGTCAGACTTGGGACAATTTACGTTTTTACCCAAATTATTTGAACAGTTAAAAACACAGGGGCCGCATATCAAAATTGAGGCGGTTACATTAAGTTTTGATCAAATTTATTCACAGCTCTCTGATGGACAGCTTGATTTTGCGATAGGAAATCTAAACAAATTAAATGGACAAGGCATTCGTTCAACAAAATTAATCACTGAAAAATTCGCAATCTTGTTAAGAAAAGACCATCCGATTTTAAATGCTGATATAGATCTAAAAACATACTTGCAAGCAGACCATGTTGTGATCTCAACATCTAGCCAAAGCCATAAAACCATTGAAGATTATTTAGAAAAAAATAACGCCAATATTTTACTTAAAACATCAAACATTATTGCATTGCCACATATTCTGGCAAACACCAATATGATTATGACAACACATTTACAAGTCGCTAAGCAGTTGATTCAAAGTCATAATTTGACAACCGCAACTCTGCCAATCCAAGTTCCCGAGGTGGATGTCTCTATTTTTTGGCAGGAAAAAATACATTATGACCCAGCACATATCTGGCTCGCATCTCTGATCAAAAATTTATTTACAGATCTATAAACTTATGTTGATGCAATACTCACGATTGCATCTTTATATTGAATGCTGGTTTTTGTCTGAATCAAAAAATTGTATTCATTTAATCAATGCTTTAAATTATTTAAATAAATTTTATTTATGCAGATGCAAATCATATCTTATGCCGAGAATAGTAAGTGTTTTTTTAAAGCTCGGTGGACTTATGATATTCCATACCCTAATTAAATTTTTCCCAAAGATTCATGTCAGGCATATTTCTTGGATTCTGCCTTTGATCCTATCTGGTCTCATGAGTGGAACACTTTCTTTTTTCAACTTGGCAAGAAGCCAAGGTATACATAATGGCTTCTTACTTAAGTGGCTTTCAAACTGGCCATTATCATGGATGATTGCGTTTCCATTGATTTTGATTTTTGCTCCAATCGTCAGAAAATTTCTATGCTATGTAACTTATGAGTAATCGTTATTATTTCTAATGATTAGATGTATCTTCAGTGTTTTGATTTTATGTTTACTATTAGCAACTAACTTTGTAGTAATTTAGGTGTGTAGCTTTCATCTTTCTAAATTTTCGACCACACACCTGTAATTAGTTAAACAATTTCTAGCTGATTTGCATCTTGAGTGACTTTAATTTTGATATTCTTATACTTACGTTTATTGGGATTCATTGCAGATCCAACCACTTCTTGCATAAATTGACGATCATTCATAAGCTCCGCATACATTTTATATCCAATTAAAATTTTCTCAGGCTTTTTTTGTTTAGTTATACATTCTTCGATTAATTTATTTAAATTTTGAATGTCAGATTTACTATCCATGACGGTTCTCTTTAAAAATGATCGGTATTATGGACTTTGCTATATGAAAGAAAGATGAAACCAAAGTCAATTTCCCCGATATTTCTAAGTGTTAGCATAGATTTTATTCATGAAAACAAGAAATCCCACCTTTTTTTATGGTTATAAAATATGCTAGCCTAAAGCTATGTGCTCTTAGATTAAAAATTCTAGTTTTATAGGACTTAGATATCAAACATAACTAGAAATTCGTACAGATAAGACACTTTGACTTAACAACGAGCAAAATTTAACAAAAGTATCCAGTGTCTAAGGACAGCTTAGGAGTAATTTAAAATGGCTTACCAACATATTTTAGTGCCAGTTGATGGTTCAGAAACTTCGTTAGCAGCAGTTAAACAAGCAGCTTCAATTGCGAAAGCATTCAATAGTAAAGTCACAGCAGTCTGCGTTTTAGCCGTAGATCCTTTCGTGGCTGTTGAGTTTGTGAACACAGATCAATTTATTAATGATTATGTGGTTAAAGCAAAAGAAGAAATTCAGGAAATTCTTGAACAGGCAAAATCACTGTTTGCTCAAGAAGGTGTTACTGCCGATACTCAAATTCTTGAAGGGCAAGCTGTACATAAAGTAATTGTAGAAGCAGTTGGTGAACTTGGTGCAGATCTGATTGTTATTGGTTCACATGGCCGTAAAGGAATTAAAAAACTATTCTTAGGTAGCGTGACTCAAGCAATTTTAAGTGAAGGTACTGTACCTGTACTTGTTGTACACAAGTAAAATTTTCAAAAAAAACCTACGATTTGTATCGTAGGTTTTTTTATGAATTAATGAATCACTTTACAACTGTTATCGCCTTCATCAATCCCACAAATACTTGCAAAACCCGCTGTCTGATTCTGACTACTCGCAACCAGTACTGGCTTGGTTGAAGAATGGGAGTCAACCTGTTTGGTCATTGAAACTTTAGATCCAGCAGATGCGAGGGCTAAAATGTCATTGGCAAGCCTATCCCCCAATTTGGTATAGCCAGAAGCTGAGAAATGCACACCATCTCGTGCCGCATCCCCACGAGCCATCCAGCCTTTCATGCTACAGTTTCCACCCATTGCCTCTTGCCAATCCCAAAATAAAGTATGCGCTTGACTGGCAACTTCACGTTGCATGGCTTGAAAAGCTGTAAGTTGCGATGGACGAACACCGCATTCTCCAGATTTGTCTTTCAAACTTTCAGGTGCTGAAACAATTAAAATTGCACTCGAAGGTGACACTTCCCGAATATCATGAATTCGGCTCAGTAAAATCTGTTTTTCTTGTTCTAGATCATGATAGCTATAAGCTTCATTTGTTCCATAAGCCAAAATGATCAAGTCAAATTTAAGCTTGCCAAGTTGCTTTTTCCAAACAGGATTCCAGTTACTCCAAGACTGTAACTGTGCACCATTAATTCCCAGTGCAGAAACTACCGCACCTGAACCTGTTGCATTTTTTGCCCACCATCCTCCCAGGGCTGATTGAGGATTATGTGGTGCTGTAATGGTAAAAGGTAAACGTGCTTTGAAGGTTTGTAATTGCCAAGTGTTGTCTTTAACAGGCGCACTTAAATGAAAATGCTCTCCGCGACTATCCACACCTTGAAAATCACTATCTTCAGCACCTTGCCGAATGCTCACCGTAATTTCTTGCAGTTGCTCTTGTTGTTTCGCCTTAATGGTTAATGTTGCACCATCCGATTCTGGCCGAGCAATGAGCCCACCCAAAGTGTAATTTTCATTGGCTTGCGTACGAATAGAAATCGGCTGCCAGTTGGTATTGTCATAACCAAAACGTGTTAGGCGCTGACCTGAAAAGTACATCGGCATTCCCCAGCCCATGCCACCATTTCCCAGATTATTTTGTAGTGTCGTTCTGAGCGCATTACTCATATAGTCTGCTGCGGTATGTGAGTCGCCGAATTGAACGACATTAAGCCGATGTTGTTCAATACTTTTGACCAATTGAGATGTATTTGGTTCTTGGAAATTGGAGAGATTGCCTGCAAATGCAGAAATACTGATCATCGATGCAGCCCAAAACAGGCTGCATCGTTTTAATTCTTTCATTTTCATTTAAAAGTCGCTTAATTTGCTAAATGTAAGTACTGCAAAATATTGTGAGCAATGATTTTCTGTCCTTCAACTGTAAAATGTATACCATCTGCACTACGTACCTTCATATTTCCATCGGGGGTATTCATCGTTTCAGCAAAATGATTGTCTTTTCCACCAATCACAGGACGTGAATCCACCACAAATTGATGTGCTTTTTCCACTTCACTACGAATGACTTCATTTAGATAAATCATTTGCTGATTAAGCTGATCTTTATGCATATTCGGAGGAGTCAACCACATCACATTGACATTGTGTTTTTTCGCTTCATTTAAAATGCTATCAATACGCGCACGGTATTCAGCTTCCCATGCAGGCGATTTAAACGTTAACCAATGATGTTTGGTTGAATCGAAAATGTCCCACGGGTCATTTGGCCCTAAAAATACAATCATGACTTTAATATGATGATTACTATTTAAAGTCTCACGAATGGTTTTTGGCCAGTCAAAAAATTTCGGATAGGTCAAACCCGTACTTTGTTTACTCAGATTGACCGTTTGAATGCCTTTATCTTCTAAGTATTTTTGTACATGTGGTGCAACACCCTGCATTAAAGAGTCACCAGCAAAAAAGACCTGATCTTGCCCAGTGAGCATAAAACGCTGATCAAGCTCCTGTTTGCTTCTTTGTTTTTCAAGCAGTGCCAGTTTTGCTTTTTCTTGTTGTATACGACGTGCTTCGACTGCTTTATATTCAGGTGTGTAAGCATAATTCTGGTTAAATTCATCAACCATCTTGTTATTTACAGCATTAACATTTTCATCATATTGTTCATTTTGACCATATAAATAATCACCAATCTCTCCACCGATATGCCAGACTTTAAACTGATCTAGCACCGCAAATGGACTGTCCCGATGATAAGTCTGTTGAAAGTAAGCATTCACAGAATTTTGCATGATCCAAATGGATGTTAATGCAAATGCCACCAATACAAACATGACATATAAAAAGTTATGGCGCTGTTCCAGATGATCCTGTACAAACTCTGGCTGTTGTGGTTGTTCTAATGATGTACTTATAATATCCGTATCAGAAGTTTGCATAGATAAATCCTGGAATACCTGATGGTGCACAAATCAACACAAGTAAGAAGACAATAAATAAAGGGACCGAAACAGCATATTTTGGAATTCGAGTAAAGATTCCAGCCAATTTCTGCGCGTTTTGACGCACAAGTGGATAAACCACCCATGAAATAAGCAATATTCCTAACAGATACAGTGGGTTATTAGACCAAGAGACATTGACTGTATTTTGGAATAAGGCATGAAATACTTGTAAAGCTTCATCCATACTTTTGGCGCGGAAAAAGACGAAACAGAAGCAAACAAAATGAATCGTGATTAATATTCCAATCGCTTTTCCAAACCAGCCTGTTTTAGCTAAGACATCACGAGACTCTTTTGCGTTAACACCACGGACTTTTTCGTAAATCTTATCGCCAATGTTGAGCAAGACAAGACCCAAGCCATTGAGGAATCCCCACACAAAAAAATTCCAGCCTGAACCATGCCATACGCCCGAAAGAACCATCGCAACCAGTAAGTTAACTTGTGTCCGTGTAAACCCGCCTCGACTCCCCCCCAATGGAATGTAAATATAGTCACGAATCCATGTAGAAAGGCTGATATGCCATTTATCCCAAAAGTCACGGATATTATGTGCTAACAATGGCGCACGAAAATTGACAGGTAAACGGAAACCCAGCAATAAACCAAATGCAATCATCATTTCACTGTAACCTGAGAAATCGAGGAACAACTGCAAGGTATAACCGTAAATTGCACAGAGCACTTCTAAAGAGTGATATTGCATTGGATTTTCAAAAACTGGATTGACCCAGTGATCAGCTAACCAGCCTGCAATCCACCACTTTTTAATTAGCGCAAGTAAAATCAAACCAAAAGCCAGACTTGGGTACAAAATCTTACGGGGTTCAGTTTGGCAAATTTGCGCACTCATACCACAGGGCTGATTTTGAATATCTGTTAAACCTTTAGCACTCTTTGCACGTGCAATTGGGCCTGCCGTAATTGTTGCAAAAAATGAAAAATGCAGCAAAAGCTGTGGCAAGTTAAAACGAGGAACTTCTGTTTCATTGTGATAGCGACTGAGCAAATAACTAATCGACTGAAATGAATAATAAGAAATCCCTAAAGGCAATAATAGATTGGACACTAAAAATGAACTATCTAAATGCATTGCGCCAAGAGTTAAGCTCGCTTGTTGGCGAAAGAAATCATAGTATTTAAAAAATGCGAGTTGTATCAGTGTAAGTAGAACTGCTGTCAGAAAGATTTTTTTCTTATGTTGAGTCCAGCGATCCATCGAAACAGAAAGTAAATAAATAATACAGCTATAACTCGCAATCACAGTGACTGCGATCCAGTTAGACATTAAAAAAATGCACACATAACTGGCAATAACAAGCAGAATATTCTGCATCTGAGGCATTTTCCGTAAGCCCCAATACAGGCAAAAGAAGCCTATAAAAGAGAGTGCGAACTCAATTGATAGAAAGGAAAACATGAGTGAAATGGTTGCACATAAAATTTTCACGCATATTATACCAAGTCACTACAAAAAGTTTGATCTCATGGAAAAATCATAAAAATACAATACTGATAGTTTTTTTCTATTACTTACAATTAAATTTCATAACTATATGATATTTTAACAATTAATTTAAATTTAATTTAAAATATTTATTTTTAAACATGAGTCTACTTTTGAACATAAATTGGATTATTTCAGAAAAAATATTATTTAATTTGGTAAATGATATTGAATTTGATCATGTTTCTTATTTTCTTTAGTTACAAATATACGCAAAGAATAACAAAATCCATTTTTTGTACACATCTTTTTTGTATATTTATTAATAAATTATAGCAATCTTATATAAGGGGGAAAAATGAACGAACCACTAGATATTGATGTGATTCGTGAGTTATCCGAAGATATTGTGAGTGTACTCAAGTCACTTGGTAATAAAGATCGCTTGCTTATCCTAAGTCTACTTCTAAATGAAGAACTTAATGTGTCTGAGATTGAAGCTAAAAGTGAAATTTTACAGCCAACGCTTTCTCAGCAACTGATGATTTTGCGTAAAAACAATGTGGTCACAACTCGACGTTCTGGCAAACAAATTTTTTATTCAATTAAAGATCAAAGATTCACAAAAATATTAAATAATATTTATCGTTTCCATTCCGATCACCCAACTGCTGTAACAGCAGAATAAGTTTCATTAAGTTAAACAGTATGTTTTTGCTTGTTTTATCAACAAAGTATAAAACAATCTAAAATTTACTGTTTAACTCAAATTTATTAAAATTCAAAAACTTAATTAAAATAAATATCAATTTAACTCATAAAAAGTCTATTTTTATAGCAGTAAAAATGTAAGATTCTGTATTTTTTCTATAGAATAGCGCGCTTGTTGATTCTGAACCTCAATTGGTTTTTTTAAGGCTTTCTTATGCTTTCAGCTCTTAAACAATCTAGCTTAGTGACGCGGATTGTCATTGCAATTATTTTAGGGGTCGCTGTTGCCCTTCTTTTCCCAAATGCTGCCCCCTACCTGAGCCTTCTCGGTGATATTTTTATTAAGGCTTTAAAATCTGTTGCACCTATTCTTGTATTTGTTTTGGTGATTTCATCTATTGCCAACTTTCAGGCAGAACAAAGTGCAAAAAACTTTAAACCTATTTTGCTAATGTATGTCACAGGGATGCTATTGGCTGCATTTAGTGCTGTGATTGCAGATCGTTTATTCCCAACGACATTGGTGTTGCATCTCGCAGGTGATCAATCTTTACAACCACCAAGCAGTTTAAGTGTCGTATTGAAAAATTTGGTATTAAGTTTTGTATCAAACCCAGTTGTTGCCCTGAGTGAAGCTAACTTTATTGGGATTTTAGCTTGGGCGCTGATTTTGGGTATGGCTTTTCATCATAGCAGTAACTCAACCAAAGCATTTTTGCATGATAGTGCTGAAGCAATTGCAAAAGTCATTAAAGTGGTGATTAGCTTTGCTCCAATCGGGATTTTTGGTTTAGTTGCGGTTACATTTGCAAATTCAGGTATGAGCACCTTAATCAGTTACACGCACTTGCTGGCTGTGTTACTTGGTACAATGTTCTTTGTTGCTTTAGTCATCAACCCGATTCTGGTCGCTCTTGTCATTAAAGGCAATCCATATCCGTTAGTGTTTAAATGTTTACGCGAAAGCGGTATTACTGCATTTTTTACACGTAGCTCAGCAGCAAACATTCCAGTTAACCTAGACCTTGCTCGCCGTTGTGGTGTAGATGAATCAACATCAAACGTTGTTATTCCATTAGGTTCAACCATTAACATGTCTGGTGCAGCCGTAACCATTACCACACTTGCTTTAGCTACTGTAAATACTTTGGGTGTTCAAGCTGACTTAACCACAATGATTATTTTGTGTGTCGTCGCAACGGTATCTGCATGTGGTGCTTCTGGTGTTGCTGGTGGTTCTTTGTTACTGGTTCCTGTTGCATGTGGCTTATTTGGTATTTCTTCAGAAGTTGCCATGCAAGTCGTTGCGATTGGTATGGTGATTAGCGTACTTCAAGATTCAACCGAAACAGCACTTAACTCATCAACAGATGTGTTATTTGTAATTGCAGTCGATCAAGGGTATAAAGATAAATAAATCTTTTACTTACATGATCGTGATATGCCATTTCAAACATTACCTGTTTGGGTTCAGCTCGGTGCATTTTTTCTCGCCTTCAATGCGGGCATGGTCAATGCACTTGGGCTGTTAAGCATTTGGCATCAAACGGTTTCACATATGACAGGCAATGTCAGCATGCTTGCCATTGCCATCATGCATGGGCAATCCATGCAAGCCCTCTACGGCATTTGCGTCATTACCAGTTTTGTGCTCGGCTCTCTGTATAGTGGTTACTTACTTGGTAACAGTCATTTTCGACTTGGCCGTCGCTACGGTATTCCCTTAAGTCTGTCTGGATTATGTATTTTTCTCTGTTGGCTGTTTATTCCCTATTATCCTCGTTACGCTTTGCTTTGGGCTTGCGTTGCGATGGGAATGCAAAATGCTATGGTCAGCCACTATAAAGGTGCAATTATCCGAACCACACATTTAACAGGTTTACTCACAGATTTAGGGTTAAATTTAGGTTATCTACTACGTGGATTAGCTGTAGAAAAACGCCGCATTCTCTTACTTGTTGTCATTTTACTTGGATTTTTATGTGGTGGGATTCTTGTCGCTTGGCTGTATCCTTATTTAAACTTACATACTTTCCTAATTCCAGTGTTTATGAGTTTGGCAATGAGCCTGACATATTGGGCACTGTATATTCGTAAACAGTTACATCACTAATTTTGTTGGATTTATCTTATGGTTAAAAATGCTTTACAGGCTCAGCTTTTAAAAGCAGGTCTCGTTGATAATAAAAAAGCAAAGAAATTGAGCAAACAGGCACAGCACGAACAGCGCACAGGTGTAAGTAACGAAGCTGAGCTGAAAGCGAAAATTGCCCAAGATCAGCAACAAAAACAGGAAAAAGATCAGGCACTCAATTCTGAAAAACAGCGTCAACTTGAGGAAAAAACCTTAAAAGGCAATATTGTGCAAATGATTGGTCAGCACAAAATTAAAGACACTGATGGTGATATTAGCTACCAGTTTATAGATGAAAATAAAATCAAGAAAGTTTATATCCATCAGCAAATTTACAATGCCTTGGTTTCAGGAAGTTTGGTAATTGCCAAAGAAAATGACCGTTATGCGTTCCTACCACAAGCATTAGCAGAGCGTATTGACCAAAAAATGGAAGGTTTTATTTTATGGAAAAAAGAAGATACTAATCAACAAACCACAGATGAAGAAGACCCATACGCAGCATATGTCATTCCAGATGATCTGATGTGGTAAGTCTGTAATTCAATCATAATAAAACGTTTATTTATTTAAACTTGCCTAAGTCTATATTAAAAAAAACCGTACAATATGGGTTAGTTTTGGTATAAGGCTTAGGTATTTTGTTTAATTTTTCCCAATATATTCAGGATCTCCAGACTTGGGCAAATAAGTTCCCATGGTTAGAAATGCTCAGTGGTTTAGGCATCCTGATTTTTTCTGCATTTGTTGCTAATTTTATTGCCAAACAAATCGTTGTTCGCGGCATTCGTAAAATTTTGCTCAAGATGACATTTGCAACGAACTCCATTCTTGCCGAACACAGTGTCATTCAGCGTTTCTCGAATATTGTTCCTGCACTTATTATTATGAATGGGATAGACACTGTTCCACATCTATCTGCAAAACTGGTATATCTGGTTCAAATGCTGTGTCAGGCATTTATTTTCCTGAGTATTGCTCGCACCATTAGCGAAATTCTGAATGTCTTTAATGCGATCTACCAACGTAATCCTAACTCGCGAAACAAGCCAATTAAGGGTTATCTGCAACTCGTCAAATTAATGCTGTTTATCATTTGTGGGTTAATGATCTTAGGAACATTCCTGAAAAAAGATGTCTTTACCCTACTGGCTGGTTTCGGTGCAATGGCAACGGTACTGATGTTAGTGTTTCAAAATACCATTTTGTCTCTGGTTGCCAGTGTGCAAATTTCTTCTTATGACATGATCCGTATTGGGGACTGGATTGAAATGTCATCACTCAATGCAGATGGCGATGTCATTGATATGTCATTACATACCATTACCGTGCAAAATTTTGATAAAACCATCACCACAATTCCTACCAATAAATTGGTCACCGATACATTCCGTAACTGGCGTGGTATGACCCAATCTGGCGTACGCCGTATGAAGCGAGCGCTTTATATCGATCAAAGCAGCGTACACTTCATGACTTTTGAAGAACATCAACGGTTAAAAGACTTCTTGTTGCTCAACAATTATCTCAACTCAAAAGAAAATGAATTAGAAGAATTCAATAATCAACTCTCCAATCAGTCTGAATATAATCAGCGCCGTCTAACCAACTTGGGCACTTTCCGAGCTTATGTGAATTTCTATTTACGTCAACACGAAGGCATTGCACAAGACCAAACGCTCATTGTTCGTCAACTTCAACCAACTAGCATGGGCTTGCCTATCGAAATTTATGCTTTTATTAGCACAACAGTCTGGATTGATTATGAAAATATCCAATCCGATATTTTTGATCATCTAATCTCTATTCTGCCTGAATTTGGTTTAAGAATTTATCAGTCAGCCTCACAAATTGATTTGCAGAGTTTAGCCACAAAATAATTTTTAATTGCAGAATTTTGCATATTACATTTTCTTCAAAGGCGCTTTTCGGTTTTAATACACCTACAGCTTTGGAGAAAATGTATGTTATTAAAATGGTTTGAACGACGAGTAGATCCCTATCCTTCCGAAAACTTAAACAAACCATTGCCTAAAGATTTTTTCCCATTTGTTTGGCAATGTGCCGCTGGTCTAAAACATTATCTGATTATATTAGTGCTTCTTACTGCGGCTACAGCAAGTTTTGAAGCGCTATTCTTCTCACAAATTGGACATTTGGTAGACTGGTTAAGTCAAAGTCATCCGAACAGCTTCATTCAAGAGCATGCTCGACAGTTACTCATGCTGGTTGGCATATTGGCTGCAAATATAGTGTTTGCAACGATGCAGTCTATTATTCGCCATCAAATTTTATTTAGCTCTTTCCCAATGCGTCTCAGATGGCGTTTTCATAATTTAATGATGCAGCAAAGTCTGGATTTCTTCTCTAATGAGTTTTCAGGTCGATTAGCTGCCAAAATTATGCAAACGGCACTTGCTGTACGCGAATTTTGGGTTATTTTGGGCGATATTCTAGCGTATGTGATCATCTATTTTATTTCTGTCAGCCTGATGCTTGGAAATGTCGCACCAAGTTTATTAATTCCACTTTTTGTATGGCTAGGATTATTTGTATTGGCTGCAACATTCTTTGTGCCACGCATGATCCAAATCTCAAAAAAACAAGCCGATGCACGCGCCGTGATGACAGGCCGTATTACCGATGCATATACCAACATCCAAACCGTTAAACTTTTCGCTCATACGCAACGCGAAAGCCAATTTGCAAAGACATCCATGCAAGAATTTATGGTCACTGTCTATAAACAGATGCGTCTCGCAACCTTGTTCGAGCTGAGCCTAAAACTCCTCAGTGCAGTTCTATTTATCGGTGTATTGGGTACCGCTGTTTATTTATGGACACTTGGACAAGTTGAACTCGGGATTATTGCGGCAACAACCGCCATGATTTTAAAGCTCAATAGCCTCAGTGAGTTTGTCATGTGGCAAATCTCAATGTTGTTTGAAAATATTGGGACGATTCAAGATGGTAAAAATACCCTCGCTCAACCTGTTTCAATCGTAGATATAGAAAATGCTCAACCCCTACAATTAAAACAAGGCGGTCATATTGAGTTTAAAGATGTCTGCTTTTCTTATAACCAGAACCGTAATGTCATTGATCACTTTAATTTAAATATTCAACCTGGTGAGAAAATTGGGATTGTTGGTCGTTCAGGCGCAGGTAAATCCACGCTCATTCAATTGTTGCTGCATTTTTATGATATCCAAAAAGGGACAATTGAAATTGATGGGCAAAACATCGCTGAAGTTACCCAAGACAGTCTAAGACAGCACATTGCATTAGTTACTCAAGATACTTCTTTATTACACCGCACCGTCTCTGACAATATTCGTTATGGACGTAATGATGCGACGAATGAAGAATTTGACTATGCAATTGAAAAAGCCAAAGTTAAAGAATTTATTGAAAACTTGTCCGATGTACGCGGCAACAAAGGTCTCGATGCTTATGTTGGTGAACGAGGTGTTAAGCTTTCCGGTGGACAACGCCAACGTATTGCCATCGCCCGCGTCTTTTTAAAAGATGCTCCTATTTTGATTTTAGATGAAGCAACAAGTGCACTAGACTCAGAAGTTGAAGCTGCAATCCAATCCAGTCTAAATGACTTAATGGCAGGTAAAACGGTAATTGCAATTGCCCATCGATTATCTACAATTGCAAAAATGGATCGAATTGTGGTGCTGGATCAAGGTAAAATCGTTGAGCAAGGCTCTCACACCGAGCTGCTTGAGCTACATGGAATCTACGCTCAGTTATGGCAAAGACAAACTGGTGGTTTCTTAGTAGATTGAATATTTTTAACTTTTGTTTTTGAATAAAAACAGGTATAAATCACTGCAATTACTGATTTTAATTATGGAGTTGTTATGAACCATCCAAATGATTTGAAATACGCAGCAACACATGAATGGGCGCGCATTGAAGGTGATTTTGTGGTTACAGGAATCACTGACCATGCTCAAGATGCTCTAGGTGACTTGGTTTATATTGAAGTTCCTGAACTTGATCGTCATTTAGATGCTGCTGAACAATCTGGTGTTGTTGAATCTGTTAAAACAGCTTCAGACATTTATTCTCCGATTGCAGGCATCGTTGTTGAAGTTAATGCTGCTTTAGAAGACGAACCTGAGCTTGTGAATAATGATCCATATGGCGCTGGCTGGATGTATAAAATCAAACCAGACAATATGGCAGATGTAGAAAAACTACTTTCTGCTGAAGAGTACGAAGCAACTATGTAATTTGCTTCTCTCTTTTTATAAAAGGCACAGAAAAATCTGTGCTTTTTTTTATTTTACGGATTTTTGTTTGTGATTATTTTAATTAGATTTACTTAGGCTATTTTACAAGAATATTATTTATTAATTAGGCTATTTCCTAGTTAAAGTAAAATTTTAAATGAGATGATTTTTTAAAAATTGCAACTGTGTTTGAATGGCTTGCTCAAATATGTCGCTTTGTTTATGCACAACATCGAAATGTGTCATTTCCCATTCAAAATACTGAATATTTTTGATTTTTTTTGCTGCTTTTTGAGTTGCAGCAATTGGAATAAGCTGATCATCATGTGCCGCAATCAATAAAGTTGGACAAGCGATTTTTTTAGCAATACGTGTAGGTCGATACGTATTAATTTCTAATAAAATTCTCGCAGGAATATGGCCTACCCATGTTGAGTTTTCAGGCACACTTTCCATGAAAGCATCGTAACACCCCTCGCATGCCAAGCAACTAATTCCCTGCTTCGCAACAACAGGAACGCTGACCGTTTGCCCAGTGCGCGCTGCCCACAAATCCTGAATTGCTAATTTAAATGCTTGAGGTAAAAATTTTTTCGGGTATCGCAAGGCACTTGCTAAACCATCAACATGTGGAACAAGTGCAATTATAGCTTTAATGTCATGAACCTCAGATGCAAGTGTCATCACATGACCACCACTAAATGAGACACCCCACAGGAACAGTTGTTTCTGATTTACATGAGACCAAGTTTTAACTTGATCAATCACGTTTTTCCAGTCTTGCAAATGGTGCTTAGCTGAAACTAATTCTCTTGGCCGCCCTGTGCTTTCACCAAACCCTCGATAATCAAACAATATAACCACAAAACCTTGTTCTGCAAAACGCTCTGCAACATCAGGCAAGCTGAATTTCCGTTCACAAGCGAAACCATTTGCCATCACAATGACAGGTGGTAAAGTCACCTGTGTTGGCCAATAAAGATCAGCTGCAAGCTGCTCACCACAACTTAAAAAAGAAGCAGGCTTAACTTCGTATTGCATTACTTGATCTCACAAATTAAATGGCAGGATAAGTGCCTGTACCTTCTGGCCATGGTGTTAACAGTTCAAAACCATCATCTGTAACCGCAATCATATGTTCCCATTGGGCAGATAATGAATGATCTTTGGTAATCACTGTCCAACCATCCGAGAGTTCTTTCACTTGTGGTTTACCCATGTTGACCATCGGCTCAATGGTGAACACCATGCCTTTTTTCAACTTCATGCCCTGCCCACGTTGGCCATAATGCAAAACATTCGGCTGCTCGTGGTAAACACGGCCAATACCATGTCCGCAGTATTCCCGAACAATGCTATACCCTTCTTTTTCAGCCACAGCTTGAATTGCATGTCCAATATCACCCAATGTTGCATCTGGATGCACAGCATGGATTCCTGCAACCATTGCAGCATATGTAGTTTCAACGAGTTTTTTAGCTTGAGGTACAACCTCACCAACATAGTACATTCGGCTGGTATCACCATAAAAACCATCTTTGATGATCGCAACGTCAATATTGATGATATCCCCTTCTTTTAAAGTAATATTTTTAGAAGGTATACCATGACAGACAACTTCATTTGGAGAGATACAAGTTGTTTTGGTGTAGCCATAATAGCCAATATTTGCAGGAACCACTTTTAATGTGTTCACAATAAAGTCATGACATAAATCATCCAAATATTCAGTTGTTACGCCTGGTTTTACATGTTCAGCAATCATGGCTAAAACTTCTGCTGCCAGCCGCCCAGAAACTTTGAGTTTTTCGATTTCTTGTTCAGTTTTTATCACGACTTTGTTGGCACGCATGAATGCTTATCCTTATTTCGTTGGAAATATTAAAATAAAATGTAGATTTACTTAGGCTATTTCTACAGAGGCAATATAAGAAAAATAATCCTGATTGTTAAAAACTTCAAGCATTTAAATAGAAAATATACTTTTTGATATTTTTAAATATATGATAAATATATTTAATTTTTAATATTTTTCAAAAAAAATAATCTTTCAAATTTTCTAGACTTCAATTCAATTGAATATTCACATTTCTATCATAGAATTTATAAAAAATAATCATGCCTTAATTAGATGCAAAAGGATGTTAAAAAGATTTATTTTGCACTAGAATCTACCGCTTTGTTTCAACACTCTCCCTGTTTTTATGAATAAGCTCAATATACGAGATATTATTGCTTTAGGTTTTATGACCTTTGCGCTCTTTATTGGTGCAGGCAATATTATTTTTCCTCCTATTGTTGCACAGCAAGCTGGTGAACATGTCTGGCTTGCCGCAGCAGGCTTTTTGATTACTGCAGTAGGGTTACCTGTTTTAACTATTATGGCGCTTTCTCGTGTAGAAGGATCTATTGAAACGCTTAGTGCTCCTTTAGGTCGTTTTGCAAGTTTATTGCTTACCATTGTTTGTTATTTGGCAGTAGGCCCGCTGTTTGCAACGCCACGTACCGCAACTGTTTCTTATGAAATCGGTTTTTCGCCTTACTTCGGTGATTCTTCAAGCCATCTATTTATTTATAGTTGTGTTTATTTCACCATTGTTGGCATTATCTCTTTGTATCCAAACAAGTTGCTCGACACGATTGGTCATGTATTAGCACCTCTCAAAATCGTGGCTTTAGCAATTTTGTGTATTGCTACGGTAGTTTTCCCAATTTTGGTTACACCTCCAGCCGTCCATAATTATATTCAACAACCTGTTTCCGAAGGTCTGGTGAATGGCTATCTCACCATGGATACTCTGGGTGCACTGGTATTTGGTATTGTAATTGTACAAGCAATTCACTCTCGCGGCGTTTCTGACAAGAAACTCATCATGCGTTATGCAATCATTGCAAGCCTAATGGCGGGTGTTGGATTAACCATCTTGTATCTCTGCTTATTCCGTCTTGGATTGCAAAGTTATGCATTTATGACAACAGCAACTAACGGCGCAGAAATCCTACATGCTTATGTACAACATACTTTTGGTGATTTAGGCTCTTTATTCCTGACTGTGCTGATTTTCCTTGCATGTACAGTCACAGCGATTGGTCTAACTTGTTCATGTGCTGAATATTTCCATGAATTAACTAAAATTTCATACAAACTTTTAGTTTTTATCTTGGTTATTTTTGCCTTGATCATTTCAAACCTTGGTTTAACCAAACTGATTGCATTCTCAGTCCCTGTTTTAACCGCAATTTACCCGCCAGCAATTGTGGTCATTGTGCTCAGCTTCTTATGGAAGTTCTTTAATCGACCATCTTTGATTGTGATTCCAGTCACTACGATTGCATTGGTATTTGGTATTTTTGAAGGTCTAAAAGCCTCAAGCTTAAGCAATCTGGTTCCAAGCTTTTTGTCACAATTACCATTAGATGCACAAAATCTAGCATGGCTCATTCCATCTGTTGTGATTTTTGTATTCTTTTTTGTGATTGATAAATTCCTTGGTCTTGCCCAAAGCACAGCGGTTAAAGATAATTAAATTTCATATATTTAATTATTCAATTCAAATGCCTGACTCGTTCAGGCATTTTTTTTGCTTATTAAATTACTGTGGTTTACATAGTTGCTCTTTAGCTTCACAAATTATGACTAAGCATTAACTTTGCACCACCATTGTCATAATAGTTTAACAAAAAAATGGTAGCAGCTATTGAACTCAGATTAAATTCAAAGTAAAACAGTAAGAATTGACTAAAACAATGTAATCGTCGTGAACGACAAGAGGAGTGGAGATGATTTCGATGAAAATGAACAAACTGATCTTCATTAACAACGCTGCAAAACATAGTCAGGAAATTATGACCTATTGTTTTACAACGCTAGCACTCATGTTGACACTAGCTTTTGAAGGAGTCATCACAGGCAACCTAAAACCTGAATACTTTATCTATGCCCTTGTCGTTTCACTGGCATTTGCATTGTGGGCTGTCATCGATCATAAATTCCGTAAGGAATGACCAACTAAAAACTGGATATGATCCAGTTTTTTTACATCCCCAAAAAATATAAACACTAAAAATAATTTAATTTTTGAACAGAAAACCCCACAATTAACCAAATTAAATAAAAATCCACATTCAATACATTATTTAACCCATGAAATTAAGTATTATTAATGTTAGGTGATATTACCTAGCTTGATCATGAAAAGGCTTAATGATGAAAAAAATTCTAACTTCTGCTGTTGCTTTAACTTTCGCTGTTTTAAGTGCAAGCGCTATGGCTTGCCCTAAGGGTACAACTTTACAAGGTGGTACAGGTCCTAAACATAAAGGTGGTAAATGTGTATTAGTGCATAAAGCGCCTGCTAAAAAAGTAGTTCATAAAGCGACTGAAAAGAAAATGCAAGAACATAAAGCTGCGCCTGTTGCAAACAAACCTAAAGCCTAATTTAGGATTTAAAAAAAGCGGTTTAAACCGCTTTTTTTATTTTCAGATTTTTTAATTTGCTGGTGTATTACCTAAATTTGGATGATCAATTGCATTTTTACATAATGCTTTATCACGACTGTATTCTGCATGAGCATCTTGAATACCAGAATCCTGATTCAGTGTAGCTGTTGCCCAAGAATCTAAACTCGTTAACGCTTTTCGGCACAATGCATACTGACCTTCAGTGACAGAATCTGTCATTTTTACATTGACTCGCCACTGAATACCTAATTCACGTAGTGGTTTACGAACATCAGGTTCAATTTTCGCAAGTTGTTTTTCTGCAACAATCGGTTCAACCTGATTGATTAATACCCATGCTTTCTGTGCATAAGCAGTTGCATCATTGGTTAGTTTTGGTGCAGGTTTAATGACGACTTTCTTTTCTGAAGAAGATTTATCACAACCTTGCAGGCCTAAACATAAACATGCCGCTAACAGATAAACGACTTGATGTTTTTTCAACAACATAAGGTTGCCTCACTCAAATTATTTCAGCACTGTACTGCGTGATTTCATTTACAATAACGTTTTGCGAATTCTAGTAGATATTTTGGTGCATTGCACCCCAGATTAAAAATATGTCCCAATCTCATGCAAGTTTTTGGCACGGCGTCAAAGACAGCCAAGCCATTATGCTAACTTATTTGCCTGTATCCTTTGCCTTTGGTGTTTCAGCAACTAAATTTGGATTTTCGGCTTTTGAAGCCTTATTTCTGTCTTGCACCATGTATGCAGGTGCCAGCCAGTTTCTGGTTGTTGCACTATTGGCAAGTGGCTCTTCTATTTGGCTTGCAGCCATTACAGTCATAGCTTTAGATATTCGCCACGTATTATACGGACCTGCATTACATCATCTCATTCAACAAAAGCTCAATCTGAAGAAAACTGCAATTTGGGGCTGGGGACTGACCGATGAAGTTTTTGCACGCGGCATGATTCAACTTTCCCAACGTCGCCAAGACTGGAGTGAGTCATGGATGCTGGGTCTAAGTTTATCAAGCTGGTTTTCTTGGGCACTCGGAAGCTTCTTAGGCGGCTTGTTTGCCAATCAAATGCACCTGCTTCCAAAGTTTATTCAAGCCTCTCTCGATTTCTTACTTCCTGCCCTATTTTTAAGCTTCTTACTCGCAGCTTTCGAAAAACGTCACAGCTTAGTTGTTGGCGTCACTTTGGTTGTTGCAGGGTTAGCATGCTATTTCATTAATCTTTCAGCAGCAATTTTCTTAGGCATTTTAGCAGGCATTGGGGCTGGACTATTTAAACACTATATTTTAAAACAGCAGGATGAACATCATTTATGAATTTATCCATTCTTCTCATCGGCATTATTGTCGGAATTGCCAATTTTAGTTCGCGCTTTCTACCATTGTGGTTTATTCAAAAGCGCCATCAAAATCAGCAAAAGCGTGGAGCAATCTGGCTACGAATCGCGCTGAGCTGTATTGGTATTTCTGCAATCAGTGCAATGTTGATGGTTGCCACATTACCACCACTGATTGCAGCACCCAATAAAATCCTTGCCATGAGTTTGGGATTTTTCACACTCACAGTTTTATATTTAAAAACTCGACGTATGGTGCTTTCAACCTTGCTCGCTGCACTGATTTATGGCGTAATTTACACATATTTCCCTGTTATATTGTAAATAAATAGTTTCCATTTACTTATTTTTTAATAAAATTTGATTTTTACTTTAATACAGGCATGACAGTTATTCTAGTTCTGTTATGCTAAAAGTCCACCTGAACAAGGATGAATTGCATGCGCGTTTCTATTGGTACTCCCCTTCAATCTTCAGCATTTAAAGTATTACTTTTAGGCTCTGGTGAACTTGGAAAAGAAGTCGTCATTTCTTTACAGCGCCTTGGTGTCGAAGTTCATGCTGCTGACCGATATGATCATGCACCAGCCATGCAAGTTGCCCATTACGCATACACACTCAATATGGCAGATGCCAACGAATTAAACCGTTTAATTGACCAAGTTCAACCCCATTTAATCGTTCCTGAAATTGAAGCAATTGCGACTGAAGTTTTGGTTGCTATTGAACAAAAACAACAAACCACAATTATTCCTTCTGCGAAAGCCGTCAATTTAACCATGAACCGCGAAGGAATTCGTCGTTTAGCGGCTGAAGAACTCGGCTTACCAACATCGACGTACCGTTTTGCTGACTCATTAGACAGTTTCCGCTCAGCTTGTGATGATATTGGTTACCCAAATTTCGTAAAACCTGTCATGTCTTCTTCAGGAAAGGGACAGTCTCGTGTAAAAAGCTTTGCTGAAGTCGATGCTGCATGGGAATATGCCATGCAGGCAGGTCGTGTCAACCAAGGTAAAGTGATTGTTGAATCACAAATTGATTTTGATTTTGAAATCACCTTATTAACCGTTCGTGCAAAAAATCCTGAAACTGGCGCGATTGAAACGCATTTCTGTGATCCGATTGGCCACCGTCAAGACGCTGGTGACTATGTGGAAAGCTGGCAGCCACAACCGATGTCTGCTATTGCCTTAGAAACATCTCAACAAATTGCAGATAAAGTCACAACAGCTTTAGGTGGCTGTGGTATTTTTGGTGTCGAACTCTTTGTTAAAGGTGACCAAGTTTGGTTTAGCGAAGTCTCTCCTCGTCCACATGACACTGGCTTAGTTACTTTAGCTTCTCAGTTCCAAAGTGAATTCGAACTTCATGCACGTGCAATTTTAGGGCTGCCAGTCAACACGGCACGCCATAGTGTGGCAGCAAGTGCTGTGATTTATGCTGGTGTTGATGACACCAATCTCTCATTCGGCAACTTAGAAGAAGTCTTAGCACAACCAAATACAGATTTACGTCTATTTGGCAAACCAGAAGGTTTTAAACGCCGTCGCATGGGTGTAGTGACTGCACGTGCAGTGACAACAAATGAAGCTCGTGATATTGCTCAGCGTGCTGCGCAAAGTGTCACTATCGAACAAAACCACTAAGATAAACTTGACACATAGGCCAAAAAACCATGATTGAAACCTTGCCCCTGTTGGATTATGTGAAAGATGATCAAGACATTCGTGCTATTAATCAATGGCGCAATGAGGTTGAACAGCAACTCGAACAATATCTTGAAGATGACCATAGTATTCGCCAGATTGTGCTTGCCCGTTCAAATATGATTGATGAAGCGCTCACCTTTTTATGGAAACATGCAGGTTTAGAACAGAGTGAGATCAGTCTGTTTGCTGTAGGTGGTTATGGTCGCCGTGAAATGCTGCCATATTCTGATGTTGACATCATGATTCTGTCAGAGCATGACTTGACTGAAGATCTTGAAAAACAGGTGTCTAGTTTTATCGCATCACTTTGGGATGTCGGTAATTTCAAACCAGGGGTAAGTGTCCGCTCGATTGCCAGTTGTATTGATCAGGCACGTCAAGATTTAACAATTGCAACAACCTTAATTGAAGCTCGCATGCTGATTGGTAATGTGCAACTCAGCAAATGGCCACGTCGTATCGTTGCTGAAACTTGGACAGACCAAACTTTTTTTGATGCAAAAATGCAGGAGCAAGCCAAACGCTATGCTCAGCACAACAACACTGAAAGTAATTTAGAACCCGATATTAAAAATGCACCCGGTGGCATTCGCGACATGAACCAGATTGGCTGGATTGCAAAACGCCACTTTCGGGTCAATCGTGTCTATGACTTGGTACATTTAGGCTTTATTTCAGAGTTTGAACTAAAAGTTTTAGAAGAAGCTGAAAGTTTTTACTGGGAAATCCGCCATCATTTACACCGCCTGACCAAGCGTGATGAAAACCGTTTGCTTTTTGACTATCAACGCGAAATTGCAGCTAAATTTGGCTATGAGCGTGAAGAAGGAAAATCGCCAAACTATCCAATTGAACAATTCATGAAGCGTTATTATCGAACTGCTCAGCAAGTTTCAACGCTCAATGAAATTCTATTGGCATACTTCAACGAGTCCGTAATTACACCTAGATTGCCAAACTATGAACGTGAAATTTTACAAATTAATGCCAATTTCAAATTAGTCGATCATAAAATTGCGGTACAACACCATAAAGTTTTCGCAGAAAACCCAAGTGCCATTTTAGAAATTTTCTATCTACTGGCTACTCGTCCTGAAATTGAAGGTATTCGTGCCCGTACACTCCGTTTATTAACGCTTGCGGCAAAAGGGATTGATCAAAATTTCCGTGAGAAACCTGAACATCAGGCACTTTTTATGGAAATTATTCGTACCTCAGGGCGTTTGTACGAAACACTTTCTGCAATGAAACGCTATGGCATTTTAGGAAACTATTTGCCCGCGTTTGGGCAAATTATGGGACTCATGCAGTATGACTTGTTCCATATCTATACAGTCGATCAACACACTTTATTGCTCTTACGTAATCTAAATCGCTTTAAAGAACCCGAATTTGCTAAACAGTTCCCTGTAGTGAGTTCAGTCTATCAGCGCTTACAGCGCCGTGATATCGTGATGATTGCCGCATTATTCCATGATATTGCTAAAGGTCGTGGTGGTGATCATAGTGAATTGGGTGCCGAAGATGCCATTGAGTTCTGCCGTATGCATGGTTTTACTGAACGCGAAGGCAAGCTAATTTCTTGGCTCATCCAAAATCACCTACTCATGTCGCTTACAGCACAGAAAAAAGATATTTCTGATCCAACAGTCATCAAAGATTTTGCTGAAAAACTCGGTGACATGGAACATCTGGATTATCTTTATACACTGACCGTTGCCGACATTAATGCAACCAATCCAAATTTATGGAATACATGGCGCTCATCACTGATGCGTCAATTGTATACACAAGCACGTGACGTGATTCGCTTAGGACTAGATCGTCCTGTAGACTATCAAATGCTGATTGAAGACACCAAATTTGCGGCAAGCGAACTCTTAGTCCATGAGTTTTCTTTGGCAGATGTAGAACAAGTGTGGCAAGAACTCGGTGATGATTACTTCTTGAAAGAGTCTGCTGAAGATATTGCATGGCATACCCGCGCAATTTTAGAGCATGGAGATAATCCTGCACCACTCGTGAAATTACGAGCACACCGTAAATCTGCACCCGATGCGATTCAAATCTTTATCTACACTCAAGACAAGCCAAATCTATTTGCGACAACGGTAGCCATTCTCGACCGAATGAATCTTGACGTTCAGGACGCACGAATTATTACTGCGACCAAAGCCTTTAGCTTAGATACGTATATTGTACTTGATCGTTTTGGAACACTCCTGACTGACCCTGAACGTGAACATACCGTAAAAGATGCGTTGGTGCAGGCACTCAGTCATTCAGACAAATACCCTGGACTCATGCAACGACGTATTCCACGTCAATTGCGTCACTTTGATATTGAAAATACCGTTGCAATTAGCCTCAACCCTGTGCTCAATCAAAATATGGTCGAAATTTCAACACTTGACCAACCAGGTCTACTCGCACGGGTCGGTGGTTTATTTATGATGCAGGGCTTGGACATTCACTCCGCGAAAATTGCCACGTTAGGTGAACGTGCCGAGGATATTTTCTTTGTCACAAAGAAAAATAATATCCCGATGTCAGATACAGAAGCTTCAACCTTAGCACAACAACTCAAAGCGGCTTTAGATGAAGCCTCTAGTCAAGTGATTGTGCAACATTAATTTTGGTAGTTAATCCAATGAATTCGAGTTTATCTCTTTTACATCCTTACCCTTTTGAAAAACTGAATCGTCTTTTCCAAGACGTTCAGCCTGCTGATTTACCACTGATTCCACTTTCAATTGGTGAACCAAAGCACCCTGCTCCTGAGTTTGTCAAACAAGCGATTATTGACAACTTTGGGCATTTGTCGACTTATCCAAACAGTAAAGGTGTTCCTGAATTACGTCACAGCATTGCAAATTGGTTAACTCAACGTTTTAATCTTCAGCAAATCAGTCCTGAACATGAGATTTTACCTGTTTCAGGAACCCGTGAAGCACTGTTCAGTTTTGTGCAAGCTTTGGTTTGCCGTGAAGATGCACCTTATGTGGTGATGCCAAACCCGTTCTATCAGATCTATGAAGGTGCAGCCATCCTTGCAGGTGCAAAACCATACTTCATTAACTGCACTGAAGAAAATGGCTATTTAGGCGATTTCGATACTGTTCCTGCTGAAGTTTGGGAAAAAACCGCTTTACTGTTTGTATGTACACCAGGCAATCCAACAGGTGCGGTACTTTCTAAAGAGAAATTTAAGCAGCTGATTGCACTTTCAGATCAATATGGTTTTGTCATTGCTTCTGACGAATGCTATTCAGAGTTATGGTTTGATCAAGCGCCAACGGGTTTACTCGAAGTTTGTGCTGAAATCGGTCGTCATGACTATAAAAACTGTGTCGTTTTCCATTCATTGTCTAAACGCTCGAACTTACCAGGCATGCGCTCAGGATTTGTCGCTGGCGATGCAAACTTGCTCAAGCCATATTTGCAATACCGTACTTATCATGGTGCGGCAATGCCTGTACAACATCAAATCGCGTCGATCTCTGCTTGGAATGATGAACAGCACGTTGAAGAAAACCGTAGACTTTATCGTGCCAAATTTGAATTATTCCAATCTGAGCTTGGACATCTATTACCATTACAAAAACCTGATGCAGGTTTTTATTACTGGTTAAAAGTCGATAATGACGAAAAATTCGCACGTATGCTCATGGAAAAAGCACATATTAAAGTTTTACCAGGTCGCTATTTATCTCGTGAAACAGAACAAGGTAATCCTGGTGAAAACCATGTGCGTATGGCACTCGTTGCAGATATTGCACAATGTGAACAAGTAATTGAACGTTTAAAGCGTATTCTTTAAACTTTAAACCATTAAAAAAAGGTGCTGATTGTGAATTTATCAGCACCTTTTCTATTAGAATTCTTTCATAAGTTCCCTTTTATTTTCTTTCGCTTTGTATATATTTTTACTTTACACAAGGAGAAAATAAATCGAGTGAAATTAATCTATGAATGAAATCTATTTTATTTCTTGAGATGTTTAAAATGTTCAAAAACAAATTGGGTTAATGGATTATTATTGAGTTTACTTTTATAAATAAAAATGCTTTGATTTACTGCATATTTTGAGGCAGATAGTTCAACCAGTTTATTTTGTGCCAACTCATCCATAATTGTAATTCTAGGTAACCAAGCCACCCCGACACCCTGCAATACCAATTGCTTTAAATTTTCTGCATTATCAGTCTCATACAAAATATGACAATCTAAATTATTGGTTTGAATCACTTGATCAACCAAGTTTCTTAAATAGGCATTTTTACTATAAGTTAATAATGGAAAATGTTGGTTCAAATCATATTTTTTATTCTTAGCCGCATTTTGTGCATAAACAGGGATAATCTCTGTTTCACCAATACGAACTGAAGATAAACTATCAGCTTTTCCCTGATTCATTTCATGCTTAGATGCATAAGAAACTAAAAAGTCGATTTTCCCTTCTTTTAAAAGTTTTAATCCTTCGCCTGTATTAATCGCCATAATTTCAAATTTAATGGCTTGGTCATCTACAGGAATAGAACCTAAATAATCTGCAAAGAAACTGTTCACGAGAGAATGAACAACTGCAAATCTTAAGGTATTATCTTTGGTGTTTTTTATCTCATAAATGAGCTGCATACTTTCATTTAATTGCGCTTGTAGCGTATTTGCCGTAGATAATAAAACCTGTCCTAATTCTGTAAAGCTTACTTCCTTGCTATTTCGATCAATAATCGAAAAACCCACTGTTTCTTCGAGATGCTGTAGCCTTCGACTAAACGCAGATTGTGAAATATATCTTTTTTGTGCAGCTTTTGAAATTGAACGTTCTTGATCGAGGGTAATCAGATCAAGAGCCCAACGAATTTCAAGATTCATAGATCACTTTGATTGGTGGTTTGATTAAAGCGCTGAATTATACGCATACCTTATGAGGAAAATACATATCCATTTTTCTATCTTTTACATGCAAAAAATGCATATCTCAAGAATTTTATGCATTATCAATTTGGCTTTTTTGTTCTTATGATTTGGTTATCTCCTCTTGATTGTTACCAAATATGAATACTAATGTTTCAGTTCGCTCAGAAAAAGATCTTTTAGGTTATCGTGATATTCCTAATCAATTTTACTTTGGTGTTCAGACACTTAGAGCTATTGAAAACTTTAACCTAACTCATAGCAAAATTAGTAATCATCCAAATTTCATCATCGCACTTGCGATGGTTAAACAAGCTTGTGCTGAAGCAAACCACAAACTTGGCAAACTCAGCGAAGAAAAATATCAAGCGATTGAGTTTGCATGCAAACAGTTGATCAACGGCCAATACCACGACCAATTCCCAATCGACATGCTTCAAGGCGGTGCTGGTACTTCAACCAACATGAACGCAAATGAAGTGATTGCAAATGTTGCGTTAGAGCACATGGGCTTTGCAAAAGGTGAATACAAAAATCTTCACCCGAATAACGATGTCAACATGTCTCAATCAACCAATGACGTTTACCCAACAGCGATTCGTGTTGGTCTGTTGTTAAGTTTGAAAGGCTTACAAACTGCATTTGCAACTTTGATTCAAGCATTTTCAAACAAAGCTGTTGAATTTAAAGATGTCTTGAAAATGGGTCGTACTCAGCTACAAGATGCTGTACCAATGACTTTGGGTCAAGAGTTTGCTGCATTTGCAACAACTTTGCAAAAAGACCTCGACAAAATCAACGCAATTGCACCAGAGATGTTGGGTTATGTGAACCTTGGTGGTACAGCAATTGGTACAGGTATTAACACTGAAGCGGCTTATGCACCTTATGCAATTTCTGCATTGGCTGAAATTACCAAAGAAAATATCCAAGCTGCGCCTGACTTTGTTGAAGCAACTTCAGACATGGGTGATTTCGTTTTATTCTCTGGCTTGCTTAAACGTACTGCGACTAAATTGTCAAAGATTTCAAATGACTTACGTTTACTTTCAAGTGGCCCACGTACTGGTTTAGGCGAAATCAACCTTGAACCACGCCAACCAGGCAGCTCAATCATGCCAGGTAAAGTGAACCCAGTAATTCCTGAAGCTGTTAACTTGGCTTCTTTCCAAGTGATGGCAAACGATTTGGCAGTGACTTTGGCGGCAGATGCGGGTCAGCTTCAACTTAACGCAATGGAACCATTAATTGCATTCAAATTGTTTGAATCAATCGATCTACTTGCTAAAGCAATGTTGATGTTTACTGATAAATGTATCAACACAGTGACTGCAAACCCTGAGCATTGCAAAAACTTGGTAGAAAATTCAATCGGTATCGTGACTGCATTGAACCCGTACTTAGGTTATGAAAATACAACACGTATTGCAAAAACTGCAAACGTTGAAAACCGCAATGTCTTGGATTTGATTCGCGCAGAAAACTTGTTATCTGAAGAACAACTTTCTGAAATCCTTGCAATTGAAAACATGATTAAACCTAAAGCTTCAGCGTAACTCTCCCGCGCTTTTACAGGTCAATCACCTTAGTGTGATTGGCCTTTTTTTTATTTTAAATCGGCACATTTCTCTCAAACACATTTTAGTACAGGCTTTTCTTTGGCTTTTTTTATAGACTATTCCATAAAACATCGAAACTAAAAAATGGAATTCTCATGCCAAATCAACTTCAACATATTTATGTGATTGGCTTAGGCGCTATGGGCGCACTTTATGCGTCTAAACTCTATGACTTTGACCCTTCACGCATTCATATCATTTTGGATGAACAGCGTAAACAACGTTATGAACATGATGGTTTTTGGGTGAATCATAAAAAGTATGACTTTAATTACATAACCCCAGAACAATGCAGCGATGCACCTAAAGCAGACTTGATTATTATTGGAGTTAAAGCAACTCAACTCCATGAAGCGATTGAATTGTCTCGCACTATTCTTCAACCTCAAACCCGTATTATTTCACTACTCAATGGTATTAGTAGCGAAACTTTAATTGCTGAACGTCTTGGCGAATATCACCCATTTTACGCTTATGGTGTTGCGATGGATGCAACTCGGCAAGGGACTCAAGTAAATTACAGCAAAGCAGGTTTTTTGGTCTTTGGCGAACAAAATAACGCAACACTAAGTGATGATGTCATACAGGTACAGCAGTTGTTTGAACAGGCACAGATTCCCTATCAAACGCCTGTTGATATGCGCCTTGCACTTTGGAAGAAATTTATGCTAAATGTCGCTGCCAATCAGGTCACCGCGATTTTAAAAATTCCGTATGGTGAAGTGAAACATAATCCTGATGTTCAAGCCCTGTTATTTTCAGCAGCGCGTGAGGTGTTAAATCTTTCAGAAGCAGCAGAGATTGGCCTAACTGAACAAGATCTACAAGGCATTATTAGCCCCATGCTGCAACTCAATGATCAAGCCTACACCTCAATGTGTCAGGATATTTTAGCCAAGCGTAAAACCGAAGTGGCAATTTTTGGGGAAACGGTGATTGAGCTTGGCAAGCAATACCATGTCGCAACCCCTGTGAATCAAGTTTTAGTCAATATGATTCACGCGATTGAAGCAGGTTTCTAATTTAGATTCATCAAGCGAATGTTGAGCCTCAAATACGGCTCAACATATTATAGCAATTAAAAACATCATATTTTTTAATCACAAAGCTCGAATGCAGCGCGACCACATTCTCAATGTTGGCAATACGGCGTAGCAAAATTTCACTGTAGTCTTCCATATTTTTAGCGACTAATTCCACAATAAAATCAGCGCTTTGCCCTGTCACCAGATAAGCGTTAATCACTTCTGGAATTTCTTCAATTTTTTCAAGGAAGCTGTCAAATGTTGCACGGTCATGCTTGTTTAAAGACACTTGCAGCAAAATATGCAAGGTAAAGCCCAATTTGGCGTAATTAATTTCACGCTTCAAATTGGTCATGATATTAGATTCAATCAGGTGCTTGATACGGCGATGTACTGAACTGACAGAAAGATTAATACGCTCAGATAACTCATTGAGGTTTAAATCTTCATGCGTCAAAATTTCTAAAATCTGTTTGTCGTAACGGTCTAATTGCATGGTGTTTTTCCCATATTTAAAACTTGGAAAAACAATAAGAAAGGGGTTTTAGTATAGTGAAATAGAATTTTTAAGGGTCAAGGGAAAACTGCTGTTTACTTTTGACAACTTAATGATGATAACATTAAGCACTTGCAAGCAACTTTTGGTTGTTGTGTCTAAAAGCCGAGTCGATACTTTTTGAGCAAGGTTAGCGCTTATCTCCCAATGTTGACTAACCAATCTTCTCGATCCCCATCACACCCTGATTCATACTATAGCAACGGCCATTTCGAATTATTTTCCTGAATAACGTTAATTTAACATCATTTTGGTATTTTTTTTCACATTATCACCATAGAAACTAATTTTTTTCTTTCATGTGTTTTTTAAACCATTTTTATTGTCTTATTTATGAGATTTAAGAGAATTTTTTATAACTAAACTTCATCCTTTATCTTTCATATATAGCCATAGTACTTCACTCAAACTCGATGAAATAAAAAACCTCAGCGATTGCTGAGGTCTTCTTTTGATATCGGACTTATGCTTTCAAAGCATCATCGACTCAAAATCTTATTTCTTTTCAGGCTTAAAGCTGTCTTTTAAGTCCAAAATACGGTTAAACACTGGTTTTTCAGCATGATGATCATAACGATCCGCCACAAAATAACCTTCACGTTCGAACTGGAAGCGATCTTCTGGGTTTGCTTGTGCCAAAGCAGGTTCAATCACCGCTTGAACGACCGTCAATGAATTTGGATTTAAGTTATCCAAAAAGTCTTCACCTTGTTCAGGATCAGCCACACTGAATAAACGGTCATAGATACGTACTTCAGCAGGAATACCTTGAGTTGCAGATACCCAGTGAATCACGCCTTTTACTTTACGACCTTCAGGGTTTTTACCTAAAGTTTCAGGGTCAATCGAACACTTCAGCTCAATCACTTCACCATTTTCATCTTTAATCACTTCATCACACTTGATTACGTAAGCATGACGTAAACGCACTTCACCTTCAGGCACTAAACGTTTAAAGCCTTTTGGTGGCATTTCTTCAAAGTCTTTACGATCAATGTAAATTTCTTTGCTCAGTGGAATGATACGCTCACCCATATCGACGTTTGGATGACGTGCATGCGTTAAATCCAAATCTTCAGGCAAGTTGGTTAAAGTTACTTTAAGAGGGTTCAATACCGCCATACCACGCGCTGCGCTATTTTCAAGCGACTGACGGATACAGAATTCCAGCATCGCTACATCAACGATACCATCAGTTTTTGATACACCAACGCGTTTACAGAAATCACGTAAGCCCTCAGCCGTAAAACCACGGCGGCGCATACCGACAACGGTTGGCATACGTGGATCGTCCCAACCATTAACAAAGTTACCTTCTACTAAACGGCGTAGTTTACGTTTAGAAGTAATGGTGTAATCAATGTTTAAACGAGAAGATTCATACTGACGTGGTACAGCGACTGAGTGAACTTTCTCAATGACCCAGTCATAGAATGCACGGTGGTCTTGGAATTCTAAAGTACAGAGTGAATGCGTAACGGCTTCAATGGCATCTGACAATGGATGTGCATAGTCATACATTGGATAGATTTTCCAAGTATCGCCCGTTTGGTGATGCTCAGAATGTAAAATGCGGTACAAAATCGGATCACGCATGTGAACATTTGGGCTTGCCATATCAATTTTAGCACGTAATACCGCCTGACCTTCGGCAAAAGTACCATCTTTCATTTTTTCAAAGCGTTCAAGATTTTCTTGTACAGTTGCATCACGGTAAGGTGAATTTTTACCAAGTTCAACAAAGTTACCACGATTCAGTTTAATTTCTTCAGGGCTTTGCAAATCAACATAAGCATCGCCTTGTTCAATCAGTTGAACAGCCCATGCATATAACTGATCAAAATAACTTGATGCATAGCATGGCTCGCCTTTCCAGTTAAATCCGAGCCATTTCACATCATTGGCAATACCATCAACATATTCTTGTTCTTCTGCATCTGGATTCGTATCATCGAAACGCAAGTTGCAGTAACCACCAAATTCTTCAGCAACACCAAAGTTTAAGCAAATGGCTTTCACGTGACCAATATGCAAATAACCATTTGGTTCTGGTGGGAAACGAGTGACAACAGTTTGAGTGCGTCCTGCTGCAACATCTTCTGTAATGACTTGACGGATAAAGTCTAAGCCGGGCTGTTGTTCTTGCTGCGCAGCATCGACAGTGGCTTGGGTATTCGGTGTCGGTATATTTGGCAGATTTGAAACAGCATCATTCGGCTTCATAATGGGTAAATCACTTCTTGGTTAAAAAATTAGGATAATTTAAACGCTATCAGGCTCTTTTCTCAAACAAAATAACGTTTATACTTGCTAACTAGTTTACAGTTTGCTTATGCTTCTCTCAACAAAAAAACCCATGGCTTTTTGTGCCATGCTCAGGAGATTATGTAATGAGTTTTCCTCAAGTCGAATTAAACACCAATAAAGGTCGTATTGTTCTTGAGCTTAACAGCGAAAAAGCGCCTAAAACAGTGGCAAACTTTTTAGAATATGTGCGTGATGGTTTCTATGATGGTGTAATTTTCCACCGTGTAATCGATGGTTTCATGATCCAAGGTGGCGGTTTCGACGAAAACTTCAAAGAAAAATCAACTCGTGATTCAATTGAAAACGAAGCTGACAACGGTTTAAGCAACGATGCTGGTACTATCGCAATGGCACGTACTCAAGCACCTCACTCTGCTTCTGCACAGTTCTTCATCAACGTAAAAAGCAACTCTTTCTTGAACCACTCTGGCAAAACAACTCAAGGTTGGGGTTATGCCGTGTTTGGTAAAGTGGTTGAAGGTATGGACGTTGTTGAACAAATCAAAGGTGTTCGTACAGGCAACCGTGGTTACCATGCTGACGTTCCTCTTGAAAATGTTGTGATCGAAACTGCGAAAATTATCGCTGAATAATCAATCTCCCTAAATCCCTCTTTACGAAAGAGGGACTTCCTCCCTTTTCAAAGGGAGGCTAGGAGGGATTATTAAAAAAGGATACCTTGTGACCTACCTGTTTATCTCTGATTTACATTTGTCACCTAATCACCCTCGACTCGTTCGGGGGTTTTTAGCTTTATTACACGACTATCAACAAAAACAGACCCAACTTTATATTCTGGGTGACTGGTTCAATGCATGGATTGGGGATGACAACCGATCTGCATGGCTCGATGAAATCATAGCAGCGCTTCAGAAATTTACTTCACAAGGCAATCAGGTTTATTTCCAAGTTGGAAATCGTGATTTTGCGTTAAGCCAAAAGTTTCTCAATCTATTTTCAGGTCGACTCTTGCCTGATATAACGACATTGAACATTCATGGTCGTACTTACCGCCTTGAACATGGCGATGCGCTATGTACCGATGATGTCGCCTATCAACGCTTTAAAAAGATTATTCGTAATCCTGTACTTGTGTTTATTTTGCGACGAACACCACTCAGTTTCCGTAAAAAACTGGCTGAGGGCTTTCGACAAAAAAGTCATGAATCCAAACAAGAAAAGCATTACGAAATTATGGATGTCAATCAACAAGCCGTTGATGCTGCGCTCAAAGATGTTGATGTTCTCATTCATGGACACACCCACCGCCCGATGATTCATCACGAAATCAATGATAAACAACGTATTGTGCTCGGTGACTGGCGTGAAAAAACGGGTGAAGCCATGATTTTAGAGATTGATGCTCAAGGCCAGCAACAATTTAAACATTATACTTTTTAATCGATCTCTCATTCTGAAAGACTAAAACGATGCAAGTTTTCCAAACTCAAACAGGCTTTCACCGTACTTTTTAAATCGCTTGATCAAAAAGCAAGTCAACTTGTGCTTTATCTGCCAAATCTTGCATATAGTTATTTACTTTATTGCCAAATTGCAAACCTTTGACAATAGAAAGTGAACGCAACAATGGGAAAAGTTTAAAGTCGATTAAATACACTTCTTCACGTGTATCCACTAAGTCTTCAAGCTCTAAAAGTTTTTGATTAATCTTTGAGACATATTCATCACTATTAGCAATCAAGCTATCTAAATCACCAAAAACCTTGGTTTCGCGTGCTACAAATGCAGCACGTGCTTTATCGGTTTCAACTTCTTTAAACTGTCCTTTGGTGAAGCGCGGTACAGCCAATTTGTAAATCGCATCAGCGCTGTCTTTACACCATTGTTCAAGCTTAGGAGCATCTACTTCCTGCACATAAGAAGGCTCCGCCAATTGGTCTAGGTGCCGAACGATATCCAGACTTTCTGTCATATGGGTACCATCTTGCTTTTGTAAAATTGGAACAACTTTTTTGCCAACCAAACGTGTTGGCGTTTCTGCATCCCCTTCCATAATCACTTCATACTGCATATCAAGTTGCTTTAAACCGCTAATCATGCGGGTTCTCAAGCAAAATGGGCAGTGTTCGTAAATATAAAGTTTCATGCGATTCCCTCTCATTGTTATTCAACATTGATGTACTGAATATGGTTATTTTTCACTAAAAATACAATTTTAAATAAGAAGTTTATCGTTAAAAAATGCTGTCAAATTACCCGAAAAGTCTTATAAAGCATAACAAAATCTATCTTCTTATAATTTATGGCTTCATCAATGACCCTCGTTACATTACAATGCTGGAGCAACTTGTAAGCTTTCGAGCAAACAGTGCAACTGACAAAGCAATAAGACACTGCATATGACTCAGCATGACCCACAAGGGCTGGATTCCCATCTAAAATCTTGGCTATATGCCTCAGGCTCACTCACTCAACAGCTCACCCAACTTGCAGGTGGCTCATTTCGAGTTGAACCACTTCAAGAATCTTTTCAACGTATGCAACGCCAAGACAGTTTATGGTTAGGCATGCCTCAGCAACATACTTCATGGGTTCGAGAAGTCTATTTATATGGCTGTGAAGCTGAACCTTGGGTACGAGCTAAAAGCATTTTTCCAATTTTAAGTTTGCAAGGTAAAGCTCGCTGCTTTCGGCATTTGGGACAACGTCCAATTGGGTATTATTTATTTCAACGTACCACGCCCAAATGCGAACGGCGTGTGCTGCATTTGAGTGAAGGTTGGACTCGGCAAAGTTGTTATACTTGGCATGGTTGTAAATTCATTGTCCAAGAAACTTTTTTACCTGCATTTGAACGCTTTATACAAACATTGTAATAAGGACTGCTATGGCAACGGTACAACACACCAGCTGGCAACAGCGCTTACAAGCCTATTATTATCTGTGTCGTTTTGACAAACCAATTGGCACTGAACTGGTTTTATGGCCAACCATGTGGGCGCTTTGGGTTGCAGCAAAAGGGATTCCTGACTTTAAAACCCTGTTTGTGATGTTTCTTGGTGTGGTCTTTATGCGCGCAGCAGGTTGTGCCATCAATGACTTTGCTGACCGTAAGGTCGATGGGCATGTAGCGCGTACCAAGCAACGCCCTTTGGCAACAGGCGTGATTCAACCGATTGAAGCCGTGATGGTTTTCTTGGCTCTGGTTGCTGCCAGTGCTTGTCTGCTGTTCTTTCTACCAATTGCCACATTTTACTGCTCTTTTGGAGCATTAATTCTGGCGTTCATTTATCCGTTCATGAAACGCTATACCCATTTGCCACAAGTATTTTTGGGTGCTGCATTTTCTTGGGCGATTCCCATGGCATTTACCGCAATGGGACGTCCACTGGATTTAACCTGTTGGTTGCTTTACTTCGGCAATTTGGCTTGGACGGTTGCTTACGACACTCAGTATGCAATTACTGACCGTGAATATGATTTAAAAATTGGTGTGAAATCTACCGCGATTTTATTTGGTCGTTACGATATTCCGATTATTAACCTGTTACAGGCAGCCAGTGTCATTCTGATTGGTGCAGCTTTATATCGTGAAGATATCCTGCATCCTTATGGAACAATTGCTTTGTGTATCGTGATTGCAGACTATATTTATCAATGGACACAAACCCATAAGCGTGAACCTCAACGTTGTTTTAAAACTTTTTTGCATAACCGTTGGGTGGGTATGATTATTTTTGCAGGAATTTTTATCGCACTACTTTAAAAAATTTCATGTCACTCAGAAACAAAAAGCCCAATCTACTGACTGGGCTTTTTTATTGCTCTGTTGAGATGCCGAAACATCTCAAACCAAGCCAACTAGAACTTAAAGCTGTACCAATTCTTGAATGAATTGAACCGCAGCATCAAAATCAGTTTGAGTCACTCTTGAGTCTGCTTGTTCAGCATCATCAACAATCACAACCACACCTGTTTCACGAAGTAAGCTGATTTGTTCAGCAGTGAAACCTGATTTCGCAACGGCAACCACACCAGTTTCAAGTAACGCGCGTTCAAGCTGTTGCGCTTGAGCAAACACTTCCGCAGTCACCGCCAATACCGCAGGTTTTTGACCTAAACGTGCAGCACGTTCTTCAGCAGTCACTGGGCTTGTATGCGCAGTCCATTCTACAGACTCTTCAACCATACCCGCGCCAACAGTCACGTTGTTTAAACGGTCGATGAAGATAAATGAACCTGTGTAACGGCTGTCTTGATAACGGTCAAAGACCACTGGTGCATCAAATTCGATGGTCACATTGGCAATTGCATTTAACTCAAGTGCTTCAACCTGAACATGCTCAAGCGTATTCACATTGGTACGGAAGTTAATTGCTGTAACTTTTGCAGGAACAGTTTGCGTACCCACTTTCAAGTTATACAACTTACCAACCACCAATGGATGATCTGCCATCCACACCACAGTTGCTTTTACAGAACGTGAAATGGTTGGAGCATCTTGATCGGCACGAACCAACATGTTGCCACGTGATACGTCAATCTCATCATTCAAGGTCAATGTTACCGCTTGACCTGCAAATGCATACTCAAGATTGCCATCAAATGTCACGATTTCTTTGACAGTTGAAGACTTACCTGATGGTAAAGCCACAACTTTATCGCCTACATGGATTTCACCCAGTGCAATCGTCCCTGCAAAACCACGGAAGTCAAGGTTAGGGCGGTTGACGTACTGTACAGGGAAACGGAAATCATGTTTCGCAGTATTACGACTGATTTCAACAGATTCCAAAGTACCCATCAACGTTTCGCCTGTGTACCATGGAGTATTTGGTGATTTGTTGACAACGTTATCGCCATTCAATGCTGAAATCGGTGTAAATACGATGTTACTTGGCTGACGGTCACCCAACTGGCTTACGAAGTTTGCATAGTCAACTTGGATTTCATTGAAGCGTGCTTCAGAGAATTCCACCAAGTCCATTTTGTTGATCGCAACAATAATGTTCTTGATACCCAATAGGCTCGCAATATAGGTGTGACGACGAGTCTGAGTTTGCACACCATAACGCGCATCAATCAAGATGATCGCTAGGTCACAGGTCGATGCACCTGTTGCCATGTTACGTGTGTACTGCTCATGCCCTGGAGTATCAGCAATAATGAACTTACGTTTTTCAGTTGAGAAATAACGATAAGCTACATCAATGGTAATCCCCTGCTCACGTTCTGCTTGCAGACCATCAACAAGGAGCGCCAAGTCAGGTGCATCACCTGTTGTACCCACTTTCTTACTGTCACGGGTGACTGCTTGTAATTGATCTTCATAGATCAATTTTGAATCATACAGTAAACGACCAATTAAGGTACTTTTACCATCATCGACGTTACCGCAAGTTAAAAAACGCAGTAAGTCTTTATTTTCATGTTGTTTTAAATACGCCAAAATATCTTGGCTAATTAAATCTGATTGATGCGACATCGCTCAAACTCCACAAATTCGTTGAAATCAGTTGCTAATCTTTAAATCCTCCTAAATCCTCCTTTGATAAAGGAGGACTTTCCTCCATTTTTTTCGGGAGTTCTCCCCTCTTTCTCAAAGAGGGGTTAGGGGGAGATTTTAGAAATAGCCTTCTTGCTTTTTCTTTTCCATCGAGCCTGCTTCATCATGGTCAATCATACGACCTTGACGTTCAGAACTTGTGGCTAAAAGCATTTCTTGGATAATTTCCGGCAAAGTATCGGCAGTTGATTCAACCGCACCAGTTAACGGATAACAGCCAAGGGTACGGAAACGTACCGATTTCATTTGTGGAACTTCGCCTTCACGTAATGGGAAACGTTCGTCATCGATCATGATCAATGTACCATCACGTTCAACGACAGGGCGCTCAGCCGCCAAATACAACGGAACCAATGGAATACTTTCCAAATAGATGTATTGCCAGATGTCTAGCTCAGTCCAGTTCGACAATGGGAAAACACGAATGCTCTCGCCTTTGTTCACTTTACCGTTGTAGATATTCCAAAGCTCAGGGCGTTGGTTTTTCGGATCCCAGCGGTGTTTGCTGTCACGGAATGAATATACACGTTCTTTGGCACGTGATTTTTCTTCGTCACGGCGCGCACCACCAAATGCTGCATCAAATTGATATTTATCCAGCGCTTGCTTTAAGGCTTGCGTTTTCATGATGTCAGTATATTTTGAGCTGCCATGATCGAACGGGTTAATGTTCTGTGCCATACCCTCAAGATTTTTATGTTCGATCAATTCAAGACCAAGTCGTTTGACCATGTCATCACGGAAAGTGATCATGTCCTTGAATTTCCACCCAGTATTCACATGCAATAATGGAAATGGCAATTTTGCAGGATAAAAAGCCTTCATTGCCAAATGCAACATTACTGCTGAGTCTTTACCAATCGAGTACAGCATGACGGGATTTTCGAATTCCGCAGCGACTTCTCGAATAATATGAATACTTTCAGCTTCAAGCTGTTTAAGGTGAGTTAATCTTTCCTCAGTCATTGATATACCCAGCTACACGGAAATTTTGCGCTTTATGTTAGCATGTCTAGCGCACAATAGTGTGACTCTAAATCATTATGATTTCTGAATACCTAAATCATTTTTTCTGCTTTAGAAGTTTTATTTTTCAAAGGTTTGCTGATTAAGCATTTCGCTCATTTGCAGTTTTATTCATAAGCTATGCATTATATTTTATATAGACCAACCACACTAAAACACCATCTATTTTTACATCAAAGAATCTTCTTCTACCGCATGGATTAAACTTTAATTTAAAACTGTCACTAAGCTAACTGATCGTTACTTCTAAAAGGAATTTAAAAATATTGGAATGGTTAAAATATCTCATTAAAATTTGGTGAGATTTTGGATATTTGACAGATTACAACTTTTCTCCCTATGATCAGAACAAATCATCATAAAAATGAATCCAATAAACAATGCCGATCAACAATAAATATCTACCCCTCTATCATTTTATAGAAACTCATTCGATAAAAATCGCAGCATCTCAAGCAGATGTGATGCATGCTGTGCTCAATTATCGGGGTGATAATGACGCTTTTTTCAAATTGGCGATTGGCTTAAGAGAGCTACCGATCCGGCTTCTTGACAAAATCACGGGGCAACAACGCATTTCTAAACAAGCCTTCGGTTTAGATAATTTCACACGATTAGAACACATCGAACAGCAAGAATTGATGATGGGCTTGACAGGAAAATTCTGGCAGCTTAATTATGGACAAGTGCCAATTCTTGACGCAGCATCTTTTTTAGCATTTTCAGAATCAGGCTCAGCCAAACTGACCTTGCATTTTGTCGCGGAAAAGATCAGTGATACGCACACACAACTCACAACTGAAACACGTGTTTTTTGTGTTGATCAAAAAGCATTGTCTAGCTTTCGACCCTATTGGTATCTGATTCGACCTGTGAGTGGTTTGATTCGCAAGCGTATGTTGTCGAGCATTCAAAAAAATATACAACTTCAGCATGCTTAAGCAATCTTTCTATACATCACTCCTATAAATTTTAAATCTGCATTTAGATTCTATTAAAAAGAGATATTTCACACAATTTCACGCATTCTCTTACGGTAAATTTGTTGTGTTTTGAGAGAATGTCCACATATTATCGAATGATGAGTTAAAACCGAATTATTACCGAATCAGGATAGCATATGGATCTTCTCAATCTCACCCAGCAACGCTACACCACGAAAGCGTATGACCCAGATAAGAAAATTCCGCAAGATCAAATCGATTTATTACTTGAAGTGTTACGCCTCGCACCATCATCCATCAATATCCAGCCATGGCATTTTATCGTTGCACAAAGCCCTGAAGCCAAACAGCGTATTGCGAAGTGCATGACGGGCAAATATGCCTATAACGCACCTAAAGTTCTCGACTCATCCCATACGATTGTGCTGTGTACCCGTACTGATGTAACGGAAGAATATTTGGAACATTTAGTCACACAGGATGATGTTGCAGGTCGTTTTAAAGATGAAGCGACCAAACAAGCACAACGCGAAACCCGTGCAGGCTATATCGACTATTATCGCAATGAAAAAGGCAATATTAAGCACTGGATGGAAACCCAGACCTTTATTGCACTGGGTGAATTACTGTTGGCTGCACCGATTTTAGGTATTGATGCTACACCGATCGGTGGTTTTGATGATGCTGCGGTCAATCAGGAGTTTGATTTGGTGAATCAAGGTTTCCATAGTTCTGTAGTGCTCACTCTAGGTTATCGCAGTGAAAAAGACTTTAATGCCAAATTGCCAAAATCACGTTTAAGTAAAGAAGAGTTGTTTACGATTCTTTAAGTCAAACGTATGACTTAGGCTATTTTTAGCTTAAGTCATACTCATGGCCAAGCAACCTACACCGATTAAACTGAGTAGTAATCCAATAATCGTCATCTTATTTGGCTTTTCTTTAAAATAAATCAAACCACTCAAAACACCTAAAGTCACAACACTAACATTCATCACCACAAAAACCACCGCTGGCGCATCTTTCAGTAATTGATGGGCTTGGACATAAAAAGCGATATTGGCAAAGTTTAGGACACCGAGTAAAACCCCCGCAGGAAAATTCTTCACTTGCCACTGCTCTAGTTTAGACAGACTGACAAAAATTGCAGATGCAACACCTGCCACCATAAACATCAAATTCAGGCTCAAAGCAAATTGTTGACCTAAGCTACTGTTGTATTTCAATAAAATATCCACCAGTGCATAACCTGCCCAAACACTTGCCAAGAACCATCCCGCCTTGCTGCTTTGTGTTTGAGTAGTCGCTTGTGTTTTGGCAACAATCAGGCTCAATACCGCACCAATACCCAGTGCTACACCCAATAATTTGAGACTCGAAAATTGTTCATGAAACACAAAATAGGCTGCAAGTAGTGACAAAACTACGGATAGGCGCTGAGCAACTTCGGTTTTAATAATACCCGCATGTTGTAAAGATTTAGCTAAACAAAAGAAAATACTAGGTAGCAACACACCGAGCACACCAATCAACCACCACGGCGTATCCTGAATACTTAAATGAGCAAAATCGGGTTTAAACCACAACCAGCACAAAATACTGGCCGTAACATAGTTCCAGACAATCATTTGCAAAGCTGAATAATCACGTTGTTTAAATTGTTTCAAAACAATCGACACTGCAACACTGCATAGTGCCGCGAAGAAAATGAGAGTCATATATCAATATCCACTTTTTCATCATGAGAGAATATGATGGAGAAAGAACAAATCCTTAAAGATCTTCTGCAAAAAACTTAAAAAGATCATCATGACTATAAAATTAAATCAATTATAAACTGTCAAATATGCAATCACAGCCAACAAATAATAAATATACGATTCAATTACTTTTCAATCAGTCTTGCAAAACTACAAATAGTTTATTCTCTGTTAATTATGTCAATCAATTTACTTTCTAAAAGTTCCTGATATTCAATTTGAGCTTGTAGAAACTCAATTCTGTCTAGCAATTGTTCATCACTCAATTTAATATTTTTCTTTTTAATAACAGCACGTAAAGACTGAATTTTATTACCTCGTTGAATAACGACTTTTCTAAGAAAATTAAGTTTTCTATCTAATAATTGGCGTTGAAAATCCTTGTCAATCACCTGATCGAATCCAGCATTCATAAATTATAATTACGTTCATATATGATTTAGCGCAGAGGATAGCACCCTCTTTTCACTTAGAATATATTCAGACAATACTTTTTTAAGCAATTATTTATCGTTCGGAAAAAAAATAAGCAATAACTACCTCTAGTTACTGCTTATAAAAACATATTATAAATAATTAAATTAATTAAATTTTTTATTTAATTCAGCGAAGATATGCCCTATAGCAATTTTTAAACCTTTCGCATTATTTAAAGTTTCCTTCCAAAAACTGTTTTAGACGCTCACTTTTCGGATGAGTCAGGACTTCTTTCGGATCACCCTGCTCTTCGATCTTCCCTTGATGCAAAAAGATCACCTGATTTGACACATGACGTGCAAAGCCCATTTCATGCGTCACCACAATCATGGTTCTCCCTTCTTCTGCCAAACCTTGCATCACTTTAAGGACTTCCCCCACCAGTTCAGGGTCTAAAGCACTGGTCGGTTCATCGAAAAGCATCACCTCTGGTTCCATCGCCAAAGCGCGGGCAATCGCAACCCGTTGTTGTTGCCCACCCGACAAGAATGCAGGATATTTATTTTCCACACTTTCGTTTAAACCCACTTTGCGTAAATATTTACGCGCACGTTCTTCTGCTTCCGCACGTTTCACGCCCAGTACATGAATCGGGCCTTCAATCACATTTTGTAAAACTGTCATATGTGACCATAAATTAAAATGCTGAAACACCATCATGAGCTGGGTACGCATTTTTTGCAGTTGTTTGGGATTGGTCGCTTTCAGGTTGCCATGCTTGTCAAAAACAGTTTGTAGCTTCTCACCATTGAGTTTGATTGAGCCATTACTCGGCTGTTCCAGAAAATTAATACAGCGTAAAAATGTACTTTTTCCCGAACCCGATGAGCCGATAATACTAATCACATCGCCTGCTTTGGCATCGAGTGAGACGCCTTTGAGTACTTCATTGTCCCCGAAGGTTTTACATAAATCTCGAATCACCAGTTTTGCTGAATCTTCCATCTGTATTCTCCTAATGATCCGATGGTTTTAAAAATGCCAACCAGCGTTTTTCCAGTTTGCGGAATATGCCAATCAAGATAAAAGCCAAGCAGGCATACAGCACTGCGGCAATCCCAAAAGCATTAAAGGTTTCATAAGTTGCCGCATTGACATCACGCGCAACTTTTAAAATATCAGGTACGGTCGCCGTAAACGCGATGGTGGTTGCATGCAACATCAAAATGACTTCATTGCCATAAAATGGCAAGGCACGACGTAACATTGAAGGAATAATAATGCGGGTATAGCGTTTCCACGGTGACATACCAAAAGCCTGCGCAGCCTCAATCTCACCGTAAGGAATAGAACGGATTGCCCCTGCAAAAATTTCAGTGGTATAAGCACCTGTGTTCAGTGCAAATGCCAAAATCGTACATTTTAAGCCACTTTGAAAAAAATCATTTAAGATTTGATGATCATGAATGAAATCAAAGCTATAAATCCCCGAATAAATAATTAGTAGCTGTACATACAATGGCGTGCCACGAAATACATAGGTAAATAGCCATACTGGGCCACGAATCAATGGATTACTCGATACCCGTGCAATCGACAGTGGAACAGACAATACAAAACCAATCGCAATTGACAGTACCAACAGCCATGAAGTCATGGCAACGCCAGTCATTTGAAAACCATCTGTCCACAGGTATTGCTGCCAATATTGTTGAATAATTTCAATCATAGTTGCCCCTTTTTGACACCAGCAGAGTAACGGCGCTCAAGCCACATCAAAACGAGATTGGAAACCGTGGTAATCGCAAGATAAATTGCCGCAGCAAGTACACTAAAATAAAACACTTGCATGGTGCTACGACCTGCATCTTGGGTAATTTTGACAATGTCTGTCAGACCAATCAACGAAACCAAAGCCGTCGCTTTAATTAAAACCTGCCAGTTATTGCCAATCCCAGGCAATGCAAAACGCATCATTTGCGGAAATAATACCCGTCGAAAGACTTGAAATGGCGTCATGCCATAAGCATAAGCGGCTTCAATTTGCCCTTTGGGTACAGACTGAAACGCCCCACGAAAAGTTTCGGTAAAATACGCCCCATAAATAAATGCCAGTGTAATGACACCAGCCGCGAATGGATCAATATCGATTTGGTCCATTTGCAAAGAGTCAGTAATTGAATTGAGTCCAAGCTGAAGGCTATAGAATAGAAGCAGCATAATGACCAAATCTGGAACACTACGAATCAGGGTGGTATACACTGTCGCGACATATCGCACCATTTTAATGCGAGATAGCTTACAAACTGCGCCAATTAAGCCAATAATCACCGAGAGTAAGAGCGATAACAGTGCAAGTTTTATGGTCATCCAAGTGCCATCCCATAGCACAGAACCATAACCAGACAAAAACATACTCATCTTCTCCAAGTAAAAACAATCGATCTGATAGTGATGAGAGTAAAGCTCATAGAAAAAGTGTCGGTACTAGACCGACACTTTTCTCTGAATTAATAAATACTGAAAGGGAAATATTTTTTCTCTAATTTTTTATATGTTCCATCAGCAATAATTTGTGCTAAAGCTTTGTTAATGTCATTTTTCAGGTCTACATCTTCCTTACGTAAACCAATTGCTGCACCTACACCTAAAGTTTTGGCATCCACCACATTGCCACCTGCAAAGCCAAAGTTTTTGCCTTTCGGTGATTTCAAGAAGCCCGCATCAACCATCAGTGCATCTTGTAAAGAGGCATCTAAACGACCTGACATCATGTCTTGGTACAGAATGTCTTGGTTTGGATATGGAATAACATTCACACCTTTGGTTGCCCAGTACGCTTTTGCATAGCTTTCTTGCATCGTACCTTGTTGAACACCGACGCGTTTACCTCTTAAAGACGCTGCTGTTGGTAGCAATGGAGAACCTTTTTTCGCGATCATACGCGTTGGCGTGTTATAAATTTTATTACTAAACGCGATTTGCTTAGAACGATCAGCGGTTACTGTCATTGATGAAAGAATACCATCGAATTTTTTAGCTTTCAGCGCTGGAATCATGCCATCAAAAGAGTTTTCAACCCATACACATTTTGCTTTCAATTTAGCACAAATGGCGTTACCCAAATCGACATCGAAGCCTACCAGTTTGTTACCTGGTGCTTTATATTCGAATGGCGCATAAGAAGACTCTGTACCAAAACGAATAACTTTCCAATCCTTTGCTTGAACATTTGTACCGAATGCAGTCAACAAGAGTGTGGTTGATACCAATACTTTGTTTTTCCAGCTTTTCATCATCAAAATTTCCCCTGATAAATCAATTTACTGAAGATAATGCAAGAATTTACACACTTACCCATCTTCCCTGATGTACGAAAAAGCAATTTATATGCCAAGAAAAATCAAAATTGATGATCTTTCCGCCAAAGAACATATCCTGTTATAAGAGATATAAAATTATTTCAATATATTGATTTATATCAATATTAATAAAATTTTATCGATTCCATTCCATGTTACAGTCAATTCTAAAAATTGCTTATTCCCCAAAAACTGTATCTTATTTTTAATCAAAACTGTATCTGTTTTACAACTTTTAAATTCTCTATCTTGAACTGCAAAGTACAGTTGACTTAGCCCATCAAGCCCACCCGATGGACTCAATAGAGGATATAAACATGTTAGCGATCGTTACTGGTGCTTCATCAGGCTTTGGATATCACATTGCGAAAAAGCTGGTTGAGTCAGGTTATAAAGTGATTGGGGTTGCACGGCGTATAGAAAATCTAAATCAGCTCCATACCGAACTTGGACAATCCTTCTATCCGTTGGCCTTAGACTTGACGAACTCCGCTGAAAAATTAAAAGAAGCCTTGGCTGCTGTGCCACAAGCTTTTCAAATCAGTCAAATTGATTTACTGGTCAATAACGCAGGTTTGGCGCTCGGCTTAGAGTCCGCAGATAAAGCAGACCTAGAAGATTGGTACAGTATGGTCGATACCAATATTAAAGGACTGATCACCATGACGCACTTGGTTTTACCCTATATGGTGGAGAAAAAATCAGGCTTAGTCATCAATATCGGCTCTATTGCAGGTTCATACCCTTATCCAGGGGGCAATGTCTACGGTGCAACTAAAGCCTTTGTGAAACAATTCAGTTTAAACCTTCGTGCAGATCTCTCTGGTACAGGTGTACGCGTTTGTAATATTGAACCTGGGCTATGTGGTGGAACTGAGTTTTCTCTGGTGCGCTTCAAAGGAGATGCAGAAAAAGTCAAAGATTTATACGACCACAAAAATCCGATCTTGCCTGAAGATATTGCCAATACAGTGGCATGGGTCGCAGCTCAGCCTGTGCATATCAACATCAACCGTATTGAAATGATGCCAACCTCGCAGTCTTTTAATCCATTAAAAGTGGTTGAAATGAACTGACTTTAAATATCGAATGTTTCATTTAAATTATGGCAATAAAACCAAAAAAGTTAAGGAGCTATCACGAGCTCCTTAACTGATCTATCTAACACTAGGGTCAGATAAATTGAATTGGGTCAAAGACTCAATTAATAACGTTCAACCATTTTCTCTAAAGAAATTGGACGAATCTTGTCAGCATTACCTGAAGTACCAAATGCTTCGTAACGGTCGATACAGACTTGTTTCATTGCATCAACAGTTTTCGCGAAGTATTTACGTGGGTCAAACTCAGCAGGGTTTTCTGCCAAGAAGCGACGAATCGCACCAGTAGAAGCCAAACGTAAGTCAGTGTCGATGTTGATTTTACGAACACCGTGTTTGATTGCTTCAACCAACTGCTCAACTGGCACACCGTAAGTTTCGCCAATGTTACCACCAAATTCGTTGATCACTTTCAACCATTCTTGTGGAACAGAGCTTGAACCGTGCATTACAAGGTGAGTGTTTGGTAATGCCGCATGAATTTCTTTAATGCGGTCAATTGCCAAAATGTCGCCTGTAGGTGGACGGGTAAATTTGTATGCACCGTGTGAAGTACCTACAGCAATTGCCAAGGCATCAACATTGGTATCTGCAACGAATTGAGTTGCTTCTTCAACTGAAGTTAACAATTGAGAATGGTCAAGTACGCCTTCTGCGCCTACGCCATCTTCTTCGCCTGCCATGCCTGTTTCAAGGCTACCTAAACAACCGATTTCACCTTCGACAGAAACGCCACACGCATGTGCCATTGCAACAACACGACGTGTTACGTCAACATTGTAGTCATAGCTTGTTGGTGTTTTACCATCAGTTCCCAAAGAACCATCCATCATCACTGAGCTAAAGCCCAACTGGATTGAACGTTGACATACGTCAGGACTCGTTCCGTGGTCTTGGTGCATTACCACTGGAATATGTGGCCATTCTTCAACTGCTGCCAAAATCAGGTGACGCAAGAATGGTGCGCCTGCATATTTACGAGCACCCGCAGATGCTTGAACAATAACAGGTGAGTTAGTTGCATCTGCAGCCAACATGATTGCACGCATTTGTTCTAGATTGTTTACGTTAAATGCTGGTACGCCGTAGTTGTGTTCTGCAGCGTGATCCAAGAGCTGGCGCAACGAAATAAGAGCCATAGTATCCTCCCAGGTAGTGGGCCTTATTCTACATGCTGCTCGATTGCAATTCAGCATCAAAAAACATCATTTAAAAAAAAATCCCTGCATCGGCAGGGATTTTAATTAAAAAATCAACAAATCATTGCACTTTCACTTCAGAAGCATGAGCATTTGCTTTTTTAACATCTGTATTTTTTTCATCAAGTACAGGTTTGTCTAAAGCATCAATTTTTGCCTGCTGTTCTGGAGATGTCGGCTGGTCATCCGATGCTACTGCTGATTGCTCAGTATTAGCATCTTCTGATTTTTTTGAACACGCAGTGAATGCAAGCGGTGCAAGGCATGCCAATGCAATGATCAATTGTTTTTTCATGAAACGCTCCTAAGAAGACTTAGGCACGCTCAAGTAAAACCGCAACTGCAGGCAAAGTTTTACCTTCTACAAATTCTAAAAACGCACCGCCGCCTGTTGAAATATAGCTGATTTGAGATGCAACATCATATTTATCAATCGCAGCCAATGTGTCACCACCACCTGCAATCGAGAAACCTTCGCTTTCTGCAATCGCCAATGACAATGCTTTTGTGCCTTCGCCAAATTGATCGACTTCAAACACCCCAACTGGGCCATTCCATAGAATAGTCTTGGATTGTTTCAATAATGTTGCAAAAGTCGCTGCTGTTTCAGGACCAACATCTAGAATCATGTCGTTTTCTGCAACATCTTCAACTTTTTTCACAATTGCAGGTGTGTTGGCTAAAGAACCCAAGAAATCTTCAAAGTTGATTTGTGTTGCATCAGCAACCACAACATCTGTTGGTAAAGGAACAGATACTTTTGCTGCAATCGCTTTTGCAGTGTCGATCAGGTCAGCTTCATACAGTGATTTACCAACATTGAAGCCTGCTGCCGCCAAGAATGTATTCGCAATACCACCACCCACAATAATCTGGTCACAAATCGTTGAAAGTGAAGTTAAAACATCGAGCTTCGTTGAAACTTTAGAACCTGCAACAATCGCAACCATTGGTTTCGCTGGAGTTTGTAAGGCACGGCCTAGAGCATCAAGCTCAGCTGCAAGCAATGGGCCTGCTGCTGCAACTGGCGCAAAACGTGCCACACCTTCAGTTGATGCTTCTGCACGGTGTGCTGTACCAAAGGCATCCATCACAAATACATCACACAGTGCTGCATATTTTTGTGCAAGTTCAGAATTGTTTTTCTTTTCACCGTGATTAAAACGCACATTTTCAAGCAACACCACCTGACCTGCTTGAACTTCAACACCCTCTAAATAGTCAGTGATCAGTTGTACATTTTGCCCCAATGCTTCAGTTAAGTAAGCAGCAACAGGTGCTAAAGATTGTTCTGGTTTTGGCTCGCCTTCCACTGGTCGACCAAGGTGTGAAAACACCATAACTGCTGCGCCTTTCTCAAGAGCTGCTTTAATTGTTGGAAGTGCAGCACGCAAACGTGCATCACTGGTAATCACACCATTTTTAACAGGCACGTTCAAATCTTCACGAATAAGGACGCGTTTCCCTGTTAAATCAAGGTCTGTCATGCGCTGAAAATTCATGGAATGCTCTCTTTCTGGTTTGCTGAAATTTAAAATCGCGACATTTTAAATGATTATGCAAAAAAAAATTAGCTTCTTTAGTAGAAAAGCTGTAGAAAAATGTGGTTTTGATTATGATAAGACATCTTTTAAAAATATTATTTTGTATGTCTATTCATCCAGATCCAAAAATCAACCGCCTGAATGTGTTTGGTGAAGCGCTGGCAAGCTGTTGTTTTGACCCGATTACAGGCTACTTTCGTAATGGTTTTTGCCATACTGCAACCACAGACTTAGGCCAACATACCGTTTGCGCCAGAATGACCGCTGATTTTTTAAATTTTTCACAAAAAATTGGCAATGACCTGATTACGCCCCTACCTGAAATTGGTTTTCCTGGACTCAAACCAGGTGATTTTTGGTGTATCTGTGTTAATCGTTGGGTGGAAGCTTATGAAGCAGGTCATGCACCCAAGCTGAAACTGCATGCTTGTCACCAGTCGGTGCTGAGCTATGTACCGATGGATGTATTGATGGACTTTGCTGTCTAATGAAACAACCGCAGATTATTTTGGCATCGAGTAGTCAAACCCGAAAAGCCCTGATGGACCGTTTAGGTTTAGAGTATTTGGCGATTGCGCCTGATATCGATGAGTCAACGCAAAATGAAATCCATGCGGATGATTTGGCAAAACGTCTGGCATTTGAAAAAGCCCGCGTGATTGCTGAACAATATCCCGATGCTATTGTGATTGGCTCAGATCAGGTGGCATGGCGTGAAACTGCACCACAGGACTTTATGGGTAAACCGTTGACTGTTGAAAATGCTATTCAGCAATTACAACTCAACTCAGGAAAAACAGTTTATTTCAGCACAGGTTTAAGCGTGCAACATCTGGCTTCAGGTTTTGAGCAGACTTTGGTTGAACGCTACCAAGTCAAATTCCGTGAACTCAGCTTGACAGAAATTCAGCGCTATATTGAAAAAGATCAACCACTCCACTGCGCAGGCAGTTTTAAATGCGAAAGTCTAGGAATTAGCCTATTTGCCAGCATGACTGGACAAGATCAGACCACATTGATGGGGCTACCGATGATTCAACTGTGTACACTACTGCGCCAACTACAGATTCAAATTCCTTAATCTTTTAAAGGTACTCGCATGTCTCAACCTTTAACCATTTTAGGCGGTATCACCGCAGAACAATTCCTCAATGAATACTGGCAGAAAAAACCACTGCTGGTTCGTCGGGCACTTCCTGAAATTGCCAACATTTTAGAACCCAAAGATGTGATGGAACTGGCGCTTGAAGACAATGTCAGCGCACGTTTGATCAAGCAGAAAGATCGTGATCCAAACCAGTGGTCAGTGAAATCGTCACCTTTAGCCAAAAGTGATTTCCAGAAAATGCCAAAATTATGGACGCTTCTGGTTCAAGCTGTTGACCATTATTCAATGGATTTGGCGGAACTTTGGCAACAGTTCAGCTTTATTCCACAATGGCGCCGCGATGACATTATGGTGTCTTATGCACCAAAAGGCGGTTCAGTGGGTCAACACTTTGACTTTTATGATGTGTTCTTGGTTCAAGGCTATGGTCATCGCCGCTGGCAGCTTGGTCAAATGTGCGATGCAGACACCGCATTTGTGCCAAATCAACCACTAAAACTCTTGCCTGAAATGGACATCAATTTTGATGAAGTGCTTGCACCAGGTGACTTGTTGTATGTCCCACCAGGTTTGTCACACTACGGCGTTGCAGAAGATGACTGCTTAACGTTCTCTTTTGGTTTCCGTATGCCAAATGTAGCGAACATGATGGATCGCGTAAGTGACCAGTTTGCTGACAATGCTTTACTAAAAAATCCATTGGCAGATATTGCACGCACACTCCCTCACCGTGTCGGTCAGATTGATGCCGAAGAACTCAGCTATCTCAAACAGCAAGTTTTAGCCCAGTTACAGGATTCACCTTTGCTTGATGCTGCAATTATGTCGCTGATGAGCGAACCAAAATATCCTGACAATGTGCCAGAGCCTGATGAAATTGAAGTCGCTGATTTAGAAGCTGTGCTAGATCAAGGCTATTTACTGCAACTTGAACCTGCATCACGCTTACTCTACAAACAGCAGGATAATGAAACCCTGTTCTGGGGCAACGGCGAAGCACTGTGCATTTCACCTGAGTTTGCCGAAATGTTGGCAGCAATTGCTGATGGTCAACGTTTTGAACTTAACCAAGAATTTTCTCAAGAGGAAAGTCTGGAAGATTTAGCACACTTGCTGAACGAATCCATCTTAATGTTATTACCGCCTGACGAAGACGCGTAATATTCAAAGATTTAGCGATCTGGCGAATTCAAATGTTTTTCAGATCGCTTTTAAGTCATTCGAATAAAATCAAGAATAAGTCCTTATTCAAGAATCTTAATATCATACCATTCTGACAACGATCCTAAATACTGCATCAATAACAAATTACAACTTGCACTCTTGAATCGATATTGGCAATTTGATTGATATTATTCACTTATTTGAAAATAAAAAATGGCAAGCCCAGCACAGACAATTCGACATCGCTTACTCAATACATTTTTCTCACGTCACTCAGTTTGGTTTCTTTGCTTATTCATTTTTATTGCGCTGAGCTTTTTTGAACTGTTTGATAATCCTAAATACCCTGAATACTTCTTTAGCACGCCTGTTATTCACAGTCTTTGGCTCATCAGTTTTTTACTCAGTATGCTCGGTGTCTATGATCTTCTACAAAACCGACATTCCATTTTAAAAAACTATCCGATCATGGGACATTTCCGCTTTTTATTTGAAGAATTTCGCCCTGAATTTCGACAATATTTTATTGAAGCTGAGCAAGATGCCCTTCCATTTTCTCGTGTGCAACGCTCTTTGGTCTATCGACGGGCAAAAAATCAAAATTCAGACAAGCCTTTTGGCTCAATTATTGATGTCTATCAGGAAGACTACCGTTTTATCACGCATTCAATGCTACCCTGCAAACCTGCCGATCCCAGCACGTTTCGTATTCAAATTGGGAATGTCCAATGCAAACAGCCTTACAATGCCTCGATCATGAATATTTCAGCCATGAGTTTTGGGAGTTTGAGTGCCAATGCAATTCGTGCACTCAACTTAGGTGCAAAAATGGGTGGCTTTTATCATGACACGGGTGAAGGTAGCCTGAGTCCCTATCATTTAGAGAATGGTGGTGATGTCGTTTGGCAGATTGCCAGTGGCTACTTTGGCTGCCGTACGCTCGATGGGCATTTTGATCCTGTGAAATTTAGCGAACAAGCCAAACGCCCACAAATCAAAATGATTGAGCTTAAACTGTCACAAGGCGCTAAACCTGGACATGGCGGTATTTTGCCTAAAAAGAAAATTACAGCAGAAATTGCCCAAATTCGTGGAGTTTCTCGGGATCAGGATTGTATTTCCCCTGCCCGACATTCAGCTTTTAGCAACCCAATTGAAATGCTGCAATTTTTACAACAACTACGTGAACTTTCTGATGGTAAACCCGTTGGATTTAAACTCTGTATCGGACAACCTTGGCAATTTATGAGCATTGTCAAAGCCATGCTAAAAACTCAAATTTATCCTGACTTTATCGTTGTGGATGGCTCTGAAGGCGGTACAGGAGCAGCGCCGATTGAACTGAGTGATTATATGGGTACACCACTGCGTGAAGGCTTACGTTTTGTACATAACACACTCGTTGGCACCAACTTGCGTCAGCACATCAAGATTGGGGCAAGTGGCAAAGTGATTAGTGCATTTGATATTGCCAGCACTTTTGCATTGGGCGCTGACTGGGTCAATTCTGCACGCGGCTTTATGTTTGCCATTGGTTGTATTCAAGCGCAAAGCTGCCATACAAACTTGTGCCCTGTCGGTGTCGCCACACAAGATCAAGACCGCCAAAAAGCATTACATGTCCCAACCAAAGCTGAACGAGTGTTTAATTTCCATAAAAACACTTTGCATGCGCTGTCAGAATTGATTGCCGCGGCAGGTTTGGAGCACCCATCTGAAGTGAAAGCGCATCATTTGGCACAGCGCCTCAATGACCGTGAAATCAAAAACTATGCTCAACTACACTTTTTCTTTAAAGGTGGTGAACTGCTGAACTGTGAAATGAAAGATGAGGAAAACTTTTATTATCGGATGTGGAATATGGCAAGTGCTGAAACTTTTTAGATTCAGCACCAATTTATTTTATTGAACCATTTTTAATTCAGTCAATAAAGCGCGGTTAAATTTCGCTGGGTCTTGCATTTGCGGTGCATGACCCATATTGGCAAATTCAACTAGCTTGGCATGTGGAATACGCTGAGCTGCCTGTTTTCCCAATACATTGTAATGACCAATTTGCTGTTTGACCTCAGGCGGTGCAATATCACTACCAATCGCTGTCGTATCACTGGTGCCAATAAATAAAACAGTCGGTACCTGAATGTTTGGAAGTTCATAATACACAGGTTGCGTAAAGATCATGTCGTAGATCAAGGCTGAATTCCAAGCCACTTTTTTATGGCCTGGGCCTGTATTTAAACCTGCCAACATATCCACCCAGCGATCATAATCTGGTTTCCAGTGCCCCATATAATAGGTTTTTTGTTCATACGCATGAACACTTTGTGCACTCAGTTTTAACTCTCGTTCATACCATTGATCAATCGTGCGGTATGGTACACCTTTGGCTTTCCAATCTTCCAAACCAATTGGATTGACCAGCAGCAATTGCTGCGTTTCTTTCGGATACATCAGCGCATATCGAACCGCAAGCATACCTCCTGTCGAATGTCCCATAATCACTGCATTGGAAATATTAAGGTGTTGTAATAAAGCATGGGTATTTCCAGCAAGCTGCTGAAAACTGTACTGATAACCATCGGGCTTTGTTGATGTGCAGAATCCAATTTGATTAGGCGCAACCACACGATAACCCTGTTGGGTTAAAACCTGTATGGTGTTTTGCCATGTCGCAGCGCAGAAATTTTTTCCATGCAACAAAACCACAGTTCGACCATTGGCATGTTTTGGATGCACATCCATATAGCCCATTTTCAGGTTCTGTTGCTGTGAGTCAAACTGGAAAAATTGTAGCGGATACGGATACTGAAATCCTTCTAAGTGTTCACCATAGCTTGGTTCAGCAAAAGCCGGGAGACTTGTAAAGACACTTAAGCCCAGAATGGCTAAGGTATAGCGCAGCGTTTTTTGCTTCATGCAAAATCCTTGAGCAAAGATAAACTGCGCTATTGAGATCTATTCAAAATAGGGTTGACTGTGGTTAGCATGTAAAAATGCGGGGATTAATCCTGTCAATGCAGCACGAATATCTGCACGTTCATTAATCAATTGATGTGAACCTTCTTCAAGCATCAACAAAGTCTGTAAACGGAATTTTCTACGAATAAATTCAATATTGTATTTCCAGTCTACCGTCTGATCTCGTGCGCCCTGTGCCAACCAGATTGGGATACGACATGCTGGTCGTTCTTCCATTTCCTGCATCCATTTCGACATGGCTAAAATCCAGTCCATGCCCATCATTCTTGGCTGCAAAGGATCCGTTAAACGGACAAAGCGCAAAAACTCGGGGTTATGGTTATTACGACGAAAATGACGTGGAACCTGACGACGGACGCGACGAATAATACCGAGTCCAACAGGGTTATGCCACCATGCAGTTTTGGCAGGTCGAACCAATGGGGATAAAAGCAAAACCCGATCAACAAATGGATTTTTCCGCTGTTCAGCATAAGCCAGTAAATGATGCATAAAAATCGCACCACCTGTACTTTGTCCAATGCCGAGCCATGGTTTTGGCAACTGGTCTGCATTTTTGACATAGTGGTAAACCGCAGTCAAAACATCCTGATAATGATCAAAATCCTGAATACTCGCAGGCGAACCACTGCTCAACCCATGCCCTGGCAAGTCAAAGACCAACACACTAAAACCCTGAGACAGAATTTCAGCAATAATTGGCTGATAAATCCCGCTATGCTCTAAGTAACCATGTAGCAAAAACACCGTTCCCTGTACAGGCACACCTTTCGGTTCAAAGACTTGGGTATGCAGCTTAAACAAGGGCATTTCGATGTAGCCTTGCCAATGATGACAATCTAACTTATCTAAGCCATACAGTTTTTGGTAAGCGATTAAATCATCAGAAGGTTCAAAGGCCCGATTCAAATTTAACTGAGGCAGTAAATTTGCTGTGACTTCCCGACTCGGAACAGGTAAATTTAACTGCTTTAAAATAGATGGTGTTAAAAATGGAGTATCAGCCATTAAGGCACCTCCCGACAATCACTGACACCAAAAACGACATCACGAATTGTGGCAAGTAATTCATAGTTCGCACGGCGACTATGATCATAGTTCTGAACCGATGGTTTCCATGTGGTTAATGAAGTTGGCATTGGTGCATTGACTGGAATTGTTGCGATTCCATTCATTGCAAATAAACGCCGAGTACGTGGCATGTGATATTCATCGGTTACTAGCATCACTTTCGGTGCTCCACCTTTCTTTTGTAATAATAATGAACTAAAGCGGCTATTTTCACAGGTATTCATACTCCGATTTTCTAACAACGTCGCTGAGACACCATGCTGATTTAACCAAACTTGCATATAAGGCGCTTCAACACCACTTAATACAATCGGTAAATGATTTTTCTTTTCTAATTCTAAGGTTTTTTCTAAACGCAAGCGTGTGTAATTATTCACCACAATGTCTTTACGATTTGGTGCCAAGGTTAAACCACCACCCAAAACCACAATGGCTGAGGGCTGTGTCGCATCCGTACGTCGAGTTTCAGAGTTATTACCCTGTTTCAACTCTTTATACATTTGCTGATTCACCACTTCACTGGCACTGGCATCAACAGGAAATGTTTTTAGGAAGTGAATATATTTATCCATTAATGCCAGATTATCTGGCATGTCTAAATTGGCAATTTCACTGGCCAATTTCGTATTGTCTGCTTCAAGTTCTTCACGAAGCTCATGTTTTTTGTGCTTGAGTACACGTTCAATCTGCTGATCAGGCTGCAAAGCATCTTCATGATCCTGATTACGCTTAATTTCAGACTGTAAAAGATCATAACGTGCCTGAATAATGTTTAGGCTTGCTGCATCTTGTTTTCGTGCCGCTTCTTGCATGACTTTCAAATACGCTTGCCGAGCGACCCATAAGTCCGAGCCTGGCTCCAGATCATCATGTTCACTTAAAGCCGCCATCTGCTGACTACGAGCTGCAACCGTATTGACTTCAACTGGCACAAACCGATTCAGCAAGAAAATAACAAATTTTGAATAAAACGGCGTATAAACCAACACTGTCAGACATGCAATCAGGGCAAATAGCACAGCAGCTATTCGCACTATACCGATCATCCAATGTTGTTTATCAGCCATTAGTTGGTACTCACATGCGGTTGAATCAGACCCGATTCATTAAACAATACAGGCTCAGGCTCAAGAGCAATATTAAATTTTTGTTGAACAGCCGCTTGAACGGCACGATAGGTCCGCTGTACATCACTCAAATCGGCAGATTCATAATTCACAAGAACCAGTGCTTGTCGTGCAAACATTCCAACTGCACCCAAGCGTTGCCCTTTCCAACCCGCCTGATCAATCAGCCAGCCTGCTGCAATTTTCATATCACCATTGGGCTGTGGGTAATGTGGCAGATTTGGATACTGCTGAGACAGTTGCTCATATTGCGCAGTAGAAATAATTGGATTTTTGAAAAAGCTTCCAACATTTGGATATTCTTTGGGGTCAGGCAATTTACTTTGGCGAATTGCAATCACCTGTTTTTGCAGATTTTCTGCGGTCTGATCTTCACCAACAGCTTGACGTAAATCGCCATAAGCCAATTTTAAATTGGGCTGTTTGCAGAGCTTAAATGTCACTGCAACAATCACATAACGGTTTGGCTGTTCTTTAAAAATACTGTGACGATAAGAAAAATGACATTCTGCAGCACTTAAATTTGCAAACTGTTCAAGCTCACGGTCATAGACATGAACCTGTTCAATAAACTCACCCGCTTCAACTCCATACGCACCAATATTTTGTACAGGCGATGCACCAACCAAGCCCGGAATCAAAGCGAGATTTTGTAAGCCAAACCACTCATGCGCTGTGCTATACAAAACAAATTCGTGCCAGTTTTGCCCTGCTCCAACTTTCACTCGAACATGCTGATCATTTTCATCAAGAATATCTATACCTTGAAGATTGATATGAATCACCAATGCTCGGATCTGTTGAGGAAGTAACATATTGCTTCCACCAGAAAGGATCAGAACATTCAACTGCTCAGCTTTTGCATAAGCCAGCGCTTCCTCAAGCTCAACAGTTGAGGCAATCTGTACATAATGTGATGTAACTGAACTTAAATGTAATGTATTCAACGCTTGCAGTTGAAAATGTGGTTTAACTTGAATCACTGAAACAGAACCTTATTGTTTTTGTGAAGACTTAAAGACAAGAACCCATGCCTGACTGGCAATTTCACACTGATCGAGTACCTGCTCAAAACCTGCTGCACCGCCATAGTATGGATCTGAAATGGGTTGTCCTTTCAATGCTTGGGCATGTTCAGTCATCATTGCGACCTGTGCACGAAGGCTTTGTGTAGAAAACTGTGCTTGGGCTTGCTGTTCAATACTTTGAATATTTTTAAGATTTTGTTCATCCATTGCGAGAATTAAATCAAAATCCTGAAAATCTTGGGGAGAGAGTTGGCGTGCGCGCAAATTAGACAGATCATAACCTCTTTGCTTCGCATATTGCTGGCTACGAGAGTCAGGCGCTTCACCAATATGATAGGCGGCTGTTCCAGCAGAATCGACATGTACATTGAGTTGCTGTTGCTGACAGAAGTGGCGCAGAACCGCTTCAGCAGTTGGAGAACGGCAAATGTTTCCCAAGCATACACACAAAACCTTGTAAGGCTGTTGCGACGACATGTCCGACCTCAATAATTGCTTAAATATCAATTATATTATTTTCATTTCAAAGATGAAATACAGCTCTATAGACTTTGCTTAAACAAACGCTATTTCTTGTAAAGAAATACAACGATCTTGTATCTTGTTCAGCAAAGTCTTGACTTAATCATGTTTGAGTTGAATCTGCTGAATATCACCATCGAATGTATTGAGTAACTGCTGCACAATCGGATCTTGATGAATCAGATCAGCAGCGCGTTGTTGCGCTTTTTCACGACGTAAATGCTGCATCATATACGGCGTGACTTGAGTGACATCACCATACTGCACCGAAAAATGCGTATTTTGCCACTGGTCTTTCAATGCTTGTTCGAGATTATGTTGCTGTTGAGTCAATAATTTTTCATATTGCTGGGGAATATGAAAAATACTTTCACCATTAATTTGTCCATGCATTAAACCATACTGTGCCAGTTCTTGAACCGCAGGCGATAATGCACTATTTCTAAACCAGTATTCCCATTTTTCAACTGTCCACTCACCTTCGAGCTGTTGCTCAGGCAATTTTAAAATATCTTGTGGTAACAGTTGTGCATCTGATTCAACAAGATCATCTTTGTTCGAAGCAGTAACAGGTTGCTCAATCACCGGTTCAGAGACTGGCTCAACAACAGACTCAGCAAATAACGAGAACGTATCTGCTTCAGGTTCAGATGGCTGAATATGCTGTGTAGTCTGTTGCTCAAGTTCTTCAGGCAATGCAAACGGGAAAAGATTGTCTTCTGTGTAAATATTAGCGGCAATCACTGGATGTTGGGCTGAAGGTAAGCCAACCTCAATCAGGGTGCTTTCATCGACTGCATCAAACTCGACTAAGGTTTTCGGTGACTCAACCCGTGGCTCGACTTCAATGACAATTGGCTCAGGCTCAGGCTCAGGCAAGCTTATCGCAGGTGCATCAAAAGCAACAGATGAAGGAGATTCAACCGTTTGAATCACTTCATTGACCTGTAAGGGACGAAATGCGAGCAAGCGCAAGATACACATTTCAAAACCTTGCTCTTGTGTCACCGCCCATGTTAACTCGGAACGACCTTTACACGCGATTTGATAATACAATTGCAAATCTTGTGCAGACACCACTTGAGCCAGTTTCTTAATTTTCTGATTAATTTCCTGACTGTATTTCAAACTTAAATCTGGCAAATATTGCATCAGTGCCAGTTCATGCAAGGTCGAAATGAGCTGATCCAGCACCAATGCCACATCCAGTGCTTGCTGACGAAATTGCAGCAATAACTGACTGACCTGTTGAGGTTGATTTTGATGAATCGCAAGAATCAAATCATAAATAATCGAGCGATCAATCAGACCGAGCATATCTTTGACATCTTGATGCTGGACTTTACCCTGACCATAGGCAATGGCCTGATCAGTTAAAGACAAGGCATCACGCAGTGACCCTTGTGCTGCCTCAGCGATTTGCCAAAGCGCATCTGGCTCAGCCTGTATCTGTTCTTTAATTAAAATAACATCAAGGTGATGATGAATTTCATTGGCATCCAAAGGACGCAAGGTAAATTGCAAACAACGTGAAATAACAGTAATCGGTAATTTTTGTGGATCGGTGGTTGCAAACAGAAATTTAACGTGCTCAGGCGGCTCTTCCAATGTCTTCAGCAAAGCATTGAAAGAATGCGTAGAAAGCATGTGTACTTCGTCAATCAGGTAAACCTTAAACCGCCCTTGCGTCGGTGCATAAGGAACGTTGTCGAGTAACTCACGCGTGTCTTCCACTTTGGTACGCGAAGCCGCATCAATCTCAATCAGATCAATAAAACGCCCTTCATTGACCGCACGACAGGTTGCACAGGTTTCACACGGAGTTGCTGTCACCCCTGTTTCACAGTTCAAGCACTTTGCCAAAATCCGCGCAATGGTGGTTTTCCCTACGCCACGTGTCCCTGTAAACAAATAAGCATGATGCAAACGTCCACGCTCTAAAGCACTAATCAGTGCTCTAGCCACATGGTTTTGCCCAACTAATTCATTGAAATTACGAGGACGATATTTTCTAGCAAGAACTTGATACATGTATGCTCCTTTCCACGTTGCTAAGCATACTGTTTTTTTTAGCAATAGTGAATGCAACGCTATTTATTCGCTTAAATAGCAACATGTTTATGTTCAAGATTTGCATTTCCTTAAAAATACTTAGGCTATTTATGCGGATAAAAACCCTTCACTTTAATCATGCCATGACTTACAAACTCAAAATTTCACCCACAACATGCGGCTTATGCGATTTGGCATTTCGGATTAAAAACTGATTGATGGTTTTACTTTGTTGATGCGTCATCAACTCAACCTCAGAAGGTAAAAATACCGGCAGTTTAAAACTGACATCTGCTTGATATTTTTCAGGCAGGCTCAAGGCAGCCAGTGCTTTCGCTTTTGTCCACATACCATGTGCAATTGCCTGTTTAAAACCAAATGCTTTTGCAGTCAAAGCATGTAAATGTATCGGGTTGACATCCCCCGAAATCAATGCATAACGGCGTCCTGTACTTTCACTAATTGACCAACGATCATGCAACATCCATTCTAAATTGGCTTTTTCTGTCGGTTTTTCTTCAACACGCGCATTATTGGTTTTTTGACGTGCCAAATAAGTACTCACGCCTTGCATCACCACATCATTACCGACATAAACTTCCGTAATAAACTCAAATTGTTGCCCTTTATGATGCGGCTTCATTTCACCAAAGCGACAACTTAAACGATATTGTAAATTGGCTGCCAATGGTTTGTATTGTGTCACCTGATTATGAATGTGCACCAAACCTAAAATCGCAAATGGAAAAGCTTCTTGCGTCATCATCTGCATTTGTAAGCTTTGTGAAAGCACCGCAAAATAAATTGCAGGTACGTAGCCATTGTTGGCAAAACCACAAAGCTGGTTGTAAGAACGTAAATGTTTGGCATCGACATGAAAAGCATCGACCACATATTCAACTTCAGGCAACTGTTGTTCTAGTCGCTTATTTTTTAAGATCAATCCCTGAATCACTTTTGGATAAGCAAAATAGGGTTTTGGAAATTGACTAAAATGACGTGTTCTCATGATGCACCTGTTTTGATTATAAAAAGAAAAATGGGGGATGATTTCTCCCCCAAACTTCGCATGATTTTAAGCGCCAAGCAAGCTTTGTCCGCAAACCCGTACAATATTGGCATTCACCCCTGAAGACGCAGGCGCGGCAAACCACGCAATGGTTTCTGCAACATCGACAGGCAAGCCACCCTGACTCATCGAGTTCATACGGCGACCCGCTTCACGGATCGCAAATGGAATTGCAGCCGTCATTTGCGTTTCAATAAATCCAGGGGCAACTGCATTGATAGTAATGCCTTTTTTCAAATGTGGTGCAGTGTATTTCACTAAACCAATGACCCCAGCTTTTGAGGTGGCATAGTTGGTTTGCCCTAAATTCCCTGCAATCCCGCTAATTGAAGACACACAGACAATACGCCCTTGCTCATTCAAAGCATTATGTTCAAGCAAATAGTGATTAATCCGCTCAGCCGCAGATAAGTTGATGTTAATCACCATATCCCAAAACTGCTCTTTCATATTAGCAAGGGTTTTATCTCTTGTGACCCCTGCGTTATGCACCAAAATGTCCAGACCACCTTGTTGCTGACAAGCCTGTGCAATTTTTTCACCTGCATCGGCAGCGGTAATGTCGAGCGCCAAGGTTGAACCACCAATACTTTGAGCCACTCGATCGAGATCGGCTTGTTGTGGTTCAACATCGAGACAAATCACATGCGCGCCATCTCTCGCCAATACATGCACAATCGCTTCACCAATACCACGACTCGCCCCTGTGACTAATGCGGTTTTTCCTGCAAGCGGTTTTGACCAGTCGACTGCAATGACATCCGCCTTTTGCACCACAACCACTTGTCCAGACACATAAGCCGAACGTGGTGACAAGAAAAAGCGTAAAGTCGATGCCAGATTATCCGCCGCATCTGGCGCTGCATAAACCAACTGCGCCGTAATGCCTTTACGCAACTCTTTGCCCAAAGACTTTACAAACCCGACCAAAGCTCGTTGGGCAATGGCTTGAGCAACAGATTCAGCTTGATCAGGGTCAACCCCAACAATAATGACCCGACCTGAAGTTTGAATTTGTCGGGCAATCGGGTGGAAAAAATTGTAAATATCTTTGAGCTGTTCTGTACTACGGATACCTGATGCATCAAAAACGATGGCTTTAAAACGATGGCTTTTAGTTTCAGGGCTAAAAACGCTCACGTCTAAATCTGCATTCTTGGTTTGCTCAAGTAACCCTGCATCCTCTACCACATAGGTATTGGCATGTACCTGTCGCAAGGTATCGACTATAGCTGCGGTAAAATTAGCTTGCGCTGTCGTCCCCAACAAAACTGCCCCCTGAATCACAGGTGTTGCCGTTCGGTAACGTTCCAAATCGACAGGTGCAGGGAGTCCGAGGTGTTTAATGACAAATTTACCAATCGGCGTTGTAGAGAAATGTTGATATTGATCGGTCATAATAATGTTCTCTTCGCTTCGGTGAATCATATAGATACAGCATGAAACACATCTAGAGGGTCGATAATTTTGAAATTATCATACTGAAATTGCGTATGAGATGTGTTGACTTGAATCGTTGTTATTGTGTCATTTCGGTCAATTGCCCGAGTTCTATTCTATGCTATGGTAAAACAAAATTATCTCTAATTTCACTTTATTTTTCCATCCAACCTTTTTTTCATTTTTTGCACAGGAACATCACTATGAGTCAGACTACTATTCGTCGTGTTGCAATTTTGGGTGGCAATCGTATTCCTTTTGCCCGTTCTAATGGTCCTTATTTGAAAGCCAGCAATACCGACATGTTCACTGCTGCGCTCAATGGTCTGGTTGAACGCTTCCACTTACAAGGGCAACGACTGGGGGAAGTGGTTGCTGGTGCTGTTCTTAAACATAGCCGTGATTTTAATTTAACACGTGAATGCCTGCTCAATAGTCAGCTTGCGCCTGAAACGCCTGCTTACGACTTACAACAGGCTTGTGGCACGGGTTTACAGGCAGCTTTTGCTGTTGCCAATAAAATTGCACTTGGGCAAATCGAAGTCGGAATTGCTGGCGGTGTCGATACCACCTCCGATGCACCCGTTGCACTTGGCGATGGCTTACGTAAAGCACTGCTTGAACTCAATGTTGCCAAAACTGCAAAAGCCCGCCTTCAGGCACTCAGCAGCATCAACTTTAAATCGCTGATCGAAGCCCCTAAAAATGGTGAACCCCGTACAGGTTTATCGATGGGTGAACATGCCGCTTTAACTGCTTTAGAATGGGGAATTTCTCGTCAGGCACAGGATGAGCTTGCCGTTGCCAGCCATCATAAACTGGCTGCTGCCTATGAAGCAGGTTTCTTTGATGACTTGATCACCCCATTTTTAGGCTTAAACCGCGATCAAAACTTACGTCCAGATTCTTCTATTGAAAAACTGTCAACTTTACGCCCTGTATTTGGTAAAGGTGACAACGCCACCATGACCGCAGGTAACTCAACACCTCTAACTGACGGCGCATCCTGTGTATTACTTGCCTCGGAAGAATGGGCAAAAGCCAATGGACATGAAGTACTGGCCTATTTAAGTTTTTCTGAAACAGCGGCAGTTGATTTTGTGCATAAAAAAGAAGGTTTGCTCATGGCGCCTGCTTATGCTATGCCACGCATGCTCGCTCGTGCCAATTTAAAGCTACAGGATTTTGACTTTTACGAAATTCATGAAGCCTTTGCCTCACAAGTCCTCAGTACCTTAAAAGCATGGGAAGACCCTGAGTTCTGCCAACAACGTCTTGGTTTGGCTGAACCACTAGGTAAAATTGATCGTAGCAAACTCAATGTCAATGGTTCATCCCTTGCTGCAGGTCACCCTTTTGCAGCAACAGGTGGGCGCATTTTGGCAACCGCAGCCAAACTGATTCACCAAAAAGGTTCAGGACGTGTACTCATTTCGATTTGTGCCGCAGGTGGTCAAGGCGTCACAGCAATTATCGAAAAATAAGACTTAAATCTTTTCTACACCCATTCAACTACAAGTAACCTTGTGTGACACATAAGGTTACTTGTTTGTTTTTTAGACTCTAGATATGATTTAAACAGGAAGATAAATAAAAATGCATTAGGAGCAGTGACAGGCATAGGACGCATAAATGAAATAATCATAAGAATAGAAGGAATAATGCATTTCTTGGTTCAAAAATTGCACTATTTTTTAGGAAGATACCAACAACGATACAGGATGATATGTATGTATAGAACTGATCACATCGTTAAAACTTGGAAATACAGTGCGAGTTCACGTTATTTAAAAATTTTTTATTCGGACGGTACAGCCGTGCTGTTTTACTCTGTTCCCCGTTTTGTTTATGACAGCATGTTACGTGTGCAAAATAAAACCGCTTTTATAGAAAAATATCTCACCTACAACTTACATTTTTCAAGCATCATGCTTGCCTGATCTGATTTATAAAAACACGCCACTACTTATACAAATTTGCATGACCTGACTTAAATTCAAACCAGTGTCAGTTTTATCAAATAAATACTGACACCCACCTAATGCAATTCCTGCCCTAGAACTCACTCAAGACTTTGAATCAATGCAAAGCGCGGACAAACCGTACCATCCTGCAAAGTGACATGTTCCAAAAACATGCTTAATGGGCGAATCCACATGGAGTAATCGCCATATAAACATTGATAAACCACATGTTCTTCTTCTGTTTCGCTATGTCGAGCAACCGAAAAAACCTGATAAAGCTGTCCTTTATAATGTTGATAAATTCCACGCTGTAATTGCATAAACCCTCCAAATTTAGAATGAATATTGATTTTGATGACACAATGACATCACAATACTGGCAAAGTTGATCGCCAGTTGTGACGGATTTTCCGCATGGTAAGCCAAGCCAAGACTGACATGTGGCACAGGCGCTTGCAATCGACAATGCTGAATGCCTGCCAGTTGTACCTGAATAACAGATTCAGGAACCAAAGAAACACCCAAATTACCAGAAATTAAAGATAAAATAGACACCAACTGTGGTGCACTTTGTCCAATTTTAGGGTCAAATCCTGCCTGCAAACAGGCCTGTACAATCGCATCATACAACCCCATTCCTGAAAATGACTCAGGAATCATAATAAACGGGTCGTCTTTGAGTGCCATCAAGGCCAAAGCTTGGGAATGTTCTGCCGCAGGATGATGCGATGGCACAACCGCAACCAAAGGCTCATCCATTAAATGCTGAATTTTTAAAGCGTCTGGTTGAGGGTCTGAAGGTCGAAGGAAGGCAATATCGACTTGTTCATTGAGTAGTTTTTGAATCAATGCAGCCGAATTGGCTTCCTCGATTTTTACTTTTACCTTCGGATAAGTTTTTTGAAACTCACGAATTGCGGTAGGAATCAGTGGGTTTAATGCTGCTGTTCCTGTAAAACCCAAATTTAACTGTCCAAGTTCACCATTGGCAACTTGTCGTGCAATTTGAATGGCTTCATCAGCACGTTGCTGCAAAGGCTGTACTGCCTTTAAAAAAGCCTGACCCGCTTCAGTCAGCTCAATACCATGTGGATTACGGTGAAACAGCACTGCCCCAATTTCATTTTCCAAATCCCGAATCTGCATACTCAAAGGCGGCTGACTAATCCCTAAGCGCATTGCTGCTTTGGTCAGATTTTTTTCTTCTGCCGCTGCCAAAAAGTAGCGTATATGTCGAAGTTCCATATATAAAACATATCAAGGTACATATTTAAATATATTAGAAAAATACCTAATAAATTGCTAGATTAATCATAAATAATCTCCCCCTGCAACACTCTCAGCAATCGAGCATTCATCATGGCGAGCGACTCCTCCCCAAAATCTGTACAAGTTTCATCAACACAAACTTGGACAGAACACAAAAAACCTGCCCTCTCAACACGCACTCCTCTCAAAAATGTCTGGATTCAGCAAGGCTCTCAAGACTATTACCGTGCTGGCTTTGCCCTGTTTTTACTAGGTTTTGCCAGCTTCTCCCTGATTTATTGTGTACAACCGCTTCTTCCTGCATTTTCACATAGTTTCAATATTAGCCCTGCGACCAGTTCTTTGGCTCTGTCCTTAACGACAGGCTTACTGGCGTTTTCGATTGTGCTGGCCAGTGCATTTTCTCAAGCTGTTGGCCGCCGCGGAATTATGTTCTTTTCTATGGCGATCGCTTCAGTTTTGAACATTATTGCATCATTTATGCAAGACTGGCATGCCCTACTGATTGCCCGCGCACTTGAAGGATTAGTTCTAGGGGGTGTCCCTGCTGTGGCAATGGCATGGCTGGCTGAAGAAATTGATCCTGCGCATTTGGGTAAAGCCATGGGGCTTTATGTCGGTGGTACCGCTTTTGGGGCAATGATCGGTCGGGTAGGTATGGGACTCATGAGCGAATTTTATTCGTGGCGAATTGCGCTTGAAGTCTTAGGAGTAATCTGCCTTGCATTCTCATTTGGTTTTTATAAATTACTCCCCGAATCGCGCAATTTTGTCGCACAACCAGGTTTTCGGATTGCATTTCATCTACGCACATGGGCAAAACATCTTCGGAATGTTGGTCTCATTCGCCTGTATGCCATTGGTTTCTGTCTGACCAGTATTTTTGTCACTCTCTTTAACTATGCAACTTTCCGTTTGTCAGATGCGCCTTATTCGTTTAGCCAAACGACTATCAGCCTGATCTTTTTAGTCTATGCCTTTGGTGTGGTGTCTTCATCGATCGCAGGTAGCTTGGCAGATCGTTTTGGTAAACGTCCGCTGATGTTCAGCGGCTTTGCCATTATGGGATTAGGGATTGTTTTCACATTGGCCAGCTCAATTATCTCTGTGATTGCCGGGGTCATTTTAGTGACGACAGGATTTTTTATTAGTCACTCTGTGACCAGTGGCTGTGTTGGCCCTACAGCACGTGAAAATAAAGGTCATGCGGCATCTTTATATCTTTTATTTTATTATATGGGTTCAAGCATTATTGGTTCGGTGGGCGGCTGGTTCTGGCTCCATGGTGGCTGGATTGCAATTGTCGCTTTAACTCTATGCTTTGCTACTCTGGGCAGTATTTTATCTTTACTGCAAATCAAACGTTAATTTAGGTTATTTATGCTTTCTCCTCGTCCTACTGTCGTTTTTATTCCTGGTTTACTCAACGATGAAAAACTGTGGCAGCATCAGACTGATGCCTTATCACAACATTCAGATATCATCGTTGCAGACCTGTCACAAGATGACAATTTACCAGCCATGGCAGAACGAATCTTGAACCAAGCACCAGCAGAATTTGCTCTGGTTGGACTGTCTATGGGTGGCTATGTTGCCTTTGAAGTCATGCGTCAAGCACCTGAGCGTGTGACCAAACTTGCGCTGTTCGATACCAGCGCTCGCCCTGACAGCGTGACTTCAGCAAAACACCGCCAAGCAACGATTCATTCGCTGAAAGTCGGTAAATTTATGGGTGTCACCAATAAGCTACTCCCTCAAATCATTCATCCATCTCGTGTGCATGAACCCTTCGCTGAAGAAATTAAAGCCATGGCTCAGCGTATTGGTGGCTTAGGCTTTATCAATCAGCAAACTGCAATTTTAGGTCGTATAGACTCACGTCCATCACTCGCAGACATTAAAGTTCCAACACTGGTTGCAGTGGGTGAAAATGATCTCGTGACTCCTGTAAAACTCGCTCAGGAAATGCATGAAGGGATTGAAAATTCACAGCTACATATTTTCAAACAGTGTGGGCATTTACCCCCTATGGAATGTCCAGAAGAAACAACCTCGTTACTCACAGCGTGGCTAACTAATTAGGATGATCTGGCATTACAAGGAAAGCTACCTTGTAATGCCCCTAGTATGAAGGTCTTATTGTCCAACTCTTCAAAATGTTTAAGGCTATGACAACCGATAAAAAAGTGTAATTTTCACTTTTTTTGATTGAGACAAATTCCTATACAGAATCTCACAACGATTGATCAATGAGAGGTGCATCGAATGAAACATCATGTTGTCATCAGTACGGTTATTCTTGTAATGTCGCTCGTCGGTTGTACCAAGCAACCTGACTCAGAGTCAGGAGCACGTACGACACAAGCAGAGAATCAGTATAAACAGACACTTGATACTGTGAAACTCAAAACTCAGCAAGCGAACGATCAGGTCGCCAGTGGGCTTAAGAACGCAGATCAGTAGTCGTTTTTTCTCACTTTCTCTCAGCAATTAAAGATAAAAAAGTTGGTCGTTATGTCTATTCTTTCTCAGCTTAATCTCGAATATCCGATTTTTCTTGCACCAATGGCAGGTATTTCAACGCCAAAACTCGCAGCCGAAGTTTCAAATGCAGGCGGATTAGGCTCACTTGGTTTAGGAGCAAGTGATCTTGAAAGTTGTCGGAAACAAATCCTAGAAACCCAAGCACTCACCGACAGACCCTTTCAGGTCAATTTTTTTTGCCATCGCAGTGAAATGGTTGATGTTGAAATCAGCCAACAATGGATTGAATATTTACAGCCACATTTTGAACAATTTGATCAACTAGCACCTGAAAGTTTGAAATGTATTTATCCGAGCTTTTTAGATTCAGATGATTATCTGAATCTTGTTTTAGAATTACGTCCTGCTGCTGTGAGCTTCCATTTTGGTATTCCACATCATCATCAAATCCAAGCTTTGAAAAAAGCTGGGATTATCACAATGGTAACCGCGACTAATTTGAGTGAAGCTCAAGCGATTGAGCAAGCAGGCATTGATATCGTTATTGCTCAAGGTATTGAAGCAGGTGGGCATCGCGGGATTTTCAATTCAGATAGCGATGCGGCGATCACCACAGCGGATCTTGTTCAGCTTCTTCGAGAATACTGCTCGCTACCGATTGTGGCAGCAGGTGGTATTATGAATGGTCAACAAGCTGAACAAATGCAGAATTTAGGAGCATCTGCGGTGCAATTAGGAACGGCATTTATTCAATGTTCTTCGTCAAATGCCAATACCATGTATCGAGAAGCTTTGTTTGACGAGCCTGTCACCCAGATTAGTGCGGCAATTTCTGGTCGTCCTGCACGCGGTATATTCAATGACTGGCATAAAAAAATTGATGGAATTCATCGACCAGAAATTCCTGCATACCCATATACTTATGACATTGCTAAAAAACTAAATGCACTCGCTGCAAAACATGATCATCACGGATATGCAGCATTTTGGGCTGGTAGCAATGTCGGACAAATCCGACAGCTTGAAGCCCATGAGCTGATCAAAACATTGGTTAAAGAGATGCGTGCTTAAGCCTGAGCACCGAGTAAATCGACCGACTCAACTTGCACATCATCCATATTTTGCCCTTGATCAAGCAATAAATTGAAGTAGGCTTCCACCACTTTTGCTTGTTCAAGGGTCGATTCAACCTTGTACATATTCTGACGAAACTCATTACTTGAATGTAGGCCCTTGGTGTACCAAGCAATATGTTTACGTGCAATACGGCATCCTGAATATTCGCCATAGAACTCATACAGCTCGCTCAAGTGTCCAAGCAAAACGGTTTTAACTTCTTCAATACTCGGCGCAGACAAATGCTGCCCTGTTTTTAAATAATGGGCGATTTCACGAAAAATCCACGGTCTCCCCTGAGCAGCACGACCAATCATAATCGCATCTGCACCCGTGTAATCAAGTACATATTTGGCCTTTTCTGGACTGTCAATATCACCATTGGCAATCACGGGAATATCAATATGACTTTTAACTTGTTTAATCAGTTCATAACGTGCCGTATTTAAATACATATCTTCACGGGTACGCCCATGCAGTGCTAACGCTGCAATGCCTGCCTGTTCAGCACGTTTCGCCACCCGCACGATATTTTCATGACCATTCAGATAACCAAGGCGTGTTTTTAAAGTTACTGGCACATCGACAGCAGCGACTACGGTATCTAAAATTCGAGCGACCAGATCTTCATCTTGAAGTAATGCTGAACCAGCCAGTTTATTGCAAACCTTTTTGGCTGGGCAGCCCATATTAATATCGACAATCTGTGCACCATTCTCAACCTGATAACGAGCAGCTTCAGCTAGCTGTTCTGGGTCTGAGCCTGCAATTTGTGCTGAGATTGGGGCAATTTCACCATCAAAGTTGGCGCGATATAAGCTTTTCTTGCTCATGCGAAGTGTTTTATCAGCGGTCATCATTTCACTGACCGCATGCCCTGCACCAAAGTATTTACACAGTGTTCTAAATGGCCGATCAGTTACACCTGCCATCGGCGCGACCCAAATTTGGTTACGCTTTGTTTTATCGAACAATTCTTCGATGACTTTGTTTTTACTCAATTTTCCAATTCCTATATTCTCAATCATTTTCCAACATTCTGAATCATTCTTTACTATTCATTGCTAAAATAATGCTACAATTTTCTTAATTGTAGCATTATTAAAAAATGTAGCATTCGAATAGGTAAATAAATATGGGAACAATTACAAAACGTCAGAAAATTGATGGGAGGTTTACTTACACAGCACAAATACGCATCAAACGACCAGATAAAACCACATTCAACAAAACAAGAACTTTTGCCAAAGAATCATTAGCCAAAGAATGGATTAAACGAGTTGAAGCAGAAATACTTGTTAATCCCGCTATTTTAAATCCAGAAACTCAAACTGTGTCAAAAACTTTAGATCAGTTTATCGAGAAGTATATCGAAGAAATTGGGGATGAATTTGCCGGGACGAAGAAAGCAGCTTTAAAAAATATTTGTAACTATGATATTTCTCAAAAAGATGTCTATACCCTTTCTCGCCAGGACTTCTCAAATTTTGCAATTGAGCGGCGTAAAGGCAACCCGATGGAAATGATTGATGGTGTTAGTCCATCAACCGCTCTGAAAGACATTTCGCATATCTCGAGTGTTCTAGGCCATGCTGAGCTTGTTTGGGGAGAAGATGTTGCAAACGCCAAAAATGAACTATCTCAAGCAATCATTGGGTTAAAAAAGGCCCGTATCGTCACCAAATCCAAAGAGCGTGATCGTCTGATTACAACAGAGGAACTTTTCACACTCACAAACCACTTTTATAAAGGCTGGAAGCGCGTCCGTAATGCTATTCCAATGCATTTGGTAATGTGGCTTGCGATCTATACTGGTCGCCGTGAAGGTGAGCTGTGCGAAATGCGGCTTGAGGATTTTGATCGTAAAAACAATCAATGGAAGATCCGTGATGTTAAAAATCCTGATGGCTCAAAAGGCAACCATAAATTTGCACATCTTGAACCAAATGCACTGTTGATCATTGATGAATTACTGGAACCTTCGACACGTAAACGAATGCTAGAGCTTGGTTATAGTGATGAGCTTTTACTACCTGTTAATGTTCAAACTGTTTCTGACTATTTCCGTAGAGCATGCAGATTGAATAACATCATGGATCTAAGATTCCATGACTTACGGCATGAAGCAGCGACTCGCTATGCCGAAGATGGTTTTACCATTCCCCAGCTCCAGACAATCACTCTTCATTCATCTTGGGGTAGCCTAAAACGCTACGTCAATTTAAAGAAACGTGGCAAGCGTATTGAATACAAAGATGCTATTCAATTTGCCAAAGAACAGTTTGGGGAGAATTACTCAAAATTTGCGCTTAAACAGCGTTATATTTCTGCTGCAGATATTGCCGATGCTGAAGAAGCATATTCAGTAATTGAATCACCAAATAACCTCAATACTGACTATCCTTTTGTTAAGGAACTATTAGAAAAGTTCATCAAATCATTTAGACCAACAAAAAGTGTCATTGATTCATATAAAGAGAAATCGAATATTCAAAATATTTTCTCTTGGAATGAGCTGCAGCAAAACTTCGTTGTTCCTTATATTCAAAATGCCTGGGAAAACTGGCTATCAGAAAACTCAGATATTCCATGGGATCTACTCCCTAATGATTCCACACATTTTGGGATCAAAGGACTAGATCTCTTAAGGTTAGATGGCAATCGAGTTTACAAATGGGAAAAAGACATTTCTACATGGATCGATATAACTCGTTATTATAGTTATGATCAAACAAACCTTATTCAACGATCTTAACAATTTGCATAGGACAAAAAATGATACCTAAACACCTATCTGATGAAGGATTAACTCAGAAATTGATTCCTGAACGCTTTATCCCTGAAAAGCCAGAAGAGCTAAAAGACAAGAATGTTGTGTACATTTTTGATAGCTCAGACTCTTTCAACTTAACATACGATGAATTGGTTGAAATTGTTAGTAAAGCACGTGAAGCTGGACCAAGAATGATTCCAGTTTTAGGTACAGTCAAATAACGGCATTTCAGATTTTTAAATAGCTCATACACAATGTATGAGCTATTAATGATAGATCGACATTAAAACAATTAATCCGCTCATGCTTGAGTGTTTTCTGGTGGACCTATTAGGGGTGGAACTTCAAAAGCATTATTTTGAAAATCCTTTAAGAACATTTTACATGCTGCACAGCGCTCGGCATATTTTAAGCAAACATACGAAATCCAAAGTAAAATTGCAGGCAAGGCAATCATTAGAAATATACTTACCAACATTCCATTTTCATAATATTTTTCTATCAAATCAATATATTTATTCACCATGATAAATGGGATTAGACCAAGTGAAGCACAGAAAAAATATCCAACGAGCCTAAAAAAAATCCCCCAATTAGTAAATCTAGGTGTAAATCCTATAATTTCTCCTAAAGAGCTTCTTTCTCTATTTAACAACCCCCTAATTTTGGCATACTCCCGTACCCAAAAATCAGCATTTTCATAATTCGAAAAATATTTTGCTTCCTGATAGGTTAAATTGTCATTATTGAAGAGCGATTGCGCCATTCTATCCTTATAAAGGATAGGCTTTTTATGCAGATCATTTTTACCAAAGTCTTCGGCTAGTTGTAGAAGCTCACTTCTTATCTCTCTACCATTTTTTAAATGTGCCAACTTGTTATTCAAATATGCATGATTATTGGTAAACAAAAACCAGTAACTACAGCAATAATTTTAAAAAAAATTTCTAGCATATTTTATTCTTCAAAATACTTGTGACAGCCCTGCATAAACTCATCACTGGTTTCTTCGGCAGACGATGGTGGTAGCTTTGCATACTCACATTCAGCTTTTGACTTCAAATTATTATCTCTTGCAAATGTGTAACCTGAGTAACCATCTGTTCCCTCGACATAGCTACCAGCTCTGTCTTTATGGCTGATCTGAAGCTGCAATAGTCCTATGATGATTACAGCTGAAATCACTATGATGGTAATAACGTCTTGAATAAAAGTTGAAATCTTTAGAGTCTTGCTCATTTTTTATTCCTGTTTTTATAGTCTTGAATCATTTGTTTGGTTACATCTTCTTTATAGCAAATCGTTTCATATCCCCCTGCTCTCGAATATGCACTACGTTTACCGCAGCGGCTACCATTTCTAGCTGAATTGTACGGGCAAGCACATGGCCCTGGATACGAGTCTATTGAATCCTGAATGATTTTTTCTTTTATCGCATCATCACTCACTACATGAGTTTTTTTTGCAGGAACTTCAGATGATGCAAAAATGAGTACTGTAGCAAGCAAAAAGAATATTTTTTTCATTATATGTCCAATTTATCAAAACTTTGAAATCACTGCTCTATCCTAAGACCACTTGTCTTAAAGATGAAAGTCCCCTTGATTATCCACAACTTTTAAATTTGAATTTATTATTGCCAAATTCTAAAATTTTGATTATGTAACAAAATCGAGATTTGGCATCATGAAGCATTTAAAACAACAGCATGGAGGTAAGCGTGAAGGCGCTGGCCGTAAGCTAGAATATAATGAGCCAACGAAAGTGCTGCGCGTACCTGAATCACGTGTATTAGACATCAAAGAATATCTGAAGAAAAATAAAAATGAAATCGAGATTAATCATATTCGTCAAGTAGATCCTGTAACCCATATTGCAATTCCCCTCGCATCTGAGCGAGTTCAAGCTGGCTTTCCTTCTCCTGCTCAAGACTATGTTGAACAAACTCTCGATCTAAATGAACACCTCATCAAGAACCCTGCTGCAACCTTTATTGTTCGCGTAAATTCACTATCTATGCTGGGCATCGGAATTGATATTAATGATGAATTGATTGTCGATCGTAGTTTAGATGCAAAGCATCGAGATATCGTGATCGCACTCATCGATAATGATTTTACGGTTAAGCGACTTATGATTGAGGGTGATCAGCATTGGTTGAAAGCAGAAAACCCCGACTTTGATGATATTCATTTTGATGAAGGCCAAGAGCTAATCATTTGGGGTGTTGTAACACGTGTTTTGAAGAACTTTAGATGAAACACCAGAACCAAATCTTTGCCTTGATTGACGTGAACAATTGTTACGTCAGTTGTGAACGAGTGTTTAATCCGTCTCTCAATAACAAACCTGTCATTGTCCTGTCGAATAATGACGGCTGTGCGGTCGCACGTTCGCAAGAAGCTAAAGATCTCGGAATCAAAATGGGTGTCCCCCTATTTCAAATCAAAGATATTGTTCAGCAGCACAATGTTCAGGTGCTTTCCAGTAATTATGCTTTATACAATGAGATGTCTCAGCGATTTCATCGGATTCTTGCGGATTTTGTTACGCCCTCTGAGCAAGAAATCTATTCGATTGATGAGTGCTTTTTAGAACTTACAGCATATGCAGAGATTTATAATCTCACTGAGTACGCTCAGCAAATGCGACAGCGGATATTGAAGTGGTTAGGTTTACCCGTGTGTGTGGGTATCGGTCGGAGTAAGACCGAAGCAAAAATTGCCAACCATATGGCCAAGAAAGGCAAACGCTTTAATGGCGTGTGTAATTTGGTCTCTATGAATCCTAAGCATCGTGATTATTTTGAGAGCATAGTTGATGTTTCAGAGGTTTGGGGTGTTGGGCGGAAGCACTCTAAGAAACTACAAAGTATGGGGATACATACTGTTCTTGATCTTGCTCGTACAAACCCAGCAGAAATAAAAAAACAATTCTCAATTGTCATGGCGAGAACTGTTACGGAGCTGCAAGGAATTTCTTGCATTGAAGTTGAACACACACCACCAAGTAAGAAACAGATTGTGGCCAGTCGATCTTTTGGATCTCGAGTCACTGAGCTCAACGACTTAAAAGAAGCGATTAGCATGTATGCACAAGATGCCTGCTCTAGATTACGTGCAGGTGAGTTGCTTTGTGGATGTATCGTGGCTTTTGTACAGTCTAATCCCTTTGATCCTAATGTGCCTTTTTATAACAAAGCGATTTCTTATGCTTTTCCTGAATCTACAGACTGTGTCATTGATCTTGTTAAAGCCGCAACTGCGATGCTAGACCATATCTACAAAGAAGGCATCAAGTACAAGAAATGTGGGGTGATGCTAACTGGATTAGAACCTAAAGGTGGCCATACTTTTGATCTTCTCACTGATATGGCCAAAATTGATAGAAATGAAAAGTTAATGTGTGCTTTTGAAAATGTACATGAACGGTTTGGGAAAAAGAAATTAGGTATAGGTGCTTGCTATATACCGAACCGCCCTTGGTCCATGAGTAGAGATAAATTGAGTAGAAATCCATTCACTTGGGATGGATTGATTAGCATTAACTCTTAACTTCAAATTTTTATAAGCTTACAAACAGAAAAGTTATAAGGTAAAATTTTACTAAAAGTTGGTATTGTTATTAGCTGACTACTATGCAACTTATCAGTTGTTTTTACTTCTATAAACCTAACTTCATTATCTTTTACGATTATTAAATCGGGCCAACCATTTCTATATGTATATGGATCCTCAGAAAATTTTCTTGCGACCCTTATAAAAATTTCTAAATCAATAGCATCATACAATGCTTCACAACATTGAAATGATAAATTTGGGTGTTGTGATTTTATAAAAGGCTGCTTAAAAATTTCTCGTAAATTTGATAAATATTTTCCTCTATTAATGCTACGAATCGAATTTATGATCACAGACTCTAGTCCTTTATGAATTGTAAATTGAGCTTCAAGATATCTGCTACAAGCATCATTCCTATCATTAAATGGATTTAGTTGAGTTAATTTATCTAACATCAATGCCTTTAAAACTGTTAGGATTGTATAGCCTTCAATGAATGAGCCAATATAACCCTGTTTTTCATAATATTTTAATAATGCTAATTCCGGTTTAGCATCATAAGCTATTTTAATCTCTTCAAAGTCAATCCCAGACTCTATACATTGATCTTTTAATGATAATCTTTTTTTCATATTAATTTCCTATGTACAATAGATTGATATTTTTTATTTTAAGTAAATAACTCAAAGTTAAATTTCATGTATATAATATATCTTAATAAAATTAGTTAATATATGGAATTTTGGAAAAATGAAAATTAGTAAAAAAATAAATTTTATTGGACACAATTATTAATGCAAATATTTGATTTTATTAGTAAAAATAACTCAGCTATAGAAGCTATAGTTGCTATTTTAAATTTAGTTTTGATTGGATTTCTAACATTTAGAGGTTATTTACTCCAAAATAAAACTCAAACAATGGAGCTTTACTTTAGAATCCAACAAGAATCTTTTTTGTGTATGAATGTTTTCTCCGATTTAGTCATATTTTTTGAAAATATAGAGACTAGCTGCTCTTACTATCTAAGAGACTTACATACTAGAGGGTCAAATGACCCATTCCATGAGGAAAATGTAAAAGTAAATTTATCAAATATTATGATAATCTCTAGAGAGATTTTAATATTAAAAAATAATTTTCAGTCATTTAATGACCGATTAGTCTTAGAAAAAATACCAAATCATATTTTGCAAGATCAAATAATCAAGGTGGTTCATCTTAAAAGTTTATTATTAAATAATAGTCCTAAGAATTCATATGAATCTAATACGAATGGGGCCAAGTCAATTTGGTTGGATGATGAAGTTAATATAGATAATGCATTTAAAGCAACAATCAACTCATTAAAAAGCATCGAAAGCATTATTTCTAATATTATTTAAATAAGCCCTCACTTAGAGGGCTTTACTCCACTTGCTACAACGTCCCAAGATTCTTCTAATCGCTCTGTATCAATTTCGTGTCCGTCAGCAGCTTTTGCGATTTCTCCACCTCTAACTGCCAAGTTTTTGAGTACTGAATTACAGGTTTTGGCGTAGTCCGCAATGGCTTCTCGGGAAGCTGTGGACAGACGTTCGTTTGCACGATTGATCTGCTCTGACAGCCCATGATTAACCAGCTCAGCACTACGAGCGGCAGCAGCCGCATCTTGAATTTTTTGATTCGCATTTTGTTCTACCTTTAAAAGTTTTTCAGCCCATTTCTGTTGCTGTGTGGCAACTGTAGTTTTAGCTGTTTCAATTGCTGTTTTTTGGTCTGCTTTGTATTTATCAAAATCAGCTTGCACCTGGTTCACTTTCGTTGTGCATTTAGCATCAGTACTGTTCAGATCACTTGCCAGACTGTTAGCTTGCCAAGTCTGGAATACGCTATATATCACTAGGACAATGATTAGAGACCAACGCTTATTCGATAGTACCCAAAGAAAAACTTTGCATAAGAAGTCCCAAATCGCCTTTATGATTAAAAGTGCAGTTGTCATGCGTTTGCTCCTAAACATTTCTGCATACGTGCATGTTGACGATTCCAAACCCCAGCACAGCCCCGATTAATACGACAATCAACTTTCTTGCCCTGTACACGCGAAAAACGCCATGCTTCTAATGACTTACAAGCCTGAACGTATTTACCTTGCTTTAAGTTGGCCAACATCTTAGATGATGACCAGGCACCCGTCCCAAACTGATAAGTGAAGTCCATATAAACATCATATTCATTCTGTGAAAGCTTCACGCCTGACAGTGATTTGTTAAAGACTTTCGCATCTTTGGCCATGTGTACTTTTAAGTATTCAAGCCCTTGTTTTTGGGTGATTGGCTTATCTGTGATCTTGATTTTTGAGCCATCAGGCTTAACTGTTGAGCCAAAACCCTGTGTCACGACTCGGCCCGTGTCATAGTACGGCTTTGAACGCCACCCCTCGTATCCAGATGTCCATAAAACTCCGCCTGAACTGACCATTGATGTAAGCAATACGGCGATTTTAGTCTTGTTCGACATCACGCCCTCCTTTCTCTATTTTTTTCATTTCAAGTGCATGTATCTCTTGGGCGCGTTGGTCTGCTTTGTACTTGTAATACCAAGTCACAACAGAGCCAAAAACACTCACCAAAAGGCCGCTAATTGCGGCAAAGATACTGATTAATAAACCAATATCTAAGCCACCTAGCCACGTAAACACCCCTGTTGCACCACCTGCTACTGCGGTCTTTGCCGCCATTGCTGTCATGCTTGCTGCGGTATCAATTGCTTGCTGATCTGCCACGGTTTCCCCCGATTTTGGCAATAAAAAAACTCCACGTTTGAACGTAGAGTTTTTAGAAATTGAGGAAATTAAGCGAGGCTTACAGGGGTTGGCATTATTTAGTACAATAGGCAGGCATTTTTAAAACTGTCAGTAAACTTTTAAAAATTACATTAGGAAATAAAATTGACAATCACAACTATAATTCGTGTTATTTGTGGGATTATTCTATTAGTTAATCTATGGTTAATAGGCAAATATAACATTCAAGGTATGCTTGTTTTGATTTTAACTATCGGATTAGTACTTTTTTTTGAATACTTTATAATTGAATATATACCGTTAGAAAAACTATCTGAAAAAGAGCTTACCAGCAAGATCAAAAAAAAGACTAAAATTTTAATTTATAAGGATATAAATAAAATACAGCAAAGCTCAAAATACATTAAAAACTGTTATTTCATTGCTGCTGCAATTGTATATATACCACTGTTTTTATCAAATGAACTTACACACAATTTTATTTCATCATTATTTATATGGATAGCTAGTAGTTTATTTCTTGGTGCACTTTTTCAAGCTATGCTTTTTTTATACATCTACTTCAAGAATAGAAATAAAGTAGCAGATGTATATCAACACTATGCACCTATTTCAAAGAATAGAGATGAGTTAATAAATATAGTAAGAGCTCTGGATCTAAAAAATAAAGCACCCTAGGGTGCTTTATTTAGCTACTGACTAAAAGCAAATTGCCCTTGTTCCTCAGCACCTTGTTCACGTTTGGTTAGATAAACACCACCATCACCAGTACTTTTATCTTTTCTCTGACTGGTCTTATAACTCTGGATCAAATTTAAACGAGTAATACGCATACCAGGATTTTTCTCATTCACATTTTCATTGAAGCGTAAAATTTCTGCCCAAACCTTATCCATAGCATTACTGTCATCATCTTTTCTTGCTAAAACCCACTTACGCATCAAATCACTACGATGATTCTTGAGTTTAGTTTTATATTGATAAATTGCTGAACGACCTTCCATAGATGTCCGAACATCTGAAGGAGAGAAACCAATAGCTTGTGCAGCAACGCCAACACCACTCACATCCTCTTGTATCACTTGTTTATCCTTAGTGAGAACACCCTCATTCCCAAATCGATAAGCCTTCATTCCATTCTTTAAAGCAACGGGTAGTATTGTTTCAATGCCACGCCCCAAATTCCCATCCCCAATCTGCTGCATTCCTTTTGCTATATTTGTACCAATGCCAGCGACAGGTCCAAGCAATGCTGCAGTGTATGCATTCGACCAATCAGCACCTTCAAGTCCATCCTGTACATCAGGGAAGATTAAATTATTCAACCCAACACGCCCAGATAGATCAACAGGAGAAAATGCCCGAGGTAATCCGCCAAAAACGGCATCGGCAAGCATCGGGTTAATGTCTGCCAACCAATTTCGAATCACATTTTGCAATTCGTATGGATCATCGTCACCACCACCGCCTGCCAATGCCGCCAGTGCTGCAACCCCGAATGCAGCAGCACCTAGTTTGCTTTTCTTAGCAATCAAAAGGGATGCGGCACCCAGCATTCCTGTTATTGGTAAACCTAAAGCACCAGCAGCTAAAGCATGCATAGCCAACATCCCACCTAAAGCACGGCGTGCTTCTTTTTGTTCTTTGGGATCAAGGGCATAAATAGCTTGATGGGCATTTCGCAACAAGGTATACAACATATTTTGAGCATATTGCTTGAACAGTAAAACCACTTTGGCTACATTGCTCTGCATAAACCGTGCTCTATTCCCTGATGAATAATCAAAATGTCCTCGATAAACTGTATCTACAGCTTGATCAAATGCCTCAGCGTGACTAGATCCAGCTTGACTGGCTAGACGATATGCTGCGATAAAAGTTACTTCACGGTTAAAGCGTTCAGTATGGTGAAACATTCCGCTAGCCAAACGCATGGCAGGTCGGAAATACCACATCACTTTACTATCCTCCCCTTGGGCAATACCTGCTAAGTCATGAGCCTGTGTAACATCAATAACGCCACGTTTTACAGCTTCATCATAAGCCTTTAACTCATCATTACTTAACGCCTTGGCAATATCTGGGTTATAAATGCTTCCTACAGTATTTTTAAAATCTTCTAAATTTGAAAATTTAGGCGCTTTAAATTCAATACCTTTCGCAAAATCTTTTGATGCCTTTAATAATTCCTTTCCTGCTCGATCAAATCCCCACTTCGCACCCATCATTGGATAGGCAACTAATGCAGTCTGTGACACGTTTACAATCGCGGCTGCAGGAGATAAGCCCATGTAATACATAAAGCCAACACTCGTAAGCAAACTAGATAATGGGTGTCCTTTAGGATTCATTAAGTTTTCATGGCGTTTTTTCATTTCATCCAGAACGCTTTGAGCAGATCGCTGGTCATACTCTGAATCTTTTTCAAATTTCTCATCGGCATATTTCTGCATTTCATCAAGCTGTTCTGCCAATTGGTCGCTATACCTCAATTTGGCAAGATAGTTCGCACCACTCACCATATTCTGAGCAAATGCACGGCGAGCATCTTGACTGAATCCCGCAGTCCCCTTGCGGTGAATTCCATGCTTTGCCCAAGATAGATCAGGCATGGAAGATAAATATAATTGACTTAAGGTATCTTTAAACTCAGCTTGAGCATCTGCATCTAAGCCTAAATGACCAACTTCATCAAACAGACTAGACATAAATCCACGACTAACCCCATCGTGAGAGGCATTAAACTCTTTATCCAGCTTTACTTTATCAACTTTAAACTGTGGGTATTTTTCTACAAGTTCAGCACGTAAAGTTTCAGCTTCGCCCTTGGTTTCAGCCCGACTAACACTTTCAACTCCACCATTTGAGTTGCGGACGACAACCATATATCGACCAAAACGTGCTAACGGAAAGTACACACCTTTGATTTGTCCAAAGGAGCCTTCTATTTTTTTCAATAGATCTGTTTTCTTTTCACTACTTAAAGCAGACCGTAAAATCCGCTCTCGAATTGCTTCTCGAACTTTTAAATAATGACTACTGTAAGCATTACGGACTTTGACATACATCGCCCGAGCTTCAGGTGACAGATTATTATATGCATGCAAAAGACGCTGATACTTCATCTTATCATCGCCCTGTTGGTAAGGTTTGGCTGGGTCAATCTGAGCAAGAGTTGCATCATGCATGACATTTGCTAAAGCTTCTTCATCCTTTAATTTAGACCATTCACGCGCAATATTATCCGCCTCAGCAGCAATATCATTTTTATCTGCATCCATTTGAGCAGCTAAATTATTATACTTGGTCAACTGTGGTAATATTTTGTGATAAATTTCAGTTAAATGCCTGCGACTTAAAAAGCCTAATCCAATTTTCAACCAATCCACACTTTTATTCTGAATCCAATCCCCTGTTTTAGGTAAATTCTGTAAGCCCTTAGAAATTCGATCAGCAATGTCACCATAATTAGAATTACGGCTATATAGCTTGTCATTCTCAGCTTTTGATTTTTCGAAGAAATTGACAACAGCATCAGGGCTAAGTACACTTTGATTAGAAGATTTGCTATCTACTACTCCTCGCAATTGGAGCGAGGGAAGCGTAGAATTTGCAGAATCTTCAATTGAAGCTGAGTCTTTGTGAACCACACCCAACGAAACATCTTTTTGTTTCTGAAGTTGGGACTGTCGTACAAAGCCTTGGCTTTTTTTATTTCTATAGTAAACAAGATTATCTAATTGTTTGTTTAGCCAAGTCTTAAAATTCTCCTTTCCAAAAGCTGTTGCAAGCTCATTAATGGTATATCGTCCCTTATTCTTACTTAAATGAATGGCTGAAATTACTGGATTACCTGCACTATCTTTCATTGAGGTTAGAATAATCAAGCCATCCTTTTTGTCAGAATGTAATACTGCTAATGGATCTGTGAACTCATTAGGAAGCTGTTTAATCTGATCTATAGTCAATTGATGACTGACATCTTTTTTACCATCAACCTGCCCTGTAATTTTGCGTAAAGTCTGTTTATCTAGCTCCAAAGGTAAATTCTGGATATTTAAACCATCACGAATACCATTTAAGGCAAGCAATACAGGCGGCATTTTCATCTGTACAGGTTTTGGGTAACTTTGAATGGACTCAGCCAATCGATCAATCTCTTTGGCCACACGTTGCTGTTCAGCCTCAGAAATTGTAAAAGCATCTGTAAAGACTGGCTTATCTTGCTCACTAAAACTGATAGCTTGTTGGTCGGTATGGTTAGCAGATTTGTTAATCATACGCTCAGCCAGTGCCAAAATATCATCTTGATTCAAGTTGATATTCATACCAAGACGATCAAATAGCCAAGCTTTTACATTTGAGATCAAGTTACCAATAAATGATTTCAAAGCACCTTTTTGAATAACATTCCTAAGCTGCATGTGGCTGGCCAGTGATAACAAGTAAGGTAGATATTCAAGCTTTTGGGTTTCTAGATCTGATTCACGCTCAGCCAATCGCTTAGCCTCGGTAAAAACAGGATGGCCACGGCGAACCATCTCATCAAACTGCTTCATCAAGTTTGAATATTGTTCCTGGTTCATCATGTTCTGGAAACCGCCATGACCGCCAAGCTCATGCAGAAATGTCGGGATGATGCTGTCATCGGTCAATGCGTCTGCAATTAAAGTGACTTTGCCATTCTGATAAAAACCTTCAATCCCTTGCTGATCATAGGTTTCAAGAATATTTAGCTTACTATCTTGTTCCAATTTTGAAATAATGGCTTCGCCAAATCGTGAAGAAAGCTTATCTCGAATTTGTTCTACCGAAGTGGTAGTACGTGTTTCTGATTGACCACGGCTGAATAATTCATCACCATTATTCTTAGAAATGTCTCGATCTTTATATTTTCCAAAGTACTTTTGGTCAACAACCGCTTTACGTGCTTCAGCCAAAAACATCATTAAATCAGCATCATTATAGCGAGATAATAGTTTTTCAAAGCCGTGATTACGCAACCACTGGCGAAGATAACCCACAACTTCTTTTAATTTCTGTCGAATCAGTGGTTTTTTTTCAGCATTCTGTGCAATGAATGCAAATAACTCCCCTACCAGTGCTTGCTGCACATCTGATTGAGTATAAATGCCATCTTGGGCTGCTTGAGTATACGGTTGGATATATGCACCCTCAAACTGCTGCATATCCACATTATTTTCCTTAGCAATTTTGCGGATACCCTCTAAACCACCAAGTGCATTATAGAGCTGCTGTAACTTGGTCTTATATTCTTGACCAAAGATCTGCTGAACACCCAAATGCCCAATGATTTCATGTGCTAATAATTCCTCATAAGCATCAAATGTAGTAAGCTGCTTGTCACTATCTCCATATACCTGATCGGCGACCACATAGAGTGTGCCATTATGCCAAACACCACTTACATCATAATTTTTGGTATCACCATTTTCATCTTGGTAAGTTGCATCTTGTTGTATTTTCGTTGGAAGTCCATCAAAGCTAGAAATGACTTGAATATTAAAGCCCCCTTTAATTCCAGCAGTTCCAACAGTAATTCGCCCATTCAGAGACGTATCTTGTGTAGCGGACAATTTGAGATGATTAAGAATCGCAAGAACACGCTGAATAGCAGTAGTAGCAGAGAGAGTTCCAAAAATCGTATCCAGTGATGAAACACCTTTGCGCTCTTGATCAGGTTTCAATCTCTCACGACTAAATTTTTCAATGACTGACGTTCTTTGCTCTACTTCACCCGACTTTCTTGCTTTGATATAAGTTTCTAAATCAACACGATTTTTTAAGAACCGATCTAAAGCACCTGATGAAACAGCTTTTCGAGTACTTCGTTTACCATTAATAACTTCATTTTCACTTTGTTTATGGGCTTTTTGGATTTGTTTATTTAAAAGTTTAAGTGAATTTTCCAAATCTGCTATAGATGCCTTACCGTAAACACCGCTATGTAAATCACTTATGGTTTTTTGACGAATCTTTTCTGCATGAATTTGCTCAATACTTTCTTTTATTGTTTTTGGCTGATTCGACGAACTTTCATTTGATTGGCCAGTTCTTTGTCCTTCTCCTGTTGTGCCGTTCTTTCCAACATTTGAGTCATTAGCTCTCTCGCCTGTAAAGAGGTTTTGTTGCTGCTTGCTTTTTTCTTGGTTTGAGAGTTTTTCATTTACGCCTCGGATTAGTTCTTGCCCTGTAAGTTCAGGTTCACCAAAAATATTTTCACCAGCTTTGGTTTCTGTCGCTAAATTAACATAGTATTTCAATGCGCTCGCAACAGAATCTCGACCACTGGCACGGTTGTAGTTTTCACCACGGAAAAACAGGCGGATAAAATCCTGAGTGACTGGATCAATCTCGCCCTCAAAAATATCACCCTGCTCGATCACTTCCGAAATATGTGTACCAGTCGCACGTGCATGACGTACCAGTTGCACCGCCTCAACCAAGTTGGCTGTGACATCTATACGGCGCGAAATCGTGCCATTTTCAGATTGTTCGCGCATCAATGCCCAATCCCCTGAGACATCGAGCAAAGCATTACCAATCGCTTTAATATCGCTATCGGTATTTTCTAAAATTTCATGCAGTAGGCTTTCATCACTGTAGGCTTTATACAACAAAGCACCTTGAATACGGCGCACCCCATTTTGGGATAATGAGCCATCATCCAGGATCATATTGCCAGCTTCAGTATGGCCAATCACTTGAGACATGAATTGGCGAACAAAACCTAAATTCTTTGAAAGCGTTAAATCACCACCCTGATATTGACTCAAAATCACATCGTTTAGTTTTGCTGCATCGGTTTGGGCTTGCTCTGTTGCGCTCAAATTCAATGTATTGGACGTATTTGCTTCTTTGGTAAAGTCCATACGATCTTGCATCGACATCGGTGTCATACGCTCACGGACCAATACAGGATGCTTCATGCCTGTAATGTCATGGCCTTCTGATTTCAACCAGTTACGATAATGCTCCGCCTTGCCTTGAGCATACGCTTGGGCAATTGCCAATGTACGACCGTTACCGCTTTCAACAATATTGTCGCTCGATACAATTGGTGCACCATGAGATGCGCTTGGACTTTTCCCTAATAGATTGGGTTTTAAATCATTGGCAATCGAATTGATTTGATGCAGTGATGCTAGGCGTGTGCGGTCACGCGGTTGTAATTCTTGAGGGTAAGCCTCGTTGACCGTGCCTGTTGATGTATTAGATGCAATCAGATCCGATGCTTCAACAACTTTTGGGCGTACCTGTAAATCTCGCCCTGCGGCTGTTGTGACTGTTTCGGTTTTATCGTCAAATTCTGCTGAAGGTTTTGTGGTATCACCCTCTTTAAGCCACTGTTTAAAGCCATTCATGGTCATTGCACGAATGTGGCCAACATTCCAACCTTTATCGAAATTCGCCTGATACGCTTTGGTTGCCGTATCCTGATCATTAAAACCAAGCATGACTTTATGCTCATCAAACTTTCCAGTTTTCTGATCAACCTGGTCTACGATATAAACATGCTGTGATTCAAGATCAGGGCCAATATAGCTATCGACATGATCACCATCCGCCCCCATGGTCTTTTTAATATAGCCATAGTGGTCAGTCATGGTATGCCGCCATTCTGTACCGTCTGGACGTTGCCCTGTACGATCAGATCCACGTGGGTTCTCAACCGAAATGTCTAGGCCGTGAAACTGAACATGCCCTTTCTTGTAATTTCCAGCTTCCTTTTGTGCCTGTGTCGGCTCAGGCAAATTGTTCTCAGGACTGGTTGCTGCTGTATGAGCTGAAACTTCTAAATTCTTCGCAGCAGATGCAGCTACATTTGCTTTCAATTCATTAATTTGCTTACGCAGCTTGGTTTTCTGAACAACATTTTTTTCATTAGAAAGCTGATTTTCTAATGCTGTTATTTGATCTTGAGGATCATGTACTTCCTGACCAATAACTTGATCAGTAGATTGGTGAGCATTATCCAAAGCTGTTGGGCTTTCACTTGCAGCTTGAGTTTCTGTATTGCCATTTTGTAGATTGTCTTGCTCGGTTTTTGAGGCATTATTGTTTGTTCCTTCTAAGAAATTATTAAAATCAATCAATGAACTTGGATATTCACGCTGTTCAATGCGGCCTGTTTTTGCGCTGGTGAGCTTTACAATTGCCTTATCACCTGAAGCATTGGGTTCAACCTGAACATCGCTAAATGAAGGCGAGTTTTTGTAGTAGAGAAGATCTGTTGCAGGTCCTTTGCCTGTTAAAGATGATTTAGATTCTTCTAAGGTAGATTTATCGCCCTGGTATTGTTGAACGGCCTGTTTCGCAACATCTTGAGCATAGCCAACCGAACCAACGGCCTGATTGCTGGTGAATGTCGGTTTTACTGAGGTTGGAGTAGTAGATTCACTTTGTTGAGGACGTGATTTGCTTGCATTGTCAGCTTGCGTATTTCCTTGCTGTAATGCTGCATTTTCAAAGCCTGTCCCAAAGGATTGTCTATTATTCTGAGACTCCATTAATTGACGATAATCACTTGGCACTGCATCACTAAGCGGTGCAACGGTTTGACTTTGTGTTTGCTGTTCTTGTGCAAGACCTGCTTGTAGTACTGATGAAGCACCTGAATCTACCGCTAAAGCTGCTGCCGATGACATTGGGCCGTTATTGGGATCAATGCCCATTTGCTCCGATGGTTTTTGTGGTGCATCAAAATATGAACCATTTGGCGCAATTGGTGTATTTGGCCCATTAGGCGGAATATCTGAAGGATTTGAACCAGCAAGATCATCTGGTGCACCAAAATTAGAATTATTATTTCCTAATAGATTTTCTGCATCGGTGGATTGTTGATCATAAGTGTAGGTTGTGTGCTGCTGAGGATCTTGTGATGACATATCCTGGCGTGGGATATACTCACCATCAATCGCTTGATCTCGCATACCAAGCTGGGGAGCATTAATATTTTGGTTTTGTTGAAGGTTATCTTGTTCAACTGAATTAGAACTCTGATTATTACCATGTCCACCATGCATAGGGCCAGCCGCAGCACCCATTGCCATACCAGCCAATGTACCCATGACTGCGGCATCTTCAATGCCATCACTCCATGGTTTACTTAAAGCAAGGTTTTGTAGGATCTGTTCAGATACCGACTGCGGTAATTCTTCTAATAAACCCTCATGCAATGCACCTTCAATAACCTTACGAGGCACTGATTTGGCTGGCATACTTGCAATTTCATTTGCAATATCGGCTGCTCCAGCACGTCCACCTGCCAAAAGAGTATTAGCATCACCAATACCTAATTTTTGGGCAACTCGACCACCAGCCAAGCTAAATAAACTGCCTAATGCACCAGTCCCCACAGAAGCCAAGCTTTGATCTGCTGTTAAACGTCCATCAACTGTATTTTGGCGGATCTGCTCAGCTTGGCTACCTGTCATTGATAGACCTTCACCAACCGCGCCAGCAACTACAGGATTAGCAATCCCTGTAGCTCGACCCAGTAAACCACCCGCAATCATTGGAGCAATAGACTCTGCGGCAGTATTCGCAATCATTGCAGGGTTATCTTTGTAGAATTTTAAATACTCTTTAGTGTTATTAAATAACTTACCTGCTTGTGTTGATAGACTATCACCCTCTTTAATTTCTTGTTTTGGGATGTTGGCTTTTTGCTTTAATTGTTCCTGATACTGATCTGTATGCCATGTGTTGAGTTCGTCTCGTACTGCTTTGGCGTTATAAACTCCTTTATCTTGTAAAATCTTTCCTGTTGCACCATCGGACATTATATTAGATAAGCCAACGCCTAGCTCAGCAACACCTGCAAGCCCTTGAGGTACAAGTGATACTCCAAGATCTTTAGCCTGTCCTAGAAAACCCTTTTTTTCACCATCTAGCGCACCTGTAAATGGTTGTAATGTTGGCTGTTGTTTCGTATCAGTATTTTCGTCAAGTTTACCTGTAAATGGTTTTAGGGTAGATTCCGACATGATGCACTCCTATTGGTATGTGCATAGCATGAATAAAGGTCTAAAAAAGATCGAACCTTAGAGGGGGATAGACATTTTAGGATTGCTGGGTGTGTTCTAAAAATTACAAATACGAGGATTACAGTGCGAATTTTTTTATGCCTATTAAGCATTATTGCTATTGCTGGTTGCACTCAAAAAGAACCTAATAACTTTGCTGGATGTATCTTGAAAAACATGCCAGATGTAAGCAATGAATCTGTTAGATCTTCCGTACATAGACAGTGCAGTACAAAATTCCCAGACCGATACAATGAAATTAAAAAAGGAAGCGGTCTAGGGTTCGGTGCTAATTTTAAAAATAGAGATGAATGTGTCATTGCAAAAAACAAACATACAATCAATCAAAACGCCATAATTAATATAAATATTGCTTGCTCATGTTTATATGAAAAACCATCGTATGAAGGTGAAATGTGCAACGGAAACCCTTTTGCACCAGAGTTAAAACCTTTTTATGAAAAATTAGATGGTGAAAAATAATAATAAATAGCCACCCGAAAGTGGCTATCCCTATTAATTTCCAATAAATCGATTACCCTTTGCATCTTCATAGACAGGCTTGCCATTACTTGTACCTACCTGACGCGTCATCCCACTTGGTAAGCTACTTGATGCTGCTGTTGGCGAATTAACAAACTGCTGCGTCTTAGTATTAAATAATTGCTGTGGTAGATTAACCATTGTTCCTGCTTTTTCATCCCACCGCTGCCCACCACCCATAAGAACATAATCATCTTTACTTGATCCAGTCTTCACCTGACCACGCAGAGTGGCTAATGCTGCCTCAGCCGCTTGTCGTTCCTCTGGAGTTTTTGCTTGATCATAACGCTGTAAAGCATTTAACTCAGCACGTTGTTTCATGATCTCTGGTGCATAACGGCTTTGCTCCAATCCAAACTGACGATTTGCCAAATCATTTGTTGCATTGAATTTTTGGGTATCTTGGGCAAGACCAGCAAAGTAGCGATTATTTTGTCCTCCTTCTTGCAGGTCTGCACGATAGTTAGCACCAGCTTGACCCATTGCTTCACGCTGTAGTGCTGCTGCGTTATTTGCATCGGTCTTATAGACATCGTTTGCACGATTATCAAACCCATTTTGCAACTCTACAATCTGGTTACGCTGACTTGCCGTCAATCCCCTTGATCCTGGTAATGGTTGACTCACTGCATCAATTCTCTTTTGCAACGTATCTGCTGCTTGGCCACTATCTCCCAAACTATAAACACGTGCACCAAATCCACCACCATTACCAGTTGAGGCTTCACGTTGTGCAATTGCATTTTGGACTTGTTGATCATTTGGACCCATTTCACGAGTATTGGCAAGTAAGTTAGCCACGCCACGTGGATCACTTGTTCTCCGCATTCCGAACCCAGAGTTTTGCAATTCAGGAATGCCTGCTGCATGGGCTTGGGCAGCCGCCGCAGGATTACTATAGCTAAAGCTATTCCCTTTTTGCTGAATCGCATAAGGATTTGACTGAGTGCTTTGCTGGTTTTGCGGCTGATCATGACCTAAATTAAAAATATTATTGGTAGCAGGTGTTTTAGCTGCTGCTGCCTTTTTAGCTGCCGCTTGCTGTGCTGCTGCCTGTTGTGCTGATTTATCACCAAATGGATTATCTATGGTTTTTGAATTGTTGTTCTGTTGCTGATTAAATGCTGGTTGAGCTGCTTTTGCTTCTTGAGCAATACGTTGTTTATCTGCGTAAAAGCGACCTGCCTGACCATATGTAAGCGCATTGCCTAGATCTGATGCATATCCCAAAGCACGTACACCAAAGTCCTTAGCAAAACCTTTCACTGTACCTAAATCTTCTGGTGACTGATCACCCAAGCCAAACCGTTCTCGATACTGCTCACTCGGCGTTGCTGCATTGGCAAATAATGCAGATGCCGCCCCTAGATAAACATTTCCTTTAACCAAGCCTTTAGCGCTATTTATGGCTGTACTTTTAAGCATCTGCCCTGTAGTTGGTGTATTAAATTGAGGGAATTTAACATTACCATTCGATGGTGTAGTTGTATTTGATGCTGGCAGTTGTCGCTCAATTGGCGTGACATCACGCATTTGAGGGCCACCTAAACGATTCTGTTGAGCACGGCGAATATCATCTGCAGATGGATATGGGCTGGATGGAACATCACCGCCATTCGCAAAGAATAGCTCAGGCTTACCACTTTTCCCGATCTTTACATTAGAGCTATTTTGATAATTTGCTAATGCTTCAGGATTTAAGCCAAGCGGAAGATCATTACCCTGTTGAGAAGCATATCTTCCCCCTTGTTTTAAACCAAAGCCTTGTTGGTCTGGTACATCGGTATGTGTTGCATCTTTCATTTGATTGAGTGCTTGCACACCCACAGCATGCACTTGTTCGGGTGGTAGTTCATACTCACCATTCGATACATTGACAGGAACAGAAGGTTGGCCAAGATTTTTGATCTTCCTGGCACCTAGTTTTTGAGTGGAATCTGCTGGCATGATGTAAGTACCAGCAGGGACATTTTTTTGAATATCGTCTGAGGTGCCAGTTCCAGCACCTTTAATCACCCCAGATCCATCTTGTTTAGAGCGTTTTAAACCATACATGTGTTATCACCAAAAATTGCAATATCACGTATGGTTTAGTTTTTGAGCCTTTTTCTCCAGCCTTACAGGGATTAGTAACTATAGCTGTAGCTTGTGCTCGTACTTGTGCTAGTGCTTGTACTCTCGTTGACAGATCCCGAACCGCTAATACTGGCTGAAACGTGCATCGCTGACATTGCACCAGATGCAAGTTGTGCATGCACCTGACCTGTTGCTTTCACTGCTTCAATCGCCAGCTGCGCTTTTTGAATGGCATTCTGCATTTTGGCCTCGTACTCTTTTAGCATCATTTCTGCGTATGCAATATTGGTACGGACGTTCATATCCATATACCGTGCCTGTGTTTCAGCATTGGCAATTTGCGTACGCAAATTCATGTCCACATATCGAGCATGCGTTTCAGCATACGCAATATTTGTCCTGGCATTCATATCCGCATAACGTGCTTGCATATCTGCATTGGCAATATTGGTCCGCATCTTCATGTCGATATACTTGTTATAGACATCTGCATTGGCAATGGTTGTGCGTAACGCCAGATCTGCATAATGTTGATGTGCTTCTGATATAGCAATTGCTGTACGCGATTTCATATCTGCAAAACGCGCCAGCGCATCTGTATTGGCAATACCTACACGCATACGCATCTCTGCATATTTGGCCTGTGCATCGGCATAAGCAATTTTGGTACGTGATGAGGATTCAATCACGTTGGCCTGAGTGCTGAGCTTTGTCGTTTCCACACTGGCTTTTGCCTTGAATGCTTCAACCTGTGCATTAAATACTGACGTTTGGTTCTGTGCAGCACTCATTTTTGCATCGATGTCAGCTTTGTAGGCTTCGATATTCGCCTGATACTCAGAAAGCCGAATTCTTGCGGCTTCCATGTGCAGATCTGCTTGTTTACTCTTAATGTTGGCTTTGGTTGAAATGCCTTCAACGGTTGAAGCATACATACGTGCCAAGGTGTCATACATTCCAGCCTTGGTCGCTTCCGCCTTAACTTGGGAATCGTATGCCTCGATCTTGAGTTTTTCAGCATTCATCTGTTCAGAATACGCCTGAACTTCGGTTTTATAGACATCAAACTTGGATTGGATTAAAGCTGCTTTGGCTGTTTGCCCTTGCACTAATGCCTTATAAATCTCAACATTGGATTGCACGGCCTCAATTTTTGCCTTAAACAAATCAACTTTCTGCTGGTTAATTTGACCAACAACCGACTGTGCATCGAGCATGGTCTTATACGCCGTAATTTTGGAGATTGTCCCCTCGATCTTGGTTTTATAGACATTGACCAATGACTCAAACGCCGTATTCTGTGCATTGAATAAGCTGATCTGAGCATTCAAAATACTGATCTTGCTATCAACCTGAAACTTGGCCAACTGCATCACATTGCCAACATAAGCCAGCCAAAGATCCTGCTTCATCTTCTCAAGTGCAATGCCCTGTTCAGTCAGGAAGCGGATATGTTCAAGCTGCTTATCAAATGACTGAATCATGATGTCACGATTCAATTCAGCCGCTTTCAGGCGACCTTGTTCACGGACAACGGCGATCTGCTTATCTAATGCACCCTGTGGCAATGAAAAGCCACGACTAGCCCATGTTTCGGTAATTTCCTGAACTGCCTTTTCCGTTTCCGCATTGTCACGCTCACGCGCTCGGTTAAATAATGCATCCTCGACCGCTTGCGGTAAACCTAAACCAACGTGCGAACCATCCAACCACTGGCGAATTTCAAGGACTAGCGGCTTAATGGCGCTGTCCACATTTGCCTTGTAGTAGTCCTGACTGACTATGCTTTTGGTGTCTGCCAGAATCACATCTAAATTATCAGGCATCGTCACATTAAATACAGGTGCAACACCATCAAAAATAGGCACTTCCTCATACTGAAATGTTGGCAAGTTGATTTTTTCTAATACGTCCATGTCAGGAAGTACTAGCGATGGTGCATCAGGAATCACGACATCATCGTTAATCACTGGCCGAGCTGGTAAATCAAACTGCGTTAAGTTTGGTGCAGTTGGTAAATTTAGAATTGGTGATGCTGGTGCATCGGGTATATCAAGATCACTTAAATCTAACAATGTCAGTAAATTATCTAAATTTACTTTCTCAGGAAGATTACCAGTATCAATATTGCCAACGGCGAAAGTTGGTAATGTTGGTAAATTAATGGTGGTATTGATGTCTTGGACTTGGCTGACATCTAAGAATGCTGGGGTACTGAGATCATTGGTTAGGATCGGTGCATCTGGAATATCAATATCCAAACCGCTAAATGCTGGCGCAACCATATCTGTTGGCGTTTGAATATCAACATTGATCGTTGGTGCAGTAGGTAAATTGACATCTAAATCAGGGATGGCAATGCTCGGCATCGGCGTAAAGTTGCTGCTACTTGGCGTAGGCAAATCTTGAGGATCAGCAACAGCTTCAACTTGAATATTGGTTAATTGCGCTAATACTTCCGATACTTCTGCGGTAAATCCATTCGTCAACTTTTCAAAATAAGCCATCCCATTCTGAACTTGAGTAATCGACTCTTGATACGCATTTTGGTAGTCTTCTGCCATGACTTACACTCTCCGCTTCGTTGCGGCAAGGTCAATATTCAAGTCATTGATATAACCGTGCTCACCACTAATATTGATTTCAAAACTAAAATGACGGCCACGTAAGCCACGCCCAAAAAGCACTCGCCCATTGGTCAAATAGTCTGCTGTTTCTGTAGGTAGTTGATAAAAATACGTCTGCTTGGCACCCGATTGGGTTGTTCCAACTCCGACTTGGATCTGCTTTGAGCTACCCGATAATTCATATTCAAGATAAGCTGCGACAGGATGCACCAATTGACCACGCCCTAGATCTATTTTGCCTGTGGTCAACTTTCCTTGTACTGGCGTATCAGCGTCCAATCGATACACACCATCTTCACCCAAGCCATAAAGTACACCATCAATGACAGCTAAATCCTGATAGTTATAACTGTCATAGCGACTCATGGCCCAAGTATCAGCATTGGTAGTCCAAGCATAGCCAGCCGTTGGTTGATTTAGGATGAGATCATCAATAAAGATATGGTCTTGAACATACTGTTTTGCCGTTAAACTCCCTTTGGCCGCATCACGGATGATCAGTTTTTCTGTAATATGCTGCGAAAAGGTGATTGATGATTGGAGCTTATCCAAAATCACAACATGCTCATGAATAGCCTCAGTTGCTCGTACACGTGCATTCGAGCTATCTGAAACTCGCAAGACATCTGTGACTGTATCAACATAAACACGCATGCTTCTGTCAGTCACGCGAGCCTTTTCTTTGACTAAGACAGTTGCTTGCTTGTAGCTTCTGTCATGGTCGGCAGCATGTACTCGATCAACAGTCCTTGTGCGGAGCTGTTCAGTAACGGTATCAGTAGCGGTCAAATGATCTGCAATGACATCAGAACGACTTAAATGGTCGGTAATCGTGTCTTTGATCGAACATTTGTCTACGGCTAACTGTGAGCGATTAACCACCTGTGTTACTCGATCCGCAGCAACACATCGTTCGGTAATGATATGAACGAGATTAATCATTTGCGTCACTTGGTCAGCAATCACACATTGCTCTTTAATGACTTCAGTACGATTAATCGTTTGCTTTAAATGATCACTAATCTTGAAACTATCTTCGATACGTTGAAAGATACTGTGTGTGATACTTTCAGAAACATAAGCTGTCTCTACAACAAAATCAGTCTTGGCTGGAGAGGTATTGTCATCGCGTTTAAAGTTAAAATTGATTGGATCACTAGAAGTTAGAGACGTATCTGCAACCTCTGAAAACTTAAAATTCAGAGAGCCATCATCATCATTTTTAAAATTAAAGTTAATCAGATCGTCAGAAGTTAAAGGCGTATCCGCTATTTTTTCAAATTTAAAATTAAGAAAATCTGCATCAATATCACCCTTAAAATTGAAGTTGATTAAATCGTCCGAAGTTAAAGACGCATTTGCCGTATCGGAAAATTTAAAATCGACAAGGACTTCATTGCCACTTTTAAAATTAAAGTTGATTGAATCGTCTGAGGTTAAAGAAGTACTCGCTATTTCTGAGAACTTGAAGTCAATATTGTCCAATATGCTGTTCCCCTATTATTCGTTAATCACGCCGATGAAACATACGTCATCGCCATCTGAGCGAAATTTTGTAGATCCATAAGCCACAACATCGGCAACGTCATCACTCAAACCAATCGTTGCGTATTGTCTTTCGCCGAAAGTAGATTGGGTGTAATTCAGGTATGCGTCTTTGCTAAAGTAGGTGTCTCTATCCGTTAAATCTCGGATCTCTATGGCATCACCAAGCACTGTCCCATAAAGGGTGCTTTTTTCTACATTTGGGTATTTAATCCCTTTAGATATGCCTGCACTACCAACGGGTGCTATGGTGAAATTATCAGTAGGAATATTGCTCACGCTGGATTCGTTATAAATACCCTCGGCATTAAAGAAATCTCTAACATACTTAGAAAAATCAGCATCATAGTCATAATTGACCATCTCAGATGGCAATGAATATCTAAATAGATTTGGATTTTGTGTCTTAAATGTCCCTGTACTTTGTTGATAGTCTTGTAAAAAGTGGTTTTGCTTTGCATTTGAATCATAAGCACCAGGATAATTCTGGTTCATGTAATTAACGACCTCATCCTGATTGTCGAAATCATCAAAAACCTGCATACCCAATAAGTTTGATCCAAACGTGTTTGCATCGTAGGTATCGCCAAGTAACCATGAATTGGTACTTAATCGATACTTTTCGTATTCAAATCGAGTGCCATCACTTGCGTATGAATAACCATAATCAGTCCGAATCCCGACACCCACATATTCAATACTGGTTGGGAAGCGAGAATCTGCGTAGGCGGCAACATACCATTTCTTATCTAATTTTTCGTAATAGTTACGCCCTCCTTGTATAAGGAATTTAAACTCACTGTATTTTTCCGTATTCAGGAATGGGTTGTTCCTTGAGAAATAAGGAACTGTAAATGAAATATTTTTTTCTAAATTTGAAACCAGCTTTAAGTCATTCTTAGCAAGTGAGCTGATATATTGACCATCCAATATGCTCTCACTTGTAGACCCGCGTTTGACGGCAAGGTTATAGCTCAATTTCCAATGGTATTCATCATAAGACCGCTTATCGAAGTCCGATGTATAGAAATACCCACGTGGCGAGTTTCCTGTGTTTTCTATCGCCTCTGTTGAGATTGCAGATGGGTTTTCATCAATATACTTGAATGCAAATAAGCTTTTTTCGCCTGAGTTGTAATCCTTGTAGCCAACTGGAAATTTGATTTCAGACATATCCAGTTTTGAATAATCTACATATTTGCTTTCACGCTTAAAGTTGTAGTAATAATTGACCAGCTTTAATTTATCACCCACGTAGTAACCGAAGATTGTGGTATCACAATTCTTCTGTTTACTCTCATCCGAGCTGGCTTTCTGGATTTCAAAATAGCTAAACTCGTTGTTAGATCCAAGCTTTGGAAATCTCATGATTGGCTGAAAATAGCGGTTTTCAATATCCGCCATGTAAGTATCAAGGTTATAGGCAGAACTATTTGTCTGTGCATCATAGTTAAAAGTATTGCCTAACCGCTTAAAATAACTATAGATACATGAATATAGCGAGTTCATATATTCTTGTGGATTACTAATTTCAGATGCTAATCCATAGTTTTCCATGTTATTTATTTCAGTTCGCCACTCACCAATCAAAGACTTATTAGAGTCAAACATCAGGTAGCCATCTGAAACTTGTCGTAGTACTGCTGAGCTATCCGCTATTGGATCAAGTTCAAGATCATCCCAATAGGAAATTTCATCGTTAGAAAACACACCACCTGATCTCTCAATAAGAAGGTCTGGTGATCTTCTTAACTTGAATCGTATCGCTTTACTCTTATTTTCATCGTAATCATTCAGCAATGGGATAATTTGAGACAGGTAAGCATCAACTGCCCCAGCATTCTCGGCTGGAATTTCAGTTTTAGTCGCTATCCCATTGGTATAAATTGACTTTCCAAGCGTGATAATCAACTTATACGCCAGCCCGATCATTAGATTGTCAGCGTCATAGGTATAACAAGTATTAAACCCTTCGGACGCATTGGTATTAAATGACCAGCCACATGCCTCTGAATATTCTTCGTTGTCGTAGAACGATTGCATGTCGCATAATTTTATAATGACACCTGCTTTGCGCCATGCCTCAAATTCATTCATGTTTGTTGGAAATGACTCACCACTTGGCATTCCGCCAAACTTTTCAACAATCATTTTGAGTTCGGTATCATCCTTGTCTGTAATGTACCGCTTGAATGTTTTGGTGGTCGTTTCTGGTATGACAGGCAATGGCATAGCATAGAGGCCATCTTGAGAAACCTGTAATAACCACGGTTCCCCATCCTCATTAAAACCAACTGCGTGTGTCTTGGAAAATTTATAATCGTATTGAAATTCTCCGTCTTTGTTTGGCTTGCCTGTGTAGCCAGGAAGTATTGTCCCGGCAATTTCCTTTTGCATTGCATTGAATACAGTGGTCGTAAATTGCATCTGGATCTTTTCAAAGCTTGTATCTTTAAAATTCACCTTGGCTGGCTGTTTCCCATAGCCGCCAACAATTTGCATAACCTCAGCCATCGAGCCACTGTACCAAGTAGGCCGTTGTGCTTCATATTGGGTTGAATACTTATAAAACTCAGGAACAATTGAGTTGTTCGCCCTGATATTAAAGCGACTAAGCTCAATTTGTGTAGGTGGTAATTCAGCATCATCATTGTAGTGAACAAGTCTTTTTTGAGTTGCTGAGCTTATTTTTAGCTGGACTTTATTATTGCTGACCTGCGAGTTATCAATGCTCCCACAGAACAGCATCGGGATATACACCTCCTTATTTGGCTCATCGGCAAGTGTATTTTTTATTGGATTCTTGTCGGCGATGACTCTAAGTACGCCTCCCATATCTTGCACAATTAATCCGCCACCATCGGGCAGATCATAACAATTTCGCAAGTTTGCTAGATTGGACGTTTCTTTAAAGTTTAAGAAACGGCGAACAACTGCCTCGATATAAACTTTATCTTGTGCAGTTAATTCACCATTTTTAACCGATAGTCCATAAGGTCTTGGGCTATACATAACATTAAGCCGAGAGATCTAACTCGTAACCGATCTGGTAGACATCGCCATTTTGGAATGAGCGAGCAGATGCAAACTTAGTTGCAGATACGAGCACCCCACTTGTTCCACCACGGGTGCTATTGGTGAGCAGTGCCAGCCCTGTGACGTTTAAAGTTGTTGCTGTTGTAATGGTTAACGATGCTGCTACTGAATTGCTAATTGAACCATTTGCAGCTGCGCCTGGTGTCCATACTGGACGAGTAGCATCGGCATAGCCTTCGGTTAAACTCGTGATTTCTTGTGCTACTGAAGGAAAAGTTGCGGCCGTCCAATTGGCTGCTGGTGCTGTTGCACCACTGAATAGCGCCAAGTAATACCCTGCTGGTTTTGCGGTGCTGCCTAACGCAACACTCAGCATATGGGTTAGACCTTCAGAAACCACAAGGTTATCAGTACACGACCATTCACCATCATTGATGCGGTCGTAGTATTTACCCTTGGCGATTACCCCTTGACGTGGGAAATACAGGCCATCTTCGGTGATATCGTATTGTTCTCGATCAAGAGAGCGTTGAAGTTCTTTGCGTAGTGCGTTGTTCATGTTTGCAACCTAAGTAAGCAATAAAATTGCCCTTAGGTTACTGTGGTTATGATTCTTCGCCCTAGCCTTACAGACCTACTCGAATTTGCGGTAATTCCCTGAAGCTTGCCAGTTTGATATTGAATCAATTGCCCTGTTGCTGTGCCTAATACATAGCCATTCTCTGCCAGCCATAAAGCTGCATTTGAGTTTTGGGAAACATCATCCCCGACCAAATCCGCATCCACCAACATACAGCTATCGTAAATCGGTGCTTGAGTTGATTTTCGGGTATAGGTCATATCCTTTGGTTGAGATCCTGTCAGAAAGACAACGTGATCCGTTTGCCCGACCCAAATACCACCATCGACAGGCTGGATGAAGGTAATCCGCTGCGGCATCATCATATAGCCGTGGCGCTCATCGTAGAGGTGATATGCCATCGGTTCAGAAAACTTGATTACATTACGATCTGCGGTAATCAAACGACCATTCCAGTACTTCATAAACTTGCCACTTGGCATAGGTGACAAGTGCTGAAACTGTGCCATTTTTCCTAATCGCCCAATTTCATGGATAGAGACTTGGTTGGTTGATGCTGGATAAGTCCCAAACTTGTATAACTCACCGCCATTGCGTTGTGTCACATAGATTGCAACGTCTGTTACGGTATCATCAAGGCAAAATGGCAAAGTCACATTGATGCTCAAGTCATTAGTCTGGTCATAATTGCTCTGGCCAGATAATTCGATATGAGTCATTGCCGATACTGCTGACTCAACACCATTACGAAGCCATGAGATAGCGACACCGTATTGACCTGTTTTGAGCGTACCATTGCCGCCGTCTTGCTGCAATAATGGCGAAGCTGGCGTATCAATGGTTAAAGGGCTGACAGCAAAGCCATTATAAGAAAATAAACCTCTTGAGCCGTTGATATAGACCAGGTTATTGATCACTTCAAACCGAACATTCTGACCAACGTAGGCCAAATTCTCAAAAGTCCATGTCTGAGGGTTCACCTTAACCAGCTCCCCCTCAACAATAGCGAATACATCTTGATGTAATGGACTTTGCCATAAAGACTCAAATTTTAACGGCGTGACAAGCTTTCCACCTTTGCGTAAGTGCAATTTGCCTGTTGCTGAGATATCAACATTCAGGGCATCACGCACAAACAATGCAGGTGCATCACCGCCACGCTTTAAAGCATCATCGTCCTGAACATTGTTCATACCAGCCAGTGGAAACAATTTCTCCGCCATCAAAACGCTCCTTTACTTATTATCCATTTGGACAAGTTCCCCAAACTGGACAATGCTCATCAGTCAATGCAGAACCATAACGGAAAGATCCTGGTTCTTCGGTGATATTGGTAACACACCACTTACTCAAGTCCTGATCAAACAGCGTAGCGCCATAGAACATAGAACCCATATTTGCCACGTTCGATACATTAATCATGCCAAGATCTTGATTGAAGCTACTACAGTTGTAGAACATCGATGCTAGATTTTCCTTATTACTGAAGTCCCATGTTCCAATCGGTTGGTTAAAGGCATGACATTCAAAGAACATGAGGCTCATGTCAGTATATTGCGACATATCCCAATTAATGATGTTTGCGTCATTGAATACTGAACAACGCATAAACATCTGAGATTGTGTATTGAATACAAGTGGTGCAGTTGTCGGTACTTTGACCAATGTATCTTGCAGAGTTTGTGAGCTAAGATTAAAACCAAGCACCTCATAACCTTGGTTATACCATTGCACCACTTCTTGAATACCCATGGCAGTCGTCATCACCATGGTATTGTTGTCATTCGTACCACCTTCATTTGAGGTTTTCTCAACAATAATGTCGTACTTGGCTAAAGTGGTATAGGTGTGGGTAATGTCACCATTAACATCACTATCTATAGTTCCATCGCCCCAATCAATTTGATGTGTGCCTTTATTTAGCGAAAGAGTTACTTCACCAACCTGATTCGAAGATCGTAGAACCATTGCTGATTCAGGGTAAGTAACCTCTGGATCTGTCGATTCACCAGGATCAGTCGACTCATCAGAACTACTCTTAATCGTTACTCGATCATGAACAAGCCCTTCAAAATCTGGTGAATCATCGTTATCAAGGCAAACTACAAATACCTTTTCACCATCCTCTGCCGTATGTGTGAGTTCATAAGCACCATTCTGATCACTCACAGCACTTCCTAGTAACGCCCCATCGGTTCGCCGATACATAAATAACTGGCAGTTTGCCATGACGTTGCTATCAGGATCGACAATACTGCCTTTAACAGTTCCACTCATGTGTTACCTCGACAAAAAAGAATATTTAAAAATTAATGAATTAAGGCATAAATGGGATAACGTGATGAGGCACATCTTCGCGTGTAATACGGCGTAGATCGCTATCTGGACGTTGACCAAAGTATTCCGTAAATGCCTGTTCAGCCATTGCCGCCCGATTCGCATCAAAAAACTCAGCATCGGGTACGCTAAATGCCTGAGCTAAAGCCCACTGGATTAGATGCACATGATGTAAGCTGTTAATCTCAGGCTCATCGGTATCATCCTTCATGTCCACCAATGGCACACGATAGCCTTCCAGTTGCAACTCACCATCAATATTCGGGCATGGCACTAGACGAATCGCTGTGTCATCCTGAATAGCCAAGCATGGAGAATCTGTTAATTCTGTCCAGTTTTCACGACCATGTAGATGATCGAGTGTTTCTACCGATGTCAGTGAAAGTGAATTACCTCTTGAGCCATCCGCAGGTTTAAACCAAATACGGCTTAGCTCATAAAGAGACGGATGCAATGGATAGTGTGAAGCCCCTGCTATGACAGCAATCTTGCATACCGCATCATCTCGGCTTTCATGCAGCAAACGCCCACGGATACACGCCTCACTTACAGCATCGTTCAGCCACGCGATTACGTCCTCATCCTCATTGAAATAAGGTTCAACCTTGTCATTGGCTTGAACACGGAAACGGCGAATCAGATCCTCCAGTTGCATTACACCACCCCAAATTGATGAACAAACTCAGCAACCTGTGTGCGTAAAGTTGCAACGCTATTTTGCTTATTGAGTTTTTGCTGATACTTGTTGTAGGCATATTCAATCAAAGCATCTTTGGTCATTTGATTGACGACATCAATTTCATCAAGGACGGCGGTTTGTTCCTGGTCTTTCTTTTCTTGCTCAAGTTGAGCATTGGCAAGGACTGCCGCTGTATCATCAACAGCCTGTTCTGACTCGGTAGAGTCATCACTTTCAGCCACATAAAGCTTAAACTCAGGATGCTTCAATAACTTGGTTGCTAAATCACTGGTTACGTTACGCACCTGCCCTGTGGTGAAGGTCAATGCTGAGTTGTAAAGATGATCTTTAAACAGTGACTTGTTACCAACGTATTGAATAGCAACCCCACTCGCTATGGTGGTTGTCGCCGTTGCTGCTGTAACAATCGCAGTATTCTTCTGATCTACTGCCTTCTGACGTAAGCTGATCACTTCCGCACTTAATGCCAGGTAATCTTCGGAGTCAGGCAGATTCTTAACAAGATGTACTGTAGAGCGGAACAAGTAATCTTTGGCTTTTTGCGCTTGTGGTAATTCGTCATAAGGTAAGAAACATGGATGTAGTTTCTTTTCAACGTCTTTCACTTCGCCATATGCCCAACCTTCAGCTTCTTTTTGCTTATACCAAGCTTCGTGGCTTTGCTCTGGTGTTGCGTCAGGATTGGCAATGTGCATTTCTACACCTGCAATAATGCTTTGTTTCTGCCAGTCTGGTGCATCGTCCCATGCTGGTTGACTGGTATCGCCTAAAGACTGGCAATAAGCCGCATTAATTCCGTGGCAAATCATTGCAATCGCTAGAGTTTTCATCTTCTCATCCTTATTATTTTGAATAAAAAAAGGTGATGTAAGCGGCTTTGAAACCTACATCACCAAGACCATCAATTATTTTGGACCAGTCAATTCACCTGTTACGGTGAACTTGATGTCACTGGCTTGAGCATTTGCTGCACCACCAATGGTTAAAATCAAACGTGCTGGTTTGGGTAATGTCACCTGTGTTGAACCATCCGCACGTTTGCGCCCTGCTGCTGCCAGTGATGCGGCTACCCAAAAGTAGTCATCATCTTGTGGAACTGCTTCAACATCGACACCATCGCTATATTTGAAGCCGAGCTTACCTGTTACCGATGCTGTCATTGGCGTGGTAATGAATGCTTGAGCATCATCGAGACGCATACCTTCAGGTAACTCACCAAGATCAATCACATCACCACTCGCAAGTGCTGTTGTAGCATCTGAATCAGTGACTTGGCCTGTTGCATTGGTTGCCAATAAAAAGGTTAATACTGTTAAGTTGCCATACGGCGATAAGCCACCGAACTGCCCATAACGTGATGCTGTACGCTTAATCGTTGCCATGTTTTAAATTCCTTCCATCAAATTGTAAAAATCGCCTAAACCCTTGTGGATTTAGACGAAATTGAATTACTTACCACGACCCAAACAAGGTACGGCTGTATCCACAACAGTTACGCCATAATCAGTGAACTCATTGCTATCCCCATTGTTCACATCAAAGCGGATCTTCGATGTACCCATGATTGAACCAATCAACAATTCCCATTTGTCGCCGTGGTCCATCTCTTTCTCAGACCAGAAGAACGGTACACCTGACTTGTCACTTGCAGCTAAAGCTTGAGCAAGCGCCTGTCCACCAAGAATGACAGAACGATCAATCGCATATTTCTGACCAAAGCTATCAGGCACAACGGCACTTGATTCGACTTCGCTGTTATATGAAGCACAGTACTGGATTTTGTCACCTGCATAGAAACGGATTGGACGTGGCATTTTGCGGATAATAAATCCATTCCATAGACCAACATCACCCAAGAACAACGGGTGTTGTTTCGCTTGGCTTGCTCGTGCAAGTGATGCAGACTGGAATGAACGGAAACCTGGTTGCGCTGCAAATCTGTTATATTGCGCTGGAGAAACTAGCCACACGCGGATTGGGCTATCTTCGGCTGCTGCATCACCTTCAAACTTACAAATTGGTGGTGGTAATGGCATTTCATCCATAACCGACTTCATTGAATCCACAACATCCATCGTAAATTGTTCGCTTGTTAAAAGCTCAACTTCACCTGAGTTAGTGGTAAAAAGCTGTACACCTGAACCATCCACAAGGTAGTGGCGGTTTTTGGTTGGCGCTTTAACGCGGTTAATCATGATCTCATTGAAATCTTTATGGGAATCAACAGGAACAACCCATTCAATATTGTCGTGAAAACCACGTGCACCACACATATGCACAAGTGAAGATTGATCCATGTAGCGATCCATCAAGTTCTGTGCAACGGGACGGCCAAGCTTACGCAGATCCGCAGGGCTACGAATCTGTGACATGACGTTACCCAAGTCCACAGGGAAACGTGCCTGATTAACACGTAAGCGGTCTTCATTCAAAGACATACCCACACCACGACCTTCAGCATAGGCACTGCCCATAATCGGATACGCGCCTACAGGGTTCAGTAAGTGGAAAGTGACTTCATCACCCTTACCTTTCCCAAGATCCTGCACACGGACAATCGGCATGTCTGAGCTGGTTTGCTTACGCAGTGTATTTTCAGCACCAGCTTCACCTTTTGGCATTTTTCCTGCCAAGCGGTTTAAGGTGCTATTACGCTGCATGTTGGTTGCGAACAGGCCAACGGCCTGTGTCACCATATTGGTCTTATCGCCGTAACTGGAATTCGTTTTTGTCATGTTTAATTACTCTCTACACGTTTGTTTTACACACGGCGATTCATAAATTCTTCAACCTGTTCAGGAGACCAACTACTCATTTCTTCGAGCATTTGCGCTGGTGACATTGCTGCCACGCGCTCATCACGAGAAACGCCTGCTGGTGAACCTGCTGGCAAATCAGTAAGGCTGTGTGGTACTGGTGTTTGAGCTTTTTTTACAGCTTGTTGCGCTGCTGCCATGACCGCATCATTATTTGGCTGGGCAGCTTGAGTTGATTGGGTTTCAGACTTGTACAATCCTAAAAGTTCTACGACCTGAGTCGCATTACCTTGATTAAGAACCGTCTCATACGCAGATTGAACAAAGCTAGGTTGCTTGCTAATCCAGTTACCAAACTCTTGTGATTCCACAATAGATTCAGCATCAGGGTGCGCCGTAAAGATTTCATTAAAGTGTGCTTGCTCTGCACTGATCTGCTGCTGTTGGTGCATCGGTGATAGTGCTGCATTCACACGTTGGTCAACCATTTGCGCTACACGATCATCAACAAGCTTTTGAATACCTGCTGCCAAGTCCTTCTCACTGAAATCACCAAAGATTGCAGGATCTACACCCTGATCAATCGCTTGCTGAGCGAGATTCGCTTGGTTATCTTGTAGCGTTGCTGCTTGACCTTCTTCTTGACGTTGCTGTGCTTCAGCTCGAAGATGCGCTAATTGTTGCTGCGCCTCATCAAACTTTTGCTTCCACTCCTGACCTTGTGAACGTGCTTCTACAAGCTTTTCAAAAGGAATGGTATGTTTCCCATCTTTTGCCATTACCACGGCGTTTTCAGCATTTAATTGACTTTCATCAATTGGCTGCTGTTGTGCCTGTGTTCCAGCATTCTGCGTATTGCCTTCGCCTTCGATTGGAGGTGTTACTTCTGTCTGTACTTGGGTAGCTGCTGGCTGGCTACCTTCTTCCGCATTTGCGGTATCGCCATTTAACGCTTGCTCTAAAAGCTGCGCTGCAAGTTCAGGTGATGCTTTACCACCGTTAGCTTCAATCAACTCGTTTTGTTGCTCTGTAATATCCATGTCTTTCCTACTACTTATCGCTGTAGCCGCTAAGGTCTGAATGGCTAGAGTTATCTAGCGTTTAGCTGCTGATTGCTCAACATGAGGAAAGTTTCAAGGATTTAATACAGAGGGCGTTAGCCTTACAGGGGGAGAGCTTTTTTTTTAATAATTCTTACCTTTTTCACCCATAAAAAACCTCAATCGTTCATCGACTGAGGTCTTTATGTTGTTTTGCTGAGTATCAATTTTCGATACACCTTTTTTTCACAACAAACTCAAGTTTAAAACCATAGTAAATCACAATATGCGTGATTGTTGTCGCTAACATGAGCACCCAGCTAGGAATATAGATGTCCAAACTTGCATGCACACCAAAGAGATTCATTACTTTCAAAATTAATGACTTAATAATTAGAAGCATAATAAAGATAGATAAGGTAATAGCAAATGCACCAAAAAAATTTGGGAGAGTTGGTATGTATTTCATGCTTATTTTACCGTTGAATTTGTTCAATTAAATATGCATGTGGATACCAAAAAACTGTTAGCCTTACAGGGGTATTGGTTCAAATGAAGAAGGAAACAAAAATAATGACAATAGAACAAACTGATGGGATTTCGGCTGAGTTTGGTTTCTATCCAAAGCCTTTAGACATAGATAATGAGAGATTCAGTGTAAAGACATTACCTGAGCATGAAAAGAAAGTGACATTCATTACTCAGCACCCAAATACACAAAAAAATTGGATATATGCTGGTTTTCAACAAAAAATAGATATTGCTAGTGGAGAAACTACACCTCTGCCCTATAGCGAACGTGTTTTTAGTTTACCAAAAACCCATGTATTAACTCTCTATAAGAATGAGAATCCAGAAGATCTTGATTTTGTTGTATGGTGCTTATCATTTTTTACTGGTATGCGGTTGACGACCATAACTAAAGGGGGATTTCTTGATGCTACACCGATCAAGCCAGAAACGCTTGTAGACTTTATACTGTACCCTTGCTCACTAGAAGATGTGATTAAATTAGCTTTAGATTATCTAGAATCAGAACGTGGTAACTCTCGCACTACAAAGCGAGTTACGGCTGTCATCCATACATTATTTCTAGCACAATATCCAAGTAGCCTTCCATTCGAGCGGTTTCAATATCTATACATGGTACTGGACACGTGCTACAAGCTTGTAGTTGAAAAAGCAGATACTAAACCTGAGCGTACAATGCCTCATGGTGCCCGTGTTCAATGGATGTGCAACCAATTTAATATTACTATTCCCGATTGGGCTATTACTTGCGGTAAAAACTCAGAGATATCAACTGTTCGAAATGATACAATGCATGAATCTCTATTTTTTGATGAACCACTAGGTTTTTCGCTTTATGGGGGTAATCAGTTTGATAAAAAACATAAAAATGCCACACTAGAAATGCGAAATTTAATTTGCCGATTATTGGTTTGTATTCTTGGTATATCAGATTTCAATTACATCACGTCATCCATTAATGATCGAATGTATAAGTCACTTAATCTTCGTTAAGTACCATATTAAAAAACCACCCGAAGGTGGTCTTTATTCCTACTCTAAGCCTTTTATGGGTTATCTCGTTCTTGCGAATACATCAGCCCTGCTTTCAGAACAATATCAATTTAACTTGTTATAGATTCATAGTCTACGGCGCTATCTGGTTCTAATAAGATAATTGATATAGAAGGTGCTACAGAACTTAACAGATATCAATTAATTTTTTGTTTTCAAAACAAATGTTTAAAGAAAGAGACTATAGGTTCTATAAAATTATGATAAAAAACAAGATAATAATAAACTACTTTATTTAGCACCCAACTTAAAACATATAAAATGATAAAAGCTTTAACCAGTAAGAAAAATAAACCAAAGAAATCAGCATCTTTATCTACTTTATCTAAGCGATTAAAGTCTTTTCCATTATAATCTTTGTTATTCATAACTTTCCTTTATATTATTGAAATTTAACATCATTTACTATTCATATAAGAAATTCTAATTAAAAATAGCCTGTAATATTATTGCAAAAACTTCCAAACAATCAAACAAAGAGGTTAATAAGTCATGGGTACAGAGATTTCTGCACCCAATAGAATCGATAAGATTAAATTGTATCCACTAATTCAGATAGCTTGACACGTGCTTTATCTGTCAGATCACTACCTACATTCGGACCACGTAAAATTTCTAGCAATAATTCTATGGTACGGTAGTTCCCACACGAAACTAAGTTAAGATTTCCATTGATCAATCCGATTACCATAACTAGCAGCATTAAGTAATTTTTGTTCTTCTGAGATTGTGGAAAATTAATGATATTCAGGGTGCTTATAAACCTCTGTGTCATACTGCTTTTGATTTGCGATGATATTGTTTTTTAGTATATTAATACTATCTTGATGCTTTTTCACAAAATCCTTTTGCGCTGCCTGCCATGCATCAAAACCTTTCTTCAAGTCAGCAATTGTACCTTCCACGAATCTGCCTTTAAAAAACACGTAATGATTTTCCACCAAAAGCTCGCATGGTCGAAACAGATACATGCAGTAGCTATTGTTATCACGCATCTCTACATACCATATACTGTCCATAATAGTACCCCAGCCATGCAGTAGCAATTCATCTGTACCTTCTTCACGGATTAAGTATTGGTGATAATAAATAGAGCTGTTTACGATCAGAATATTTTTCGCCCCACTGCCGTATTTCTTCACAGTACAATGACCTTCGGGAAAGTATTTTTTTACAACGTCAGGTATCCACTGGAAGTCTTGTTCATCAATTTTAAAAAATGGTGTGTACTCAATTCGATTGTGATTCATAACTCCGTTTTTATCCAAATGCCATTGACGGTTTTTGGAGCTAAGCCTGAAATAAATCACTAAAGCGATAATCCCTAATATTGTTATAAGTGTGGATATTGCCATTGTTTGTGCCTGCAACTCTAAATTCTTGTATCCTCAATTTTCAATATATTGTGAGGTTTATTCAAGACCACATTTTCACTTGTTACATCTTAATCACGCTATTGATAACAACGGCATAAGTTTTGATACGCTCTAGATTCTGAGGTTTTAGATCGATATTTTCTAAATTTTTTATGTTTCATAGACATGAAGTGAAGAAGATTGAAAACTCTATAAATCCAACTAGGGACATTTTCATTGTTAATTTTCTGAAATGAAAAGCCTGTAAAAAAATCTCGAAACATGTGCCAAAAATCTCACATTAACTGTCATATAAAAAAGACAAGCGATCATGCTTGCCTTGATTATTAGTGAATATAACAAATCACTCATGCCTTACAGGGTATTTTTACCACTCAATACATCAGTCCATCTCTGAATCGTGTCCTCAAAGGATTTAATGGTTTGCTCATAACCATCTTTTATTTCGTTATAAATTTGATCGAGATCTAATGGACTTCCTTGTGCTTTTGCATCTGCAACTATAAATTCTTCACCCTCCAAATCTGCTGGTTTTGTATTTTTGAAACCTTCAAGTTGTTGCTTATATTGATCACGCAATTTTTTAGTATCTTCGATCAAATCTTGAATTTCTTTATGATTAAACACGATATTTATCCTTATAGTAAAAGTACCTATCACCATTGATAGGTACAAAACTATAAATATCACATTTATATATTCAGAAATATGAAATTTACTGCAAATTATCACCAGTCCGTTGAGTTTCAATACCCTGCATCCCTGTACCTGCATGCTGTGGCACAGGAGGATACATCGGATTAGTATTCTCATGTACCTGCGGCATCTGTTGGTTAGGTGCAACCTGTACGTTGGATGGCGTAGGATAGTTTGGATCATCACCCATTGGGTTAGGACGTTGATACCCTGCTCCTTTCATCACCTCATCGGCAATAGGTGCAATCTGCGGCATTTGAGCGACCTGAGCACCTGCTTGCATTGCAGAATAAGCCGCTTGTACACCGATCTGTACTGAACGTGCATCAATTTCCCTGATCTCACTGCCAGCCTTACGTTCTTTAATCTCCAGCTCACGCAATTTAATCTCATTACCTGCATTGGCCAGTGCTTGCTTAACGGCTTCTTGGATCTGCTGTTGGATTTGCTCAGGTGTCTGTGCTTGGCTGGCTTGTTTAATTGAGTCAATAATTTCCTTCTTGTACGGAATATCCGTAAGCGCCATAACGTAAGGTAATACCGCCGTTTGAATATTGGCAGGTAATGATTTAGTGACCTCAGACAATGAATTAAGCTGCTGCTCTTTGAACGTGCTGGTACTTGGTACATCATCAAGAATGACTTTCAAACGAACGCGCTGCACATCATTCGACATATAAGGATAACCAAGTTCGTCCACTTCGGGCTTATTGATCATAATCTCACGCTCATCACGTACAGCATCACCTTTAATCTTGATGGTATGCGGACGAGTACCAAAATCTTCAACAATCATAGATAAAAGCATTTCACCCATTAACGTCCGTGCTTCGCGGAAATTATCCATGATCTTCATCAAGGTTTGATTCGATTGCTCAATCTGCAGCTGTTCTTGCTTGCCTGAATTGGCATTGCCTTTCTTACCCTGAAAACCTGATGTGATATTACTGACACGCTCGATGGCTGCACGGTTGTCATTGAGTAATTGGAAATGCTGCTGAGATAAATCAAAGTCACGCTTCACATCAAAACGCGCACCTGGTTTCTGCATATGGTTTGCATCAAGAATAATATCGGCATCTGGACGTGCAACCTGACGGCGTAACTGCTCATCCGTCATCGCTACAGCACCTTTGGTACGCTCGACACGCGTAACACTCATACCCCAACGTAACTTAGAGATACCGCTATTGATGCTATCCTGGTTGTACTTCATACGGCGTACAAAGCCATAAGGTACACCCGTGTTATCTTCTTTAAATCCCCAAAATGGCACATATGGGAAATAATGATGCAAATATGGTGAAGGGCTATCATGCAAACAATGTGGGCCTAACCAATAGGAACGCCGTACTTTCGAGATAGTTGCCTGTTCCACTGTAGCCATGCCCTGCACAATCGCGATTGCATGTGCAATATTGCCATCATCGTACTCAACCACACGACCATCATAGAATTTCAATACAGGTACTTTTACCCAACGGCGATACCAAACCTCGGCAATATTCATTTCTTTAGATGTTGGGTTGTACCAGTACTGCTCACTGATCGTATATGAACGTGCTTCAAGCCATGCATTGTTTAGATTGGTGCTCATACCGCCACCATCCAACACGGATAGATCTTGCTGCCACCATGAACCACCATAACGCCCAACTGTTTCAATCAGATCCTTGTGCATCGGAAATGCCTGAACCAAACGCTTAGGATGAACCCAGCGTGTACGGCGTAACCAACGCGCATCACTTAAATCAGGTTCACTGGCTTTCATATCCCAATGAATTTCATTACGGCGTACAACAACACAGCGATATGGGAACTTAAACGGATCTTGCTCACGCTTTACTTCAACCCAGCCAAGACCACAAGCAATTTGAGTACGAAACGCATCACTACAGGCTTTATCGGCCTTAGACTGCTTCTCAGCCAAGTTCAGCTTATAGTTGAGTGCATCGGCAACGTCATCACCATCATCACCATTGGCTTTTACACGCCAGTCGGTACGTGTTTGTAGCTCAAATCCTTCAACAGATAAAAGTGCTGGACCAATCATGTCCTCAATTGCTGGAGGAATACCAATCTGCTGCATTCGTTTCAGTAATTCACTATCAAGCTGGTTACCATCGGCATAATCCATTTCTTTATCTGCAATAGATCGCCATGCTGGTTGTTCCTGGATCTCATTCATAATCTCAGTCAACTCATCAACTGTGAGCAGATCCTCAACATCATCCTGATCTTGTGTGCCTTGTTGTTCTTCAATCATGCTAAAAAATCTCTCTAAAGTCGCCAGTCAGGTGCAGGTGCTTCTACATAACCGTGCTGTTTGGTTTGGTTGCTGCTATTTGTACTTTGGCCATAAGGATTTTGGCTAGCCGTATAGACGTAATCGTCCAATAGTCCTGATTCTTTGGCTTGTGCATGCTGACGTAGTGCATCTGCACCTTCAGAACAGCCATTGGCTTTGTTGGGTTCATCAATAAAGCGTTTTTCTGATTTGGAGAATTTCTTCTGATAGCCTTCGATACGTTTAATACCCAAGTCACACCGCTTTTCATCAAACCAGTAGTTTTTCATGCACTTGCGAGTTAATTGAATGCCTGTATTCAACAGTGTGATTCGAGGAACAATCACAAAATTATGACCAGGTAATAAATCTTCTAATTGTTCTAGTGTAGATTTATTGAAATCACCTAAACGTCGATGTGCTGCATCATGCGGTAAATAATGAGTACCAAATACATAACCATGACTGGTAAGCTCCGCCACATAATGCTGTAGGTTTTCGCCGTGTGCTTCATAACAATTAATAAAACGATCTTGTTGATTCATTAATTGGTGATACCAGATAAAACAGCCATCACTGTTCCCAATATCCCAAAAGGTGTTTACTGGTATATCTAGAACTTCAACAGAACACACGCCACCACGCTTTCTTAGCTTCAGCATATCTTTGGCATAGTAGTTGCCGTCTTTGGCCACTTGGAAAGCTTCTTCAGGGAATGATGGATATTCCTGCCACATTTTCGCTTGATCGCCTTTCAGGTCGTTATCGCGAGTAATGACGTACCAAGCACGTTGATCAGGATCAAGATGGCATTCAATGCCCATCTCTTGCTTAACTTTTTCCTCTATCTCATCAAAGTTTTGGTGATCTTCATGCGAAATATGAACGCTTGATGCATCGAGACGATACTTAGGTTCTTGCCACCAGGCATAGAAATGGAAGCGATAGTCTTTAAGACCTAGTTTCTTACGCGCTGCATAGTTTGCTTGGGCGATTTGAACCATCTGATAGAATGAACCGTTACGACCTTCCGCCGTTGATTCGATGACAAGTACACCATTGGTTGGTACGGTTGGAATGGAACCAGTAATCACCTCGTCATCTTTGGCTGGATCGGTGGCACAGATCTTACCAAACTCAGAAATATGCAGACGGTGAATGGTACCTGAACGGAATGAGGTTGCTACACGGATGGTTGAACCGTTGTGTGCAAATTCCATTTCTGATTTATTGCAGGTTTTAAGTGGGAAACGCTCACGGATCTCAGGCGGTAAACTATCGTACGCAAATTTAATCTTGTCTTTAAAGATATTGAATACGGTTGGAAGATCCTGGGCGATGATGCCGCAATTCTGATTGGCGTTAAATAAGGCATGATCAAGCCATAGAATACAAATCAGTGTTGTGAAACCCAACTGACGTGCTTTAAGAATAATATTGCGGTACCACAATCGATCTAAGAATCTAACCTGAGCATCATTGGGCTTAAATGGCAATTCAAACGTATCTGCTTCTTGCAATACGCCGTACTCATCCCGGAAGTCATCCCCTTTAATTTTGATCTTGTACAGGCAACCACTAAAAATACGCCACTTAGGATCAGCCAAACAGCGCTCTAGTTCTTGTTCATTGGTTGGTAAGGGTTTGAGTTCTGTATTATAAATCACGCCATTTCACCCCATTCTGTGCGAAATAGAGGTGAAATAGGCGCGTGTACGTGCATGAAATTGTTTTGAGCAAGGTAATCATGCGTCAGATTCACGTACATGTGCTTAATTCGCATAGTCTTTGTCCTCCGCAACTGGTGAAAATGCAGAGTTATTACCTTGGGCAATGCGGTTAAGTAGAGATTGAAGCGGATCGACTGCAGTATTTTCTTTATCGTCTAATCCAAATGCCTGACGTTCTAACGCAATCAAAGTTCTAAGCGTATCGCTCAGATCCTTCATGGACTTCACACGACCAGGTAATGAAATGATCTTGTGGTAAATGTCGTTGAGTTTATCCTGGCCTTTTTCATCCTCATCACGCATCAATTCGCCCAGATCTTCCAGTAGCTCTACATTTGCAACACCGACTTGATGTTCGAGCTCATCAAATAGTTGCATGGCAATGGAACGTGAACGCTGGATGTCTTTGCGCTGAGAGAGTCTTACGGCGGCTTGTTGATGTGCATTAGCATCAATCGTTTCTTTTTCTGAAATAGCGGTTTGGGTGCGTACTTCACTGCGTACCAACTCTTTGCGTACCAAATCCTCCGCTTTTGCATTAATTTTTGCGGATAAATCACGGGACCAATCATCGCGCTTTGCTCGTTTACGAATTGCACCATCTGAAATGTCATGTTCAGCTGCAATTTCGCGCAATGACTTTACACCAGCCCGATAATCAAGCTCGATCTTTTCCCAATCAATTACTTTCTTTTCTGACATGATCACTAAACCTCATTTGGGCTTAATGATCATTGATTTATTGCACGGCGGTCATGCCTTAGAGGGGGTGGTTAAATGTCTTAAAAGATTGAAAGATACAAACTCTATTAAAAAAAAAGAACTTCATTTTTATTTTAGATTCTTTGATAGGTTCTATATCTCTTTTTTGGGTATATTGGGAAAGTTCAATTTAAGATAAGTAAGCAATAAACTAAACAACTTACGGGAAAGGTAGTACTAAATAATGTTTGAAAACTATAAAAATTTTTTAAAGTCGTTCAACAAAGAGAGTGACGTTCCATTTAATTGCCCAGAATGCCATAAGCCTACGTTAATTTTGGATCAGTCAACATGGCTTCAGAAAGAACAGGTTTCTAGTGTATTGGAACGAAATCAGAATGATTATTTTGAGCCAGAATGGATGAAATATACTTATACTGGTACATTAAAATGCGTCAACCCAAAATGTGGTGAGATAATTGTAACTTCTGGATCTGGTTCTGTGATTGAGGAATATACTGACTTTTACACAGATGAACATGGTTATTCTTGCCCATGTGAGATTGAATACATTGATATTTTTTACCCCAAATTTTTTTACCCAACACTTCACTTTTTTAATATTCCACAAAAAACACCTGAAGATGTTAAGCAAATAATAATTGAAGCCTTTAGCCTTACTCCAAATTCTCCAAGTGCTGCAGCAAATAAAATTAGAATAGCAATTGAAATTTTAGCAACAGAATTTGGAATTAAATCCCAAACTACTAAAGGTGACTTCATTTCACTTCATAACAGAATACAGAACATGAGTCCTAGTAATGATCTTTATCCATATAAGGACTCGATGTTAGCTATAAAATATATTGGGAATACAGGCAGTCATGAAGACAATACTATTAATTTCGATGAATTATTCGATTCATTTCAAATTATTGATGACTTACTAAAAAAACTATATCCAGAAAAAGATACAGTTAATGAAATAGTAAAAATTATAAATGATACCAAAGCCCCTCTTACTAGAGCTCATAGACAGCAACTTAGGAAATAGAAGCTACAGAAATGTTCAAACAAAAATATCTCATCACTGTAGAAAGCGAATCACCACCTAGATTATGCCTTGGAGATACAATACACGGCGCGACAGTTATTGCTTTAGAAACTGAACAATATCCTGATCTTGTCGATTTAGCATGGCTCACTAAACGATTTCAAATGTCGAGAGAGGCCATTTCTGAAAAGATCGATTCATTCAATGTAGGTAGCCAACGTAAGAAACTTTATGATCCAAATGTTGTTATTCCAATTCTAAAAATAAGCATAAAAAACCGAGGAGGTAGACCAAGAAAGAATTAACATTCTTCAAAAATAACTTGCCAAAATTTGGTTGTTCCATGACCATATCTAAATTATACAAAACACTAATAATTGAAAATATTGAAGGCCTAGTATATGTCATATTTAATCAAACTATATCCTGATAATTGCTATCTAATTTCTGACGGTGAGGGAGACATGATAACAACTGATTCTCGTCAGGAAGCTATTAAGAATGGTTTATTTGATGATTTTGGATCAGCAGATGACACAGCTCAATGTTTCAGTGGTGGAATGACTCGCGGTGTAGACTATATTATTGAATCAGTATCTCTTGATCCTTATCATGTAGTTCAAATAACCATTCCTACAGAAATAGCACCAAAATTAAAAGACATTGATCGTGTTATTCGAAATGATAAAGCTCTAGTCTTATTAACTAATACAACAACATCTCGTGATGCAGAGAATGGCATTACAAAATATGGTATATCCACAGGGACTAATGCCGTTCTACTAAAAACTATTCATTTTGAAAAAGCTAGAATTGGTATTGAAAACTATCTGAACGAGCGTTTTGGAAATCAATGGGAATTGCAGTTAATCCCAATTAATGCATAATTAATTAAAATTAAAACCCAATAGCAACCATGTATATAAATATTTAAATTATATACATATTTACAATAAACCTCTATCAATTTAAAAGTCTGAAATTGCAAATCAGATGTAGAAATTTAAATTGATAGAGATTACCTTACTAGAGGATATAAATGTCAGCCTTAGAAAAATTTGTTATTAGCAATGAAGATCAGGCTATTGAACTACTTGATTTGATATTGAATAATAAAATTAACACTGATCATGTAAATTTGGAATTTGATGGTTGGCCAACTTACCATATGCATGTTGAAGGAGAAAAGTACCATCAGACTATTACCCCTTCAATTATGAATGGTTTTCTTGATTTGCAGTCTGGCATTTATAAATCATATGCAATGATTAAATATGATACTGAAGCTACTCAATGTTTAACAAAGACTGAACGCCAAGATTTAGAAATAGAAGTTAAAGTTGAAGATGGTTCTTCAACTTACGATATAAACTTAACTGACATTGGTCTTAAACTTGTAGAGAGTACCGCTGGTAAAATGAGCCCAACTCAAGCTGTTGTGATTATCTTATCCTGCTTGGTTTTGTACTTTGGGAAGAACTTTCTTCAACAGATTTTGACCTCAAAAAAAGAAGCTCGTGAGGCAGAATTAGAACAACAGAAACATACAGAAGATAGAAAAGAACGCTTAGAAACCATCAAGTTATTCGCAGCACAAAATGAGAAATTTGCTGAAGTAATGGCTAAAGCCAATCAATTCGATCCGCGAATTAAAAGAATGGAACAACATGCGATTGAAACGAACACATCAATATTGAAAAGTGTACAAGATGCGGATCAGGCTGAAATTCAAAAAGTTGTTTCTATTCCTGGTGATGTTGCTAAGGAATTGTCTATTACTCCAAAGTCGAGATGGGAGCCAATTCGTATTGACGATTGGTACCGTGTGCTAGAAGTTGACTCATCAAATGCGGCAAGCCGGAAGATTCGGTTGCAAAGAGTTTCTGATAATAAAGAGTTGATGAGTGTTCTGGAAAATGACTCTCTAGATCAAAAGAATCTACAGCTTATACAACAGGCTGAATGGAAGTACGCTAAGATTTTTTTAAAAATTCAAACACTGACCCTAAATGGAAGATATAAGGAATCAAGAATTATTGGTGCAGAAAATATTGATGAAACTGATGATGAATAATAACTAAATATCACCTGCAGAGCCTATCCCTAGAGGTAGGCTTACTCATTCCTGAAGCACACTTACCTTTTTGGGTCAATTATCTTTCATCCAATTAATTAAGAGTACACAATAACGATTTGGATAATGGTTTGAGCCACTACAAGGAAAAGATAATGTTCATTTTCAAAAGTGTTATTTTTAGGTTGAAATCACATTGTACTCTGTAATGTTTGAGCTTTAGTATTAGTGCAATGCTATAAATTTCTATTCTTATGTCTGAAGAGTTTCAGTTATCCCTAAGCCAATACTTATCTACAGTTCAGGAAGTGATTCAAATCACTTTCAATGAGCCTGTTTGGGTAAAGGCAGAGATCCGTAATTTAAGTATCAAATCTGGCCACTATTATTTGGAGCTTGCAGAAAAAGAAGCTGAGACAGATAAAGTCATTGCAAGTTGTAAAGCCACGATATGGAAATTCACGGCCGCCAAAATTGTTATGAAGTTTGAGCGTGAAAGCGGTATTGAGCTAGCACGTGATCTAAACGTGCTCATCAAGATTAGAGCTAAGTTTGACCCTCAGTATGGTTTTTCGGTAAATGTTGAAGACATTGATTCAGCATTTACCTTAGGCGACATTGCAAAGCGTTATCAGCAAATCATTGAACGTCTAACCCAAGAGTTATTAATAAACAAGAATAAGTCTCTCCCTGCTCCTTTTGATATTCAGAATGTTCTGGTGATTGCTCCTGAAAATGCTGCAGGTTTAGGAGATTTCAAAAAGGATGCTGATGCTTTAGAGAGATCGGGCGTTTGTCATTTTGTTTATCATACGGCGACTTTCCAGGGGAATACTGCGGCAACCAGTATTATGGAGTCTTTAGGTGCTGGCCTGCGCCAATGGGTCAAAGATTTCCAAGCTCCGCCAGATCTTATCGTGATTATTCGCGGTGGTGGCACCGTTAATGACTTGGCTTATTTGAATGATTACGATCTTGCTGCCCTACTCTGTAAACGCTCAGTACCTATTTGGGTTGGTATTGGACATGAGAAAGACAAAACGATTTTAGATGAAGTTGCTCATCGTTCTTTTGACACACCAAGTAAGGTCATCGCTGGAATCAGAAACCATATTGTTGAGCGTGTTCAGGAAGCACAGGCTTACTTGCAAACGATTAAGCTACTATCTCATCATCAAATCACGGCGTATCAAAGCCAGAATGATCAGCTTATCAAGGTCATTAAAACTCTGGCTCAAGCTCAGTTGAATACTGGCAATAAAGCTTTAGATCAATCTAAAGAACGCATGCAGTATTTAGCTCAACAGCAATTAAAGACCGCATCCTCACAAATTGAATCACTTTTGAGAGAAACTCTGCTGCAGAACCCAAAGCAAGTGATGTCTAAGGGTTACGGTATTGTCCGTTCAAACGGTAAAGCTATTCGATCCATTCAACAGATTTCAGATTCATCTATTTCCGTCGAAATACAAGACGGCGTAATTGAAGCTCATGTTACACAGGTAATTTCAAATGACAGATAAAGAACTAAGCTTTAAAGAAGGTTATGACATTTTAAAACGCAATGCTGAGTTGCTTGAGTCTCAGGAAGAACCTGATATTGATAATTTGATGAAAATCGTTGAAGAATCGATGGATGCTTATAAAGCCTGTAAATCACGTGTTGAAGCGGTGCAACAGGCTTTGGATGAGACATTTAAGGAATAATGATGAAATCCTTACATGTTGTTGCTGCGGTAATTGTATGAATTATGAGTACTCAAATAGCGAACCTGAAGGTGCATGATCTACGAAGTGGAGACACTAAAGATTACCTCGGTTATTTAGAATAACAGTTAATTAAAGCCCAAAATATGGATAATATATTTAAAGAAATCAATGAACTATCTTTAGACAAATGTAATTTTGCAAACTTGGGTAAATTTTGCTATGCCTTTGTTAAGAAGGACTCAATCTTTATCAGAAAATTAAGACCTGTTCTCAGAATTGCACTGACTGATGAAGATCTTCAGGCAAAAGTGATGAGTGCTTACACCAATGGTTACATGAAGCTTAAAGCGACCATATTACAAGAATTTGAAGATAGATGTAGCCTACCTGATGCTGAGATGTATTACAAACTACAGCTTGAACTAATAGAAAATCAATTAAAGATAACGACCTACGAACAACTAATTGCTCACCTGAACCAGTATCTCATTGAGAGCCCAGGGACATTAGAAATATTAAATAATTACTACAAATATATAAATGGTGAGGATGGATCTACGTACATAAAAGAAAATTATGTAGACTACAGCATTGGAAATATATTGTATTCCAAGTATCAAGCAGTAAATTCAAGGACTGCTGTACTGAATTTTAAATACTCCCAAGTAGTGAAAAGTGAGTATGAAAAAATTGGCATCAACATATGCCAAGAGGATGATCAATTTTCCAAATATAGCCTCATTAAATTGAATGAAAATATCCAAATCCATAATTATAAAGATAGTCAAACAATATATGATAATCGTATCGGTAAGCATTTCTGGATAAAAGTTCCGAGAAAGTTGCTTACATCCATCGAAGAACTCATTCAAAATAAAATGCTGTCGGATATATCATTCAGAATAGATTATGTATCAGATTCTATTCCTATAATGGAGGAACGAGAGTTTGGTGCTCCATTACGGTTACAAATATCTTCCTTACCAAAACTGTCTAAGTTTTATTCAATCAATGAATATGAAAACAACCTATGGATCAGCCATGATACAGGGAAGCTAAGTCTAACTTTTGAAGAATTAATGGCTGATTTTGAAGTGGCTGGTGATGATATTGTTACACAAGTCATCCATCTTGAATACAAAGCATTAGGTGAGGAGTTTTTTATAACCCATTTGGATCATGAATTTATTATATATACACTAGATAGTTATCAAGAAAGATTGAATGATGCTAATACCAAAGGGCATAGAAAAATTAAAACATTTAAAATAGATAATGCAATGATTCCATTCGATATAAAAATGAATAACGAGTTATTTTTAGCCCAAGTTCTTGATTCATACTTTAAAAATAAAGAATTAGTTCAGGAATATTTTGAGAGAATTAATCTACCTGATTCTTAATTAATAAAGTTAAATTAAGCAGCAGACTAGCTCTGCTGCTAATGAAGCTGCTTTATGTGCTCAAGCACTTAAGTGCGAAAATTAGATCATCTTTTAGACCAATCTATATTAGGTCAGATTTGATCGGACATGAATTCTAAAAATCCTGTCAAGTTAGCTAATTTTCAGAGTTTCTAATAGTTATCTACGGTGACACGCCCAGTGATCGAAGACTTTGACCATTTAAATAAAGATGAGAGTATGTAGCGCCATTTGCTTTATATAAAGAAGCACGTACAGCACTGGGATGATCATACAACGACAACTGATGATTGCCAGAAATACTCCAAGTAACTTGCACACTACCATCGCGAAATATATTCATTGTGGCAATATGCTTTTTTCGTTTCTTGCCGCTACATAATTTGACATGTGTAAGCTGTGTTGCTTTTTGTTGTTGCATAATTTTCAAGAGAGCTTGAAGACATTTTTGATTTATTTGCATTTTATCCTCGAATCTGTCTCAATATTATACAATATGTAACAATAATTTACAACAACTCCCCCTGCGTTCCCCTGCCCACCAATCCCTCAACTTGCCGTGTTAGTTTCCGAACTTGGCCAGATACTTCACTCTGCAGTATGGCCATGTGATGGCCCATCTCAATATTGGAATACTGCATAGCTTCAGCAACCATCAGATTGCCGAGGGTACGTGCTTCACGTGGCGTTAATGTTAAAATCTGGTCATCCCCAATATCAATTTTCACAGTACCATCTGGAAGTAATGTTTTTGACATTAGACGTGCTGGGCGGTGCTTAGGTGTAGGAATAAACACTCCTCGCTGTACTCGGGTGATGTGGCCAGAGTCCACTAGATAGCTCAGACGGTCATCAATGATTGATAGTTTAAGATTTGTTATCTGTGACAAAGTCTCTCTCGTCACAATCTGTTCTTGATTATGTAGATCCTTAATCGCCTCAAGAATTAAATCTGCATTGCTTTTATTGCTCATACACCCACCTTACTAGATCTTTTAATCGTTGTGTCTTTTGCATAACGGCGAAATACCAACATGGCCGCATCTCGAGCATGTTCGTTGGTTCGACCTGCCCAGCCTGTCATTTTCTTGAACATATCCGCTTTAGATTTCGTCATATTGTTTTTAGGGTGGATCAACTTGTAGTTAATCTCATTTTCCTTACAGAAGTCTTCCCAAATCTGAGCATCACGTTTGACCGAACCAACGCCCTGTGCTTTTTCACGTCCACCAGTAAACCAGGTACGTAAGCGTGGATCTTCGATAAATACCTGCACCGCATCTTGGCCATGTTCTTTTAGAAGTTCTTTCACCCGTTCCATAGCTTGAGTAATACTTAGGCTACCAACCTGCATCAACTCTCCACCCTGTCCTCGGTCTACAGCCACGGCGAACCCTGTGTTTACACCAGTATCAACGCCTATCAAGATTTTGTGATTCATCATAAAAACCCCAATACATGATTGACGCTGTAGCTTGATGCCCCTGAAACAAGACAGAAGATGATCAGGAGAATCATAAAAACTAAGAAATCATTTGGACTCATGTGATTACCCCCTCAAACCCAACTTGTTTGAGATACGGCGCAAGTTTTTTACGTTGTTCAGGGTTACTCAGTCTCATAGCAAGACGAGCGGCAAACTGTTCATGGCTTTCCCCTGCTTCGGCAAACTTGCTCGATACTTCGGGATGGTGTGCAAGTTTCTGTGCGAACAGGTTGATTTGTTTTTCAGAGAGTTTTTTCGGTTTTGCTGTCTGCGCTGTTTGATTTTGTGCTGCAGGTGGTTGCTCTCGGTTTTGGTATTTCAATCTTGCATTGAGTAACCAGTCAGCAAAGTGATAGTGCATGAGCTCATTGCATAGATCCTTGTCTGCGTTGTAAGTTTCAAATGCGTTTTGCTCTCGTTTGAACCAGTTGGCGGTTTTGATCTGTTCGATGGTTTCTGCATCGGTGATCAAACCAAGTTCTTCTTCAAGTTTTTTAAAACAGAACCACGTTTTTTTATTTTTAGATTCTATTGGTAGATTCTTTGATAGATTCCGTGTCCCATTGTTGGGACTCTTTAACGGAATTGTTGGGACTCTTTCGGGGAATTGTTGGAACAGTTCCACTATTGGAACTGTTCCAAGATTGGGACTGTTTATTTCATCTTCAGAGACATCAAAGAGTACCGTTGTTGGTACACTTTCACGCCCCTTTACACCGACTAATCGATAGACTTTGATCTGTTTGGTTCGGCCTTTTCGTTCACCTGTATCAACAATAAAACCGTCTTCAACCAGCTCATCGATGATTTTTAAGACAGTTTTACGATCCATTTCTGTATCTTCAACCAAGCGTCCTACACTCGGGTAAGCACAATGATCTTCACCTGCTCGATCAGCCAGTGAAAGAAGGACCAGTTTTTTGAGTGGTTTAAGGCATCCACCCTTGGTTTGCTTTTGCCGGGTGCGCCAAGCCCAAATTGTTGCATCTAAACTCATGCAATTTCCCCTTGTGCTTCAAGTGCCCGTTGATGATGCTTTTCAACATCATCGAAAAGTGGTTGAGGTTCTTCATGTGGAACTAGGCATGTAGTACATGGTTCGGAGTTAAATTCAGTGCATTTGCCTGAGCATGGATGTTGTTGCTGTAATTTCACGTTATATCTCCTATTTTCTTTTGGCATAGCCACCAAACCGTTCAATCAGACCTGAATCAGCAAGGCTTCTTTCAATTTCTTTCGCAAGACTCCAGTGAAGGCGAAACTCCCATTCAAGATTTTTTCTAAAATCTTCACGGCGTACTGCAGCATTACTGACGGTGTAATTTCGTTTGGACAGATTGTCCTGAGCCGTTTTAAACATTCGATCAAAGACACACATTGCTGCTGTGTGCCATTGTTTGATTTGCTTGATTCGGTCTAAGTTTGGTTTTGCTGGTCGTTCGTCATGCATTCCTTCCCTCAACCAAGTTGGTGATTGCCTCTAGCAATGCCTGGTCAAATTCACCAGATGCAATGAATTGATCGATCAGGTTTGGCGATGGCAGCAGATCTGTAAGATGTTGGTCTGTCTTACAGTCTGGACAGCCATCGAAGTACTCTCCTGTTTCTTCATCAAACAGGTCTTTAGTAAGCTGCTGTTCTGTAAATAACTGGTTGCACCAATTGCATTGGATTGTTGGTTTTTCCAAGACTGACTCGCAAAAGCTGTTAAAAGCACTGGAATTGCCAGTGCTAGGTTGTTGTGTTAGATTCGTCATACGTATTCGTTCAGTTAATTGCTGAATGGCAAGAGAAGCTCGGTTGGTCGTAACAACTGAGCTTTTTTTGTGCCTATAAGTTTTGTTTTTGGAGTGACATCAATTATTCGATGTAGTTGTGGAGCAAGTTCAAATTCAGGTATTGGTTCATATTCTGGCTTGTTATTGACCTGTGCTTTCAGATCAGTAAATAACAGTTCTATCTGAGAAATCAGCTCCGCACTGTTCTGCTTACGAGCGGTATCTAAGGTATCTGAGATACTTCTGGTAAGACTTGTTTGTACCTGTGCAAAATAAAATGAACCTTTACTGTGGATCAGACGAATGACAACAGCTCGAACTAGTTCAGACAGACTCAAATTTTGTTCATTTGCGATAAGTACAAGAACTTGCTTTTCAATATCTCTTAATTTGAATGTCACGCTTTCATTTAGTTTTTCAGACATAAGCCACCTGCTTAAAAGTTTTATGTTTAAGGGCTTTTTTCTAAGGTTTAGTGGTTATGCAGAAAGATTTTCAAATTCTTTTAACGCAGGACATAAATCTACCGCTTTGAATTTTCCAAAGGTGGCTTTTTCAGCTCGAATGGCAACTATAGGAGGCATATTCCAACGACCATTCAGGTACCCACTGACTGTTGGTTGAGCTATTCCTAATGCGAAGGCTGTATTCACCTGACCTCCAAAATGAGATACCAATTCTTCATAGATTTTATTACTCATGATTACTCTCTAAATATAGGATCATGACTAATATTATTAGTATTCCAATTTTTTGTAAATAGGAATTCTAATTTGTTCTTTTATTAGCTTACTAATATAATTTTTAAAACAGTTGAGATATTGTATGGAACTCAAAGACCGCTTGAAGCTTGCGAGAAAAAACGCAAAGAAAACTCAAAAAGAAGTTGCTGAGCATGTTGGCATTACTCAACCAACCTTAAGCCAATTAGAAATTGGGTTGCTTAACTCATCGACATTTCTTCCAGCTATTGCAAATTTTTTGGGTGTAGATGCGTATTGGCTTCAAACAGGTAAGTCATCGGATGCTTTTACTGCAAATGATGTCGTCAAGCCAACAGTAGTTTCGACTGAAATCAAAGATGAATTTATTTGGATTGATGTTGTACAAGCTAATTTCTCTTGTGGTAATGGCGAACCTATAGAATTTCATTTTGATGCAATCAATGGAAAACTCCCTTTCCCACCATCTTTTTTTAAAGATAAACGAGTTAATCCGGAACACATGCGTATCATTAAAGCTAAAGGTGACAGCATGTCTGACTTTATTAAAGATGGTGACTATGTTGGAATCGATTTAGCGCAAACTGAAATTATTGATGGTGAGATATATGCTGTTTACTTTGCTCGTGAAGGTATGATTAAGCAAATCTTCAAAGAAGCTAATGGTTCCTTAGTTCTTCATAGCTTAAACAGTAAATATCCTGATAAAATCGTTACAGAAGAAAACGGCAATAATTTTAAAGTAATGGGTCGCCAGTTTTGGCGAGCTGGATAATTTAATCAATAAGAGAAATAAAGATGATAGATTCAATGCAATCAATATTTAATGAAGAGCAGTTGAATGAGATTGATTCAGAAATCGAAGAAAATCAACGCAAAAATGATTTCGATACAAAGGAATATCCTGTTGAAGTTATTGTTAGCAAGTTTACTAAAAATCTTCTCAATACAGATAAAGCAGAATTATTTATCCCAGACTATCAGCGAGAATATATATGGGATCAAAAAAAAGCATCAGAATTTATTGAGTCTCTTATTTTAGATTTGCCTGTTCCATATATTTACGTTGCAGTTGTTAATGGTGGACCTGATGATGGGCGTCTAGAAATTGTAGATGGTTCTCAGCGAATTAGAACTTTAGTATCTTTTTTAACAAATAATTTAGAGCTAAGTGGATTGACAATCCTTCGCTCACTCAATGGCTCAAAATTTAAAGACTTACCTTTTGGACGGCAATTACGCTTTCAAAGAAAAACTGTTCGCTGGATTGAGCTATTAAAAATTTCTGAAGATGACAGACGAGAATTATTTAGACGTATAAATACTGGTGGTGTAATACTTAAGCCAATGGAAGTAAGATTTGGTTCACTTGATGGATCTTTTTTAGAGCTAATCAATAACCTAGCTTATGATCCCCTATTTTTAGAATTATGCCCAATTAGCCAAACTAAAGAAAAATTAAAGCAGAGAGTAGAAATGGTTCTACGATTCTTTGCATATAGACTTGATTTTGAAAGTTACAATAAAGAAGTTGCTTCTTTTTTAGATAATTTTATGAATAAAGTTAATAAAGATATTATTCCATTTAATGAAAGTTATTTTAAATCACTATTTTATTCAATGCTAAATTTTGTTAAAGAAAACTTTCAGCCTCTATATTTTAAGAAAAGCCCAAATAATAATGACGTAGCAAAAATTCGATTTGAAGCTTTATCAGTAGGAGTTTCTTTTGCACTAGAGAAAAATCCAAATATTACTTGTCAAAATACTGACTGGTTAACAGACACCCCTTTCTTTAACTTAACAAGATCTGATGCAAGCAACTCTAAACCTAAATTAATAGATCGAACTTATTATGTAAGAAATAAAATTTTAGGACTAGACTGGGCACCAACTAGTGCTAGTTACAGCTTAGGCGATGTGATAGATGACTAATATTATTTTCACTAATTCAGAAATATTTAATATTCAGGACGATTTAAAAGATGCCCTATCTATGTTTAATTCCAGATATAAAGAGGCAGAAAGCTATATTAACTATTTACAAAAATTAGAAAAAAGAGGAACTCAACTAAAATTTGGCAGTAATCCTAATTTATTTGAAATAAATCGAGAGTTTCTCAAAATTTCTAGAGCAAATGGTTATTTAATTCTTTACAACTTAGTCGAATCAACAATTTATGAGGCAACAACAGGACTTTACAAACATCTTGAGTACAATGTTAGTGAAGTAGATAATCTAATTGATGATCTTAAGGTATTCATTTTTAAAGGAATACAAAATTCCACCCAAGATAATCTCAAGAGTTTCAAGGAAAGCCTTACTTTGGATTTTAGGAATTCTATTTTTCAAATATGTTTTGATAAGCGGAAAATAAAAAAAATGTTTTCAGGAAACCTTGATGCAAAAAAAATTAGAGAGTTTACTGAAGATCATGGAATTTCACTAACTTTAGATGATGAATCAAATCAAGGTGGCCGCTTAAAATATATTAAAGACACTCGTAATGATCTAGCTCATGGATCTGCATCATTTAGCTCAAAAGGCGAAGTTTCAGCAGAAACTCTAAACTCATTATGCAGAGAAACTGGATATTATCTAAGAGGTGTTATACTTTCGATAAATACATTTTTGAATGAGCAAAAATATCATAAACTCATTATTTAAGAATTTTTTGAAAGCTCAATCCAACTACCTCACCCAATCTTACAGGAACTGCATTACCAATCATTCGTCCAATGGTTTTAAAAATAATTGGATGACCTTGGGGTGCAAACTGATAATCTTGAGGGAATGTCTGAAATAAAGCAGCTTCTCTCAAAGAAATTGCTCTATCCTGCTCTGGATGACCAAAACGTCCATTGCCAAAACCGTAACATAAAGTTGTCATAGTTGGAGCTGGCTTATCCCATTCCATGCGACCATAGACAGATGGATAGGATCTACCAGACTCTTTTTTATGACAATCAGCCCTTAATTCTTCAGGCCAATCTCTCCATGTGCCTCCTGCTACAGATGCTTTGATCCGTTTAAAATTTAACTCGCTTAATTTAGCAGCAGCATGTAATGCATCAATATCAGATCTTTGGCCAGCTTTTAAAGGTGTTAATCCCATTATTACTTCTTTTACAGTGATAGGTGTTTGATGTGTTTGCTTTATCAAGTGAACATTACCAATCTTTGAAGCTAACACTACATGACGACGACGTGTTTGAGGAATACCATAATTCACACATGCAACTTCTTGTGCGGAAATTTTATAGCCCAGTCCTTCTAATTCTTGAATAAAATCATGATAAACCTTATGTTTAATCACATCAGGGACATTCTCCATTGTGACTAATTCTGGCTGAACTTCTTTAATCAATCTAGAAAAATGATATAACAAAGGCCATTTTTTATCTGTGCTAGTATCCTTGCCTTGATTGTAAGTTGAAAAAGGTTGACAAGGTGCACAACCTGCTAATAATCGAATCACACCATCAGAGTACCATTGGCTAATTTCACTTCCAGTAACCTCTGCTACATCCTTATGTATGAATTTTGCTTTATTATTAAATTCATATGCATAAGAACAAGCCAGTTCAATATCATAACCAGCTTTGACTTGAATTCCTGACTTTATTAATCCTGCAGTTAGTCCACCAACACCACAGAACAGATCAACAGCTTCTATTTGCATAATCTAGCACGTACCTCCACTTGAGCATATCATACCCTGTTTTTCTCAAAACATTGAGAAGGTAATCAACTTTTATATTGTTCATTAATATTTGATGGATTTTATTTACCAAGATAAAAATTAGAATAATAATTAAATATTAGTATCCCTATTGACTATAAATATAGGAATGCTAATATTTAATAACAAGAAATAAAAAGCCCCCGTTAGACTGGCATCGGACGAGGGCTTTACAAATAACTTTGCGAGGTCATTATGTCTCAACGCGTATCACACAGTCAAACCCCAAAATTTGACTCTAACAAAAGTCAAACAAGCCAAGTGTTATATCGTGAGCCAACAGCTCAAGAGCAACGTGTTAGCCGCATCAAAGTTATGTTGGCCAATGCTAAAGAATTCGCACTTTTTGCAGTTGGTGGAACGATCTGTTACGCCGTGATTACTTTTGTGATCTATAGCTTGTTTGGGAGATAAGACAATGAATGCTTATTTCGACCCAACACTTGCTCCAGCACCAATTGCACTCAGTATTGTAGAAGGCATGAGCAATGCTCAATACCATGCTCGCCCTGAATATAGCTCTAGTCAGCTCAAAGATATGATCCGTTCTGCGGCTCACTTTTACTCACATAATATTGCCAAAGAACATGAGAAAGAGCGTAAAGCCTGTATGGACTTTGGCACACTGGCACACACCCTTTTTCTTGAACCTGAGCAATTTTCAAATGAGTTTGTGATTGCTCCTGTGTTTGATCGCCGTACTAAAGCTGGCAAAGAGGAAGCTGCAGCGTGGGAACAAGCCACTGAAGGTAAAATCCTTGTTACAGAAGAACAAGTTCAAGGTGCTAAACGCATCGTTAAAAATCTTCAAACCTTGAGCATGTACGGCGTTATGCAAAATAACTATGGCATGGCTGAGGCAAGTTTCTTTTTTACAGACCCAATCTTTGGTTTAGAGCTACGTGTACGCCCTGACTACCATATTGTGCCCTGCTCCGCTTTTCCCAATGGTCTAATCCTTGACCTAAAAACAACCAGTGATGCACGTGCTATTGCATTTCAAAGACAATGTGGCAACTTTGCTTATGATCTTTCTGCAGCTATGTACCGTGAAGGCTTCCAGCAAGTTTATGGTACCGAAGATAAACCCGACTTTATTTTCCTGGTTGCTGAAAATACTGCTCCATTCAACGTCAAACAATACAAGGCTTCAAACCTGTTTCTTTCTATTGGTGAGCAACGCTATTACCGCGCTAAAGAACTGCTTGCTGAATCACTCTTATTACAAGAATGGGATGGTTATTCCAAAGAGCTGGAAGAAATCAATCTGCCTTCATACATGCTGAAACAAGCACTTCAACACGAATTTAACTAATTAATTTATTTGGAATAATAATCATGACTCAACAAAACAGCACTTCTGTCGGTCTTTTAAATATTGAAGCTTTTGAGCTTTCTCAACGTATTGCAAAAATGTTGGCCAACTCAACACTTGTTCCTGAGCAATATCGCGCTACTGTTCGTGTTAAGGGTGAAATTCAGCATGATGGATCAATTCGATACAAAGACAGCAATGGCAACTGGCTTTACCATTATGAAGAAAATCCAAATGCCATTGCCAACTGTGTGATTGCTTTAAACATGGCTAGTCGTATGAATACAGATCCCCTTTTGGTTATGCAAAACCTATACTTAATTGAAGGTCGTCCAGCATGGACTTCTCAGTTCATTACGGGGACGATCAATAGTAGTGGTCGCTTTTCTGCGCTCCGTTTTGATATTGAGGATCTTGGTGAAAAAACTATCCCTTATATCGAATATGAGTGGAAAAATGGAAAAAAAGAACCTGTCCAAAAAAGTATTACCATTCAAGACATGTCATGCGTGGCATGGGCCATTGAACGCGAAACCAATGAGCGTGTTGAATCCACAAAAATCACCTTGGAAATGGCAATCAAAGAAGGTTGGTTTCAAAAGAATGGTAGCAAATGGCAAACCATGCCACAGCAAATGCTTTCCTATCGTGCTGCATCGTTCTTTGGTCGTTTATACGCACCTGAACTCTTGATGGGTTTACGCAGTGCCGAGGAAGAACAAGAACGTAGCATTATTGATGTCACTCCAGATGAGTACCAGGAACAAGTCACCTCTGCGACTGATGCCTCTGCTACAACATTGAAGCGAGATATTCTCCAATCTAAATCTTTGGATCATTTAAATACACTGGAGAGCAAAATCACGGCACTTGAAAATGCCAATGAACGTGAGGAATTGCTCAAGCTGTTTAATGCTCAAAAAACCAAGCTTTCTAGCCAACAGGAAGGTTCTGAACAAAACAATCCAGCACCAGTCCGAAAACCACGTACACGCAAAGCAAATGCTCAAGAGGCACAAACTGTTGTTGAGGAAATACCTGCAGAAGAAACCCATCCAATTGATGTTCAAGCTACAGATGACGTTTCTACTCCACGGAAAAGCTCAGATGAGATGCGTAAGCTATACAGTGCTGAATTGCACAAGGCTCAATCTCTAGCAGAAATTAATGATTCTATTGGCGCATTTGAAAGTGATGAATGCCTAACAGATCAGCATAAATCTTATCTACGTGAGGTTGCCAAACAATGTACGGCGAAATTTGGACAACCACCCGTACAGCAACAACAAACTATAGATCAGAACAAGAGCAAGTCTGCGCGAGATGGGATTGAGCAAATGATCAAGGGCGCCGAGGACATTTTCACTCTTGAAACCCAAGTGGCCAATACAATCAATGGTTATAAATCAAAACTAACACCTGAAGATCACCAAGCAGTTTTGAATCTATATGCACAACGCAAAACCCTATTCAGTCAACAAAGTATGTTTGATGGAGATCAAAGCGGCCAACTCCCCTTTGTTGATGCAATGATACTAAAGATCCGACAAGCCAAAACTATAGATGAGCTAGTCGCCATCATTACTGATCCAGATGTCACTAAAACCAATGACCAGCGTATCAATCAAGCTTATGACTTACGCCTTTCTGAACTTAAAAACTAAAAATGCCAGGAGGCAGGAAATCCTGCCTCCAATAATTTGGAGCATAGAACGATGAACCTAATTAACACCCAAAAATTAAGCCAAGAAATTGAATCTGAGTTAAAGGCATTTTGCCAAGAGCATGCTCTAGATCAGCAACAGTATCAGCGTCTCTGTGACATTGTTGATAAAGGGTATTTACTAGCTGAGCACGTTACTCAAGCTGCAATTAAAAATCAGTTCAACTAAACACTTGAGCAAATATTTGCACTTTTATTTAAGCATTTTAAATTTATGTGCATATTTTTGCTCATATGAGGATAAAGCATGAGAACACCTGCGAATCAAAATGAAAATCTCGATACTTCAATGATGTTGATTCTTCGATACAAACGTCCAGTAGTCGCTTTGAAAGATATTGTGACTGATTACATGCCACATTTAGATATGGGAGCAGCGAAGCAACGAGCAGCTAAATGCAAGCTACCATTTCCTGCGTTCAAAGTAGATGGTAATAAATCTGAATACTTCGTAAACTTATCAGATATTGCTATGTGGCTAGATTCGCTTCAAAAGGAATCACAAAAGAATTGGAGTGAGGTGAATTAATTTCGCCTCAATTTTTTACGCCAATTTTACGCCATGCGCCAAGATAAAATACTTAAGTTATTGTTTTTAACTTATTATTTAAAATACTCTTTCCCACCTGCCATCGGCGCGACCCAAATTTGGTTACGCTTTGTTTTATCGAACAATTCTTCGATGACTTTGTTTTCAAACAATTTTGCACTTCCTATTTTTTCGGTGGTTAATTCATATCAGCAAAAAAACTGATTGTTCTAGATTTTCAAAACCAAATCCAATTCTTAAAAAAGAGAACATGACAAACCAAACTCGCAATAGAATGGATAGCTACTCTATTTCTTTTAAATTTAATCAGAATGAATGAAGAACACCGAAACTGAGACTTAAATCAATCCCACTATTTTAAAGCCAGATGACATATAAATGTTAAAAAAATTTGGGGCAATTTGGAATGATAGATAAAAGCACAACTCTTTTATATAAACCCAAAATACTCAAAAATGCATTTGTAAAAATAAATGTATTACTTTCTTAAATTTCTTTTATATGTATTGCACTGCATAGAAATAGATTTCAATTGAGCTTATAAGGTGCAAGCAATCATGAAATAAACTTAATAAAAAGAATAATCAAATGATGATGGCTCTCAAGATCTAGCATAGTGCTACACAACTATATAAAAATCAGGTAAATAACATACTGCTATTTACCTGAATGTTCTCAATTCAATATTCACTAACTTTCAATCACTTTATAAATTTTACAAGTTTCCTCACTTTGAAACAGCAATTCAGTCGATGGTAAAATCTGTTCTCCATAAATTTCAATAAAATCAACTTTTTGCTCTAAGGAATATTGTTCAGATTTTTCACCTTCAGCAATTTGTTTCAAGACTGCCTTTGCCAAATGGTAGACATCGAATTGATCCTTCACCTGAATATGGATTGTTTTCATTTTTTATTTCCTCACCTATCCTGATTGGTCATTTTTTATAACACAGTTTTTCAAATGAGAATTTTTTGTAATTGTTAAAATTTATCGCATTGTGAACGCTCTGTAAATTTGCTTCCAAATTCTTTAACCAATGGAATGTGCAGATAGCAGAATTGCGACACTAAGTAAGCTGATACATTCAGAAATTTCAATACTTGCGCCAACAGTATCTCCTGTGATTCCGCCCAAGCGCTGTACAAAGAGATGACGCAAATAGCATAAACAGCTACAAAATATAACCGCTACACACAGTCCCAAAACACCAAAATTCAGGCATCCCAATAAGCAAATGCCAAATATGAGCCATAACCATTTTCGAGGTAAATCTTGCACAAAAGATGTGCCTAATCCTCGTTTTCGCACATAATCACACGTAAGGAAAAGAAAGAGAGCCGATAGACGCCCAAGTACAGGAATAATCAATAGCCAGTAGATTTGTTGCAACTCCAAAATCACATACAGGCTGGAAAATTTAAGCAATAAACTCAAAATAAGGCTTAGCACACCGATTGGACCACACTGTGGATCTTTCATAATCGCTAAAGTGCGCTCACGATCACCATAACCACCAATCCAAGCATCAGCTGTATCAGCCAAACCATCTAAATGCAGACCACCTGTAATAACAACCCATACGGTTAAAATCAGGCTGCTAGAAAGTAGAAGGGCTAAATGAGTAGCACTGACTCCCCATGCTAAAACAAATAGCAAAGCCCCAATCAATAAACCAATCACAGGATAAAATAACAAAGAGTATGCACTTTGTTGAGGACTGGGCATGGCTTTAAGTTGTACAGGGAGTATCGTCAAAAACTGTAGCGCAATCCAAAATGGCATCATCTAGTTTTCTCTTGAATGTGTAATGACAAATCTTGATTCCGACTCAGCAATATTGAATGAATACTCGCCAGTTCAGCCGACATACTCAGGAGTTGTGTAATTGGCTGTAGATGAGCCATACACTTTAACCATTTAATCACACCACCATGAGACACCAGTAAAATGCTTTGCCATTGTTGTTGCTGCGCCTGAGTCAGCAATTCCTGAAACCCTTGTTGCAAACGGGCTTGAAACTCAGCTAAGTTTTCACCTTGTGGTGGAGCATATTGACAAGGATCCTGCCAAAAATTTCCAAGCAGGTCGGGTTGGGTTTCATGAATATGTTGTACTGTCAGGCCTTCCCATACACCAAAATTAAGTTCTTTAAACTCAGGCATCACGACTAAAGGTAAATCAAACTGCTGTTGAACATCTTGTGCGAAGCTCAAACAACGCTGCAAAGGCGAAGTAACAATTGCATCCCACATACAATGCTGTTGCACATACACTGCAATTGTTTCCTGCATCTGCTGCCAGCCTTCAGCCGTCAATGCGTCATCTAAATACCCACGCAAGGTATGTCCTTGCGTGGTTTGACCATGCCGAAGTACATCCAGTTGCAACATTTACTGTTTTTCGCCTGTCACAGCCGCTTGCTGAAAAGTCGCCATTTCATTGTGCAGCACACATGCCGTTTTTAAAACGCCCAATGCCACACCCGCACCACTTCCCTCACCCAAACGCAAGTTTAGTTGTAAAATTGGTTGAGCATGTAATTCTTTTAAAATGCGCGCATGTCCATATTCAGCAGACTGATGTCCAAACAACATCCATATCCGTGCTTTAGGCTGAATACGCACCGCAATTAAAGCCGCCACAGAACTGATAAAACCATCAATCAATATTGGAATACCAACCTGAGCACACCGTAAATAAGCACCTACCATTGCAGCAATTTCAAAACCACCAACAGCGGCTAAAATTTTAACTGGATCTGACTTTACATTTGCTTTATGCAATTCAACTGCCCGTTGAATCACGTGTTTTTTATGCTGTAATTTGGCGTGATCAATTCCTGTACCAACACCTGTCAGTATTTCGGCAGACTCATCGAGCAACAAACATGCTAAAGCTGATGCTGAACAGGTATTTCCAATTCCCATTTCCCCAGCAATAAAGAGATTGCTGTGCTGCTCTGCTGCCTGATCAACACTGCTTTTCCCAATCGTCATTGCAGCGATACATTGTGTTTCACTCATGGCAGCAGTCTTGGTAAAGTTTTGTGTGCCTGCATCAATCGGATACTGCTGCACACCCTGATAATCGTAAGTATCACCGACCGTGCCACAGTCAATCACTTGCAAATATGCCTGATGCTGTTTCGCAATGACACTGATTGATGCGCCACCTGTCGTAAAATTTTGCAGCATTTGACGAGTAACCGCTTGTGGGTAAGCAGAAATATTTTCCTGCATAACCCCGTGATCACCCGCAAACAAACTAATCCAAACGTGATCAATATTTGGCTGCTCAGTATGCTGTAAACCCGCCAATGTAACTGCAAGTTCTTCTAGGTATCCCAATGCACCCGTCGGTTTAGTCAGTTGAGCTTGCCTTTCTAATGCTTTTTCTTGAAATCCACAATCGATATTACGGCATGGTTGTAACCACCAACTCATTGTTCTACTCCTTTCAATTGCATCGGAAACCCAGCAACACAAAACACGGCATGTTGACAAATTTGTCCCAAAGCCTGATGTAAGCGACCCGATTCATCAACAAAACGTCGTGTAATTTCCCCTAATGGCACAACTCCAAGTCCCGTTTCATTGCTCACCAAAATAATTTCCGATTGTAAATTTGGCAATAATTCCAATAATTTCAGACATTCACGTTGCTGTAAATCAGGATCTTGCGCATGCAGCAAATTACTCATCCAAACGGTTAAACAATCAACCAAAACCACTTGTCCAGCACAGTCAATTGCATTTAAACGATCTGCCAAATACATCGGCTCTTCAACCAATGTCCAGTTCTGATCACGGCGTTGCTGATGATGCTTAATACGTTCTTGCATCTCTTGATCAACTGCTTGAGCAGTCGCGATATAGACACGTGGTTTTTGTGTTGCGAGTGCAAGCTGCTCAGCATAATGACTCTTGCCTGAACGAGCCCCACCCAATACCAAATGCAACATAAATAAAATTAACCTAAAAGAAAATGATAATGTGCCGACAATTCACCTTGTAATTCGCGCGCCTGATATGACCCGAAAGTTAGGTGTCGAAATTTAACAGTCCATGTCTGTGTTTGTGTCTGATTCATCTGTTGCAAAATTTCATTCGCAGGAAATTCATCACGATATAGACCCAATGTCACATGTGGACAATAAATCATAGCATCTATTTCTTTAGCTACTGGCCAAAAACAGCGTCGCAGCTGCAATAAAATGTTTTGTTCATCAATGACATCTAAAAAAAGTGCACTTTGATAGCTACGAATCCCCCCCAACTTCAATTCAAAGCTTTCAGCCTGAAGTTGGTGTAACAAGTCAATTTGCTGTTGCAATTGTCGCTCGTGAAAATGATCAGATAGATGTTGTAAATGAAAAGGTGCTTGCCAAAAACCACAAACGAATAAAGTAATATGCCACTGGCGATAATTCGGCATATACAGGAATGGTTGAAATTGCTGCTGTAGCGTATTTAAATAATCACGACAGGCGGTATCTTCTATTTCTAGATACCAGAGGGAAAATTGATCGCGTCCTTTATGCCAATCAGAATAATCTGCATCCAAGCTTGCAAATGTTCGGCTATTCGGCTGTAAATACATGGCTAGAACTGAGTGATCCCTACATAGCGATATAAACCAGCTACCCCCAAATCCATTTTATAAATCAATAATTGCTCTACCTGAGCAGATGTAACCTCTTCTAAAACATTCATTTCTTGATCATGAATATCATCAACTGAATGTGCTAAACATGCCTCAAATCGGTCTGAAATATATTCAAAACCTAAATCCATCGCAATAAATGCAGTATGCTCACAAGGCTGCACATATTGTTCTTCATCCCAATTCAGCACAAGATGCTGGCAATATGGGCATGCAAGGTTCACCTGCTCCCCCTGAACTTCAATAATTTGGTAATTCATAAAAGATCAATCTTTTGCGGTAGCATAGTTTAAAATATTTTTAACTAAATAGCATGGTATGTGTTGAAATTGGTTATAATTTTATCAAAAATAATGCAACACATTTCAAGGAGGATGTATGGCAACTTTAGAAAAAGCAATTACCTTTGCAACTCGCAAGCATTCAGGACAAGTCGACAAAGCAGGTCAGCCATATATTCTTCATCCTTTGCGCTTAATGCTTAAAATGAAAGGCCCAACCCAACAGATCGTTGCTGTATTACACGATGTACTTGAAGATACCGATGCAACCATCGTAGACCTTATCTCTCTAGGCTTTTCTCAAGATGTGATAGATGCCGTCTGTGCGCTGACAAAAAAAGAAGGTGAAAGTCGCATAGAAGCCGCGTGGCGTGCGGTCAAAAACCCAATTGCTCGCGAAGTCAAACTTGCTGATGTGGCAGACAATATGGATCTCGGAAGAATTACTCACCCAACTGAACGTGACTTTTTACGCTTAAAAGAGTACCAGCAAGTTCAGGAAATCTTGCTCCATGGCATTTAAAACTTGTATCAGACTATTAGAACGTATATTTTTCTAAATAATTTATCTCTCAGGTCACTCTGTAATGCTCAGCGATTTAGATGATTTTTACTGTTTTGCTTTGGTGGTTGAACATGGTGGGTTTAGTGCTGCTGAACGTGCCACAGATATCCCCAAATCCAAACTAAGTCGCCGCGTATATAATCTTGAAGAACGTTTGGGTGTTCGCCTGATTCAACGCAGTTCTCGTCATTTTGCTGTGACTGATATTGGCATGAATATTTACCGACATGCTCAGGTCATGATGAATGCCGCCCAAGCAGCCCATGATTTGATTGATCATCTTAGTGTTGAACCACGTGGTATCGTAAAAGTCAGCGTTCCTGTTTCAGTGGCTCAAAATGAGTTTACTAAAATTCTGCCAAATTTCTTAAAACGCTATCCTGAGATTCGCCTACAACTTATTGTTAGCAATCGTCGTATTGATGTCATCAATGAAGGTATTGATGTTGCTGTACGTGTCCGTTCTAAAATTGATGATGACCCTGGATTAATTGTCCGAAAATTTGATCGACACGAACAACATCTCTTTGCCAGCCAAGCCTATCTTAATGAATACGGTGACCTAAAAAATCCTGAACAACTCGGTGAACATAAAGTACTGAGTATGGTCGATGAACATGCAGATCAATTCATGGTTTTGCATAATCAGCAAAATCAACCCATTAAAATTAAAGTCAACCCTACTGTGATGGGTTCGGACTTAATGATGATCTGCCAGTTGGCTCGGCAAAATTGTGGTATCGCCCTGCTTCCCGATTCAATTGCGGCAGATTATATTAAAACAGGTGAATTGGTGAGAGTTCTTCCAGAGTGGAAAGCACCTCATGGCATCTTACATGCAGTCTACCCTTCACGCCGTGGAATGCTACCAGCAGTTCGCGTTTTTATTGACTATTTGGTCGAACACCTCACAAGTAAAGAAGACGTAACTCATCTTTAAAAGAAGAGTAAATATTAAGATTAATTACAGCGATATATTGAGATTTAATAGAATGTATCTATATCTCCATTATTTACACTTAATATATTGATAAATTAGCAACAAATAAGGTGTTACCTTAAATATCTTGATAGAAGCTATAGTCATTTATATATAGATTTAAAAAGATATTTACTTTTATGATTCTTTATTTGTATAAATTAAAGGTGTATCTCAATCTATCAGGTAAAAGATATTTAACTGCATAGAAGCATGATATTTATTCATGAAAAGTACGCAAACAAAATAATATGTGCTGAGCACATTCAAAAGGAGAAATATCGTGAAAACCAAATTAATGGCTATCACTTTAGCAGTTACTACAGCATTATCTGCAGGTGCAGCATTTGCAGACCAAAATCCTAATGACCACCGTGGCAACATGCAACAAAACCAACGTGATGATCATCGTGGCAACATGCAACAAAACCAACGCAATGATCACCGCAGCAACATGCAGCAAGATCATCATCAACCACGCTATCAACAAAATCACCAAGCTTATCGCCATGATATGCCACGCCCAGGTCAAGAATGGCGCAAAGGTGGCCGTGTTCCAGCTAAATACCGTGGCACTGCATACCGTGTAAGTGACTGGCGTTCTCACGATCTTCCAGCTCCACCACGTGGACATCGTTGGGTTCGTGTCAATGGTGACTACGTTCTTGTGGCAATCGCAACAGGCGTGATCGCACAAATCTTACTTGGTGGTCACTAAGTCTTAATTTAAAAAAAGCACCTTAACGGTGCTTTTTTTATTCAAACATATTGAGCTGTGGCGAAGATTTTACAAGTTTTTCTTTTGGGACATGCAAACATGTAAACTCATCTACAGGAAAACCTTCCACAAAATTTTGAATATTTGGACTTTTCCAGTTTAGCCACTCATGCAAACGCTGCTGAGGAATCACAATGACTGAGCGTTTTACATTTCCAGGTTCATGAAAAACTTTCATCATAGGGTGATCTATCGCGTCCATCGTCAACATCGAAGCAGAACGAATAATCTGCTGGTCAACTTTGGCTATTTCATATAAAGCAGCAATAAAAAAAGCGTTGCCATCTTTACGTCTTACACCCCAACGCTGTGGCTTATTCTCAATATATTTACTCTCGTAAAATTCCGTTACAGGAATCACTCCAAATTTATATTTTAATGCAGAAGCCTGAAAGCTCGGTTTCTGTAAAATTGTTTCTTGTCGTGCATTATAGGTATGTTTTGCAACACTAAGATCTGTTGCCCATTTGGGAACTAAGCCAAACATAACTTCACGCCATTCCATTTGTTGCTCAGCCTGAAACAATAAAGGACAGCTTCCCATCGGATAGACTTCTTCTGTATAGGCAAAATCTATTTGAGGTAATCTTAATTGCTGTAATTGCAATAAAGTTAAGGGCTTAAAATTGGCACACATCTGGATTTCAAAATATTCCGTTTCTTTTCTATTATCGGCTAAAAATTTGTATTTTTCTAATTTAAGTTGATTCAAATAAATTATATACCCACAAAAAAAGCCTCCAAAGAGGCTTTTTAATTTAGGCAATTAATTAATCACCTGTGTAACCTTTCAACTTCAAGCGTGCAGCATGAAGTAAAGGTTCGGTATAACCAGCTGGCTGTTCAGCACCTTTAAAAATCAAATCAGATGCAGCTTTAAATGCAATATTATTTGCAAAGTCAGTCGACATTGCAGTGTATTCAGGGTCATTGGCATTTTGTTCATCAACGATACGAGCCATACGTTCAAGAACTTCCTGAACTTGCGCTTGAGTCACAATACCGTGACGCAACCAGTTTGCAACGTGCTGCGAAGAAATACGAAGTGTTGCACGGTCTTCCATTAAGCCCACATCATTAATATCTGGAACTTTAGAACAACCTACACCCAAATCTACCCAGCGAACAACATAACCTAGAATACCCTGACAGTTATTTTCAAGTTCGTTGTTAATTTCTTCAGCACTCCAGTTTGTTTCTGCCGCCAATGGTGGTGTCAACAAATCATCTAATGGTAATGCTTTTTCAGACAATAATTCATGCTGACGTTGTGAAACATTACATTTATGGTAATGAATCGCGTGAATTACTGCACCTGATGGAGATGGAACCCATGCACAAGATGCGCCTGCTTGAGGATGCTCAATTTTGGTTTTATACATATCAAGCAGCATGTCTGGTTTTGGCCACATGCCTTTACCAATTTGTGCTTTACCACGCAAACCACATTGTAAGCCTATCATCACGTTACGGTTTTCATAAGCAGCAAACCATTTTTGGTTTTTCACTTCAACTTTACGTACCATCGGGCCTGCTTCCATAAAGGTATGGATTTCATCACCCGTACGATCCATAAAGCCAGTATTAATGAAAATGGTACGTTCTTTCGCAGCAGCAATACAGTTTTTCAAGTTTACAGATGTACGTCGTTCTTCATCCATAATCCCGACTTTCAAACTTTTCGATGGTAAGCCAATCAACTGCTCTGCACGTTCAAATAGCTCAACTGCAAATGCAACTTCTTCAGGGCCATGCATTTTCGGTTTAACAATATACATTGAACCTTTACGAGAGTTTTTCACTTCATTTTGTCCCAAGATATCTACCTTAGACAATAATGGAGTGACTAAAGCATCCATGATGCCTTCGTAAATTTCTTCGCCATCGACCAAAATTGCAGGGTTTGTCATTAAATGCCCTACATTACGTAATAGCATCAATGAACGACCATGTACAGTTGTCGTGCTTCCTACCAAATTATGATAACTACGATCTTGATTTAGTTTACGTTTTACAGTTTTTCCAGCTTTCTCAAAGGCGTCTTCTAAAGTACCTTGCATTAAGCCTAACCAGTTACGATAACCTTCAACCTTTTCTTCAGCATCAACTGCTGCAACAGAGTCCTCCAAATCTTGAATCGTTGTCACAGCAGCTTCAAGCACGATGTCTTTTACGCTTGCACTGTCTGTTTGACCAATTGGGCTTTTTGCATCAATTTGCACAATGGTATGCAAACCATTTTCTTTAAGCACAATTTCAGATGGCTGAGCAGCTTCACCGTTATAACCTACAAATAATGCAGTATTGGCAAGCGTCGTTGTTGTGCCATCTTTCAGTGTCACAACAAGTTGATTATTCTCTACAACATATGAAGTTACATCTGCATGTGAACCTTGTGCCAATGGAAAAATCTCATTTAAGAAATTTTTAGCAAATGCAACAACTTTTGCACCACGAACTGGGTTATATGCTTTGGTTTTTTCTGCACCATCAGTCTCAGGAATTACATCAAAACCATACAATGCATCATATAAAGAGCCCCAACGTGCATTGGCAGCATTTAAGCTATAACGCGCATTACGCACAGGGACAACCAATTGAGGACCTGCAATTAGCGCAATTTCTTCATCCACATTTTCAGTGCTAATTTGGAAATCTTCTACTTCGGGTAATAAGTAGCCAATTTCTTTCAGGAAAGCTTTGTATGCTTCCAACTCAAAGCTATTATTACGATGCCATTCATCAATTTTAGCTTGCAGATCGTCACGCTTTGCTAATAGCGCCTTGTTCTTTGGACTAAGATCAACAACAATCTGTTCAAATCCTTTCCAGTAGCTGTCACTATCTAAACCTGAACCAGGTAGAGCTTCATTTTCAATAAAATCGTACAATTCCTTAGCAATTGCAAGTTTGCCTTTTTGAATACGTGCAGTCATTGTCTTTCCTGATTTTGCTACTTTTTATTACCGAGATGTTCAGTATAAACATTTATACTGGGCTGAATAGCTTTATTAACCTGCGAAATAGCGAACATTTCATAAACAACAAAATATTTCTATCTCTTTGTTATATAAAAATAAAATACAAAATAAACCAATGTAAATTATTTTTAAGGTATCTGTAATTAGACTAAAGTGCCACTTATTATCAGTACAGCTTTGATGACTCTAACAAATTTTGAATAACAGCGTCTATGCTTTTATTTTGAACATATGTAAGAAAATAAAAGCGCCTTTAAGGCGCTTTTATTTTTATATTTCTTTTTGTTTATCAGCCGTTTGCTGAATCTGCTTATGCTCTGCATTCAAATAGTCATCAGACTGCATTTCAAGTAACCGCGAACGTGTACGCTCGATTTCAAATGAGAGTTTCTCACCCTTATAAATTTCAATAATACTGTCTTGAGAGGTCAATAATAATTTGACCCCACGGTCATAAAACTCATCAACCAAATAGATAAAGCGACGTGTCGCATCATTCAATAGATCTGTTAAATGCGGAATATGACTTACTAAAACCGTATTATAAGTATTAGCAATCTCAATGAAATCTGCAGGGCTTCGTGGTTTTAAACACAGTTCTCTAAACTCACACCATAAAACATCTTGGCTATGCCCCAATGTTTCAATCTGACGATTATTAATTTCAATGCTGCTTTTAACAATATTCTGTGATTGCGTTAAGGCATGGAAACGTTCATCTAACCATTGATCAGCTTCAGGCGTTAGAGGTGTTTTAAATAACTGTGCCTGTTTCAATACGCGTAGACGATAATCCACACCTGCATCGACATTCAGAATCTCACAATTTTCTTTCACCATTTCAATGGTAGGCAAAAAACGGTCACGATGAATGCCATTTTTATACAAACCGTCTGGTGCAATATTTGATGTTGCAACTAGAGTAATACCGCGTTGAAAGAGCTTTTGAAACAAATCGCTCAAAATCATGGCATCAGTTACATTTGAAACAAAAAATTCATCAAAACAAATAATTACAGCATCTTTATAGATTTGGTCTGCAACTAAATCTAATGGATTTCGATGACCAGAAAGCTTATTCAACTCTTTATGAACATATTGCATAAAATGATGAAAATGCATTCGTGTTTTACGTCGAAATGGAATGGAATCAAAAAATTGATCCATTAACCATGTTTTGCCACGCCCAACACCACCCCACATATACACACCATGTGGTGTCGTTTGACGACGAAAACGACGAAAGGCTTTTTTTGAAGCTTTATAACGACTAATTAGCTCTTGCCACACACGTTCCAATTCATTTACAGCTTGTGCCTGTGCATCATCAGCTATAAATTGCCCTGAAGATAGGGCTTGTGCATAGCGTTCCGCAGGAGATGATACTACTGTACTATTTTCAGATTTAGGATTAAACATAAGCTTCAATATTCGATAAATTGAACAACTTTGTAATAACTTAGTCGTTGGGTTTATGTTCCAAATAAAGTTGGAATACATAAATGCTGTGATTTAAAAAACTCATTCCCTTGTACTATAAACTCTGAATAAATCACATATTCATCCATGTTCTTGTTCAGCACAATTCGCAAGTATTATTTGATAAAGCTATGCTTAATTTCAAGCTTTTTTGGTCATGAAATTGCAAAAGATGGTTTTAGACACTCATCTTTTGCAAGTACTTCTCTTTTACAATGTCGCTAAAATATCATGTACAACTTGCTGAGGATTTTCAGCCTGCGTAATTGGGCGACCAATCACTAAATGCGTAGAACCATCTTGCATCGCCTGAGCTGGCGTTACAATACGTTTTTGATCATCTGCATTTGATCCTAAAGGACGAATACCAGGTGTCACTAAAGCAAATTCACTGCCCAAATCTTGACGTAAAATCTTTGCTTCCTGTGCAGAACAAACCACACCATCTAGACCACAGTCATAGGTTAATTTGGCCAAACGACGTACCTGATCTACTGGCTCAACATCTAAACCAATATCACGAAGGTCTTCCCGCCCCATAGATGTTAGCACTGTAACTGCAATCAATTGAGTAGAGTAGTTTCCAGCTTTTAGACGTTCAACACAGGTTTCCATCATCTTGCGACCACCAGATGCATGTACATTCACCATCCAAACACCTAAATCTGCTGCAGCACAAACCGCCTGTGCCGTCGTATTTGGAATATCATGAAACTTCAAATCTAGAAAAACTTCAAATCCAAGATGGTGTAAAGCTTTTACAACCTGAGGACCTTCATGAGTAAATAACTCTTTGCCTACTTTTACTCGGCATAGTTCAGGATCTAGCTTTTCTGCAATCGTTAGAGCTTGGGCTTGGCTTTTCGCATCTAAGGCAACGATAATACTCAAGAGATTAATTCCAACCAAAAATAAAGCCCATTATAATGGGCTTTTATCTTCTGAGCTAATATCCAAAACAGTTTTTTCTTGTCGACTATGAGCGATTGCCTCTGTAGCAGCCAATTGTGCATTATGGAGCTGCTCTTTATGTAAACGCTCAATATCCTTACGTAACCGTTGAATTTCCCAGCGACTTTGGAACACTCGAAAAATTTGTACACCTAGCAACAATCCTAAGATAATTCCCAGAGCTAAAGTGATTAACACCAATAAACCTACTCTCATTTCAGGAACATGGGTTAACCATAAGTCCACCGAAACCATAGTACCGTTTAGTAAAACTAATGCCAATGAATAGACAAATAATACAATCAATACAAGGATAAGAATAAAGCGCATAAGCTCTCCCGCATTAATCAGTTCTTAGTTGCTACCAGACTCATTCACAGCATCGCGTAATGCTTTACCAGGTTTGAAATGAGGAACAGCTTTTGCTGCAACGTCAACAGATTTACCAGTTTTAGGATTACGTCCCACACGTGGTTCACGATGATGCAAAGCAAAACTTCCAAAACCGCGAATTTCAATACGATTATCCGATGACAGCGCCTCGATCATTTGATCAAGCATAATTTTAACTGCTTCCTCTACAAGAGGCTCAGCTAAGTGTGGATTTTTCAAAGCAATGCGTTGTATTAAATCAGATTTATTAAGTGCTTCTGTAGTCATCTGTGACCTCATTGGTTTATAACGATTTATCAGTCAATTGATAATAACCCGTTTAAATACAAAACGGTAGCGCAGTATACCAATACTACGCTACCGTTTACAGTAATTAAATAAAAAGTATCAATTAGTTACACTAATTTTCAACTATTTTTATAGATTACTTCATTTGAGCTTTGATCAAGTCACCAATAGTCTTAGGACCATTGTCTTGAGATGCAGCTGCTTGACGTAAGTTAGCAACAGCTTCTTTCTCTTCAGCTTCGTCTTTCGCTTTAACAGATAAGTTAATAGTACGAGACTTACGATCAACGTTAATGATCTTCGCTTCGATTTCTTGACCAACTTCTAAGAATTTAGTCGCATCTTCAACGCGATCACGGTTGATTTCAGAAGCTTTCAATTGAGCTTCAATTTCGTCAGCCAACTTAACAGTAGCGCCTTTAGCATCAACTGCAGTTACAGTACCTTTAACCAAAGCACCACGTTCGTTAGCAGCTAAGAAGTCATTGAATGGGTCGCTGTTCAATTGTTTAATGCCAAGGCTGATACGGTTTCCTTCAGCGTCTACAGACAAGATAACAGCTTCAACTGTGTCACCTTTCTTGTAACGACGGATAGCATCTTCGCCTTGTTCGTTCCAAGAAATATCAGACAAGTGAACTAGACCATCGATACCACCTGGCAAACCGATGAAGATACCAAAGTCAGTGATAGACTTGATAGTACCTGAAACTTTTTCACCTTTGTCATGGTTCTTAGCAAACTCTTCCCATGGGTTAGCACGAGTTTGTTTGATACCAAGAGAAATACGACGACGTTCTTCATCAACTTCAAGAACCATAACGTCAACTTCGTCACCAATCTGAACAACTTTAGATGGGTGGATGTTTTTGTTCGTGTGGTCCATTTCTGAAACGTGTACTAAGCCTTCAACGCCTTCAGCGATTTCAGCAAAACAACCGTAGTCAGTTAAGTTAGTAACACGAGCTTTAACGATAGAACCTTTAGGGTAACGGCTCATGATCGCTAACCATGGATCTTCACCAAGTTGTTTAAGACCTAGTGAAACACGATTACGTTCTTTGTCAAATTTAAGGACTTTAACAGTAACTTCTTGACCAACTTCAACAACTTCTGATGGATGCTTGATACGTTTCCAAGCCATGTCAGTGATGTGAAGAAGACCATCAATACCGCCAAGGTCAACGAATGCACCGTAATCAGTAAGGTTCTTGATAGTACCTGTAACTGTTTGACCTTCTTCAAGTTGAGCAAGAAGAGCTTCACGGTCAGCTGAAGATTCAGCTTCCATAACAGCACGACGAGATACAACAACGTTGTTACGTTTAGCATCAAGTTTGATTACTTTGAACTCTAACTCTTTACCTTCAAGGTGAGTTGTGTCACGGATAGGACGAGTGTCTACTAAAGAACCTGGCAAGAACGCACGAACTGGACCGATGTCAACAGTGAAACCACCTTTAACTTTACCAGAGATAACACCAGTAACGATTTCGCCATCTTCAAAGATTTTTTCAAGTTTAGTCCAAGTTTCAGCACGTTTCGCTTTTTCACGTGATAAAACTGTTTGACCCATGCCGTTGTCAAGAGCTTCAACAACAACATCAACAGTATCGCCAACTTGAACTTCAAGTTCACGTTGGTCGTTTAAGAATTCTGCACGGTCAACAACGCCTTCAGATTTAAGGCCAGTGTCAACAGTTACCCAGTCGTCATCGATGCTTACAACAACACCTTGGATGACTGCACCCTTTTCAACGTTTAAGTTTAATTCGCTTTCTTCAAAGAGGGCTGCAAAAGATTCGGTCATGTTATACCTGATAAAGTCAACAGTCTTGGATCAGTCAAGGCTGGTTTGGTTATACTCACACATCATCCGTAAATCTGATCAAGTGATGTGTCAGCTAAATGCTTTTTCTAACCGCGCGTCAATATAATTCACCATTTGTGTAAAGACCTCATCGATTGTTAACTCTGAGCTATCAATCAACAAAGCATCTACAGCAGGCTTGAGTGGAGCAACTTCGCGCTCCATATCTCGTTTATCGCGCGCTTGTATGTTAGATAAAATGTCAGCTATTTTAGCATCCTCACCCATACTCTGCAACTGTTTTACTCGTCGCTGAGCTCTAGACTCTGCTGATGCTGTCAAATAAATCTTTGCCTGTGCTTCAGGAAAGACAACTGTTCCCATATCACGACCATCAGCGATTAAACCTGGTAATTGTGCGAAATCCCGTTGCCGCTGCAATAACGCAGTCCTTAATTCAGGAATAACAGCAACTTTAGATGCAAAAGCGCCAACCACTTCTGTTCGAATAGTTTGCGAAACATCTTCTCCGTCTAATAAAACTTGAATACCTTGTTCTGTAACTAAAAATTCAATATTTAAGTTTCGTGCAATATCTATGCATTCTTGTAAATTTTCGTGTAAATGCTCAATTAGCTTTCTTTTTTCCAAAGACAATCCTAGCAGCCGATATAACGCGCCAGAGTCCAATAAATGATAGTGATAATGTTGAGCGATTTTTGTTGCCAAAGTTCCTTTCCCTGATCCACTTGGCCCATCAATCGTAATGACATAAATACTCATAAAACATCCAAATATAAATTTAATATTTAGGCTTAATAAAGCAGCTAGTCTGCATTTTAGAGTTCACAAATTCAATCTTCTTTTCTTATTTTAAATGACATAACCGTTATTTTTAAGAAACATCAATAAACCACAAATACATTTTACTTATAAAATCAGTGATATATTTAATATCTCACACATTAAGGTTTGGTCAACCCACTTGACCAAACCTTGTTCAGTTTTAGTTTCCAGCGTCTGTAGGACGAGCACGTAAAACTTTATTTGCTTTATTTAATTCCATATTCAAAGCAACATTGCGTGGTGGAATTGGAGACAAGAACCACTTTTTATATAACTGATCCATCTTACCTGAGCGCCACAAACCAATTACAACTTTATCAGCAACTGCTTTCATTTTTGCATCATTATTTGGCAACATAATTGCATAAGGGTCAACAGATAATGCTGTACCAACAATTTTGTAATCACGAGGATGTCCAGATGTTGCAATCAACCCTGCAAGTGTTGAATCTGCCCCAACAAAAGCATCTGCCTTCCCAGCAGCCAGCAATGCAAAAGATTCAGCATGATCTCGACCATAAATTTTATGGATGTTTAAATCACTACCGCGAATACTTCGCTTTAAATATTTATCTGAAATCACGCCAGCAGTTGTAACAACAGTTTTATGATCTAAATCATCAAGTTCCTGAACTTTTGATGAACTTTTTACGGCCATACGAATTTCTGCCATATAATAGTTCGTTGAAAAATCCACTTCTCGATCACGAATGACTGAGTGTGCTGAAGTACCACATTCCATATCAATCTGGCCTGATCTTAGCATTGGAATTCGTTCAGTCGGCGAGACTGTCTTATACACAACACGCAAATTTGGCATACGTAATTCTTTTTTGATTTCAGCAGCAACGTCATTACAAATATCAATCGCATAACCCATTGGGTGACCATTGATCACATAAGAAATAGGCTGTGATGAAACTCTAGTCCCAATAACCAAAGTGCCCGTTCTTTGAATTTTAGCTAATGTATCCGCAGCAAATACCGAAGACGCGGACATCATTGAAGAACAAACCATAGTAGAGACAAATAATTTTTTAAGTCCTGATTTCATATTTTCCCTTTATGATTGCATCAATATTTATTGTTTTTCCCAATATTATTGATACTCACATTTTAAATATAATTTATGAGCGCACAAATATAGGTCATTTATTATAAATTTACAGTAAAACAATGAATTAAATGCTCAAAATTAGAGCTTAAAATTTAAATTTTGCTCAAATATAATGCTTTATTATTTTTTCTGAGCTCTTCGTTTCCTAAAAAATGCACTTAATAGTGCACTTGCTTCTTGTTCAAGACAACCATTTTGGTACTCAAAAATATGATTATAGTAACCGTTATTGTTTAATAATTGGCGTGCGCTTAAGAGAGAACCCGCTTTAGGCTCACTTGCTGCAAATATAACTTTTTTAATTCTTGCATGAACCAATGCACCCACACACATCGTGCAGGGTTCCAAAGTAACATAAAGCACAGCATCTTCAGGTAAACGATAATTTTGGAGTCGCGCACATGCATCACGTAAAGCAACAACTTCGGCATGTGCTGTAGGATCTTGCAAAGTGATTGGCGCGTTATACCCAACACCAACCACTTGGTTCTGACTTACGATTACGGCGCCAACAGGAATTTCACCATGAATTTCAGCAAAGCTAGCCTGCTCTAACGCCAATCGCATCCATTTTTCATCATCTTCTGAGAAAATAGGATCAGATAATCGATTAAATGACATGATATTGTTTCAGAATCGCATTCCAGCTTTCAATCGTAGTAACTGGTGGGCATGAACCTAGAATACCTTTCAAGCTTAATTCATCATACTTTTGCCATTCTGGAGATAAATCTTTATCTACCAAACGGGCACGCACACCTTCAATAAAATCAGGATGACGAATTTTCCAGTTTGAAATTTGCACTTCTAAATCAAAAACTTCATTCCATGAATGTACATTTTTCCCCCACTGCCACAGCAACCAAGTCAAAGCCGCTGTTACAGGTGAGCCTTTTTGCAAGTTTTCACTGGCTTGACGTAGCCAATCACTTCGGGCATCACTTAAACCAATGATCGCTTCATAATCATATTCAAAATTCACACCACGACAAACACTGTGCAAGACATCAAGCGAATTTTGCAAAGGACCTGCACCTACAGGTCGATGCATGCTATTCAATGTATCATCAATAGCTCGGAAATCACCAGCTGGATAATGTCCCCAATCGATGTTAATCAGTTTTTTCAAGACGATATCGCGCTGCGCATCACAGATATGAGAAGCCCAACCAATCGCATATGCACCTGCTGAAGTCATAATAGAGCCTGTTAAACCCGTAAATAACCCCACTGCCCCTCGATCAGCCAAAAAGCGAGTTCCACCAACATCAGGATATAAACCGATGTTGATTTCTGGCATTGCCAAACGAGAATAAGGTGTCACCAAGCGAAATGGTGCTGCCATAAATAAACCAAGCCCACCACCCATCACATACCCTTCACCCCAAACAACTATTGGTTTGGCGTAGTTATGCAACAATAAATCCAAAGCATATTCTTGTTTAAAGAACTCAGTCGCAGTATCTGCTTCATTTTCAAGGACAAGCTGACGCAGTTTACGTACGTCTCCACCTGCACAAAATGCTTTTGGCGTCGTAGAATCTAACCAGATTGCTTTAACTTCATCATCCTGATGAAAGTCTTCAAAAACTTCCCGAAGTGCTTTGACGATAGATAAATCCAAAGCATGTAAGGATTTTGGTCGATTCAAACGGACTATACGCCAGCCATTTGCTGCTTGTTCAACAATGAGGTCAGGATGATACTGCTGAGTATTAGGAGATTGTGTCATGCGTCCAGCTGCCAGTTTATTGGCTCAATGCCATTGAGTTTCAGATAATTATTGGCTTTAGAAAACACTTTGCAGCCAAAAAAACCACCACGGTTTGCAGCAAGTGGTGATGGATGAGCTGCCGTGAGTACCAAGTGTTTCTCTCGATTAATTCTTTGTCCCTTACGCTGTGCATATGCTCCCCAAAGGATAAATACAATATGCTCGCGCTGTTCATTGAGTACATCAATTACATAATCTGTGAAGTCTTCCCAGCCTTGTTTTTGATGAGAGGTCGGCTGCCCTGCCTCTACAGTCAGCACACTGTTGAGTAACAATACGCCTTGCTGTGCCCATTGTGTCAGATCACCGTGTAAAGGTGCTTTTATTCCAAGATCAGACTGCAACTCATGAAAAATATTACGCAAAGATGGCGGTAATGCAACTCCTTTTTGCACGGAAAAGCTCAGCCCATGTGCCTGATTTGGACCATGGTAAGGGTCTTGACCTAAAATAACGACTTTAACCTGATCAAAAGGCGTCGTATTCAGCGCATTAAAAATAAAAGGGCTTGGTGGATAAATGGTTTTATCTGCTTGCTTCTCTGCCATTAAAAACTGGCGTAAGTCATCCATTTTGGGACTTAAAAGAAAATCTTGCAGCGCATATTTCCATGACGCATCCATTTGTACTTTATCAAGCTTTTGCTGTTGTTGTTCCGTTAAAGACATGTAAAAACCAATATTCACTCTAAATTCAGGAAATCTGCACTTGTAATTCAACTTTAGGATTTAGAAATGTTAATCCCTTTTTTAAATTTTCATACATTTCTGGATCTGACCATTCTGCTTGAACTTGTTCAGAAAACACGATTTGATCTAAAGCAAGCACTCCCATCTGCGTATTTTCAATATCTTCAAGAAAGCTTTGCGCGTAACCCGTGTCTGTTTCATGCACAATCACAGAATAGACTTCAACATCCCCTTCACCATTTTGGGTTTGTGTAGACTTAAGTACTTGCTGTGCTAAATAAAAGAAAATTCTTGAAAATTGCTCGGCCGATGGGGAAACAGGCAAGCTAATCCAGCGTGCACTGAAATTTTGGCATGCCTGAATATAGTCAGCACTGTCTTGATTCCAAAAGCAGATTGCGTGATCAAAACTGTCAAATAGCTCTTTAATGACACCTTTAAGCAAGCCAAAATCATAGACCATTTGCCCATGATCTAGCTTCGATGCTTTAAGCAACAACTCAACCTTGTAACTATGACCATGAATTGAGCGTTTACAACGATCCGAGGTGCAATTTCTTACAATATGAGCATTCTCAAACTTAAATAACTTACGAATTAACATGAGGCTAATGAATAACTATGAATTTTAAATACGACATTGGATTATAGAACAAAAGTCGAATATTGAGGAATAATTTTCATCCCGAGTTGCATTTTCTCACAAATCAGTTTTGCATATGTGCCATATGCAACTTAGGCATCGCAAGTGCCTGATCGATATAAGCAATACGCAAACTATCTCGGGAACCTAAATAACGTTGATAAAAGCTAGAATTCAACAACATAGCTGCACCGTGTGTAAGTGACCATATTCCAGCCATATAATCACGAACTGTCATCTGACTCTGAATAGATTCAAGATAATGTTCGGTGATCTGAATAATAATACGCAGTCGTTGACGACGAATCTGATATAGCTGGCTGAAAAGCTGCTGAACTCCAGTCCCTGTCATCGACAGTTTTTCCTCAATACTATGAAATAAAACTGTGCGCTCAGAATGATGTAAATGATGCAGCATAAAAAATGCAAGATGTTCAGCAAAATTCTTACTCGAGTCTTGCAACATTTCCAATAACATTTGCTCATTTTGGATAATCAGCAACATGTAAAGCTCATCTTTACTTTGAAAGTGCTTATACAATGTCCCTTTTGCCAGATCCAATTCTGAAGCAAGCGCATCTAGCGTCATCCCTGCTTCACCATTTTCTAATAATAACTGTTCAGCAACTTGAAATATCAAATGTTCTCTTGCTTTAAATTGTGCCTGACGATCCATCTTCATTTACAGCATTTTCCCTTTCATACATTATTTTAAGTTAAGGAGATTTTCAAAATTCCGACTCGTTATTTCACCTATTTTTTCAGCAGTCGAACCGTAAACATCTGCCAATGCCTGAGCAACAAATGGAACATATTTAGGCTCATTGCTTTTACCACGATATGGTACAGGTGCTAAATATGGACTATCTGTTTCTATCAACAAACGATCTAAAGGAACATGTCGTGCAACATCTCTCAAGTCTTGTGCATTTTTAAATGAAACAATCCCCGAAAAAGAAATGTAATAACCACAATCCAATACAGCTTTTGCAGTTTCTAAATCTTCAGTAAAACAGTGCAAAATACCATGTGTTGACTGCTCAGCCCGAATAATATCGATTGTGTCATGTTTGGCAGAGCGAGTATGAACCACCACTGGCTTCTTCATTATTTTAGACGCTTCAATATGCCGTGCAAAACAGGCTTTTTGTTCTACAACAAAGTCTGTACTGTGATAATAATCCAGTCCTGTTTCACCAAATGCCCAGACTTTACTGTCCTGTGCAAGCTCAACTAAACGCTCTACCGTAGCCATCTGCATTACGGTTTCATCCTCACAGGGATGTACGCCAACTGTATAGCCAACATCGGCATGTTTATGCGCAATTTCTGCTAATGCAATATGATCTTCCAGTGCTACCGATATTCCCATGAATTTTGTAACACCAGCATGACGTGCTTGTTCTAAAGCCTGATCTAGATCACCTGAATATGGCGTTAAATCAAGCATAGTCAAATGGCAGTGAGTATCGGTAAACACATAAGCTCCAGTTTAAATCGTATAAGTTGGGTGATTGAGTGACAAACTACCTGCAAGAAGTTTTTCAGCTTCGCCTTTATAGTAAATGCCTTTATCACCCGTAAGTTGAATTGCGAAACCTTGAGGTTTAGCCGCGGTCTGACGATAATTAATCCAAATCACTTTACCAGTTAATGGAATTTTCTGACTTTGTTCAGGTAATGTTGCCAGTACAAAAACCTCTTGACCCAGTCGAACTGACTGCTGTGAAGGAATAAATAAGCCACCACCATCAATAAATGGCATATAACTCGCTTGCAACATTGCACGATCAGTAATATTGGCTTGGATGATCCCGCCCATACGAGGTTGTAACATTATTCTTCCCCTTTATTGACTAGTACAAACATTCATCAGCAATACAAACATTTGATCGATGACTAAATTAGTTTGCACATTTTGTTCAATCTTTCTTTTACTTTGCTGCAATTCTGCATAAATCTGAAACAAGGTTTCTAGATCATAGAAATCATTTAATTGTGTGAAATCTAAATCTATATTTTTTACAGGTTGCTTCAGTTTGACACAAATTAAATCTGACAACAAATATTCAAGCAAGTATTGTAATTCAGCAAAATTCAGCTCTTTTGACCATTTTGTCGCATAACGGATTGGCGTATTCTTTTGTTGCACTAAACTTAGCCAATCTTGCATAAATTCCTGTCTGCGGCTGATCCACGCCTGCTCTCGCAAAGTCATCGCCTGGAGTGGCATACCATTTGCCAGATTTAAAAATAATTGAATCTTTTCAGCATCGAGTTCAGCAGCTTGCTGCTGTAGATATTGGCTAGCTTGATCCTGTTCTATTCGGTCTAGCGCATAGCGTTGTAGACGACTCCGAATCGTTGCGGGCAACTTTAAAAAGTGCTCAGCAACTAAAATAATCACCACACGCTCCCCAGGTTCTTCAAGGGTCTTTAGCAAAGCATTCGCCGAAGCAATATTTAAAGCTTCCGCAGGTTGGATAACAACAACACGCCACCCATCAACCGTTTGCTGTACGAATGGCAATAATTCACGAATCTTCTCAATCTTAATTTGAGCATTGGCTTTTTTATTGTCTTCGTCAGTACTTATCGCAACATAATTTGGATGCGTATCTGATTTTAGCCACTGGCAGCTACCACACTGCCCACAGGCACCTTCAGCTTGTTTATTCTGACACAAAAGCCAAGCAACAAAATGTTCAACAAACGCATGCTTTCCGCAACCTTGCTTGCCATAAAACAATAAACCATGACCGATATCAGGAAAACGCTGTGTAAGCATGTTCCAAACGGTTTGCTGCCATGGGTATATCGTGCTGTTGGCAAGTTCAGTTTGCGAATATAAATTTTGCATCATTGAAATATTGAAACATCCAGAGCATTTAAACGATCAAGATCTTCTTGCGTATCCACACCTGGAGGTAAATTGGCTTCAGCAACAGCTATCGCAATTCGACGACCATTTTCTAAAACACGAAGTTGTTCCAGACTTTCTAAACGTTCAAGTTGCCCCATATCCCAAGTTACATATTCTTGAAGCAAAGCCACACGATAAGCATATAAGCCCAAATGACGATATGCAGAATTATGTAAATGTTCAGACTGGTGTTTTACCGCATCACGATCATAAGGAATGGTTGCACGGCTAAAATACAGAGCCTCATTAAATTTAGACATTACAACCTTAACAATACTGTCACGGCGAAACTCATCTAATGTATAAATCGGCTCACATAATGTAGACATTGAACATTGTGGCTGATCAATCAATAGTTGTGCAACCTGTTTAACTAATTGAGCAGGAAGTAAGGGTTCATCACCTTGAACATTGACAATAATATCTTGTGAATCCCAGCCTTTAATCTTTGCAACTTCACTCAATCGGTCGGTACCAGATGGATGATCTGCGGATGTAATGACAACATCAACACCTTCTGCACGACACAGATCAGCAATACGCTGATCATCTGTTGCCACACACAAATCATCAAATCCATCTACTTTCTTGGCTTGATCTACCACACGTAAAATCATTGCACGGCCATGGATTTCCAAAAGGGGTTTACCTGGTAAACGTGAACTTGCAAATCGAGCAGGAATAACAATGTGTTTCATAATCAAACCTTTGTAAGATGAATATTTAATTGCTGTAATTGATCTTGTAATATGCTATAGCAAGCAGAAGATAACACAGCTTCAACGGGCAATACCCAAATTTCACGTTGGATATTCGCTGCATTGTTTTGCAATAAATTTTTAATTTTTACCGCATCTTTCTCAGTCGTAATAATCGGAAATTGATCATCAAACTGTAAATCACTCAGCAGATATGCATAATGATCAGCAAATTCATGACACTCAAAATTGCTGATACCAACACTTTTTAGGCTGTCATAAAAGCGTTTTGGATACCCAATTCCAACGACAGCATGATACTTCTGCGTTAAATCAAATGATTTAGTCTGATCAGCATCACCATTCAACAAATAAGGCTGACCTACCTGCAAATGCATATGTGTTTTAGAGGTTGGTTTCGCAGAATGCTCTATCACGGTCGCATTTTGCAAGCGACTAACTGGTTCGCGCAAATAACCTTCTGGTAGAAGTTGTTGATTGCCCAGACCACGATTATTGTCTAAAACAATCCACTCTAACTGGCGAGCTAAAGCCCAGTGCTGTAAACCATCATCACTGATAATCAAATCCAATTGATAATGCTGCAATAATAGTTCAATCACCTGTTGACGATTTGATCCAACCGCCATCGGGACTTGTGTATTTTGCACAATCAGACAAGGCTCATCCCCCACTATTTCAGCAGATGAATCTGGTAAAACCAATGTGGGAAAAGGCCCTTGACCACCATAGCCTCGACTAATGACACCTACACGTACCTGATGCTGTTGTAAATGCTTAACGAGTTGGATGAGTAATGGTGTTTTCCCACTCCCACCCACAGTAATATTACCAATCACAAGAACAGGTACAGGTGCCTGATATACTTTCTTTAGACCTGATCTATACAGTTGCTTATTCAACTGAAAACCGAAACCATATAGACAGGATAATGGACGCAATAGCACCAACCATCGAGCTTGTTTATTCCAAGCATCTTGAATATGTTGTGCCAAACCCATTATTAATCCTCAAAATTACGTTGATGTAATTGGAAATATGCTCCGTGTTTCATAAGCAACTCAGCATGTGTTCCTTGCTCCAGAATACGACCTTTATCCATCACCACGATTAAGTCTGCATTTTCAATTGTCGATAGTCGGTGAGCAATCACAATCGTTGTGCGTGCTTGCATCGCCTGTTCAAAAGCTTTTTGAATAAAATATTCAGACTCATTATCGAGTGCACTAGTTGCTTCATCGAGAATTAAAACTGGCGCATTCTTCAAAATTGCACGCGCAATTGCTAGACGCTGACGTTGACCACCCGACAAAGTTAGGCCTTGTGCACCCAAAACAGTGTCATAACCTTGTGGCAACTGCATAATAAAGTCATGTGCATAAGCTGCTTTGGCTGCCGCAATCACATCTTCTTCACTAGCACCTTGTAACTGCCCATAAGCAATATTGTCACGCACAGTGCGATCAAACAGTACAACTTGCTGATTTACCATTGCAATTTGGCTACGTAAGCAATTTAGTTCAATATCCTGAATTTTCAATTCATCTAGTAGAATATTTCCAGACTGTATCTGTTGAAAACGTACTAATAAATTGACCAGTGATGTTTTTCCAGCGCCAGATCTACCAACCAATGCAACGGTCTGACCTGCTTTAATGTTCAAATTAAAATCATGAATTGCATGTGAACCATCAGGGTAAACCAAATTAACCTGCTCAAAACGAACATCACCTTTAAGCTGTGGTTTTTGTGTCCCTGTATTTTCTTCTTCATGCATATCCAGCAATTCAAAGACCGAATATGCAGCCGCCAAACCACGCTGTAACTTCTCATTCACTGTTGTTAGATTTTTAATTGGCTTGCTTAACATCCCTGCTGCCGTAATAAATGCAACAAATTGAGCAGCTGAAGTATCACCTAAAATCTCAGGGCGCAATGCAATCCACATGATAATTGCCATCGCAATTGACATGATGAATTGGACTGTTGGCGTATTTAAAACATTAACAATATGAAGTTTCAGGCCACGTTTTAAGTTTTCTGTTGAACGATCAAATAGACGCTTTTCTTCTAATTCTTGTGCACAAAAACCTTTAACCACAGACTGACCCAAGATTGATTCTTGTACCACATGATTTACATCACCCATGGTATTTTGTACTTGTGTTGACAGCTTACGCATGCGCTTCGCTGCTTTACGTACAACAAAACCAATAATTGGTGCAAACACCAAAATAATGATGGACAGCTTCCAGTTTTGGTAAAAAAGATAACCCAATAAACCAATGACAGTCAGACCTTCTTTGAGCAAGATTTGCACTGACTCAGAAGAAGCTGCCGTAACCTGTTCAATGTTATACAGGATTTTTGAGGTAATATGCCCGCTTGAATTTTTCAGGTAATAGTTCGAAGGTAAACGCAATAACTTACCAAAAACTTGTTGGCGCATCCGAAATACTAAATGACGTGAAATGACTGCCGAGTAGTAATCACCCAGAAATGAACCAATACCACGTACAAAAATTAGCAAGACCACTAAAAATGGGAAAAGCGACGTTTGATGTGTATTATGCGTTTGAATTGCATTAATCACAAACTCAAGGAGTTTAGCAATCGATACTTCCGTACTGGCGCTTAATGCAAAACCAATAAGAACCAGTAATGCATACCAACCATAAGGCTTTAAATAGGTCAGCAGACGCAAATAAACTTTAATGTCTTGATTCACTCATAACCTCGAGTAGGTGCTTTGGTACTAATATTAATATTGACAAAACCGAGTTGCCCTGCAACATCCATAACACGAACAACATCTTGATGCGTAGATTTCGCATCAGCAGCAATTACAAACATTAGATCATGCCGTCCATCTGCTGCCTGTTTAACCGCAGTAGATAAGTCAGCTGTATCCTGTCCAGAAATTGCTTGTCCATTAACAGAGTAATGTCCGCTCGAGTCTACCATGACTTCAATTTTATGATCGTACTGTTTAGGTGGAACACCTTGTGCATCTGGTAGCGTTAAATTAATGCGACTCTGCTGATAAAAGGTAGTCGAAAGCAATAAAAACACCAGAATAAATAACAAACAGTCGATCATTGGTGTCAAGTTGATATGAATCTCCTCAACACGAGAAGCTCTTCTGAATTTCATGCGACATCCTTTGTTCTATCATAATCATGTGCCGATTTTTGACGTTGATAGAATAATTTTGCATGAAATAGTGTTGCCTGCTGCTCTAATTCAGCAACATATTCTTGTACCAGTCGCTGAAAATAGCGATAAGCAATTAAAGCTGGAATTGCAACAACCATCCCCATGGCTGTTGCAATCAATGCCTTAGAAATTCCAGGAATCATCAATGTTGGGCTGACATTAGAGCCAACATCAATCACTAAGAATGATTCAATAATTCCAATCACCGTACCCAACAAACCCAGTAAAGGTGAAACCGCACTGATTGTTCCAAGGAAATTAATATTTTTTTCTAAATAATGAATTTCCTGAGAAGCAGCGGCTTCCATTTGCGCACGGGCAAACTGATCATTTTCCTGTTTTGCACTCAGACCCGCAAAAAGTACTTGCCCCAAAGCCGATTGAGTTAACTTTGAATCTTGCTGCAAAAGCTGTGCTATCTGCTGTACCTCTGTTTTTGCAGTCACAGTTAAGTCATGTGGAATCACCGAAGCATGGCGCAGACGAATAAAGCGCTCAATACTGATTGCTACTGTAAAGATTGAGCACAATACAAGTGGCAGCATTAACCAACCGCCAGCTTTAAAGAGTTCCCACATGTTTTACTACCCCGAAAAAATCTTAATTACTTGCTAAACAGATGTTTAGAATTCCATCTAATTCATCTAAAGAATGATAGTGAATGACCAATTTACCTTTACCATGCTGAGTGTGATCAATCTGCACATTTGCATTGAAGCGTTCAGACAGTTTTTGAGTCAATTGCTCTAGATCTGGCGATGGTTCAGGCTTTACCTTCTCACTTTTCGGTAAATTAAATTCGCGTACCAATTGCTCGGTTTGCCGTACAGACAAGCTTTTTTCAATCACAATATCCGCGATGCGTTCTTGATCTTTTGCTTTTAAAGTCAAAATGGCACGTGCATGCCCCATGTCTAAAATACCCGTTTGCATAAGCTCTTTGACAGGCTCTGCCAATGTCAATAAACGAAGTAAATTACTAATCGTAGTACGTGCTTTACCAACGGTATCTGCGATTTCCTGATGACTTAAACCAAATTCATCATGAAAGCGTTGTAATGCCATGGCTTGATCAATAGGATTCAGGTCTTGACGCTGAATGTTTTCAATTAATGCCAGTGCGATCGCAACCTGATCATTTAACTCACGCACAATCGCAGGAATTTCAGTTAAACCTGCCAATTGTGCAGCACGCCAGCGACGTTCACCTGCAATAATTTCATATGGATAACGCTCATCGTCTACAGGACGAATCACGATTGGCTGCATCACGCCATGTTTTTCAATTGAAGCTGCCAACTCCTGCAAAGCTTCTTCATTCATAAAACGACGTGGCTGGTACTCACCACGTTTTAGTAAATTGACATCAATATTTTTAAATTGACCATGATCATGCGCTTGTTGTTCAATTTTCAGTTTTTCTTTTTGAATCGAACCGAGCAAAGCGTCTAAACCGCGCCCTTTCGCCAATCCGCGTTTTCTTACGCTCATGCTGATTGTCCTTTTTTCACTTTAGTTTTTTTCACTAATTCTGTTGCCATTTTCAAATAAGCAACAGCACCTTTAGAACTTTTTTCAAAGAAAATGACAGGTAGCCCGTGTGCTGGTGCTTCAGCTAAGCGGATATTTCGTGGAATAACCGTATCATACAGTTTCGATCCAAAATACTGTTCAAGTTCAGAAGCAACATCTCGAGTCAAAGCATTACGTGGATCATACATTGTCCGTAATACACCAACAATTTGAAGTTGCGGGTTTAGTGCTTGCTGAATACGATCAATCGTTTGAGTTAAGTCAGCCAAACCCTCCAAAGCATAGTATTCACATTGCATTGGAATAACCACACCTTGTACAGCTGCTAAAGCATTCACCGTAATCAAACTCAGACTTGGCGCACAATCCACAATGATAAAATCAAAAGATTTTTCAACTTGCTGTAATGCATCACGTAAAATATATTCACGTTTTTTCTGCTCGGCAATTGCCAGCTCGACCCCTGAAAGATCACGGTTAGCGCCTAAAAGTTTATAGCCAACTTCAGTTTTACTAATTGCTGTTTCGATTGGAACTTCACCCAGTAACACATCAGTTACGGTATACAGCAAATCATTTTTTTGCACCCCAGAACCCATGGTCGCATTGCCTTGTGGGTCCATATCGACCAGTAAAACGCGTTTTTTGAGCACAGCCAATGATGCAGCCAAATTTACCGCGGTTGTTGTTTTACCGACCCCACCTTTCTGGTTTGCAATTGCAATAATCTGAGCCATGTTAAAAACCCCAATCCCTTAATTTTTCTGCAAAATAATCAAATGACGTTGTTCGTCTAAACGCGGTACTTTTAGTTCAATAATTTGAGTTTTAAATTCTTTTGAATATTCAGCCACTTCTTCACTTGGAATTAAACCTTTCATGGCACAAATATAGCTACCCGTATGCATATACGGTTTTGATGCTTCAATAAAGTCAGTCAGTGAAGCAAATGCGCGGCTGGTAATCACATCAAATGTTCCGAGCTCGCGAATGCTGTCCTCATTTTCCACGCGAGTTTGCACTGCTGTCACATTTGGCAATTTTAAATCGGCAATAAATTGCTTTAAAAAACGAATTTTTTTGCCATTTGAATCTAGCAGTACACATTCACGCTCAGGTTGACATAAAGCAATGATCATGCCTGGCATGCCACCACCTGTCCCAATATCCAGTAAGCGACCTTCTGGTAAAGCAGATAAAATGCTCAAACTATCAAGCAAATGTTTCACTAGCATTTCCTTTGGATCACGAATAGCAGTCAAGTTATACGCCTTGTTCCAAAGTACCAATGCATCTTGATATTTCAATAATAGATTCAAAGCATTTTCATTTAGGTCTAATCCTAATGCCTTACTGCCTTGTTTTAATTCCTGAAAAAAAAGATGCATGTCGAAACTCGTCCGTTAAAGTTAGGTGAAGTATACTGATTTATCTGCTTAAGCAAAGAGCAGGATGCTTAGTGAATACTCATTTAAGCATATTGTCCCTGACGGATTTGTCGATCAAGATCCGATAAACGCTCGGGTGTGCCTACATCGACCCATGCTGCGGCTAACTTGCTTGCTGATATAAGTCCTTGTTGCATCGCCTGTTTTAACAACGGTGCCAGCGGTCTTTTCCCATCTTCCAAACCTGCAAACATTTGTGGTGCAACCACAGCAATACCACTATAAGTTAAGGCTTCACCCTGCTGATTTTGCTCAAAAGTATACGCTTTTTGCGCATGCAGGACAAAATCCCCATGAGGATGCTGAACTGGATTCTCAACCAACATCAAATGTGCCAGATCCCCCCCCAACTCCACATTGAGCAAAGGTGCAAAATCATAATTTGTCCAGACATCACCATTCACTAAAATAAATGGCTTTTCACCTAACAATGGCAAAGCACGAATAATACCACCTGCCGTTTCTAGCCCCTCACCTTCATTTGACCAATGAATGGTGACGCCAAACTGTTCGCCTGTACCTAAAGTAGCAATCAGCTTCTCTGCCAACCATGCGGTATTGATGACAATATCAGTGACCCCAATTTTTTGAAGTTTTTCAATATGCCACACGATTAAAGGTTTGTCGGCGACTTCAAGCAATGGCTTTGGGGTATGCAAAGTCAAAGGGCGCATCCGATTCCCTAAACCTGCAGCTAAAATCATGGCTTTCATGCAGATACTTCCTGATACTGACCGTATTTTTCAGCAAAACTTGGCATTACACGTTGTTGAATAAACGTAATGAACTCAGTCAATTCTGGATAAGCTTGGCTTTCAGTCAACACATACCACATCACTCGTGGCAAATCTTTCAAATAACCTGACTTACCATCACGCTCAAATAGACGCACAAAGATGCCTAAAATTTTAATATGGCGCTGTAAAGCCATAAAGTCAGCATCACGTTTAAACTGTTCAAGACTACGATTTTGTTTAGCCGTTTCTGGAAGCAAATGATAAAACTGCTCAAACCACTGATAAACACGCTCAGGCGACCACTGCACATATGCATCACGGGTAATTGAGATCAGATCATAAGTATCCGCACCAATCACGGCATCCTGAAAATCAATCACACCTAGATCTGTTTCACCCTGTAACTGCATCAAATTACGACTATGAAAATCACGATGTACAATGACTTGCGGTTGACTTAGTGCAGCATTTGCCAACAGATCAAATGTCTGCTCAACTAAAGTCTGTTCAGCTTCAGATAACTGAACATTCAGTGCTGGGAACATCCAGTCAGTCAACAAGCGCATTTCCGTCATTAATTTATCGTAGGAATATGCGGGTAATTGTTGTGTACCATCAATTGTTTGAAGCTGAATTAACTGTTTAAAGCTTTGTAAATAATAATGATCAACTGTGTCAGTATTTAACAAAGTCGATAACAACACATCACCAAAGTCTTCAAGCAATAAAAAGCCTGTATCTAAGTCTTTTGCAACGATATGTGGAACACGAACCTGATGCTGATCTAAAAATTCATCAATGCAAACAAAAGGAGCACAATCTTCTTTTTCAGGAGGTGCATCCATGAGCATAAATGATTTATGATCTAAGGTAACGCGTGCATAACGACGGAAGCTCGCATCGCCTGCTAAATAACTGATTTCAAATCGATCCGAACGAAGGACAGTCGTTAACCATGTTTCTATCAATTGTTCACGTTGTGTATTCATTTGCAAAATAATCTAATACAGGCTGAATTTTTAAAGTCCTAAGTGTAGCCACTTATAGACTTTTTCTCTATGATGCGACAATAATTAATTGCAAAAAAGCATACTTGGTTAAAGAGACACATGAAGCAACAGTTTAGATTTAATCCCTTAGCAACTGCTATTTTGACACTCTTGTGTGGCGGTTCGTTACAATCAAGCTATGCTGCATCTTCAGATGCTGTATCTTCTGTGGACAATCAACAGCTCAAGCAGCAGCTTAATGAAAGCTATCCTGGGCAGAATTTTTTCCAACAATACTATGTCAGCAAGGATAGCCCTGAAGCAAAAGAGCGCGCACCAAACGCTCAATTTTCACCTTATTGCCAAGGCGTTTGGGTCACACCAATTCAGCCAAACACCAAAGCACCTGACCCCAATAACACAACAACAAACATCACGGCTGATTATGGTTTCTATAACCCGAACGGTGACTCTGAATTAAAGGGTAACGTGGTTATTGACCAAGAAGGTCGCCAAGTTCATGCAGAAAACGTGACGATCGATAAAACTCAAACAATCGCGCATGCTCAAGGTAACGTACAACTTGCTCAAAATGGTTTGGTCTCTCAAAGTCAAAAAGTTGATTACAATCTAAAAGAACAAACTGGTAATTTAAGTGATAGTTACTTTATTGCAGAACAAACCCATGCACACGGCCACGCTGCGAGCATTGAACGCCAGTCTGCCTCTACAATCATTTTAGACAATGCTAGCTATACTGCATGTGCACCAAGTAAATCACCTGACTGGCACATTAAAGCGAAAAAAATCGAACTCAATCAGGCAACAGGTCGCGGAACAACTCGTGATGCAACCCTCTATGTTAAAAATGTACCGATTGCATATCTACCTTACTATAATTTCCCAATTGATGACCGTAGAACCACAGGTTTACTGACACCATCCTTTGGCTGGACGAGTAGTGAAGGTTTTCAAATCTCCCTACCTGTCTACCTAAATCTTGCACCAAACTATGATATGACCTTAACACCACGTTATTTAGGTACACATGGTGCAATGATTGAAGGTGAGTTTAACTATAAAACTGCGAATTTTGGTGAAGGAACTATTTCTGGTGGTTACCTGCCAAATGACCCTGATTACAACCACAAAGATCGTAAATCACTCCATATCACACATGACTGGGCAATCAATCAGTACCTGACTGCCAATTTGGATTACAATTATTTATCTGATATCGACTATATTGACGATATTAAAAATGACCCAAATATATCCACAGATTTAAACCAAAAACGACTTGCACAATTAACCTTTGCAAATGCAATTCCTGGTCTAGATGCCAGCCTAAAAGTTGAGACTTATCAAACACTCGATAAAACAATTTCAGATGCAGACAAACCATATTCACGTTTGCCTCAATTCTTACTGAACTACACCACACAAAATCCTTTAGGTTGGCAATTTGAGTATCATAATGATACTGCTTATTTCCAAAAAGATATCAATGATGGTAGTGCTTTAGCTGAAAGTGGAACGCGTCTATATAATTCGGCTGCATTACGTTACAACTACCGTACGCCTTGGGCTTTTGTCATTCCTGAGGCCTCTGTACGTAGCCTAAATTATTTTTACGATCAGAATTCACAAGCTCAAAATCCAGGCGGATCACAAAACAAAACAGTTGTTGTGCCTCAATTTACCTTAGATACCGGTCTTAATTTCGAAAAAGAGGGTAAATACCTACAAACACTAACGCCACGCCTATTTTATGCGTATGCACCATATAAAAATCAGACAGGCTATCCAAACTTTGACACGACAACTGCATCTGTCAGCTATGACCAACTGTTTAGTCCATATCGTTTTTATGGAAATGACCGTTTAGACGATAATAACTTTATGTCATTGGGTATTAGTTATAGTTTATTTGATGAACAAGGTTTAGAGCGTTTAAAAGCAGCTGTAGGGAAAAGTTTCTATTTCTCAGATCGAAAAGTGACTTTAGATGATAGCGATACGATTCAAACAGATAGACAATCTGATCCCGTTTTATCTTTATCTAGTCAACTTGCTAATAACTTTACTATTGCGTCCAACATCGCATGGGATAACAGTGCAATTTCCCAAGCAAACTTCCAATCTTATTACACAACAAAACAAGGTACGATTTATAACTTAGGCTATTATAAACGCAAGGAAGTTAATAATACCCAATTGACTTATGATCAAGTTGTTGCATCTTTCATACAACCTGTTAAAGACAACTGGCGTATCATTGGCCACGTTCAATATGACATTGACCACAGTTTAGCTCGTGAAATTTTATTAGGGGTCAATTATGAGTCATGCTGCTGGGCAGTCTCCGTATATGGTCGTTCATATTACAATGATCTCGATGATGTCACGCAACCAGGCGTAAAGCGTAAAAATGCAATTATGGCAGAATTTACATTGAAAGGGCTTGGAGCCTTTAACAACAGACTTGCTTCCCTACTTGAACAGCGTATTGTCGGCTTTAACAAATCTAACCAATCTTGGACACAATCTGAATGAAGAAACAACAACTAACCCATTTCTTTAAAGCAACAGCGCTCGCTCTTCTGATTTCAAGCTCAGTTCCAGCTTTCGCAGCAACAAGCGATGAAGTTGTGGCTATTGTTGATAATAGCGCGATTTTACGTAGTGACTTAGACCAAATGACTGCAGAATTAACGCGTCAATTACAAGCACAAAAACAAACCTTACCTCCACAACAAGTTTTACAGCAACAGGCATTGGAGCAAATTATTTTGCGTCAAGCTCAGCTAGAACTTGTAAAGCGTTATGGTATTAAGCCTAATGAAGCTGCTTTAAATGCAGCCGTGCTTAAGTATGCTCAACAAAATGGTGTAAATAGTCTAGAAGACTTCCAAAAACGTTTAGATGCACAAGCTCCAGGAACTTACGAAATGGTTCGTAGTCGTATTGGTCAGGAGCTCGCTATCAACCAATTGCGCCAGCAACAAGTAATGTCTCGAATTAAAATTAGCAACCAAGATGTTGATAATTTTTTAAAAACACCACAAGGTCAAGCTGCAATTGGTAGCCAAGCTCATATCTTGCATGTCCGTATTTCAGCAACAAATAATAAAAATGATATGCTTAGTCTACGTGCTGCCGCTGATCAAGTAAAACAAGATCTTGCACAAAGTAATGACATTCAGGCAATTAGCAAGAAAGATTCCACAGCTGAAGTCAAAGTGGTTGGCGTAGATATGGGATATCGCAATTTGTCTGATATTCCTGCCGAACTTGCTGCGCGTGTTAGCAACTTGCAATCAGGACAAACCAGCGAGCTTATCCCTGCACAAGACGGTGTTCATATTCTAAAATTGCTTGATCGTAAGGCAAGTGATCAAAAAGCGATTGTAACGCAATACCATGTTCGCCACATTTTGATTCAAACATCTGAAGTTTTAAATCAAGACCAAGCTAAACAAAAAATTGACAGTATTTATAAGCGTTTAAAAGCAGGTGAAGATTTCAAAACACTCGCTTCTGTCTATTCGAATGATCCAGGTTCAGCAGCGAATGGCGGTGATTTAGGCTGGGTTAACCTTGGTATGATGGTACCTGCTTTCGAAGACAAGATGAAATCAACTCCTGTCGGTCAAATCAGTGAACCATTCCAAACACAATATGGTTGGCATATATTACAAGTTCTTGATACTCGTCAACAAGATATGACGAAAGAATATCAAGAACGTTTGGCACGCCAGTATTTGGGTGAACAACAATTCAATACTGAACTAGATGGTTGGTTACGTGAAATTCGTGCAAATGCTTATGTCGATATTAAAGACCCAAGCCTAGACAAAAAAAATAATAAATAGAAGCAATTAAAAAATACCGACACCTTTGTCGGTATTTTTATGTCTTAAAATAAAAAACCAGCCCTTTGGCTGGTTTTTTATATTTATTGCAAATTAACGATTGTTGCTGTCGTCGTCTTGCGTATCGTCAAATTTTGCATCGTTATCAAAGCCTGTAGATTGACCACCGAAGCCACCTTGACCACCGAAGCCACCTTGACCACCGAAGCCACCTTGACCACCGAAGCCACCT
>NZ_POVU01000059.1 GCF_003261585.1 Acinetobacter sp. MB5 | reverse complement strand
CGCCTGCTGTGCGGTCCCGCGGCCGCGCCGGCGCCGAGGCTGGGGAGGTGCGAGGATTGCTGTGCGGTCGCGGTGGGCGGGACTGAAAGGGGCAGCCGGCTCGAACCCGCCCGGACGACGGAAGCACCGCAGCGGGCGGTGCTGAGAGCGAGGAGCGCAGCGAGGGTCCCGCGAGCCTGCCGAGCGGGACGACGGCAGCCGCAGCCCGGACCCGTCCGTCGGGCGGTGCGGAGAGACGCAACGGAACGCCCGGACCGTCTGCCGGAACCCGGCGCGGTCGAGCCGGCTGGGGCTTTCGAGGTGTTGCTGACTCCAG
>NZ_POVU01000058.1 GCF_003261585.1 Acinetobacter sp. MB5 | reverse complement strand
CTCTAAGAGACCTCCTATTGAATAGATCATTTATAATGTCTCCTTGAGATAAAAAAAATATCAATTATCAGTACAGCCTTACTAAAAGACAAGTTATAACAGCTTGGCCGTTTAAAAAATAAAAAGCAAGAGGCATAGCCTTTTGCTTTTTAAATACCTATCATTTACTTACATATGGCCGGTTGATCAACGGATAGAATAGACTGTTCAACGTTTGCCTTTGTCACTTGTTCTTGAACAAAGATCCATATAGCAATGTTTATGACGACGGCCACCAATACAAAACTTCTATTTTTGTTAATAAAGGTTTCCTCCTTCAAGTCATAGT
>NZ_POVU01000057.1 GCF_003261585.1 Acinetobacter sp. MB5 | reverse complement strand
AGGGCGCTTAGCTCAGTTGGTAGAGCGTCTGCCTTACAAGCAGAATGTCGGCGGTTCGATCCCGTCAGCGCCCACCATATTCAACTTAAAAGTCTTAGCGACTTGGCTTTTAAGTTTACCGTGCAGCGGTAGTTCAGTTGGTTAGAATACCGGCCTGTCACGCCGGGGGTCGCGGGTTCGAGCCCCGTCCGCTGCGCCATTTTAAGTCCAAACCCTATGAGGGCGCTTAGCTCAGTTGGTAGAGCGTCTGCCTTACAAGCAGAATGTCGGCGGTTCGATCCCGTCAGCGCCCACCATATTCAACTTAAAAGTCTTAGCGACTTGGCTTTT
>NZ_POVU01000056.1 GCF_003261585.1 Acinetobacter sp. MB5 | reverse complement strand
AAGAAATAGGTTTTGTCCTCTGTCACAGGAACATTCAGCGGTGCACCTTCTTCTTTCCAGTTTGGAAAGAGCTCATTGAGCGCACGAGGTTCAAGAACAGCACCAGAAAGAATATGCGCGCCAACTTCGGAGCCTTTTTCCACGACACACACAGAAAGATCGGGTAAATTGTTTTCAATTGCGAGTTGACGGATTTTGATTGCGGCAGAAAGACCAGATGGCCCTGCGCCAACGATCACGACATCAAACTCCATCGATTCACGTTCGATGTGCTCCATGTAGGACTCCTCATATTGCTTAAAGGTGGCAACCAAAGTTGGTGCTGCCATG
>NZ_POVU01000055.1 GCF_003261585.1 Acinetobacter sp. MB5 | reverse complement strand
GGCCAGGAACTGGCCCGGGGGATGCCACCCGGCGAGGGTGCTTTTCCGCTTTTGTGCTTTTGATCCTCGCGCCAGCGGCGCGTCCTTCTCATGACCGAAAGGTCTACGATTCTCCAATTCGTACGGTTGACGCTCCAATCGCTACGATGCACTATCGCCTTGCCACCATCGGCAATCATCCAGTCAAGGCGAAAAGTCATGTCCCACTTCGATCAGTTCATCAAATACCGCGCCCTTCGTTTCAAGTTCGACTCCCTGGGTAGCTCCACCCTGGGCGATCTTGAATCGCATATCGAATCCGGTTCCCTGCTCAAGAGCGATGACGGCCAGAC
>NZ_POVU01000054.1 GCF_003261585.1 Acinetobacter sp. MB5 | reverse complement strand
TTGTTAAACAGTTCCTGCATATTTCCGAAATAATATTCGCCTTTCAGAGATGGAGAAAACTGGTAACGCAGGTCAATATAGTTCAGGCCATCAGAATACTTGGTGATGCCATTCATGGTGAACGAGAAGTTGTGAAACCCTTCCTGATTACGTGGAGAGACTTTTTCGACACGTCCAACTTCCAGATCAAGGCGGTCAGTAAGCTTGGATTTTAAATTCTCCCCCCAGTAGGATGCCAACAACTGACGACTGGCATCAACTGCGGTAACGGGTAAATCCAGCCAAAGCTCACCCACTTTCACGAGAGTTTTGTCATAGCCCAGTTTTAAAGT
>NZ_POVU01000053.1 GCF_003261585.1 Acinetobacter sp. MB5 | reverse complement strand
GTGCGCTGGTATTGTAAATATGGCATTAGCTATCGTGAACTTCAGGAAATGCTTGCTGAACGTGGTGTGAATGTTGATCACACCACGATTTATCGTTGGGTTCAGCGTTATGCTCCTGAAATAGAAAAACGTTTACGTTGGTATTGGCGTAATCCTAAAGAGCTGAGCTCATGGCATATTAATGAAACTTATGTGAAAGTAAATGGACGATGGTCTTATCTGTATCGTGCAGTTGACCAACCTGGCTATACCATTAATTTTTATCTTTCTTCTAGACGTAATACCAAATCAGCCTATTGTTTTCTTGGGAAAATCTTAAAGAATGTGAAGAAGTGGCAGATTCC
>NZ_POVU01000052.1 GCF_003261585.1 Acinetobacter sp. MB5 | reverse complement strand
GTCGGCGTCTCGAAGACCGGGCGCCCGCAGGGGCAGTCGTCGACCACGGTCCCCGACGGGATCGAGAACGTCGTCTCGCAGTCGGGGTACTCCTCGCAGCCGAGGTAGACGCGCCCCGGCGCGGTTCGCACGCGGAGGTCGGCGCCGCAGTCGGGACAGTCCCAGACGCGGTCGAACCGCTCCGTGACGGCGTCCGCGAGCGATTCGCACCCGGGGTCCAGACAGATCCGGAAGACCTCGCCGCGCTCGACGCGGATCCGGGGGAGCCCGCAGTCGTCGCAGGTCTCGTCCGTGACGGTCGCGCCCGCGGGCAGGCCCCAGCGCTCCTCGCAGCCGCCACAGACCACGTCGC
>NZ_POVU01000051.1 GCF_003261585.1 Acinetobacter sp. MB5 | reverse complement strand
AACGCGCAGGTACCGTAAGGATAAACCTTTTAAGTACGGTTGCTGAAATGCATAGGTCAAGAGCACATCTGATTCACTTTCCAGATTTTTACTGCCATTTGCGGCTTTGAAGTGGTTCCCATAAACATATTTCACTTTCACATTAAAACCAGGGATATAATCTTTAAAATCATAACCATATATAAAGTGATATGACCTTTCCTCTTTCTTAAAGAATCCAGCGGTAACCCAGTCAATAAAATAAGATTCTGGCATGTAACCATCTGGAATTGGATAAGCCGATTTTCCTGTAATCTCCTGATAGCCTAATCCAAAGGTCTGATTCTTGACCTTGAGGGTTTCAAGTAGCCCGATATTTTGTGCATCGATATCAAAGGTATGGCCATCATTCTTGGCATTAAAGTATTTAAACTTGCTGTTCAGAGAGAAGTTCTGCTGTTTCCACGTATGCTCTAGGCCAACATAATGTTTGTTAAACAGTTCCTGCATATTTCCGAAATAATATTCGCCTTTCAGAGATGGAGAAAACTGGTAACGCAGGTCAATATAGTTCAGGCCATCAGAATACTTGGTGATGCCA
>NZ_POVU01000050.1 GCF_003261585.1 Acinetobacter sp. MB5 | reverse complement strand
CGCCTGATGCACCATCGCCGCGATTTCAACGCTGGTACCCGTGGTGCGCCCTGGACGGAACTCTGCAAGGCCGAGGGAGCCGTTTACACGCTCGAACTGACCAACAAGGGCAACGGGTGGCACCCTCACTGCCACATGATCGCTCTGGCGGCCTCTGAGCCCTGCCAGGAGGCTTTAAGCGCTGAGTGGCACCGGATCACCGGTGACAGCTTCATCGTCGACGTAAGGCCCATCACAGGCGATCCCAGCGAGGGGTTCATGGAGGTCTTCAAGTACGCCGTGAAGTTCTCCGACCTCTCCCTGGAAGACAACTGGCACGCTGCCCAGCGCCTCAAGGGCAAGCGCCTGCTGAACAGCTTCGGCCTGTTCCGTGGTGTCGAAGTCCCCGAATCGCTCCTGGACGAACCTCTGGACTCGCTCCCCTACTGGGATCGGTTCTACCGGTATTTCGGCGGTGAGTACCGCTTTACCGGCGAAAGCCCCAAAGCCGTAACGGAGAACGCCGTTACCGAAAACCCCGAAACGCGTTACACGGTTACGCCAGCCGATCCCCGATCGGCTGCTGACCTGCCCGGCTGGCGACC
>NZ_POVU01000004.1 GCF_003261585.1 Acinetobacter sp. MB5 | reverse complement strand
AGAAGTGAAACCTCTTAGCGCTGATGGTAGTGTGGGGTTACCCATGTGAGAGTAAGTCATCGCCAGCTCATTATTCAAAGCACCCCAATCTCTATAGAGGTCGGGGTGCTTTTCTTTGCGGGGTATTTTTTCTTATAAAAATCCAATAATTTTAATTTTTTTAGAAGCTTTTAAGAAAATAGGATATAAAAGTTACAATAAAATATGATTCTTTAGTTATAAACAATCAAAAAAATTAAGTTCATGCTGTAGATTAGGTAGGTATTCGTAAGGTTGACGAATATATCAATAATTTATCATTATAAAACTATAGATTGTCAATGGCATTGTTTCTCTGAATGTCTTGATAAATTTAGGGATAAATAAGGAATTTGCAAAGGATTGCAGCTGATCAATAAATCAGATAATTATAAGGAAGGGATAGAATGATTGAACTCATTTCTCTAAGTATATTGAGTGTGTTGATTTTGGTGGTATTTGCTGTTCGATATAGAAATCGCAATACTGATCATCAACATTATGATAGTGCTTTAAAACAGCGTGCATTACTTAACTATAATGAGCAGATGATTTATCAACGCTTGTCTCAGTTGCTACCACAACATATTATTTTATCGAATGTGTCTTATAGCTCATTATTGACAAGTAAATATTCACATACACGTGCAAAATATCATAATATGATTGCTGATTTTGTGATTTTAAATGAAAAATTTCAAGTAGTTACGATTATTTCGTTAAGTGATTCGATGTTTACTCAACATCGTGATGATCGTTATGAAGATGCTTTATTAGAAATGGCTGGTTATCGAGTGCTGCGTTATGCAGGCATACCAGATTTGAAAAAATTGTCGCGTGATTTAAATATTCAGGAAAAAACGATGGCATTTGCGTAGGCAAATGCCAGTTTGAAAGCTTATGGTTTAACAGCAGTTACTGTCATTTCAACCAAAACTTCTGGAGCATACAGTTTAGACTCTACACAAGTACGTGCAGGTGCATGACCTGAAACAACCCATGCATCCCAAACTTCATTCATGGCTGCATAGTCTTGTTCGATATCTTTGAGAAAAATAATGACAGATAGAATATGGGTTTTATCTGTACCTGCATCAGCTAAAAAGCGGTCAATATTATCGAGGGTTTGTTGTGTTTGTGAGCGAATATCTTGGCTTGTATCATCTGCAAGTTGCCCAGCGAGATGGACTAAATTACCCGAAATTGCCACTTCACAAAAACGTGAGCTTACATGTAAACGTTCAACAGCCATAACTTTAATCTACAAGGGGAGAATTGACAGTTTTTGATGATACTTGACCCTTCATACATGCTGCAACAATTGAAGTTAATAAACAGCCCACAGTTAAATAGATCGCAACGAAAATCCAGTGCCCATGTGCAAGGAAGATGAGCCCAGTCGCAATAAATGGAGTAAAACCACCGCCAATAATACTGGCAAGCTGATAACCGACACCTGCACCGCTATAGCGATATTCTGTTCCAAACAATTCGGTAAAAATAGGCTGATGAACGCTGACTACCATGTCGTGTGCAAGATTGGCGAGAAGAATAGATAAAATCACTAACCAAAAAACAGATCCGTTTTGCAATGCCAAGAAGAATGGAAATGCGGCGGCTGCACCAATTAGACCACCAATAATACACATGCGGCGGCGACCAAAACGGTCTGCAAGCATGGCAAAAAATGGAATACTGACACAGCTAATCGCTCCGACCATTAAGGAAATGTTCAAGAATAACTGCGAAGACATGTGCAATTTTTCAGTTGAATAATTCAGGGCAAAGGTCGTGACCAAATACATTGAAAGCAATTCAGCTAAGCGTAATGCAATGATGTAGAAAAAACCTTTCGGATTGTGCTTAACCGCTTCAATAATTGGAAAGCGAGATATCTTTTCCTGAGGCTTAGGTTTGTGTTGTTGCTGTTGTTTGAATTCGGAAGATTCTTCTTGATCTGAACGAACCCATACAGCAAAAGCAACCAGGATCACGCTAGCGAGAAAAGGAATGCGCCAGCCCCAGTCACGAAAACCATCTTCACCGATAAATAAGGTGATCAGTGATACACAGCCAGATGCCAGCATTAAGCCCACGCCATAACCGATTTGAACACCACTACTATAAAAAGCCTTTTTAGTTGTTGGTGCATTTTCAACAGCCATGAGTGCTGCACCACCCCATTCACCGCCTACGGCAAAGCCTTGGATTGCACGTAACGTGACCAAGAGTACAGGTGCCCACCAACCAATTTGTGTAAAAGTTGGTAATAGTCCGATGAATACAGTTGCTCCACCCATGAGAAACACGGTCAAGAACAGCATTTTTTTTCGACCTAATTTGTCACCAAAATGCCCGAAGACTATACCACCGAGTGGTCGAAAGAGAAAACCAACTCCAAACGTGGCAAACGCAGCCAATGTACCCATGGTTGGGTCAATATTTGGAAAAAATTGTTGTTTAAATACTAATGCGGCAACAATGCCGTAAAGTAAAAAATCATACCAGTCCACAACTGCGCCAATAAAACTACTAAGAGCAGCTTTGCGAGCTCGTTTTTCTTGTGTGGTATGTAGAGAAGAACTAGAGGTCATTCAGAAGGAGTCCATGCCTAACAATCGGAGCGCCCTGCAATGCGCAAGATGATTAATCCGATGTATTACAGGGACGGCTGGTTAAAACCATGGATTAGTTTTAACCTTGCAATAGCTTCATGGATAAATGTAAGCGCGACTAGCTTAATCGAAAAATGCATGGCATGCGAGTATTTAGTGCATATATTTTCTATGAAGCAGAATTATTTTAAGTTATTCAATGTCTGACCAAAAAGAGAGTTGGGCTTTTTGCTCAATTTCTAAGAGTTGATAGACACCAACCCCAACCAAACGAAAGCGCAATTGAGGGGAAATATTCAGTTCTGTAATTAATAAGGCAATGGCTTGTTGTAGTTGTGCCAGATTTTCTAAGGGACTTTGGAAGCGTTTACTGTGTTGCAGCACATGAAAATCAGCTTGTTTGAGCTTTACTGTTACACCAAAGGCACTGAGCTGACGCTTTGCTAAACTTGCCCAGACTTTTTCAGCCAGTGCTGGCCATGCAGTTTGGCATTCCGTTAAATACAGATCCTGATCAAATGTGATTTCTTTAGAAATTTGCTGACGGACTCGGCTGGCTTCTACAGGTCGATTATCAATGCCTTGTGCATACAGGTGCAGTTGTTGCCCATATTTTCCAAAGTGCTGCTGTAAAACGTGCAATTCAATTTTTTGTAAATCGCCGAGTGTGTAAAGCTGTAATTGTTCGAGCTTGGCTTGAGTCACTTTACCTACCCCAGGGATTTTTTTTAAGGGAAGATCATAAATAAATTGCTGAACTTGCTGTGGTTTAATCACACAGAGTCCATTGGGTTTATACCAGTCCGATGCAATTTTGGCTAAAAATTTATTAGGTGCAACGCCTGCTGAAGCTGTCAGTTGAGTCTGTTGCCAGATTTGCTGTTGAATGGCTTGAGCCACAGCAGTTGCTGATGCCAGACCTTGTTTATTTTCGGTGACATCCAAATAGGCTTCATCTAAAGATAACGGTTCAATTAGATCGGTATATTGCTGGAAAATCTGCTGAATTTGGGTTGATACCTGTCGATATAGTTCAAAGCGAGGTTCTAGGACGATGACTTGTGGGCAGAGTTTACGGGCTTGTGCCATCGACATGGCAGAACGTAAGCCAAAACGTCGTGCAGGGTAGGAGGCAGTTGTGATGACCGCACGTGGATGATGTGATGCAACCACGACAGGGACATCGACTAAGTCGGGGCGTTCACGTAATTCAACTGAAGCATAAAAGGCATCCATGTCGATGTGAATGATTTTGCGCTGTTTAATGATGAATAATCCCTAAATAACGTAAATAACTTTGCCATTGTTCTGCTGAGCCTGCATAGGCGTTCAGATCGACAGATTGGCTAATTCCATTGATATGCCCTTTTTGAGTGTATTGCCAGAACATCCAGCCATGCTGGTCTTTGAGTTTTGGATAAGCCTCATCATAATCGCGAATCCAGAGTGCGGTATGAGGGATGTGTCCCATGAGTACAATATGATAAAAGGTCTTTGAGGTATATATAATGGGGGCTTTACCATAATGCTGATGCAAGATTTGCTGCATCACCTGAATTTGTTTCAGGAGTTGTTCTTGATTTGAATTTTGGATGCAATTGGCATCGTATTCCAAGTCAATCACAGGGGCTAGGGCATCAGCTTTATTGGGCACTGTGGCAATAAAATTGGCGGCCTGAATTTTTGCTTCACGGCATAAACGATAATAATGATAAGCGCCCACATGTAAGCCCTGCTCACGCGCTTTTAACCAATTTTGCTGAAAACTCGGGTCTTGGTAGTCGCCACCTTCGGTGGCTTTTAAATATACAAATTGATATTTATGCGGTGATATTTTTTTCCAGTCGATATTGCCTTGATGATGAGAGACATCAAAGCCTTGCACAGGATGATCTTGCGCTTCTACAGGCTGGTTCTGGAATAGAATCAGGCTAATCAAGCACAGGATTAAGACTACAAGGGTCGCAGTTAAAGTTCGGACAAGGTGCAAATGGCTTTTGCAGGCAGCTTTCATGATCCAGCAGATATGTAAGGTTAAGTCTCTATTTTAAGAAAACTGCGCCTGAAAACCTATTTAAACTTATGATTGATTTTCTTTTGGAATCTTCCAAAAAACCAGCATGGTGATCACATTGATGATACCTAGCGTAATGAGCGTGTAATCAAAAGCTTGGGCGGTTGAAAAGTGAAAAGTCGCACCCTGATAGAAATTAATCAGCGTCCCTGTCAGTGCAATCCCGATACTCATGGAGAGCATCATGATCATTGACAAGAAACTGTTGCCGCTACTGGCATGCTGAGAGGGTAAATCCTTCAACGTGTAAGTGTTCATCGACACAAACTGGATCGAGTTGAGTGTACCAAACAGAAAGAAATGTAGTGCACGTAGCCATTCTGGTGTCGTTGCTGTGGTCAAGGTAAAGCTCATCACACACAGTCCAACGGCAACCGTGTTGATCAGCAGAACATTACGATAACCAAAATGCTGAATTAGAGGGCGGACAATCGGCTTAGAAAATAAAGAACCGAGAACCAGCGGAATCATCATCAAGCCTGTTTCAAAGGGGCTAAATTGAAACACCACTTGTAAGAGTAAAGGCAATATAAATGGAATGGCATTCCCTGCAAAACGCGCAAAGAAATTCCCTAAAATGCCAATCACATAGAACTCATGTCGGAATAAATCACTACGAAACAGTGCATGTTGCTGGTTATATGCATGATGTGCATATAAAGTGCTGGCGATCAGACCAGCAGCCAAAAGTAGATAGGCAATCAAATGCGATGAGGCTTCAACTGAAAATGAATCAATCCCCAAGGTGAGTCCAACCATTGCTACAATCAGCATGAGTACGCCTGAAATATCAAAACGTTTGACATTCGCTTCGACAATATTCGGTAAAGCTTTTAACGTGACTAAAACGCCCAATATTCCCATAGGAATATTGAGTAAGAAAATCCAGTGCCAACTGGCAACTTCCACTAGCCATCCACCAAGTGTTGGGCCAATCAGTGGGCCAACTAACCCTGCAAGGCTCATGAGGTTAATCGCAGATAAAAACTGGTCGCGTGGAATGATTCTAAGCAAAGACAGGCGTCCAACAGGCAACAATAAAGCCCCACCCATTCCTTGTAAGACACGGAAAAAAATCAGGAGTTCTAAAGAGTTGGACAAGCCACAACCCAGTGACGCCAGTGTAAAAATAATAATGGCACTGAGATAGACAACACGCAGACCAAAACGATCCGCTAGCCAGCCACTTAAAGGAATGCAGGTTGCAACGGAGAGCACATAAGCCACGACAACCCCATGCATATGTAGAGGATCTTCTCGCAAGTGCTGTGCCATGGCTGGGAGTGCCGTATTGACAATGGTTGTATCGAGAGCTTGCATGAAAAACCCAATAGACACCAAAAGAACCAATAAGCGGTATTTGGGTTCGAGAGCTTGATACTTAGGCGAATTTTGAGATTCCATGCAGGTAAAACCTTATAAAAAGTCAGGAATTTATCGAAATGTGATAATTGCTATTGTAACAGGAGTGTCATCAGCATTTAAGTTGTAGTTGTATTGCATCGAAATTCTAGGTTATAACAAACCCTAGTGATCATATATTGATCTATGAAGATGACGGGAAGCCACACTCTGGAGGTCGCTTTCATGATGATTCTGCACTATTTACAGTACTCACGAGCCTTTCGTATTTTATGGGCTTTAGAAGAGTTACATTTGCAAAATTACCAAATTCGCTTTTATAAGCGTCAGCCGAATCTCGCGGCGCCTGAAGAACTCAAGATTGTTCATCCGCTAGGAAAATCCCCAGTTTTGCAGGATGGTCAGCAAGTGCTTGCAGAGTCGGCTGTGATTTTGGAAATGTTACAGCAGCGTTATGACCAGGAGGGTCAATTCAAGCCCAAACCTGAAGATCAGGAACATGCTTATCAGTATTTATACTGGATGCATTATGCTGAAGGCTCACTGATGCCACTGCTGGTGTTTCAACTGGTGATGAGTAATATGCCTTGCCATATGCCATTATTGATTCGGCCAATTGCGAAAAAAGTCTGCAATGGTGTCAAGACGGGTTTTTTACAGCCTCGTCTCAAGGATCATGTTCTGTATATTGAAAACTATTTGGCAAGACATGATTATTTTGCTGGAGAATTCTCTTTTGCTGACATTCAAATGAGTTTTCCACTTCAGGCATTATCTAAACGTGTTCCACTCGATATTCCCAACATTCGTGCATTTCTGTCACGTATTCAGCAGCGTGAAGCCTTTCAGCGTGCACAGGAAATTGATGGGCATTATCAATAGTACTTAGGGTTAAATGTAAAAAGCGCTATGCTTATCTTTTTCCTTGTAGGCGTGTTGAATCATGATCCTAGTCAGCGCATGTTTGGCAGGTAAACCTGTTAGATATGATGGAACAGACTGTTTACATCTCAAAGTTCAGCAGCTGATTCATCAACACAAAGCCATTGCGATTTGTCCAGAGTTGCTTGCAGGCTTAGCCACGCCACGACCACCCGCTGAAATTATTGGCGGAGATGGCTACAGTGTTTTGGCAGGTACAGCACAGGTCATTGAGCAGTCAGGGCGTGATGTCACTGAGCAATATATTCAAGGCGCTTATTCCACGCTGGCGATTGCTCAGAAATATCAGGCAACTCATGTGGTATTAAAAGAAAATAGTCCATCTTGTGGTAGTCAACAGATTTATGATGGTTCATTCTTTGGAATTAAAATGGATGGGGTAGGAGTGACGACAGCGTTGTTACGTCAACACGGTATTTTAGTGCTGTCAGAAAAACAATTATTACAGATGGCGGAATAGCGGAAGATACTATTCGGCGATTGCCAGAGGTGGTCGATGACTGGTTGCAATTTGATATTGATCACGTCCACGATGTTTGGCTAGGTAAAGTGCATGGTCTGCCATACCCACCAGCTCAGAAACGGTTTCCCCATATAAAGGAATGGTTGTTGCAACACCCATGCTCAGCGTGACATAAGACGAAATTGAGCTAGAGGGATGTGGTAAGGCCAGTTGATGGACTTTCTTCATTAATTCTTCCGCACGTGCTTGGGCCTCTTTTTCATCTGTTTGAGGAAATAGCAGTAAAAACTCTTCACCACCATAACGGGCAATTACAGCATCAGAGTGTTTAGCTTTAGCGCAGCTCAGCATAAAGGCAATCCGTTTTAAGCATTCATCGCCTTGGATGTGTCCCAGTGAGTCGTTATACAATTTAAAATAATCAATATCGATCATCATGATGGTCAGTGGCATTGAACAATGGATCGCACGTTGCCATTCTTTTTCTAAAATTTCATCGAGATAGCGGCGATTGGCCAAGCCAGTCAGTGAATCAATTTGTGAGAGCTTTGAGAGTTGCTGAGCTTGTTGTACCAACTCAAGGTGGTTATGTTCGATAATACAGTTTTTTAGAAAATTTTCGCGGTGTTGCCGATCAATGAAGTAGGCCAAAGACATGCCTAAAAAACTGCTAAAGGTATATGTGCGGTTGAGCAGCGTCCAGTCAATCATGGCATTCATATGATTACTGATAATCAGCCCAAGCAACCCACCTAACCAACCTGCCAGTAAAGCGGTATAAAAGCGTAGACCGACAAAGGCATAAATAATAATCACTGCATACATCATGGCAGTATGAAATAGAACTGTATTTTGGACTTGCTGTAAGCCATTGACTAAAATGAAACTAATGGTAACGGAAAGGGTTGAACCAATTGAAGCGTAATAATCAAACCAAGAATTGAGCTTTTTAATAAAAGAGCTAATCCAAGCTATAAAAATAATGATCCCTACCCAGCCATATAATAATGCCCAAGCCATAACTTGACTGTCTGGTAAAACTTCATAAATACCCAAAGAAAGATAAAGATATAAAATTAAGATAATAAAACCACGATAACGAAACTCATAAGCGGCTTCGTTACAATAGCGTTCTCTGTATAGGCGTTCGAATCTTTTAGGAAACCACAGAAAATTTAACCGAGTTTTTTTGAGTAAATCGACTTGTTTCCGACCAAGGATACTAGAACCCTGTAAGTTCATAGCTTCATCTCACTCTTCTAAGAATCTATATTTTTAGTTTCTTCTATGGTTTATATAATATCTTCTATGAAATGAAAATTATAACGCGATTTTAAAATTGTATATAAAAATTTCGTTATAATATTATATTTTATGAATTTTTTAGACTGATAATAATTATCCTTAATGCTATATGGTGCTGCATGATAATAAATGATATTTAGAATTTTAAGTGTAAAATTCATGTAAAAAGTAAATATTATTCGTGAAATATAATGTAATGTTTAATGGAAATAAAGAGAGTAAATCTATCATTATGTATTTATTAACATAAATACATAATTCAAATTCTATATTTTATTTAAATCAATAGAACAGTAGTTTTTGTCTAATAAATCAATAAATCTAATTGATTATTCTAGAATAATATTGTATTAAAAATAAAAGTGTGGATTATAAATAGGAATAGGGTAATGACGATTTTAAAAAATGAATTTAGCCTAGAAATCACACCACATAGTGAATGGGCCCAAAAATTTTGGGATGATTTAATTCCCGCAAAAGAACGAGTCAGCCAGCATCCATTATTTCTGGGTATGGCAAATGGAACGCTCAAATTAGAATGTTTTCGTGCTGCGTTATTAAACTTCTATCCACTCGTGGCACAGTTTCCTTCTTATATGGCACTTGCCTTGTCTAAGGCGATTCATTTTCAAGAGCAGGGGGTCGTGGAGAGTCGGGATTGGTTAATTCAGAACATTAAAGTCGAAGAGCGCCATTTGGCTTGGTATCGGGATTGGGCTGGTGGTTTTGGCTTAAGCATTGATCAACTTGATACAGTGACTCCACCACCTGCAATGAATGCTGTCAATCATTTCCTGTGGAGTGTGAATTACCGCAGTAGTCTGGCTGAGTGCTTGGCAGCGACCAATTTGGCGATTGAGTGGGCAACAGGGGATTGGTCTTTGCATGTTTATAAGGGAATTCGTGGTTACGAGAATCATCCAGAGGTTCAGATTAACAAGCGATCACTGGCGTGGTTACGTGCACATGCCCATTATGATGATTTGCATCCATATGAAGCTATGGAGCTGATTAAACGCTTATGTGATGGCAAGCCTGAGCTGCAACTCAAAGCCTTTAACGCGGCACGTGAAGGTCTAGAATATTATGCGTTGGCACTGGATGAATGCTATAAATTGCAGGCTTAGCAAGAGCCGCGAAGTTGAGAAGGTGTACAGCCAAAATGCTGTTTAAAGCGATTGCTAAAATGGCTGGCAGAGCTGAAACCACACTGAAAGGCAACTTCAGTCAAGTTAAATGTTGAGTGCTGAATCAGCTGATGTGCCCGCATCAAGCGTTGTTGCAAGATATATTGATGCGGTGCTTGTTGCATGGAATGCCGAAACATATGGGCAAAATGGTAGTCGCTTAAATGCGCTTGCGCTGCCAAATCTGAAATGGTTAGTGGTAAGTGTAAATTTGCCTCAATCCACTCTAACAGTAAACGCAAGGTGGCAGGTGCAAGTCCGCCTTTGACGTGCGGCATGTTCCATACAATATTGCTGTAGTTGCGAAGTATATGATTGAGCAATAAAGTCGCCGTGGTCGAGAGTTGCAGTAAATTTTCGGACTGTTGCCAATCGCAATTGAGTAAAAAATGCCGATATAACAAAGTGATCTGAGGATCAACTGCGAAGGTTTTTTCATCTAACAGGATGGTATTGGGCTCTTTGTCCCAAACATTGGTCGCCAAATCTCGTAGATGCTGGTCAGTATAATATAAATGCACAAAACTCAGCTCTCCGCGAATGTCCCATTCTGATGCTTGATGCTGTGGCATTAAGCAAAAATGATCTGGCCCGCCCCCATTATGCCAATTCAAGCCCCGTTTTTGATAACTTTCATAGCCTCCCTGAATATATAAACTCAGGGTATGGTGATCGCTACAGACTCCAATACGATCATGTTGGTTATACCAAGAGGCCAATTGCATGCCAGAACCCAGCTGCGTATGGTCAAGCAACTGTGCTTTATGCTTTTGAAGCTGTTGAAGGGTCTGATAGGTCATCTGCATCATTACGTGACAATACCATGGACAGTATAGTCTAGCTGTTTTTTAAACAGTCTTTGCAGATTTTCTAAAAAAACCGCAAGTTTGTGCAAGTCGATCCCGAGTTTATACAAGTTTATTTTTCAGCTGCTCTCCATACTAGCCTATGAAAAAAGGAGAACATCAGTGAACTTGTTTTTATATGCTTTGGTGGTGCTGATTTGGGGCACAACATGGATTGCCATTACTGCTCAGTCCAATTTCGTTGATCCTGTCGTTGCTGTCTTCTGGCGCTTTCTTGTGGCTGCGAGTTGTTTAGTGTTTGGCTTGTTAATCACCCGCCGTTTACGCCGTTTCTCTGTTAAAGATCATTTATTTTTTGCTGTTCAGGGTTTGTGTGTTTTTGGGTTAAATTTTTTATGTTTCTATCATGCGATTGCTTATATTAACAGTGGCTTAGAATCCGTTATTTTTTCGATGGCGGTACTTTTTAATACCCTGAATAGTCGTCTGTTTTTTGGTCAAAAAATCTCTCCTCAGTTTTTCCCTGCGGTCACATTGGGCTTTATGGGAATGTTTTTATTGTTCTGGCAAGACTTGAGCAGCACTCACTTACAAACCGAGACGTTACTTGGTATCGGTCTATGTATGCTTGGAACTTACGGTTTTTCTTTAGGAAATATGATCAGCGCACGCCATCAGAAACGAGGACTAGATGTCTTAAGTACCAATGCTTATGCCATGAGTTATGGGACTTTATGGATGGGCGGGTTTGCTGCGATGACAGGCATGCAGTTTTTACCTGTTTGGAACTGGCAATTTATTGTGGCCGTAGGTTATTTGGCAATTTTTGGTTCAGTCGTTGGTTTTACAGCTTATTTTATTTTAGTTGGACGGATCGGAGCAGGGCAGGCGGCTTATAGTACTTTGCTGTTTCCTCTGGTCGCTTTGAGTATTTCTACGATTTGGGAAAACTATCACTGGAGTTTGAGTGCGGTGATCGGAGTAATGTGTATATTACTGGGGAATCTGGTGTTTTTCTTAGGCCCGAAATTGCGCAATTTAGCCATAAAAAAAGCGATCAGTTGATCGCTTTTTAAAGTTTGGTGGCTTAGTGCTTCACAATGATCGAATCAATTCCGCTATTTTGCAGTGTTTGCTGTGCAGCAATCGCATCATTTTGATTGGTAAAAGGCCCTGAAATCACACGATACCAAGTTTTACCCTTTTCCACACTGACAATAACATCCGCAGGCAATTTGTTCATCAGAATTTCTGAACGTTTGGCATCTGCACTGTCAGGATCGGTAAAGCTTTTCACCTGTAAAATATAACTGGTTTGAGCTGCTGCTGTTGGCTCAGAGGCTGTACTACTGCTTACACTTGGTTGTGGTGCAGGTGCTTCAACAATGACACCCACTTCTTTTGAAGGCGTTACAGGTACGGCTTGCTCAGGAATCGGTGTCACCTGTTGTTTAGGTAACTGATCATAAAAACGGTAGTCTTTATTGGTCTCTTCCTGTGGCTGCCCAGTCGGAATATCAGTATGTGGTTGTACGGGTGCCCACGGCTTCCACAGCATTAATGCAACCGCTGCGCTCAGTACCATTAAAATCAAAATTAAGGTACCAAACCACTTGGGAATGAATGACTGTTTTGGCTGTTTAGGGCGCTCGGAAACGCCGCGTTGTATTTTACCCCACACGTAGGAACCCTCTTAACTTACATCGCTGTTGGTGCAGATACGCCAAGCAATTCTAAACCATTGCGTAAAACTTGTTGTACGTTTACTGAAAGTAATAAACGAGCTTGCGTTAGGGCAGCATCTTCACTCAATACTTTATGCTCGTTGTACCAGCCATGGAACAATGCTGCAAGTTCTTTCAAGTAGTTACCGACTTGGTGTGGTTCATAGGCATTGGCTGCACGGTTAATAATGTCTGGGTAAGCTGCAAGTTTTGCCAAGATTTCAGTTTCAGCATCAAGGCTTAATTGTTCAGCAAACTGGCGTGCCGCTACTGCATCAAATGCAAGGCCTGTATCTTTGGCTTTTTCAAGCATACGGCAGATACGGGCATGTGCGTATTGAATATAATACACAGCGTTGTCTTTACTTTGAGAAACTGCAAGGTCAAGGTCAAAGTCAATGTGCTGTTCGCTCTTACGCATCACGTAATAGAAACGCGCTGCATCGTTGCCCACTTCTTCACGCAATTCACGTAAAGTCACGAACTGACCTGAACGAGAGGACATTTGTACCATCTCACCGCCACGCCACAAGCTGACGAACTGAACCAAAAGTACAGTCAGTTTGCTTGAGTCATAACCCATCGCATCAATTGCCGCTTTTACGCGGGCAATATAACCGTGGTGGTCTGAACCCCAAATATCCACAATATGCGTATAACCACGTTGTAATTTGTTGAGGTGGTAAGCAATGTCCGATGCAAAGTAAGTGGTTTGACCGTTGCGACGTTTCACTACACGGTCTTTTTCGTCGCCAAATTCTGTTGATTTAAACCAGATGTTACCGTCTTGTTCGTACAAGAAACCACGTTGATCAAGGGTTGCTAACGCTTCATCAATTTTTTCAGTCAGGCTAGCTTCGCTGAACCATTGGTTGAAGGTGACACCGAACTCACCAAGGTCATCTTTAATGTCTGCTAAGATGGCTTTCAGTGCAGCTTGATGGAAAACGCGATAGCCTTCACCAAGGAGTTGTTGTGAGTTGGCAATCAAACCATCGATATGTTTTTCTTTGTCACCTGAAACAACGACTTTGTTGCCATCTGCATCAAGCTCATCGGCATATTGAACATCTTCAGGCACATCTTTATAGACATCTGCAACAGGGCGGACATGTGCATCGCTATCTTTTTCAATAATGCTTTGCGCGATTTCTTTAACATAGTCGCCTTGGTAAGCATTTTTTGGGAAGACAAGGCTTTGGCCTTTTAATTCTAAATAACGTAAATACGTTGAAGTCGCCAAAATGTCCATCTGACGACCTGCGTCGTTAACGTAGTATTCGCGGTCAACCACAGCGCCAGTCGTTTCAAGTAAATTCGCAACGGTCATACCGTAAGCTGCACCACGACCATGACCGACATGTAGGCTAGAAGTTGGGTTAGCTGATACAAATTCAACCTGGATGCGTTGTCCAACATTGCTTTGAGTGCGACCAAACTGCTGGTTTTGTTGTTGAATTTGATCAAGCACAGTAAAACGTTGGTCTGCATTTAAAAAGAAGTTAATGAATCCTGGGCCAGCGATTTCAGCTTTACTGATATCGGCAACTTCAGGCAAATTTGCCAAGATTTGTTCTGCAAGATCGCGTGGTTTTAAGCCTGCAGCTTTCGCAGCGGTCATGGCAACATTTGAGGCAAAATCACCGTGGCTTCGATCTTTGGTTCGCGTTAAGGTGCTGTTGTTTTTCCAGTCAGATGGAATAACACCCTGTTGTTGAAGGGACTGAACTGCATGATCAAGAGCTGCTTGGATTGCCGTATTCATAATGGTTAGAAAAAATGTCGCGGAAAAACGCTAAATATAGCAAATTTTGTACGTTCTAGGGAAAGACTATTTCTGTCGATTTTGTGCATGAGCACACGGATTTTTTGACGAAGATGAAAAAAATCGGATAGAATATTGTTATGTTATAACGTAATTATATTGGAGTGTGTTATGAAAAAAGAAATTCATCCTGATTATCAACAAGTTTTGTTTCACGATACCAACGCGGATACCTACTTCTTAATTGGTTCAACCTTAAAGCCGAGCCAAAGCAAAGCGTATCAAGGGCAGATTTATCCTTACGTCACGCTGGATATTTCCAGTGCTTCACATCCGTTTTATACAGGTGAAGTCCGTCAGGCCAGCAACGAAGGGCGTGTGGCCAACTTTAATCGTAAATTTGCACGCTTTGCCAAAAAGAAAGCGTAAAGTAGTAGTTGGAAACCTCTCATTTTCTCTTGCAGAATTTCGTGAAAATTCTGCAAGAATCCTTAAAAAGGATTCAAGACCAACCAGATTACTCAGAATAATTCAATCTCGAAATAAGTCCCATACCATTATAAATTTGCTAAATACCCATTTTTATCAAAAAAGGCTTAAGCTATTCAGGTATTTTGAAAAGCTAAACTTCACAATCGTGTGGTTTTAGTCAAAGATGAGACTAAACATGACCTCTGCTACGCAAAAAAAGCACCCACTTTATATCCCTTATGCTGGAAATACCTTATTAGAATTGCCTTTATTGAACAAAGGTTCTGCATTTAGCGAAGACGAACGGACTCGTTTTAACCTACATGGCTTAATTCCCCATGTTATTGAAACTATTGAAGAACAAAGCCAACGCTCATATCAACAGTACTCTGCATTCCACGATGCGATCAATAAGCACATTTATTTACGGAATATCCAAGACACCAACGAAACCCTGTTTTTCCGCCTGATTGAAGATCATTTGGCGGAAATGATGCCGATTATTTATACACCAACGGTTGGTGAAGCTTGCCAACAGTTCTCTGATATTTACCGCCGTCACCGTGGCGTATTTATTTCTTATCCTGACCGTGAACACATTGACGACATTTTGCAAAACGTGAACCGTAAAAATGTCAAAGTGATTGTGATCACCGATGGCGAACGTATCCTTGGCCTTGGCGATCAAGGTATTGGAGGTATGGGCATTCCAATCGGAAAATTATCGCTGTACACAGCGTGTGGTGGGATCAGTCCTGCTTATACATTGCCAATTACCATTGATGTCGGCACCAACAACCAGCAGTTACTGAATGACCCGATTTACATGGGATGGCGTCAACCGCGTATCAGCGGTGATGAATATTACAGTTTTGTTGATGAAGTGATTCGTGGTATTCGCCGTCGCTGGCCAAAAGCCTTGATTCAGTTTGAAGACTTTGCACAGAAAAATGCGATGCCTTTACTGAACAAATACCGTGATGAAATCTGCTGTTTCAATGATGATATTCAGGGAACGGCTGCAGTATCTGTAGGGAGCTTGATTGCAGCGAGTCGTGCGGCAGGCAAGCAGTTAAAAGATCAGCGTATTGCTTTCTTGGGTGCAGGTTCAGCAGGTTGTGGTATTGCTGAGCAGATCGTGGCGCAAATGGTGGCAGAAGGTCTGACTGATGCTGAAGCACGCAAGCAAGTATTTATGGTTGATCGTTTTGGTTTAATCACTGAAAATCAGCCGAACTTGCTGGACTTCCAGCGTAAATTGGCACAGCAACCTGAAGCCGTTGCAAGCTGGGCACAAGCCGATGAAATGATTTCATTGCTTGATGTGGTGAAACATGCCAAACCAACCGTGTTGATTGGGGTATCGGGTCAGCCAGGTTTATTTACCGAAGAAATTATTCGGACTTTGGCTGAAAACTGTGAACGTCCGATTGTACTGCCATTGTCGAATCCAACTTCGCGTGTAGAAGCTGTACCTGCTGATGTCTTGAACTGGACAGACGGTAAAGCGCTCATTGCAACAGGTAGTCCGTTTGCACCTGTAAATTATCAAGGCAAGCTGTATAACATTTGCCAGTGCAATAACTCATACATTTTCCCAGGTATTGGTTTGGGCGTGATTGCAGCCAGTGCAACTCGCGTGACGGACAGCATGTTGATGGCGTCGAGCAATGCTTTGGCAGACTGTTCACCAATGTTGCAAGATCCAAATGCAGACTTGTTACCTGAAATTGATGACATTCAAAAAGTGTCACGTGTGATTGCGTTTAAAGTGGCAAAAGCAGCGATGGATGCAGGCGTAGCTCCTGTGATTAGTGATGAATTGCTCATGGAAAATATTGAGAAGAATTTCTGGAAACCAGAATACCGTCAATATAAACGTGTTCCATTCTAAGTTGTAAGATGAAAAAAATACCCTGCAAATGCAGGGTGTTTTTTTGGGAATCTGTGGCGTTATAATAAAGAAAATAGATTAATAATTAACCATGGTGAAGCCGATGAATCAAAATATAGAAAACCGTAATGCGGGTTGGATGTGGATTGCTTTCGGACTTGTTTTAGTGGTGGTTTTTTTTGGTTTTATGCTGCTGTCGATGCATAACACGTATCGTGGTGGATATGGCATGGGATGGGGTTCAGGTTCAAGAGCAGGTTACTGGAATCATATGCCCATGTATGGCGGTTATGCCAGAAATCATTGGGGCAATATGCCGATGTACGATGATGAATCTACGGAGCAAAATATTGCGAGTATGCCAATGTATAGTGGGCAGTCTTGGTCGGATATGCCGATGTACAATAGTCGCTATGCAGGGCATGATTGGTCAGATATGCCGATGTACAATGGGCGTTATGCGGGACGAAACTGGTCGGATATGCCGATGTACGATGGTCGCTATGCAGGGCATGATTGGTCAGAGATGCCAATGTACAACATCTTGAATCATCCAGAAAATACAACTCAGTCTAATAAATAATGGTCTGTGTAATGCAATTCTCCCCCTGATGGTTTGGGGGATTAAAGATATGCAGGCATTTTTTATATACGCACTGCTTTTGATTTTTACATAGCTTAAAAAACGATAAATTTGCCATTTTTTATTATTTTACGCTGCATAAGAAAATATGGATCAATAGACCTGATCAGATTGATATTTCGATTCAGGTGTATATTCTCATGTCCATAATTCTAAATGCGGTAAAATCATTCAATATCGTTGCTGTTTCTGGTGGATTAAATCATCCGTCTAAAACCGAAACACTAGTCGAAGAAATTATTCGTGAACTGAGTCATGCAACTCCGATCAATGTGCATTTTATTAAATTCAGTGAAATCGGGCAGCTCTTGGGTGGGGCGATTTACCGTCATCAATTACCACAGCGTGTGCAAGATGACTTGGCAGCGGTGGAAGCAGCGGATGCACTGATTGTCGGGACTCCTGTTTACCGTGCGTCATTTACAGGATTATTTAAGCATTTCTTTGATTTTGTAGAACAAACGGCTTTGGTCGATGTGCCTGTCTTGTTAGCCGCTTCAGGCGGTAGCAACCGTCATGCTTTGGTACTTGAACACCAGTTACGTCCATTGTTCAGTTTCTTCCAAGCGCAAACCTTGCCAATCGGGGTGTATGCCACAGATCGTGATTTCACGCCTGAATACAGCATTCAAAGTGCAGCTTTGCGTGACCGTATTACTTTAGCGGTTGCCCGTGCCTTGCCAATTTTAGAGTGGGCGCCTGCCAAAGGTCAGCATGCGGAAGTGGTCAGCGCTAAAACCGCACAGGCCAATCAAAACCTTGGTATCAACTGCCAAATTGAACAGGACGACGTTCTGCTTTCAGCAGCTGTACTTGATCTGCAAGCCGTAGAATCTCGCTTACAACACAAAACTACCAAAACCCCAGTCAAGGCAGATGTGGCTTAAACCCCATCTATGGCCCAAGGAGAATAAAAATATGGTGCAAGCACAACAACAGCTCGAATTTGCTTACGGGGTTCCCAATGTCTGTGAGAGCTTGGTGGTCAGCAATATCGAACAGCGTACCGCATGGAACATCAAGAACAATAACAAACCAAGGATGTTGCCTAAATGCAATAAGATTCAACATTCATGATTTTGCGAATAAAAATAAAATAAGTGGCATTCGTCGTGATGCAAAAGCGTTAAAACAATTGAGCAACTAGCGACGCATTTTTGGATGCGCTTTTTTATGCCTGATTCAGATATTAATTCAATCTATGAATGAGATAAAAATTTAAGATTATTTTTATAATTAAACCGCTCGTATGATGGTTGCAAGATCAATCACACAGCACCGACTGTGCAACAACGAGATACTAATATGATGAATTCGATAGTTTGGCCTGAGGGCTATCTTCCAGGTGAAACCGATAACTTCTGTTCTAATGAAGTCATTGTCAAAGGTTTAAGCACTGCAGAAGTGTGGCCATATCTGGCGAATGCTGATGTGTGGCCAAGCTATTATGCTAATTCTTCTGACATCAAACTGCCTGAAGGTGCAGAGCAACTGCAAGCAGAGATGGTGTTTTTCTTTAAAACTTTTGGTTTCCCTGTCGATGCTCAAGTGGTGGAATTGGTTGCACCGCAAGCAGGTGAGCCTGCACGCATTGCATGGCATGGTTGGGCGGGCGATGTCGGCTCAGCCGAGCGTCTGGATGTACACCACGCATGGCTCATTGAAGACCTAGACGGTGGTCGTGTACGGATTTTGACTCAAGAAACCCAGAACGGTCAGCCTGCCAAAGAACTGGCCCAAGCCAAACCTAACCCGATGATCAATGGTCATCAGGACTGGTTAGACGGTTTGGTGGCTGCTGCCCGTCAAGCCAAAACTAACGCATAAGTCGAATTGCCTAGCCCCGCGCTAGGCAATGTCTTTTTTAGAGATTAAAAAAACAGGAATAACAACATGGCTGCAAGCGGTATAAAAATTTTAATGATCGTGACTTCACAAGCGACAATGGGAACATCTAATTACCCAACAGGCGTGTGGCTAGAAGAACTGACCACGCCTTACTATGCATTTAAAGATCATAATGTTGAGGTGGATATTGCCTCAATTCAAGGCGGACAGATTCCTGTCGATCCAAATTCAGAGCAGGCCGCAGGTAAAAATCCTGCCAGTGTCGAGCGTTTCTTAAATGATCCTATGGCGATTGCCAAAGTCAAATCTTCTTTAAAACTTGATCAACTTTCAGCACAAAGCTACGATGCGATTTTCCTACCAGGTGGGCATGGCACAATGTGGGATTTACCGACCAGTCAGCCCTTGGCCAAGTTACTCTCAAGCGCATGGCAACAGGGTAAAGTCTTGGCAGCCGTGTGTCATGGCCCTGTCGGTTTGATCAATGTCAAAGACAGCACAGGTCAGGCTGTGGTGAAAGGTCGTCATGTGAGTGCCTTTAGCAACACCGAAGAAGTTGCCGCTGGTTTAGATAAAACCGTGCCATTTTTATTGGAAGACCGTTTGCGCTCACTCGGTGCAATCTATGAAAAAGGCCCAGATTTTCAGGTGCATGCAGTGCGTGATGGACGTTTAGTGACAGGACAGAACCCTCAGTCCTCAGAAAAAGTGGCAGAGTTGACCTTGCAGGCTGTTGCAGATCAGGCAGCTCGATAAGTGAAGTGTTAAATTTATTATATTTTTAGCTATTTAGAGATTAGGAATGACTGCATTATTTACCCCCTTTCAACTTAAAGATGTGACCCTACGCAACCGTATAGCTGTGCCACCGATGTGTCAGTATAGTGCGGTTGAGGGCAAAGTGACCGACTGGCATTTGGCGCACTACACCAGTATTGCACGTGGTGGCGCGGGTCTGGTGATTGTTGAAGCGACAGGGGTTTCACCTGAAGGGCGAATTACGCCAGCTTGTTTAGGCTTATGGAGTGATGAGCATATTGATGGTTTGGCACAGATTGCCCAAGCGATTAAAGCGGCTGGGGCCGTACCAGGCATTCAGATTGCCCATGCAGGACGTAAAGCCAGTGCCAACCGTCCGTGGGAAGGTGATGACCATATTGCCGAAGGTGATCCGCGTGGCTGGCAGCCGATTGGCGCTTCGGCCGTGGCATATGGTGAAAACCTGCCACGTGTCCCACAGGAAATGAGCCTTGAAGATATTCAACGGGTTCAGGCAGACTTTGTTGCGACAGCTCGTCGTGCAGAACAGGCAGGTTTTGAATGGTTAGAGCTGCACTTTGCACATGGTTATTTGGCGCAAAGTTTCTTCTCGAAACACGCCAATTTCCGCCAAGACCAGTATGGTGGGGATTTTGCGGGACGTAGCCGCTTCTTACGTGAAACCTTTAGCGCAGTTCGTGCAGTTTGGTCTGAGCGTTTACCATTAACCGCACGTTTTGGTGTAATTGAGTACGATGGGCATGATGAGGAAACCCTGAGCGAGTCGATTGAACTGGTCAAACAATGGCGTGAGGATGGGCTAGATTTACTCAATGTCAGTATCGGTTTTAATACCCCTAAAGCTAAAGTGCCTTGGGCTGAGCCTGCATTTTTAGCACCAATTTCTGAGCGTGTACGTCGTGAAGCCAATTTGCCTGTTGCCTCTTCATGGGGAATGGACAAACCTGAACTGGCTAACCGTTTGGTGGAACAGCAGCAAATGGATTTGGTGATGATTGGCCGTGCATTCTTGGCGAATCCACATTATCCACTGCAAGCAGCTAAAGCATTGCAACTGGAAAAACCAACGTGGGTATTGCCTGCGCCGTATGCACATTGGTTAGAGCGTTATTAATTGATCTAGGTTTGAGATAAAACGCAATCTAAATGCAAATTTTTTAAAAAAGTCAGCCTTGAGCTGGCTTTTTTCATGTTGTAACCAACGAATTGTACAGCGCACAATTTTTTGCAAACTGTTCTTCATGCTGGCAGGTTTCTAGCATCAACTGACGCAACCAACGATGACGCGGGTCGTGCTCAGTGCGTTCATGCCACAAGGCAACTTTGCTAAAACTTGGAATCTCGAGTGGTGGTTGCACAATTGCTAAATCTTGACGTTTACATACCAGACGTTTCGGCACAGTCGCCACCAGATCACTATTTTGCAAAATCTCAGGCAATAGCAAGAAACTCGACACGGACAGGGTAACGTGGCGCTGCCGTCCCAGTTGTTGTAATTGCTGATCGGTAATCCCTGAAAAGCTGCCCTGAAAGGACACCAAGGCGTGATCCAGTTCGCAAAAAGCATCTAAAGTTAGCGGTTGTTGCAAGGCTGGATGTCCCAAACGCATCACGCTGACATAGTATTCATCGAACAGATGCAAATGATGCAATTCACTGCCGCAACTATGTTCAGGTGTAGACAGTGCCAGATCAATTTCGCCCTGTTCCAGACGTTGTGGTTCTTTATCGGTCGATGGCAACAGTGCAATCTGCACATGCGGGGCTTGCTGTTTGAGTGCCGCCAAAAAAGGCACCAAAATCACCTGATGGGCATAGTCGGTTGCGGCAATACGCACAGTAAAATCTACCGTGGCAGGGTTAAACTCCAGCGGTTGTAGCAGCAGATCAATTTGCCCCAAAATCTGTTTGATCGGGCAGATCAGTTCCAATGCACGCGGGGTCGGCACAATGCCGCGCTGCGAACGGACAAACAGTGGATCATCAAAACTTTCACGCAGACGTGCCAAAATACTGCTCATGGCAGGCTGGGTAATAAACAGGCGTTCCGCAGCACGGGTTACGCTGCGTTCTTCCAGTAAAATATCCATGGCTTTAAGCAGATTAAAGTCCAGATGACGCAAGTTTTTGACCATCATTCTCCCCGAAGTGGCACGTTTTATCTCATGATAACCTGTTCTTGATTGGTGGGGGAATGTCGGGTGAGGCTGAGCGAGTAAAGTGAAGATTTTGCTCAGAAGTTTTGGCGATAGAACAGCAAATTTTGGGTAGGAAATTGTATGGCGAGCCTAAAGCTCACACATACAGTTTAATGGGAATTAAATGATACAGGCCTGACTGATCTGTTGAATCTGGGTTTCGCCTAAGCCCAATTGATCCCATTGGTTCATTTGGGTGGTGAGCCAGACAAAATCGGTAAGTTTCGGTGTCGCTGAGTGTGCAACATAATTTTGAATAATACTGACAATTTTGTAGTAACGCTCAACATGAGTGTCTGGGGAACAGGGGAACTGGACAATTTCATAATGAATCAGCATTTGCCACAATTCTGAAAAATCTTTCATTTGCTGAATGTCTTGCTGTGCCAAACGCAGGGCAGTCCCAATGGTGAGTAAGGTATCGGGATGGCGTTTTGCCCAGTCATCAGTCACTGCAAGGACTTTGTCGGCAACGCAAGGCACAACATCTAACCCAGAAGCAACGACTTGGGTTTTTCCTAAAACTTCCCCTTGAGTATTCCACGGTTCACCGACACAAAAGCCATCGATAAGTCCCGTCGAAACGGCTTCAACCATGTAAGGTGGTGGCAAGGTGAAGAGCTTAATATTTTGTGCCAGTGCTGGGTCAGCAAAAGCCAGCCATTCACGTAGACAATAATGATGCAATGAATGACCAAAGACCTGCGCCAGACGAATCGGGCGATGCGGCAAGATTTCAGCCAGTTTGTGTGCAGCCTGACCTGCATTGTCTTTCGCAGAAATGTCGAGCTCGTGGCAAAGTTTTTGGCTCAAACTAATTGCCGCAGAGTTTTGGCTGAGAATTAACGATGTTTTAAACGGAATGCCGACCTGATCTGTACCTGCCTGAGAAGCAGGGAGCATGGCAGATAAACAGTGCGCTGCATCTAAAATACCAAATGCCAGACGATCGCGCAGGCTGGCCCATGAGGCTTCTTTGACGAGCGTGACTTCAAGCCCAACCTGCTCAAAGAACCCCTTATGTTTTGCCCATAAGATGGCAACGGCATCGAGCAGGGGAATATAGCCGATTTGCAGATGAGTTTTTTCGATCTTCATGCTAATCATCCTTGAACGTCAGGTTGAGTAATTGCTGTGCCTGAATCAGTTGGCGTGCCAGATCTCCCATGGAAGTTCTTGCATTCATTGCATTTTTACGCAATAGACGAAACGCTTCTTCTTCGGACAGCTGCTGGATTTTCATAATCATATTTTTAGCTTTTTCGATGTCTTTTCGATCAGCAAGCCGGAGTTTGGTTTCTTTCAAATCACATTCAAGCTGCTGATGCTTTTTATATTGTTCAATGGCAATTTCAAGGACGCTATCCAGACGTGCAGGATCGACCCCATCGACAATATACGCCGTGACCCCTGCCTGAATGGCTTGTTTTATCGTGTCACGATTATTGTTTTTGGTAAATAGTACGGTGGGCAAATTGAAGTGATTGACAAAGGCTTCGATCAGATCACGTTGAGGATGATCCATGTCAAGCAAAATCACGTCGGCTTTTAAGTCTTGCAAATCTTCGAGTCGAATTTCTTTAATGAGCAGGCAAGCCACAACTTCAAAGTCGTGCTCAGTCAGGCATTCTTGCAAATAGCTTGCTCGAGATTCATCATCATCAATCAAGGCGATTTTGAGTTTGGATGTCGACATAAGTGGCGAGCTCAAAGGTTGGCGAGTAGTTAATCTGTTTATGTAAAAGCAAAATGAATGCCACGTAAATGGCTGAAGACTGATTGTTTGAGCAGATTTTGTCAGGCTTTAGTCGAAGAAAAGTGGCCTAAAATAAAGAAAAGACAAATAAAACAATGAAGTAAATTAAACGTGTGGCATGGCAGTGAGCCACATGAATGTGCAAGCCTAAAAAATCGCCTAAATTTAGTGCGTTTTTGCGATGCAGTGCACAATATGTGCAAAAAGAGCACACGCGATTGATCGATGATAAAAGCTGTTTTTGTTTAATATTTATTCAAAATCAGTGGTTTTTTAGAGTTGGCACAGGCCTTGCATTATCTAAGACAGATCAAAGGCGATCACCTTATATACCAAATATAACGGCCAACGATGTCCGTTCTGATAAATACTACTGATGCAGGGTTGCATGAGTAGAACGTAATTAACGTATCAGTGCGAGAGGATTGGCCATGTCTACCAATTTAGATACTCAAAAAGCAACAAAAATCAGCTTATTTAGTTTTTCTACACCTGCGATGCGCGCTTTTCATATGAGCTGGCTCGCATTCTTCGTCTGTTTCTTTGCTTGGTTTGCCTGTGCACCACTCATGCCCGTGATTTCAGGTGAATTCCATCTTACCAAAGACCAAATTGCCAACATTAATATTGCCGCAGTGGCGATTACCATTTTGGTTCGTCTGATTGTTGGCCCGTTGTGTGACAAATACGGTCCACGCAAAACTTATACCGCATTGTTATTTTTAGGCAGCATTCCTGTATTTGGTATTGCTGCTGCCAACAGCTATGAATCTTTCTTGTTCTTCCGTCTGTTGATTGGTGCGGCGGGGGCGAGCTTCGTCATCACGCAATATCACACTAGCGTCATGTTTGCGCCAAATGTGGTGGGAACTGCCAATGCAACCTCTGCAGGTTGGGGGAATGCAGGTGGTGGTGCGACACAAGCCTTGATGCCGTTATTGTTGGGTGCCATCGTGATGTATGGCGTTGAGCAAAGTATGGGCTGGCGCCTCGCATTGCTTGTCCCTGGTTTTATGATGCTGATCGTAGGTGCTTTGTACTGGAAATTTACCCAAGACTGCCCAGCAGGGAACTATAAAGAGCTTCGTGAACAAGGGATTGAAGTTGAAGGCGGTAAAAAAGGTGGTTGGGCCATCATTAAAGAAGCGTCTCGTAACTACCGTGTCTGGATTCTTTTCATTAGTTATGCAGCGTGCTTTGGGATTGAAATCTTCATCCATAACGTTGTGACCATGTATTACGTACAAAAATTTGACTTCGGTTTAAAAGAAGCAGGCATGGCTGCGGGGATTTTCGGTTTACTCGCGCTATTTGCCCGTGCACTCGGTGGGATTATCTCTGACAAAGTGGCACTGAAACGTGGTCTGGATGCACGGACTGAAATTTTATTTGCCATGATTTTGGGTGAAGGTCTGTTCTTGATGTTGTTCTCGCAAATGAACACACCAATGCTGGCGATCTTGAGCATGACTGTATTTGGTTTGTTCACTCATATGGCCTGTGGTGCGACTTATGCGCTGGTGCCATTTATTGACCGTAAGGCACTGGGTGGTGTCGCTGGGATTATTGGGGCAGGCGGTAATGTGGGTGCTGTAGCAGCAGGCTTTATCTTCAAGAGCATGCCTGACCTACAAACGTGCTTACTGAGCCTTGGCATTATGGTGGTGGTGATTGGTTGTGTGGTGTTGTTCATCCGCTTCTCGCCTGAACACAAAGCCCGTGAAAAACAGTTGTTCGAAGACGCAATGCTTGAACGCAACGAAGCTGTTTAATCCAAATCTCCCAAGAAATCACTTTAAGGATGCCGATGATGAAACTCGTTATGATTGGTCATGGAATGGTTGGGCACAAATTTATTGAAAGTGTCCTCGAACATAACAATGACGACCTCGAAATTACCATTATTGCCGAAGAACCACGTTTAGCCTATGACCGCGTACATTTGACCGAATACTTCTCTGGACGTAGTGCCAAAGATTTATCGCTTGCACGTGCTGACTTTGCAGATGCTTATGGCATTGATTTACACCTCAATACCAAAGCGATTGCAATCGACCGTCATAACCAGACCGTGACCACAGCAACGGGTCAAATCATCGGCTATGACAAACTGATTTTAGCCACAGGTTCTTATGCCTTTGTTCCACCGATTCCAGGCAATGAGCGTCAAAACTGCTTTGTGTATCGCACCATTGAAGACCTTGATGCGATTCGTGCAGCCAGTCTGAATGCAACATCGGGTGTGGTGATTGGCGGTGGCTTGCTCGGTCTTGAAGCGGCAAAAGCACTGCGTGACCTGAACCTGCAAACTCATGTAGTGGAGTTTGCACCACGTTTGATGGCTGTTCAGATTGATGATTTGGGCGGTAAAGTGCTACGCCGTAAAATCGAAAACTTGGGCGTGCAAGTGCATACTCAAAAAGCCACCCAAGCGATTGAAGATGGTGAACATGCTGTGCATGTGATGAAGTTTGCGGATGGCTCACATCTTGAAACTGACATTGTGTTGTTCTCGGCAGGGATTCGCCCGCGTGATGAACTAGCACGGAGCAGCGGTTTGGCGGTGGGTGAGCGCGGTGGGATCGTGATTAACGACTATTGCCAAACCTCAGATGATCACATTTACGCGATTGGTGAATGTGCGCTGTGGCAGAACAAAATCTTTGGTCTAGTTGCACCGGGCTATGACATGGCGCGTATTGCGGCGAAACATGTCCAACAACAAGACACCGCATTGTTTGCAGGTGCGGACATGAGCACCAAACTCAAACTGATGGGGGTTGATGTTGCTTCAGTCGGTGATGCACATGCCATGACTCCAGATGCCGTCAGCTATTTCTATGCTGACGAAGATGCCTTGATCTATAAAAAATTGGTGGTGGATCAAGCCAAAACTAAAGTTTTGGGTGCAGTGTTGGTCGGTGATGCAACCGAGTACAGCGAATTGCTGCAAATGATGCTCAATGATTTGCCTCTGCCTGAACAACCTGAAAGCTTGATCATGCCGGGCTTTAGTCAAGGTGCAGCCAAAGCAGGTGGCAGCGGTGTGGACTTATTACCAGATAGCGCGACCATCTGTTCATGTAACAACGTTTCCAAAGCCGACATTTGCCAAGCGATTGGTGATGGTGCAACCTCACTCGGTGCTTTGAAAAAATGCACCAAAGCAGCAACAGCATGTGGTGGCTGTGCGCCATTGGTGACTCAAGTTTTGAAAGCGGAGTTGCAACGTCAAGGCGTAACGGTGAATAACCACATTTGCGAGCACTTTGCTTACTCACGCCAAGAGCTGTATCACTTGGTACGCGTGCATGAAATCAAAACTTTCGATGCTTTGATTCAACAATTCGGACAAGGTTTGGGCTGTGACATTTGTAAACCGACCACGGCCAATATTTTAGCGTCTTGCTGGAATGACTTTGTACTGAAACCGAGCCATGCAGGCTTGCAGGACAGCAACGACTACTACTTGGGCAACATCCAAAAAGATGGTTCTTACTCAGTTGTGCCGCGTATGGCAGGTGGTGAAGTCACTCCAGATGGTTTGATTGCTGTGGGTCAGATCGCTAAAAAATATAACCTTTACACCAAAATCACAGGCGGTCAGCGTGTCGATATGTTTGGGGCGCAGTTGCATGAATTGCCGCTGATTTGGGAAGAACTGATCGCCGCAGGTTTCGAGTCTGGGCATGCCTACGGCAAGTCATTACGTACCGTGAAATCGTGTGTCGGTAGTACATGGTGCCGTTATGGTGTGGATGATTCAGTCGGTTTGGCAATTCAACTGGAAAACCGCTACAAAGGTTTACGTTCACCGCACAAATTGAAAATGGCAGTGTCTGGTTGTACCCGTGAATGTGCCGAAGCACAAGGCAAAGACGTGGGCGTGATTGCCACTGAAAAAGGTTGGAACTTATATGTCTGCGGTAACGGCGGCATGAAACCACGCCATGCAGAATTGCTGGCATCTGATCTGGATACTGAAACCTTGCTGCGTTATATCGACCGTTTCTTCATGTTCTACATTCAAACCGCAGACCGTTTACAACGCACCAGCGTATGGCGTGACAACATGGAAGGTGGCTTAGATTACCTCAAAGCGGTGATCGTGGAAGATTCACTCGGCTTGGCAGAAGAACTAGAACGCCGTATGGCGCATGTGATCGGCACCTATCAGGATGAATGGCGCACTGCCGTGGAAGATCCAACAGTTCGTAAACGCTTCAAAACCTTCATCAATGCCGATGAACAGCGTGATCCACATATTCAATTTACTCAAGAGCGTGGACAGATTCGTCCATTGAAAACGGCAGAACGCGATCAAGACCGAATCGCAATGGTTGAAGCACAGGTTTAAGGAGAACAGAGATGACCAATCAGCAAATGCAAGAAATGGACTGGATTGAAATCTGCGACCTTGACGATGTGACTGCAAATACAGGCGTGGGGGCTTTGATCGCAGATCAGCCGATTGCCCTGTTTCGCGTGGGAGATGAAGCGCGCGTGTACGCCTTGAGCGCACGTGACCCATTTAGCCAAGCCAATGTGATGGCACGTGGCATCTTGGGGGATATTCAGGGTGAACGCGTGGTGGCATCACCTTTGTATAAACAGCATTTTAGCTTGGCAACAGGGCGTTGCCTTGAAGACAGCACCCAGCATTTAGCGGTGTATCCGAGCAAGGTTGAAGATGGTCGGGTTTGGGTATGTAGTCAGCCGATGAAAACCTATTTGACCAGCAACGGTCAACAAGTCGAGAAACAGGCGTTGGTGTTGGTGGGCAATGGTTTGGCAGGCATGCGCTGTCTGGAAGACTTGCTGGATATGGAGCCTGAACGCTACGAGATTACCGTTATTGGTGAAGAGCCGTGGGGCAACTATAACCGCATCATGCTCTCGCCAGTGTTGTCGGGCGACAAAAAAATCGAAGACATCATGCTGCATCCGCCTGCATGGTATGCCGAAAAAAATATCCGTTTTATTGCCGATGATCCTGCGGTGGAAATTGACCGTAATCACAAAACCGTGACTACGCAAAAAGGTGAGGTGGTTGCTTATGACCGCCTGATTTTAGCGACAGGTTCGAAGCCATTTATTCCTCCTGTTGAAGGCAAAGATTTACAAGGCGTGTTGAGCTTCCGTGACATTTACGATGTCAATCAGATGATCGAAACCAGTCAAAACAAACATCATGCGGTGGTGATTGGCGGTGGTCTGCTCGGTCTTGAAGCGGCGTATGGTTTAAAACGTCGTGGCATGAACGTGACTGTATTGCACTTGACCTCGCACATTATGGAGCGTCAACTGGATGCCTGTGCCAGTGACATGCTGAAACAGAGTATTGAAGAAAAAGGCATTCGTGTGATCACCTCCGCATTTACCCAACGCTTGGCAGGAAATGAACACGGTCAAGTCACCCAAGTCGAACTGCAAGATGGCACGATTATTCCTGCTGATTTGGTGGTATTTGCCGTGGGGATTCGCCCGAATATTGCCTTGGCTCAACAAGCAGGTTTACGCTGCAACCGTGGCGTGTTGGTGAATGACACCATGCAAACCTTTGACCCAAGCATTTATGCAGTCGGTGAATGTATCGAGCATCGTGGCAGTACTTTCGGACTGGTTGAACCACTTTGGGGACAAGCCTTTATCTGCGCGTCGCATTTGGCAGAACATGGCAGCCTGACTTTTGCAGCGCAGCCTGTACCAACACAGCTTAAAGTCAGTGGTTGTGACGTGTTTTCCGCAGGCAACTTTGCTCCTGAAGATGCCTTTGAAGAAATCGTATTACATGACGACAAACGTCAGATTTATAAACGCATCATCATTCAGGACAACAAAGTCGTCGGTGCAGTGCTGTTTGGCGACACTGAAGATGGCGTGTGGTATGCCGAACTGATTGCAGATCAGACACCAATTCATCCGTTTAGAAATAAACTGCTTTTTGGTAAAGATTTTGCATTAAAACAAGCAAGTTAATCGTTAAAACAAAGCTTCTTTCATCGTTATTTACACCCTCTTTGTATTTCTCCCAGAGGGAGAAAAAAAGGGATTGATGAAAGAAGCTATAGAGGTTGAATTCGGCAGCGTGGAACAAGGTATGAACAGCATTCCAATGGTGGAACAGACTCGCCACACCGACAGCACAGTTACTACTGCAAGTACATGCCCGTATTGTGGCGTGGGCTGTGGGGTTGAGGTCAGTGTGACTCAAACGGCACATGGGGCACAGATTGCCGTGCGTGGTGATGCACAGCATCCGTCCAATTTTGGTCGTCTGTGCATCAAAGGCAGTCATTTGGCCGATACACTGGGCATGGAAACCCGTGTACTTGAGCCAATGCAGGGGCGTAAAGCTGCCCGCCGCCGTAGCAGCTGGGATGCTGCCTTGAGCCAGATTGCCGAGCGTTTTCAGGGCAGTATTGATCAGTACGGGGCAGACAGCGTTGCGTTTTATGTCTCAGGACAATTGCTAACCGAAGACTACTATGTGGTGAATAAATTCGTTAAAGGCTACTTGGGCACTGCCAATATCGACACCAATTCACGTCTGTGCATGTCCTCTGCGGTGGCAGCGCATAAACGCAGTTTTGGTGAAGACCTTGTACCTGCTAGCTATGTCGATTTTGAACAGACTAAAATGGTGGTACTGGTCGGTTCCAACACTGCATGGTGTCACCCTGTGCTGTATCAACGCATCATGCAGGCCAAAGCTGAGCGTGATCTGTTTGTGGTGGTGATCGACCCACGTTTTACCGCGACCTGTGAACAGGCGGACTTACATTTGCCGATTTTACCGGGGCAGGATGTCACGCTATTCAATGGTTTATTGCAATATTTATATCAAAACGGTCATGCCGACATCAGTTTTGTTGAGCGCTATACCGACAACTTGAATGCGGCTTTAGAAGCCAGTCAGGGCGAAACTGATTTGGTCGATCTGGCACAGCGGACAGGCATTCAACTGGATAAATTACAGCTATTTTTTGAGAAATTTGCACAGACTGCACAGGTGATGAGCCTGTTCTCGATGGGGGTCAATCAGTCTTCGCAAGGTGTTAACAAAGCCAATTCGATTATTAACTGTCATTTGCTGACAGGGAAAATCGGACGTACAGGTGCAGCGCCATTTTCCATGACAGGGCAGCCGAATGCTATGGGTGGGCGTGAAGTTGGTGGTTTGGCGAATATGTTGGCGGCGCATTTGGATGTCGATAACGCTGAGCATCAGCAATTGGTGCAACAGTTTTGGCAAAGCCCAAACATTGCCACCAAAGCAGGTTTAAAAGCCGTAGATTTATTTGAAGCGGTGGAGCAGGGCAAAATCAAAGCCTTGTGGATTATGGCGACCAACCCTGTGGTCAGTTTGCCGAATGCCGATCAGGTCAAACGTGCTTTGGAAAAATGCGAATTTGTAGTGGTCTCGGATATTTGCCAAGACACAGACACCACCCAATATGCCGACATTTTATTGCCTGCTTTAGGATGGGGCGAAAAAGACGGCACAGTGACCAATTCCGAGCGCCGTATTTCACGTCAGCGTGCGTTTTTGGGTGCGCCTGCTCAAGCCAAAGCCGACTGGTGGGCGGTGGCACAAGTCGCAAAGAAAATGGGCTTTTCAGGTTTCGATTTTCAGTCTTCGCATGAGATTTTCCTTGAGCATGCCCGACTCTCTGCCTACCAAAACAGTGATTTGGCAGGACGTGAGCAGTGCAATACATTCCGCTACTTTAACTTGGCAGGGCTGAGTGACATCAGTGCCGAAGAGTATCAACAACTGCAACCGATTCAATGGCCTGTGTGGCAACAGCCACAAACGCAAGCCTGTGAGCGCCTGTTTTCACAGGGTCAGTTCAGCTTTGCATCGGGTAAAGCCAAATTTGTGGCAACTGCACCCGTTGCGCCTGTGAATGCGGTGAATGGGGATTATCCACTGATTCTAAATACTGGACGGATTCGCGATCAGTGGCACACCATGACCCGTACAGGTTTAGCACCTGCTTTGGCCAATCACCGCGCCGAAGCTTATTGTGAAATTCATCCGCAAGATGCCTTGAAATACGGCATTTCTGAACAGGGTCTGGTGGAAGTGTTTTCAACATGGGGCAAGTGTGTATTGCGTGCGCAGTTCTCGCAAGGCGTGCGCCGTGGGCAGATTTTTGCACCGATTCACTGGACAGAGCAATTTGCCTCCGATGCGCGGATTGGCAAAGTGGTCAATCCTGTAGTGGATGCCATTTCGGGAGAGCCTGAATTTAAACATACTCCTGTGATGATGCAGCCGTTTCATAGTCGCTGGCAGGGCGTGTGTTTTATTCGTGAAGAATATTTGCCACAGGTACGTGATTCAATTCAGTCTGTGAGTTGGTGGAATAAAATCACCACGCCATATGCCGCACAGTATGAACTGGCAGGACGCCAAAATTTTAACGATGTCACCAGTAACATTAAGGCATTATTGAATTTTAATGATGACAGTCTGGAGTGGTTAGATCTTAAAGATCAAAGCCAGCATTTGTGTCATATCGTGGTGCTCAAAGACAACCAACTGGTGGCGTGTTTATACATTGCAGATAAAGCATTTTTGCCTGATCGGGCATGGATTGCTAGCCTGTTTAAGCGTGAGCGCTTAAGTGCGACACATCGTAAAGCCTTGTTAGCAGCAGCGCCGATGAATGCGGGCAGCAGTGAAGGCCCACTGGTGTGTAGCTGTTTTAAAGTTGGAAAAAATCGCATTCTTGAAACAATAAAAACCCAAAACATCACCCACGAAAAACAGGTGACAGCGTGCTTAAAAGCAGGCGGTAATTGTGGTTCCTGTCTCCCTGAAATTCGTGGCTTAATTAAATCGTGCCAACAGGAGCTTGCCCATGACTGATGCAAACCATCCCGTTACAGATTTGGTCATTTTAGCGGGTGGTCAGGCCCGCCGCATGCAAGGCTTAAACAAGCTTTTGCAGTGTTTCGATAAACAAATACAACTCTTAAAAATCTCACAACATTTTCGGGGGAAAACCCAACAGCAGTGGATTAGCAGTAACCGTGATCATCGGATTTATCAGCATATGGTGCCGAACATTCGTAGTTTTCAGGACGATGAAACAGGCTTTCTTGGGCCGCTGATTGGAATGAAAAGTGCGTGGCGACATGTTTCAGCGGATTATGTGCTGTTTGTACCCTGTGACGTGACTTATTTGCCGAAATCGGTTTTGAAAAAACTGCATCAAAGTTTGCAGCAGCACCCTGAAGCCGAGGTGGCTTATGTCGAAATCAATGGCGCGGCGCTGTATCCATTTTGCTTATTGAAACGCAGCAGCTTGCCCACTTTGAGCGCTCAGATTGAACAAGGCGAGTTAAGTCTTAAAAAATGCTTCAAATTGATGCATGCACAAGCGGTAAAGTTTCGAAAACATGCACTGATTTTTCACAGCATTAACTCCTTCGATGAATTACAACAATACAAACAGTTGAATGTGTTGATTTAGTGCAAAGTTGGAATATTTCTTGCTTCAATAAAGCTCATAAAATGTGCACCTGAACCGTGTGGCAGGTGCATTTTTCTTCTTCAGGTTTGGAGTGGTTCGTGCATGATGCAGTCCGCCAGTTCATGGATTGACCAGTTTGGTCGTCAAAAACGTAAACTGAGAATTTCAGTGACGGATCGCTGCAATTTCAAGTGCCTGTATTGTATGCCTGAACATCCTGAATGGATGGACAAACACAGCTTACTCAGTTTTGAAGATTTGTATGCCTTTTGCCAGTTTATGGTGGAACGCGGCATTGACAGCCTGCGGATCACAGGCGGTGAACCGTTGATGCGTCAGGGCGTGGTGCATTTTATTGAACAATTACAAGCGCTGCGCGCACTGGGTCTAAAGCGCATTGCCATGACCAGTAATGGGCACTATTTGCCCAAATATGCACAAGCCCTGAAACAGTCAGGTCTGGATGATCTGAATATCAGTCTGGACAGTCTCGATTCAGTTCTTTTTCAGCAACTGACTCAGCGAGAGCTTGCGCCTGTTCTATCAGGTATCGCTGCGGCACAGCGGGCAGGGCTATCCCTCAAAATTAATACGGTACTGATGCAAGGCATTAATGATTCACAAATTTTGCCGCTTGTGGCATGGGCCAAACAGCAGCAATTACCGCTACGTTTTATTGAATATATGCCACTCGATGGTGATGCACAGTGGCAACGTCAGCAGGTGGTGACCGAGCAACAAATTTTGCAGCAACTGGGCGAGCAGTATCAGATTGAAGCCTTGCCGCAAGACCATTCACCTGCACGCATTTACCGCTTAGACCAAAGCTATGATGTGGGCATTATTTCCACCATTAGCCACGCTTTTTGTGGACAGTGTGACCGTATTCGCCTGACGGCTCAGGGCGAGTTATTTAACTGTCTGTTTGCACCGCAAGGCATTGCGCTCAAGTCCGAGATTCAGGCTTTGGCTGTGCATTCCGATGTAGCGCGTGAACAGTTACAACAGCGCATTGGAACTTATATTTGGCACAAAGCGGCGGGCTTTCATGCCATACAGGCTACCCAACATTCCCCTCGCAAAATCAGTATGCATATGCTTGGAGGCTAACATGCAAAAAATTTCCGTGCAGATTGAAGGTTTTGGCGCAGTGACGCGCTGGTTGCCTAGCGATCTTCGACTTGAGTTCGATGCGCCTGTGGCGATTGCGGCAGTGCTCAGTCAGCTGGAGCAGCAGCATCCCCAAGCACAATCTGCAATTCAGCAATGTGCTTGTGCCATCGGGGACAGTCTGGTGTCACGTCAGGATGCTTTAAATACAGCGTGTACCTTGGTGTTGCTGTCACCTGTTGCAGGAGGTTAAGCATGGATTTTGCACGAATTCAGGATCAGGATTTAAGCCTCGACTGTTTTGCCCCGATTGAAGATTTCCCTGAATGTGGTGGGATTGGCAGTTTTGTCGGTGTGGTGCGCAATCATCATGAAGGACGCTCAGTCGATGCGTTGTGTTATACCGCTTATGCGCCTTTGGCTGAAAAAATGATTCGGCAGATTGAGCAGGAAGTCCAAGCCAAATATGCAGTGCAGTATGTGCGGGTGGTGCATCGGGTCGGCAAACTGGGCATTGGTGGAAAAGCGATTATTGCGCTGGCCTATGCCGAGCATCGCCGTGAAGCGTTTGCGGCTTGTGAAGAAGCCGTCGAGCGTGTTAAACATGAAGTGCCTGTCTGGAAAGAAGAATTTTATAGCGATGGCACGAGCCAGTTTGTGACAGGTTGTTGTATTCGTAAAGACTATAGTGCCGAAGAACAGGCACATTCAGAACATCAACATACACATAAACATCAGCATTCACATTATTAATTGAATTATTTGAGAAACATCAGCATGAAAAACGTGGCCATGAAAGCAGAGAGTTATCGGATTGCAGAAGCCCAAGCGGTGCTCTCTGCGCCGCCGCATTGCATTGAACTCTTGCGGCAGGGCAATACCGAAAAAGGTGATGCGCTGAAAACGGCACGCATTGCAGGGATTTTGGCTGCCAAGCGGACGGATGAACTGATTCCGCTGTGTCATCCACTGCCGATTTATCGTGCCGATGTTGAATTTGAACTGCATGAGGCGGCGGTGACCATTGTGGCTACTGTGGAAACCATTGGGCCAACTGGGGTGGAAATGGAAGCCTTGACGGCTGCCAGTCTTGCGGCATTGACCCTGTATGACATGCTAAAACCGCACTGTGAACCTGAAGATTTGCAGATGGATCAGTGCCGATTGCTCAAGAAAAAAGGTGGCAAATCGCATTTTGTCCGTCAGCTCAAGCGTAGCTTAAAAGCGTCGGTGATTGTGCTATCGGATACGGTTGCCGCAGGCAAAAAGCCCGATACTGCAGGGCAAAGTGTCATGCAGATGCTTGAAGAAGCCAATTTTAGTGATATCGTCTATCAGGTGATTGCTGATGATCCTGCGGCTTTACTGGCACTGATCGAACAGCAAAAAAATCACTATCCACTGATTGTGACGGTGGGCGGTACAGGTTTAGGCCCGAAAGATCTCACCGTTGAAACCTTGCAGCCCTTATTACAACGTGAAATTCCGGGGCTGATGGAAGCGGCACGCAGTTTTGGACAAAAACGCACACCGTATGCGGCGTTATCGCGTGGTGTGGCGGGCTATATCGACCACAGTCTGGTGATTACCCTACCAGGCAGCCGTGGCGGCGCGAGTGAATCATTGACCGCAATAGTCCCTGCCTTGGTACATCTGTTTGATGTTCAGCAAAATATTCCGCATGCAGGGGGCTACCAATGAGTGGCTGTGGTGCAGAACATGGACTGATCTCGATTGATCAGGCTTTGGCACTGATTGCACAAACAGTGAAACCGCTAGCGTATGAGACTGTGCCTGTCGAGCAAGCTTTACAGCGTGTTTTGTCCGAGGAAGTGCATGCACCTGTCAACTTGCCAATTTTTTCGCAAAGTGCGGTAGATGGTTATGCACTGGCAGCCGTGCAGCATCCGATAGATGCAGGTCAAACTTTTCAGGTCATCGGTGAAATTCGTGCAGGACAAGTCAGTGACGTCATCCTTGAAGCTGGGCAAGCGGTACGGATTTTCACAGGTGGCAAAATTCCCGAAGGCACAACCACGGTGGCACGTCAGGAAATTGTACGACTCCACGTGGAACAGCAGATCGAACTCACCGAAGATTTGGTAGAACATGCCGATATGCGTGATGCAGGCGAAGAAGTACAGGCAGGGCAAGTCCTCGCCACGCAAGGGCAGTCTTTGGGTGTCGGGGCGATTGCTGCACTGTGTATGGCAGGGGTGCAACGTGTTTCGGTCTATCGCCAAGCCAAAATTGCGGTGGTGGTGACAGGGGATGAAGTTGCCAGTCATGTCGATGAATTACAACAGGGCAAAATTTTTGATGCCAATACTCCGATGCTCAAAGCATGGTGTCAGCAACAGCACTTAGATGCAGAATTTTTTTTGGTGGCCGATCAGGAAACCGCACTGACCGAGCTGCTACAGAATTTGAAATTCCGTTTTGACTTGATCATTACTACAGGCGGTGTATCGGTTGGGGATTATGATTTTGTCCGACCTGTGGCACTGAACTTGGGTTTTGAGCAGGTGTTCTGGAAGGTCAAGCAAAAACCGGGTAAGCCGATGTTTTTTGCCTGCGCTCAATTGGCTGAGCATCGCTGTTATTTGCTCGGCTTACCGGGAAATCCTGCGGCAGTCTATGTAGCACTACAAGTCTATGTCAGCAGTTTACTCCGTGGTTTGGTCGGGCAAAGCGTCAGTCCTGCATGGGTCAGTGCTGTGCTGCAACACGAGCTCAAGTCTGATCGCCGTGAACGCTTTTTAAGAATGTCTGCTCAGGTCGAACAAGGGCAAGTTCAAGTCACAGCCCTGAAAAAACAACAGTCACACATGCTCAGCAACTTATTCGACAGTAATTTCTTGCTACGTGTACCTGCCGATACGGTGCTGAGTGCGGGCACTGTATTGAACGGACTTTATTTGGATTAGGATGGTGAACATGCGCGTTATTTCTCAACTCAGTCTGCTCGTTGCGGGCACATTCACAGCGCTATGTGTGCAGGCAGGGGAAGTCAAAGTCTATGCCGCAGCCAGCCTGACTAATGCCGTGACCGAGATTGCGACTCTGTATCAGAAACAATATCCAAAGACCAAAGTTGTGCCTGTGTATGCAGCATCCTCCACGCTCGCCAAGCAAATTGTGGCGGGTGCGCCGAGTGATATTTTCTTTTCAGCCGATCAGGACTGGATGAAATATTTACTGCAAAAACAGGAAGTCAGTCCTCAATACGTCAAGCCTTTACTACGTAATCAAATCGTACTGATTAGCCCGAAAAACCTGAAGATTAAGGTTCAACCCAATTCTCATTTTGCCTTTGCTCAAGCCTTTTCAGGCAAGCTGTGTACAGGGCAAATGGAGTCCGTCCCTGTCGGAAAATATGCCAAACAAAGCCTGATCAAACTGAACTGGTTCAACAGTTTGCAAGGTCGAATTGTTGGAACGGATGATGTCCGTGCTGCGCTGACTTTTGTCGAGCGTGGTGAGTGCGATGTCGGGATTGTCTATAAAACCGATGCCTTGGTGAGTCAAAAGGTCAAAATTATCGGAGTGCTACCTGATACTTCACACGATGCCGTGATTTACCCTGTGGCGCTGACCAAAGTCGGTGAGCAAAACCCTGAAGCACAACAGTTTTATCGTTTTATGAGCCACAGTGTTCAAGCTCTGGCGATTTTCCAGCATTATGGCTTTAGCATTAATCGCTGATCAGGTGCAGCATGCTTTCCCCTGAAGAACTCAGTGCTCTAGCACTGTCAGCCAAAGTAGCATTGTGTGCGACCTTGCTGTGTTTACCTTTTGCGATTGCTGTGGCATGGAGTCTGGTACATCTCCAGTTTCGGCTGAAATTTTTGCTCGAAGCTTGTTTACAGTTACCGATGGTCTTGCCACCTGTGGTATTGGGTTATGGCTTGCTGGTGCTGTTTGGCAATCAGGGCTGGATTGGGCACAGCTTGCAACAGTTAGGCATTCAGTTGGCGTTTAACTGGAAAGGGGCAGTACTGGCTTCAATGGTGGTGGCATTTCCGCTGATGGTACAGCCGATTAAACTCTCGTTTCAGCTGATTGATCAGCGGCTTGAACATGTGGCGGCCAGTCTAGGTGCCAATCCGTGGCAGGTGTTTTATAGCGTCAGTTTACCGATGGCGATTCCAGGCATGATCATTGGCAGCATCTTGTGTTTTAGTCGCAGTCTCGGTGAATTTGGCGCGACGATTACCTTTGTCGGGAATATCCCTGATGAAACCCGCACGGTGCCGATTGCAATTTATTCGCTGCTGCAACAACCCGATGGGGAACAGATGGCACTGCGTCTGGTGATGCTTTCAGTTGCGCTGGCATTTACAGCACTGATTGCCAATCATTTGATTTTGCAAAAATATCAACAACGTTTGGGGCGGATGTAAATGCTGAACTGTCAGTTTGAATATCGCCAAGCCGATTTTTGCTTGCAGGTCGATCTGTTGACCCAGTCGCCTGTGTTGGGGATTGTTGGTGCATCGGGTGCAGGAAAATCCAGTTTTTTTAAATGCCTTGCAGGCTTACTGCAACCACAGCAAGGTAAAATTCAGCTTAATCAGCATGTACTTTTGGACAGTCAGCAGGGGGTGAATGTCCCTGTGCATCGACGCAATATTGCCTTTATTTTTCAGCAAGCTTGCCTGTTTCCGCATCTCAATGTTTTGCAAAATATTGGTTATGCCCAGCGCTGGAAAAAATCTGCAACACCGAAATTTGCTAGTGGTTATATTGTGGAATTACTGGGTTTGGTGCCGCTATTAAAGCGTGAAGCCCATCAGCTATCAGGCGGTGAAGCCCAACGCGTGGCGATTGCACGGGCGCTGTTATCATCCCCTGATTTATTGCTACTGGATGAACCGACCACGGGTTTGGATCTGCAACTTCGCCAGCAGTTACTGAGTTTTTTAAATACCATTCAACAAGAACTGGCGATTCCGATGCTGTACATCACTCATCATTGGGAAGAACTAGAACAACTCAATGCCCCACAGCTTCATCTGACTGAAGGGCATTTACATTATCAGGATTGAGTGGAGAGGTGTTCGATTCGTTGTAAGCGGCGACCTTCGAGCCAGCGAATGCCTAAACTGATCAATCCCATGATTGCCGCAAGCGTCACCACGGCTTGCCAACCTGCCATGGCATAGGCTTTGCTGCCGAGCCATGAACCTGAGGCCATGCCTGTGAACACGCCTGTAAATAGCACCGCATTTAAACGTCCGCGCGCAGTCGGTTCTAGGCTGTACACCAACGTTTGATGCGCCACCAAACTGGCTTGTAATCCTAAATCAAAGCCAATCGCAGCAATCGCAATCAACAGCAGTTGGGCATGTATCGACAGCATTGGTAACATCCACATCGCAGCAAATGACAGCATCACTAAAGCAGCGCCGAGTTGCGTCACCCGATGCGAGCCATAACGGTCAGACAGTGAACCTGCAATCGGTGCAGCCAAAGCCCCTGCCGCACCCGCAATCCCAAAACCACCTGCTGCTGCACTACCCAAGTGATAATGCTCCGCCAGCATGATCGCAAGTGTCGACCAAAAGGCACTAAAAGCAACCGAGAGCAGACCTTGAGCCAGTGCTGCGCGGCGCAAGGCGGGATACTGTTGCCACAAATGTCGCATTGAACTGAGTAAGGCAAAGTAGCCCAGTTGCGCATGCGGTTGAAAGCGTGGCAGTACCCGCCATAAACCGATTGCCACCACAAAGACACTGATGGCTGCCAGTTGGTACATGGCGCGCCAGCCCCAGTAGGCTGCAATCACTCCACTGACGGTTCTCGACAATAAAATCCCCAATAACAGCCCTGTCATGACTGTGCCGACAAATTTGCCTTGCTGCCCCGCAGGCGCGAGAATTGCCGCTGTCGGGACAATATCCTGTGCCATGGTTGCGGTAATGCCAACCACCAGACTAAACAGCAGCACGCTATAGAGTCCCTGACTTAAACTCAGCACCAGTAAAGACACAATCAATAACAGGCTTTTGAGCAAAATCAGCACACGACGGTCGTAACGATCTCCGAGTGGAATCAGAAAGAAAATTCCCAAGGCATAGCCGATTTGGGTCAGCATCGGAATCAGTCCCAAATCCCCGACTGCAACATGCAAGTCACTGGCAAATAAAGGCAAAATGGGTTGGGAATAATATAGGCACGCTACAGCAATACCAGCACCTGTTGCCAGCATAAATACCAATAAGGACGAAACAGATCGGGTGGGGGCAGCAGTAGTCATAACGGCAATCTCTTGATCGGGGCAGGAACAGATGGCTATTTTTGGACAAATGGCAGAATCGTGGTAGCAGGCGTCATGGTAAAATAGTTATACGTCCAACGTATAATCAGAATGCAGATGAAATCTCTTGAACGTATAGATCGGCTGGAATTGCTACATACCCTGATTCGGATTGTCGAGGCAGGTTCACTGTCAGGGGCAGCACGTCAGCTTGAAGTGTCACAGGCAACGGTCAGTCGGCGTTTAAGTACCCTTGAGCAATTGCTTGGGGCAAAATTGCTGCTCCGCACCACACATGCCACCAAACTCACCGATGATGGCGAGCGCTGTTATCAGCATGCCAAAAACCTGATTGATGACTGGCTGAATCTGGAAGATGAGCTGAAACAGGTGGCGGATGAACCTGTCGGTTTACTACGAGTCCGTGCCCCACATGCCTTTGGACAACAGCAATTGTTACTGCCTGTTTTGGATTTTTTAAAGCGTTATCCCTCGTTAAATATCGAATGGCGGCTCAGTGACGCAGCACCTGATTTTTTGGCTGATCATATCGACTGCGCCATACATGTTGGCTTTGAGCCTGACCCGAATACGGTGACAATTTTACTGGCTGAAGTGCCACGCATTATGGTGGCGAGTCCTGAACTGTTGGCAGATTTCCCCCAAATTCAAAACATTGAGGACTTACAGAATTTTCCTTGGTTGGAACTCAGTAATTATTATCGGAATGAAATTCGTCTGAAAAATCAGTTGAATGAGTCGGTTTACAATGTGCCGATTCAACCACGTTTGAGTACCGATAGCTTATTTGTCCTGAAAAATGCTGCATTGCAAGGCTTGGGTGTCGCCGTGATTTCTAGTTGGCTAGCAGCGGATGCGCTGGCAGATGGAACATTGGTGAATATCTTACCCGAGTGGCAAGCAGCGCCTTTGCCTGTGTATTTGGTCTACCCTTGGGCGCGTTATTATCCTGCACGGTTAAGGCAGTTTTTAAGCCTGATGCGTGAGGTGATGCCGACCATTTCAGGTATGCAGCAACTTAAATAAAGACAAGAATTGATGAAAGCTAGCGAATTCAGTTATTGCTTAGAATCTATTTTCGAATTTATGGAAACGTATGATGTGCGAAAATGTCATCCGCAACTGTTTGAGGCATGATGAAATTAACAAATAATTGTTTCTGCGACAAATTTGATTATTGATAACTACTGACGAGTTTTGTGGTGAGGAGCATTGCTCCGCAAGGTGGTTTTGGCTACTTTTGCCGAAACAAAAGTAGTGATGAGCTCCAAATATTTGATTTCAATGATAAGAGCCTATTATGAGTTTATTGAAATAATGGAATTTATAATTAAACTTCTAAAGTGATTTGTATTGCTTAAACAGTTTTCAAAACTGGCAATCCTGCTGAGGATTTATGCTATTTTAGTAAAACTTTTACTCACTTTTGGGTAAATGAATTCATTTTGTTGGCCTATGCCCGCGCATTTTATTATTTATTGATTTTGTTCGAGTTGATCATGACTAACCGTGTTTCTAACCCACAGCAGCAAGCAGAGTTATCGCCATTGCACGACAGCCCATTGCCGTTGTATGAACAAGTCAAACAACTGATTATTAAAAAAATCCAAGACGGAATTTGGCCTGCCAACTATAAAATTCCCTCGGAAATGGAACTGGTCAAGCAGCTCGGCTGTAGCCGCATGACCATTAACCGCGCCTTACGTGAATTGACTGAGCAGCGCTTTTTGACCCGTATTCAGGGTGTGGGTTCATTTGTGGCGGAGCGACAAAACGAAGCTGCATTATTCCAGATTGACAATATCGCCAAAGAGATTGAAAGCCGTAACCATCGCCATCGTTCCGAGATTATTTTGCTAGAACAGATTCGGGCCAACAAAGAACAATGTCTGCAAATGCAGGTCGCGATTGGGCAAAAACTCTATCATTCAATTTTGATTCATTTTGAAAATGATATTCCTGTACAGCTCGAAGATCGCTTGGTCAATGCTGCGCTGATTCCCAATTATATTCAGCAGGATTTTACCCAAATCACCCCGAATGATTATTTGGTAAAACGTGTGCCGATTAGTCAGGGCGAACACATTGTGGAAGCGATTTTAGCCAATGCCAAAGAATGCAAATGGTTAGAAATCAGCAAAACCGAGCCATGTCTTTTGCTGAAGCGTCGGACTTGGACAGGGGAGCATATCGTGTCGAGCGCCCGCCTGATTTACCCAGGCAGCCGTTATTATTTGAAAGGAAAATTTACCCCAACCACGCGTTATTAACTTGTCTAAAAAACAGGTCAAGTTGTACAGGTAATCTGGGGGATGCGCTAAAAAAACACCTTAAAAAATCGATAAATGAGCCATTTTGGTGCGCCTAAAAACAGCGTTTTTTGCCTAAAAAATGACAGTATAATGAAATTGATCATAAAAATATTATTATAAAATAATATCTTATTAAATTTTTATAAAAATTTTAGCCCTTTCTCTATTTTTTTAAAAAAAACTGATTTATATTTCGACTTGTATATACAAGTTTATACATGTACAGGATGTAAAGAGCGCCATTTTGATGCGCTCTTATAAAGCGAAACGCAACGGTAGCGAGTAAATACACGTGGGAAATATGATTTCGGAACAGCTTAAAGCTGAAGCAAACCACAACAAACAGGATTTTGCAGTGGAGACTCATCTCTCCTATGCACAAGAAAATAACAGCGCATGGATGACCTATCTCGCACAGATTGAACGTGTGAAACCGTATCTGGGCGACCTCACCAAATATATTGATACCTTAAAAAATCCAAAGCGTGCGCTCATTGTGGATGTGCCTGTGGTGATGGATGACGGTTCGATTCGTCATTTTGAAGGCTATCGGGTACAGCACAACTTATCTCGCGGCCCAGGTAAGGGCGGGATTCGTTTTCATCCCAATGTCGATCTCAATGAAGTGATGGCGTTGTCGGCATGGATGACCATTAAAACAGCGGTACTGAATCTGCCATTCGGTGGCGCAAAAGGCGGCATTCGTGTTGATCCACGTCAGTTGTCAGATGCCGAGCTTGAGCGTTTGACTCGCCGTTATACCAGTGAAATTGGTCATATTATTGGCCCTCAAAAAGATATTCCAGCACCCGATGTCGGCACCAATCCGCGTGTAATGGCATGGGTCATGGACACCTATTCGATTGAACAAGGGCATACCGTGACAGGTGTGGTGACAGGGAAACCTGTGCACTTGGGCGGTTCTTTGGGTCGTGTCAAAGCCACGGGTCGTGGTGTGTTTGTCACAGGTTGTCAGATTGCACAGAAAATTGGTTTGTCGGTTGCAGACAGCCGCGTTGCTGTACAAGGCTTTGGTAATGTCGGCAGTGAAGCCGCGATTTTGTTTGCTGAAACAGGTGCCAAAGTAGTGTGCGTACAAGACCACACGGGCACCATTTTTAATGAAGCAGGTTTAAATACTCAAGCTTTACAACAGCATGTGCAGCAGCACGGTGGCGTGGCAGGATTTGCCGATGCGACTGAAATTGAAGCAGAAGCATTTTGGGATGTTCAAGCCGAGATCCTGATTCCTGCGGCACTCGAAGGTCAAATCACCGCAGAACGTGCAGAAAAACTACAGGCACGTTTGGTTTTAGAAGGTGCTAATGGCCCAACCTACCCAGAAGCGGATGATATTTTGCATCGCCGTGGCATTATTGTGGTGCCAGACGTGATTTGTAATGCAGGCGGTGTGACCGTGAGTTACTTCGAGTGGGTACAGGACATGTCGAGCTTCTTCTGGAGTGAAACGGAAATTAACCAGCGTCTCGATACCATCATGCGTGATGCGATTGCCGATGTCTGGAACAAGGCACAAGAAAAGAGCTGCAATTTGCGGACTTCAGCCTATATTTTGGCGTGTGAGCGCATTCTCATGGCACGTAAAGAACGCGGGATTTACCCAGGAAAATAATTTAATGCAGATTGTGCCCAAGTGGCGCAAACTGGAAATGGACTCAGTTTGAATAGGGGTGAAAATTTCCCCCTATGCATCATCTGATGGCAGGTGAACTTGCCGTCAGACCTCTATGAACAGGGTGCTAAGTGGTTTAGCCCCACATAGAACAAACGCGACACAGTGCTGCCGTGGCTTGCTTGGTGCATAAAATGAAATTGGCTATTTTTCAATGAATTAGAGGTTAATATGAATCAGCCAATGACGATTACCCGTAATGACTTTAACCAGTGGATGGTGCCTGTATTTGCACCTGCCAATTTTATTTTGGTACGTGGCGAAGGTTCACGTGTCTGGGATCAGCAAGGTAAAGAATATATTGATTTTGCTGGGGGAATCGCGGTCAATGCATTGGGGCATGCCCATCCTGTTGCGGTACAGGCATTGACTGAACAAGCACAAAAGCTTTGGCATATTGGTAACGGTTATACCAACGAGCCTGTTTTACGTTTAGCGAAACAACTGACCGATTCAACGTTTGCCGAAAAAGTCTTTTTTGCCAATTCAGGCGCGGAAGCCAACGAAGCGGCGCTGAAACTGGCACGTAAATATGGCAATGACAGCGGTGTTGAAGGCAAAAACCAGATTGTGGCGTTTAACAATGCCTTTCATGGTCGTACCTTATTTACCGTGACTGCGGGCGGTCAACCGAAATATTCACAAGATTTTGCACCATTACCAGAAGGCATTCAGCACGTTGCTTATAACGATTTAGACGCAGCGGCTGCGGTGATTAATGACAAAACTTGTGCGGTGATTGTTGAACCAATTCAGGGTGAAGGTGGTGTGTTACCTGCCGATGCTGAATTTTTAAAAGGCTTGCGTGAATTGTGTGATCGTCACAATGCCTTGTTGATTTTTGATGAAGTACAAACAGGCGTTGGTCGTACAGGTGCGCTGTATGCCTATATGAATACCGAAGTGGTGCCTGATGTCTTGACCACAGCCAAAGCGTTGGGCGGTGGTTTCCCAATTGGTGCCATGCTGACAACTGATGCTTTGGCAAAAGTGCTGACTGTGGGTTCACATGGAACAACTTACGGTGGCAATCCATTGGCTTGTGCGGTTGCCAATGCGGTGTTTGGCTTTATTAATACACCAGAAGTGCTTGAAGGCGTGAAAGTGCGTCATCAGCAGTTTGTCGCAGGCATTGAAGCGATTAATGCTAAATATCCTGTATTTAGCCAAGTGCGTGGCGAAGGTCTGTTGATCGGCTGTGTACTTAAAGATGAATATGCAGGTCAAGCGAAACAAGTCACCAATCTGGCTGCCGAAGAAGGATTACTGGCACTGGTGGCAGGTACAGACGTGGTGCGTTTTACGCCATCGCTGATTATCCCTGAAGCGGATATTATCGAAGGATTACAACGCTTTGAACGCGCTGTTGCCCGTCTCGTAAAATAAGGATATTGCCCCATGATGATCGTACGCCACGCCGAGCACCGCGATTTAGACGACATTTATCAGCTTGCCACCAAGGCAGGCACAGGCTTGACTTCCTTGCCACCAAATAAAGAGATCTTGTCGGCACGAATCGAACGAACCCGTAACACCTTAAACGGTGAAGCCAGCAAACATGAACAGGGTTATCTGTTCGTGCTGGAAGACCAGTCCAATGGACGTGTGGTCGGGGTCAGTGCCTTGGAAGTCGCGGTTGGTCTGACCGAGCCGTGGTACAACTTCCATGTCGGTACGCAGGTGCATGCGTCGAAGGCGTTGAATGTCTATAAAGTTTTGCCAACACTGTTCTTAAGCAATGACCATACAGGTTATAGCGAACTGTGTACCTTGTTTCTTGATCCCGATTATCGGCATAGCAACAATGGCAAATTTCTGTCGAAAATCCGCTTCTTGTTTATTGCGGCATTTCGTCAGTTCTTTCAACAACATCTACTCGCAGAAATGCGTGGGGTATCCGATGAGCAGGGGCGCTCACCATTTTGGGATGAACTGGGTAAGCACTTCTTTAATATGGACTTCTCTACAGCGGATTATTTAAGTGGCATCGGGCAAAAAGTCTTTATTGCCGAACTGATGCCGCGTTATCCGCTATATGTGGACTTGCTGCCTGAGAGCGCACGCAATGTGATTGGTAAGGTGCATCCGCAGACGTTGCCTGCCTACCGTGTGCTGGAGGCAGAAGGTCTGCGTTATCAGGGTTATGTCGATATTTTTGATGCAGGGCCGACCATTGAAGCGGAACTGGATGACTTGCGTGCCGTCAAGGATAGCCGTTTGGTTAGCGTCAGCATTGGTGCAGTCGACAGTAAAAAATCCCGTTCCCATTATTTAGTTGCAAACGAAGCGTACTACGACTATCGCGCCTTGCTGATTCAAGGTCAATTGCACGATGAAACGCTGTATTTAACTGCCGAGCAGGCACAACAGCTTGAAGTAATTGAAGGGCAGTCAGTACGTATTTTGGCACTTAATCCATTGGAAAAATAACATGTCAGAACAGGCTTTATATATTGCAGGAACATGGCTGCAAGGGCGAGGTACGTCCTTAGAAAAAACCAATCCTGTGACCAATCAGTTGATTTGGAAATCAAATTCAGCAAATTCAGCCGATGTGGATGCCGCTTGTCAGGCAGCCCGCAGCACATTTAAACACTGGGCGCGTCAAAGTTTGGACGCGCGTGTTGAAGTCGTCCAACGTTTTGCCAGTTTGCTTGAGCAGAACAAAAGCCAGTTGGCGGAAGTCATTAGCCAAGAAACCAGTAAACCCTACTGGGAAACCTTGACCGAAGTACAAGCCATGATCGGGAAAGTGGCGATTTCGCTACGTGCCTATGAACAGCGTACAGGGGCGAGCAGCACGAGCATGGCAGATGGTGTGGCATCGTTACGTCACCGTCCACACGGTGTACTTGCTGTGTTTGGCCCATATAATTTCCCTGGGCATTTACCCAATGGACACATTGTCCCTGCATTGATTGCGGGCAACAGCATTGTGTTTAAACCGAGTGAACTCACCCCGTGGACTGCCGAAGAAACTGTGAAGTTGTGGCAACAGGCAGGTTTACCTGCGGGTGTCTTGAACTTGGTGCAAGGTGGTCGTGAAACAGGTGAAGCGCTTGCACAACATGCTGAAATTGATGGCTTATTGTTTACGGGTAGCGCCAATACGGGCTATCAGTTAAATCGTCAGTTGGCAGGTGCGCCTGAGAAAATCTTGGCACTGGAAATGGGCGGCAACAACGCGCTGATCGTGGAAGATTTTGAAGATGTCGATGCTGCGGTGAATGTCGCGATTCAGTCGGCCTTTATTTCTGCGGGACAACGCTGTACCTGTGCCCGTCGTATTTTGGTGAAACGTGGCGCACAAGGTGATGCGTTCATTCAGCGTTTGGTTGAAGTGGCTGGCAAGCTCCAGATTGGCGCTTGGGATGCTGAACCACAACCCTTTATGGGCGGCGTGATTTCATCGGTTGCGGCTGAGCGTATGTTACAGGCACAGCAAGCCTTTGTTGATTTGGGTGCAACCTCATTGCTCAGCATGACCCGTTTACAAGCCGACAGCAGCTTACTCAGCGCAGGCATTTTAGAAGTGACAGACGTTGCGAATGTGCCTGATGAAGAATATTTCGGCCCATTAACTTGCATTCAGCGTTATGACGATTTTGCACAAGCAGTAGAACTGGCGAACAAAACTCGTTTTGGCTTGGCAGTCGGTCTGATTGCAACGCAACGCGCCTTGTTTGATGAGCTGTTGATTGAAGCGCGTGCAGGGATTGTTAACTGGAACAAACCATTAACAGGTGCATCGAGTGCTGCACCGTTTGGCGGTGTCGGTGCATCGGGCAACCATCGTCCGAGTGCGTTCTATGCAGCAGATTACTGTGCATGGCCAATGGCTTCACTGGAAACAGACAGCCTGAGCTTGCCTGAAAAATTAACACCAGGGTTGGTGTTGGAATAAGCCACGGAAATTGGAGAAGAAAATGTTAGGTTACGAAGTCAATTTTGATGGTTTAGTTGGCCCCACCCATCACTATGCAGGTTTGTCGTTTGGCAATGAAGCCTCAACCAAACACCGCAATCTGGTGTCGAACCCGAAACTTGCGGCCAAGCAAGGTTTAGCAAAAATGAAAGCCCTCAGTGATTTGGGCTTGAAGCAAGGTGTGTTGGTGCCGCATGAGCGCCCACATTTGCCGATGTTACGCAAACTCGGTTTCCGTGGTGATGATGCCAGCGTGTTGGCGCAGGCGATGCAGTACGCACCGCAACTACTCTCGTCACTCAGTTCAGCGTCGTGCATGTGGACAGCTAATGCTGCAACCGTGTCACCGTCTGCGGACAGTGCCGATGGACGGGTGCATTTTACCGCAGCTAACCTGAACAACAAGTTTCACCGTTCGATTGAAGCCGACACCACTTCACAGGTTTTAAAGGCAATTTTCCGTGACGAGCAACATTTCGCCCATCATGCAGCGTTGCCGCAAGTGGCACTGTTTGGTGATGAAGGTGCAGCCAACCACAACCGTTTGGGCGGGAGCTATGCGGATCGTAGTGTGCAGGTGTTTGTCTATGGACAGCAGCATTTTAATGGTGAAGCAGGGCCAAAACGCTATCCAGCGCGTCAAACCCGCGAAGCCAGTGAAGCGATTGCACGTTTGCATCAGTTGGATGCTGCGCACACCGTTTTTGTGCAGCAACATCCTGACGTGATTGATCAGGGCGTTTTCCATAATGACGTGATCGCGGTGAGCAACCAGCAAGTATTGTTCCACCATCAACAGGCATTTTTACATCAGGCTCAGGCGCTTGATGAAATCCGCCGCAAAATGGCGACCATTGAGCAAGAACTGATTGCGATTGAAGTGCCGACTCAGCGTGTTTCGGTGGATGATGCCGTTGCGACGTATCTGTTTAATAGTCAGATTTTGACCCGTCCAGATGGTGGTATGAGTATTGTTGTGCCTGAAGAATCTCGCAAAAATGCAGCAGTTTGGGGCTACCTCAATGACATGATTCAAATGGGCACACCAATTGACGACATTAAGGTGTTTGACCTGCGTGAAAGTATGCAAAACGGCGGCGGCCCTGCGTGCCTACGTTTACGTGTTGCATTGAATGAACAGGAATTACACGCGGTGAATCCGAAAGTGTTGATGAATGAACAACTCTTTACCGCACTGAATCAATGGGTGGATCGTCATTACCGTGACCGTTTAACCCAAGCTGATCTGGTTGATCCACAGTTGTTGATCGAAAGCCGTCAGGCACTCGATGAGCTAACGGTGTTGATGAATTTAGGTTCAATCTACCCATTCCAACAAATTTAGGCGGGGCAGTGATGCAGGATTTCTTGGCGATGACGCTCAGTGGACAATTCCCTGAGCCACAGCAGGGGCAGCAGCACGGTTTTACTTGGCATTGGTTGGCTGAAGGTGTACTGGAACTGACCCCAGTACAGGGCTATCACAAGGTGGTGGTGCTTTCGGCAGGCATTCATGGCAATGAAACTGCGCCGATTGAATTGCTGAATCAGCTTTGTTCCGATTTGTTTTCGGGCAAGCTCAGCTTGCAGGTACGTTTGCTGATTATCTTGGGCAATCCAGACGCGATGCGTCAGGGCGAGCGCTACCTGACGGCTGACCTGAACCGCATGTTTATGGGCGGTGTCAGTGGCTTTGCGGAAAGTGCTGAAACTGCACGTGCCAAAGGCTTAGAGCAACTGGTGCAGCATTTTATGCAGCAGAGTGACCCACAGGCGGTTCGTCTGCACTATGACTTGCACACCGCCATTCGTGCATCACTTTTTCCGACCTTCGGTTTACTACCTTATAAAACCGAAGCGTTCGATCCTGAATTTTTAAGCTCACTAGAGGCTGCCGATCTGGATGCTCTGGTTCATCACCAAAGCCTTGGACGCACTTTTAGCCAGTTGACCGCAGAAACCTGCCAAGCCTCTAGCTGCACGCTGGAGCTGGGCAAAGCTTTGCCATTTGGCTGCAATGACCTGACTCAGTTCCAAGCAACGGATGCCATGTTACGCAGTGTGGTGGCAAATCAACCTTTACCACGACGTGGTAAAACCAGTGCGATGCGTCAGTTCAATGTGCAGTATTCACTGCTCAAACAACATGATGACTTCAAGCTGTACCTCAGTGATGATGCCCCGAATTTTACCGTGTTCGAGCAGGGAGACTTATTGTGTACCCAGCAACAGCAGGAAACACGGGCGCAGCACGCCAAAGAATGGATTTTATTTCCTAACCCACACGTACAAAAAGGACTACGTGCAGGGCTGATGCTGACAGAGGATTGAGGGGCTTAGCCCCCAACATCGAACAGCACAGAAATGAATGGATATCATGACCAGTTGACAATAGCGCAACGCTTGCTTAGGAGTGGCGATGAATCGGGAACATAACGATAATCACGCATTAATGGGGGATGGTGATCTGATTGGTCATCATCATTTGGCAGAAGAACCGCATCTTGACCGTGCCTTAACCAACCGACATATCCAGTTGATCGCCATTGGAGGTGCAATCGGGACGGGACTGTTTATGGGTTCGGGGCAGACCATTTCTTCCTCGGGAACCTCGGTCTTACTGACCTATATGATCGTTGGCTTTTTCTTCTTCTTTGTCATGCGTGCCATGGGAGAGTTGTTGCTGTCCAACACCAACTATAAGTCATTTGTGGATTTTGCCACTGCTTATTTAGGCCCGTGGGCAGGCTTCTTTCTAGGTTGGTCGTACTGGCTGGGTTGGATCGTCACCGCCATCGCCGATATTATTGCCATTGGCGGTTATATGCAGTTTTGGTATCCCGACTTGCCTGTCTGGTTGCCTGCCTTAGCCACTGTGGGCATTTTGACCACACTCAACTTGCTGACCGTGAAAATGTTTGGTGAAACCGAGTTCTGGTTCGCCATGATCAAGATTGTCGCGATTGTTGCCTTCCTCATTTTGGGGATTAGCTTGGTGAGCATTGGCTTTGTTTCACCGAATGGTGTGAAAGCATCGCTGTCACATGTCACCAATCCCGATGCCTTTTTACCGCATGGCGTGACAGGCTTCTTAGGTGGCTTCCAAATGGCGGTATTTGCATTCTTGGGTATTGAGCTAGTCGGAACCACCGCAGCAGAAACCAAAAATCCTGAACAATCTCTTCCAAAAGCCATTAACTCGATTCCTTGGCGGATTCTGTTGTTCTATATCGGTGCTTTACTGGTGATTATCTCAGTCATTTCTTGGCAGCATGTTGACCCAGCACAAAGCCCATTTGTAGCGATGTTCAAACTGGTTGGACTGACTGCGGCAGCCTCTGTGGTGAACTTTGTGGTATTGACCTCAGCGATGTCTTCGGCGAACAGCGGTATCTTTGCCACCAGCCGTATGCTGTATGGTTTGGCGGTTGAAAAAGACGCACCGCAACGCTTTAAAACCTTGTCGAAAGGCAAAGTCCCTGTGCAAGCGATTTTATGTTCAATGGGCTGTGTGGTCGCAGGAACACTGATTCTGTTCGTTACACCAAATGTCATGACTGCCTTTAATATCGTGACCGCATTTACTTCGATTTTAACGGTATTTGCCTTTGCCATGATCTTGCTGTCGTACTTGGCTTACCGCAAACAACGCCCTGATTTGCATGAACAATCGGTTTATAAAATGCCAGCAGGGATTTTTATGAGCTGGGCAGGCATTGCATTTATGGTGTTTGTCGTGGCGATTCTGTGTCTTGATCATGATACGCGTATTTCACTGTTCGCTTCACCAATCTGGTTTATCGGACTATTGATTGCTTATAAGCGCCGTGGTCGTAAAGACAGCGAACGCACTTGGATTTTGGAGAATGGTCGTCGCATTGAATCTGAACAAGAATAAAAAATAAAACCGAACCATCAGCAACTGCCTTGTTTCGGGGGAGATGGGCAGTTGCTTCCCCTAAAAATATCAATATTCATCAGCAATACACCTGACTCGGTTTTGCACGGGGTGGGGATAACAAAATCAATCTATTAAAAAAATTTATTATTTACGGGAACATCATCATGAACAAAAAAATTGCACAACTGACGTTAATGCTTGGGTTTGCCTGTTCTAGCCTGCAACCTGTCCTCGCAGCCTTACCGTTGACCAATCAGATTTCCGCACAGCAAACCATCGCGCCACAAGCCAATGCATGGGTGGAAATTAACGTACAGGCCTTTGAGCAAAATATTCAGACTTTACATCAGCAGTTACACGACAAAAGCCAAATTTGTGCAGTAATGAAAGCCGATGCCTATGGGCATGGCATTGCTTTACTGATGCCGAGCATTATCAAACTGAATGTGCCTTGCGTCGGAATCACCAGTAATGCCGAAGCCGCAACGGTGCGTCAAAGTGGTTATACAGGACGCATTTTGCGCTTGCGTGCCGCCACTGATCATGAGATTCAAAATGCCGCATCGCTGCATGTTGAAGAGTTATTGGGGAACTTTGAACAGGCACAGCGCTTATCTCAATGGGCAGCGCAGCAAAATCTGACTTTGGCCTATCATTTGGCGTTGAACTCAGGCGGTATGGATCGTAACGGTTTAGATTTGCAAATGCCTGAAGCCAAGAAGCAGGCACTTGCCATGACCAAATTGCCGCATTTAAAACTGGTCGGCATCATGAGTCATTATGCGGTGGAAGATCAAAACTATGTGCGTGAACATTTGGCGATTTTCAATGCACAAACCAACTGGCTGATTCATACCGCCAAACTCGACCGTAAGCAGTTGACTTTACACACCGCCAATTCCTTTGCGACCTTGACTGTGCCTGAGTCACATCTGGATATGGTACGGGCAGGTGGTGTGTTGTATGGAGACAGCATTCCTGAGCGCACCGAATACCAAAAAATCATGAGCTTCAAGACCCAAGTCGCAACCGTCAATCATTATGCCAAAGGCACAACAGTGGGTTACGACCAGACCTATACTTTAAAGCGTGACTCGTACTTGGCAAACTTGCCTGTAGGTTACTCGGACGGTTATCGCCGTGCTTTTAGTAACAAGGCGTATGTGTTGATTCGTGGGCATAAAGTGCCTGTGGTTGGACGAACTTCCATGAACACGACCATGGTGGATGTCACTGATTTTCCAGATATTCGTGCTGAAGATGAAGTGATCCTGTTCGGACGACAAGGCAATGTCGAAGTCAAGCAAAGTGATCTTGAAGAATATAATGGTGCGCTACTTGCCGATGTCTACACGATATGGGGGAACTCCAACCCGAAAGTCGCGGTTCGGTATTAACGCTGCATTGAATTAATTTAATACATATTTCTACCCATAGACCCTCAAAGTTATGACAACTTTGGGGGTGTATTTTTTATTGCAGATGATTGAGAGAATTGATCCTGAATCTGTGATATAAATAAAATCGCTCTTTATAATTAAAGTCTATATAAAGTATTGTTTTTCTATAAAGATTTACATGAAGCTGCTTTCATCGCTATTTACACCCTCTTGGTTTTTCTCCCAGAGGGAGAAAGAAAATCAACAATGAAAGTCGCTTATTCAAAAGTCAGAAGCTTATTTTGTTTAGATATCAAATCGAACCTATTTTTAAAGGTGTATCATGCAGCAGCTTATTGCAGGTGCAAATACGGTTTTAGCGACCCCGTCAGTCGAGCTTGTAATCCGAGCGCGTATTCCCCAAGCCATAGATCTAGACATTACTGCCTACCTGCTGGCGCAGACCACGCAAAAAGTCCGTGGCGATGCCGACATGATTTTCTATGGACAAACCCAAACTCCAAATCAAAGTGTGCAATTGTTTGAAGTGGGGAGCAAACCCGATGTTGTAACCCGCATTCGTATCAATACCACATTGCTCGACAGTGCCATTGGTAAGATCGCGATTTGTGCCACGCTCAATGAGTCCGCGCACATTCGCGATGTGCAGCAACTCAGCATTGATTTACTCAGCGATGGTCATGTGGTTGCAACATCCGAGATCAATACTCAGAGCAAAACAGAAAAGGCACTGATTTTGGCGGAAGTGTATAACCACAATGGTCGCTGGAAATATCGTTTTGTCGATCAGGGCTTTAACGGTGGTTTAAAACCACTGGCAGAAAATTTTGGTGTCGATGTGGCTGAACCATCGGCGGCGCCTGCACCACAGCCAAGTCCGAGCGCTGCGCCACCAAGTTCAAACCCAAGCAGCAATCAGAATATTTTTGGTCAGCCTGTCAGTTCGACCACAGCCACGCCAAATGCCCAACCGACACCGCCACCCAGTTCGATTAATTTGTCCAAGATTCGTTTAGATAAACCCAATTCATCGATTAACCTGACCAAGCACAATGGTTCGTTTGGCAAGATTGAGGTAAATCTGAACTGGAACCGCTCAGGGGGAGATCGCAGCAAGAGTTTCTTCCGTAAACTCAGTGCTTCGCAATCGGTCGATCTGGACTTGGGTGCGATGATTGAGATGCAAAATGGCGCGATTCATATTATTCAGGCACTGGGTAACCGTTTTGGCAGTTATGAAAAATCGCCTTATGCCGAGTTGCAAGGCGATGACCGCACAGGCTCAGCCTTAAATGGTGAAAATCTGTGGATCAATGGTGAACATTGGGATCAGATTAAACGTATTGTTATTTATACATATATTTACGAAGGCGCAGCAAACTGGGCGGCAACCGATGCTATTGTAAACATGAAGCTTCCCAATCAGCCTCCGATTGAAGTGCCTGTCAATGAAGGCGGCTACCTCAATACCTGTGCCATTGTGGAATTAAAAAATGTCGGTGGGCAAATTCAGGCCAACCGCCAAGTGCAATATTTTCATGACCAGCAAAAGCTCGATGAACACTATGGCTTTGGCTTTAGATGGACGGTCGGGCGTAAATAGTTGAAATTAGAGGAAACAATAAAATGGCCATTACATTAAATAAAGGCGGCAATCTTTCACTCAGCAAAACTGATCCGTCATTGACTCAAGTACTTGTGGGTTTGGGCTGGGATGCACGTGCAACCGATGGCGTGGACTTTGATTTGGATGCTTCGGCATTTTTATTGGGTGCGAACGACAAAGTACGTGGCGAACACGATTTTATCTTTTATAACCAACCGCGTTCACCTGAAGGTTCAGTCGAACACACTGGCGACAACCGCACAGGTGCGGGTGATGGCGATGATGAAAGCTTAAAAATTGATTTAACCCGTTTACCTGCCGATGTACAAAAAATCATTTTTACCGTGACCATTCACGATGCAGAAGCGCGTCGCCAAAACTTCGGTCAGGTGCAAAATGCTTTTATCCGCATCGTAAATAATGCTTCACAACATGAGATTGTGCGTTTCGACTTAAATGAAGATTATTCAACTGAAACCGCAATGGTGTTTGGTGAGTTGTATCGTCACAACGGCGAATGGAAGTTCCGTGCAGTTGGGCAAGGTTATGCAGGTGGTCTACGCATGATGTGCCATCAATATGGCATCAATATCTAACTGAACAGGCTACATGAAGCATTTTCGGTTTGGTGATCGGCGCGATGTTTGTTCGATCACTGACCATTTGCCTAGTTGAAAAAGGCACGTTGGATGCCTATATATTTTTAGAGCATGGTGCACACTATGCGATTGGCGCGCTGGCATTGATTATGCTCGCGAGTGGTACGGGTGTGCATGTGCCTGAAGTGGTCACTGGTTTGATCGGGATTGCCTTGATTGTCTGGGCAGTTTTATCTTCGATCTCTTATAGCAAAAAACAACAGTAATTTAATTTGATACAGCAGAAGGAAATTTAAATCATGGCAATTAACTTGTCTAAAGGCGGCAACATTAACTTATCGAAAACCGCACCGAGCATGAACCTTGTTGATCTTGGTTTGGGCTGGAACCCGCGTGTGACTGATGGTAAGGCATTTGACCTTGATGCTGTGGCATTCCTTGTCAGTGAAAGTGGTAAAGTTCGTCGTGATGCCGACTTTATTTTCTTTAACCAAAAACAGTCAGACTGTGGCTCAGTGGTTCACAACGGTGACAACCGTACTGGTGAAGGCGATGGCGATGATGAAACTGTATCGGTTAATTTAGGCAAAGTGCCTGCGGATGTGGCAAAAGTGATTTTTGCGGTGAACATTCACGAAGGTCAGCAAAACGGTCAAAACTTTGGTCAGGTCGACAAGGCTTATATCCGTGTCTTGAACAAAGACAATTCCAACGAAGAAGTGGCACGTTTTGACTTGTCAGAAGATGGCAGCACAGAAACTGCAATGATTTTTGGTGAATTGTACCGTCACAACGGTGAGTGGAAATTCAAAGCTGTTGGTCAGGGCTTCAATGGCGGTTTGGGCGCATTGGCTGCGAGCTATGGCGTAGCGGTATAACCACGCTGTCACGGTGCTAAAAGAGCAATCTTTTAGCACTTGAAAGACTGTCTAGCCGCAGTTTTTCAAGTGCTAATCGACAAGACCAATACACATGGAACTCATCTCAGGGCAAAAGCTCCCGCTGAAAAACTTATTCGAACAACAGCAATTTCGTATACGCGTTCAATTCAATACCCCACATCACCTTGATCTGTCCTGTTTTGCTTTAGACCAGCGGGATCGACTGATTCATGATGATTACATGGTGTTCTATAATCAGCCGAGTTCGCCAAACAAAGAGGTTCGTTATAGTCAGGCAGGCAGTATTCATGAGTTTCAAATTGATTTAGCCAAAACCAATCCCAACACCGTTTCCCGTCTGGTGTTCTGTGCCACATTGGACAATCCACAGCTCAGCATGCACGATATTCAAAGTGGTGTGGTGGAGCTGATTAACAGCAAGTCTGAAGTCGTTGCCAGTTACCGCCTGCTTGGTAGCAGCTTTCGCCAAGAAAAAGCTTTGATGTTGATTGAAATCTATTTTAAAAATGATTTATGGCGTCTGGCTGCGATTGGTCAGGGCTTTGGTGGTGGTTTACAGACCTTGGTGGAACACTTTGGCGCTGAAGTCAGTGCGGCTCCGACACCGCCTAAAACGCCGACCATTTCAACCGTCGATCTGCGTAAAAAAGTGGTGCTCGATAAAATTCAGGCGACTGCGCCACAACTGCTCGACTTAACCAAAAAGTCTCTGATTAGTCTGGAAAAAAATCAGCTCATCGGCGTGAAGGCACGAGTGGCTTTGGTACTGGATTATTCAGGTTCAATGCTGGGTCAGTATCGCCGTGGTGATGTGCAGCGTGTGCTGGATCGGGTGATGCCACTGGCGGTCAATTTTGATGATGATGCCAATTTTGAATGTTGGGCATTTGCCGAACGTCCCTTACGTTTAAGTGATGTATCGCTGGACAACCTGCACGATTTTATTAACCAAGAACAGGGCGGTTATAAAAAATGGCAGGCAGGTGCGTGTATCAACAATGAACCTGCGGTGATACAGGATGTGGTGCAATATTTCCTGAAAGAACAGCCGAGTGATTTACCTGTTTATATCGTATTTATTTCCGATGGCGGTGTGGGCAGTGCGGCTCAGATCAAACGCTTGCTGCGTGAAAACTCCAATCAGCCGATTTTCTGGCAGTTTATCGGGATTGGTGGACGGGGTTATGGAGTCTTGGAAAAGCTCGATACGCTGACCGATCGGGTCGTAGACAACTGCAATTTCTTTGCGATTGATCATTTGCAAAGCCTGCCTGAAAGTGAACTCTACGACCTGATGCTGCAAGAATTTCCACAATGGCTGGAACAAGCCAAAGCCAAACAAATTTTAAATTAAGAGGATCACAAGATGGCTGAATTTAATCTGGTCGGTAGCCCTGAACCATTTTTACATGTCTCAATGCGTCAGGGTGAAAAGATCTACTGTGAATCGGATGCCATGGTGATGATGGAGTCTAACTTAGAGTTGGGCGGCCAGTTACGTGGAGGGTTGTTTCAGTCCGTGATGCGTAAATTCACCACAGGTGAATCTTTATTCCAGCAAGAAATTAAAGCGTCGTTTGGTGCGGGTGAATGTTTATTGTCTCCAAACCTTGATGGTGACATGCAAATCTTAAATATTGGTCAGCAGCAATATGTACTGTCTGACGGTGCATTTGTGGCCTCGACCGAACAGGTCAATGTCAAAGCTAAAGTCCAGACTAACTTGGGCGGTAGCCTGTTTGGGGACAATGGCGGTTTTGTAGTGATGGAAACTTCTGGGCAAGGGCAACTGTGTATTTCAGGTTGCGGTACGCTGATGGAAGTTGAGGTCAATCCGCAAAATGGTGAAACCGTGATTGATAATGGGCATGTCGTGGCGTGGGATTCATCGCTTAGCTACAACATTGGCATGCCAAGTTCCCGAAATCGTGGCATGTTGGGGAATTTGTTAAATAGTGTCACCAGTGGCGAAGGCATGGTTTTGAAGTTTCAGGGCTATGGTAAAGTCATCATCTGTTCGAGAAATCGCAACAGTTATATTACTTGGTTGGCGTCAGTACTTAATTTAGGCCAACGATCATAAAATAGGAAAAAAAATGAGCATTAGCTTAGTTAAAGGTCAGAAAATCTCACTAGAAAAACAAGACGGTTCCAGCTTATCTAAAATCTTTTTAGGTGCAGGTTGGGACGTTGCTAAAAGTGGTGGTTTGTTTGGTATGTTTGGTGGAGGCAATAAAAGCATTGATCTGGATGTTTCAGCGATCACCTTCGATGCCAATAAACGCCAAGTCGACAATGTCTATTTTGGGCAATTGCGTAGCCGTGACGGCAGTATTGTGCATTCAGGCGATAACTTGACAGGTGCAGGCGATGGCGATGACGAAGTCGTACATGTGGATTTGAGCCAAGTGCCAAGCAATGTTCAATCTATTGTGTTTACCATTAGTAGTTTCCGTGGGCAAACCTTTGAAAAAGTGGAAAATGCCTTCTGTCGTTTGGTCGATCAGAGTACCAATCAGCAAATCGCACACTATAACTTGTCTGCAAAAGGCAACTATACCGCGCTGATTATTGCCAAAGTCTATCGCCATGACGGTGCATGGAAAATGTCGGCACTCGGTGAAACCTGTAATGGTCGTACCTTGCATGACATCGTGCCACATGTGGTGAATTATCTTTAAAATCAAAAAATAGAATGATTTTAAAAAGCCTGAGTGATGTTGGTCGCTCAGGCTTTTTTGTTCTGATTAAATAATTTTCAGTGTGGCAAATATCGGTATAGTTTTACAGTAGAAATATCCTAGATAGCGTCTTATAGAAATTATGCACCAGCGCTCATCGTGTGAATTTATGAAGAATTTTGTCCTCAGCAAACGGCATACAATCGCTAATCCTTGGGGCGGTAGGACCTGTAGGATATTTTCTTAAACTACGAAGTATATTGGATCAAGAATGGGTATTCAGGAAGGACGTACCTTGCATCAGGCAGGTATCGCTCGGCATGGTTCAAAGCGAGCAATGACACAATCAAGAAGCGGAAGCACTACAAAGTCCCTCTTGCAACCGATGCGTATGGATTATCGATTAATTTTAAAATCACTGGAGTGAAGTCCATGCCAGCCAAGTTGCAGGACAGTTGAACTCTGAAATAGGTTAGATGAATTATCTGATTACACATAAAAAAGGTGAAGATTCAGAAAAAATCAGGATCTTGACAATGAAGCAATGTATTTTGCCTATCATTTAAATGGGGTCAGATACGAAGAGAAAAATTAAAATTTGATAAGTACTTATATCGCTTATGGTATTTAGCTGAAAATATCTTTGCGAGATTAGCCGCCCGATTTGATAAGCTGGCACGAAATTATCAGTCTATGGATTACATTGTTTGCATGTTGATTTTCTGCAAAGCCAGATGAGGATACATCCTAATTTAATTTCTATTTAAAATATAATATTTTTTTTAAATAAAAAATATTATTAATTGTATGGACTCATAATTTAATAAAATTAAATACTACTAAAAATAATAAGGAATTTATGTGCTAATTAAATATAGTGAAAGTAGATACTACTAAAAATAATAAGGAATTTATGTGTTAATTAAATATAATGAAAGTAGATACTACTAATAAATATAAGGGATTTAAACTATGATAAAATTCCAATTTGTTTTGCTTTAATCATTGCCTTTGTTCTCGTATTTACAGATAACTTTTTATATATATTTTTAAGATGACATTCAACTGTATGAATAGATATACAGAGCTTATCTGAAATCTCTCGATTACTTAGACCAGAAGCAATGAGTCTGAGAATAATAGATTCTCTTTTTGAAATTAAATTATTTTCATTACTTTGATTTTTAATGATTTTATTTTTTAATTTATGAATCAGATTGTGTCCCATGATCGGGTCAATCGGAAACCCTCCTTCTAAAAAATTCTTAATTGCGATCATCATTTCGATGTCACTTTTGTGTTTAAGAATATAACCTGATATGCCTTGGTCAATACATTTAATAAAATTCTCTTCTTCTTCATTTGAGGAAAATGCTAATATTTTTATGTTTTTAATTTTTTTTTGAACATCTGATAAAAAATCATATCCCTTAGGATGGTCTAAGTCCAAAAAGCAAATCAGCAGATTGTCTTTATCATAACTATAATTCAGGTGATCAGTGAAACGGATGTTCTCAGATTTTATTCCTATTTGAAGAAGGATTAAATTTAATCGCATCCGAAGCGTTTCATCATGCATAAATATAAGCGCAAAATCTTTCATAGACATAGTTTATTCCTTTTATTTTTAGATACATTATCATCACTGGAATTGGTTATTTAAATACCAAATTTTAAGTATTTTTCACTTAATTAATACTTAAAAATTTAAAAATTTTTATTAAAAATAAATCTATGTTTTATATTGATTTAATTCTGTTTTAAAAAATATGTTTAATATATATATTTATTGTTTGGAATGTGCACTTATAAATTACTTGTTTCTAGGGATGTGATTCATTTATTTAAAAAAAGAGAATTATAAAACTTATAAATAAATTTGAAGGGTACGATAATGAATAAATTTTATCGATTGGTGTGGGATGAACTCACCCAATCATTTACAGCCGTATCAGAAATAGCAAAAGCCAAAGGGAAAAAATCCAGTAAGAAAACTTTGTTGGCAGCAACAACCGTATTGTCTTTAATGGGGGGAGTACAAACAGCACATGCTGACTGTCTAGCTGATCTAAGTGCATATATACCTATTTTAGGCTCAGCTACTGTATCAGCATTATGTACTTCAGAAGATACAGCATCAACTGCGGCAGTGTCATCAGCAAGCTCAGCAACGGCATCTGCTAGCTCGGCGACAGCTTCCGCTAGTTCTGCAGCAAATTCTTTAAGTTCAGCAATTGCATCACAAAGTTCAGCGACGAACTCACAAAGTTCAGCTGTTGTTGCTTCGACAGCTGCGATCTCATCAGCCAGTTCAGCAACGAACTCGGCTAGCTCAGCAACAGCGTCAGCAAGTTCGGCAACAGACTCCTTAAGCTCAGCGACAGCATCAGCAAGTTCGGCGACTGTATCAAGTGATTGGGCTATAAGTTCAGCATATTATGCTGGAGCAGCATCAACTTCGGCGACAGCATCTGCGAGCTCAGCAACACTAGCAAGTGGTTATGCTGATGCAGCATCGACCTCAGCGGTATCATCAGCGAGCTCAGCAACGGCATCTGCTAATTCAGCGACACAGGCCTCTACATCAGCAGTATCGTCGGCCAGTTCAGCAACACTAGCAGGCGGTTATGCAGATGCAGCGTCGACCTCAGCGGTATCATCTGCAAGTTCAGCAATTCTAGCTGGTGGTTACGCAGATGCAGCCTCTACATCAGCAGTATCATCAGCGAGTTCAGCGACTCTAGCAGGCAGTTCTGCAAGTGCAGCTGCTATTTCTGCATCTTCAGCCTCTACCTCTGCAGTATCATCAGCGAGTTCAGCGACTGTAGCAGGCAGTTATGCAAGTTCAGCTTCTACCTCAGCAACAGCCTCTGCAAGTTCGGCAACCTCAGCAGCAGAATCGGCATCTACAGCGGTAGCGGCTGTAAATAGTATTGATGAAACATTCCGTAATAGTTCTTCATATAAAGATTTAACAAATCAAATGAATAACAATAGAAAAATAGCAGCGCAGGGTATTGCTGGTATTGCGGCTATGAATAATATTCCAACTCCTGCTGAAGCTGGTGCGACGAGCTTTGGTATGGGCTATGGATATTTTGATAGTCAATCTGCAATTGCAATTGGTGCAAGTCATTATTTCGAAAATGGTTTTGCAATCAAAGGCTCAGTATCTAGCGGGTTAAATGATGCCAATACAACCGCTGTAGGAGCTGGTGTTTCTTATACTTGGAAATAAATAAATGTTCGTAATCCAGTATTTTTTATAGACAGATTAAATAGTAGAGTCTAAGGACTCTACTATTTTTTAATTTTTAAAGGCATAAAATAAAAAGGTAATTCAATGAAGAATAAAGATTTATATGTTGGGATTAGTTTTCATCTTGATGAGGGATCTGTAAGTGATATTTTTGCCAATGGTGCATTGCAGAACATCTTTTTCTTATATTTTTTATTGAAAAAAATTCCTTTTATTAAAAAAGTGAGCATTGTTTATTTGGGGAATAAATCAGAGCCTCACGGAGGGCTGATGCTCGATGAGTTGGGCATTGAGTTTGAAAATTTGAATGATGTTGCAGGGCAATTAGATCTGCTTATTGAAGGAACAGTGATTATTGAGCCTGAGCATGCCAAGGCAGTGCATGACCGAGGTGGGAAAGTTGTAAGTTATAGAATCGGCAATGATTTTGTTTTAGAAATGCAGTCTTTTCTCTTCGATCAGAAAGGTGGGCGTTTTTTTAATGGTGCAGAATTCGATGCAGTTTGGACAATCCCTCAACATGAAAATACATGTAAGTCTTATTTTTCAATCATGTTGCGCTGCCCGATCACGATTTTACCGCATATTTGGTCTCCGATTTTTTTAGATAAGTCGATTGAGCAGCTCAAAGGCAATCAGATTACATTTGGTTATCAGCCTAGAGTGGGCAAAAAACGTGTCTCTAATTTTGAAGCAAATCGAGATATTGTGAAGACCTGCTATATTCCAGTCTTGATCTGCGAAAAACTGTATCGTGAAAATAAAGACTGTATAGAGCATGTCTATTTATGTAATACCTATGATAAAAAAGACAGATTGGCATTTTTCAATTTTATTGGTCGGACTGATCTTGTTCGAGATAATGTGATGACGGTTGAAGGGAGATATAAAATCTCAGATTTTCTGTCTCGATATACAGACATTGTGGTCGCACACCAGTGGGAAAATGCCTTAAATTACGCCTATTATGAAGCTTTATATGGTGGATACCCATTGGTTCATAACTCACCCATGTTACCAGTAGGATACTATTATTCTGAATTTGATGCAGAGCAAGGCGCTACGATTTTATCTGATGTCATTGCTTCTCATGATTTGAATCATGCGGCTTATGTAAAGTCTGCGAAAGATTTTCTGGAAACTTTGTCTGTTGATCATCCATCTAATATCGAAGCTTATGCAAAAGCTATTCAAGAGCTAATGTAGGATAAAATAAAAATATATTATATTCAGTATTTTAGTTGATTTTTTTTGACTGGTTCTCTGAATGAGATGTAACCATATTTTTGCTCTCTGAAACTATGTTGGGTATTAAGATCCGCTTATTTATGATTTTTAATGGCTGGCACTTTTTCTATTACTTTTACTTCTGTTAAAAACTTGAAGCGCCACAGCCCATCGTTAAATTTATTTTGAGCATCATCATTCTTGGGCTGACATCAATATTGAGCTACATGGCTTTATTCAATGTGGAAGCTTGGCTTAAATACCATAAAAAATATTTGAAAGATTGAGCTAAAAATTCAAGCAAAATGTTCATCTGTACCCATATATCGGTGTGGTTTTTCGGGGTTGAACTGTCTTTGTAAAAATCGCCTAAACTGTTTAGGCGCGCTCATTGAAATTTTAGGCATAAAAATATTATATCTGATCAGTCTGTGTTAATAATGATTTGTTTTTATTCTATTTATATTTTTTTATTTTTGACTTATTGGTATTTATTTAAAATAAAAACTTCAAATAGTATTTTTCAAAATTTTAATTTTAGGCTTTGGATTTATTTGACGCATTTTTCGCGCCAAAAAAACACAGTTTTAATTTTTTTGACCTGCGTTTGTGCAGTTTAAAAATGATTCTAATGATAAAAAATAGTGCACAAAAAATAAATTTACAATTAATTGCCTTTTCAAAGTCTTTTTTTGGGTTTTTCTAAAAAGCATGCAATTTTATAAGTTATTAATTTAAAAATAAAAAATATTTAAAATGTGAATTTATTGTGCTTTTTTAATGCAATTTGCACTAAAAAATATCGTTCAAAAAATGTTTGACATGTCAAATAAATTGATGCATTTTGAATCTAAAATTTACGCCATATTTATAATCTGAGGTGGGTGTATGGATAATATTTTTTGTAAAAAAATGGCTTTAGGTTCAGGGGAAACTAAAGTTGCGGTGAAAGATAGTATTCATATTCAGGGGTTTCAAACTTTAGCTGGAAGTCAATCTTTATTAAATAGTGATAAAGCTAAACATAATGCTGAAATCATCGATTTAATCATAAAAAATAATTGTCAAATCGTGGGGAAAACCAATTTGCATGAATTGGCTTTTGGAATTACAGGGATTAATCATTTTACTGGAACGCCGATTAATCCGAAGTTTCCAGAGCTGATTCCTGGGGGGTCTTCAAGCGGTTCAGCGGCTGCAGTCGCTGCAAAATTAGTTGATTTTTCAATTGGTACAGACACGGGTGGCTCAATCCGAATGCCTGCGGCTTGCTGCAATATTTTTGGGTTAAAACCGACATTTGGCCGAGTGAGTCGCAAGGGGGTTTTGCCTGAGCAAACGTCTTTGGATTGTGTTGGCCCTTTTGCCAATGATTTGCCTACGCTGATTCAGGCGATGCAGATTATTGACCCAAGTTTCAATGGAGAACTTGTTCAAACTTTATCGGGTCAGGCACCAAAACTGGTGGTTCTGGATGTGTCTGCCACCGATGAAGTTTGGCAGACCGTGAAAATGTTTCTCAACGCTGCTGGATTTGAACATGCTCCCCACGTTCAGGTCGAATTGTTTGATGAAGCATACCGCGCAGGGATGCAAATTATTAATTATGAAACTTGGCAGGCGTTTGGTGAGCTGGTGGCAACAGGTGATGTTGCTCCTGATGTTGCCAATCGACTGCTCAAAGCTTCTGAGACCACTTTGGATGAAGTGGCGGTTGCCAATCAGATTCGAGACAAGTTTAAGCAAGCCATAGATGATCTTTTAAATCAGTATGATGCTGTTGTTTTACCGACTTTACCTCAAATTCCGCCCAAGGTTGCAGATGCTGAAAACACGGTCGCATTTTTGAATATGACGGCACTCATTCGACCATTTAACTTGTCTGGGCATCCTGCAATCACACTTCCATTGCTGTCAGAACAGTACAACCCAGTTGGGCTTCAAATCGTCACCAAAAATCATACAGATGAACAGTTATGTGCCATTGCGACATATCTCAGCTGTGCAGCACTCAAAAATAGTTAGGAGCGGAACCGTATGAATGGTCTATCTATGGTTGGTGTTAGTAATAACATCACCGATGATGTTGATTTAGAAACTCTTTGTCAGGAAATCAGAGAGCGGGCAATCACAGGTGAGTTTGATGAGCAAGGCTACATCTCCCTCGACATTATCGAAAAGTTGAAAAAAATCGGGGTGTATCGTGCGTTGGTTCCTGCACGTTTTGGTGGCGATGAAGTTACACCGCGTGAGTTTTGCGAATTAATTGAAAAACTGTCTATGGCCGATGGTTCGGTCGGTTGGGTCGCCAGCTTTGGGATGAGCCCAGCGTATTTGGCGGCTTTACCAGAAGCGACTTTGGCGGAAATCTATCAATATGGCCCTGATGTGGTCTTTGCTGGCGGTATTTTTCCACCGCAACCTGCGGAAGTGACCGAGAGCGGCATGATCGTAAATGGTCGCTGGAAATTCTCCAGTGGTTGCATGGGCGCAGACGTGATTGGGGTGGGTATTTCACCTGTACGTGGACAAGAAACACAAGGCTTGCCGCGTATGGCAGTCATGCCAGCCGATCAAGTTCAGATTGAAATGACTTGGGATACCGTGGGCCTCAGAGGCACAGGTAGTCATGATCTGATCGTGAAGGATGTACTGGTCAAAGAAAACTGGACTTTTGTTCGTGGTGAAGCATCGAAATTACCTGAACCATTTTTCAAATATCCATCTTTGTCATTTGCAACACAGGTGTTGACTGTGGTGGGCATTGGCGTTGCGGCTGCGGCACTTGAAGAATTTAAAAAGCTTGCACCAGGAAAATCCTCCATTACAGGTGGTGCACAGATTGCACAGCGCCCTGTCACACAATACGAATTCGCACAGGCTGAAGCCGAATTTTTAGCATCGAAAGCATGGTTTTATCAATCGATTGATGCCGTATGGGATGTGATTTTAAAAGGTCAGCAACCGACGCCTGAGCAAATTAGTCAAATGCGTTTGTCGTCCACGCATGCTGCACGTGTCGCTGCCAAAGTTGCCCGCAAAATGCAGATGCTTGCAGGCATGACTGCGATTTATACCAACAATGTGTTTAGCCGTTTTGTCAACGATGCCAACGTGGTGACACAACATGCCTTTATGGGGGATGCAACCTTACTCAATGCAGGTGCAATGAGCTTTGGAATCGACCCAACCCCTGGATATTTATAAGTTTAGAAGCTGAATTAAGGAACTACCATGGAAACGAAAAAATCATTACGTGTGCTGTTTTGTATGGGCATTAACCAGAATTTCTTTGATGCACCGCCAGCAGAAGCCAAAGCAGTCTGGGCGGCATTTGGAGAAATGTGGCATGGCATTCATGACCTGCCAGGGGTAACCGTCTACGGCAGTCTGGATGATGACCAGAGTATGGTTGGCCCAAGCGCAGGTTGGCCGTGGACAACGTATCTGTTGGCGGATGTGCCAGACATTGAGACTGTCCATGCGGCATGCAATCTGTTCCGCACCACCGTGGTGGGTGAAGGGCCGTACAAGCTCTGGAAATATTGCAAAGTTGAAGCACGCGTGGGTCGTGAACTGATTATTCAACGCTAATTTGGGGTGAACTGAGCATGCAGCAATGGGAACAGATTCTTCAACGTCTTGAAAAGCTTGAAGCCAGCAACAGCATTCGTAACTCAATGAATCGTTATATGCAGATTTGTGATGACTTAAATGCAGCGACCAATCTGGATGAGTTGATGGATCTGTTCGATCAGGATGCGATCTGGGAAGGAGTGGGTGCTCGCTACAAAGCCAGCTTTGGCCGCTATGAAGGCAAAGACAAGATAGCCGCCATGTTTGCCAGCTATACGCAGCAAGACGCGCACTTCGCCATGAATGCTCATTTTGTCAGTTCAGAACAAATCGAGGTGCAAGATGACCATGCAACAGCACACTGGCTCATGCTGCAAACCTCAACATTTCGAGATCAGCGTGCACATTTAAATGCCGCCAAGCTCAGCGTTGCCTATAAAAAACAAGCCGATGGTCAGTGGAAAATCGCGCATTTTCAAACTGAAAACATCTTTAGTCGACCAGTTTCATATTGGGAGAGTGACGCGACTCTTCCTGTACCAAACGCAGATAAAAATTAAGGAATACCCAGATGAACAGTTTAATTCCAGTCACACCGATTGAAACCGATTACAACGAACTTGTCCAAGCGGATCGTGTCCATACCTCTTTGTACAAAGACGAAAAAATCTTTACTGACGAGATGGACAAAATCTTCTGCAACACTTGGGTTTGGGTGGCACATGCCAGCGAAATTCCAGAAGCGGGCAGTTTTAAAACCATCAATATTGGTCAGCAACCTGTCGTGGTGGTGCGAGATCGTAAAAAACAGGTGCATGTTTTATTGAACCGTTGCCGTCACCGTGCAGCAACCGTGTGTGAACACAAAAAAGGTAAAACCAACAGCTTTGTCTGTCCGTACCACGGCTGGAGCTATGCCCTAGATGGCACGCTGCGCGGTGTTCCTGCACCTGAAAGCTATGGCGAATGTCTGGATAAAAGCGAATTTCCATTGGTGAGCCTGCGTGTTGAAGAATACCAAGGCATGATTTTCGCGTCATTTAAGCAAGATATTGAACCGTTGGTGGACTTCCTTGGCCCTGCTAAAAAATGGATGGATCTGTTCATGAAACAGGGCGCGGGCTATCCAATTAAAGTCTTGGGTGAACACCGTTTCCGCTTCCCGGGCAACTGGAAAATCCAGCTCGAAAACACTACCGATGCTTACCATTTCCCATTGGTGCACAAATCATTCTTGAGTTCGGTCGATGAACAGACTGAACGCATGTTGGACTTTGTTCGTGGTCCGGGTTATGTCGAAGATTTGGGCAATGGTCATAGTGTGATGGTGATGATTCCTGAACTGATTGATCTTGAAGAAGAACTTATGGAACGTGATATTCCAGAACGTTTTGAAGATTTGGCTCAGGCCTTACGTGACGAAGGTCATGAAGAATTACAAGTGCGTCGTATTGTGCGTGCGGTGGGTGGTTCGGGCTTTAACCTGAATTTATTTCCGAACATTGCTTGTTCAATGGCATTTTTCCGTGTTCTGCAACCTGTTTCAGTCGATGAAACCGAGATTCACCATTCTGTCATCACCATGGATGGCGGCCCGCAAATTGCCAATCAGTACCGTTTACGTCTGCATGAACATTTCCAAGGGCCTTTGGGTTTTGGAACACCAGATGACTCAGAAGCATGGGAACGTGTTCAGCACGGCGCACAGGCAGGGCATGATTTGTGGATTATGTTGAACCGTGGTCTACCAGGTGAAGTGAAAACGGAAGATGGTCTCAAGAGTGATGTCAGTGCTGAAACAGGTATGCGTGCTGCATATCAGCAATGGAAAAAAATGATGACTGCCTAATCGGATCAAAGGAAAAACAAGATGAATATTAATTTGAATTTACTCAATGAAGTGACTGCTTTTATCTGGTCTGAGGCGGACATGCTCGATCATGGTGAATACCACAACTGGCTCGATCTTTGGGCGGAACAAGGCAAGTACATTATCCCGATCGACCCACAACTGACCGATTATGAAAATAGTCTGAACTATGCCTATGACGATCACCACATGCGTAAATTGCGTGTGGAGCGTCTGGAAAATGGCGAAGCGATTTCAACAACACCGAAAGCCAACACCATCCGTTCGATTTCACGCGTGCGGATTTTGCAGGAAGAAGGCGATGCTGTGGTACTGCGCTGTGCGCAAAACCTGCGTGAATTCCGTAAAGAAAACTTGCGCCACTACACGGCTGATGTGACGTATCACTTAAGTCGTGAGGCTTCGGGCGATTTCAAGATTCAGCGCAAAGTGGTGAGCTTGATTAACTCGACCGATACGCTGTCAGGCATTAGTTACATTCTATAAAGAGGAAGAAAGGTCATGGAAAAAGTCGCATTGGTGACTGGCGCGGCATCGGGTTTGGGCAATGTGATTGCAACCTATTTGGCAAGTTTGGGCTATCAGGTGATTGCTTCAGACACTTCTTTGGAAAAAGCTGAACAAGCGATTGCTCAAAGTGCCTATTCAGCCAATATGCATCCGTTGAAACTGGATATTTCGGTTGAGTCGGACTTTCATGCAGCAGTGCAGTGGCTTGAAGAAAAATTTTCTCGATTGGATGTGCTCGTCAACAATGCTTCTGTGACCAAAGCAACGCCTGTTTTAGACATTACCGCTGAGGAATTTGACTGGGTTTCTCAAATTAATCAACGCGGGACATTTCAGTCGTGTCAGATTCTGGGCAAGTACATGGCAGCTAAAGGCTATGGACGCATCATCAATATGGCCTCTTTGGCTGGACAAAATGGGGGAACCGCAACGGGTGCCCACTATGCAGCCACCAAAGGCGCGATTGTGACCCTGACCAAAATCTTTGCCAAACAGTTTGCAGCGCAAGGTGTCACGGTCAATGCCATTGCACCGGGGCCAATGGATTCACCTGCGGTACGCAGTATTGTCCCTGCCGAAAAACTGGATCAGTTTATTGAAAATATTCCAGTCAAAGCTTTGGGCAGTATGCAGTTTATTGCGGAAACCATCGGGCTTTTAGCCAGTGAAAATGCGTCGTTTGTGACAGGCGCAACGTGGGATATTAATGGCGGTTTATTTATGCGCTAAGCCTGAAAAGGGGTTGAAGCAAATAAATAAAGGATGGTTATGATGACAGAAACATATCAAGTAATTGTAAAAGACCGCCATATTGAAGGCGGAAATGTCGCGGTATTGGCATTGCAAGCAGAGCAAGGTCAAACCCTGCCACAAGTTGAGGCGGGTGCGCATATTGATCTGCATTTGCCGAACGGGTTGATTCGCCAATATTCATTGTGTCAAAACCCAGCAGAGCGGAACCTGTTTCGTTTGGGGATTTTAAATGACCCTGAGTCACGTGGCGGTTCGCTTTGCGCATTTAACGACATTCAGCAAGGCATGCAGTTGCAGGTCAGTGCGCCGCGTAATCTATTTCCACTGAGTCCAGCCAAACATAGCATCCTGATTGGTGGTGGTATTGGCATTACCCCACTGATTACCATGGCGTATCAGCTTAAGGCGCAAGGGGCTTCGTTTGAACTGCATTATTGTGGAAAAAGTGCAGTAAGTAGTGCCTTTGTCGATGAGTTAAAACAAGGCGAGCTTGCCGCTTTTACCCATTTTCACTTTAAGGAAGAAGGCGCAAATCACCGCGAGTTTTTCCAAAATAGCCTGAAAGATGTAGATGCCGCCAGTCATATTTATACCTGTGGCCCCAATGGTTTTATGGACTGGATCATCAATCTGGCACAGTCACAAAACTTCCCTGATGCACAAATTCATAAAGAGCATTTTCAGGTGGATACCGACCTGACTGGGGATCGTTTTGAAATCGTGGCGCAGCGCAGTGGCAAAATTATTGTGGTCAATGAAGATGAAACGATTTTGGCAGCCTTGGGGAAAGAGGGCATCAAAATTGAAATGTCCTGCGAGCAAGGGGTGTGTGGAACCTGCATGTGCGATGTGATTGAAGGTGAGCCTGACCATCGTGATGTGTATTTCACAGATGAAGAAAAAGCCAGCAATGAACAGATTTTGGTGTGTTGTTCACGTTCAAAAACACCACGTTTAGTTCTTGATATTTAACACGTTGAACCACCAAGGGGTCTCAATGTGGTGGTGGGAGATTAATAATGAATGCATCGCAAGACATCAAAGTGGCTCAGCTTGATCCATTACAATTTCGCCGTGCACTGGGGAATTTTGCAACAGGCGTGACCATTGTTACGGCTCAAAATGCCCAAGGCGAAAAAGTTGGGGTAACGGCCAACAGTTTTAATTCAGTTTCGCTCGATCCTGCGCTGATTTTATGGAGTATTGATAAACGCTCGACCAGTTTTCCTGTATTTGAGCAGGCGAGCCATTTCGTCGTCAATATTTTGTCAGGTGCTCAGATTGAATTGTCGAATCGCTTTGCCCGAAAAAATATTGATAAATTTGAAGGCACTCAGTTTCATCACGGAGCGGGTTTTGCCCCTGTACTTGATAATTGCTCGGCGGTATTTGAGTGTGAACGTCACCAAGTTTTAGAAGGTGGTGATCACTGGATTATTGTGGGTAAAGTGGTCAATTTCACTGACGAGGGGCGTAGTCCTTTGCTTTATCATCAAGGGGCTTACTCAAGTGTAATGCCGCATCCGAGTTTAGGACTTGCTTTGGAGGCATGTACCGATTCGGCAAAAAAAGAGCAGCTTTTCCAAACCCGACTGTATCGTAATGCGGGCTTTCTGATGAGTCGTGCCATGCAGGGTTATTTGAAGCGTTATGCACCGAAACAAATGACCTCTGGTTTGCGTACCAGTGAAGCCCGTTTGCTGATGGTACTTGCAGGTGAAACGGCTACCTCAAAAGAGGAATTGCTGCGGGATGTTGCGGTTCCGATGCTGGAAATTGACCGCGCTACTGAAATTCTGGAAAACATGAATTTGCTGGAAAATCATGAAGACTTTTTTGCCTTGACAGAAAAAGGTAAAGAGGCGGCAGAGCAGTTATTTGATATTGCCGATGGTCATCAAACAGAAGTCTTTAAAAAGTATAGCGATCAGGAAAAAGAAGCGTTCTTTACGATTTTAAGAGATTTGATTGGTTTTAATGCTTAAAAAATTCGGTGCAGAACAAGTCAATATTTAACTGCTTTCATCATGCTCTTTATTAGACTTCTTTCATCAGCCCTTTTTATTTCTCCCTATGGGAGAAAAATAAAGAGGGTGTAAGTAATGATGAAAGAAGTCTATTTTTTATATTAGAACAAATAAAGAAGATGTTGATTAAAATGAAAGTGAGTTTTTTAATATTGGCTTGTTTTTATTTTATAAAATAAATCATTTAATGTTAAATAAAAATCAAAAATCTTCTCTTATATTTGTCTATCAATATTTTTTTATAGCTTATATTTAATCTGATTACTCATTTAAATAAAAATTACGCTGATTTAGGGTTAATTTTTTGGTGCATTAAAAATTATTATTCTGTATTTATGTAACAAAATATAAGCGAAATACTCGTAATTTAATAGAAATGTCAGTTAAATATTGCTGTTTAAAAAATAACAGGCTTTGTTTAATAAAAAACCAAAAAATGCTGCACTAGATTGGTGTTTATACGGTTTGATTGAGTTTTTGATGGAAATTTGAGCAAAATTGGTGCACCTCATAAAATTGACATGTCAATTAAATAAATAGATATTCATATTATATCTACGGCGCAAAACGATTTTTTTGAGGGGTTGTTATGGGTAATTCTGTTTTATTTTCGAGGAATATGAATAAAACCTATTTAATGGTTTTATTGGGGGTGGCTGGTTTAAATAGTGCACATGCTGATTTTTTTAGTGACAGTAAGACTTCTATTTATTTAAGAAACTTTTATGTCGATCGTGATTATTATGAAGGTGGAAAATCGAATATTGGGAGCTGGAGCCAGGCAGTATCAACCAAGTTTGAATCGGGTTATACCGACACTCCAATTCAAGTCGGTTTGGATTTAACAGCACAGTATGCATTTCGTCTCAATAATATGTATGATACTCGGGATGATATGGTCTTGCCTTATAATAAAAGCACAGGCAAGCAAGAGCGTGACTATTCAAAATTTGGTGCAACCTTAAAGCTCAAATACAGCAAAACAGAATTAAAAGTGGGTGAACTCTATCCAACCACACCTGTGATTTTTATCGACGACTCACGCCAGTTGCCCACCACCTATATGGGGGCAATGCTTGAATCTAAGGAAATTAAAGATCTAAAAGTCACTCTAGGTCGTATCACGCGCATTAATGCCCGTAACGATGATGAATATGAAAAAATGACTTTGTTTAAACCAGGCGTCATTGATCCAAAAGATCCAACTAAACAAAGTGATGGGATGAATCTGGTGGGTTTGGATTACAACTTTACACCTTCGATTTCTGGGGCGTACTGGTTTGGTCAGTTAGAAGATATTTATCATCAACACTATGTAAATCTGGCGTATTCTACCGCAGTCAAAAGCACCAAGATTAAACTGGATGGGCGTTATTTTAATAGTTCAGAAGATGGCAGCGCGATTGACGGTAAAGTTGATAGCCAGTCTTTTGGTCTGATGACCACTTTGAAAAATGGCATGCATACCTTGGCATTCGGTGCACGCAAAAACTACGGTACAACCAATTTCCCAACCATTGGAAACTATCCGCCGCAACCGTATTTACATGCATGGTCGAACCTCGGGTTTATCGCACCCGATGAGTTGATGTGGCATGTGGCTTATACCTACGATTTTACCGATGCGGGTGTCCCTGGTTTGTCGACAACTTTCCGTTATTTACATGGTACAGGTATGTCACGCACCAAACTGACAGGAATTGCTGGTTTGCCTGATAATAAGGAATACGAAAAAATTGCAACCGTTGCCTATATGGTGCCAAAAGGCAAATTTAAAGGTTTAGGCTTGCAGGCATCTTATATTGTTGCGGATCAGAAGTATCAGTCTTCAAACAACAATGTAGGGAATAAATTTAAAGAAACCCGTTTAATTGTCAGCTACAAATATACGTTCTAATGTGGGGTTGATGGGAAGAAAAGAGTCTCTTTGGGAGGCTCTTTTTTTATGTCTATCGCGTTGTTTTTTAGGCTGTGAATAGTTGATTAAAATAGTATTCTTTTTGAGCATTTTTTTGTATGATTGATTCATCATAGGGCATAAAAAATATTTGAAATGTATATGTAATTATAAAAAGACAAGGAGGGATAATATAATTTTAAGTAATTGATTTAAAATAATTTAAAAAATAATTTTATTCTCAATAATGGCATGGAATGTGCATTAATTAACTCTGTAATATTTTTGATCTTTCAATTAAATTTCTAAGCGTTCGGCAAATAGGAGGATTTGGGATGAATTTGATCAAAACAGTAGTGTTTACGTCGATCTTAGCAACCACAGTATCAACAGCATTTGCTGATATTAAAGTTGGGGTGATTAGTTCAGCCAGTGGCCCAGTGGCCATGGTGGGAATTCCACAAAAAAATACCATTGCTTTATTGCCAAAAACCATTGGTGGGCAACGCGTGCAATACATCTCGATTGATGATGCCAGTGACCCAACCGCATCGGTCAAAGCGGTCAATAAACTCATCAAAGAAAACAATGTTGATGCGATCATTGGGCCATCAGGTTCTCCAAATGTCATGGCCGTGATTGGCACTATTGCTAAAGCAGGTGTTCCATTGCTTGCGCCTGTTGGTACTTCTGCGGCGGTTTTACCGATGAATCCTCAGAAAAAATGGGTGTTTAAGACCACACAAAATGATGATTTGATTGCATCTGCCTTAGTGCAGGACATGGTGAAGCGAAAGATCAAGACCTTAGGTTTTATTGGTACGGCTGATCCGTATGGTGATAACTGGAATAAAGTGATTACGGCATTGGCGGCAAAAAATGGCATTAGCGTTGTTGCCAAAGAAAGCTTCCAGCGTCAGGACACCTCATTAACAGGTCAGGCACTGAAACTGATTGCCAAAAGACCACAGGCAATTTTGGTCGCAGCACCAGGCAGTTCGGCAGTCACGCCGCAAGTCGCACTCTATGACCGTGGATATCGCGGGCAAATGTATCAAACTCATGGAGCGGCTCTCGATCAGTTCCTGAAAATGGGCGGGGAAAAAGTCAATCACACCATTTTGGCTGCAAGCCTGATGCTGGTGATTAATGAGATTCCAAACAACAATCCATCTAAGCCTGTTGCACTGACTTATATGAATAATTACAAGAAGTTATATGGAGATTACCCAGCAACATTCGGTGCGAACGTTTACGATGCGGGACTTCTGTTGCAACGTGCAGTTCCTGTTGCGTTGAAGAAAGGAAAACCAGGCACTCTACAATTCCGCCAAGCATTGCGTACCGCGCTTGAAAATACAAAAAACCTTGCAGGGACTCAGGGGGTATACAACATGACACCAATGGATCACAGCGGATTTGACCAGCGTGGTCGCGTCATGATCGCTGTCCTGAACGGACACTGGAAGTTGCTGAAATAATCTTTTAGCCAACACTTTTACCTATCAGCTGAATTTTTTTAGGGGAAATTTTTCTCCTAGAGGGCGCTTTTTCTCTAAAAAATACGAAGGTTAGGCGTATGGATTTAAATATTGCGTTAATTCTTGGTCAGGATGGTATTACTAGCGGTGCAATTTATGCCTTGCTCGCGCTGTGTATCATTCTCGTGTTCACCGTAACACGCATTTTGTTGATTCCGCTGGGTGAGTTTGCAGTTTTTGGCGCTTTAACACTGGCGTCGATCCAAGCAGGCACACCGAGTCATGTGGTGTGGTTAGTCAGTGCTTTATATGTGATTAACCTTGGATTAGATGGATACAGCTATTTAAGACATCAACAGGCTTTTCACTGGAAAGCGAAAGCAGGGTTGGGGGCTTATATTCTGATTTTACTCGGCTGTATGTATAAATTGCCGCTGGCAAACATGCCGATGTTTTTCCAGATTTTACTGACCCTTGCCGTGATTACACCGCTCGGCCCAATGATTTATCGAACCTGTTTCCAATCTTTGGCTTCTGCAAAATCACTGGTGTTATTGATTGTTTCTATCGCAACTCACGTCACACTGGTGGGTCTGGGATTAATCATTTTTGGTCCAAATGGTGCGCAAACTACACCATTTAGTAATGCAACGTTTGATGTGGGCAGTTTAACTGTAAACAGCCAGACGCTGTGTATCTTAGCGGCTTTTCTTATTTTGATTGTGGCGCTGTGGTTTTTCTTCTCCAAAACCTTGTATGGCAAAGCACTACATGCCACTTCAGTCAATCGTGTTGGCGCACAGCTCATGGGGATTTCTCCGATTTTTGCAGGCAAGCTGACCTTCTCGTTGGCAGCATTTATCGGGGCTTTATCGGGCATTTTAATTTCACCGATTACCACCTTGTACTATGACTCAGGCTTCCTGATCAGCTTAAAAGGCTTTGTTGGTTCGATTATTGGCGGTTTGGTAAGTTTCCCTGTCGCAGCGATTGGTTCAATTGTGGTGGGGCTGATCGAATCATTTTCGATGTTCTGGGCCAGTGATTATAAAGAAATTATCGTCTTTACCATCATTATCCCGTTTCTCATCTGGAAATCTTTAACGTCGCGTCACTCAGAGGAGGATGGGGAATGAAAGCAAAATATATCTTCTTCGGTTTTATCGTACTGATGTTCATCAGCCCTGTCGTGTTACCTGCCTACCAAGTGACATTAATGAACTACATTGGCTTGAATGCCTTAGTGGTGTTGGGGTTGGTGCTGTTAACAGGTGTCGGTGGCATGACCAGTTTTGGTCAGGCGGCGTTGGTCGGCATCGGTGCTTATGCAACAGCCTATATCACCGCAACTGAGCAGCTACCGCATTGGTTGAGCTGGACAGCAGGCAGTCCATGGGCGGGTCTGTTGATTGGTCTGATGATTACCATGTTCTCTGCACTGATTGTTGGCTGTATGACTCTGAAACTTTCAGGACATTACTTGCCACTAGGTACGATTGCGTGGGGTATCTCGCTGTATTACCTCTTTTCCAATATCGATGGTTTGGGTGGCCCGTCAGGCATGTCCAACATTCCGAGCATTAGCATCTTGGGTGCAGCCGTCGACAGCAGTAACAAGATGTTCTACCTGATCTGGGTGATTTTATTTGCCGCGATTGTGGTCACCAAAAACTTGCTGAATTCGCGTGAAGGTCGTGCGATCCGTGCCTTAAATGGTGGTCAGCTCATGGCTGAGTCAATGGGGGTAAATACCTTCAGATCGAAAATGGTGATTTTTATGATCGCTTCAATTTTCGCGTCTATCTCAGGCTGGTTGTATGCACATAACCAAGCTTTTATTAACCCAACACCATTTGGCTTGCAGGCGGGGATTGATTACCTGTTCATGGCATTGCTTGGCGGTGTAGGCAGTATTTGGGGAGCCATTTTAGGTGCGGGTATTTTTACCATGGCACGTCAATGGTTACAGGATTTTCTGCCGCTGATTTTTGGTGCAGAAGGGCACTATGAAACGATCGTGTTTGGCTTGCTGATCATTGTACTCATGCAAAAAGCACCATCGGGCTTGTGGCCGCTCTTGATGAAATGCATTCCACAGCGCTTTAAAGCCAAAGATCAACACGTTTCAATTCAACCACCCACCCGTGAATTGCCATCTTTAGAGTTGCCTTTAAAAGGTTCAGTGATTTTGGAAGCGAAAGATGTCACCAAAAAATTTGGGGGGCTGGTCGCGAACAATCAAATGAATCTAACCATTCATGCAGGTGAAATTCTGGCGTTAATCGGGCCAAACGGTGCAGGCAAAAGTACCATGTTTAACCAGCTTTCAGGTGTCGATGAGCCAACCAGTGGCGACGTAATTTTCCAAGGTAAAAAAATCAATGGCTTGGGCTCACGTGAAATTGCAAAACGCGGCTTAAGCCGAACATTCCAGCACGTGAAAATCTTGCCTGAAATGACCGTTCTAGAAAATGTCGCGATTGGCGCCCATCTGCGTGGGATTAAAGGCGTGATGGCGTCGATTTTGCAGTTCGACCGTGAAGAAGAAAACAACCTGTTAAATGAAGCCAAACTGCAACTTGATCGTGTTGGCTTGGGTGAATTTCTATATACCGAAGCAGGCAATCTGGCTTTGGGGCAACAACGGATTCTGGAAATCGCACGTGCCTTGTGTGCACGACCTTCATTGCTACTGCTCGATGAACCTGCGGCGGGTCTACGTCTCAAAGAGAAACAGGCGCTGGCAGATTTGTTGATCAAGCTGCGTGCTGAAGGCATGGCAATTTTACTGGTTGAGCATGATATGGACTTCGTGATGAATCTGGTTGATCGCATTGTGGTGATGGAATTCGGACAAAAAATTGCGGAAGGTTTGCCTGAAGAAATTCAAAAAAATGAGGCAGTTCTTGAAGCGTATTTGGGAGGTGCAGCATGAAAATTGTAGAAGCGAACGACCAAGGCAAAAGCCTGCTGGAAGTGAAAAACCTCAGTGTGAACTACGGCAAAGTTGAAGCACTCAACAGCTTCAACATGCGGGTCAACGAAGGGCAAATCGTGTCGGTGGTCGGGCCGAATGGTGCAGGAAAAACCACGCTGTTGTCTGCGATTATGGGCGTTTTAGGCTCTAAAGGTGATGTCGAGTTTGACGGACAAGTCGATCAGTGCCCGCAAATTGAACGCATGGTGGTGCGTGGTTTGGGGTTGGTACCCGAAAAGCGCGAGCTGTTTAGTTCGATGAGCATAGAAGACAATTTGATGCTGGGTGCTTTTCAGCGCTATCGCCAAGGTGATCGCAGCTATAAAGACACGCTAGAGCATGTCTACAGCATTTTTCCGCGTCTCAAAGAGCGTCGTGTTCAGGAAGCGGGCACTTTGTCGGGTGGTGAGCGTCAAATGCTGGCAGTGGGTCGGGCCTTAATGGCAAAGCCGAAGCTGCTGATGCTCGATGAACCGAGTCTAGGGCTTGCACCTTTGATTACCCGAGAAATTTTTAAAATTATTGACCAGTTACGTGGCCAAGGCGTGTCGATTTTGTTGGTTGAACAAAACGCACGTGCTGCCCTGAAATTGGCTGACTACGCCTATGTACTGGAAATGGGCGAGTTGTCAATGGAAGGCAAAGGCAGCCATTTGGTTGAAGATCCACGCATTATTGAAAGCTATTTAGGTAGTAACAGTAAGCATCAAGATGTATTAGCGGTTTGAGGTAAGTAAGAGATGGATAAACAGGCCAAGATCTGTGTTTTGGGTGCAGGTGCAATCGGTTGTACAGTGGCTGCGCGATTAATTCTCGCGGGTTTTGAACATGTAGCTTTGGTGGCACGCGGTCAGAACCGCACCGTATTGATGGAACACGGCATTCACTTGACCGATTTAACGGGTGAGCATCATGTTTACCCCGATATGGTGGTGGAAGATATTTCTAGTCTGCCAGCGCAGGATGTGGTGTTTATTGCAACTAAAGCCGATGCCCTTAAAAATGTGGTGGATGGTTTAAATACGGTCTTGCATGAAAGCAGCCTAGTGATTCCTCTGATGAATGGCATTCCATTTTGGTATTTCTATATTGGCCAAGAACGCCAAGAAATCCAGTCGATTCAATGCCTTGATCAGGATGAAATGCTGATTCAGAAGTTCCCGTTTCAGCAATTGATTGGTTCGGTGGTGTTTATTACTGCGGAATTGCTCAGTCATGGCGTGGTGAAATCCAATAATCCCTATCTGTTGATTTTTGGTGAGCCTGAACACCAGAAAACCCCACGGATTGAAGCCTTGGCAGCCTTGTTTGCCGACACCTCCATCGAAGCGCGTGTGGTGGACAATATCCGCGATCAAATTTGGACCAAAGTCATTGCTAACTTGAGTTCTAATCCTTTGTCAGTGGTGACAGGTGCAACACTGCAAGACATTTATTCGCATCCGAAGCTGCATACCCTCGTTACGCAAATCATGCAGGAAATTCGACTGGTGGCCGTGAGTTACGGTGCACGAATTTCGATCGACCCGCACAGCTTTTTAAAGCTCGGTGCACAAATGGGCGATGTGCATACTTCCATGTGGCAAGACTACCAGCACAAACGACCACTCGAACTCAACAGTATTGCCATGGCCGTTTTTGAACTGGCAGAGCGTTATGAATGTCAAATGCCGATTACCCAAAACATTTGCAGCTTGACCCAATATCTCAGTGAACAATCACGAACAACAACAGCATGTTAAGAAGGAATGGATAATGAATACACAAGTCAATACAGTGAAAAATATGTCTCAGGAAGAATGGGATTTACGTGTGAAATTGGCACAGTGCTATCACTTGGTCGATTTTTTTGGGTGGACAGAAACCATTTTTAACCATATTTCTGCGCGTTTGCCGGGTGAACAAGAGCATTACTTGGTGAATCCGTTTGGTTTGAACTACACCGAGATTACCCCTGAAAACTTGTTGAAAGTCGATCATACAGGTCACAAAGTTGAACCGTCCGATTACGATGGCAACCCTGCTGGTTTTGCGCTGCACAGTGCGATTCACACGGCGCGTGAAGACATTTTTTGCCTGATTCATACCCATACGACGCCAATCAGCGCAATTGTTCAGAAAAAACAAGCTTTTAAACATGACAATTTCTATGGCGCACAGCTTTATGGTCGTATTGGCTACCATGCGTTTGAAGGGATTACCTTATTCCAAGAAGAAAAACAGCGCATGATCGAAAGCTTGGGCGACAAGCATATTTTAGTGTTACGCAATCATGGCATTGCTGTGGGTGAAAGTAGCATTGAAAAAGCCTTTTTCTTGCTTTGGACAGTACAGCGTGCAGCAGAAATTCAGTGCCAAGCCGACGCGATTGGCGGCGAAGATGTGTTGTTGGAAGAAGACATTAAGGAAAAATGTGCAGACCTCACCGCAATGTTGATTCGTGAGAGTGGTTTTGCAACCAAATTCTTTGATGCCATGGTTCGTAAAATGGATGCTTCTAAAAAAGCATAATCTTGTTTGGGTAAGGTGAGGATAATGAAATGCAAAATCTCATTTTAAAAGAAACCATTAAAACGGCATCTGCTTGGCTCGGCAAAGATCTCAAACACGATCAGCGCTGGCAATATGTGTTTTCAGAACATGATCTGGCAACTTTTGATCAGCTTGTTCGGCAGCTAGAGCAAAAAGGTCTTGCTGCCCCTGACTTTACCCAAGAGGATTTTGTGATCCAAGATCCAGCATTATTGTTACTGATTGGAAAATGGGTCAATGAACTGGAACATGGTTTTGGGTTTTGTGTACTCAAGGGGCTTTCCTTGGAGCGATATACTGAAGCTGAGTTAGCCAACATCTATTATGGTTTAGGCTTGTACATGGGTTTACCCGTGACGCAAAACCCGAGAGGTGACTTGCTCGGTGTGGTGGCGAATGTGGGAGACAAAACCCAGAAAACCACACGAACCTATGAAACCAACAGCTATTTGCCGTATCACACCGATTTATCCGATGTGGTCGGGTTGCTGTGTATTCGCAAGGCAAAAGAAGGGGGTCTCAGCAGTCTGGTCAGTGCCAGCATGGTCTATAACCACATTTTGGAACATTATCCTGAATATCTGGGATATTACTATTACCCAACTTATTGCGACCATTTGGGGGATGATCAGCCAACCCTCACCCCAATTTTTAGCTATCACCAAAACAAACTCAGTTGTCGCTATTTACGCGCTTATATTGAATTGGGGCATGAACGAAAAAATGTGCCCCTTGCTGAAGTTGAAAAGCAGGCACTCGATATTTTTGATGGGTTTATTCATCATCCTGATTTTCGCCTAGATATGATGCTTGAACCGGGTGACATCCAGTTTTGTAATAACTATGTCGTGATGCATTCGAGAACGGGGTTTGAGGATTATGATGAACTCGAACAACGCCGAAAACTCTTAAGATTGTGGCTCAAAATGCCCAATGCACGGGAGCTTGCACCTGATTTCCCAGGCCGAAATGGCATTGCGAAAAAAATTGAAGTGGCTGCATAAAGTGCAGGTTGCGCATGCATTTAAGCTGTTGATGATGGCTTTATGAGTGGGTAACTTAATGATTGACTCAAAGGTAGGTTTGATTGAAAAGTAAGATAAAAACGAAGTTGGAGAATAGATCATTAAATTCATGTTATCGTGTAGATGATTCGGCTAGAATCAATAATGGACAACGGTTTTACACTCTTTTTTATTCGATAACTTTGGAATTTAGTTAAACAGATGTCAAACAAATATTCGAAATATTTTCCAGTACATGATGATTTTAATATAGATGATTTTCCATACTATTGGATTGCACAAGTCTATGGGCTTTATATTAATAAAATGGATGACTCGCTTAAAAAATACGGTCTCGACAACTCGCGACGCCGCATTATTTTAGCGTCTCATGCGCGACCAAATGCCAGTATTTCTGAACTTGCAGAAATGTCGATTATCAAAATCCCGACTGCGACAAAAATCATCTACCGTTTAAAAGATGAAGGCTTACTCGATACCTCTGAGTCTGAAGTGGACAGTCGTGTTACACGGGTGAATTTGACCGAAAAAGGCCATGAGATGGTGATTAAAATTAATGAAATTACTTCTTTATTATTTAATGATAGCTTTTCGGGTTTAAAACCAGGCGATATTAAAAAGCTCAATGAAAGCCTGAAGACCATTAAACATAATTTGGAGTGATTGACTCGATTTTAGAGGGTAAATTCGATTAGATACAGAATCAGTTGATTGATTTGATGAATATAAAAATGATTTTCCGATTTGGAATCAAGGGTAATCTGTTATAGATAGCCCTTTACATAACTTTTAAATTAATCATTTAAAAAGAAAAAAGGCGCTTACCTTTCGATAAGCGCCTTTTGAATTTGGAGCGGGAAACGAGACTCGAACTCGCGACCCCAACCTTGGCAAGGTTATGCTCTACCAACTGAGCTATTCCCGCATATTGAGCAGTTTTTACTAAAACTTACACTTAAAACACCAAATCTGGAGCGGGAAACGAGACTCGAACTCGCGACCCCAACCTTGGCAAGGTTATGCTCTACCAACTGAGCTATTCCCGCGTGACGCATATATTACATCAAGTAGATTTAGAATCAATAAGTTTTCAGGTTTTCTTGAACTAATTGCATAAAATAAAAGCAAAATCCTCAAAATTGAGGCTAAAAAACAATTCAGCCGATGCATTGATGAGAAAGCCCTGTGAATCCAAGAAAAATTGCTATACTCAAAACAAAGATCTTTTTGTACGACAGGACAGTTTCTCATGACTTTAGAGCAACAACTCATCGAACGTTTACAACAACTCCAGCCGACTCATTTGGAAGTCATCAATGAGTCATCAGGGCACGGTGGTTACTATCCTGGTAAAGAATCACATTTTAAAGTGGTGATTGTCAGTGAAGATTTTACAGGGCTGCGCGCTGTACAGCGTCATCAAAAAATTTATGCCTTAGCTGCCGAATTGCTTGCTCCAAGTGCCATTCATGCTTTAGCGATTCATGCCTATTTGCCAAGTGAGTGGGAAGGGCAAGCCCCAGCAAGTCCTGAATGTGCTCATGCACCTAAAAGCTAAAGGTGCTGCATGACGACTTTTTTGTTACTCAAGATTGTGCATGGCATTGGCATTTTATTGTTGCTACTGATGTTGACCTTAAGCTCCTTACGTTTGTTTCGTATGAAGGATGAACAACTCGCAGGGCAAACCCCGCGTTTTGTGATTGCGCTCCAACATTCAACCATTACCTTGTTATTGCTGACGGGTGGTGCATTATTGTGGATGAAACATTTTCAGGTGCAACCTTGGTTTTATGCAAAAGCCGTTTTGTTTGTGGTGATGTTTTCTTCACTGATCAAAGCTTTTCGCCGTAAAGAGGGAATTTTGCTGGTGCAGCGCCGCGCAGGTATCGTGATTGCTTGGATTGCATTGTTCGCTATTTTACTTTTAGTGAAGATTCAACCAGTATTTACATAATTGTTGGACAGCTTTAATCACGGTCAAAAGGCTCTAGGTTAGACTAGAGCTTAAGGCCATTAAAATAATTAGGATAGAACTATGCTGACACGCGTCATTTTTAATCAGAAAGGTGGTGTTGGAAAATCAAGTATTACCGTGAATCTTGCCAGTATTAGTGCGCAACATGGCTTGAAAACATTGGTGATTGATCTTGATCCACAGTCTAACTCGAGCCAGTATCTGCTTGGAGATGCTGCAAGTTTTAATGGTCGCCAGCAGGCACTAGAGCCGAATATCGAAAGCTTTTATCAGGAAGTTTTGGGCACAGCCAATAAAAGCCTGATTGGGAACACACTCGGGGCTTTGCTCAAGTCTCGTTCGCAAGGTTTGGAAAGTTATACACATCAGTCACCTTTTAATCATCTGGATGTTTTGGTGGCAAGTCCAAGTCTTGGCGCACTGGAACATAGCCTACAAAGTAAACATAAAATTTATAAATTGCGTGATGCGATTGGCGAGCTTTCGGGTAAATATGACCGCATTTATATCGATACACCCCCTGCATTTAATTTCTTTACCTTATCTGCATTAATTGCGGCCGATCGTGTGTTGATTCCATTTGATTGTGACGTATTTTCCCAACGTGCTTTACAAACATTGATTGAAAATATTCTAGAAACGCAAGATGATCATAATCAGCGACTGGAAATCGAAGGGATTGTCGTGAACCAGTTTCAGGCTCAGGCAAAGCTGCCACGTGAGGTGGTTCAGCAACTCAAAGATCAAGGTTTGCCTGTCTTGGACAATATGTTACCGCCATCAGTCCTCATGAAAGAATCTCATCACAAGAATAAACCTTTGATTCACCTCGCACCTGAGCACAAACTAAGTCAAGCTTATTCGGCTTTGTTTGCGGAAATAGAACAACTTCCTTGAGGTGGAATATGAAAAACTGGGCAATCTTAACCAGTACGATATTGGGTTTGGCATTGACTGGCTGTGCTACGGCACCCATTCAACCGGATTATGTTTCACCAACCCAGTATCAGGCATTGAATTGTACGCAGTTGCAAAGCGAATATAATCGGATTCAGCAGTATCTAGAACATGGCGTAGAGCCAGAAAAGCGCACAGGTGTTGGCGTTGGTGTAGGTTTGGGCGGAGGTTTTGGTCGAGGAGGTTGGGGCTTTGGTCCAACAATTTCATTAAATCTGGGACAATCTTCAAGTACGAAACGTTCGGAAACAGCGCAGTTGCTTGGGCAACAAGATGCGATTGTACAAGCTGCGCATTTTAAAAACTGTCCGATTGCGACGGTGAAAAAACAGTAAGTATAAAAAAGGTCGAAACATCGACCTTTTTCTTTTTTAGAGTGATTTTTGACGTGATTTTTTTGCACTGAATTTAGCACGGGCAAACTCAAAAATCGCAGGCAACAAGCTAAAAACAATAATTCCAAGCATCAGGTGGCTAAAGTTGTCTTTGACAAAAGGACGCGTGCCAAAGAAATAACCCACAGTAATAAATGAGCCAACCCATGCCAAGCCACCAATGGCATTAAAAGTTAAAAAATGTTTATAATTCATGCGCCCTGCACCCGCAACAAAAGGGGCAAAAGTCCGAATGAAAGGCATAAAGCGCGCAATAATAATGGTTTTTCCACCATGCTTCTCAAAGAATTGATGTGTTTTGATTAGGTGATCCTTATGAATAAAGCGGGATTCCATCTCAAAGATACGTGGCCCAATATGACGCCCGATATGATAATTCAGCGTATCGCCAAGGACTGCGGCAATAAACAGTAAAGCAATTAAGACCCATGGATCCATTTGACCTGTCGATGCGGCTAAAGCACCTGCTGCAAATAGCATACTGTCCCCTGGTAGGAAAGGCATGACCACAAGGCCTGTTTCGACAAAAACGATCAAAAACAGAATTGCATAAATCCAGACACCATATTGTTTAATAAATTCAAGTAGATGTTGGTCAATGTGTAGAATGAAATTGATAAGTTCCATGAGGGAATGGCAGCAGTAAAGTGTGGACTAGATGCTAGCAGTCCCTACATGGAATGTCAGTAACCAAGCCATGCAAAGTTACGATTTAGCACATTTTATTTTTTGGTATATTGTTTGCCGTCAATCACAGCTTGCCAGTGTCCTTTGAGTAAATAGGGTGCTTTATCAATTTTAAAGCGATTGCCAAAGTCAGTATTCCCAACCTGAATATAGTGGGTGTCTAAGGCCGTAATGGGTGCGGTAATGTCCGATTGTTCTTCACTTTCAGATTGGCTGTGTGCAGTATGTTGTTCTTGATGCTGGCTTTCATGATATTGCAATTGCCCATCACGGTGAATCTGGAGTTCACTATGAGGACTTTGCCAAGTGCCAATCCAGTTGTCTTGACCTTTAAAAATCGGATTAGTTTGAGCACAGGCAATTAGCGGTACGCAGCATCCAACAATCATCATAAGACTCAGTAGTCGCATTGGTTCACCTATTTCATTTGTTGTTTTAATTCTAGTGTTGAGCAATTTAAGCTAAAAATCATTTCAAGATTTACATCACAAGCGTGAACGAATTTTTTAGAGTTGTGAAAAAATGCAGTTTTTAAGTTTGTTTTAACGAAAAGGCTTGGCTGTATAGTCATTGGCTATATAAAAAAAGGACTCGAGAGAGTCCTTTTTGGGTTTAGAGAAATTCTCTAAATCTTAGAAACGTGCTTTAGCGTTTAGACCAACAGTGTCTGTATCTAAAGTATTGCCATCAGTTGCATTTGCTTTCACATAAGAAGCACCAACTGAAATTGCTGGAGTTACGAAGTAATTTACGTCAGCACCCCAAACGTGGTCGAAACCAGAGTCAAGCTGAGAAGTATCAGCAAATGAAACACCAATGCTTAATGCTGGGTTCAAGAACAAATCAGTTTTTAAGCTATAAGCACCACGATCACTGTTGAAGATGCCTTTTGCTTCAAAGCCAAGTGACATGTTTGTGCCATCGATTGCACCTACATATTTTGCACGAGCAGTCGTGAAGTCTTTGTTATTGCTGAAAGTTGACTCGCCAAATGATTTCGCAATACCGTAGCTCAAGACATCAGATGTATCGAGTGCAAATGGATTTGTGCGAGTGTAACCTACTGCAAGCAAGAAGTTGTCAGTTGGCATCGCACCGACTTCTAATGCATAACGTTCGCCATTGTTGTCTGGAGAAACCGCATTTTTACCATCTGCATCTGTGTGGTTATACGATGCGCTTGCATATAACGGAATTGATGAAGTGTAAGGTGTTGTGAAGTATGCCTCACCTTTTAAACCATAAGTACCGACTTGGTAGTCTTCACCATGTTTTACGTTATATTGTTCATATGTATATGCAGCAGACACGTTAGATGCTTTGTTTAAGAACGCAGCTTCAGCTAAAGGACCTTTAGTTGCATCAACGTCTTTAAAGTAATAAGTACCTTTAAGGTCACCAGTGTAGTTTTGGTCATTTGCAGTAGTATTTAGATATTCAGACTGACCTTGTACTTCAAATTGGTACGCGTGAGCACCAGTCATTGCGCATAGAACTGCAGCGGCTAAACCGATTTTTTTCATGTTGAGTTCCAGTATGTTTACTTTGATTCTTGAGGTTATTCTATTGTTACAAAATATTAAGTCAATGAATGTAAATAGATTATATTTGTAATTAGAGTCATAAAAATTTAACAATGATTAAAAAAACATCATATAAAATTATTTTTTTTCATCTTGAAATTTATCGTATTAACAATCAACTATCCAAAATATGAATGAATTGTGTAAGAAAAATTGATCATTTAGTATACATCTTATGATCGTTTAAAGTGATTAAAAATCATATTTTAATTCGTAAAAACACAAACAGAAGCAGATGTAATAATTCTTATTATGCAAATAATTTACATTTTTATTTGAAGTTTCATGCATTAAAATTATAAAAATCATAGTGTTGATAAATTATTCTATAATTACATTATGTTACTTTAATTACACATGATTACATTGAAAATTACAAAACTACGTTCAGAAAAGCAAATGATTTCTAAATGAATTTAAAAAAAAGTGATTCTGTTAAAAAATAGGGACTCAATATAAAAAAGAGACGCAGAGTTAGACCATGCATCTCGATCAAATGAGGAGCTAAAAAAGGATTAGACAGTCTGTAAAAGTGGTTTTAAGAAACGTCCAGTATGAGAAAGGGTAACCTCTGCAACTTGTTCAGGCGTACCTTCAGCAATAATTTCCCCTCCGCCTGAACCTCCTTCAGGCCCTAAATCCACAATCCAGTCCGCGGTTTTAATCACATCCAGATTATGCTCAATCACCACAATGGTATTTCCTTTGTTGCGAAGCTCATGCAAGATATCGAGCAGCTTGGCAATGTCGTGAAAGTGTAGACCCGTTGTTGGTTCATCCAGAATATACAGGGTTTTACCCGTGTCGCGTTTTGCCAGTTCGCGTGCCAGTTTCACCCGCTGTGCTTCACCACCAGACAGGGTAGTAGCTGCCTGACCCAAACGGATATAGCCCAAGCCAACCTGCATCAAGGTGTCTAAGCGGCGGTGAATGACGGGAATCGCATTAAAGAACTCGGCGGCATCTTCAACCGTCATGTTGAGCACATCGGAAATGTTCTTGCCTTTATAGCCGACTTCTAGTGTTTCACGGTTATAGCGTTTGCCATGACAGGCATCACAAGGGACGTACATATCAGGTAAAAAGTGCATCGCGACTTTAATCATACCGTCGCCTTCACAGGCTTCACAGCGTCCGCCTTTGACATTGAAGGAGAAACGTCCAGCACTATAACCACGGGCTTTTGCTTCAGGAGTCTGAGCAAACAGTTCACGAATCGGAGTGAACACGCCTGTATAGGTGGCAGGGTTGGAACGTGGTGTACGTCCAATCGGGCTTTGATCAATATCAACCACTTTATCGAGATGTTGCAAACCATCAATCGACTGGTATTTTTCCGCAGTTAGTGTGGTTGCACCGTTGAGTTCGGTTGCTGCAAGTGGCAATAAAGTACGGTTAATTAAAGTCGATTTGCCTGAACCTGAAACGCCTGTGATACAGGTCATCACGCCTAAAGGCAGGTTTAAGGTGACATTTTTCAGGTTATGTCCAGCCGCACCGCAAAGCTGAATAGTATTTTCAGGGTTCGGTGGGGTCACGCGTTGTTCAGGCACTGCAATTTTCAGTTTGCCTGCCAAGTATTGACCAGTTAGCGAGTTTTTGTTTTTTGCCAGTTGTTTGGCTGTGCCCTCGGCAATAATTTCCCCACCATGGACGCCTGCGCCAGGGCCAATATCAATGATATGGTCGGCGGCACGAATCGCATCTTCATCATGTTCAACCACCAGTACCGTGTTGCCCAAGTCACGCAGGCGAATCAGGGTTTGCAGCAGGCGATCATTGTCCCGTTGATGCAGACCAATCGACGGTTCATCGAGGACATACATCACGCCCATTAAGCCTGCACCGATTTGTGAAGCGAGTCGGATGCGCTGTGCTTCACCCCCTGACAAGGTTTCAGCCGAACGCGATAGGCTCAGGTAATTGAGTCCGACACTGACCAAAAATTGCAGGCGTTCACGAATTTCCTTAAAGATTTTATCGGCAATTTCGCCTTTTGCCCCTTCAAGGTTTAAGTCTTGATAATAGCTTGCGGCATCGCCAATCGACATGCGAGTGATGTGTTCAATGCTGTGGTCTTTGACTTTGACATGCCGTGAAATTTCATTCAGGCGTGAACCACCGCAGGCATCACAGGCGGCATTGGATAAGTACTGTGCCAAATCATCACGGATATAGTTGCTTTCGGTTTCGCGGTAGCGGCGTTCCAGATGGGGCAACACACCTTCAAATGCCATGACACGACTGTGTTTACGTCCGCGTTCATCAATATAGCTCAGGTCGATTTTCTCTTTGCCTGTACCATTCAGAAATTTCTTTTGGGTGTCTTTACTGAGGTCTTGCCACGGACAATCTAAATCAAAGCCGTAGTGGGCAGCGACTTTTTCTAACATGCTGTAGTAGTAAGGACGCTGACGATCCCAGCCACGAATCGCGCCTTGATGGATGGAAAGATGCGGATTGGGAATGAGTTTTTCTGCACTGAAATGGCTGCGTGTGCCTAAGCCATCGCAGACAGGGCAAGCGCCAAACGGGTTATTGAATGAGAACATGCGTGGTTCAAGTTCTGCCACGGCACGGTCACATTCAGGGCAGGAGTGACGTGCTGAAAACACGCGGTCAGGTTGTTCGCCTTTCATCCACGTTAAAATCGCCAAGTCTCCGCCTAGACGCAGGGCAGTTTCAAAGGATTCGGCCAGACGGTTGCCGAGATCATCACGCACTTTAAAGCGGTCGATCACCACTTCAATGCTGTGTTTTTTCTTTTTATCCAGCTCGGGTGGGCTGTCGATGTCAATGATTTCGCCATCGACACGAGCACGCACAAAACCTTGGCTTTGCAGTTGTTCAAACAGGGTGCTGTATTCGCCTTTACGCTCACGCACCACAGGGGCAAGAAGCATCAGTGCGGTGCCTTCTTCCAAGGCTTTAACGGCATCGACCATTTCAGAGACGGTTTGTGCCACCATCGGCAAGTCGTGTTCAGGGCAATACGGTGTTCCGACACGTGCATAGAGCAAACGCAAATAGTCGTAAATTTCGGTAATGGTTCCCACAGTTGAGCGTGGGTTGTGGCTGGTGGATTTCTGCTCAATGGCAATCGCAGGGCTTAAGCCTTCAATCGAGTCGACTTCGGGTTTTTCCATTTGTGATAAAAACTGGCGGGCATAGGCAGACAGTGATTCGACATAACGGCGTTGCCCTTCGGCATAGAGAGTGTCGAATGCCAGTGAGGATTTTCCTGATCCCGAAAGTCCCGTAATCACCACAAATTTATCGCGTGGAATATCAAGGGACACATTTTTTAGGTTATGGGTACGTGCGCCTCGAATACGGATATGACTGTGACTCATAAGATCTCTCGGTAATAAGCAAGTAGAAACTGCTATATGATAACGATTTAAAATTGTTCAAGCTGTAACAAAACGATTTTAGGCGTCAGATTGTGTCGGGTAAATGAAGAAGGAAAATAAAAATGTGGATTGCAAAACTATTGATTGCGCTGATTGGCATTTTACATGTCTATATTCTGGTTTTAGAGATGTTTTTATGGGACAAGCCCCAAGGTTTAAAAGCCTTTGGCAACACCTTGGAAAAAGCCAAACAGACCAAAGTTTTGGCACAAAATCAGGGGCTATATAATGGCTTTCTTGCTGCGGGATTGTTTTGGTCATTGCTGGTCAGCGACCCTGATTTTTCCCGCGCCATTACCACCTTCTTTTTAGGCTGTGTGTTGGTCGCAGGGATTTATGGTGGACTCACTGCCAGTAAGAAAATTATTTATATTCAGGCTGTTCCAGCATTTCTGACTTTGTGTGTGCTGTATCTGGTCTAGATCGGGCATTTAGAAATAAAAAAAAGCACAGGGAAACCTGTGCGATGGAGGAAAGCCAATCAATTTAAAACTAGGCACAAGTGCGATGAAATTCGCGCTCGAAAATGGATTCAACCTGTTCAAAAGCAAGCTGACGCGGTTGTTGGTGTGCAAAAGCATAATGAATCACGCGTTGCTCGAGTTGCGATAAAAACAGTTCATAGTCGTGTTGGAAATGACTGAAATCGAGCAAGTCTAAATGCTTGGAATGGTTGCAGTTATAGCGCCCGATAAAATCAAGCATCTGCTTTTGAATGTCCCGATCTGTAAAATACAACAAGTAAGTGGCGGCTGAACCACAGTGTAAACAGCCTTGATGAATATAGATTTCTTCATGATTAAACCAGCATTGTCGCAGGGTAATCATGGCTCTGAGGGCTTCTGTACCTTGTGTTTCATTGGGCATGATGGTCATCTCAAGATTAATTGATAATGATTATTATTTATATCTTGAGTGATTGTTGCTGCAAAAGCAAGCAACAATTGCAATAAAACATCGGCAAGTGCTGTATTGTTTGTAAAATGCAGATCGGAATGGGTAAGGTGGAGAAGGATTTATGTGGGCATTAGCATTTAAATGTATGTTGGGCGCGTTGGTGGTGCTACTGATTTCAGTGCTGTCGAAAAGCAAGTCTTTTTATATAGCAGGGCTTGTGCCACTGTTCCCAACCTTTGCTCTGATTGCCCATGTGATTGTGTTTCAGCAGCAAGGGGCGGATGCGCTGCGCCGTACTGCACTGTTTGGCTTATGGTCACTGATTCCGTATGCGATTTACCTGATTGTGGTGTATCTGCTCGCCACCCAAATGTCCGTGTTGAGCTGTTTAAGTCTGGCAACACTGGCTTGGGCAGTCGCAGCAGGAATTTTGTTGTATGGCTGGTATTTATGGGCTTAATCGCTGGCAGATTGCTGGTTACTCACAGCAATACCAATGGAGGCTGAGACAATCAGCAATAAAGCAATCCACTGGAAAACCGTGAGTTGTTCAGCCAGTAAAATACAGCCTGTGAGTGCAGCAATCACAGGGGATAGACTGGTTAAAATACTATAATGCAGTCGTGCCAAATGCTTGAGCGCAATCAAGTCCAGTGCATAAGGCAGAGCTGTGGCTAAAATTGCAATCATCAGTCCAAGCCACCAATATTGCACCGCAAACAGTTCATGTGGATGTTGCCAGAGTTCCAAAGGCAATAGCAGCAGCGCGGAAAAGCTAATCGCAATACTGAGCATGTGCATGCCGATATTTTGCCGAACCACCTTATGCCCAAAATAGATATAGGCTGCCCAAAACAGACCTGCCCCAATCGCAAGGCACATGCCGATAAAAGAAAAATCTTTGCTGTGCTGTCCCCAAGGAATAATCAACACAATTCCTAAAATTGAACAACTCACCCAAATCAGATCACGGCGGCTTTGAATCGAACATAAAGCCAGCCCTAAAGGTCCAATAAACTCTAAACCAACTGCCAAGCCTAAAGGTAAGTGACTCAGCGAATTGTAAAATAACAAGTTCATGAGCCCCAATGAGGCGCTATAACACAGCAGATTTGACCAATTTAGGGTTTTAAATTTCGGAAGAATCCGCCACGAACGAAATATCACAATCACAATAATTGCGGCAAAACACAGCCGAAACATGGTGACGGTTAAGGGGCTGACATGGCTAAACAGTTGTTTGGCGAAACTGGCACTGACCTGATAAGACACCATCGACAACAACATGCAGGCTGTCGCAAAAAGTTGTGAATTCATGTTCGGCTTCTCCGAGAAAAAAAGTTCATTACGACAATGCCAAGAAAGACAAAAACCGCGCCGACAATAAAGTTCAGTTCAATGTGCTCATGGAGCAGAATCACACTAAACAGCACGCCAAAAATGGGCGTTAAAAATGAAAATATCCCTAGGCCAGAAGCCACATATTGCTTAAGCAGCCAGAACCAGACCAGAAAACTGGCAAAGGAAACCACCACAATCTGGAAGGTCAGACTGGTGAGTACCAGTGGGGTAAAATGAATTAGCGTCTGACCTGTCAGTAGTGCAAACAAGGACAGAATGATGAAACTACCAATCAGTTGATAACTTAGCGTTTGTGTCGCAGGTGCTTCGGATAATACGCTGAGCCGTACAGTGACCGTGGTCGTGCCCAAAGCGACACCTGCGCCAAGTGCCAAAGCATCCCCCCATAAAACCCGCTGAATGTCCTGTGAACTACTCTGGTCGTTCCATAAAAAAGCCACCAATAATCCAAAAAAGGTAATGCCAATGCCGAGCCATTGCATCCGATTCAGGCGTTCACTGGGGAGCTGGAAATGCAGTGCCAGTGCCACAAAAATCGGTGCCGTATACAACAGCACAATGCTGTGAGAGGCATAGGTATAATGGAGAGATTCTGCGACCAATAAAAATTCGAGTGAGAATAGCACCGCTACTTTGCAGCCTGCTTTGAATAAAGCTTTCTGAAAAAAGCCTGACAGAGCCTGATGGCGAAACAACAGAATGATGAGCAGGGCTGAGCAGCCTGAACGAATCGCAAGTTGCAAAATGGGGGCAATATCTGCTGCGACCATTTTCAGGAAAATCTGTTGCAAGCCCCAGATCATGGTTAAAGCTGTCATGATACTGCCTGCTTGTAGATCCAGCGATTTACGAAGTTCCATCGTTTTACCCACCACGGTAGAAGTGATGCTTGATATGCTAGCTTTGATCAGAATCAAAGATATAATCCAAAATAGACAATCGATCGCTCTTTTTATACATTCGGTCAAATTATGAAAAAAAGACTTGCCGCTAACTTGCAAGAAATGACGCCTTACAACGAGGTGCCTGCCAATCGCTGGATTCGTTTTGTCGATACCCAGTTGGGCGTGAGTTATAAGGAACATCGACATCGTTGGGGGGAGTTTATTTATGTATTTCAGGGCACACTGGAAATTAAAGTGGCAGGAATCAGTTATGTGGTTCCACCATCTTATGCCATCTGGCTGCCGCCTTATACGGAACATGGTTCGCTGAACTGGGGAGAAATGTCACACAGTGTTTTTTATATAGAACAGCAAGACTGTATGCATATGCCCAATAACACCTGTATTTTGATGACGACGCCCCTCATCCGTGCGCTGTTACAGCATTTACGACAGAATCCACCCGATTTTCCGTTGACTGAAGAAAACCGGCATTTGCTGTTGGTGCTGTCTGAACAGCTTAAACATGCCGATGTGATTGACAGCTATTTGCCGACGACTTCACATACCGCCTTGGCTGAATTATTGGATTATTTGCAGGCACATCCTGCCTGTACCGATTCATTGGCAGAATTGGCCGATCGGGTGCATATGACAGAAAAAACCCTGACCCGTTATAGTCAAAAAGAGTTGGGTATGTCACTACATGAGTGGAAACAGCGTATGAAGCTCATGCATGCGATAAAAATGCTGGAGCAGGGTTGTACAGTTGAATCTATTGCATTATCAGTTGGTTATAGCACGCCGACGGCATTTATTAATATGTTTAAAAAACGCATGCATTATTCACCGAACCAGTTTAGACAATTGGTACAGGCCTAACCTGGATCGGGAGTTGTTAGATTCATAACTTTTTTCTATATAAAAATTAAAATAATATCAATTACATAAATATAACAGCCCTCAAAAAGTAGATTGGTTAAGGTAAAACTGAATAACTGCGTGTGAGCAGCTATTTTTGAGGAGAAACAACAACAACGAGGGCTATCATGACTTCTGAAAAGCCAAAATGGTATGCCAATGTTTATCCACGGGTGTTTTTGAGTACCGTGATAATTATTGGGATTTTTCTTGCCTTGGTGTTATTGACACCCAATGCATTTGACTTGATTACCAAGCAATTGAATCAGTGGATGATCCATTCCTTTAGCTGGTTCTATGTGCTGTCAGTCGCATTGTTTTTAATCAGCTTAATTTATATTGCCTTGTCCAAAATGGGGGAGATCAAACTCGGCCCTGACCACAGTCAGCCTGAATATGGAAACGGTTCATGGTTTGCCATGCTGTTTACCGCAGGGATGGGAATTGGACTGATGTTTTTTGGGGTAGCTGAACCCATGATGCATTACGTCTCACCACCGACAGGACAAGGTAAAACTCTCGAAGCCGCACAGCAAGCCATGCGCATTACCTTTTTCCACTGGGGACTACATGCATGGGCGATCTATGCCGTAGTGGGATTGGCACTGGCTTATTTTGCGTATCGGCATGAACTTCCCCTAAAAGTCCGTTCGGCGCTGTATCCCTTGATCGGGCAGCGTATTTATGGGCCGTTGGGAGATGCCGCAGATACCTTTGCCACTATCGGGACGGTATTTGGTGTTGCAACTTCGCTGGGCTTTGGCGTCACCCAAATGAATTCGGGGTTGAACTATTTATTTGGCTGGCCACAAAGTACCACGATTCAGGTGGCTTTGATTATTGGGGTCAGTATTCTGGCATCGCTCTCGGTCTTTTTAGGACTGGACAAAGGCGTCAAGCGTTTATCTGAAATCAATCTATTGCTGGCGGTGGTTTTACTGCTCTTTGTCTTTTTGACCAGTTCCAGTATTTTCTTGCTGCAAACCACCATTCAAAACCTTGGTCAGTATTTATCGAATCTGTTCACCATGACTTTCAATCTTCAGGCTTATCAGCCGAATGGTTGGATTGGTGGATGGACGATTATGTACTGGGCATGGTGGATTTCATGGTCGCCATTTGTCGGGATGTTTATTGCACGGGTTTCCCGCGGGCGTACCATTCGCGAGTTTATTGTGGGCGTGTTGCTGATTCCGACAGGCTTTACCGTGCTCTGGATGGGCTTCATGGGCAATGCAGCCTTGTTCAATGTGATTCATCAGCATAACGATGCTTTGCTGCTCTCGATTCAAAAAGACAGCTCCATGGCGCTGTTTGAGTTTTTGTCGACCTTGCCACTCTCAAGTGTGACCAGTTTCCTTGCCACCTTGCTGGTCTTACTGTTCTTTGTCACTTCAGCAGACTCAGGGGCTTTGGTCACCGATTATCTCACTGCGAAGAAAGATGGTTCGCCTGTCTGGCAACGTCTGTTCTGGACTGTGCTGATGGCGCTATTGGCGATCATTTTATTGCTGGCAGGCGGCTTGGGCGCATTGCAATCCGCAACGATTATGAGTGCTTTACCATTCTCGATTGTGATGCTGTTTATTTTGTGGGGACTACTGAAAGCCCTGCATTTAGACGCAACCAAAATGCAGGCACGTTTGTATGCGCGAACGACACCTCGTGCGATTCATAATCCACGAAGCTGGCAGCAACGTTTGGGCTTGATCATGCATTATCCACATGGGCAACGGGACGTTGAACAGTATATTCAACAGCGTGTGAGTCGGGCATTTGCCAACATTCAGCAGGAGTTTGAACGTCGTGAGTTACAGGTCAAGATTACCCAAGTTGAAGGCGAACATCAGGGCTTACAGCTTAAGGTCGACCATCATGATGAGATTAATTTTGTCTATCAGGTGATTGCGACTAACACCAATCCACCGAGCTTTTTGCAGAATGATACCACTCAAGAAGATTATTATCTGGCAGAGGTGTTCCTGAAAGAAGGGGGTCAACACTATGACGTGATGGACTGGACGGAAGATGACCTGATTCAGGATGTGCTGGATCAATACGAACGCCATCTCCACTTTTTACGGACTATTCGTCCACGTCCTTAAATGAATAAAAAATAAGGCTGCCATGTGCAGCCTTATTTTTTGAGCGTCTTTCATCAATCTTGTGCTGGTCGGGTTTTATCACTAAAGAATTTCTTGCGAATCCAGAAACTGACACTGACCAGTGAGATCAGCACAGGGACTTCGACCAGTGGCCCAATCACGGTGGTAAACGCCACAGGTGAAGCCAGTCCAAAGGTTGCCACTGCAACTGCCAACGCCAGTTCAAAGTTATTTCCCGCAGCAGTAAATGAAATGGATGTACTGCGTGCGTAGTTATTGCCGAGCCATTTGCTCATGGCAAAACTCAGGAAAAACATCACAATAAAGTAGATGGTCAGTGGAATGGCAATCCGTAACACATCGCTTGGTAAGCTCAGTACTTCACCACCTTTTAGACTAAACATCGCCACGATGGTAAACAGTAGCGCCAGTAAGCTGATCGGGCTGATTTTGGGTAAAAAATGGCTTTGATACCAATTTAAGCCTTTGGCTTTGACCAAGATGCTGCGTGTCAGAAAACCTGCAAAAAATGGAATACCCAAATAAATCAGCACGGCTTTGCTAATGTCGAGGAAACTGACATCGATCACCTGACCTTTTAAACCAAAATAGGGCGGTAAGAAGCTGAGGAAAAACCAGGCATAGGTACTGAAAAACAGGATTTGGAACAGACTGTTAAAGGCTACCAGTGCTGCAACATATTGATTGTCACCACAAGCCAGACCATTCCAGACCAGTACCATCGCGATACAACGCGCCAGACCAATCAGGATCAGCCCCGTCATGTATGCAGGTGAGTCATGCAGAAAAATCACCGCGAGCGAAAACATCAGTACAGGCGCAATCAGCCAGTTTTGCACCAAAGACAAGGTCAGGGTTTTCTTGTCTTTAAAAATTTCAGGCAACGCTGCATAGTCCACTTTGGCCAGTGGTGGATACATCATTAAAACTAGACCGATTGCAATCGGCAGATTGATCGTGCCGATACTCAAATGATTGAGGGTTGTAGAGGCTTGTGGGAGAAATTGCGAAATCGCAATGCCGAGTCCCATCGCCAGAAAAATCCACAGCGTCAGATTACGATCAAGAAACGATAAGCGAGATTGAGCCATAAAAAGGGTCATCTAAAAATTAATCACAGCAACGCACTGAACTTGACGCTGCTGCTGGTAATGAAAGGGGAGCTTGCTGCTGGACGATCTGTAAAATCTCAATACACCAGACTGGAAGTTGCTCATGCAGGCGGTAATAGACCCATTGACCTTTACGACGATCTTGGAGCACACCTAAATTGCGTAGCAGTGCCAAATGTCGAGAAATTTTGGGTTGACTGAGCTGAAGTTTTTCAGTCAGATCGCACACGCATAATTCCTGATGTTCAACGACCAGCAGCACTAGACTGAGGCGAGTTTCATCGGCAAGGCATTTAAAAAATTGAACTTGATCCATATTTTTAACCAGATACACGTTTTCCGTGTTCATCAATGATCTGTTCGCCATCTTCTTTAGTAAAAGCACCGAGCTGCGGCAACGGTAAAATATCCAGAACCACTTCAGATGGACGGCACAGACGCGTTCCTTGTTCAGTAACCACAAATGGGCGGTTAATTAAGATGGGATACTGTGTCATAAAATGCAGCAAAGCGTCATCCGACCAATGGCTTTCTTCAAGATGCAGGTTGGCATACGGTTCAACATTGCTACGTATCGCTTCACGTACGGTTAAGCCTGCATCAGCAATCATTTTCACCAGTTCTTCTTGGCTTGGCGGTGTTTTTAAGTATTCGATAACTTCAGGTTCTACACCAGTGTTTTGAATCAGGGCAAGGGTATTGCGTGAGGTTCCACATGCAGGGTTATGATAAATTTTAATGCGAGTTGACATGTCCGATACTCAAGATACACATTCGATAGAAAACATTATATATGAATATACGTATATATGAATGAAAAATGTGTACCCGATAAAAAAGCGCCGAATTTAGGCGCTTTTGATTTTGATCAACTTATTCTAGGTCAAGACTTGGCCAATGCTTTTGATGATAGGCACTGTCCCAGAACAGCCACTCCAGCTCGGCACCACGTCGGTAAGCCTGTTGCATTTTCGCCAAGGTATCGGCATCACAGCGTTCAGCCACCTTGTCGATGGTGGCAATCACATTACGAACTGCGTTATGAAATTCTTCACCTGCATAAGTGTCAATCCAAGCCTGATACGGGTTATTGGCTGCCGAATTTTCAACAATTGCCAGACCCACTTCAGCATAAATCCAGAAACACGGCAGAATCGCGGCAAGAACCACAGGGTAACTTTCCGACCATGCGGTTGCCAATAAAAATGAGGTGTAGTGATGGCAAGCCAAGGTCAAAGGGGTATTGGCAAACTGTTCAGGGCTAATCCCGAATTGTTGCATAAAGCCCTCATGCAAACTTCGCTCGACAATAATCGCTATTTTAGCACCTTCAGAAAATTGCATGATGTCATCGGCATCAAAGGCTTTGGCAGCCGCGACCGCCAGCACTCGGCCATAGGCCAGTAAATAGTGAGAATCCTGAACAATATAGTGCTGAAAAACTTCAGGTTTTAAGATGCCTTGTGCCAGTTCTTGATTAAATGGGTGCTGGACGATTTTTTGATATAAGGCAAGGTTGTTCTGCCAGAGCTGCTCTGAAAAACGCATCGTAACTCCATGATTAAGCGAAAACAGCAATATAGCGTGTTTTTCAGATTTAAATAGGTAAAAAAATAGAAGCAGGTATAATGTTGATTATTCCTTTCTGATACATGTGAACACAACATGTACGTTTTATCTTATAGGTCAGTTCCATGAAACATTTTCGTTTCTCATTTTTTTTCAGCATCGTCTGTCTCGGTATCGCAGCGTACTGGGGATTCACCCACGGTCCAGCCGCTGGGGTATCGACTATGCTGCAAGCACTGTCTGTGACCGCCATTTTGGCGATTATGGAAGTGTCATTATCTTTCGATAATGCCGTGGTCAATGCTTCGGTACTTCGCAGTTGGGATCATTTCTGGAAAATGATTTTCCTCACCGTGGGGATGATTATCGCGGTGTTTGGTATGCGTTTGGTGTTCCCGATTGTGATTGTGGCAGTGACTGCCAACATGAACATGATGGATGTGGTCAGTATGGCACTGAATGATCCAAAAACTTATTCGATGCGTTTGATTGAACACCATGCCGAAATTGCCGCTTTTGGTGGTTCATTCCTTGGCTTGGTGTTTTTAAACTTCTTCCTCGATGAAGAAAAAGACACTCACTGGTTTAAGTGGCTGGAACGACGCCTCACCAATTTGGCCAATGTACCTGCGATGTCAGTGTTTTTAACCCTGATTTCGTTATTGATCATGGCGCACAATGTTGTGGAAAGCGAACGGTTGGCCGTGACGCTGGCAGGGATCTGGGGCATTGTGGTCTATATTGGTGTACAAGTGCTAGGTCACTTGCTCGGTGGTGAACCCGAAGTCGATGAAGATGAAAGCAATGCAGGTAATGCAGCCAATGGTCTGATCAAAGCAGGAATTGGTGGATTTTTGTATCTGGAAGTGCTGGATGCTTCGTTCAGTTTTGACGGGGTGATCGGTGCATTTGCGATTACTTCTGATGTCGTGATCATCATGCTCGGACTGGCAATTGGTGCGATGTTCGTACGTTCCATGACGATTTATTTGGTCGAAAAAGGCACGCTAGATGCTTATATTTACTTGGAACATGGCGCGCACTATGCGATTGGTGCATTGGCCGTGATTATGTTTGCCAGTGGTACAGGCATGCACATTCCTGAAGTGGTGACAGGACTGATCGGAATTGCATTTATTGTTTGGGCAGTGATTGCTTCAATTCAATATAGCAAGCATCAGGTCGCTGATTAAGCCAAATTTCAGGAAAATGTATAAAATGGATGGGGTACAATAATTTTGTACCCCATTTTTTATGCTTTGCCCGTTTATCCTAAAGAGATTACAGACCGATATGATGAATGCTTTAGAACGCCGTTCCACCTTTGCCTTAAGCAGTATTTTTGCATTACGAATGTTGGGATTGTTCATGATTATTCCTGTTTTTGCAGTCGCAGGACAATCATATCAATACGCAACGCCAGCACTGCTTGGTCTTGCGGTGGGTGTTTACGGTTTATCTCAAGCCACTTTACAGATTCCATTTAGCCTTTTGGCTGACCGCTTTAGCCGTAAACCTTTGGTGGTGCTTGGCTTGTTACTCTTTGCTTTGGGCGGTGCGATTGCGGCCATGTCACATACCATTTACGGGGTGATTTTAGGACGTGCAGTGGCAGGTGCAGGTGCGGTGTCTGCGGTGGTGATGGCATTGCTTGCCGATGTGACCCGTGAAGAAAACCGTACCAAAGCCATGGCGACCATGGGCATGAGTATCGGGTTATCCTTTGTGGTCGCGTTTAGTATCGGGCCTTGGTTGACGCATATTGTGGGGATTTCAGGATTATTCTGGGTGACGACCATCATGGGGCTGTGTGCCATTATGATGCTGTTTTTGGTGCCGAAAACCACACGTCACCATCGTAATTTTGAACATGGTTATTTGCAGCAACTTAAACATGTGCTGAAAATGGCGGATCTGAATCGTCTACATTTTTCTATTTTTTCTCTCCATTTACTGCTCACTGCGATGTTCATTTATGTGCCATCGCAATTGATTGAATATGCAGGCATTCCTTTATCAAAACATGGTTTAGTGTACTTACCCTTGTTGCTGATCGGGGTATTCTGTTCATTCCCGAGCATCATCATTGCTGAAAAACACCGTAAGATGCGTGGCATTTTCTTGGGTGCGATTGTTGGCGTAGTGGTGGGTTTATTGGTACTAACTTTCGGTTATCACTCGAAATATACCTTGCTGCTTGGCTTAGGCATCTTCTTTGTCGCTTTTAACGTGATGGAAGCATTATTGCCATCTTGGTTGTCGAAAGCGGCTCCAATCCAATCCAAAGCGACAGCCATGGGGGTGAATGCCAGCTCTCAATTCTTTGGTGCATTCCTTGGTGGTACGCTCGGCGGTCAATTATTAATGTTACATAATGCGTCAACAGGTTGGGGTATTTTGACAGGAATTGCCGTGATCTGGACCTTGGTCAGCTTTGGTTTGAAGCAACCACGCTATTTATCTTCTGTGATTTTGCGTTTGCCTGAGGGTAAACAAACAGATGAATGGACTATCCAGCTTTTGGCAATTCATGGTATTGAAGAAGTGGTGGTCATGCTGGATCAGCAAGTCGCTTACGTGAAACTAGATAAAAAGCAGCTCGATGAATCTGCACGACAACATTTAACGCACTTGTTAGGCAAAGAGCTAGTCATTTGAAGATAACTCTTATAAAGTAAAACGTAGAAACATATAGGAAGATAGTAGCGAATGCGTGGTGTTAATAAAGTTATTTTAGTCGGTACATTAGGTCGAGATCCTGAAACTAAGACCTTTCCAAATGGTGGGTCTTTAACCCAGTTTTCTATCGCAACGAGTGATTCTTGGGTAGATAAAAGTACAGGCGAGCGAAAAGAACAAACAGAATGGCATCGTATTGTATTGCATAACCGTTTAGGTGAAATTGCACAGCAATATTTGCGTAAAGGCTCGAAAGTGTATATCGAAGGTTCATTACGTACTCGTCAATGGACAGATCAAAATGGTCAGGAGCGTTACAGCACTGAAATCCGTGGTGATCAAATGCAAATGTTAGACTCAACTCGTGGTCAGTCTGAACAGGGCGCAGGCGATAACTCTGGTTATGGTCAGCCTCGTTTTAACAATAACAATCAGCAAGGTGGTAACAACTACGGTGGTGGTTATGGTCAAAACACGGGCTTTAATAACCAGCCAGCGGGTGGACAAGGCGGTGGTTTTAACAACTATGGCGCAGGCAACAACAATGCGAACCAAGGCGGTTACAATAACCAAGCTGCGAAACCAAAACCAGCGGCAGCCCCTGCACCCGCAGATCTAGATGACGATTTGCCGTTCTAAAAGCGCTGAACTGAACCAAAATAAAAAATCTCTTATCTGAATAGATAAGAGATTTTTTTTATTGTTCCTAAAAAAGCATGCACTTTTAAAGCCAATATCGTTACTATAGCTGCTTGCGTTTTAGTTTAGTGTCATGACGTTTGGGAAATATGAAGATTGTTCAATTACTTTCAACTTTTGATCGCGCGACCATTGAGCGAAGTCGCGGATATATCAGTGAGATTGATGCCGAACAAATTTCAGTACATGCTCAACCGACCAACAAATGGTTAATCGAAGCCCAAGTTCAAGGGCGGCAGCCTTATCGCACCCGTGTGACGCTCGATGCCAATCAACAACAGGTTCTACAGACCCGTTGTAGTTGCCCCGTGGGCGATCACTGTAAACATGCTGCGGCTATCGTGCAGTATGCCGTGCAGCATCAGTTGATTGCTAGCTCACCTGCGCAGGAAAACCGTTCGGCGTGGTCGCAGCGTTTTGAATCGACACTTAATCACTTTCAGGTCAGCACTGAAACGCCTGCATTTTTAGATGAAAACCATTTTATTTATATCGTAGAGCGCCAGCAAACAGGGCTGAATACCCTGCAACTGTATAAGGTTCGCCGCAACAAACAGGGTGAATTGCGTGAAGCCAAACAATATACCAACTATGCCAATATTCTAAATTCACATGTCGATGCCACGGTGCAAGAACGTGTACTGTTTCAGCAAATTTATAGCGCATTAAATACCGAAAAAGATAATCAACTACCGCCACATACCCTAAGCCTCAAAGGCTTGCCAGCCAGTTTATTACAGCAAGCCGCACAGTCTGGCTGGTTATATGCTGACGATTATAAAACCGCTACATTGCAGTGGTCAGATGCGGTTTATCGACTGGATTTTACTTGGGAAACGCAGGCAGATGGCCAGTCCGAGCTGTTGATTGCCGACATTTATGCGCTTGGCAGTAAAAATGAGTTAAAACATGCGCCGCATATTCGCATTCTCAATACACAGCCGTTGAGTTATGTCGATACGAAACAGAAAACTATTGGTCGGGTCGATGCGGAATATCGTTATGAGATTATTGATGATTTGCTGAAAATGCCTGCGATTCCAAGTCATTTGCTGGGGCAAATGGAGCAGACTTTACAGCGTTATCGGGTCGATCAAAATGTAACGCTAGCATCCTCAGACAAAAAACTAAAAAAAATCTCAGGGCAGCCCAAAGCGGTTTTACGTTTTGGTGATCAGGTACAGCTTGATCGGATGTTCTCAAAAAATGAATTGGCTTGTGCCAGTGTATTTTTTGACTATCCTGCGGGGCGTGTCGCAGCCAATACACCTGAAGACAGTTTTGTCGGGCAGCAACAGCAAAAGCCTGTGCGGCAAATGCGTGATCTTGAAAAAGAACAGCAGTTATTGAAAATGCTGTGGGACAGCCTGCCTGATATTGCATGGCTGGAACAACTGCCACAGATTCAATTGCCACATGTCGATACAGGCAATTTACTGTGTATCGATGCGCATGAACTGATTGCGGCACTGTTACCTGTCAACCAGATTGAAGCCCTCGGCTGGACTGTCGAGCATGGCGCGCAAAGTCTGTTTAATTTACAGCTTGCCCAACATGTCGATATTGCCCTGAGCCAAGCCGATGAGCGTTATGAATGGTTTAACATCGGCATGACCATTCAGGATCAACGTGGCAATAAACATAATCTGGCGGAACTACTGGCACGTCTGATTCAGTTGCATCCGAAATTGCTCGACATGCAGCGTATGCATGAGTTTGATGAAGAACATTATTTTGTGGTTCCAATTGGCAATGCGCCGAGTCTGCTGATTTATTTTAAAGACATTAAGCCGATTCTGGTTCATCTGAATCAGTTGTTTAATCAGGATGATGACATTCAATTGGATGTCTATGATGTCGCGCTGCTATCTCAAGCCACCGATTTAAATTTGAATCTGTACCATGCCGATCGTTTGAAACAGTTTATTCAGCGTTTGCAGCAAGGAGAGCAGCAGGCTTTGGCAACGCCTGAAGGTTTCTGTGGAGAACTGAGAAGTTATCAACAGCAAGGTTTGGGCTGGTTGCAGTTTCTGACTGAAACCCGTCATGGCGGTATTTTGGCCGATGACATGGGCTTGGGTAAAACCGCGCAAACGCTCGCACATATCTTGTTGCAGCAGCAGGCAGGGCAGCTCAATAAAACCCCTGTGCTGATCATTTGCCCGACCTCACTGACTTCGAACTGGTTTAAAGAAGCACAAAAATTTGCACCGCAACTCAAAGTGCTGGTGTTGCATGGACATAACCGTCATGTGCATTTTCAGCGTTTGGCTGAATATGATGTGGTAATCAGTACCTATCCTCTATTGGCGCGTGACATTCATCTGTTGAAAGATCAAAAGTTTCACATGGCGGTGCTCGATGAAGCACATTACATCAAAAACCCGAATGCCAAAGTCTCACAAGCTGCGCGGCAGTTACAAGCACAGCATCGTTTGTGCCTGACAGGGACGCCGCTAGAAAACCATTTGGGTGAGTTGTGGTCGTTGTTCCATTTTCTAATGCCCGGTTTCTTGGGGACGCAAGACCACTTTAACCGCAAATACCGCTACCCGATTGAGCGACAGCAGCGTATTGATCTGCAAGAAAAACTGGTGCTGCGTACCCGTCCGTTTATTTTGCGCCGTCTGAAAAATGAAGTGGCGAAAGAGCTGCCGAAGAAAACCACCATTGAAGTCAATATCGACATGAATGATGCGCAGCTCAAGTTGTATGAAGCACTGCGTACCGCGATGCAAAGCAATGTGCGTCGCATTCTGGCGGAGCGTGGGCTAAAACGCAGTCATATTCAGATTTTGGATGCCTTGCTGAAATTGCGTCAGGTGTGTTGCCATCCTCGTTTATTGAATTTGGAAGGGATGAACAGTCACAAGATTCATTCTGCCAAACTCGATTATTTAATGGATACCTTGCCTGACATGTTGCAGGAAGGGCGTAAGATTCTAATTTTCTCACAATTTACCAGCATGCTCAGTCTGATAGGTGATGCCTTGCAAAAACAGGGCATTGAGTACGTCAAACTGACAGGTCAGACCCAAAAGCGTGATGATGTGATTCAGCGTTTCCAGTCGGGTGAAGTACCGATTTTCCTGATTAGCCTGAAAGCAGGTGGGGTGGGGCTGAACCTGACTGCTGCTGATACCGTGATTCACTATGATCCGTGGTGGAACCCTGCCGCAGAAGATCAGGCTTCAGATCGGGCATGGCGCATTGGGCAGGACAAACCTGTATTCGTTTATAAACTGCTGATGAATCAGAGTATTGAAGAAAAAATCCTGTTGATGCAGAAAAATAAGGCGCAACTGGCGCAGTCGATTTTATCGAAAAACAGTCAGATCAATACGTCCTTTAGTGAAGATGAATTACTGCAATTGTTTGATGCCACTTAATCGACGTGTTGCATCATCCCAATAAATAAAAAAACAGCGATGTTGGGGGACATCGCTGGGGGTAAAAAAGGGGTGTTGTTCAAGTTTTTGTGGTTTTAATTATTAGATTTCTTTCATAAGTCCTTTTTATTTCTCTTGCGCTGTATTGAAATATATTTCAATTTGGCTCAGGGAGAAAAATAAAGAGGGTGTAGACATTTATGGAAGAAATTTATTTGTCCAAAGTTTTACAGAGTGAGCAGATGGTGCCGCTATGTTTGTGTGAGAACATCACATCTGGGCGTTCATAGGCTTCATCGCACACCACGCAGCTATACACAGTTGCCACAGGTGTTCCCTCAGCGTCATAACGCGGTTCTTTAATGCCGTCATGCTCTTGTTTTATATAGTATTTTCCACCAGTCAGTAAGCCCATCACTGGAGTCAGTACAAAGGCAACCACAAGCGCAATCAATGGTGAGTAGGCTGCAAGGAAGCTCCCAAATAATCCGAAGAATGCTGCAATCGAAAGACCTGCTGCGGCAAGGAAAGCCACCATGCCCACAGGGTTGATGTTGTAAAGCATGTCGCGGCGGTATTCAGGTTCTTTCGGTGAAAGTTTCAAGACATATTTGTTGATGGCAATGTCAGTCGCAACCACCACCACCCAAGCAATTGCAAAGTTTGAGTAGAAGCCTAAGATTTTACCCAACACCGCGAACATGTTACCTTCCATGAGTGCGAGAGCAATCGCCAAGTTCACCAAGACAAAGATGATACGCCCTGGATAATGTTTGCTGATACGGGTGTACGCACTGGTCCACGCCAAAGAGCCTGAGTAAGCATTGGTCACGTTAATTTTGATTTGTGAAATCACCACCAAAATTACCGCCAAGGCCAAGGCTAACCAACCTGGAAGCATGTCATGGAAAGCGGCATTGAACTGTTGTACAGGTTCAGTGGCATTCACGCCTGGTAATTTGGTCAGCAAGTAGAAGCCTAAGAATGCACCGATGATTTGTTTGAGCGCACCCAAAATCACCCAGCCTGGCCCTGCGGAAATGACGGCTGCCCACCATTGTTTGCTGTTGTCTTTGGTTTTGGCTGGCATAAAGCGCAGGTAGTCGATTTGTTCACCAATTTGCATGATCAATGATAAACACACGCCTGCACCGAGCATAATCGCGGCCATATCCATCGGGGCAAAGCCGTCATGACCTGTAAATTGAGCAAACTGACCGACCAGATTTGGCTCTTTATTGATGAGGTATGCCACAGGGCCAATCATCAGAATCAACCAGACAGGAGTCGTCCAGACCTGTAATTTACTCAAGGCTTTCATGCCGTAAATCACCAGTGGAATTACCATAAAGGTTGAAAGCAGATAGCCTGCCCACAGCGGAATGCCGAGACCGAGTAGCAAACCTTGCGCCATGATCGAACCTTCGAGCGCAAAGAAAATGAAGGTAAAACTAGCAAAAATAATACTGGTCAGCACCGAACCGAAGTAGCCAAAACCTGCACCACGGGTAATCAGATCGAGGTCGATGTTATAACGTGCAGCGTAGTAGGCGAGCGGAATACCTGTCAGGAAAATGATGATTGCGGCAAATAAAATTGAGAACACGGCATTGGTGGTACCGTAAGACATGCCAATACTCGCACCAATCGAGAAATCCGCGAGGTAGGCAATGCCACCGAGTGCGGTAATCGCCACCACTTTCGGACTCCAACGTCTAAAACTGTGTGGTGCATAACGCAGGGTATAGTCTTCTAATGTTTCGTTGACTGCTTTTTGATTGTCACTGCTGCCTTGCAGGCTGTTTACATCTGAATGTTGAGATACGCTCATAATCGCCATCCTCCCCGATATCGATGCTGAATTTTTGAGTTGCATTCAGTGTGGCTTGTCAGGGCAAAATCGAAAATACGTTATATTGCGTATCTGTACGCAGGATAAAAGCATGGTCAAAATCGGTAAATTTTGGCAAAGTGCAAGCAGCACTTGAATGTTCATGCCTTGCTGGAATTCCATCATGCCGAAATCGCCAACGCCACCTTCAGCCCCGCAACGGGTGATTCCAACCCGCCGTGAGTACAACATTTGGGTGGCGGATGAGAGTATTGAAGATTTTGCCTTGCGCTATGCACCGCGCTCGGTACGGAAATGGTCGCCGTGGATGGTAACCAATACCGCCATGTCGACGGTGAGTTTTCTGGCGATGGAAGCGATTGGCGCGACCCTGCTGTGGCAATACGGTTTTAGCAATGCGTTGATGGCAGCGATTGTGGTGTGTAGCCTGATTTTTCTGACCAGTTGGCCGATCAGTTACTATGCCGCCAAATACAATGTCGATGTAGATCTACTCACCCGTGGCGCGGGTTTTGGCTATATCGGCTCGACCATTACTTCAGTGATTTATGCCAGTTTCACTTTTATTTTGCTAGCGTTTGAAGCTGCGATTATGGCGATGGCACTGGAGCTGGCGCTGCATATTCCACAGAGCATCGGCTATCTGATTTCCGCCCTGATCATCTTGCCTCTGGTGGTGAAAGGGGTTGGCTTTATCAATAAAGTTCAGGCGATTACCCAACCGATCTGGCTGATTTTACTGCTGTTGCCGTGGATCTTTGTATGGTGGAAACAGCCGCAACTGCTCGAACAAAGTATGCAGTTTGTCGGCATTACCTCACATTCAACCGCATTTAACCTGACGTATTTTGGCGCAGCCTGCACCTTACTGTTTGTGTTTGTGATTCAGATTGGCGAACAAGCCGACTATTTGCGCTTTTTACCACCGCGTGAGCAACATCCGCGTTCATGGTTGCTGGCGGTGTTTTTGGGTGGGCCATCTTGGATTATTTTTGGTTTTGTCAAAATCCTGATGGGCATGCTGCTGATGGTATTGGCTTATCGCTATGCCATCCCGCAGACTGAACTCAGTAATCCGACCTATCTGTACTGGTTCGCTTTTCAGCAAGGCATTTCCTCGGCAGATGTCGCGCTTTGGCTCACGGTGCTACTGGTGTGTCTAGCTCAAATCAAGATCAACATGACCAATGCCTATGCAGGTTCACTGGCATGGTCGAACTTCTTTGCGCGTTTAACTCATAGTCACCCAGGGCGGATTGTCTGGCTGATTTTCAATATCCTGATCGCCATCATGCTGATGGAAATGGGTATCAGCCATGCGGTTGAGCAGATTTTAGGGTTGTACAGCAATATCGCATTGGCATGGATGGGCGCGGTGGTTGCGGACTTAATCATTTGTAAACCTTTAGGATTAAGCCCAAAAGGCATCGAGTTTCGCCGTGCCTATCTGTATGACATTAACCCTGTCGGGGTGGGGGCGCTGCTGTTGGCATCGTTGCTGTCGATGCTGAGTTATCTGGGATTTTTCGGAGAACTGGCAAAAGGCTTGGCGAGTTTTATTGCACTGGGCACAGCCATGTTAAGTGTCCCGATCATTGCCTATTTGACCCGAGGGAAATATTACCTTGCCCGTCAGCCTGAAGCTTTAGCCATGACTTCAGTGGCAACCTGCGTGGTGTGTCAGCGTGAATATGAAGTGGCTGATATGGCCAGTTGTCCTGCGTATAACGGGGAAATTTGCTCCTTGTGCTGCTCGCTGGAAGCGCGTTGCCATGACCGTTGCAAACCGCATGCGCGCTGGTCGGAACAATGGAAAAGCTTGCTGATTCGTTACCTGCCGAGTACGTGGGCGCAGCGCCTGAATACCCGTCTGAGTCTGTATTTACTGGTGATGCTGAGTTTGGCGCTGGCACTGGCGGTCTGTCTGAGCTTGGTGTATTTGCAGGAAAAAAGCAGCTTGGACGCGATTCATACCGCAGGGCAGCAGCAACTGTTTGCCCTGTTTGTGAAAATTTACTGCATTTTATTTCTCTTGATCAGTGTAGCGGCGTGGTGGCTGGTGCTGAATGATGAAAGCCGCCGTAATGCCGAACAGGAAAGTGAACAGCAAAATAGTCTGCTCCTCGAAGAAATAGCGGCGCACGAAGTCACCTCACAACATTTGCAGGATGCACGGATTCAGGCAGAAAAAGCCAACGAAGCCAAAAGTCGTTATGTGATTGGGATTAGTCATGAACTGCGTACGCCACTGAACAGTATTTTGGGTTACAGCCAGTTATTGCAAAAGCAGGAAAAACTCTCGGAACAGGGTGAAAAGGCACTGGGCGTGATCAGTCGTAGCGGGCAGCATTTGACGTCATTGATTGATGGTCTGTTGGATTTGGCGCGCATCGAAACAGGCAAGATTTCCCTGAATATGGTGGATATCCATTTCCCTGATTTTATTCAGCAAATTGTGCAGATGTTTCAGCCGCAGATTGAGCAGAAGCACCTGAAATTTGTCTGTGAGATCAGTGAACACCTGCCGCAATATGTGCGTAGCGACAAAAAACGTCTGGAACAGGTGCTGATTAATGTCTTGGGCAATGCCCTGAAATTTACCCGAAAAGGTGAAATCCGTTTACAGGTCGATTACCGTTTTCAGACTGCCTATTTTACGGTTCAGGACACAGGCTGCGGGATTGCGAAGGAAGATTTACAGCGTATTTTCACGCCTTTTGAACGTGGGCGTAATGTGGTGCAGGGCGGTTTTTCGGGGACAGGATTGGGGCTGCCGATTGTTAAATTACTGGTGGATTTGCTCGGCGGACAACTGACGGTGAGCAGTGAGCTGAATCAGGGCACGATTTTTCATATCAAGCTGTATTTGCCATCCAAAGACCTGATTCATCCGATTCGTAACCTGCATAGCAATCAGATTGTGGGTTATGTCGGTGAGCGTAAACGGATTTTGGTGGTGGACAATGAAGCGGTCGATCGTGGTCTGGTCGCCAACTTTTTGCGCCCGCTCGGTTTTGAGTTGCAAGAAGCCGAATCGGGAATTGACTGTCTGCGCCAAGTGCCAATGTTTCAGCCCGACCTGATTCTGATGGATCTCAATATGCCGTTGATGGGCGGCTGGGAAACTGCACGTTTGCTACGCCAAAACCATATTACCAATGTGCCGATCGTGATTATTTCTGCTGATGCCAATGAACGTGCGGTGAATCCACAAGATGCTGTACTCACCGAAGATTTTCTACTGAAACCGATTGATCTGAATTTATTGCTGAGCAAAATTGGCGATAAACTGGATTTAACTTGGCTGAATGCCGAACAGCAAGCCCAGCAGCCCAATTTGCCAAATCAAATGCAATCGACTCAGCCAGCATCATCATCAAACTCAGAGAAAGTTACTGAAACATTATCAGCAACTTCAGTACAGAGCTTGCCGCAAGCTTTGGCACATTTACAGGAGGTGCTGAGTCAGGGCTATATCCGCGGGGCACAACAGGCGCTGCAACAATATCAGCAGGATTTTCCTGAACAGCAAAAATTATGGTTGCAGTTGGCACAATCTGTGCAAAAATTTGACCTCAAAATGGCCAAACAGCAGCTTCAGGACTTTAGCATTGATGAATAATCATGATGCGGTGATTTTAATTGTGGATGATGTGCCCGAAAATTTGGGGCTTTTGCATGAAAGCCTTGATCAGGCAGGCTATCGGGTGCTGGTCACCACCGATGGTTTAAGTGCGATTGAAATCGCCCATCGCTGTCAGCCCGACATGATTTTACTCGATGGCAACATGCCACACATGGATGGTTTTGAAAGCTGTTTGCAACTCAAAGCCAGTCCGATTACCCAACTCATTCCCGTGATTTTTATGACGGGGCTGTCGGAAACTGAGCATATTGTGCGTGGTTTTCAGGTCGGGGGGGTGGACTATGTTACCAAGCCGTTAAATATTGAAGAAGTGCTGGCACGGGTGCGTACACATCTGACCCATGCCAAGCTGTTACAGCAACAGAAACAGGTGATTGATGCCACTGAAACCGCGATTTTAGCCCTCGATGCGGAAGGGAAAATGTTGTGGCAAACCCAAAAAGCCGAGCAAATTTTAGAAGAATGTCTGCCTGACAGTGCAGGCTTTGCACAGGGACTCAAGCACTGGTTTAGCGAATTGAAACAGGACAAAGACCCGAAGCGTTTGATGAGTTGTAGCTATGCGACCCCTACGCAAAATTTACAGCTTTTGTTGCTGACACCGTGGCAAGCTGAACGCAGCAATCAAAATTATCTGGTGCAAATCAAACTGGCGACAGCGAATTTAAGCGTGGCAGATATTCTGAAGTTTTGTCCGCAACTGACGCAGCGTGAAGCAGAAGTCATGCACTGGCTGATTTTGGGAAAAACCAATAAGGATATTGCAGAAATTTTGGCACTGAGCCCTCGTACCGTAAATAAGCACCTTGAGCATGTGTTTGCCAAACTGGCAGTGGAAAACCGCACGGCTGCGGTGGCGTATCTGCATAGTCTGGTGCAGGATAAGGGGTAGATTGATCTGCGTTTGATGTACGCTTCAAAAATGGGATACGCGAAAATCTCATCCGCAACTTTTTGAGTCAAAAAAATATTTCTCATAAAAATAGACTTTGAGCAGACATGCTGCTCATCCTTGTGAAATATTGTTCAAGGCTTTTATATCTATATTCTGTAGGGATAGACGTCTTAAAACTTTAATTTTGTATAATAAAGTTTATGTTAAGTCGAACGTACTATTTGGAATAATTGCCCTAAAATGAGTTGGCGTATTGGCATCATTCGAGATGTGACCATAAAAGTTTTGTGTGCTTGTTTGACAGTAAAGATCGAAGCTTGGACTCATCATCACATCTTGTTGACTGTGCTTTTTAAAAATTAGTGCCATCTGTGTTGTGTAGTAATTCACCCAATCTAGAGGATGATTAAGTTCCGCATAGTCTTTGAGATTGTTATATAAGGATTGAATCTCTAACAGGATGGGTTCTATATTTAGATCAACCAACCAAATATTGATGTCCATCGCTTCAAATGGAATCAAGCTGTATGGTTCAGATGGATCAAAGCGTTCAACCTTATACAACTTTACCCCTTGTTCTGTATCGCTCGAACATAAGAGCTTTGTTTGTTGAATTTGTGTGTAGTGTGTGCCGACTTCGAGTTCTCGTAATTGCCTCGAAATGTTGAGGCATTGTGGTAAATGGCTAACATCTGAATGTCCAAATTTCTTAAATATTTCAACGGCTCGTGAAATCACATGATATTCGCCAGTCCCTGAAATAATGCCTTTTTCCCATTTATGGAGTTTTAAGATGGGATCGCTAGAAAGTTCGATGGATAGGTCTTCTTGTTGAATTGCTTTTTTTGTATCTGCTGCCACAATGATGCTATCATGCAGCTGAATTGCAATAATGAAAGTCATAATTTTATTATAAATCATTAATTATTAAATGCTTATTTTAAACTAAATCTACTTTCTATTCTTAAAAACATACAAATAAATATAGGTATATCTCAATGGCTGGTGGTTCTCAGATCATTATTGGTAAAGATGGTATTAAAATTATTACCCCTGCAAAGTTTGAAGCGAAGGCAGGGCAGCATAAGTTTGAGGGAGGAGAGAAAGTTGTTGCACCTGCAACAGTCCTGCCGACAGCTCCTGATACTTATAGTCATAAAGTGAATTATCAGTTTGAATATACGGATAGTGAGGGAAATAAAATAGCTTCACCAGAAAACATAGAAAAACAAGTATTTGTAATAGAAGATGATACCTCTAGATTACTGGTTCAACGAAGTATTAATCACCCTACAGAAGATACAACTTTACGGTTCCATACGGCAGAAGCTCAACCATTTACGGCATTATTATTCAACAGCGAACATATGATGTGGGATAAGCCTGACGATCCTTTTTTTAACGAAGAAGAAGTGGATGATGAGCCGTCATTTGATGATGATATTTCTAAAACCGATAATGATGAATAAAGATAATGGCATTACTTGAGTATAAAATTAAAGTTGTTGATGCAAGCAATAAGCCTTTGTTGAATTTTCCTATGGCGACACGCTATGTTGGTGGAAATAAAAAAAATAATAAGTTAACCAGTGATACTGATGGAACCTTAACTTTTCAATCAAATGGTCAACCTGTAGAAATATTTGTGTTAGCTCCGATTGATGAAAATGGTCAACCTGATATGACCAAATTTAAGGAAGATCATGACAATGATAATGCTTATTATCGAATTGGAACATTCAATTCATCTCAAAAGTTACCATCAATTATTAAGTCACCTTATTTTTTAACAGATTATGGTATTGCAAAAACAAAATTCATATTTTATGAAAATAAGCAAGATAAAAAAGTTTACTCTATACCATTGAATGTGAAAGTTGCTTATCTAGTGGGTGAGAAAAAAACAGCTCCACAGTTTATTGAAGTCATTAAAGAGGTGAAAAATGGTGAATTAAATATTACTTCTATCTTACATAGTCGAATACAAGTTCATCCATTTAAACCAGATAATACTCCTTTTAAGATTCCTCAAGGATATACTCCTCGATCTACTACACCAATTACAGTGCCTATCTATTTTGATATAAAAAGTAATAAAGGGAATACTGAACCTGATCAGCCAGATTTGCATGTGCCTATACCTCACGTTGGTAATGTAACATGTCAAACTTGTGGAAAATCATTGAAAATTGATCTTAATTTTATTAAGAGTATCGCACCAGAAGCTAAGAAAGATTTTCAAAATAATTTATTGTTAATCCCAGACTATTTAAAAAAATATTCAAGTAATACCTGTAGGAACTTAATTAATATTTTAGCACAAGGACAAATTGAAACTTTAGATTTTACAGCTCTAAGAGAATCGCTTAACTATACTAAAAAGACATTTAAAACACCTGAAAGAATATATTCAATTTCTCCAACTGCTATGAATGCAGGATTTGTAAGGAGGGGGATGGGAAAATATACATACAAACAGAAAATGGATTATATTTGGAATCATCTTGCAAATAATGATACAGCATATGGTTTTCATTTATATGGTAATGAATCTTACCCTAATAATGATTATAGAGGTCGTGGATTATTACATTTAACTCATTTTAGCGGTTATAAAGACTGTGCAGCAGACACAGGTTTGGATATCGTAAAGAACCCTAAATTGTTAGAAAAAGACTATAAGATTGCTATAGAAACTGGAGCATGGTTCTGGAAAAATAAAGATAATGGTGCGATTCTTAAACTTACAGCAAGTGAAAGTACACAAGTGAATTCAGATAGTATAACGACAGCTATTACTCTCTTAGTTAATGGTGGAACTATGAAATTAGCAGAAAGAAAAGCAGCTAAAAAATCTATAGCGAAGAAATTCATTGAAAAATATGGAGTGTGTAAATAATGATAAATAAGCTCATTCTTTGTGTGACTTTGTTTTTTATATGGTGTAATGGTTATGCAAAAAATTATCAACTAACGAATAGTATTTGTATTAAATCAGAGGTTGAAAAAGATTCATTAATTATATATAAAAGTGATTGTAATAGAAGTGAATATCTACTAGATGAATTTCAAGTGCCAAATGATATTCCTAAAATAGATTTTGTTTTTCTGGAAAATATAAATAATAGGAAATATATATTTTTGTCAATTTCATATAGTGAAAATTATAGAGATGAAAATAATAAAATAAATTATGCTGGTAAATATCATCTAAATTATGTTTATCAATGTGAAAAAGAATGTAAATTTGATAAAAAATTGTCAAATTTTCTAGGTAATGGTGGTAATCTTGTTGATATATCTAATAATAATATTCTATATGTTTTTCCTTATGCAATAGCTAATAATGTAAAAAAAGATCTAAATTCTAATTTTTTTAAAGATTGGATAAATAATAAATTAAAAAATGGAATCATAATAAATAAAACTGAAATTTATAGTGATTCAGGAGTGGATTCTAAAAAGTTGGGTTATATTATTCCAGGTGATAAATTCAATATTGTAGATGTTACTTCAAGATGGCTTAAAATTTCTTATAAAGCAAAAAACAAAAAAACAATAATTGGCTGGATTAATTGTGAGAGTACAAATGTTTGTAGTTAATATTTTAATTTGAAAAAGTTATATTTATAGAAATAAGTCTGGAGAGTCTTTTGGTTGGGGATTATGGCATGATCCTGCTTTAAAGAAACAGGGTTGTACCTAGTCTGCTGAAGAAACAAAAAAAGGGTATCTTCGTTTTCTAGAGTTATCTAAAAGATATGGTTATACCATGGAGCAAGCGAAATCTTTAACTAAATGGAAGGTGTAAAAAATGATGAGAATGTCTTTAATATTCCTATATTTAGTTTCTACTTTAAGTTGTGCAAAGCATAATGAAGGGTATATTAATCAGGCTGTTAAAAATGAAAAAGTATTTTACTGTTTTAATGATTCTTCATCTACAAAAAAAATTGTTTTTGATAAATATAGAAATAGGATATATCACTATCCATTTGACCACTATAACCAAGTTAAGGTTTTGAAAGATGAAAGAATAGATGATGAATATCCAGTATATAAAACAACTTATATAGAGGTTTTAGGCAAAAAGCGAATTGCAACTTTCACAATGACTACTCAGGGTAATGAGTTTTGGGAAGCAACTTATAAAGAAAATAAATCGAAAAAAGAATTTTCATTAGATACGAGTATTTATGATCTAACGAAATTAAATGCTATTTGTTTTGATGATATTAATAACTCTAACTAGATGAAATGAGCCTGCGAACAAAATAAATAGCTCGATGCTTTGAAATATGGCTAAAGCCATGTTTCAAAGTCGGGCAAGTTTGCGACTGCTGTATCTTTTTAGCCGTGACCAAGAACAGAGAAAGTACCAATTTTAATAATTTTAAGGGCGATCTGACTTTCATCATAAGTTTTATCTTTTGATTTTATGCTGAAATGAATAACAATTTTTGTGTGAAAGTGCAACGTGGTTTTGGTTGTATGGTACAGATTTAAACTTAAATAAACAAGCCGATAATAATTCTGTTTCAAAAATTAGTGTAAAAGTAAATGGTGGTGGGAATGGTAAAAAAGAACGCGCTGAATACAATAAAAGGCTTTTAAAAATAATGAATTATGTTAACTGCATTAATAAAAAGGATGGAATACTTTAGTTATGAAATTTTTAATTATCATTCTTACTATTTTATTTTCTAGATCTGTAATGGCAGAGCCAAAAGACGTTATTCATCAGAATTGTATTTTTAATAAAAAAGTCTGTCTATTTAATAAGGATGATAGTAAGTTTATATTTGCTAATGGTAAATATTATCCATCGGTCAGTTATTATTATAATAATATTATTATCAAACCAATAGATAAAATTAGTTTTCAGATAATAAATAGTTATACAGACTCATCTCCAGTAACTATTTATAGTACATTTTATTTAAAAGATAAAATAATATATCTTTATTCGATAAAAACCATTTCTTATCCAAATATCTCCCCAAGTGGAGCAAAACAAGTATGTAATATTTTTATAAAATCTATTTTTAATAAACCATTAGAATACTATGTAGATAGTAAAATTTTTGATTTAAGTGAAAGAGATAAAATTAAAGTATGTACTACTATTAAGAATAGGTAGAGCAGATATTTTCTGCTCAATTTCTTAAGATTTCCTAAAATTAACATAATACACTGTATGGGAAAAACTGTTGGAAAATCATTTTTAGCTCCCCAATATCGCCCTGCTCCAGAGATAACTACGGTAGCTATAAAAAAGGTAAAATACGTTTAAAATCAACAGCATTTTATGATGTAACAATTTTTTGGAGTTCTAAATGAAAAAATTATTGTTATTGATTTCTATTTTTAGTGTTTCTACTCTAAGTTTCGCTGAAACTGTAGAGCAAATACAAATTTTTAATGGTAAAGCACAAAAAAACTTATATATTATTGATAATAAAAATAATATTAGAAAGTGTAATGATGGTGGAAATTGTTCTGTTTTTTATAGGGCAGACAAAAAATATTGTAATAATCTAGCTAACATAAAAGACGATATTCAGGCTCAAGTCCGCATGAGATGGGAATGTCCTAGGTATGCATCAATAAATGAACTAAAAGAATATAGAGTACAGCTCACTAATAATCCTGTTTTTTCAGAATATATTTTTAATCTAGTGAAAATTTTTAGTAACTTTGAATATGTAAAAAAAGATAATAAAATTTTTTTTAGAAATATAGATACAACTGTTGGAATCAGTCCTAATAATATAATGATTCCAAAAGATATTAATGATATTGTGACAGATATTACTATTAATTTAGATAAAGAAAGCCGTATTATAAGTGAAATTTACAAACTTAAAAATGGAGAATTATTTGATAGAGTATATATATATAAAGGGGATAAAATAATAAAAATTATTGATACATCTACCAATTTTAAAAGCACTTCTGCTGAAGAATATATTTTTAGTTATTCTAAATAAACAAAATTCCGTATAAGAAAGTAAATTGAAAATGAGAAGGATTAGAATCAATAGTTAAGTTACTACATTAAATCCACAACTCGAATAATTTATTAAATAAGGGTTTTAGGAAGTTAAGAGTATTAAAAAGTATAGGAACCTCCTTATATGAAATAAAAAATTGATAATATTAACGTATTAAGAATAACAGAAGTAAAATTCAGGTAGATCATTCGAATTTTTGTTATGGATTTGATTGCATCAGAAGCAGCTAAAGTAACCGCGGGCCATACAATTTTTTGGAAAGCAGCATGAAAATTAAAATACTATTTTTAAATTTTATTATTCTACTAATTGCGACTGTTGGGCATGCACAGCCAAGTTCTTCTTTAATTAGTAATAATATTCATCCCAGATATAATTATGACTTAAGTGGATCATACCCTTCAATAAAGGGGGAGAAATTTAAAGAAGTAAATAATTCAATTTTAAAATTTATTACAGGGAACTTTGATAAAAAAGGTGAAGTATATCCAACAGAAATTAGTTTTAATAAATTATTCGAAAATAAATATATATTAAGTTTTTCGTTGGATTATAATATAAGCAATGCGACTGAAAGATATTTTAATAAATATTATACGTTGAGTCTAATAGATAAAAAAGAATTAAGTCTTGCAGAATATCTTGAAGCTAATAATATTTCTAAATATGATGTTTTGAATAGTATTAATAATGTTATAGGTTTATGTTTATCTAGTAGGAAATCACTTCCTGATTATTGTTCAGATATGACACTGCAGAGTTTAATTGAAAACAATACTAAAGTTGATTATTCTGATATTTCAGGTTTTTTTATCAAAAAAAATAGTATAGGAATTGGTATTGATTCTAATAAATTTACTACTACTTTTATTTATAATATAAAAACAAAAAAAACATTTATTAAATGAAATAAAACGGCTCTGTTACACTAGCTTGTTAATAAAGGCATATTCAACATGACTAGGTCTACAAAAAAAATCTATCGTATTCTAATTGGTTATTCTTACAAATAAGCTTTTATAAATCGAGTAAATATTTTAATTTGAAGAAAGTTATATTTATAAAAATAAGTCTGGAGAGTCTTTTGGTTGGGGATTATGGAATGATCCTTTAGGAAAGAAATCAGGTAAAACAAAAGATACGGTACAGGCAAAAAAAGGTTATCAGCGCTTTTTAGCAATGAGTAAAGATGTTGAATTTCCTTTTGGCTATACATTAAATAATCAAAAACAGAAAGTTAGTAGAAAACGTTATGGGTATAGTGCTAATGCCGCTAAAGAATTCGCAGAAAAGAGAGTTAATGAATTATGATTGTTAAATATATATTGTTTTGCATGCTTTTTTCAATAAGCATAAATCTTTATGCAAATAAGAATTTCTTTTGTTTATCTAACGGTGGGAAGACTATCTTGTTAGTCCCATCCACATATCCTAATATTGATGAAATCAAATATTATCCATATTTGAAGTCAATTAAACTTTCGAATATTGTAAAAACAGAATACGGGGATGATGAAGGAATAAATCCTGAAATTTATTACACAATGAATGAAATAATAAAAGGTAAAATTACGGGGAATTATACATTTATGTCCCAAGGTTACCTTGTGTATAGTGTGACCTATACTAATTTGAAAAATAAAAGAGAAATCAACTTTGAAAGAGAATATAATCTTCAATTAAAAGGCATTAATTGCCTATGAATTTATATTTAACTAAATAAATAGCTCGATGCTTTAAAACATAGCTGTAGCCATGTTTTAAAGCCGGGCAATTTTGCGACTGCTGTATCTATTTAGCCGTGACCAAGAACAGAGAAAGTACCAATTTTTAATACTTTTAAGAGGCGATCTGACATTAATCATAAGTTTTATCTTCTGATTTTATGCTGAAATGAATAACAATTTTTGTGTGAAATTGCAACATGTTTTATAAATATAATAATATTAATAAGGTAACTAAGAAAGATAATAGTAAAATTAATGAAGATACACTTACGAACAAAGTAACAGTAATAGTTAATTCTGGAATGAAAAAAGCTAAAGAAAGACGAGAAGAAAAACTAAATATAGCAAAAGCATTTATAGAAAAGTATGGAGAATGTAAGTGAGAAAATATATATGTATTTTATTTTTTTTATTATCCTTTAATGTCTTTGCTGAATCTAGCAAGTGCATTGTTTTTGAAAAAAATTATAGTCAATATGATAATCAAAATATGTATGATTTAGATGCTTACATAACCGATTGTCATAAAAAATCAAAAAAAATAGAAACTTTTGGATATTTTGGGGATAGTCCTAAAGTAAATTATTATTTTTTTCAAAAAAATAATAATATTAATCGCTTATTTATTTCTACTTATGTTCTCACAGATCAATATGAGGAAAATCCAAAATATGTATATGAAAATGGTAAATATAATTTTATAAGGGTGTTTGACTGCATTGATTTTAATTGTAAAGTTAATAAGAAAATGACAGATTTTCTTGGTGATGGTGCAAATTTAGTTGATTTTAAAAACCATAAAACAGTGTGGAAATATCCATATGTAACAGCCGATAGCTTAAAAAAAGAATTAACTTCTAATTTTTTTAAAAAATGGATGGAAAATCAATTAAAAGATGGAGTTATAAAAAATAGAACTGAAATATATAGTGATTCAGGAATAAATTCTACAAAATTAGGTTATCTTATTTCTGGTGATAAATTTAATATTGTGGATGTTACGTCAAGATGGCTTAAAATTTCTTATAAAGCAAAAAACAAAAAAGCAATAATTGGCTGGATTAATTGTGAGAGTACAAATGTTTGTAGTTAATATTTTAATTTGAAAAAGTTATATAAATGATATTTATTAGAGCTCTTGCATTAGTCAAAATTTAATCAGCGATAAGCTTCGATTCTTAAAGAAATATCAAAGTCTGAAATAGTCAAAAATGATACTGTTGCAAGAGGTCTATTTTTTGCATTAATAGTTAAAAAGGAAAAATTCTAATGAACAGTAAACTGATAGTTATTTTTTCAATTTTATTGATACTGACAGGTTGTGGTAAAAAATATACAATTACTCCAGATACTTTGTCTGTAGCTTATGTTAATCAAGAATACAAACAAACTATAAAAATATCTGGGGGAAAAGTTATTGATAAAGATATGCCGTTGGAAACAAACATACCTGATGATCTAGGAATCATTATTCAACCTTTGAATGATTTAGATGGATATAATATTATAAAAATACAAGGTGTTCCTAAATATAAAGGAAAATATACTATCCATATTTTAGCTGGATTTTATGGTGGTGGTGGTGCTGAAGTTAATAAAACATATAATTTAATGGTTCAATAATGAGATTAAAAATAAGATAAATCATTTGGATCTTTATATTAGACTTCTTTCATAAGTCCTTTTTATTTCTCCCTATGGGAGAAAAATAAAGAGGGCTTAAATAATTATGAAAGAAGTCTATTATAATCAATAATTAAATTGATTATAATATCTGCCAAATTAAAGCCCGATTCCCTTCAATCGGGCTATTTTATGTAAATAGCTATATTCCACTTATTTCATTAGACCATTAAAAATGGCATCACACTTGCGTTGCCTGTTCATTATTTCAATTTAAGGACGCAGCAAGACTTTACCCTGTTTACCTGAACTTAGACTACGTTTCACCGCTTGCTTAATTTCGGCAAAAGGAAAAATTGCCTCAACAGGTAGCTTCAACTCTTGGCTGACAAGGCGTTGCATAAGCTCAGTAATCAGGCGCTTTTTATCTGCCACACTCATGTTTTGGCTGACTTTACTGCCCCAAAAACCTTTTACGGTGGCTTGTTTAAAAATCAGATCCCCCGAAGCAATTTGCATTGGCTCGCCAAGCTGAGTCCCAAAGGAGACCAAAGTGCCATTTTCACCAAGCAGGCTGAGTAAGTCGGCACTGGCTTGTCCGCCAATCGAGTCCACCGCAGCCCGAATCGGTGCGCCCGCCACAATTTGCTCAACTTGCTGTTGCCAGCCATTTTGTGCAGTCGAAACCACATGCTGAATGCCCAAAGCCTGTAATTCAGCCACGGCTTCATCGCGACGCACAAGGTTAATGCTATGCACGCCACGCGACTGAGCCAGCATCGCTAGTGTTTTGCCGACTGTCCCATTCGCAGTATTCTGGATAATCCAGTCGCCTGTATTGACCTGTAAAAATTCCAGTAACATCAATGCACTGAGCGGCATGGCAATCAACTGTGCTGCAACTTCATCAGGAATGGAATCAGGCAGTGGAATGACCATACGGCTTGGGGCAATAAAATATTCTGCCCATGTGCCATGGACTGAAGCCACCGCAACCCGTTGTCCGACCTGTAAATGTTCAACTTCTGCACCAATCGCATCAATAATACCGACTGCTTCACTGCCACCAATCGCAGGGAAGCTAGGCTTATAACCATAGCGTCCACGTACCGTCCACAAATCATGATGATGAATCGGTGCAAGCAGGGTACGAATGCGTACCTGATCAGCCTGTAATTCAGGTACAGGTTGATCGGCTAAATGCAGCACCTCTTCAGGTTCGCCAAAGCGCTCATGAATTAAACTTTGCATGAACATTACTCCTGAGTTGGGTTCAGCATATTCTGTAATTGTTGATACGCTGCTGCATAAGGCGCGCGTAAACGTAAATTGGATTCACCTTGTGGACTTTGCACCACAATTGGTTTGGCATGACTAAAACGTCTGAAACCATGAACCCCGTGATAAGCGCCAATTCCCGATGCACCGACACCGCCAAATGGTAAAGTTTCAATGACCACATGGGTCATGACATCATTTACCACCAATGCGCCCGAAGTGGTTCGCTCAGCAAAATACTGTTGTGCTGCGGCATCTTCTGAGAAGTAATAGGCTGCCAGTGGGCGTGGATGCGCATTGATATAGTCAATCGCTTGTTGTTCTTGCTGATAGGTTTTAATCGGCAAGATCGGCCCAAAAATTTCTTCCTGCATCACCAGCATGTCATCGCTGACATTCAGCACCAAAGTCGGCACAATTTTACGACGGGCATCATCATGAGTGGCATCTTGAGTGTGTGCGGTCAAAGGAATCAAGATCGCTCCTTTGGCTTGAGCATCTTCTAAGACATGCAATAAACGCTGATAATGACGCGGGTTAATAATCGCGGTGTAATCAGGATTGTTTTGGAAATGGCTAAAGCTCTCTGCCATAAATTGCTGGGCGAACGCCACAAAATCCTGCTGTTGCTGTTCAGGTAACAACACATAATCAGGTGAAATACAGATTTGCCCTGCATTGAAGGTTTTCACCGTCAAAATGCGCTGCACAGCTTGTTCCAGCTTGGCATCAGATGCAATCAGCACAGGTGATTTACCACCCAGTTCCAAAGTCACAGGCACCAAATTTTCTGCGGCGGCGCGCATCACATGGCGCCCGACTTGGCTACTACCTGTAAACACCAAATGATCGAAAGGCAGTGCACTAAAGGCAGCACCCACCTCGGCATCACCCGTCACCACACCCAGTTCCAGTGCATCGAAATATTGCGGAACCAGTTCCGCCAATAACTCAGCCGTTTTTGGAGTGAGTTCAGACGGTTTAATCAGGGCACGGTTGCCCGCAGCAAACACACCTGCCAGTGGGCTAAATGCAAGATTCAGCGGAAAATTCCACGGGCTGATAATTCCCACCACACCGAGCGGTTGCTGATGAATCTCGGTACGCATCTCGGCATACGGTGCAGCCACAATTTCAGGTTGTGTCCACTCAGCCAGTTGTTCTTGGGCATAACTCAATGCAGCAACCGATGACAGAATATCTGACACCAAACTTTGGTAAGCACTGCGATGTCCAAAATCTGCTGAAATCGCCGCAATGAGTGCTTCACGATTTTCAATCAATAATTTTTTGGCACGTTCCAAACGGTCATGGCGTAGTTCCAGACTGGCTGGAGCCGCTTGGGTATGCGCTTGGCGCATGGTTGCCAAGCGTTGTTGTAAAGTTGAAATATCCATGTGACGTACTTAAGCCTCTGCATTCAATAAAACGAGAAGCTGTTCTGCGACGGCTTCCGAGCTGGCAGGGTTTTGTCCTGTCACCAAATGTCCCTCAGTCAAAATGAATGACTGCCAGTCTGCACCTTTTTGATAATGTGCACCTTGTGCCTGAAATTCATCTTCAATTAAGAACGGCACAACCTCAGTCAGTCCAACTGCAGCTTCTTCACTGTTGGAAAAGCCTGTGACATTTTTACCTGCCACAAAAGATTGACCTGCTGCTGTTTTGACATGTTTTAGTACCGCAGGGGCGTGGCAGACCAAGCCCATTGGTTTACCTGCGCGGTCAAAATGCTCAAGCAGTGCAATGGAGTCGGCATTTTCAGTCAAATCCCAAAGCGGCCCATGACCTCCTGGGTACATCACGGCATCGAAACCAGTCACATCAACTTCAGCAAGAACGTGGGTGTTTGCCAAGAGTGCTTGCGCTTCAGCATCTTGCTCAAAACGTCGGGTTGAATCCGTCTGGAAATCAGGTTCGTTACTTTTCGGGTCAAGTGGTGGTTGCCCACCTTGTGGTGAGGCAAGGGTAATCTCTGCACCCGCATCTTTAAACACATAATACGGTGCAGTAAATTCTTCCAACCAAAAACCTGTTTTATGACCTGTGTTGCCTAAGCGGTCATGTGAAGTGAGTACCATTAAAATTTTCATCATATTCTCCAAAATGCCTTAGGTGGTCGCTTGACCGAGCATAAATTCTGTTGCCCGCAGTGCATCGTGCATCGGGTCTTTGCTTTGACTGAGTTTGCTGAGCAGGGCAGCACCGAGCCACATCTGATACAGCACTTGTGCGGTGGCAGCAGGATTGCTGCATAGCTGCATCGAAGCTTCATCGACACCGCGTTGTAGTAATTCACTGAGGCGAGCGAGAAGGACTTGCACGCCTTGATTCATGATTTCACGCATATCTTCCGATAAATCAGCGACTTCAGCTGCGAGTTTTACTATCAGGCAGCTTTCAGCCCAGCCTGTATCAGGCTGCTCAGGGTCTTGAATCCATGCCTGAAAGTAGCTTAGGAGTTGCTCACGTGCTGACCGTTCAGGTTGATTCCAAAGAACCGAAAGACGTTGTCCATAGTTGCTGATGTAGTGTTGCAGTAGCTCGCAGCCAAACACCTCTTTAGACGCAAAGTAGTGATAGAACGAGCCTTTAGGAACACCACTGGTTTTTAAAATTTCCTGCAAACCGACACCGACAAAGCCTTTGCGCAGTACCAGCTCAAAGCCTGTATCTAAAATATGCTGTCGAGTTTGTTCTGCTTTTTTGCTCAGGGTCATCAGGTTACCTATTTAGAAATAGACCAGTCGTCTATTTATTAGATTACAGCAAATTATTTTCTTGTCAATTGTGTGGTCTCGAAGAAGGTGGATGAGTAAAAGAGTGCATTAATGCTTCTAAATTCAAATACTTTGGCGAAAATTCTCAAGATTAAAGTTTGAGATTTTTTACAAAAGGCTACAATTGTGATGAATTCGCCTGATGATAAATTTTGCTCAGAATGAAATCGAGAAACATCATATATAAAACTTAAATGATGAATGTTGCTCATTTAAAAATTGCCATTTTTGCTGATGTTTTTTCAGCTTTTGATGAAATATGGTCATATTTGTGTATTTTATTTGATCAATAAAAAATTAACTCAATGAAAATAAAAATGTATTTCTATAAATGAGTAAAATTAATCTAATTTTTAAAAACATGAAAATTATTGTTTAATAAAACTCAACGATAAAACATAAATGTTGAGTATTGCCATGAGTAACACCACTGCACAAGCACGACAACAATATGCAGGTTTCAAAGCAGATCACGTCGGAAGCTTTTTACGTCCACAGCGCATTAAACAGGCCCGTTTAGATTTGGCGGCAGGCAAAATTAGCCAAGCTGAGTTGACCCAAATTGAAAATGAAGAAATTATTCAACTGGTTGAACAACAAAAACAAAATGGCGTGCATGCCATTACCGATGGCGAACTGCGCCGCGCGTGGTGGCACTTTGACTTTATGGAACACTTGGTTGGGGTTGAAGGTTTCGACGAAGCAGAAGGTTATAAATTTAAAGGCGTTGAAACCAAACCGCATCAGGTACGTGTCATTGGGAAAATTGATTTTGCCGATACCCATCCACATTTACAGCATTTCAAATTTTTAAAAGATGTAGTGGGTGATGATGCTGAACATGTGGCGAAAATGACCATTCCAAGCCCGAACATGTTTTTGCACCGTAAAATCCGTTGTTCTAATGAGTTTTATGCCAACAACTTGCAAGCCTATGCAGAAGATTTGGGGCGTGCTTACCAAAAAGCAGTGCGCGCATTTTATGAAGCGGGCTGTCGTTACTTGCAACTTGATGATGTGTACTGGGCATTTTTGGTGTCACAACAACGTCAAGATGAAGAACAGCAATTTGGTGAAAGTACGAAAAGTCTGGCAGAAGCCTGTGTCACAACCTTGAATTTGGCGTTGCAAGACAAGCCCGAAGATTTGGTGATCGGCATGCACATTTGCCGTGGTAACTTCGCATCAACATGGATTTATGAAGGCGGTTATGACGGTATTGAAGACTATATCTTCAAACATTTGCAGAATATCGACCGTTATTTCTTGGAATATGACAACGAGCGTTCAGGCGGTTTTGCACCATTGGCAAAACTCAAAGGCAGCAATGCCGAAGTGGTCTTGGGTCTGATCACTTCTAAAGTGGAACAGCTTGAAGATAAACAGGAAATTGTGGCGCGTATACGTGAAGCTGCACAGTATTTACCGCTTGAACAGTTGGCACTTAGCCCACAATGTGGCTTCTCTTCGACCGAAGAAGGCAACAGTGTTGCGTATGAAGCGCAGTGGGAAAAACTACGTCTAATCAATGAAATTGTTGCAGAAGTCTGGTCATCTGCTCCGCAAGCGAGCAGCAAAACATCGTTTGCTGTTGAATGCTAATCTGACTGAAAAGGCTGCATTCAATGCGATGCAGCCTTTTGCTATTTTTCTTGTGTCTGGGTGTTTGCTAAAATACGTCTTTAGATTGATCTCCCTGCGCACATGTCGGCACTTTCGCATTATTTGCAACAGCAACAATTTTGTCTGATTCTTGAACAGATCGTATCGAAACGTGCGACTTTGCCTTCGGTTGCCAGTTTGGCAGGTTTGCCGTGTGTCATGGCTTTTGCAGATCGTGTACATGCCGATGATGATCCATCCCCCATCTCTTTAGCGAACAGTGTTAGCCCTGAGCAAGCCAAGTTATTACATTTCTCAGGTAAAGCACGTGATATCAAAGATTTAGAACAGTTTATTCAGCAAGCCAAACAACAAAATATGCGTGATGTGTTGTTACTGACAGGGGACAAACTCAAGCAGCATAATTTTGGCAAACAAGACCCGCTGCAACGCACACGCTATTTAGAGTCAGTCAGTAGCCTGATGTGGGTGAAAGCGCATGCACCCGACATGTACTGTGGTGTAGCGTTTAATCCCTTTAAATACACCGAAAGTGAAGAACAGGCCCAGTACTTAAAATTTCAAAAAAAACAGCGTGCTGGCGCAGATTTTGTGATTACCCAGTTGGGGTATGATCTTTCTAAGATTCTAAAATTTAAACAGTTTGTAGATCAAACGACGCAGCCTTGTCCAGTCTTGGCCTGCGTGATGCCGTTGACCTATCGCCGTGCCAAATTTATGATCAAGCAAGAAGTGGCAGGCATCGAAATTAGTCGTCATTTACTACAACATCTAAAAGCTGAGCTACAGCAAGATGCAGCATGGGCAGAGCAGCGGGTGTATGCGCGGGCAGCGCTACAAATCTGGATTTACCGACATTGGGGACTGGCAGGCATTCATGTCTCAGGCTGTCAAAACCCAGAACAGCAAGCCTTACTTGAGCAGGCATTGGCTCAGTACGAAACATGGACGCTTGAGCAGTGTGTGATGGAATGGAATCATCTGTGCAAGATTGTGCGTGGCGATGAAATGCAGCCTGATTTATCAGCAGCCTACCCACAGCAGCAGCCTTCGGTGTTGAAATATCAAATGCTACAAGTGACGCATGACTGGTTCTTTGACAGTACATTGGCACAAAACATTGGTCGATGTGTCTTTCGGTTAAAATTCTGGCAAAAAGGCTTAGCAGCGAAAAGTATCTTGTCGATTGAACATGCCAGTAAACATGCTGTCGTTGGCTGTGAAAGCTGTGGGCAATGTCGTTTGGCAGAAACGCTGTATATTTGCCCTGAAACCTGCCCAAAAGGTTTAGCCAATGGCCCCTGTGGTGGTACGCGTTTGGATCGCTGTGAATTTGCGGATCGTGAATGTATTCACAGCCAAAAATATCGTTTGGCCAAACAGCTCAAGCAGCAGGCGCTTTTGCGTAATGAATTGATTCCTGCCGTACCTGTCGAAGTCCGTCAGACCAGCTCATGGGTGAACTGGTTTCAGCCAAAAAATCAGTGATTTTTCTATAATTATTTTTGAAAATTTCAAGGCAAAATTTATTGCAAAAAATGACTGTAAAAGAATGTAAAAAAACGAATTATGGTATTTTTTAACAAGGCATTTGCTAGCAACTTCGCACATAATGAAAAAAATGGGCTAAAAAACGGATAAAACATTGGATATTGCAGTCATTGGTAGTGGCATGGCTGGGCTTGCCACAGCACGAATTCTCAAAGATGCAGGACATAATATTACCGTATTCGAATCGTTGCCCGGACGTGGCATGGACAGTCATACGGTTGAATTTGATGGGGGAATTATCGATGCGCCATTGCGTGTCATGAACCCTTATCTTTGGAAAAATACCTTAAGTCTTGCAACGCATTTAGGCATTAAAACTTTTCCAGTACGTACTTATATGGCATGTAGCTGGTTGTTTGAAGATAAAACAGAAACGTGGTTAACCACGTCACGCGCACCGATTGGGAATTTCCCGATCATCAATAACCGTAAAGGTTTACAACAATACGGTGTGCGTTTGGTCAAAGGCATGCTCCAGCTGAAAACTGCGATTCACCGTTTCTTTAAATCAAAAAACCAGAATATTACGCTCACCGAATTTATTAATAAAAACGACATTGAAGAAGTGTTTTGGCATGGTGCGGTGATGCCTGTGCTTTACACGATTTGTACCTGTAACCCGAAAACCATTGGTGAATGGCCTGCAAAACCGCTACTGGTATTTTTAAGCCAGTTGACCAGTGGCGTTGAGTTACTGCGTTTACAAGGCGGTACACCTGCTTTTGTTAACAAGTTGATTGAAGGGATCACGATTCATAGTGGTGCTGCGGTCACTAAGGTTGAACTTAAAGACGATAAAGTCTTTGTGGAAAATCAGGCAGGCACACAGCAATTATTTGACCGTGTGATTGTGGCAACTCCAACCAATAAAGTGGAAGACTTTCTTAATCCAGAACAGTTTGCTGAAGATTTGCAGCTCTTAAAACAGTTCCGTTTTGAAGAAGGTGACTTGGTGATTCATACCGATGCCACTGTGATGCCGCCACGTCGTAAAGACTGGGCAGTGCTGAGCTATATGATGGACCGTAAATTTACCCGTCAGCAATTTACGGTGTGGATGAATGCAATTGAGCCAACTTTGGTGGGTAAAAATCCTGTGTTCCAAACATGGCGTCCAGTGACACCGATTGATCCGAAGAAAGTCATTTCAACGGTGAAATTGAGCCGTGCTGTGGTGAATTCACAAACTGTGGAATTAAGCCAAGAATTGCAACGTCGTCAAAAATCATCTGATCGCAAAGTGTATTTCTGTGGTTCATGGGCATGTGATGGCTTGCCAGTTCTTGAGTCTGCGGTGACTTCAGCGATGCAAATTGCTAAAAATCTGGGTGCGCCAATTCCATTTGTAGGCTTAAAACCAAAACCAGAAGTTGCACCAGAATTAGGTTACTAATTTGCGCTTATTGCAACGGCTACGCCAAAAACTCCCCAAGCATAAGTATGCGATAGATACCGAGATGCTGGGGGATTCTGCAACACTGGCGTGGAGTAATTTGGGCTTGTGGTCGTCACAAGCCCAAACTTATGTCGAGGCCTGTGAACAGCTTGCAGCACATCTCGCTCAAAGTATTCAACTCTCAGCACAAGATTGCCTGCTCGATTTAGGTTGTGGGCATGGAGCAAGTTTGCAATATTGGGCGCAGCATTATGCAGTGCAGCATATTGAAGCCATTGAAATACAAACGGCATGTATTGAAAAAATTCAGCAGCAAGCCTTGGCTTGTGTGCGTGAGTTGCATCAGTGTTCGTTTATGAATTTAAATGCGGCAAACTTTTCTCAGAAATTTGATGCCATTGTTTGTTTAGATGCACTTTATCATTATGATCTGCATCAATTTATTGCACAGATCCCCGCACTGTTACAACCTCAAGGTCGCATCGCCTTTCACTATTTGCAGCTTAGTGAAAATTGGTCAAATGCCAATTTTTTGAGTCAGCAACATGATCAATATTTATTAAAACTGGCCGATGTTCAGCTCAAGCATTTAATGCCACAAGCTCAATTACAACAATTACTTGAGCAGCAAGGTTTTAAGCAAATCCAAATTGAAATTTTATCTGAGCCTGTATTGGGTGGCTTTGCCGATTATGTTCAGCGACAACCTCAATTTCATGGTTTTCAGCAGGACTTGAATGCCTTAAAAATCCAGATGACAGGCAAACTTTGTCAGCAACTTAGACAAAGTCATCGGATTGATTATGTGCAAGTCAGTGCAACTTTGGCTTAATCCAGCGTTGTCCAAAGACATTAATCACTAATCCTGAAATAATCACGGTAGTCGCGATCATTTGATTGATGCTGAGATGCTCTCCCAAGAAAATGGCTGCGGTGATCAGTCCCACTACAGGCACGAGCAAGGTCAGTGGTGCAATCATTGAAGTTGGGTATTTACTCAGTAAGTAGCCCCAAAGACCATAGCCCATAATAGTGGCAATAAAGGCGAGATAACCCAACACAAAAATCTGATGGGCATGGGCATGCTGCAAGCTCCAAACAATTTTGTCAGGACCTTCAAATACCCATGAGCACAGAAAAAATGGCAAAATGGGAACCAGTGCACTCCAAACCACCAAAGACATTGGGTTGACCTGATGCTGTTGCACAATGACTTTATTGCAAATATTGCCGCATGCCCAAGATAACCCCGCAGCTAGAACCAAGAGCAGGGGGATCATCGGAAGATCAGTTTTACTGCCTGTATGGGATTCGACAGCCAGTAAGATAATGCCCAATACTGCAATCGCCATCCCAGCATAATGATGACGCTGGATTTTTTCTTTCAGTAAAGAGTGACCAAGCCATAAGGTAAAAAAGGCTTGTGCTTGTAACAGCAATGAAGCCAAGCCAGCGGGCATTCCCAGATGGATTGAAAGAAACAGTAAGGCAAACTGCCCAAAACTAATGCTCATGCCATACGCGATTAACCATTTAAGCGGAATACGAGGTGCGCGAATAAAAAATAAGGCAGGAAAGGCAACTGCACTAAAGCGTAATCCTGCGAGGAGTAAGGGTGGAATTTCTGCGACCCCAAGTTTAATCACAACAAAATTGAGTCCCCACGCGAAAATGATACACAGCGCTAAACAGAGATCTTTAATTGACATGGTAATCATTGGATTTTATCAAATGGTTGAAACGTATTTTAAATACACCCAGCCTAAGCATAGCTTAAAAATTGATTTTTAATGCAATAAAAAAAGCCCCAAGTTTTTTAAAACTTGGGGCTTTTTGAATTTGATGGTGCCGACACACGGATTCGAACTGTGGACCTACTGATTACAAGTCAGTTGCTCTACCAACTGAGCTATGTCGGCAACGTGGCGAGAATTCTACTGGATTTACGTAAAAGGTCAAGCCAAAAAATAAACAGTTGTTGAATTTTTAATAGTAAAGGGAGAATTTTCTCACCCTTTACCAGTTTTTCTATGACTTAGAATGAGTAGCGTAAACCTAAAGTTACGTCATTTGAACTCATTCTTGCTTTGATATTTTCTTCCACGCTTGTCTCTGAGTTATTCCAAGAAGATTTTCCTGCATCAAGATAACGATAGCCCAAATCAATGCTGAAATTCGGGTTGATGGTATATCCAACACCGAGACCAACACTCCATGCGAAATCATTGGTAGTTTTAGCTTTTGAGAAATTATCGTTATGAGCAGTTGTTTTTATACTTGCGTTACCTAGACCTAAAGAGATGTATGGGGTAAAAGCACTTGTGTTTTTAAAGTCATAGTAACCATTCAGCATCACAGTCTGTACTTTTGTACTAAGCTGGCAGCTTGTACAGACTTCTGAGAAGTTAAAGTCTGCAGTATCGTGATAGGAATATTCTAATTCAGCACGTACAGGGATATTATAGACAGGTGCTAAATTAAAACCATAAGCAATTGAACCAGTAAAAACCGATTGTGAACCACTTTTACCTGATATATTTGTTCCTTCAGAATTCGAATATCTCTTGTTATGTGCATCTTCAATACCAACACCTACTTTAGCTGAAACATAAGCAGACTCAGCTAAAGTCGCAGTATGACCAGAAATGCTAATAGTGAGACAAGATAGAGTGATAGCTGACAAAGTAAGCTTTTTCATTGTTGTGAACCTTTTGGTTAGTGTTAGTTGTTAAACTTGTTATTTATTAAGTTTTACGTATTTTACAAAAAAAGTACAAATTATCAATAAATAATTCATTTTTATTTAATCGAACAATAAAAAAAGATGGCATAAGCCATCTTTTTTGAAATGAAATCAGGTTCTTTCGATTACAAGCGCATTTCAATGCCTTGAGCTGCCAAGAACTGTTTTGCTTCAGGAATGGTGTATTGCCCAAAGTGGAAAATGCTGGCGGCCAAAACTGCATCGGCACCGCCTTTTAAAATTCCATCTGCCAAGTGTTGCAAATTACCTACACCACCAGACGCAATCGTTGGAATCGTGACACGATCATTAATGGCACGCATAAGTGGAATGTCATAGCCTGCTTTGGTGCCATCGGCATCCATACTGGTAATCAGGAGTTCACCCGCACCGTAGTCTGCCATTTTAACGGCCCAGTCAATGGCATCAATCCCTGTTGGCTTACGGCCACCATGGGTAAAGATTTCCCATTTATTGTCGCCTGTTTTTTTGGCATCAATCGCAACTACAATACATTGAGCACCGAAGCGTTGAGAGGCTTCCTGAACAAATTCAGGATTAAAGACGGCAGCCGAGTTAATGCTGACTTTGTCTGCGCCAGCATTGAGCAATAAGCGAATATCTTCAACTTTACGGACGCCACCGCCGACGGTCAATGGAACGAAAACGCTTTCTGCCATACGTTCAACCGTACGATAGGTGGTGTCACGACCATGATGCGTTGCAGTAATGTCGAGAAAGGTGATTTCGTCGGCACCTTGTTCGTTATAACGACGTGCAACTTCAACAGGATCACCTGCATCACGAATATCTAAAAATTGTACGCCTTTCACTACGCGGCCATTATCAACGTCAAGGCACGGAATAATACGTTTTGCAAGCATTGTGACATCCAAATGTATCGGTCTATAGAAAGAAAGTTCCCGAGAGAGGGTGACATCTTGGTAAACTATGCGCACATTCTACCAAACTTATTTTGTTTCACGCAGGTTTTCTATGTCGGTTTACACTCCTTTGAGTTTAGATGAAGTTCAGCAATTTTCTGCAGCCTATGGATTGGAGGTGATTGAACTCATTCCAATTCAAGGCGGGATTCAAAACACCAACTATTTTATTGTCACCAAAGATCAAAATCAGTTTGTGTTGACCGTCTTTGAAAATGAAACAGAACAAAGTGCAGGGGAATTGGTTCCTGTCCTGCAACAGTTGGCTGCACATGGGGTTCCAGTGGCGGCACCACTATCACATGGTGGTCGTGCGATTCACTATATTGTGGGGAAACCCGCACAAATTGCTCCACGAGTTTGGGGTGAGCATCCTGAAACCACCACAACTGCACAAGTGGCGCAAATTGCTACAGCTCAAGCCAAACTGCATGTTGCATTGCAAGATTTTCCACTCACCCGTAGTCATAGCCGCGGTCATAGCTACTGGACTGAGATTGGTCAAAACTTAAAAAGTCATATGTCAGCAGAAGATGCTGCACTGATGGAACAGGTTTATGCCGTGTTTGCTGAGTATCAAGCCCAGTATCCACAGCGTCCAAAAGGCTGGGTACATTCGGATTTGTTCCGTGACAACACTTTATTTGAAGGCGATGAGCTCAAAGGAATTCTAGATTTCTTTGAATTAAATTTCGATGAGTTGTTGTTTGATGTTGCGATTACCATTAATGACTTCTGTAGCCAGTTCCCGAATGTCGAGTTAGATGCTGACAAATTGCAAGCGTATTTAGATGCGTATCAACAGATTCGTGTTTTAACTGCCGATGAACAGGCTTGTTTGAATGTTTACTTGGCAATGGCGGCTTGTCGTTTCTGGTTCTTGCGTTTAAATGTCGCGCGTTTGAATGCAGAGCAAGGACGTGGCGGTGATGATGTGCATTGTAAAAACCCAAATGAAATGCGTGCCATGTTGCAGCAGCGTTTAAGTCGTGTGACTGGAGCATAATCAAAAATGCGTGATCAAGGCCGCTTAGTTGAATGGTTTGATGATCAAGGCTATGGATTTATTCAGCCCAATGATCTGAGTAAGCCGCGTGTTTTTTTACATATCAGCGATTTTACCCATCGTGGCCCACGTCCAATTTTAGGATGTGCACTTGATTACGCAGTGATGGCAGATGAGCGCGGGCGCTTTCGCGCCAAGCAAGTGGTTTATCTGAAAGCAAATCAAACTCGTAAGGCGGCTGAAAGCAAAAAACAGCCGTCTGGACAGCCGTTGCATCCCATTGTGATTATTGTGGTGATTTATGCGCTGTTTTTAGTGTTGGCAGCGGGTTTGAATGCTGTACCGAGTTGGTTGCCGCTATATGTCTTGTTGGTGAATGCCATATGCTATTGGCAATATATGCAAGATAAAGCTGCTGCCCAGCAAAACCAGCGCCGTGTGCCTGAGAAAACCTTGCATTTGCTATCACTGCTTGGTGGTTGGCCTGCCGCATGGTTTGCACAACAAAAGTTACGTCATAAAACCCAAAAGCAACCTTTTCGCCAAATTTATTTTGCGACCATTGTGCTAAATATCATACTGTTATGTATTTTTATTGCATTGTTACCAAAAATTATGCATTAGATGAAGGAGCGGTGAATGCAAAATGAATTTGATTTACAACCGAAACGCAATCTGACGTTTCTGTTGTATGTGCTGTATGGTTTTGCAATTTTTTCCGCAGGGATTTTGGCTGTGGTTGCCTTGATTGTGAATTATGCCAAACGCGATGATATGCGTGGCACCATTTACGCGAGTCACTTTACTTGGCAGATTCGCACGGTGTGGTGGTACTTGTTTTGGAATGTGGCAGGTGTGCTGCCTTTTGGCTATTTATTTTTTAGTTTTGATCAGCCTGATGTATTTATTGGTGGATTATTTGCGGCATTGGTGTTTTGGGGGCTGGTCGCAACAGTCTCTTGGATTTGGATTGTCTATCGTGCAGTGCGCGGCGTGATTGCCCTGAACGATGAACAGCCGATGTATTCAAACTAATTGCCCTAACAAAAAAAGAGCTCTGATGAGCTCTTTTTTATGACTTTCAGACTTAGATTTTGTCTTCATCGAGCAAGATCTGAGCATCACGAAGATTTAAAGAACCTTCATAAATTGCACGACCTGTGATCGCACCAAGAATGCCAGGTTTGCCTTTTAATGTGCGGACATCATCAAGATTTGTTACACCACCAGAAGCAATAATTGGTAGGCCACAGTATTCAGCCAATGCTACGGTTTGTTCAACATTAACACCTTGCATCATGCCATCACGCGCGATGTCGGTATACACAATGCTCGATACACCTGCATCGGCAAAGCGTTTTGCAAGATCAGTCGCTTTCAAATCAAGCACATTTGCCCAACCATCTGTCGCAACGTAACCGTCTTTGGCATCGATACCGACAATAATGTGTCCTGCAAATTTCTTGCATGCTTCTTCCACAAACTCAGGTTCTTTAGCTGCTTTTGTACCAATAATCACAAAAGAAACGCCTGCTTCCAGATAGTGCTCAATGGTTTCAAAAGAACGGATACCACCACCGATTTGAATTGGTAAATCTGGGTACGCTTGCGCAATCGCCTCAACCACGTTTTTATGAATTGGTGTACCTGCAAAAGCACCATTAAGATCAACCAAGTGTAAACGACGTGCGCCTTCATTCACCCAATGGGTTGCTGTTGCTACTGGATCGTCAGAGAAAACGGTATCATCCTCCATACGGCCTTGTTTTAAGCGGACACATTTACCATCTTTCAGGTCAATCGCAGGGATGATTAGCATGCTTTCGCTCCTTGCATCATCATAAATTTAAATTGGCTACATATTATCAAAGTATTGATCAATCGCTAAGCCTTGGATGCTGAAGCTTCAAGTATTCTCATGATTTTTTGTTGTAATTGTGGGTTGAGAAGTTGATGTTGATATAAATATTTAAAAACAAGAAACGCTGCATAAGCATCTGCGGCAGCATAGAGAATCTGTTGAAGACTGAGTTGTTTCACGGACCAATTGGATGTGCTGACTTTTTTACTTTTGGTTAAATAGCGTTGAAATAGAAGTGCAATCGCTGTTTGTATGCCGACTTGGGAATTATAGCCAAAACTTGAGAAGCTTTTTGACAGATCAATGTGTGATTCGAGTTCAATTCCTTTGCTGCGAAAACTACTGCTATCATTTTTTAAGCCGAATCCGACTTTAAGTTGATGTTCATTTTCCAAAATCGGTTTTAAGAAGCCGAGAATGTCAGGGGAAACCTGAAAAAGATACGCTTTTTCTGAGGTAGCAAGTTGCACGAGATGTGGCCCTGTTGATTTTTCTCCGACTTTAAATGTCGGTTTGGATTCGGTATCGAATCCCAAAATAGCGGCTGAATATAGCTCTGTTTTAATCGCTAAACATTGTTCGATCGTTTGAATAATCAAGATATGCTTCGCATCTAAATTTTGAAATGCAGGGAGGGTCTTGATGTGCTCTTTGGTTAAAAGCGTTGGTTTATGTTGCATTTCCATTGAATTTAGCTCAAGTCTATCAAGTGAGAGCTTAAACGTTTTTGTTTCAATGAAAAAGCCAAGTGAAAACACTTGGCTTTGAAATAAATATTCTATTTATTCAGCTTATCTATTCATCCGTTTCATTCATCAGTTCCATTTGGAGCTGTTGGCTTTTTTGAACATAGTTCTGATAAGCAGGAATAGAGATGACTGAAATTACCAAGATACTGATTGGGAAAAGGATAATATAGATCCAAGCCAAGACTTTTTCCCAACCTTGGGTAATACGAGGTGAACCATAGTTATTTTGAGTTTCATCACCTTTTGCACAGCTTAGGTAAATAAAAAACAAGAAATTCACCAGTGGTACGAGACTAAGAAGAGATAACCAACCTGTTTGATTACGATCATGTAAACGACGAATGGAGAAAACAAAGCTGAAGTAGATCATTGCAATATAAACAATGACAAAGAGTCCACCGAAGATATAGATCGATGAACCTGTTGATGATTTGGTTAATGCTGGAATCAGTAGTGCTGCGATAATCGCCAAAAAGAATACGAAGATTGCGAGTAACATGTTCCAACCTAAATAAGATAGTCGGCCAAAACGTCCACTTGCATTAAAACCTGAATCATTTGTTTGAAAATGAGATGACATTTTATTTTCCTGTAGTCACTGATTTTTTTAAATTAATTTTTAAAAGATAAATTATGTGGTTGTAATTTAAAGCGGTTGCATAATAAGCAAAAAATAATGGGAAATAAATAGAAAGGCACATTAAAAACAAATCAAGCCAATATAAATTGGCTTGATTTTGAATCGTTAAAACAAGTTAAAAAGGATTAAATATCCCATTCCACAAAGTTTTTGAGCAGTTGCAAGCCTGCGGTATGACTCTTTTCAGGGTGGAATTGTGTGGCAAACAGGTTTTCTTTCAAGATTGCGGTACAGAACTCAATTCCGTAGTCACACGTTGCAGCGACAACGCTTGCATCTTTCGGTTCAACATAATAGCTATGAACAAAATAGAAGCGGGCATCTTGCGCGATGTCTTTCCACATTGGATGGCTTGGGTCACGTTGATGGACTTGGTTCCAGCCCATATGTGGAACTTTTAAACCTTCAAGCTTTGGAAAGTGTTTCACCACACCTTCAAAAATACCGAGTGCTTCACTACCACCATTTTCTTCTGAGCTTTCAAGCAAGGCTTGCATGCCGACACAAATCGCCAATACAGGTTTATTGAAAGCAGCATTACGAATCACTTCATCAATGCCTGCTTCACGCATACCCTGAATACAGTCACGCATAGCGCCAACGCCAGGGAATACAATTTTATCCGCTTGAGCAATCAGTTTGGGATCATTGGTCACATCAACTGTTGCACCGACATACTCTAGGGCTTTTGCCGCAGAGTGAAGATTGCCCATGCCATAGTCAAGTAAAGCGATACGGGTCATTATAAGCTCCCTTTGGTTGAAGCGATGCTATCAGCAGCACGCGGATCAACTTCACAGGCCATACGTAAAGCACGCGCAAAGGCTTTAAAGACACTTTCAATTTGGTGGTGGCTATTTTTACCTTTCAGGTTATCAATATGTAGCGTCATGAGTGCGTGATTGACAAAACCTTGGAAAAACTCGGAGAATAAATCGACATCGAATGTACCAATGCGTGCGCGGGTAAATGGAATATCCATAAACAAGCCAGGACGGCCAGAAATATCCACAACAACGCGTGATAAAGATTCATCGAGAGGTGCGTAGAAATGTCCGTAGCGGCGAATGCCTTTTTTGCTGCCAAGTGCTTGAGCAAAAGCCTGACCGAGGGTAATCCCACAGTCTTCTACGGTATGGTGATCGTCAATTTCCAGATCGCCGTCGCAATGGATGTCGATGTCAAACAGACCATGTCGCTTGATTTGATCAATCATATGGTCTAAAAAGGGAACACCAGTATTTAATGTGCCTTGACCCGTACCATCGAGGTTAACCCGAACTCGAATTTTGGTTTCGTTGGTATTTCTGACCACTTCACTGATACGTTGCGTCATAGACACATTCCTCAAAAACGTCAAATTTTGCGATAAAAATAGCTGTGAGATTGAACACAGCATATTAATTTGCTCAGGAGGGTTAATCAATGCCTATTACCGTACATGCTTATACTTCTATTCCAAATGAAGATATACGCAATCAACTTGAGCGCTTATATGATACCAGCCCTGAGTTTAGTGATGGTCAAGATGCCATGAAGCAGCTTGAACAAGACCTGACTCAGTATACCCTACTTTATACTGCAGAATTTAATAGCCGCATTATTGGTGCACTCTGGTCGACAGGTCAGGACGAAGAACGGATTTTACAAAATATTGTGATTCATCCAGCCAATCGTGGGCGTGGTGTTGCAGAACGTTTGGTGGCTGAGGTTTGCCGCATGGAAGAAGCCAAGCAAGTCCATAAGTTTATTGCAGGATGTGGCGCGATTTATCGCTGCCTAGTCCATTTAGGAAAACTGCCAACAGCACCGTTGATTCCTGAATAAACTAAAAATACACACGGATATACAAATTTTTTAATTTAGTGCTTGACGGGTGATTAATTAAGTTGTTTAATACGCCCACATTGGCGCGATAGCTCAGTCGGTAGAGCAACGGATTGAAAATCCGTGTGTCCCCAGTTCGATCCTGGGTCCCGCCACCATAATTTGTGTTTTCAATCCCTGATTCCTAAATCAGGGATTTTTTTTGCTTAAAGCTTAGTCAAATAGTTTTAAAAACATAATTTTACGTTGACAGTGATCTGAAGTTCAGGCTTAATACTTTCCATTCGGCGCGATAGCTCAGTCGGTAGAGCAACGGATTGAAAATCCGTGTGTCCCCAGTTCGATCCTGGGTCCCGCCACCATATTCGAAAAGCCCCAAGCATAAGTTTGGGGCTTTTTTTATGCTTGATATTTTGCATTTTGCTTTATGATACAAAAATGACAAAGATAAAAAATCTAAACAAGAATCATTATTAAATATAATGGTGGATTATTGTTGTTGAGCATGGATATGCCAGAAAAACCCAAAAAAAGCTTAGATGAATTACATGCGAGTGTTTCTGTTCCAGATACACAGGCGGGCTTTTTTAAAAAATTATGGGCATTTTCTGGGCCAGGTGCATTAATTGCTGTTGGATATATCGATCCTGGGAATTGGGTCACTGCTATTCAGGGTGGAGCATTTTACGGATATTTGCTGTTATTTGTGATTTTACTGTCTAGTCTCATTGCTATGTTATTACAAGCCTTGTGTGGCAAGCTCGGGATTGTCACAGGCATGGATTTGGCTCAAGCGACGCGTGTGTGGGCTGGGCCAAAATATGTATTGATTCTATGGTTTGTAGCTGAACTTGCTATTATGGCAACTGACTTGGCTGAAGTGATTGGGACAGCAATTGCCTTTCATTTATTGTTTGGAATTCCACTTTTTTGGGGAGTGATATTGACCTTACTGGATACGTGGTTACTCTTTGTGCTGCTATCATATGGGATTCGAAAACTGGAAGCAGTGGTTTTTATATTGATTCTGACGGTTTTTGCAATCTTTGCTTATGAAGTATTTCTTGCAGCACCGAACACCACCAGTATCATCCGTGGTTTTCTACCTAACCCTACAATTTTTACAGCAAAACTCGAAGGGTATGATTCGGCTTTATTAATTGCTTTAGGGATTGTTGGTGCAACCGTAATGCCGCATAACCTGTATTTACATTCGGCATTGGTTCAGTCACGCAATTATGTGCGCTCAGATCGGCAACATTTACGTGAGGCAATTCGTTTTGCAACATGGGATTCTAACCTGCAGCTGAGTTTCTCTTTTATCATAAACTGCTTGTTATTGATTTTAGGCGCAGCGTTATTTTTTGGGCATGGTGTTCAGCAGGCTGGGCACTTTTCTGCATTGTATGCATCTTTGCAAGATGAAAATGTGGTTGGGCATATTGCTAGTGTGACGTTATCCACTTTGTTTGCAATAGCTTTACTTGCTTCAGGTCAAAATTCGACGATTACAGGAACATTGACGGGGCAGGTGGTCATGCAGGGTTTTTTACAACTCAATATTCCAGCTTGGCTACAGCGCAGTCTGACACGAACAGTGGCGATTTTGCCTGTATTACTGTGTTTGTATTGGTGGGGCGATCGTGAGGATGTGCTGGAAAACTTGTTGGTTTACTCGCAAGTTTTTTTGAGTCTGGCATTGCCTATGTCGATGATCCCTCTGATTTATCTCACATCAAGTTCGAAAGTGATGGGAGAGTTTGTTAATTCTAAGCCCACACAAATTCTTGCAGCTTTGTTTGCTGCACTTTTGCTATTTTTAAACCTATTATTGATTATTGGGTTGTTTACTTCTTAATCTGAGATTAAACGTTTCCCCAAACAGATGGCGTCGACTTCTTCATAGCCAAGCTGATCATAAAAATGGCTGACCACAAGATTTTCCTGACGAATTAAAAGCTGGACTTTCGGACAGCCAATGGCAATCAAACGCTTTTCCATTTGCTGAACTAAGGCGGTGGCAACCCCTAGGCGCTGATAATGCGGATGCACTGCTAAATAATGAATCCAGCCGCGATGTCCATCGTAGCCTCCCATAATTGAGGCAATAAGGAGTTGGTCTTTTTCTGCAACTAAAAATAAGCCGTCTTTTTGCTGAATTTTACGGAAAGCATCAATTTCTGGATTGTTCCATGGGCGGGTCAGATTGCACATTTCCCACAGTGAAACGAGGTCTTCAATATCTTGGTCTTGAACTTTGCGAATGACGAACATAATTTTTATATCATTAGAATGGTTCTAATTAAAATAATCAAAAAATGTGGGTTGTGTAAGGTGTTTTAGACAAAAGAAAAGAGGCATGTTGTTACATGCCTCTTTTTGAAGATTCAGCCTAAAACCGAATTAAGGCAGCATTTTGCCTTTTTCTTCAAAGTTAGTGTGCCACTCAACAGCTTCTTTAAGCAGGTGAGGGGTATGGCCACCTTTTGCACAAGCACGGTCAAAGTAGTCATTCAGCGCAGCCTGGTAGTCTGGATGTACACAGTTGTCGATAATCACGCGTGCGCGTTCACGAGACGCAAGACCACGAAGGTCAGCAAGACCTTGTTCAGTTACTAAAATATCAGTGTCGTGTTCTGTGTGGTCAACGTGGCTCACCATTGGAACGACAGAAGAAATGTCACCACCTTTTGCAATTGATTTGGTTACGAAAATTGCAAGGTGTGCATTACGTGCGAAGTCACCAGAACCACCAATACCATTCATCATTTTGGTACCGCCAACGTGTGTTGAGTTCACGTTACCGTAAATGTCGAATTCAAGCGCAGTGTTAATCCCGATAATACCTAAACGACGTACCAATTCTGGATGGTTTGAAATTTCTTGTGGACGAAGTACAAATTTGTCCTTGTATGCTGCAAGGTTGCCAAATACACGCTCACCACATTTTGGAGAAAGAGTCATTGAACAGCCAGAAGCAAATTTCATTTTACCAGCATCAATTAACTCGAAAGTACAGTCTTGAAGTACTTCTGAGTACATGACAAGATCTTCAAAGCTAGAGTGTTTAAAACCAGTCAATACCGCATTGGCAATTGAGCCGATCCCTGCTTGAAGTGGTGCAAGGTTATGCGGTAAACGACCTTCAGCCACTTCTTTTTCAAAGAAGTCGATCAAGTGGTTGGCAATTGCTTGAGTTTCTTCGTCTGGATCAGTCACGTTTGATGGTGAATCTGGAATATCGCTAAATACAATACCCACAACTTTTGCTGGATCAAACTTGATGCCTTTTGTACCAATACGTTCTTCAACATGCGTTAAAGGTACTGGGCCACGATTTGGGCGTGATTCAGGAATATAAACGTCATGCACACCTTCAAAGTCTGTGCTGACAGAGCTGTTGATTTCGATGATGAGTTTATCTGCAAACTCAACAAAGCTTGCTGAGTTACCTACAGATGTCGTTGGGATAATGAAGTTATCTTCAGTAATCGAAACAGCTTCAATCACCGCAATATCAGGACGTTTTAACGTCAGGTTACGCATTTGTTCTACAGTTTCAGACAAATGCTGGTCAATAAACATCACTTGACCGTTGTTGATGGCTTTACGAAGTGTATTGTCAACTTGGAATGGCATACGACGTGCTAAAGCACCAACTTCTGTGAGTTGTTTGTCTAAATCGTTACCTAAGCTTGCGCCTGTAATTAAAGATATCTTTAAAGGATTTGTTTTTGCGCGCTCAACCAAAGCCAAAGGTACTGCTTTTGCTTCACCAGCACGAGTAAAACCGCTCATCCCTATTGTCATACCATCCTGAATTAGTTCTGCTGCTTGCTTGGCTGAAATGACTTTGTCATGTAATGAAGCTAAGCGAATACGATCTAATGACATGTTCTACTCTCAAAAAAAATGGATTTTTAAGTTATGCAGAGGCGATTCTACCCTCTGATTCACGAATTTTCATGCTCGTTAGGCTAAGGTCTAATTTTTAAAATAAATATAAATATCAAGGAAATAAATGATTTTTAAGTGATTGAAATAGTTGAAAAATTAAAAAATAAATCAAACATTTGTCTAAAATAAAAATGATTAATAAATCATCATTTTATTTCTGGTCTGTAATGACTTTTGCCAACCGTCCAAAAAAGGGGTTGAAGTTTTATAATTTTTCAGGTTTTGGAATTGGTAAAGAAATAATCGCTTCAAAACCACCTTCTGCACGATTGTGTAATGTAAGTTCGCCTTGGTGAATGTCAACAATTCGTTTCACAATTGCCAATCCTAAGCCGCTGCCTTGAATGGTACGGGCACTATTTCCTCGTACAAATGGTTGCATGAGTTCTTCAATTTGATCTTCTGGGATACCTTCACCATGATCGGCAACACAAATCTTAATATTGTGATTTGTCTGATCTACGATGGCGGAGAGTTCAATTGGCTCTGCACCATAACGTTTTGAGTTGTTGATTAAGTTCCCAATCAGGCGTTTGAGCGATAAACTGCGTGCAGGAATAATCGGTAATGGTTCTGGATTAAAGCGAATATCGAGAGGGCTAAACTGTACGACTAACTCTTGTAGTAAGGTGTTAATGTTAGTCGCGGAGAGTTCTTCATCAGATCCATCGCGCATATAAGAAATGAACTGATTTAAAATCGCATCCATATCTTCAACATCATAAATCAGACCATCCCGTAAAAATTCATCAGGTAACATTTCAGCGGTCAGGCGAATACGAGTCAGTGGTGTACGTAAATCATGTGAAATTCCTGCGAGCATGATTCGACGGTCTTTTTCAGTCTGTTCAAGCGTATAAATCATGTGGTTAAACGCTTGATTGACCTCTCGGATTTCAAGTGGTCCGTGATTAGTCGTTAAGTACGGTGCTTTACCTGTTTTACTATAACTATTCGCTGCATTTTGTAAGCGTTTTAGCGGGCGGTTTAGCTGGCGAACCAAAGTCAAAATAATGATTGCCGATAAAATCGGAACACCTAGAAACCATCCCAAAATCAGCTCTAAACTATAGTTCGCGTAATTTTTTAAAGGTTCACGAATCCATCCACCATGCATATTGGGTGTTTGTACCCAGATACTGGGTGTAGGTTTGAATTTGAAAAAGACGGTGACATCTTTCGGGTCTGCATTAATTGCACTGGCTAAACTTTTTTCAATGCGATCTGTAAAAAAGTCAGCAATAGGTTTGTCCACAATGGCGGGTCGCTTACGTGGATCGGAAATAAACTCCACACCTAAACGTTTATTGAGCCATGTATCAACAGGAATTTCCTGACCATTATGTATGATTTTAAAATTGGGATTATGGATAATCTCAGATTCAATTGCGAGATAACCTGCGTGTTGCTGGAGTTCAGGCAAATAGAGTGTGCGCCAAATAAACCAAAATGACATAAACAGACTAAAGCACACCACAAAGGTAACAAGCACTGTGGTGCGTAGCGCGGCCGAACGTGGTTTGAACTTATCTAAAAAGCGTTCAAACTGAGTTCGAGGTTTAGCGTAATAACCCGAAGCATCAATAATGATGTCCTTCGGGTCAATTGGCTCAAGACTCACGTCAGATCGCCTTATTCAGCGCCATCTGGAACAAAGACATAACCTACACCCCAAACTGTTTGAATATAACGTGCACGGGCAGGGTTATCTTCAACGAGGCGGCGTAAGCGTGAAACCTGGACATCAATAGAACGTTCCATGGCGCCCCATTCACGACCACGTGCAAGGTTCATCAGTTTGTCACGGGTGAGTGGTTCGCGTGGATGTTGTACCAAAGCTTTAAGAACGGCAAATTCACCTGTGGTTAACGTCACGACTTGACCTTCACGGGTCAAGGTACGAGTCGATAAATCAAGTGACCAAGGGCCAAAACTCACTACTTCCATATGTTGGCTTGGTGCGCCTGGAACTTCACGGACTTGGCGACGTAGAATCGCGCGAATACGTGCAAGTAGCTCGTTTGGATTAAATGGTTTTGGCAAGTAATCGTCTGCACCTGCATCTAGACCAGAAATACGGTCGGCATCGCTGCCACGTGCAGTCAACATAATGATTGGCGTGTCGATATTCGATTGGCGTAAACGGCGGCAGATGCTTAAACCATCTTCCACAGGCAACATGAAATCGAGCACGATCAGTGAAAACAACTCACGTTGTAACAGGCGATCCATCTGAGTGGCATCGTGGGCGGTTTTAACGACAAAGCCTTTGTCTTCTAAAAAACGTTGCAATAAAGTACGAAGGCGAACGTCATCATCTACCACTAAAATTCGTTCAACGCGATCAGTGTCGTGAAGTGCGACATCTTTATTGTCAGCAGGTACCACTAAACTCATGAAGTGCTCCCTTGATTATCATTTATATAATAGTCGATGCTTTGAGTATAATGCTTTCATATTACTTATTGCTATGTATTAATTTGCTCAAATTAACAAATATATACAGTCGCCTACGATATTTTACCTAAATTTTATTCAATTGATTTTATTCAGCTCTTTTTTCAAAATACAAGTCCTGTCAACAACGGAAAAACCAAAAAACAGCTGAATTATGATGATAATTTTAGTTTTTGGGCATAATTTCTGTAGATTTTACGAGCATGGTCTTTATAATCACTGCTTTTAGTTCTATTCCTTATGGGATCAAACACGATGACTGACCTCGTTCAGCAGTTGGCAAGCGAGCTTGCCGTACGTCCGAACCAAGTAGAAGCTGCGATTCGCTTAATTGATGAAGGCGCAAGTGTTCCGTTTATTGCTCGCTACCGTAAAGAAGTCACCCAAGGCTTAGATGATACACAACTGCGTCAGCTCGATACGCGCTTGAGTTATTTGCGTGATCTCTATGAGCGTCGTGAGAAAGTAATTCAATCATTACAAGAACAAAACAAGCTGAATGATGACTTATTGGCACGCGTGAATGCGGCGGAAACCAAGAATGCGCTTGAAGAAATTTATGCGCCATACCGTCCAAAACGTACCAGCAAATCGTTCAAAGCCAAAGAAGCTGGTTTAGGCCCTGCCGCAGAAAAAATCTTGACTGAACAGCTTGAACCAACGGCTGCAGTTGCAGGTTTTGAACATGCAGACTACCCAGATGTTGATAGTCAGCTCGATGCGATTCAGCACATTATTATTGATGACTGGGCGCAAAATATTGCACTGACCACAGAATTAAAAGCGCTATTTGCAAAAACTGCCATTTTAAAAAGTGCAGTAGCTTCTGATGAGAAAAAAGAAGTTGGCAAAAAGTTCCGCGACTACTTCGAGTTTTCAGAGAATCTGAACAAAGTACCATCGCATCGTTTATTGGCCATGTTGCGTGGTCGTCAAGAAAATGTCTTGGGTTTAAAGGTTGATGGTGAAGATGATGCAGCGATTGCACGTATCGAAACTGAATACAATCTCGATCAAGTTCAGCCACAAGCTCGTCAGGATTTCTTAAAGCAAACTGCAAAACTGTTCTGGTTGGGTAAAGTACGTCCGCAAATCGAACATTCTTTATTGACTGAGAAACGTTTGGCGGCTGAAGCAGAAGCAATGAACGTATTTGCTGAAAACTTACGTCATTTGTTGTTGTCTGCACCAGCAGGGACACGTTGTACACTGGGTGTTGACCCTGGTATCCGTACAGGCGTGAAATTGGCGGTTGTGAATCAGTCGGGTGATGTGGTTGCACACAGCACGATTTACCCATTTGCACCAAAAGAAGATAAAGCAGGTTCAATTGCTGAGTTAGCACGCCTTTGCCGTGAACATCAGGTTGAATTGATTGCGATTGGTAATGGGACAGCAAGCCGTGAAACCGAAGCTGTAGTCGCTGAAATGATGGCACAAAACACCGATCTTCAATTGACCCGTATTACGGTCAGCGAAGCTGGTGCATCAGTCTATTCAGCAAGTGAGCTTGCATCACAAGAATTGCCAGAACTTGATGTTTCAATTCGTGGTGCAGTGTCGATTGCGCGTCGTTTACAAGATCCATTGGCTGAGCTTGTAAAAATCGATCCAAAATCAATTGGTGTCGGTCAGTACCAACACGATGTCAACCAAACAGGTTTGGCAAAAACGCTAGATGCCGTGGTGGAAGACTGTGTGAACGCGGTGGGTGTGGATGTGAATACCGCATCGGCAGCAATTTTGGGTTATATCGCGGGTCTAAACAAAGCGATTGCACAGCAAATCGTAGACTATCGTAAAGAAAATGGTCGTTTCGATACGCGTCAAGGCTTGAAAAAAGTGCCTCGTTTAGGTGAGCGTACCTTTGAACAAGCGGCTGGTTTCTTACGTATTCAGGACGGTGCTGAACCATTAGATGCTTCTGCTGTTCACCCTGAAAGTTATGGTTTGGTTGAAAAAATCGTCGCGGCTAAAGCAACGACAGTGAAAGATATGATCGGCAATACTGAAATTATCCGTCAGGTCGATGCGGATCAGTTTGTGGATGAGCAGTTTGGTTTGCCGACCATTAAAGATGTTTTGGCTGAACTTGAAAAACCAGGTCGTGACCCACGTCCAGAATTCCGTACAGCGAAGTTCCGTGAAGACATCACTGAAGTTGCACAGTTGACTGAAGGGATGGAGCTTGAAGGTGTCGTGACCAATGTCACGAACTTCGGTGCTTTTGTCGATATCGGTGTGCATCAGGATGGTTTGGTTCACATTTCTGAATTGGCGAATGAATTTGTCTCTGATCCGCATAAAGTGGTGAAACCAGGTCAAATCGTGAAAGTTCGTGTGATTCAGGTCGATGCAGAGCGTCATCGTGTGAATTTGAGTATGCGTCCAGAAGGTTCTCAAGCGCCTGCGAAACCACAGCGTCAACCACGCCGTGAGCAGTCTGCTGATCAGGCGGATCGTAAGCCAAAACGTTCGCAGCAACCACGTAAAGAGCAGGGTGATCGTCCACAGCGTCAAGGTGGTCAGAAACCTCAAAGCAATAAACCACAAGAACAGAAAATTGGTGGTTTAGGTGCGCTGTTGCTACAAGCAGGTATTAAAGGTTCAAAATAATTAGAACTGAGAAAACCTCCCTTCGGGGAGGTTTTTTTATGCAATTAAATTAAAAAAATTGAAAGAAGAAAGGCATAACAATCATGGATATCGAAACTTTGAAGCTATTGGCAGATTACAATGTTTGGGCAACCACAAAACTGAATCAGACATTAGCCGATGTGAGTGATGCTGATTTTTATCGGGATAGTGGCTTATTTTTTCAAAGTATTTTTGGGACTTTAAATCATGTATTGCTTGGTGAGCATGCGCTTTGGTTTGCACGTTTTGCAGAAGGACATTCACCAACATTAACGCTGAATACGATTGTTGAACAAGATCGGCATGTGCTAGTTCAGGCATTGCAGGAGAAAGCCAGCAATTGGTTAATATTCCTAGATGAGCTTGATCCTCAGCGTTTGACAGGAACTTTGGATTATCAAACTTCAACAGGTCTGCCGAAATCCTTGCCTTATGCAGCGACTTTATTGCATGTGTTTAATCATGGTACACATCATCGTGGGCAGAACAGCGCAGCCTTAACGGCAATGGGATATCCATGTCCAGAATTGGACTTGGTATATATGTTGGTTGAACAACAAAATCGTTGAGGATGGAATGATGACCAAGCCTATCTACTAGACTTGGTCAGCTCAGTCATTACCAATGTTCACCAGGGAATAATCGCGCATACGTACGTTGTACCCAATTCAATTTTTCTTGTTCACCGACAGAAGCGCTAGAGCTAGGGAACAGATTAAAGCCAATTGACATTAACTTGTTATTGATTTCAGGCGCAACGGCATAAGTGATTGAAGATAAATAGCCCAAGTGAGTGGCAATTTTCTTTGGTCTTTTCACAATGGCATAGGCCACCAAATCCGCTGCCTGCTCAGGTGAAAGTGTTGGGACATATTTATAAATTTTGGTCGGTGCAATCATTGGCGTGCGTACCAATGGCATATACACCGTGGTAATTGAAATTTTATGTGAGTGTACTTCGGCAGATAAGCAGCGGCTAAACGCATCAAGAGCAGCTTTAGAGGCTACATAAGCTGAGAAGCGTGTTGCATTGGCTAACACGCCAATTGAACTGATATTAATAATCTGGCCATGCTTACGTTTAATCATGTGCGGTAAAATGTTTAACACTAAGCGCACAGCACCAAAGTAGTTGAGCTGCATGGTGCGTTCAAAGTCGTGGAAACGGTCGAGCGATTCGTGTACTGCGCGGCGAATAGAGCGTCCCGCATTGTTAATCAGAATATCAATATGATCGACATCGGCTAAAATCTGTTTAGATACCGCATCAATCGCGTCCATTTCATTGAGATCGCACGGATAAACAGAGGCTTTTCCTCCTGCTTGTTCAATTTCTGCCTTCACTTCCAAAAGCTTTTCTTCTGTACGAGCGATCAATAACACGTGAGCACCTGCACTTGCGAGTCTTTTTGCGACAGTCATGCCAATGCCACTTGAAGCACCTGTCACTAATGCGATTTTATCATGCACTTTCTCTTGGAATAGTTTTTCAAGTTTCTTATTCACGTGTTTAGCCTGCCTCGATTCAATCTAAAGTAAATTGGGGGTATCTAATTATTTTATAGGGTGTTGGTGGCTCCCTCTAAGTTGAAATATAGAGGTTGCTAAAAAAGCATACAACCAAAAATGGTGAGAAATCTAGGGGTAAGTGTATGAATTTATAAACAATAAATAGAGTAAATACTCTATTTATTTTGATATTGATTGATTAAACCATGAAAATGTCCTATGGTCTATCAAGCATGTTGAAGATGCGCTAAAAATAGGCAATTTGTTTAAATTCAAGCCAGTTCATTGTTATTGGTTGCGTCGTTATTTAAACAAATTCCTTAAATTGAAATATACCGTTCATATTTCAGGTTTAAGTTATACGGACTAATTTTTTATATATGCAGTTCGACAATGAATTGTCACAAACTGCAGGCATGATCTGGGCGATAGTCTTATGTTTTTGCCTGAATCATCGTATAATGCGAGCAATTTTTGTCGCGGTTTGCGATGTGTTGCTTTTTCAATTGAGGAGTCCTAAGTGGCCCAATATATTTATACGATGAACCGAGTGTCGAAGATGGTTCCGCCTAAGCGCGAAATCCTCAAAGACATCTCTTTATCATTCTTTCCAGGCGCTAAAATCGGTGTACTTGGTCTTAACGGTGCAGGTAAATCGACTCTACTCCGAATTATGGCGGGCGTAGACAAAGACTTCTCTGGTGAAGCACGTGCACAACCTGGAATTAAAATTGGCTATCTAGAACAAGAACCACCACTAGACCCAAATAAAGATGTTCGTGGCAACGTTGAAGATGGCGTACGTGAAGCATTAGATGCTTTGGCACGTCTAGATCAAGTGTTTGCTGAATATGCAGAACCAGATGCAGACTTTGATGCCTTAGCCAAAGAGCAAGAAAAACTTGAAGGCATTATCCATGCTTGGGATGCTCATAACCTCAATAATCAGCTTGAAATCGCTGCGGATGCATTGAACCTTCCTGCATGGGATGCTGATGTCAGTCTGCTTTCAGGTGGTGAGCGTCGTCGTGTTGCGCTTTGCCGTTTGTTATTGTCTAAGCCAGACATGTTGCTTCTTGACGAACCAACGAACCACTTGGATGCTGAATCGGTTTCTTGGTTGGAGCGCTTCCTTAAAGATTTCCCAGGCACGATTGTGGCGATTACGCATGACCGTTATTTCTTGGATAACGTGGCCGAGTGGATCTTGGAGCTTGACCGCGGACACGGTATTCCTTACCAAGGTAACTATTCTTCTTGGCTTGAACAGAAAAATGCCCGTTTAGAGCAGGAAAACAAACAAGAAGAATCTTTTGCTAAAGCATTGAAAAAAGAACTTGAATGGGTTCGTTCAAATGCCAAAGGTCAGCAAAAGAAAAACAAAGCGCGTATGGAACGTTTTGAAGAGCTTAACTCTCGTGAATTCCAGCAACGTAACGAAACTTCTGAAATCTACATTCCACCTGGCCCACGTCTAGGCAACAAGGTTGTAGAAGTTGAAGGCATCAGCAAATCGTTTGATGGTCGCTTGTTGTATGAAAACTTGTCATTCACTGTGCCACCAACAGCAATTGTCGGTATCGTAGGTCCAAATGGTGCGGGTAAAACCACACTATTCCGTATGATGACAGGTGAACAACAACCTGACACAGGTACGGTGACTTTGGGTGATTCGGTGAAAGTGGCGTATGTGGGTCAGATTCGTGACACACTGGACGACAACAAAACCGTTTGGGAAGAAGTGTCTGGTGGTTTAGACATCTTGAAAGTTGGCGATTACGAGATTGCTTCTCGTGCTTATATCGGTCGCTTTAACTTTAAAGGTCAAGATCAGCAAAAACGCGTAGGTGAATTGTCAGGGGGTGAGCGTAACCGTTTACAACTTGCAAAAATCTTGCAGCAAGGCGCGAACGTGATCTTACTGGATGAACCATCGAACGACTTGGACGTAGAAACTTTACGTGCACTTGAAGATGCAATTTTGGTGTTCCCAGGGACTGTCATGGTCGTATCGCATGACCGTTGGTTCCTTGACCGTATTGCGACACACATCTTGTCCTTTGAAGATGAACAGCCAGAATTCTACACGGGTAACTATACCGAGTTTGAAGCCTACCGCCGTTCTAAGTTAGGTGATGATGTTCAGCCGCATCGTAAAAAATACAAAAAAATCAGTGGGTAAATGACACTGATTGCAATTATTGCTGGGATCATAAGCTGCACATTACTGATTGTGCAGCTTGGTTCTCTTTTGATTGCTTTTCGACGACTCAATTCTCCAGTTCATTCTTCTAAAATAAAAAACACACCGCACATTACACTGATTAGACCACTTTGTGGTCTAGATAATTTTGCAGAAGAATTACTTTTATCCTGCTTTAAACAGGATTATCCATGCTATGACATCCTTTTTTGCGTTGCTTCCGAACAAGATCCCGTGATTCCTTATGTGAATCGATTGATTGCCTGTCATCCTGACATATCCGCCAAACTTCTAATTGGAAATGATCTAATTACGAAAAATCCGAAACTCAATAACATTGTGAAAGCGTGGCAGAGTACATCTGCACAATGGGTTGCGATGGCGGACAGTAATTTGCTGCTCCCACCAGATTATTTAAGCTCATTGATTTTGAGCTTTAATGAGCAAGATACAGGATTGGTGAGTTCACCTGCGATTGGGATTCGACCAAAAAATCTGTGGGGTGCAGTTGAAGCAGCATTATTGAATACACATCAGGCACGTTGGCAGTTTTTATCCGATGCAATCGGTCTCGGATTTGCACAGGGCAAGACCCTGTTTTGGCGAAGAGATGTTCTTGATCAGCAGGGTGGATTAGCTGCATTGGGAAATGAATTAGCCGAAGATGTTGCATCGACAAAACTGGTGAGACGTGCAGGTTTGAAAGTCCATTTAACACCACATCCTTTTGCTCAGCCGATTGGTGAACGTACATTACGTGCAGTTTGGGATCGTCAATTGCGCTGGGCGCGTATTCGTCGGTTGGGCTTTTTTTGGTTATTTATTCCTGAAATACTGTTAGGCTCTCTGCCTGCCATGACCAGTCTGATGTATCTGGCTTATTTACAGATGATCCCTTGGATACTTCCTGCTGCGGTCTTTATTTTATGGTATGGCGCTGAGTGGATGATGGCGAGACAGCTCCGTTGGCCACATAGTGCCAGAGATGTCTGGGCAATGATTATTCGTGATATGCTATTACCATTGTTATGGCTATGGTGTTGGGCAGGTCGCAGTTTTGTATGGCATGGTAATGCCATGAGTGGATCTGCCTCTGCAACAACACAAGAGCATAAAGAGGTGGAGCATTAATCCATGTTTGATCTCTCAACCACGGAAGCCTTAATCAAAGCACATGGCTTGTTGCTTTTAACGCCTTTGGCTGTGATTGAAGGTCCAATTGTGACGGTGATTGCAGCTTATCTGGCACGTCTCAACTATTTCAGTCTGTTGGCAGTGATTGGCGTGGTGATCACGGCCGATCTGATAGGTGATATTTGTTTTTATCTGGCTGGTCGTGGCATGGTCAAGAAGGGTGGTGTTCCACCAAAATGGATGCAACGTTTAGGGCTGAGTCCAGCCAGACTAGATGGTCTGATTCGTAAATTTGATGTAGAGGGCGGTAAACTTATTGTTATCGGCAAACTCACACATTCAGCGGGTATGGCAGTTTTGTTGGGCGCTGGTATTGCAAGAATGCGTTTTATTCCTTTCATTTTTTACAGCACGATATCGACGATTCCTAAAAGCCTTTTATTTGTTGCAATTGGTTATGGCTTTGGAAATTTCGTTAGTCAGGTAGATCACTGGTTTGCTGTGGTTTCTTTGATTTTGTTGGTTATTATTGTTTTAGTCAGCATGTATTGGCTGAAGAGAACCTCATGAAATTAAGTTGTATTATTCCTGCCTACAATGAAGCACCCCGTATTGGAAAAGTACTTGATGCAGTTTGTGGACATGCGTTTGTCCATGAAATTATTGTTGTGGATGATCAGTCTACAGACAATACCGTTGAGGCCGCACAACGGTCTGGCGTCAAGGTAATTTGTTTAGATCAAAATGGCGGTAAAAGTAATGCTGTTGCGGCAGGGATTTCTGCTGCATCGGGTAGTCATGTGCTTTTGCTCGATGCTGATCTGATTGGGTTGACTGCACTGGACATTACCACGCTGGTTGAACCAATATGGTCAGGTCTAGCCGACGTGTCTTTAAGTCTGCGCGGTAATAGTCCATGGCCGTGGCAGGTGATTGGATTGGATTATATTTCAGGTGAGCGTGTCTTCAGACGTGATCAGGTGGTGAAATATCTGGATGAAATTGGAACATTGCCCCGTTTTGGTTTAGAGGTCTGGTTAAATCATTTATGGCTTGCAGATAACTCCAGAATTAAAGTTGTGCGTTGGCCAGATGTGATGAGTCCGTATAAAGCGAAAAAAATGGGATGGTCGCAAGGCGTTATCGCGGATATTCAAATGCTGCGTGATATTTTTAATACCGTTCCATTACGTAAAGCCACCATGCAAATTATGAAAATGTGGGCTAAACAAAACAAAGTGAAGAAGATTTTACAGTCCAATCATGGCTAACTCACCATTGGTGATAGTTACAACTTTTTTCATGGGAATGATGTTCATTGCATCATACGAAATACAAAAATTAGCCGTTCATTGCTGCTAACTCAAAAACCAGCTTTAGAGCTGGTTTTTTATTACGAAAAGTAGGTTTGCTGAAACTGACTGTCTAATAAATCTTGTGCTGGCAAGTGACCGTTGCTTGCTGCCAATTGGAGCCATTTTTTGGCTTGTATTAAATCTTGGTTTAAACCGAGTTGTCCATTTAAATAGCAGAGTGCCAATTGGTATTGTGCATCTGGATAGCCGCGACTGGCTGCACTTAAATAATTCCAAAGTGCATTTCGTTGATAATTATATTCTAGTGTCTGCTCAGGATGTTGTTGGAGTAAGTCTTGATAATGTTGTGCTTCTAGAAACTCATCCATGGCTTCTGTACTTTGAATAGGTAGCTGATCATCTGATACAAGTAAATGAAACTTATCAAATAAATTGTGAATCTTAAACATTTTCTATCCTCCGTTGATATGAATGTTGATGGTTTTTTTATTGTTATATTTCTCCTGATGTGCTGCTTTTATCTTCAATATAGCGCTGTGTCTTTGTCTTGAATAGAGTCGTGCATTTAAATTTTTTCAAATTGCGTTCAGCGCATGATTTGGTTAGACTCGGCACGATTGGTGCTGTTGTTCATGGAAATCATGTCACGTTTAACGGTTTGGGTCATGCTACTGGCTTGTTTGTTTACATTTCAAAGTGTTTGGAATGTGGCTGCGGCATTTTGCATCCATGAAAACCAAGCTGTGATCCAGCAAACTCTAACAGAACACTTTGGACATCACCAACTGGCATCAGAGCATCGTACACAGCATGTGAAGGTATTGACTGCGATACAAGATTCGCCTGATGTTCAAGATCATAGTGACCATTTACCGTCATTTTCACCTGTGATGACCGTGGCACAAGCGCATATGCTTGTTCCGCATCATATTTCTACGCAAGTACTGCGGCATTATGACTGGAACAATTTATACCAGTCACCTGATTTGTTTGCTGCCAATCCACCGCCTGTTTTTGCCCCGCTATTGGTGGGGTAGCCGAAAAATCGCCCACCGTAATCTTTTTTAATTACGGGGCAAAACCATGTCTTTTTCTTTATTCCATGCATCCGCATGGCGTTGTAGCATGCTGCTTGGTGTCTACAGTCTGGCAACTTCTGTGGGTTATGCCGCAGAGCATCCGCTGACTTTTCAGCAAGTTTTGACTCAAGTTGAGCAATATCAGGTGCAGCAAGGGCTATGGCAGGCACGTGAAAACATTGCCAATGCGCAGCAACAACAGAGCCGCTTGTGGGAAAATCCAAGTCTTTCAGTACAGCAAACGGGTTTTGGTTCAAGTGAAGATCGTGAACTTGAAATCAATCTATCGCAAAAAATCGATCTGTTTGGTGAACACCGTGCAGCTCAGCAGTTGGCAAAACTGGAGCTGAGTCAAGTCCAACTTGATCGACAACTTTATCGGGCACAGTTGCAACTGGCACTCAAATATCGCTGGGTGCAACTCGCAGTGTTGCAACAAGAGCAGCAACTGACTCGGGCACAACTGAAAAGCAGTCAGGCATTACTCGATGCCACCCGTCTGCGCTATCGGGCGGGGAGTATTTCCCAGCTCGATGTGGATCGTGGTTTGATGGCGCACATCGACAATCAACTGCGAGATCAACAGCTACAGCAAAGTGTACAGATCGCCAAACGTCAGTTGGCACATTTATGGGGTGAAAACAGCAACGCTGCCTTTGATCTGAAACTTGAAAATCCACTCAGCAGTACAGAATCTGCCGTTGAGCAGCATCAACAGAACAACCTGATGAATCGTAGTTTGCAATTGCAAAGTCAGCAACAGCAAGCACAGCGTCAGCATTTACGTGCTCAAGCTCGCCCCAATCCAACCCTGTTGGTGGGCATGGTGCGTACTCAAAGTGCCAATCAAAATAATACTGAACAACAATTGCGTGTTGGTGTGGAAATTCCACTCACTTTGTTCAATCGGCAGCAATATGCCCAACAGATGGCACAGAGCAAAGCCGATTATTTAGATTATGCGCAGCAGCGTTATCAGCAAAATACAGAGCATTTACTTGAAACAGCATTGTTGGAGCTACGCAATTTAAATCAGCAACTCAGTTTGGTCAAAGATCAACAAATTCCATTGTCGGAGGGCATTTTACAAAAAATTTTGCAAGGTTTTCAGGCAGGTAAATATGCCATGAGCGATGTGCAGCAGGCGAATTTGCAATTGCAGCAACAGCGATTGCAACAGGCACAGCTTTTTAAAACAGTCTGGCAAAAAGCACTTGAGGCCGAGAGCTTGGCTTTGGGAATTGAGCCGAGTGTGGTGGGTGCAGAAGATGCCATTGCTCAGATTCAACAGCGTTTTTCCGCTAACCTTGTAGGAGCACAATAATGTCAAATTCAATACAAAAATCGCAATGGCTTTGGGTGGTGGTAATCATTCTCCTGACGGTGGTGTTGGCGGCGGGGTTATTACTCAGCAATCAAAAAGAGACCCACGCTGAAAGTGAAACTGAGCATAGTGAGCAGAAAGCAGCAGGGCATGCCGATGAGCCTGAGGGTGTGGAATTTAACGCGGCACAAATGCAGCAGCAGGGCATTCAACTGGCACAAGTCGCCTATGGTGAGGTCAAGCAAAGTGTCAGTTATCCTGCGACGTTGTTGGTGAATACTGATCAGCAAGCACATGTTTCGCCAAGTTTTGCAGGGCGTGTGGAGCAGGTCAATGTTGAAATGGGTCAGCAAGTGAAACGTGGACAGGCTTTAGCGACGTTGTTTGTGCCTGATGTTGTCGATCAGCAGGCTAGCTTAAGCATGGCACAGCAAAATTTGCAGCTTGCCGAGCAGGATTATCAGCGTGAACGCCAGCTTTGGCAGCAGGGAATTTCTGCCAAGCAGGATTATCAGCGCGCTTATAGTAGCTACCGCCAAGCACAAATTACGGTGCAGGCAGCACGTTCGCGTTTGAGCGCATATGGGGTGAATGCCAACAGTCAGGGGCGTTATGTATTGTATGCTCCGATTTCTGGGGTGATCAGCAATAAAGACTTGGTGGTCGGGGAAAATGTGCAGCTCAGCGATCAACTATTTACCATCGATCAACTGGGGCAATTGTGGCTCGAATTTGTCTTGCCAAGTTCAGCGCAGAACTTACAACCTGAGCAAAAAATCCAGTTTAAGTCCTTACAAACAGGCAAGATTTTCCAAGCTCAGATTCAAAGTTTAACGGTCGAAGCGGACAAATCCTCTGGGCGTTTAAAAGTTCGTGCCAAAGTGCTGGAGGCTTCGAGCGAATTACGTCCCAACCTGATGGTCAATGTTTTGTTCGATGCCGAACAGCCGAAACAGGTGCTACGGGTTGCCAAAACCGCCGTGCAACAGCTTGAAGGCAAACATGTGGTTTTTGTGGCAAAAGCCGAAAAGGATAAAATCCATTTTCAGCCTGCTGAGGTTCAGTTGGGTGCATATTCGAGTGATGGGCAATGGGTCGAAATTGTGTCGGGACTCAAAGCTGAGCAACGTTATGTTTCGGCAGGCAGTTTTGTGCTGAAGTCGGAAATGGAAAAAGGCGAGGCTGAGCATGGACACTAAACTGCCACAGCCTGAAAGCTGGTTTGACCGAATCATTCAGTTTGCTATTCAAAATGCCCTGTGGGTGATGCTGTTTACCTGTGCTTGGATTGCAGTCGGTGTATATAGCTATCAGAAACTCTCGATTGATGCCGTGCCTGACATTACCAATGTGCAGGTGCAGATTAACTCGCAAGCCAATGGATTCACTGCGCTAGAAGTCGAGCAGCGGATTACCTATCCGATTGAAACTGCGATGGCGGGCATGGCGCATTTGCAGCAGACCCGTTCCATTTCCCGTTATGGGTTGTCGCAAGTCACGATTATTTTTGAAGATGGCACGGATATTTACTGGGCACGGCAACTGATTAGCCAGCAACTTCAACAAGCCAAAGCTGAGTTACCCGAAGGAATTGAACCGCAACTTTCACCGATCTCAACAGGTTTGGGCGAGATTTACCAGTGGGTGATTAAGGCTGAGCCGAACGCCAAAAAGCCTGATGGGCAAGCTTATACTGCAATGGATTTACGCGAGATTCAGGACTGGATTGTGCGTCCGCAGTTGCAGCGGGTGCAAGGTGTGGCGGAAATTAACAGTATTGGCGGTTATAACAAAACCTATGTGGTTGCCCCTGATTTAAAACGCCTACAACAACTGAAAATTCCACTGAGTGATGTGCACAATGCACTGCGTGATAACAATGAAAACCGTGGTGCAGGATTTATTGAGGACAATGGACAGCAGCTCACGGTGCGTGTCCCAGGCGTACTGAATTCACTACAGGATATTGAAAATATTAGTGTTGCCAACAAAAATGGTCTACCGATTCGGGTAGCAGATGTCGCACGAGTTTCCATCGGGCATGATTTGCGTACAGGCGGTGCAACTTACAATGGTCAGGAAACCGTGCTGGGTATCGCCATGATGATGATGGGGGAAAATAGCCGTACTGTTGCCCAAGCGGTACATGCCAAAATGCAGCAGATTCAAAACAGCCTGCCCAAAGGTGTGGTGATTGAAACCGTGTATGACCGTACTTCACTGGTGGATAAAGCCATCAAAACCGTGGCGAAAAACCTGATTGAAGGTGCAGTGCTGGTCATCGTGATTCTGTTTACTTTCTTGGGAAATTTCAGGGCTGCGCTGATTACCGCCTGTATTATTCCACTGGCGATGCTGTTTACCCTGACAGGCATGGCAAAGCAACAGATCAGTGCCAACCTGATGAGTCTGGGTGCACTGGACTTCGGCATCATTATCGATGGCGCAGTCGTGATCGTAGAAAACTGTATTCGGCGTTTGGCAGAGGCTCAGCACCGAACAGGCAGATTGTTAACCCGTAGCGAGCGATTTCGTGAAGTGTTTTTAGCGGCGAAACAAGCGCGCCGTCCGCTGATTTTTGGGCAAGCCATTATTATGGTGGTGTATTTGCCGATTTTTGCCTTATCAGGCGTGGAAGCGAAAATGTTCCACCCGATGGCATTTACCGTGGTGATTGCCTTGGTCGGGGCGATGATTTTGTCGGTGACCTTTGTACCTGCGGCAGTGGCGTTATGGGTGACGGGTAAAGTGCAGGAAAAACCAAGCCGCTGGATGCTGAACTTACAACAAGGCTATGCCCATATTTTAGATCGTGCTTATCAATATCGAATCGTCGTGTTAACCGCAGCACTCAGTTTATTGGTACTGACAGGGGTACTCGCGACTCGAGTCGGCAGTGAGTTTGCACCGACCTTGAGTGAGGGCGACTTTGCAGTGCAGTTGATGCGTGCACCGAGCACAGGCATTGAACAGTCATTGAAAATGCAAGAACAAGCCGAGCAGCAGCTCTTGCAAAAATTCCCTGAAATTAAAGCCATCTTTGCTCGTACAGGCACGGCTGAAGTCGCAACTGATGTCATGCCACCCAATATTTCGGATGGGGTGATCTTACTCAAACCGCATGAACAGTGGTCAAATCCAAATGAAAGCATCGATCAACTCCGTGAGCGCATGCTGAAATTTGTCAGCACTTTAGCGGGCAATAACAGCGAATTTTCTCAACCGATTGAACTGCGTTTTAATGAGCTGATTTCAGGCATTCGCAGTGATGTCGGTGTAAAAATCTTTGGTGATGACATGACTGTACTGAATCAGGAAGCTGAAAAAATTGCCCAAAAACTGCGAGGAATTTCAGGGGCAAGTGAAGTCAAAGTGGAGCAAACATCAGGGCTGCCTGTGCTGAATGTCGCGATTGATTCTGCATTGGCTGCGCAATATGGCTTGTCGGTTAAATCAGTTCAGGACTTGGTCGCGAGCAGTGTCGGTGGGCAAAATGTCGGGCAGATTTTACAAGGCGATCGACGTTTTGATTTCGTGGTACGCTTGCCTGAGGAATCACGTAACGCTCAGCAATTGGCTCAACTACCGATTCAGTTGCCGAATGGTGGGTTGATTCAACTCCAAGATATTGCCAAAGTTGAGCAGGTCTTGGGTTTGAGTCAGGTCAGCCGCGAACAGGGAAAACGCCGTGTGGTGGTGACTGCCAATGTGCAGGATCGTGATTTGGGTTCATTTGTGGCAGAGATGCAGCAAACCTTACAGCAACAGCCATTACCGACAGGTTACTGGCTCGGTTTTGGTGGGCAGTTTGAAAATCTGGCTTCGGCAAAAGCCCGTATGCAGATCGTCATTCCTTTGGCTTTGCTGATGATTTTTGCCTTGCTCATGGCGGTTTTTTCTAATGTTAAGGATAGCCTGTTGGTGTTTAGCGGTGTGCCATTTGCCTTGTCGGGTGGTGTAGTTGCGCTTTGGCTGCGTGATATTCCCTTGTCAATGTCAGCAGGCATTGGATTTATTGCACTTTCAGGTGTTGCAGTCCTTAATGGTTTGGTGATGCTGAGTTTTATCAAGGAATTGCGTGAAAACTATGCGGTGCACCGTGCCACATGGCAGGGTGCTATTTTGCGTTTAAGACCTGTGTTGATGACCGCCTGTGTCGCATCTTTAGGTTTTATTCCGATGGCGCTTGCGACAGGCACGGGTGCAGAAGTGCAACGACCTCTGGCGACTGTGGTGATTGGTGGGATTCTATCTTCAACGGTGCTGACTTTGCTGTTATTGCCTGTGATTTACCGTTGGCTGAATGAGAAATTCAGCTAAGTCTTTTTAAAATAATCACGTTGGACAAAGTTCAGCATTTTGTCTAACGTGGTTGTGATTACCATAAAAACAGGAGTTCCTGTATGAGTGGACACCATCATGGTCATGAGCATCATCATGCTGTTGTGACCGAAAATAATTCAAAAAAACTATGGCTGGCATTGGGTTTGACCAGCAGCTTTTTAGTCGTTGAGATTATTGCGGGGTTTTTGACTCAAAGTTTGGCATTGCTGTCAGATGCAGCGCACATGTTTACCGATGCTGCTGCTTTGGCAATCGCATTGATTGCGATCAAGATTGGCAAACTGCCTGCCGATGATAAACGGACGTTTGGCTATCAACGCTTTGAAATTTTAGCAGCACTGTTTAACGCACTGATGCTGTTCATTGTGGCACTCTACATTTTATATGAAGCTTATATTCGCTTTAGTCACCCACCCGAAATTCAAAGTCAGGGGATGTTGATTGTTGCGGTCTTGGGACTGATCGTTAACCTGATTGCCATGAAAATCTTGATGTCGGGTGCAGAAGATAGCCTGAATGTGAAAGGGGCGTATCTGGAAGTGTTGAGTGATGCTTTGGGGTCGGTTGGGGTGATTGTTGGTGCAGTGGTGATTGATTTGACCCAGTGGGTTTGGGTGGATACGTTGATTGCAGTGCTGATTGGTATGTGGGTGTTGCCGCGTTCTTGGCTCTTGCTCAAACAAAGTATCAATATTTTGCTGGAAGGTGTGCCTGATGAAATTGATATTGAGGCACTACGCCAAGACTTGCTCTCACTGGAGGGGGTGGAAAGTATTCATCAGTTAAAAGTTTGGGCAATCAGCTCGAAGAATATTCACCTTGCGGTACATTTATATGCCCCGCAGGCCGAGCGTAATCATTTGTATGATGAAGCTACCGAAATGCTGACACATCGTTATGGCATTCGGCAGGTGACTTTACAGATTGAAGAAAATCCCTGCCATTCTCATGAACATTTGCATCAGCATTAAGGTTCTATAAATGCCATTCATGATTGCAGTCACGGCATTTCCATGCTTTTTGTGACTGCAAGAAACCTTGCATCGACACTTTGAAGTTCGGTAACTGACGCCAAAATAGTAAGCCTGAACCTACAGTCACGACAAACACCACACCTGTGGCGATTTGCAGAATCGGGCTTGCACCTTTGGCAAAAATCCACATTACCATACATGCAACTACAAGAAGTAATAACAAGAAAATAGAAAATACCAACACCACCAGACTTTTTGGAATTTCTGGACGGACGGCATTCGCGCCTTGAGCAACAGGCATAATTTTAGCGCTTTGGCATTGTGGGCAACGGTATTGCATAAACACTCCCAAATCAATTTATGGTTATTTTAGCGAACTTCATGACAAAGCAAAAAGTTGAGTCGAAAAAAAACCACTGATCAGGTCAGTGGTTTTTTAGAATCTGGCGTCCCTACGGGGATTCGAACCCCGGTTACCGCCGTGAAAGGGCGATGTCCTAGGCCTCTAGACGATAGGGACTTATTGAGGCAACACTTATGAGGTTTGGTGGAGCCAAGCGGGATCGAACCGCTGACCTCTACAATGCCATTGTAGCGCTCTACCAACTGAGCTATGACCCCAGTCTGTGTGAGCGCAATATTAGGGGCATTCCACTCACACGTCAAGCAAAAATATTACTCAGTCGCTTCGGTTGCTTCATTTTTCGGCAATTGAATGCTTTCATTGAGTTTTTCCCAAACTTTAAGCTCTTTTTTACTTGGGCCACCCACGATTTCAAGGGCACGACGCAGGCGAGCATAGGTTAAGTCTGGGCCGATGGTGACCATGGCTTGCATGACAGGGGTAGAACTGGTCGAACCTGCAATCGCAATAAAGAATGCTGGCATAAAGTCACGCAGTTTAATGCCCATTTGGTTGGCCAAGTCCATCAGGATTTGACTGACCGTGTCATTGTTCCATGTGAAGATTTTTTCCAGACGCCAGATGGCAAACTGTAAGCTTTGACGAACTTGTTCTTGGCTGAGTTTTTTGCTTTCAAACATTTCAGCGGTGATGTTTGGCATGTGGTTAAAGTAGAACGCTGACCAGTTTACAGCTTCTGACAACAAGTTGATCCGTGGCTGAATCGCTGCTGCAATATCTTCCAGTTTTTTGCTGTCATTTTGCCAAGTCAAAATGCGCTCAAGCAGTTGAATCGGGCTTAAACCTTTAATCCACTGACCATTTAGCCAGTTGAGTTTGTCTACATCAAACACTGGACCACCCAAAGACACACGGTGAATGTCAAAATTGTCCATCATGTCCTGTAAGGTAAAGACTTCACGTTCGTCAGGCATTGACCAGCCCATGCGACCCAAGTAGTTCAACAAGGCTTCTGGCAATACACCGATGTCACGGTAGTAGTTGATTGAAGTCGGGTTTTTACGTTTAGACAGTTTTGATTTATCTGGGTTACGCAATAACGGCATGTGGCATAGCTGTGGCATGTCCCAACCGAAATATTGGTAAAGCAACTGGTGTTTCGGTGCAGAAGGTAACCATTCTTCGCCACGGAAGACATGGGTAATTTGCATGAGATGGTCATCGACTACGTTTGCCAAGTGGTAGGTTGGCAAGCCGTCAGTTTTGAGCAAAATTTGCATATCCACTTGTGCCCAAGGAATATCCACCTCACCACGCAGTAAATCATTGACCTTACAAATGCCTTCTTCGGGCACTTTCATACGAATTACATGCGGTTCACCTGCTTCAAGGCGACGCTGAACTTCTTCTTGTGAAAGTTTGAGACCGCGACCATCGTATTTTGGAGATTCACCGCGTGCTTGCTGTTCTGCACGCATTTGATCCAATTCTTCTGCGCTGGCAAAACAGTAAAATGCGTGTCCTTTTTCCACCAACTCTAAAGCATATTGTTTGTAGATATGCATACGCTCAGACTGACGGTAAGGTGCATGTGGGCCACCAACATCTGGACCTTCAGACCATTCGATACCTAACCAGCGTAATGAATCCAGAATCATTTTTTCTGATTCAGGGGTTGAACGTAGCTGGTCAGTATCTTCAATACGTAAAATAAACTCGCCGCCATGTTGTTTGGCAAAGCACAAGTTAAACAATGCAATATAAGCTGTACCTACATGAGGGAAGCCTGTAGGAGATGGCGCAATACGAGTACGGACTTTCATAATGGATTCAGTTTTAAACTCTAATGCGGGCTATTATAACGAAAAAAGCCCTGTAAAACGTGAAAAAACCAACGTAATACAGGGCGAGATTCGAATTGATCTGTGCTGTGAATTAAGAGTCGCGTGTTGGGAATAATGCTTGAAGAAGTCGAGAGAAGCGTTCATGTTGATAAGCGAAAAAACTTTGGCTTGGCTGTACATGAATGGCATTTAAAATCTTGATGCTATCTAGATCTGAGTCAATGGCTTTGGTGTTTTGCTTTTGTCGACTCAGTTCTTTTTCAATTAAAGATGGGTGATGGGTATTTTTATTGAGTGTACTGGCCGCTTTACTCAAAAATTTATCATTTTTATTTTGGATGACATTCGCATAGCTGCCTGTCACACCTAAACCAAGGCACAACCCAAAAACTACACTACGAAAATATGTCATAAAATAAAACTCCAGAAAAATTAAAGCGACTGTTTTTGTTATTGCCTAAATGTACATCGGTACGGCGGCTGTATTTCCAGTGACTACTATAGCGTACATTCATATAAAATAAAGTGTATTTATTTTACAAAACGATGACATGAAGTATTTCGATAAGTAAAGAACAGGTCATAAGTGTTTTTTAACAAAGAACTATGTAGTCAAGATGAATATATTCTGAAAATCCAAGTTACATTGTAATCGTGCTAGCAAATGATCATTCAGGTTGGGCCTTAAAATCATCATACTTTTGGATTCATTTTCTTAAACACAATAAAATCACCGATCATGATTAGACAGGAATTCAAAGATAAAATTCGGGTCTTAGACATTGGATGAAAATTTATTTAATTCTAGGATAAAATTTTGATCTTTGTGATGAATAAAAAACAGCACCATTTGGTTTTTAATATGTGGAGTTTTTGAGGGAATTTATTCAAACTTATAAGCCACTTACTTTCGGACATCTGCTTTAAGTAGTGATTTGCTGGTTTTTTTAACAAAAAACGGAAATAACTATCGCAAAATAATATTTCCGTACAAAAAGCCGTTTGGAACTTGAATGAAACATGGAGATAATGTGCAATTACATTTTCCATTCGCGATTTCCGTTTGTATGTCACATATTTCTGTATTACTTCATGAAACTATAGATGCGTTGTTAGCAGATCGTCATACAGGAATTTATGTCGATGCCACTTTTGGGCGTGGTGGGCATAGTCGGTTACTCTTGTCAAAACTCGATGCCAATAGCAAAGTGTATGCGTTTGATAAAGACCCTCAGGCACTCGCCGTTGCTGCCGAATTAGAACAACAAGATCCACGTTTTAAAATTATTCATGCCAGTTTTGCCGATCTGCAACAGGAATTAAATGCGCTTGGGATTACCCAAGTCGATGGCATTATGGCCGATTTAGGCGTGTCTTCCCCGCAACTGGATCAGGCTGAACGTGGTTTTAGTTTTATGCAAGATGGCCCTTTAGACATGCGTATGGACAATTCACAAGGGCAAACAGCCAGTGAATGGTTGGTGAATATTGAAGAAGAAGCTCTAGCAAACATTATTTTTCAGTATGGCGAAGAACGTTATAGCCGTCGTATTGCACGAGCAATTAAACAGGCGGGAACCATGACGACAACAGCGCAGCTCGCAGAAGTGGTGAAAGTCGCCCATCCGAAATGGGAAAAAAATAAACATCCTGCGACCCGAACTTTTCAGGCGATTCGTATTGCCATTAATAAAGAACTCGATGATATTGAAGTCTTTCTCCCCCAAGCGGTTGAGATGTTATCAGCACAGGGTCGTCTAGCCGTGATTAGTTTTCATTCTTTGGAAGACCGTTTGATTAAGCAGTTTATTCAAAAAGAATCCACTTTGGCTGAAGATAGTGGTTGGGGAATGCCTCAACAGCAGGTCGATACACGTCGCCTGAGAAAAATTGCACGGGTTCGTGCCAGTGAGCAAGAAGTTAAGAGTAATCCTCGCTCACGTAGTGCGTGGTTACGTGTAGCTGAACGATTAGACAAATAATAAAAGGCGTGCAATGAATACAGCGGTTGTTGAAGAAAAACCAGTCAAAAATCGGATTGTGCTAAAAAAAGGGCTGACCTATTTGGTATTGGTTTGCCTGATTTTTATCAGTGCAATGATGGTCGTCTTTGAAGTGTATGAATATCGACATGATTATCGGCAGATGAGTAGCTTGCTGCGAGGTGAGGATGACTTAAATGCTGATTGGGGGCGTTTGTTGATTGAACAGCAGACCTTTGGCGCTACAGCCCAAATTGGGACACGTGCCGTGACACAGCTCCGTATGTTTTCACCATCACCTTCGGATACTGTCGTGATTTCTCTTCCTTCAACAGCGCAAAAGAATTAAGGTCAGCTCAATGACTGAAAAACGAATGAATTTAAAACGCAAAGCTACGGTTTCTGTGACTGAAAAAAGCGAAATCGCTTTTGATCAATGGCGCTTTTATCTGTTGTGGGGCATTGTCTTAATCTGCTTCATTGCTTTGGTGTTTCGTGCGTTTTATGTGCAAATCATTAATCGTGATTTCTTGCAAAATAAAGCCAATGCACTGATTTTACGTGATGAAACCATTAGGCCGATGCGTGGGATCATTAGTGATCGTAATGGCGTGCCGCTGGCAATCAGTACCCCGATCATGAAAGTGGTGATGGATACGCGTGATTATTTTGATAATAAAAAACTCTATGATGAAATGACTGCGCCTCTTAAACCGGGTGAGCGTCGAAAACCAAAACAAAAACTCCCTGATAAAGATTTTGACCTCGATGAACTCGCCAATGTGGTCGGTGTGGATGCAAATTGGCTAAAAAAGGAGATGCAGGCACATCCGAGGTCGCGTTATTTGGTATTGAAAACTGAAGTACCACCACCACAGGCTGACTTTATCTTAAAGCACAACTTCCAAGGGATTTATACGGAAAAATCCTATAAACGTTTCTACCCGCAACCGCAGCCCAATGCACAGATTATTGGTTTGACCAATAGCGATGGTAAAGGGGTTGAAGGCTTGGAAATGAAGCTGAACAAGAAGCTAACAGGGATTAGCGGCTTGCAAGTGAATGTTCGAGATAAATACGGCAACCGAGTCAAAGATCCTGAAGTGATTAAACCTGTACAGGCGGGTGAAAACTTTACTTTAAGTATTGATTCACGCTTACAGTACATCATGTATCGTGAGCTGGCAGCGGCGGGGGTAGCAAATAATGCACGCTCAGCCACTGCAATTGCGGTGGATGTGAAAACGGGTGAAATTCTGGCAATGAGCAGCTGGCCATCGTATAACCCGAATGACAAAGATGGTTTGAATAATAAAGATGCCATGCGTAACCGCGGGGCAATTGACATGTTTGAGCCAGGTTCAACCATGAAACCATTTACCATTTCTGCGGCACTGGAGAGCGGTAAATATACAACAACCACGACGATTAATACTTCGCCAGGTTCAATGCGAATTGGTAACCATATTATTCATGATACGCATAACTATGGTGTGTTGACGTTGGGCGGAATCATTATGAAATCTTCCAACGTAGGGGCAGCAACGATTGCGTTGTCGCTGCCAACACCGACCATTCCAACCTTCTTTAAACGCGTTGGATTTGGTCAGCGTTCTGCGGTGCATTTCCCTGGGGAAAGTCCAGGTTTAATCTTGCCATCGAAATACTGGAATGCCTCTGAAATCGGTACCATGGCTTATGGTTATGGCCTCAATGCAACAGTTTTACAATTGGTGCAAGGTTACGCCATGCTGGCAAACCATGGTGTGGAAATGCCACTTACCCTGTTTAAGTTGAATAAACCTGCTCAAGGTAAACAGGTTCTTGACCCTAAAATTGCCAATGAAGTGCTGCTGATGATGGAGCAGGTGACTCAGCCAGGCGGTACTGCAGTTCAGGCGCAAATTCCAGGTTATCGTGTCGCAGGGAAAACGGGGACAGCACATAAACTCAATGCTGACCGCCGTGGGTATTCTAAGACTGAATATCGTGCATTGTTTGCAGGGGTTGCACCTGTGAGTAACCCTCGTATTGCGATGGTCGTGGTAGTCGAAAATCCGCAAGGGACGTATTATGGTGGTACGGTTTCTGCACCTGTATTTGCACGCGTTATGAAAGAATATTTACGCTTGCTCGATGTACCACTCGATAAACCATTACAAGCCCCTAAAATTCAATAATTGGTGAGTTTTCATGTCGATTACGTTGCAACAGATTTATCCTGTTGAGTCAGTTCAAACTTGGATGACCCAAGCGTTTGGTGGGTTTTGTTTAGATAGTCGTGCTGTTGAAGTGGGGCAAATTTTTATTGCCCTGAGCAGTTATTCACAACCTGAAAAAACGTTGGCCTTTGCTCAAGCTGCATTACAGCAAGGCGCGATTGGTGTCATTGCAGAGCAGGCTTTGGCACTAGAAAACTGTCTGGCGTGTCCAGATGTACGTCTGAAAATGGGTGAATGGCAAAAAGCCTATTTACAGGCAACTGCGCCGACTCCAGATCTACGTATTTTGGCAGTCACGGGGACTAATGGAAAAACCACCATTTCCCGTTTAATTGCGGAATTGATCAGTTCTCAGGAACAGCGTTGTGCGGTGATGGGAACAACAGGGAATGGGATTTTACCAAATCTGGAAACGTCGACACATACTACGGTCGATGCCATTCATCTGCAAAATTTATTGCACAGTTATGCTGAACAGGGGGCAAGCTTTGCATCGCTTGAAGCTAGTTCACATGGTCTGGAGCAGGGTCGTTTAAATGGCTGTGATATTGAAATTGCGGTGTATAGCAATTTAAGTCGTGACCATCTGGATTATCATAAAACGCTAGAAGCGTATGCAGAAGCTAAATCCCGCCTGTTTGCATTCCCCACACTGAAATATGCGGTGATTAATCGGGATGATGCGTATGCAGATGTGATGTTAACCGCAGCCCGTCAAAATCCTGCACAGCCGAAAATTTTCACTTATGCAATTGAACAACAAGCTGATTTTTATGTGTCAGATTTAAGTTTTAGCTTGCAGGGTGCACGTTTTACCTTACATAGTCCAGTCGGGCAGTTTACAGTCCATAGCCCGTTGCTTGGCAAGTTCAATGTTGAAAACCTCTTAGGCAGCTTAATTGTAACGTATGCGGCAGGCTTTGACTTGGCTGAATTGGTTGCTGCTGTTCCAGAATTAATAGGCGCTCCAGGACGTATGCAAGTGTTGCGCGATCAACAACGCTTGTTTGTGGTGGATTATGCACATACCCCTGATGCTTTGGTTCAGGTCCTGACCAGTTTACAGCGTCATGTTGAGCACCGTTTATGGGCTGTTTTTGGTTGTGGTGGAGACCGTGACCGTGGCAAGCGCCCACTGATGGTTCAGGCAGCACTTGCTCATGCTAATCCAGTTCTGTTGACTTCGGATAATCCCCGCACTGAAAACCCTGAACAGATCTTTGCTGATATGAAGCAGGGAATTGATTTTAGCCAGCATGAAGTACACGAAATTCATGATCGCCGTGAAGCAATTAAGTTTGCTGTCGGGCAAGCACAAGCAGGCGATATTGTGGTGATTGCAGGCAAAGGACATGAAAATTATCAGGAAATCGATGGCGTTCGTCATTGGTTTGATGATGTGGTAGAAGTAAAAGCGGCTATCGATCATCGGCACGGAATGCTCACCGCGTATTCAGCTTTGGAAAATTAACGCACATGCATACATCGACCACCAGCACTGTTCCCTTGATGCCTTGGACAGCTGCTGAACTCCAACAGGCGACGCAAGGCTACTGGTATCAAGATCAGCAGCCTGAGCAAACGATTAAGCGGATTTTAACCGATTCACGTCATGCCGAAGCAGGTGATGCCTTTTTGGCACTGAAAGGTGAGCGTTTTGACGCCCATGATTTTGTACAAAATGTTGTGGCACAAGGTTGTCAGGTGGTGATTGTTGAGCGTCCGATTGAGCAGCTTGATATTGCTCAATTGGTTGTTGCCGATACGCGTTTGGCTTTGGGGCATTTAGGACAATTTCGTCGTCAACAATGTCCTCATCTGAAAGTCTTGGCACTGACAGGTAGTAGTGGTAAAACCACGACCAAAGAAATGCTCGGCAGTATTTTGTCTCGCTTGGCACCAACACTGATTACCCGTGGTAACCTCAATAACGATTTGGGTGTCCCGATGATGTTATTGGAACTACGTCCAGAACATCAGTATGCCGTGATGGAACTCGGCGCCAGTCATGTCGGTGAAATTGACTACACCTCAAATCTGGTACAGCCACAGGTCGCTGGCATTCTCAATATTGGGACTGCTCATCTGGGTGAGTTTGGTGGGCGTGAAAAGATCTGCCAAGCCAAGTCTGAAATTTATCGTCACATTGCTGTTGAAGGCACATCCATTGTACCTGCTGCCGATGACTTTACAGCTCAAATCAATACGGCTGTGCAAACACAAAAACGCTTAAGTTTTGGTGAAGGCGGTGATGTTTTTGCTGAGCAAATTCAACTGCATCCGCAATCAGCCAGTTTTGTTCTCAATACGCCACAAGGTTCAGCATCCGTTGAGTTGCCTTTTGCAGGATTGCACAATGTGCAAAACGCTTTAGCTGCCTGTGCGTTTGCCTTAGCGATTGGTGTTTCCCTTGAAGATGTTGTGCAAGGTTTGCAGCAGGCAAAAGGGGCAAAAGGACGTCTGAATTTTATTCAGCATGAACAATACTTATTGATTGATGATACGTATAATGCCAACCCAACTTCCATGCGTGCCGCAGCTGATGTACTGACTCAGCAGCAGGGCATTAAAGTCATGGTGATGGGAGATATTGGTGAGCTAGGTGACAGTAGCCGAGATGAACATTTCGCACTTGGTCGTGATTTAGCTCAACGCCCATTAAATTATCTGATTGCTGTGGGTGAGTTTGCAGATGCTACTGTTACAGGTGCTGCTGCGGATCACTGTCACGCATTTAAAACTCAGGCAGAAGCTCTGCCTTTTTTAATCGATCTTGTACATAAGCATCAACCTCAGAACATGAGTTTCCTGTTTAAAGGTTCTCGTTATACCCATATGGAGACGTTGATGGCTGATTTGAGGGGGAAGCTGTAAATGCTTTTATGGCTATTTGAACATTTGGCAGGATTTGATAGTTCTTTCGGTGTTGTTCGTTACTTAACTCTACGCGCTTTATTGAGTGTATTAACGTCATTGTTAATAGGCCTATTTTTAGGGCCAGTCATGATCCGAAAACTGCGTGCGCTGAAATACGGTCAAGCTGTAAGTTCTTTTGCACCAGAAAACCATGCCAAGAAAATGGGTACACCAACCATGGGTGGGGTGTTAATCCTGCTTTCGATTGGTATTAGTACGTTGCTTTGGGCGGATTTATCTAACCCTTATGTGTGGATTGTACTTGGAGTCATGGTGATTTTCGGTGCAGTCGGTTGGGCTGATGACTGGATTAAAATTCGTTATAAAGACAATGCAGGTTTGCCTGCACGTAAAAAATTCTTTTGGACATCGGTTGCATCTTTAGGTGCTGGAATTGCCTTATATGTGATTGCAATCAATCAGCATAGTCCTGTTTACACCCACAATATGCTGGATTTGCTGATCCCATTCTTTAAGACGTTGAGTATTCCATTTTCAGTGATTCCATTTGGACTTGCCTTTATTGCCTTTACTTATCTGGTCATTAATGGTGCCTCTAATGCGGTTAACTTAACCGATGGTTTGGATGGCCTCGCAATCATGCCAGTGGTCTTGGTAGCAGCAGGTCTAGGTGTATTTGCCTATTTGTCAGGTGATATTCGTTTTGCCAATTATTTGCATATTCCTTATATCAAATATTCTTCTGAATTGATTGTGATTTGTGCGGCCATGATTGGTGCAGGCTTGGCATTCTTGTGGTTCAATGCCCATCCAGCGCAAGTATTCATGGGGGATGTCGGTGCGCTGGCACTCGGTGCAATGCTCGGTACAATCGCCGTGATGGTTCGTCAGGAAATCGTATTTGCGATTATGGGTGGTGTCTTTGTAATGGAAGCGATTTCAGTCTTCCTGCAAATTGGTTCATTGCGCATGCGTAATAAGCGAGTTTTCTTGATGGCACCATTGCATCATCACTATGAAAAACAAGGCTGGAAAGAAACCCAAGTTGTGATTCGTTTCTGGATCATCACAATTATTCTGGTGGTTGTTGGCTTAATGACGTTAAAATTGCGTTAATCCCAAATCCAATGCAAAAAAGCTGGCTTCGGTCAGCTTTTTTATTTGTCCTTTCACTGGAGTTAAAACACGATGCAAGTGCTGATGTGCCCTGTTTGCCGAGATTCACTGACCTTAAATGCAAGAACTTGGCGTTGCCCGCAGGGGCATAGTTTTGATTTAGCCAAACAAGGTTATGTCAATTTGCATGTAGTACAGCATAAGCACAGCAAACATCCAGGAGATACCCCAGAAGCAGTCGATGCTCGACGTGCATTTCTATCCGCAGGTTTTTATGCGCCGCTACGTCAGGCTGTGGAGCAGTTATTGGAGCGTTATCAGCCAAAAACATTGTTGGATATCGGTTGTGGTGAAGGGTATTACACCAGTGCCATGCAGTCTCATGTAGAACAGTGCGTTGGTGTGGATATTGCCAAAAGTGCAGTACAGCGGGCGGCAAAACTGAATCAGGCGGTGACTTGGGTGGTGGGAACGGGTGCAGTTTTGCCTGCTTTAGATCAGTCGATTGATTTGTGCAGCAGTTTGTTTAGTCCAATTCCTCAGCCAGAAATTCTGCGCATTCTAAAAAATGATGGTTTGTGTCTGGTGGTGACGCCTGCACCTCGTCATTTATATGATTTACGCGAAGCACTGTTTGAACAAGTCAATCTGCATGAGCCAGAAAAATTTGTGGCACAGATGAGCGAAAACTTTGAGTTGATTGAGTCGTCTGTAGTTGATGCTGAACTCAATTTACAACAGCAAGATATTGTTAATTTACTCGCAATGACGCCTTATGCTTACAAAGCCAAACCTGAAAAACGTCAGGCTTTGGAACAGCGTGATCATCTGCAAGTTACTGCCAGTTTTCAGCTATATTTATTTAAAAAGAAAGCCGTCATTTGACGGCTTTTTACTTTTAGTTCACCTGATTAATCAGTTGTTCTAAGGCATCAGGGCTAGATTTTTTACTGCCAGTTGGTGCTTGAGAACCATTCATTTTAGGTGGCGATTTTTCTGAAGGAATCAGCGTTTTTTCATCAGGGAGATCTGAAAAGTCTTCTTCATCTTGTTTGCGGGAAGTCGTGCGACTCACTGGTACAGGATGATAGGTTGGTCGTGCTAAAGGTGGAGCAATACGGTTTTGATGACGATCAGTTTGAACGACTGTCGATTGGCCATGAGTAATTGGCGCTTTGGCATTTTTGTCTAGAGTGACCCATGCTGATGGTGTCCCTTGTAAAGAACGAGCCATGAAATTTGACCAGACAGGTAAAGCTGCAACGCCACCATATTCACGACGACCGAGTGTGGTTGGCTGGTCAAAGCCTACCCAGGCGACGGCGACCAATTTTCCGTTAAAGCCTGCAAACCATGCATCTTTTGCATCGTTGGTGGTTCCTGTTTTTCCACCCAAGTCATCACGTCCGATTTGTAATGCTGCACGTCCAGTACCAAGTTGAATTACGTCATGTAGAATATTTGCCATGTCGAAGGCAGAGCTGGATTTAATAATGCGCTGTGCTTGGCGATATTCACTTCTACGAGTATCCGCTGTTTCAAAATGTACCTGAGCCTGTTGTTTAAATGCTTCATCATCAGGTGTATTTGCTTGATCTGTAGAGACCTGCTTGTTGTCATCGTTGATGCAAGAAATACAGGCGTATTCAGGATTTGCCTTATAGATGGTTTTTCCATAAGCATCTTCGATATGATCAATAAAATAAGGCTCGACTCGGAAACCACCGTTGGCAAAAGTAGCGTAACCTGTTGCCATTTGCACAGGCAGAACCTGTGGTGTACCTAACGCGATCGTAAAATTATTGGGAATTTGATTTTCTTGTAAACCAAAGTCCATCAAGAGTTGGCGTGCACGTCCGACCCCCACACTTTGTAATAACCGTACAGATACAGTATTTCGTGATAAATACAAAGCGCGGCGTAATGGAATAATACCAAGATAACGGCCATCTGAATTTTTGGGTGACCATTTGCCAATAGTGATTGGACTGTCATCCACCATGGTATACGGTGTCATGCCACGTTCAAGTGCCAGTGCATAAATAAACGGTTTAATCGTTGAACCTGGTTGACGCCAGCCTTGTATTGCACGGTTAAAGGTGGATTGAGCATAGCTGTAACCACCGACAACGGCTTCAATTGCACCATTGTTTGGGTTAAGTGCAATCAATTGCCCTTGTACTTTTGGAATTTGTACAAGAGACCAGATCGTCTTATTTTCATTTGGACGTAAACGAACAATATCATCTACTTTAACAATTTGAGATGCATGTGTTGGTTCTGCACCAACGCTATTGGCATTGTGATAAGGGCGTGCCCAAGACATGCCTGACCATGGTACAGTGACCACTGAGCCGTCTTTTAATTCTGCTTCAAAACTGTTTTTTTCAACTTTAAGGACTTTCGCAGGATAGTTATTGGCATAAGTGAAGAATTTTGCCAGAGAAACCCCGTGGGCTTCTGCACCACGCCAACCATGTCGACGATCATAAGCTTCTAAACCATCTTGTACAGATTGTTCAGCATATTCCTGACGTTTACTGTCAATCGTTGTATAGATCTTAAAGCCAGAATCGACAGCTTTCTCACCGAACTTTTTTACGATTTCCTCACGAACCATTTCACCAATATATGGATAGCGAGTCAGTACCCCACGATCTGGCATGTCTAAGTTTAAAGGCTCTTCGATGGATTGCTGATACTCTGCTTGATTGATATACCCGAGTTGGCGCATACGTCCCAAAATCCAATTACGTCGTTCAAGTGCACGTTCAGGATTTGCCACAGGGTTATATTTAGACGGTGCTTTCGGTAAACCTGCAATCATTGCCATTTGTGCGATGCTAAGCTGATTCAAATTTTTGTTATAGTAAATTTTGGCTGCTGCCGCGATTCCATAGGCATTTTTACCCAAGAAGATTTTATTCACGTAAAGTGTGAGGATTTCTGGTTTAGTTAGGTTTTGTTCGATTTTTCGTGCCAGAAAAATTTCAGTCAATTTACGCTTGAGTGTACGTTCAGGGGATAAATAATAGTTCTTCGCCACTTGCATGGTAATGGTTGAACCACCCGTTTGTGTGTCTGAACCTGTGATACTTTCACTTACAGCTCGCCCTAAGCCTTTAAAGCTAATTCCGCTATGTTCAAAGAATGAAGAATCTTCTGCTGCCAAAAATGCCTGAATAAAATGAGGAGGAATTTGTTTGTACTCTACAGGTACAGACAGTTTTCCTCCATATTCTGCAATCAATTGATTGTCAGCAGTATAAATCTGGATAGGTTTTAAGAGCGGCGCTTTTTTAAGACTGCTCATTTCAGGGAGAGACGGGGCAATGTACAGATACATGCCATAAAAGCCCATTGGAATCAAAAGAATTATTATCAGCAAAAACAGAAAAATTGGATGAATTCGACCTGAACAAGATAGATTTTTCATAACAAGTAATATTTAATATGGAAAATGGGCGATCGGAGTTGAGTATATCCGATGATCAGTATAGCCGAGAAAAGCCTTGGTCAGGGTATTATATACGTTATTATCTAGACGAAATGCGTTGCGTGACAAGGTATTATGCTATTCTAAATAAAAAATAACAGGAATAAACATCGTGCTAAGGTTATATCGTAAACCGAATAAGGGGTTAATAGGAGTTGATATTAGTTCAACTTCTGTAAAAATGCTGGAGCTCTCGGTAAAGAATGGGCGCTATTGTGTAGAAAGCTATGCACTTATACCTTTACCAGAAGGCACCGTGGTCGAAAAAAATATTATTAATTCTGAAGCAATCGCCGATGCTTTAGAGAAAGCTGTTGAGGCAGCAAATCCATCTACCGTTAATGTTGCTTTTGCCATACCAACGTCAAGCGTTATTCATAAAATCATTGAAATGGATGAGGATATGACTGATGACGAGCGGGAAGTTCAAATCCGGATGGATGCGGAACAATACATTCCATTTCCGCTCGATGATGTTAGTTTGGATTTTGAGGTGTTGCCTGACAAGCTGTCTCGAACAGATCGGGTTAATGTCCTTTTGGTGGCAACCCGAACAGAAAATGTTGAAGCACGTAATGAAGCGCTGATTTATGCGGGTTTGACAGCAAAAATTGCCGATGTTGAAAGTTATGCAATGGAACGTGCTTTAGGTGTGTTCGCAGATACTTTACCACTCGGAACAAGAGTCGTTGCGATTCTAGATATCGGTCATTCGATGACAACATTATCTGTGATACACGATGGAAAAAATGTTTACACCCGTGAGCATGTTTTTGGTGGTAAACAACTGACCAAAGAAATTCAGAATCGTTATGGTTTGTCATATGCAGAGGCAGGACGGTCTAAAAAAGAACGGACTTTGCCAGATGACTTTGATGCCGAAGTACTTTTACCATTTATGGATAGTATTGCTCAACAGGCTCAGCGCTCCTTACAATTATTTTTCTCATCTTCGCAATTTAATGATGTTGATCATATTCTATTAGCAGGTGGGACAGCGAACCTACCTGGTTTAGCAAAAGTATTACAACAACAATTAGGTTATCGGGTCACTGTCGCAAATCCATTCCTGCAAATGGGTTTTTCCCCACAAATTAATCTTAAAAAAATTGAAGATGATGCTTCCTCTCTACTGATTGCTTGTGGTTTAGCGTTAAGGAGTTTTGATTAATGTCAAAAATAAACTTGCTACCTTGGCGTGACGAGCTACGGGAACAGCGTAAAAGAAATTTTGTTTTGATCTCAATTATGGTTGCTGTATTAGGGGTGTTTGCAGTTTTTTCAGCGTGGATGTATTTTGATCAGAAATTGAGTGGTCAAGAGGATGCGAATCAGTTGATTACTTCAAGTAATCAAGAGCTTGATCAGAAACTAAAATCACTTGAAGGTCTACAAAAACAAACACAAGCGATTGTTGAGCGCATGAAGCTGATTCAAAATTTACAAGCTCAGCGTCCAATTACAGTACGTCTTGTTGATCAATTGGTTCGTACAATTCCAAATACAATGTACTTAACCAAATTTGAGCGTGTAGGTGATCATTTTACCATTGAAGGGAAAGCTGAAAGCCCGAATGTTGTTGCTGATTTTATGAGAAATTTAGGTGGGTCAGTCTGGTTTCGTAATGTATTTATGAAGTCATTTGATGCCGCAGACAGTAAAACAAATCAACAGGCACAAACTTCAGTTGTACCACGCGTTGAAGAGGGGTATGGCCGTTTTGTTGTGACTGCTGATTTAGGACAAATTGCACAAACTGCAGAAGATGAGATGGCTTCAGAACCTCAAACAACAAAAGGGGCTGCGAAAAAATGAGTCAAGAACAATTAGATGAGTCAACTGGAAATGCAGTCAAGCCAACCAAGAATAAAATGACATTAGATCGTTTTTTAAAGCAATTTAATTCGTTGGATGCTTCTAATTATGGTGGATGGCCCATTTCGGTTAAAGTTACCTGTTGGATCTTTATTTTTCTTGTGGTTTGCTTTATTGGTTATTTTGTATTAATTAGTTCTAAACTGGATTCAATTGCAACTGCTCAAGCACAAGAAGCGAATTTGCTCAATGAATATCGAGAAAAAGATTCAAAATTACGTAACTTACAATTGTATCAAAAGCAATTGGTGAAAATGCAAGCTGACTTTAATCAGCAATTACAGCAACTGCCTAAAGAGTCAGAAATTCCTGGATTAGTTGAAGATATTAACGTTACTGGAGTGACAGCAGGCCTTAAATTTAAGAACATTACCCTCGAACCTGAAGTGAAACAGCAGTTCTTTATGGAACAGCCAATCTCAATTCAGGCCGTCGGCGATTATCATTTGTTTGGGCAATTTGCGAGTGCAATTGCAGCTTTACCACGTATTGTCACGTTACATGATTTTTCAATTGTCGCTGGACAGGATGATAATAAAAAATCTGATATTCCAGTGGTTAACTATACATTACATGCGAAAACTTATCGTTATCTTGGAGCAGATGAGCAAGATGCTGCTTCTGCACCTAAAACAGGAGCAGCAAAATGATGAATAAACGTCTTATCGTTGCTTTATTACCTGTTTTTCTCATGGTTGGTTGTGGTTCTCGTATTGATGTCGTGAATGATGAAATGGCAAAAATTCGTAGTGAACCACCAGCACCCATTAAACCAGCACCGACTTTTGAACCTGTTCCACAGTTTGAATATGCTGCGCAGAATTTACGCAGTCCATTTTTACCACAGTCTTTGTATACTGAATTAAAAATCATGGCTGGCAAGCGAGTTTATCCAGATTTCTCTCGCCAACCGCAACCTTTAGAGAGTTATGCGTTAGAGACTATGACTTTTAAAGGTAGTTTACGTAATGCAAATGGACAAATTGTTGGCTTGATCCAAACATCTGATGGGCAGGTTGAGCAGGTACAAGTTGGAAATTATATGGGTCTGAATCAAGGACGTATTATCAAGATTACACCGACACAAATCGATTTGCTTGAGATTGTTTCAGATGGTCGAGATGGCTATATTGAACGACCTCGTAGTCTTGTACTTGTCGGACCTGCAGCGTAATTTGGGGAATAATAATGAAAAAATCTGTAAAAAAAATTGGGGATATGCAACGAATGAAGCCATTTATTCATCAATTTGCTTTGGGTGCAGTCGCAATGGCAATGGTTCAGATTGCAAATGCCGCGGTTGCGATTACAAATGTTGTGCCTTTACAAATTCCAGGTCAAGGTACCGAAATTCGTGTCATGTTTAATGGCTTGCCACCTCAACCACAAGCTTATCAGGTTGAGCAACCATCGCGTCTAATTCTGGACTTCGATAAAGCGACACAGTCACTGAAACAAACCTCTATCCCTGTTTCAACGGCAGAAGCAAGTTCAGTGGATTTAGCTGCAGATGCACAACGTGCACGTTTAACGGTTAATTTAAAAAAAGCTGGAGCCTTCACAACACGAGTTGAAGGTAATACCTTTATTTTAAAAATTAATAATGCGTCTGCATCACAAGATCATGTTGCTCCTCTACCAATGGTAAACCCGCAAGGTATTAATAATGTTGGTTTTCATCGGGGAGATAAAGGTGAGGGGCAAGTTGTTATTGATTTATCTAACCCGAATACGCCTGTAGATGTTAAACAGCAGGGTAGTAAAATTGTTGTACGCTTTTTAGGAAATAAGATCCCAACTGCGTTGACACGCCGCTTAAATGTCAATGACTTTGCAACGCCAGTGTCATCGGTAGATGCCTTTAATGAAGGTCGTAATGGAGTTATCAATATTCAATCGAATGGTAACTTTGACTATATGGCGTATCAAACAGATAATCGTCTAATTATCAGTGTTGCAAAGAAAGAAGAAAAATTAGCGGCTAACACCAATTCATTGCGTGCTAATGATAAATATACAGGGAAGAAAATCTCTCTTGACTTTCAGGACATTGAAGTTCGTCGCGTTCTACAGTTGTTAGCTGATTTTACAGGTGTCAATATTGTTGCATCTGATAGTGTTCAGGGGAATATTACGTTACGTCTTAAAGATGTTCCTTGGGATCAAGCTTTAGATATTATTATGAAAGCTAAAAACTTGGATAAACGTCGGACTGGTAATGTTATTTGGGTAGCCCCTACCACTGAGTTGATTAAATCTGAGGAAGATCAAGCGAAAGCATTAGCTCAGCATATGAAACTTGCACCACTTCAAACAGAAACGATTCAGTTGAATTATGTTAAGGCAGCTGATGTTAAAACCATGATTGATGATGCTACTAAACTGGCTAAGACGACGAACAGTGGAAATAATACAAACTCATCAACAGATGAAGGTATGCGTTCTTTGCTGAGCCCTCGTGGGGCGATTGTTATTGATACTCGGACCAATACAGTCATTATTAGTGATACTGCTGAGAAAGTTGAGCAACTCAAAAATATTATTAAACAGATCGACATGCCTGTAAAACAGGTGATGATTGAGGCGCGTATCGTGCGTGCAACTACTGATTTTTCTAAATCGATTGGTGTGAAATGGGGTTTGGACTCAAGTAGTGTATCGAGTAGTAGTGATAATTTAACTACTCGTTGGAATAATAAATATAATGGTCAAAGTGATACAATTACAGATAATTTGGGTGTTGATTTTGGGGCATCCAGTTCAAGTTCAGGAACGAGTGCAGCAAGTTTAGCCTTTGGCCTAATAAGTACAGCAGATAGTTTATTAACCTTGGAATTGTCTGCTTTACAGGCTGACGGTCAGGGTGAGGTGATTTCGACACCAAAAGTGATGACGGGTGATAAACAGGAAGCCACGATTAAGTCAGGTACAAAAGTCCCGTATTCAACGACTAGTGCAAACTCTGGTACCACAACTACGTTCCAAGATGCGAACTTGGAACTTAATGTAACGCCAAGTATTACACCAGATGGTAATGTTCAAATGAAATTGAAAATTACTAAAGATACAGTGGGTTCTTTGACAAGTGCGGGTTATGTAATTGATACCAATGCATTACAGACTAACGTTTTGGTTAACAATGGTGAAACCGTTGTCTTGGGTGGTATTTATGAAGATACACGTCAAAAAGATGTGAGTAAGGTTCCATTCTTAGGAGATTTACCTTGGATTGGTAACTTGTTTAAGTCAACGACAACAAGTGATAGTAAAAGTGAGCTTCTCATTTTCATTACACCACGAATTGTGGATGACACCGTTTCTAGAAATCATTAATATAAAATCATAGCTGTAATTGAGTAGGTGGCTCCTTGCCAAACAAAGCAATCAATACCCTGCCAAATATTTATTTGGTGGGGCCCATGGGGGCTGGAAAGACAACTGTTGGTCGACATCTTGCAGAGCTTTTAGGTCGCGAGTTTGTTGATAGTGATCACGAAATTGAACGAAAAACGGGTGCTTCTATTCCATGGATTTTTGAAAAAGAAGGTGAACTGGGATTTCGTCAGCGAGAACAATTGGTCATAGATGAATTGACCAAGCGTTCGAATTTAGTGCTTGCGACAGGTGGTGGGGCTGTAACTCAATTGTCAAACCGCAATGCTTTGAAGCAACGAGGCATTGTGGTGTATCTTTTTGCACCTGTTGAAGTGCAGTTACAACGCACATATCGTGATAAAAACCGCCCTTTATTGCAAGTTGAAAACCCTGAACAGCGGTTACAGGACTTGCTGACTTTACGAGATCCTTTGTATCGAGAAGTTGCACATTACGTGATTGATACTCATCAAGGTGGTGCACGGGAACTGGCTCAAAAAATTCTCAAAGATATTGCAGTACATTATTCAATTTAAATAGTCTTGGTTTTCGTTATGCAAACGTTATATGTCGAATTGGGTGATCGTCGTTACCCAATTTATATTGGTAGTCAGCTCAATCCTGAACAGTTACTTGCACCCTATATTTTGGGTAAGCAAGTCATGATCGTTTCAAATGATACGGTTGCGCCACTATATTTAGAACATTATCAGCAAGCATTGCAAAACTTGGGTAAAACAGTTGCGCATTGTATTTTGCCTGATGGTGAGAAATATAAAGATATTGAACATCTGAATCTTATTTTTGATGCTTTATTGTCTTCAGGATTTAACCGTGACTGTACTGTGCTAGCACTTGGTGGCGGTGTGGTTGGTGATATGGCAGGATTTGCTGCAGCGAGTTTCCAACGTGGCGTTTATTTTGTACAAGTGCCGACGACATTACTATCACAAGTCGATTCAAGTGTGGGTGGAAAAACAGGCATTAATCATCCATTAGGTAAGAACATGATTGGGGCATTTAAACAGCCACAAGTTGTTCTTGCGGATATGGCTCAGCTCAAAACACTCCCGTCACGTGAATTATCTGCAGGTTTGGCAGAAGTGATTAAGTATGCACTTTTGGGCGATGTAGATTTTCTGGCTTGGCTCGAGCAGCATATGGATGCATTGGTTGCTGGGGATGAAACGCTACTGGCAGAAGCAGTGTATCGTTCATGTGCGCACAAAGCACGAATTGTCGCGAATGATGAAAAAGAGCAAGGTGAGCGAGCTTTATTAAATCTTGGGCATACTTTTGGTCATGCAATTGAATCCTATCTGGGATATGGGGTTTGGTTGCATGGTGAAGCCGTTGCTACAGGGATGGTGATGGCGGCAGATTTATCTTGTCGAATGGGTTGGATCTCAGAAGCTGATCTGAATCGTGCTAAAACCTTGATCCAGCGAGCGAAATTGCCAATTAAATGCCCAGTGATTCCGCTAGATGAATTTTTATCCTATATGTCACATGATAAAAAAGTCTTGAATGGGCAGTTGCGTTTAGTCTTGATGCGTACATTGGGACAAGCAATGATTACCAAAGATTTTGATGTTGAATTAATGCAGCAAGCCATTTTAGCAAATCAGGAAAAGGCATAAACATGTCAAACCAATTTCCAGCAGATACAATCCTTATACGTCGAGTTTTATTGATTGGTGGAAGTATCTGCTTGGTGGTTGCAAGTGGCTTTTTATTTTTAACGGATCATCATCCGTTGAAACGAGAATCTGTGCCTGTTGAAGAAGATGTACAGCCGCAGTTTCAGGCTGAAAAATTATCGGCGATTCCTGATCTGGGTGTTCTTATGGATCAGGTGCGTCCATTGCAGCAAACGACGAGAGTCGTGGCATCAGATCAGCATGGTTTAGAGTTTCGAGGTACGCATTTTGTTCAGACGAATTTGTCAAATTATAGTTTAGAGCTGTTTGAGACTAACAAAGAGGAAATCATTAATGATTTCTTGGATAAACGTCAAGATCGGAGTGAGTTTGTTTATTTGCGTCTCTCAGCAGAGCATCAGCCCGATCGTTATGTCTTACTGTATGGTTTGTTTGCTCAAGAGGTTCAAGCACAAGAGCAATTACAACAGTTAAATTTAGGTTTACCAAAATCAATACATCCTAAAATTGTACAAATCAAAGACTATCTGGATTTTGTAAATGATATGGGGACTGAAGAGGCTTCAAGTCAGCAACTTTATGCAGTTCAGTTAAAGCCTGTCGCAATTCCGCGCCCACAAGTTGTTCCTCCTGTATCAAGCAGTTCAGTGCCTGCAATGAGTTCGCCTGACAGTCATGCGGTACAAACAACGGTTACACGTCGTGATAATGAAGGGAAAGTCGTGAGTGTAATTAAATCATCAGGAGTAGAGGCTTCAGAGTCTCGCTAAAAAGCTATGATTTGTTTTGGTGCATCATGTTTGAAATAATTTGTCTGAAAAAAGTCCTAAAATAAAGCAAAAAATAAACAAATTGTAAAAAACGCACAATTATAGTGCTATTATTGATCGTGCTAATTTTGATTAAAAGCAGTTTTTTCTACTTATTTGTCTGAAATATATAAAAATTGTATGTGAATTGTGCTATTTGGCATGTTTTTTGCTTAAATGGTGCATGAGTTGAGTTAATTGTCCTCGTTTTGGAGCAAAAAAATTCAATGTGGGCGTAAAGCCTCATATTCCAAACAATTCGATTGTAGTGCAGAAAAGCTATTTTTGTCATAAAAGTAATGCAAGATAAGTCTAAAAGAGGCTATTCTTGAGAGCTGCCTGCGCACTTCTGCTGTGTGGTTTGAGGCTTAAGTCGCTAAGGGAATTTGATATATGTGATGCTCATAGAGCAATGTTGAAAGAAGGGTACGCTATGCACATGCCATCGCCAAACACTGTAGCTCCCGCTCAAGGTTTATACCAACCTGATGAGTTTAAGGATAACTGTGGATTTGGGCTTATTGCCCATATGCAGGGAGACGCCAGTCATCATCTTGTGAAGACAGCGATTCATAGTTTAAGCTGCATGACGCACCGTGGTGGGATTGCCGCCGATGGTAAAACAGGAGATGGTTGTGGCTTATTACTTGCCATGCCAAAAGCTTTTTTCCGTGAAGAAGCTAAAAAACTTAGCGATATTACCTTAAGTGAAATTTTTGCTGTTGGTACTGTTTTTCTAAATCTTGACCCTGCTTTAGCACAACATTCAAAAAATGTGCTCACCAAAGAACTGGATGAAGAAGGTCTACGTGTTATTGCTTGGCGTGTTGTGCCAACCAATAACGATGTTCTTGGTGAAATTGCATTACAGTCTTTGCCTGCATTTGAACAAGTGATTGTTAACTGCCCAATGGGTGTGTCAGAGGTTGAATTTAACCGTAAGTTGTTCATGGCGCGTCGCCGTGCAGAAGAAGCGCTTGTAAATGATGCTTCATTTTATGTGACAACATTAAGCTCAAATGTCATTACTTATAAAGGTTTGATGATGCCAGCTGCCATTGCTGACTTCTATACAGACCTTGCCGACGAGCGTTTGGAATCTCATATTGTTGTGTTCCATCAACGTTTTTCAACCAATACCTTGCCACGTTGGAAATTGGCTCAACCATTCCGCTATTTAGCGCATAATGGTGAAATCAATACTATTACTGCAAACCGTAACTGGGCACTTGCACGTACACCAAAATTTGAAAACCCATTACTCCCTGGTTTGACCAACTTAAATCCAATTGTCAATTTGACAGGTTCGGATTCTTCAAGCCTAGACAACATGCTTGAAATTTTAGTGGGTGGTGGCATGGACTTGTTCCGTGCGCTACGTATGCTTGTACCACCAGCATGGCAAAACGTTGAAACCTTAGATGCCGATTTACGTGCGTTCTATGAATTTAACTCTAAACACATGGAAGCATGGGATGGCCCTGCAGGTCTGGTCATTCAAGATGGTCGTCATGCGATCTGTATGCTTGACCGTAACGGTTTGCGTCCAGCACGTTGGGTGATCACCAAAAATGGTTACATCACCCTTGCATCTGAAATTGGCGTATGGGACTACGAACCTGAAGATGTTATTTCTAAAGGTCGTGTAGGTCCAGGTCAAATCTTGGTGATCGATACCGTAACAGGTAAATTGTTAGACACCAATGATGTTAGCTCTCACTTGAAAAAGATGCGTCCATACCGTCAATGGTTGCGTGAAAATGCAGTACGTCTACAAGGTAGTCCAGAGCTTGAAGAGCATTTATGTGATAAAGGCTTAACAGGCGATAACCTGAAAACTGCTCAAAAAATGTTTATGGTGACATTTGAAGAGCGTGATCAATTGTTGCGTCCTATCGCAGAAAGTGGTCAGGAAGCTGTGGGTTCAATGGGTGATGATACGCCAATGGCGGTATTGTCTCGTCAAGTACGCCACGTTTCGGACTTCTTCCGTCAGCAGTTTGCTCAGGTAACCAATCCACCAATCGATCCATTACGTGAGTCGATTGTGATGTCACTTGAAACTTGCATGGGACGTGAGCAAAACGTATTTGAACAAGGCCCTCAGCATGCAGAGCGTCTGATCATCTCAAGTCCAGTGCTTTCAAATTCAAAAATGCATCAGTTGCGTACGTTGGGTCGTAAAGGCTATGACATTGCCGACATCGACTTGAACTACCCTGAGTCAGAAGGTTTGGAAGCTGCGATTGTACGTATCTGTGAAGAATCTGCACAGGCCATCCGTGATGGTAAAACTTTACTGGTGATTTCAGATAAGAAAATCCGTGAAGGTTACTTACCTGCCAATGCCGTTTTAGCGACTGGTGCGATTCATCACCATTTAGGTAAAACAGGCTTACGTACTGATGCTAACCTGATCTTGGAAACCGCAGTTGCACGTGATCCACACCAATTTGCAGTGATCTTGGGCTTTGGTGCAACCGCGATTTACCCATATTTGGCTTATGACGTCATCAATGATTTGATTGCGAAAGGCGAATTATTGGGTGACCCGATCCACGCACAAGCGAACTTCCGTAAAGGGATTGAAAAAGGCTTGTTGAAAGTTCTCTCTAAAATGGGGATTTCAACCGTTGCGTCTTATCGTGGTGGTCAACTCTTTGAAGCAGTCGGTCTGTCGAAACAAGTTGTAGACAAGTGTTTCACTGGCGTACCAAGCCGTATTCAGGGTGCGACATTTGTTGATCTTGAAAATGACCAAAAACAATTGGCAGATTTGGCATGGAAAAACCGTAAGCCAATCGACCAAGGCGGTATGCTGAAATTTGTGTTTGGTAAGGAATATCACGCATTTAACCCTGATGTGATCAATGCTTTACACAAATCTGTACGTTCAGGCAAATACGAAGACTTTAAAGAATATGCTGAGTTGGTGAATAACCGTCCAGTGGCAACCATTCGTGACTTATTTAAGTTGAAAACCACGAATTCAATTGCACTCGATCAGGTTGAATCGGTTGAAGCAATTCTACCGCGCTTTGACTCTGCGGGGATGTCTTTGGGTGCGCTTTCTCCAGAAGCACACGAAGCAATTGCGATTGCAATGAACACGATTGGTGGTCGTTCAAACTCTGGTGAGGGTGGTGAAGACCCTGCGCGTTACGGCACAATTCGTAACTCGAAAATCAAACAGATCGCTTCTGGCCGTTTTGGTGTAACCCCGGCATATCTAACTTCAGCAGAAGTTTTGCAGATTAAAGTTGCTCAAGGTGCAAAACCAGGTGAAGGTGGTCAGTTACCGGGTGGTAAAGTGAATGGCTTGATTGCTCGTTTACGTTACTCTGTACCGGGTGTAACGCTGATTTCTCCACCGCCACACCATGACATTTACTCGATTGAAGATTTGTCGCAGCTCATCTTTGACTTAAAACAAGTCAATCCAAAAGCGATGGTATCGGTGAAACTGGTTTCTGAACCAGGTGTAGGTACGATTGCAGCGGGTGTTGCCAAAGCTTATGCCGACTTCATTACCATTTCAGGTTATGACGGTGGTACAGCAGCTTCGCCATTGTCTTCAATTCACCATGCGGGTTCTCCGTGGGAATTGGGTCTAAGTGAAGCACATCAAGCACTTCGTGTGAATGACTTGCGTGGTAAGGTTCGTGTACAAACCGACGGTGGTTTGAAAACGGGTCTGGATGTTGTAAAAGCAGCTATTTTAGGTGCGGAAAGCTTTGGCTTTGGTTCAACACCAATGATCGCTTTGGGTTGTAAATACCTACGTATCTGTCACTTGAACAACTGTGCAACTGGTGTCGCAACTCAGCAAGATAACTTGCGTCAGGATCACTATATCGGTGAACCTGAAATGCTGATCAACTTCTTCCACTTTATTGCGGAAGAAACACGTGAATGGTTGGCAGCGCTCGGTGTTGCTTCATTGAAAGACTTGATTGGTCGTGTGGACTTGCTTGAAGTATTACCAGGTGAAACCGATAAACACGCGCATCTTGATTTGACTCCATTACTTGAGTCACATCCTGCGGCGGAAGGCAAAGCGCAATACTGCCAAACTCAGGGCAATGCACCATTTGATAAAGGTGTTCTTGCTGAGAAAATGGTAAGTGAAGCACTTTCTGTGATTGAGTCAGGTCAGGGCGGTGAGTTCTCTTATGCGGTAAGTAACTGTGATCGTTCGATTGGTGCACGCTTGTCAGGTGAAATTGCTCGTCGTTACGGCGATTTGAGCATGGAAGCACATCCAGTCGTGTTGAACTTGACAGGTACAGCAGGTCAATCATTGGGTGTTTGGAATGCGGGTGGTTTGCATATCAAACTTGAAGGTGATGCCAACGATTATGTCGGTAAAGGTATGGCAGGTGGTCGAGTGTCGATCTTCCCACCAAAAGGTTCACCATTCCAGACACAAAATACAGCGATTATCGGTAATACTTGCTTGTATGGTGCAACAGGCGGTAAGTTGTTCGCAGCAGGTACGGCAGGTGAGCGTTTCGCAGTTCGTAACTCTGGCGCATTCGCGGTAATTGAAGGTGCGGGCGACCACTGTTGTGAATACATGACAGGCGGTATCGTGACTGTATTGGGTAAAGTAGGTCACAACTTCGGTGCAGGTATGACAGGCGGTTTTGCTTATGTCCTTGACCTTGACAACGACTTTGTTGACTACTATAACCACGAGTTAATTGACTTAACACGTATTTCAACCGAATCGATGGAAGACCATCAAGAGTTCTTGCTTCGTATTCTGGATGAGCATATTGCTGAAACAGGTAGTGCTTGGGCGTATAAGATCCGTAATGAGTTTGATTTTTACAGTCGTAAGTTCTGGTTGGTAAAACCAAAAGCAGCTAACTTATTGACTTTGTTGAAAACAACCAAAGCAGATCCTCAATAATTCCACTACTCAAGTATTGATAGGCAGGTGTGAGTAACGGGAGCGTTATTCACACTTACCCACGGAGAGAACAATGGCAGAGCGCCTAAATAATGACTTTCAGTTTCTGGATGTAGCACGCCAAGATCCAGAGAAAAAAGATATTACTGTCCGCAAAGAAGAGTTTGTGGAAATTTATAAACCTTTCACAGCCGATGTTGCTAAAAACCAAACCCATCGTTGTTTAGGTTGTGGTAACCCATACTGTGAATGGAAATGCCCAGTACATAACTACATTCCGAACTGGTTAAAACTGATCTCTGAAGGTCGTATTTTCCAGGCAGCGGAATTGTGCCATCAAACCAATACTTTGCCTGAAGTCTGTGGTCGTGTTTGTCCTCAAGACCGTTTGTGTGAAGGGGCTTGTACCTTAAATGACGGTTTCGGCGCGGTAACAATCGGTAATGCTGAAAAATATATCAACGACACAGCCTTCGCTTTGGGCTGGCGTCCAGATATGTCTAGCGTGAAATGGACAGACAAAAAAGTTGCCATCATCGGTGCAGGGCCTGCAGGTCTGGGCTGTGCTGATATTCTGGTACGTAATGGTGTTAAACCTGTTGTCTTTGACAAGCGTCCTGAAATTGGTGGTTTGCTGACCTTTGGTATTCCAGAATTCAAAATGGAAAAAGACGTGATGAAACGTCGCCGTGAAATTTTCCACGGTATGGGCGTTGATTTCCGCTTAAATACTGAAATTGGTACAGACATCACTATTGAGCAATTGCTTGAAGAATACGATGCAGTCTTCATGGGTATGGGAACATACACTTACATGAAAGGTGGATTCCCTGGTGAAGACCTTGATGGAGTCTATGATGCGCTCGACTTCTTGATTGCCAACGTCAACCGTTGCCAAGGTTGGGAAAAAGAAGCATCTGAATACATCAGCATGGAAGGCAAGAAGGTTATTGTACTTGGCGGTGGTGACACTGCGATGGATTGTAACCGTACTTCGATTCGTCAAGGTGCTGCTGAGGTGACTTGTGCTTACCGCCGTGATGAAGAAAACATGCCTGGTTCACGCCGTGAAGTGAAAAATGCGCGCGAAGAAGGGGTGAACTTCCTGTTTAACCGCCAACCAATTGAGGTTGTCGGTGAAAATGGCAAGGTGACAGGTATTAAGGTTGTCACGACTCAATTGGGTGAGCCTGATAGTCGCGGCCGTCGTAGCCCAGAGCCAGTCCCAGGTTCAGAAGAAATTTTAGCTGCTGATGCCGTGTTGTTAGCTTTTGGTTTCCGTCCAAGCCCAGCAGATTGGTTTGAAGGTGCAAATATTAACTTAGATGGTTCTGGTCGCGTTGTTGCTGCTGAACAGCAACAATTTAAGTTCCAGACTTCAAACCCGAAAATCTTTGCGGGTGGTGACATGGTGCGTGGTTCTGACCTTGTTGTAACTGCCATTTGGGAAGGTCGCCAAGCTGCCGAAGGTATCTTGGATTATTTGGATGTTTGATCTAAATAAACCCTAAAGTAAAACCCCAATTTCGATTGGGGTTTTTTTATATTTATAGGACTTATTAAACAGAGGTTACAGCTTTGCTTCACATCAATGTAATATTTGTGGTGCGAGAAATGTTTTTTAGATGAAATCTTATCAATTAAATATTATATATTTTTGATTAATTTAAATTTTTTTTATTAATTGAAAGTCTTGTTTTATCTTTAGTTATTGTTGTGAAAGTAATTACTTGTTACAAATGATAATAACTTCACAAATTGTAAGATTTCCCTATAAATGATCACAAAGTTGTGGGGTTGATTACAAAAAAACGTATAAAATGGGTTAATAATTGACAAAAAATGTCACTTTGTATCGTGTGCTTGCTAAAAGTAACCGTATAAATGATCCATTGGAGCAATAAAAAAAATTAAACCTTTTAAAATCAAAGCTCTTAAAAATCTGGCATAGTCTGTGCTATTATTGCAATACAAACAAACTGTATAAGTAAATTATACAAAGAAAATAACTTCCGTTTTTTGGAGAATGTCTATGAACGCTCAAAAGGGTTTTACTTTAATTGAATTGATGATCGTTGTAGCGATCATTGGTATTTTGGCTGCGATCGCGATTCCTGCGTACCAAACATACATCGCAAAATCTCAAGTGACTCGTGCTGTTGGGGAAGCGGGTGCACTTAAGACAGTTGTTGAAGACTGTTTAAACAATGGTCAAACAACAATTGGTTCGGCTTCTGGAACATGTATTATTGGCGCAACTGGTTCAAATATTTTAACTGGTGCTGCGCAAAGTGGTGAAACGATTGCAACTGGTACAGGTGTTCCAATTGTTGCATTCCAAACAGGTGGTGCTGCAACAATTACAGCAACATTTGGTAACTCAGCTGCAACAGCTTTAACAACAACTCCTGCAACAATTGTTTGGACTCGTACAACTGATGGTACATGGACTTGTGCAAGTACTGCTGATGCGAAATACAACAGTGTTTCATGCCCAGCATAAGTAAAATAAAATAAAAAATGCACCTTTAAAGGTGCATTTTTTATGTCTGAAAGAAGTGTGGAAGTAATTAAAACTCAAAAAAAAGTCTTCTTGAAGAACGAAATATTTTGTTAATTTGGCATGTATGAATTAAATGTCACGTGCTTTTGGATAATTCGGTTTCAAAACGAAAGCGAGAAAGGATTTATAAAAATTAACGCATATTTATAAAGAATATTAAATTTGGGGGCTGGGGACGTTAAAGAGGGTTATTATGGAATAATTTAAGCAAATCGAGGTATAAATTATCATGCCGATGATTGAAGCGATACTCCGTTTCTTTAAGATGCAAATAAAACATCCTTTTCTCAATTCCATTAAACTTACTGAGCCGCTTCTTTGCATAACCCCAAAAAGACTCTATGCCATTAATATGACGTTCTCCACAGGCAAATTCATTATCACCATGATTGACTCTTAGGTGCTTGTCAAAACCTATATCAACCAGACCATCATAGCCTCTCCATCCATCTGTATTGATGACTGAATCAAGCTCAATATGCCCACGTATAATCCCTTGTAGTGTGGCTTTGGAGCAATCAGGCACAATCTCTGTATATACATTTCCATCTCGTTTGAGTAGCCCAAATACAATGGTTTTTCCTTATGCACCACGACCTCGCTTACCACGGATACGTCGAGCACCGAAGTAAGATTCGTCAAGTTCAACAATGCCATTAAAGGGAGATATTTCTTCACACTGGATCGCAATTTTTTTACGTAATTTGATATAAATTGTATTTGATGGAACGTAGAGAAATATCGGTGAGTTTAGCTGTATCTGATGCCGTAAAATCCATGGCAAAAAAGCGAATGATCTGCCTGAATTTTGCTTTCATAAAAAGAAGTTACCATACTTTTTAATATGCTTAACTTCCTAAGCCCCTAATTTTTTGATTAGATCGATTAAAAAGATAAAACCCGAGCAAGCTCGGGTTTGGTATCTTGGGCAAACATCCAGTTTAGCCACATCCTTTCTTTGTCGTTCCATTGACAGCTCAGCATACAATCCGTGTTTGAACAAATCCGTTGTTCGTTTCCATTTGCTGATGGCGTTATATTAATAATGTGAGTGGAATCACAATAGACGAAAATATCGTTAATTGATGTAAGCATTTTCTTACAAAAGTAGAACTTCATTTTGTTTAAAATAGATAAGTTGAGATTTTTTGTTTAAAAAACCTAATTTTGAACAAAAAATGATATGTTGAATAAATCTGCAACAAAAAAGTGCAAAAGTCCTTGCACAACTATACGGTCTTCTATACAATGCGCCAATCGGTTCAAGGCCGATAACTAAAAACTTACGAATCACCAGATCGTAAGATGTTGATGCGGGATGGAGCAGTCTGGTAGCTCGTCGGGCTCATAACCCGAAGGTCGTTGGTTCAAATCCAGCTCCCGCTACCAATTCAATAAAGCTATGCAACTTTATTGAAGCTAAATGAAATTTTAGTTAAAATATTGCATCGTTAATGCGGGATGGAGCAGTCTGGTAGCTCGTCGGGCTCATAACCCGAAGGTCGTTGGTTCAAATCCAGCTCCCGCTACCAAGATTCTTTCGAGAAGGCTCACAGACAGGTGGGCCTTTTTGCACAATGGGCATTGCTTGTTGTGACAGATGGGGCGAATTAACGCCCTTTTTTATTGGCTATCGTGTAGTGTCGACATCAATTGGTCAAAAAATCGTGTTTCACTACCAAAGGTTGCATCGGTGTTTCACCGATTGTTGTATTGCACAAAAATGACGAGAGTACATGAAACTATCAAATAAAACCCAAGCGTTACAAGATCTAATCGCCCCTGCAGTGAGTGCTTGTGGTGTGGAGCTCTGGGGAATTGAATTTCTACCTCAAGGTAAGCGATCTTTATTACGCATCTATATTGATAAACCAGTTGATGAAAATGCTGAGCCTGTCATCAATGAAGATGGTGAAGTTGAGCGTGGTCGTGGCATTGGTGTTGAAGACTGTGTGAAAGTGACCCAGCAAGTGGGTGCAATGCTCGATGTACATGACCCGATTTCAGGTGAGTATGCGTTAGAGGTTTCTTCACCAGGCTGGGATCGTCCATTCTTCCAGTTGGCACAGTTGCCAGATTATATCGGGCATCAAGTGGCTTTGCGCTTGATTAGTGCTGTCGATAACCGTCGTAAATTTCAGGCAAAACTTGTTGCGGTTGATTTAGAAGCTGAAACTATTCAGGTGGAAGTGGAAAAACAACAGGTTCTTGAAATTGATGCGCATAACATCGACAAAGCAAACTTGGTTTATCAAGACTAAATTATTAAGAAAATCTGAGATATAGGTGACTTATGGGTCGTGAAATTCTTACCGTTGCAGAGACGGTTAGTAATGAAAAAGGTGTAAGCCGCGAAGCCATCTTTGAAGCACTTGAACAAGCGTTAGTTGCTGCGACTAAGAAAAAATTCTACGAAGGCACAAATTCGGAAGAAGCTCGCTTACGTGTTGAAATTGATCGTAAAACAGGTGACTACCGTACTTTCCGTCAATGGGAAGTCGTGGCAGATGAAGATCATGAAATGCCAGCTTGCCAAGATGCAATTTCTGATGTTGATCCTGCAAAATGGTCAATTGGCGATATTCGTGAACTTGAAGTTGAATCGATTGAGTTTGGTCGTATTGCAGCGCAGATCGCGAAACAAGTGATTGTTCAAAAAATTCGTGAAGCTGAACGTGCATTGGTTGCTGATGCGTATGCCGCTAAAGTGGGCGAGTTAATCTACGGTGAAGTGAAAAAACAAACCAAAGATGGCTTTATTATCGATTTAGGTGACAACGCTGAAGCATATTTGGCGCGTGACCAAATGATTCCAAAAGAAATTTTGCGTCCAAAACAACGTGTCAATGCGATTCTTTATGAAGTAAACCGTGAAGGTCGTGGTGCACAGTTGTTATTGTCTCGTTCGCATCCTGACATGCTTGTTGCTTTGATGAAAAAAGAAATTCCAGAAATTTCTGAAGAAATCATTGAAATTAAAGCAGCAGCGCGTCAGGCGGGTGTTCGTGCTAAAATTGCAGTGAAAACCAATGATCACCGTATTGATCCAGTAGGCGCATGTATTGGTATGCGCGGTACACGTATCCAAGCGGTTCAGTCAGAACTTAATGGTGAGCGTATTGATGTTGTGGTGTGGTCAGACGATCCAGCGCAATATATCGCAAGTGCATTGGAACCTGCTGATGTATCAGGCATTGTGATTGATGAAGATGCAAAAACAGCAGACATTATTTTTGCAACCAGCGATCAGTTGGCTCGTGCAATCGGTTCTCAAGGTCAAAACGTACGTTTAGCGTCTGAACTGACTGGCTTTAAGCTCGACATGATGCTTGAAGATGAATACCGTGCGCGCCAGCAAAATGAAGCACAACAATATTTAGACATGTTTGTAACACGTTTGGATATTGATGAAGGCTTGGCGATGGCATTGGTTGAGATGGGCTTTACTTCACTTGAAGAAATTGCTTACGTTCCTGTTGAAACATTCGATGAAATCGATTTGGATGAAGACACAGTTACATTGTTGCAATCACGTGCGAAAGAAGCTGCTTTGGCAGATGCTTTAAAACAGCAAGAAAATGTACAAGAGCCAAGTGAAGAATTACTCAATATGCAAGGCATGACTCAAGAGATTGCGTATGCACTTGCTGGTCGTGGCATCGTGACCATTGATGATTTAGCAGATCAAGCTACCGATGATATCTCTGATATCGAAGGTTTAAATGCTGAAGCTGCAGGTCAATTGATCATGAAAGCGCGTGAATCATGGTTTAACTAGGAGGTGGTGAATGACGGACAAGTCGATTAAAGAATTGGCGCAAAGTGTAGAGCGTTCAGTTGAAAAACTTCTAGAACAAGTTCGTGATGCCGGGCTGCCACAGCGTCGTGCCGACGATATCATTACTACAGAACAGCAAGATACCCTTGTCAGCTATTTGAAGAAAGTTCATGGGCAGGACAGTGGTAATGCAGGAAAAATCACGTTGAAACGTAAAACAACCAGTACAGCAAAAGTTGCAAGTACCTCAGGTAAAGCGAAAACCATCAATGTAGAAGTACGCAAAAAACATACTTTTACCAAGCCTGACCCTGAACAGATTAAAGCTGAAGCAAAAGCGAAGCTTGAAGCTGAAACTAAAGCGCGTGCTGAAGCAAATGCACAACCACGTGCAGAAGAAACACGTCGTGAAAATAACGCGACAGCTACTTTAGAAGCAATGCGTGCTGCGCATAAGCAAGATAAAGTTGTGGAAAGCCCAAAAACTGCGGTTGTGGTGAAAAAGCGTGGTGGTGGTACATTGAAACCATTACCAAAACCAGCAGAAACAGCAGAACAGAAAAAAGCGCGTGAAGCACAAACTGCTCAGTTAAAAGCAACTGAAGAAGCAGCTCGTCGTAAAGCGGCTGAAGAAGCGCAGCAACGTACGCTTGAACAAATGCGTAAAATGGCATCGAAATATTCAAATGACGATGCAACCACGACAATTCGTGTGATTGATGATTCTCCACTTGCGGCTGGTCTTGTTGGTCAGGCGTATGAAGATTCTTTCAATCAGGAAGACCGTGAAATTAAACGTGGTGGTAACTCGAAAGATACACGTGGCGCGAAAAAAGGCGGACGTAATCAAGAAGAGCAAAACTTCCAGAAATCACATCATAAACGTGGTTTGAAAACGAGCCAAGCTAACAAGCATGGTTTTGAAAAACCAGTTAAAAAACAAGTATATGATGTTGAAATTGGTTCAACTATTGTCGTTGGCGACCTTGCACAGAAAATGGCTGTGAAAGTTCGTGAAGTGATTAAAACACTCATGAAAATGGGTGAGTTAGTGACTCAGAACCAGTCAATCGACCAAGATACAGCTGCACTTGTTGTTGAAGAAATGGGTCATAACCCGATTCTTGTTTCTGATACTCAAGCTGAAGATAACTTAATTGAAGCTGCTGAGCAAAAACGTGGTGAGCTAAGTACTCGTCCGCCAGTTGTAACAATCATGGGTCACGTTGACCATGGTAAAACGTCATTGCTTGACCGTATTCGTCGCTCTAAAGTGGCTGCGGGTGAAGCAGGCGGGATCACTCAGCACATCGGTGCTTACCATGTGGAAACTCAAAAAGGGATTATTACCTTCCTCGATACTCCGGGACATGCAGCGTTTACCGCTATGCGTTCACGTGGTGCGAAAGCAACGGATATTGTGGTACTTGTTGTTGCAGCAGATGATGGCGTAATGCCACAAACTGCAGAAGCAATTGACCATGCACGTGCGGCAGGTACGCCAATCATTGTTGCGATCAACAAAATGGATAAAGAATCTGCTGATCCAGATCGCGTATTGAATGAATTGACGACCAAAGAAATCGTACCTGAACAATGGGGCGGTGACGTTCCAGTTGCAATGGTTTCAGCGCACTCAGGTCAAGGTATTGATGAACTTCTTGATTTGATCTTGATTCAGGCAGAAATGCTAGAACTTCAAGCTTCTGAAGAAGGTGCTGCGCAAGGTGTTGTAATCGAAGCACGTGTTGACAAAGGTCGTGGTGCTGTGACTTCGATCTTGGTACAAAACGGTACATTGAATGTAGGTGACTTGGTTCTTGCTGGTTCATCTTACGGTCGTGTACGTGCCATGTCTGATGAAAATGGTCAGCCAATTAAATCAGCGGGTCCTTCTATTCCTGTGGAAATCTTGGGTCTTCCAGATGCGCCAATGGCAGGTGATGAAGTTCTTGTAGTGAATGATGAGAAAAAAGCGCGTGAAGTTGCTGATGCGCGTGCTGACCGTGAACGTCAAAAACGTATTGAGCGTCAAAGTGCAATGCGTCTTGAAAACATCATGGCGTCTATGGGCAAGAAAGACATCCCAACCGTTAACGTTGTGTTGAAAACTGATGTACGCGGTACTTTGGAAGCATTGAACGCAGCATTGACTGAATTGTCTATGGACGAAGTGAAAGTACGCATCATCAGTTCAGGTGTGGGTGCAATCACTGAATCTGATGTGACTTTGGCAGAATCTTCTGAAGCTGTATTGCTTGGCTTTAACGTTCGTGCCGATGCAACTGCACGTCAGAAAGCGGATCAAGACGGTATCGACATTCGTTACTACAGCGTCATCTATGAATTGATCGACGACGTGAAAGATGCCATGAGCGGTAAATTGGCACCTGAACATCGTGAGACTATTTTGGGTATTGCACAGGTTCGTGAAGTGTTCCGTTCAAGCAAGTTCGGTGCGGCTGCGGGCTGTATGGTTATGGAAGGTGTTATTCACCGTAACAAACCAATCCGTGTCTTGCGTGAAGATGTTGTGGTATTCCAAGGTGAGCTTGAATCTCTTCGTCGTTATAAAGACGTGGTGGACGAAGTTCGCGCAGGTATGGAATGTGGTCTTGCCGTGAAAGGTTATAAAGACATCAAACCACTCGACAAGATCGAGGTGTATGATGTTCAAATTGTGAAACGGAGTCTTTAATGGCGGGTAGTCAACGTCTGAAGCGTATGGCTGATTCAGTACAACGTGAGTTGTCAGAACTGATTCGCCAAGAGCTGAAAGATCCACGCCTAGGTGGTTATGTGACCATCTCGGCGGTGAAAGTCAGTGCGGACATGGGTTATGCTGAAGTTTATGTCACTGTAATGGGACGTGAACTGGGCGATGAGCAAAGTGAAGCAGCAAATAAAGAAACTTTAGATGTATTAAATAAAGCTTCTGGTTTCTTGCGTCATGAGTTGAGTCGTCGTATCAAGACACGTATTACGCCAAGATTGCGTTTTCACTATGACAAGACCAATGCTTATGGTAACTATATGTTTGGTCTGATTGCAGAGGCAGTCAAAGACTTGCCAGAGCAGGATAAAGAATAAGAAAAAGCCACCTTCGGGTGGCTTTTTTATGATTGGGCTTTAAGTTATTTCTATATTTTATTCAATGAAAATAATGAACTAATCGATAAAAGTATAAAACTTATTCATCAGGTGTTTGGCTAAAGCGTTTTTCACGTTTTTGTGCCTGACGCTGCAAACGATAACGATCCCAGGGTAAAGGACGTTCAATTGCTTCAGGCACATCACCACTTAAAGAGCGGAGTTTAAGGTGCAATGCAGCCTGTGCGATCAGGTTTGCAGATACAGGTGCTGTAATAAAAGCCAGTAAGGTAATCAGTAATTCAGCAAAACCAAAATGTCCCTGAAATGCCCAATAGATCATCGCGGCAATTAGAAAGCTTCCTAAACCGAGCGTACTGGATTTGGTTGGTGCGTGCAGACGTGTAAACAAATCGGGCAGGCGGACTATCCCAATGCCACCGACCAGCATAAAAAAACTACCGACCAGCAAGAAGAATGACACCAAAATTTCCATCAATAATTGCATCTTTCATTCTCCTGCTTAGTCAATCACATGACCTGTGGTGAAATAACGTGCCAAGGCAACCGTAGACACAAATCCCAACATGGCAACCAATAACGCACCTTCGAACAATTGTGTGGTTGTCCAGTAGATGCCGAGGACAATCACCAGACCTGTGGCATTCAAAAATAGTGTATCGAGCGCCAGTAGTCGGTCGACAATCGAAGGGCCGAACACTAAACGCACTAAGCATAACAACATGGAAATACAAATCATGATTAAACAAATGCCTAAGACATACGGCAAAATGATCATATGCTTTCTCCTTGTTTAACATTGAAAATTTTCAGTAAAGGGGCTTCGTAGCGCTGTTTAATCTGATCAATTTCAGCCTGAGGATCACCACAGCTCAGCGCATGAACCAAAATGTCTCCGCGTTCCTGATCGATCCCTGCACTGACCGTTCCAGGAGTGGTCGTAATGATCATTGCTAGCAGGGAATTGACTTGTTCATGCTGTGTGTTGAGCGGAACACGAAACCATTTCGGTTCGAGTTTATCCGTTGAGCCCAACACCAGTTTAGCCACGACAAAGTTCGATACCACGACATCACGAAGAACCACAAAAAACAGGTGAGTGGCCGTTTTCCAGTCGATGTTTGGCGTGCGGGTAATAAAATTTTGTAAGAGTTTGGGAATGATGATGGCCTGAAGGGCAGCAAGTAACAGGTCTGAAGCATCTAGGCTATGCGACAGAATCAGCCAAGAGCCAGCGACCACGACTGACACAAACGGGTGAGGGAAGCAACGATCAATCCAAGCGAGTTTTGCCATGCTTAGTGCTCCACAGACTGAAGTTTGAGTTGATCATGATCAGCGGTTTTTGGAGAATCTTTTAATTGATTCAACTGCTCATGAATCTGCTGCTGTTTGTATAACGAAATATGTTCACCATGCAAACTATTCGGGCTAATGATGCTTGGAATAAGATGTGCATTGGCATCGGCATTTTCACCGCCATATTTTGTTTCAGGAATATATTCAGGATCAAAAGGCTCAACACTAATAAATTGCCCATTTTGATCACGTTTTAGAATATGTTGCTGATAGAAACTTTGCTGTTCCAGTTGTTGACTGGCTGCACTGAGATAACGCTCAATCGGTTGTGCCGCAGCAACATAAGCGACTAACAAGCTTAAGAGTAAATACAGCGCATAATCATTGCCTTTAGGCGCAATTGCAGGCAGCGTCTGATAGGTTTGATAAGCTTCGGTTTGAGGATTATCTTCAGGTTCACTCGATTGCCAAAACAGAATAAAACCGACACGAATGAACGCGACAAGACTGAGTAAGCTCACGATCAGCACGCCTGCAATAATCCAGAGCTGTAAAGGATGATGCTGGGTGGCATGTAAAATGAAGACTTTACCCAAGAAGCCACTAAAAGGAGGTAAACCCGCCATCATCAAGGCAATAATAAAGAAGCAAATTGACAGGCGTCGTTCTTGCTTCATGCGTGGTGCAACGACCAGATGGTCTTTGAACTCGCCACGTTGTGCGGTAATCCAGCCACAGAGCAAGTAAAAAGCAGCACCAATCACGGTACTATGGAACAGATAATATAAACCTGCTGACCATGCTTCAGTTCGATGTAAACCAATCGCAATGCAAATTGTTCCGAGTGAAGACAAAATCATAAAGCCCACAAAACGTCGTAAACGCAGTGCGCCAATTGCTCCAATGACGCCATAAAGTGAGCTGATTAAACCTAAAATCAATAAGATATCAAACAGTGGGTTGGCATGATCATTCAGGAAAATGATTGAATTGACCCGTAAAATCGCATAGAGGCCGACTTTGGTCATCACTGTGAAAATAGCCGCAACAGGCGTACTGGCAACGGCATAGGTTTTGGGTAGCCAGAAACCCAAAGGCAATACCGCGGCTTTAATTGCAAACACGGTAAAGAGTAAATAGCCACCTGCCTGAGCCAATGCCGCCTGATCAGGAGCAAGGGTTGGAAATAAACGCGCAACATCGGCCATATTCAGGCTGCCAACACTGGCGTAAATCAGTCCTAGACCGATCAGGAACAGTGCGCTGGCGAGTAGGTTAATCACCACATAGTGAATACCCAACTGGAAACGGGCTTTACCTTGTCCGTGAATCAGCAAGACATAAGATGCCATCAGCAGAATTTCAAAGAAAACGAACAGGTTAAACAGGTCGGCAGTCAGGAAAGCACCGCAAAGTCCCATCAGCAAAAACTGGAACAAGGCGTGGAAATAGCGTCCACGTGCATCCCAACCTTGGCTGGCGTAGGCAATAATTGGAAACGCCAAAATATAGGTCAGCAGCAGCATAAAGGCTGACAGGCGATCCAGCACCAAGACAATTCCAAAAGGTGCAGACCATTCACTCAGTTGGTAAACACTAATTTGCCCTGTGCTGGCATGCATGAGATAACTAATTGCAGTGATCAGACCCAGCCCAGTGGAAATAATGCTGATGCCGCGTCGCCATTTTTGCCGATGATCCAGTGCCAGTTGACCCGCCCCAGGATTGCCTAAAAGCAGCAGCAAGAACCCTGTAAATGCAGGAATTAAAATACTAAAAATCGGGGTGTGTTGTTGCCAAAAATCAAACCAAGCCATCATGATGCTTTGTCCTCACTCGGGTCATCACGTAACTCGGTCAATTCTTTGGAATCCACATGGTCTGTACCAGACTCATAGCGGCTGCGTAAAGCCAGTTGCACAATAAAAGCCGTTGTTGCAAAACCAATCACAATTGCAGTGAGCACCAGTGCTTGTGGCAATGGGTCGGTCACATGAATGGTTTGGGTTAAAATCGCAGGGGCATTCACCTGAATGCGTCCCGTGGCAAAAAGAAATAAGTTTACGGCATAACCAATCATGGCTAAGCCGAGAACCACAGGGAAAGTACGTGCACGTAGCAGCAAATACACACCTGTAGCAACCAGTAATCCGATTCCTGAAGCAATCAGTAGTTCTAAGCTAATCATTGTATTACTCCTTCGGAATAGGACCAGAAATGTTGGTATGGCGCGAGTCACCCAACACTGAAATCATGAGCATGGTTGCACCCACGACCGTAAAGTAAACCCCTAAGTCAAACAGGGCAGCAGAAGCAAAATGCAGCTTTCCAAGCACAGGTAAATTCACATAAACATGAGCACTGGTTAAAAATGGGCGTGACCAGAACCATGCCAGAACACCTGTGACACCTGCGATGCTTAAGCCTGTGCCAATCCAGATTTCATACAAGCGTCCTGATTTGGCTTTGATGAGTTGCTCGGCATAATCCTGACCTAAGGCAATATATTGAATGATCAAGGCCATGGCGGTAATTAAGCCTGCAATGAAGCCACCGCCTGGGTAATTGTGTCCGCGCATGAAAATATACAGACTGACCACCAAGGCTACAGGCAATACCCATGATGCTGTAGTTCGTACCAGCAGTGGAGAAGGGTTAAAGCGATAGGTCAGACCTTGGGTAATGGTGGTGCCATGTGTCCGCATACCATCCATGAGTGACAAGGTTCCAATTGCTGCGATACCCAATACTGTAATTTCGCCGAAGGTATCGAAACCACGGAAGTCGACCAAAATCACGTTGACGATATTGGCGCCACCACCTAACGGTAGAGATTGCTGAACAAAGAACCAAGAAATCGAATTATGATCGCGGGTTAAAATCAGCCAAGTGATCCAGCCAATCCCCAGACCTGCAACAATCGCGATAATTGCATCGCGCCAGCGTTGCGTCTGTGTAGATTCATAGGGGGTGAGCTGCGGCAATAAAGACAAGCTCATCAACAGCAGCACAGTGGTGACCACATCAACTGTGATCTGGGTTAAAGCCAAATCAGGTGCTGACAACGCCACAAAGGTCATTGTGACAACTAAACCTGCTGCACCGCTAATCAGCACTGCTTTAATCCGTTCATGGTGAAACCACAGCATCATCCAGCAGGCACTGAACAGCAATAACCACAGCAGAATGGCAATCCATGAGGCTTGGGTGAGGAGATGTGTACCCGTCCGTAGCGAAGCTGGGTACAGTGGCAGTGCTACCATGATCACGGTAAAGGCAATAATCCAGAACAAGTAATGTTGTAATTTGCCTGTTTCGGTTTTCAGTTTGACTGTTCGTGCGAGGCAAACGATCTGGTGGACAAGGTATTCAAAAATCAGTTTGCCTTGCAGTTTGCCCAGATAATCTTCCATGTCGATACGGCGAATCAGTGCGCCACGACTTAAATGGAAATAGAAAGTTGCACCGCCAAACAGCGCGATAATACTCATGATGAGCGGAATGTTAAAGCCATGCCAAATTGCCAAATGGACACCGTGAAATGAATCCAGTTGGAGAGAAGCGCGAGTCACCTGATTGACAAGAGGTTCGGCAAAGAAAGCAGGGAATAGCCCCACCAAAATACATAACAGGGTAAGTAAAATAATCGGGCCATGCATGCCGAGCACAGGTTCATGCGCTTCTGGATTCGGGATTTGATCTCCCACAACACCATCGAAAAAGACGCCGTGCATCATCCGAATCGAGTAAGAAACCGCAAAAATTCCTGCCAGTGTGGCAACGCCTGCGCCTAAAATCAGGCTGAAACCAGATAAATGCTGCACCAGTTGGGTAAAGAACATTTCTTTGGATAAAAAGCCATTGGTGAGTGGAATACCTGCCATGGCTGACGCGGCAATCATGGTCAACGTGCCTGTAAACGGCAGTAAATACCACACGCCCTGTAGTTTTTTCAGGCTACGCGTACCTGTTTCATGATCAATAATCCCCGCAATCATAAACAGCGCTGCCTTAAAGGTCGCGTGGTTAATGATATGGAAAATGGCGCCTGCGACTGCAAGGGGTGAACCCAGACCTAACAGACACATGATCAGTCCCAAATGGCTGATGGTCGAGTAGGCCAGTAAGCCTTTGAGGTCTTCTTTGAAAATTGCAAAGAAAGCCCCAATCGCAAAGGTGGTCAGACCGACAATCGTCACGAGGTTGTGAAATAAGCTAAAGCCGACAAAGATCGGCAGGAGGCGTGCCACCAAGAAAATCCCTGCTTTGACCATGGTCGCCGAATGCAAATAAGCTGAAACGGGGGTTGGTGCTGCCATGGCATTTGGGAGCCAAAAATGAAACGGGAACTGCGCACTTTTGGTAAATGCACCGAGGAGAATCAGTAAAAGTGCAGGTACAAATAAAGGCTGTGTTTGCAGGCTTGGGCCGAGCGCCAGAATTTGATCGAGCTGGAAGCTGCCTGCCATTTGTCCAAGCAGCATAAAGCCCCCGAGCATTGCCAGTCCCCCCATCCCTGTAATGAGGAGTGCCATGCGTGAGCCACGCTGCGCGGCATCATAACGATGCCAGTAAGCAACTAATAAAAATGAGGAAATACTGGTGAGTTCCCAAAAAACCAACAACATGATCAGATTGTTGGAGAGGGAAATTCCAAGCATGGCTGCCATAAATAGCATGAGCAGACCATACAATTTACTCAGGGAGTTTTTCGGCCCTAAATAATAGTAGGCATAAATAAAAATGAGTGTGCCGATGCCACTGATGAGCAAGCCAAACAGCAGCCCCAAGGCATCGAGACGGAAACTGAAATTAATCCCCAGTTCTGGAAGCCATGACCAAGTTTGCAACAGGGTTGCGCCATGGAAGACAGAACTGGACTGACTGAGCAAAAGCCCAAAACAACTTAAACTAACGCTGATGGCGGCCAACATGTTGAGCAGGCGAGATGCCTTAGATAAACATGAAACCAATCCAGTGCCAAAGAGCAAAGGTAACAGTATGATAATGGCTAACACACCTGAATCCCTAGTTGTAAATTAGGTCATGACCTAAATGCTATGTTTCTTTTAAAAATCAGAGGCGTGCAAGGGGCATTCCAATATTCAATTTCCAAAAGCCGAAGTGCGCTCTACTCGGTTGAAACCAAAAGATCGACTGGGTCGAGTGACTAGATTATGTGCTGCACTAAAATAAGTGCAAGATTATTCTACATTTTTTGAATACTAAAGCCAGCCTTTTTCGAGCTTATTCTGGTGCTTTCCCGATAAATGCCTATTCTCATTATGATTTTTTTTCAAATAAAATTGTTACAGAATCAAGCTAGCTTTTTAGATGGGGTTAAGGGGTTGAAATGGCACGGGATTTGAGCGGATTTTTCTGCTTAAGTTGTTGGATTAGATCATAAATATAATGAATATTTAAACTGGTTTTGGCGCGGGTGCAGGCCACATACAGCAAACGTAATTCTTCATCACTGATTTTGTGGTCGTGGGCATTGAGTTTGAACTGATAGTCATCTTCCAGATGCACCCGATCCCATTCTAGACCTTTGGCTTTATGCGCAGTCGAAATCACATAGTCCGCTTCTTGAATCGAGGTGATTTTTTCCAAGGCACGTTTCAGTGGTGCCGTGCCATGATCATCTACCAGTTTGACTAAAGGTTTAATGTCACTGCCTTCATTGGTTTCACAGTATTCATGCACGTCATGCCATGAATTGAACCAAGCTAGTTCGGGCACATCGGTCACGCGTTTGCCTTGTTTTAAGATACTCGCAGCATCAATAAAGCGGTTCAGTCGGGCATGATCGGCTTGCAAGCTGACTTTTTCACCACTGACCAAACCTGCTAACAGTAATTCCATCGCACGTGCATTGGTACGGCATAAAATCGCATCGCGTTTTTTGGTATGTGGTTTGTTGAACACGGAAGATTGTCGTTCAGGATTGCCATGCAAGGGAACGGTTTCTTTCAGCCCACCCAGTAAACTGTTGGCAACCTCGGCAATCGGTTCACCAAAACGAAATGAAGTGGTGAGGCGTGATTCGGTCAGCGGCAGCTTTTGCATGGCATTGACTGCACCGCGCCATGCATAAATTTGTTGATGGGCATCGCCAACATAAATCACTTGAGTATTTTTTTGTTGCAGCAAAATTCCGAGCATGAGCGGGTCAGCATCTTGCGCTTCATCAAACAGAATATAGTCTGCGGGAATATACGGTTCAGACAGCGCCCACAGTTTTAAATAAATATCATGCCCAATCCCTGCCTGGTGCTGTGGATTGACCGAATCGAGCCAACGGCGTTCAAGGGCAGGATACAAATGCTGTTGCAAGGCGGTTGCATCATCGGGATGCAGCCAGCTTGGCACCTGAATATGGCGCGGCGCAGGATACTGTGAACTGGTCGCACAGAAGTAACCCACAGCATTGACCACGATACTGGCAAGGCGACTCGGCATGAGCGCGTATTTTTCGTAACGTCCACCCATCAAACGACGCAGGGTAATTGGTTCAAGCCGATATTCTTTAGCCAGAAAACTTGGACTGAGACGAGGTAAACGCAATTTGTCGGTAATGTTGCGCGGCACGCTGCGGTAGGCAAGCGAGTGAAAGGTACGGCTGTCGACATTGCGGTGAAACTTTTGTTGGGCTTCACTGGCAATGGCTTTGTTAAACGCCAGATACATGCCGCGCCGTTCGGGCATGGCAGCACTGATCATTTGCAGGGTGGTGGTTTTACCTGTGCCTGCGTAGGCCACCACTTTAAATGATTCGCCACGAAGCGCATGCTCAATGGCGATCTGCTGTTCGGCAGTCGGTTTAGTGGGCTGCACGATTGGCCTTTTCAACCAGTCCTGATAAACCTTGACGGCGTGCCAGTTCATTCAGCACGATTTGCGGGTCAATATCAAAATAACCGAGCATCACAATGCTGTGGAACCACAGGTCAGCCACTTCGTAGATCAGGTCATTTTTATTGTCTTCGCTGGCATGGCTGGCAAAGTCTTTCGCGGCAATCACCGTTTCAATGCTTTCTTCGCCAACTTTTTCTAAAATCTTGTTCAGCCCTTTGTGGTAGAGCTTTGCGACATAAGAACTGTCAGGATCAGCCGCTTTACGCTCAATCATCATTTTGCCCAAGTAGTCGAGTACATCGACAGTTTCAGCCTGTGCATTCGATACAGACATGGCAAGGGTATGTGGATTGCTCGATGCGGTATTGTGGTAAATCTCGTTCGGGTCTTTGAGTTGTGCATCAACAATTTCCCAACCGTTTTCAGTCAGTTTGCGATAGAAACACGATTCACGACCTGTATGGCAAGCAATGCCGCCATGTTGTTCAATTTGCAGCACAATCACGTCAGCATCGCAGTCGAGACGAATTTCATGCACAGTCTGGAAGTGTCCAGACTCTTCGCCTTTATGCCAGAGTTTTTGACGTGAACGGGAAAAATACACCGCCTGTTTTTTCTCGGCAGTCAACGCAAGCGACTCGCGGTTCATCCATGCCACCATCAAAATCCGTCCAGTATGATGATGCTGTGCAATCGCAGGAATCAGACCTTGTTCGTTAAATTTTACTTCATCGAGCCATTGCATATTGTTCATGGAAAATCACCAAATATCTTGCGTGGAATAAAAGAGGCTTAAATTAAGCAGGGCTATAGTGTACGGCATCTAACCAATTTTCCAAAACCAATATTTCAGCATTTTGCCGCAGCCAATTTGAACCTAGGGCAATTTTTTCCAATACCGTGTGTTGTTTGTCGTGATGCACTCCATCCATCACACACGCTATTTCACCGATCAGGACAGATATTGCATGGTTGCTTTTTCAAATGGTTTTTTTCTCAGTCTTTCTTTATGTTTGGATATTGGCATTGCCAATATCGCCATGATGACCCTCGCCATGCAGCGCGGCTATGCACAGGGTTTTTGTTTAGGACTTGGAACCTGTGTGGGCGATTTGCTCTATGCGATTGGTGCATTATTGGGGATGAGTGTGTTGCTGCAATTTACTCCAGTCAGATGGTTACTCTGGATTGGCGGTGGGGCAATCTTGCTGTGGTTCACGTTTAAAATGGGTCGAGAAGCTTTGCAATCCCATCAACAGATTGATTTAAACCATTCGATCCATCCGTCTAGTGCATCAAAAGCCTTCCGCAAAGGGGTTGTTTTGGCTATGTCCTCACCCACAGCCATTTTATGGTTTGCAACGGTGGGCGGTGTGCTGATTTCTCGCTTAGGTCATCAAGGTACATGGGTTGTCGTGTGGTTTCTCGCGGGTTTTTTTGTGGCAGGTTTATTTTGGGCAGCAGTGTTATGTGCTGTGGGAAGCTTTGGCGGGAAAGTCTTGGGGAAAAATCTGCTGCGTTATTCTTATATGGCTTCAGCCGTGATTTTTGCCTATTTTTCAGTGTACGTGATGGTTTCTGGGTATCGAGAATTTTTTCCGACTTAAATGGAGTTGCTGTGCGTAATCATGCGGCGTAATCCCCATGATTTTCTTAAAACTTTGAATAAAATGACTTTGATCATAAAAACCCAGTGCAGTTGCAGCATCAAGTGAATGCACACGCTGACGCAGTAAATCACGTGCGCGGTGGATTCGGAGCTGCATGTGATATTGCAATGGTGGAATACCAACAAATTTCTTAAATGATCGTATCAAGTAATATTTGCTTAAACCACTGATTTGGCTGAGTTCATCTAGCGAAATTTTTCGGGTCAACTCAGTCCGCATATAGTCCTGAAGCAGACGAATAGCATGACTGGTTTGATGATCTGCAAATTGAGGAGATTGAAACAGTGAAGCACAGAGCAATAAAAAAGCCTGTTGGGTTTGCTCGGTTGAATGTTGTTGTGTGAATGACTGAATATATTGAAATAATTCAGGATGATGTAGAACACCTTCAGTCAGGACAGGGGCTGAGTGGCCGCTACTCAGATGATTCTCACGGATCACATCAATCAGCGCATGTTGGGGGATGTGAATGCTAATAAAGCGTGTGGGTTGCTCGGCAAAAGTTGAAGATTGGATCGATTCGGGATTATAGCAAGTCACTTGCCCAGACTGGACAAAACTGGTTTTACCATTCAGCCAAATTCGCTCTACCCCTGATAGATTGGCGCTGAGGATATATTCTTGATGCGAATGTTTTGGGTAATTATCCTGATAGGCGAGTGTAGTGCAACATTCAATCTGATTCAGGCTAAACCACTCCGAAGATTTTAGCATCATGCCTCCTTTAAGCTCTGTCTAAAACGACCTTTAACCTGAACATTTTTCTGTCTGAAATGCTGAGGTCACGGATGACTGAGCAATCTCAGTATAGTCGAGTTGTTGCAGGGCATTGGTTTTTAAGCCTGAAATAGTGATCGCCATTTGTCTGCGGAAATACGGAATTCGATACATCAGTGGAAATAGCACATCACGCATTTGGCTTGCCCAACGCAAATCGGATTGATATAGCGGTGTGAGTAAACGGCTGAGGCTTTGATAGAAGAAAGTTGAAGAACGCCGTACTTGATGATAATGCTGCCACAATTTTGCCCAGTCGAGTTGCTGCTGTGCATAGCTGTGTTGTACCGACTGTGACAATGCCCATGCATCTAGCAAAGCCATATTCGCGCCTTGTCCGAGTTGTGGACTCATGGCATGTGCGGCATCGCCAATGACTCCGATGCGTCCCTGACCATATTGCGACATCACCACATCGCGGTATTGTGCTGAGAGCCACGTGGTCGATGATGTTTGAGTGACTTGCTCGAGCCAGTCTGCGGCTTTACTCCAACGTTTGGACACTTGCTTGAGCCAAAGCTCACGCTGCTGTTCCTGTTGAAGAAAATCTGGCAATTTCGAACTTGGCAAACTCCAGAACACACTGGACAGGCGTTGTTCAGGTGCAGTGGGAATCGCCCCCGTCGGCAAGATGCCCATCATGATCTGACTGGTATCGTAAAACTGATGCAGAATTTCACGATCAAACTGCTGACACTCAGGCACAATCGTCCATGCTGCTCCCCAAGGATAAGGCTGATCAATCTTGACCCATGCCGATGGGCGCAGTTGACTACGCGCACCATTCGCGACAATCACTGCATCAAACGCAGCATCGAAGGAGTGTTGCTGAGCATCTTGTCCGATTAGCCGTACCTGTTCAGGGGATTCTTGTAGTTGTTGAATATCATAGCCCATGTACCACGTGATGGCATCCCGATGCTGATTGACTGCGGTTTGCAGCACATGGCACAAGGTTGCACGGTGAATGCCTAACCCTTTGTAATGATTGTCTGCTTCATGATAATGGCTGTCCACTAACAGACGACCATCGGCAAGCTGACCTTCCAAACCTGTGACTTTCGCCCCCAACTGGCAGGCATGTTCGAGAACACCCAAATGTTCAAACACAGCTAAACCCGCAGGTTGTAATAACAAACCCGCGCCGACAGGATCAAGATGTTGGGCTTTTTCAAAAATACTGACTTGAAAGCCTTGTCGGGCAAGTAGGGCAGCGGTAGCAAGTCCTGCGGTTCCTGCGCCAATAATGGCAAAATGGAGCGTTTTCATTCGAATGACTGATCGTAGTTTTCTATTATTTTGCTGTATTTTGAACATGTTGCAGGGGATTTGTAAATCAAAAAATGCAGGCAATCAGAATGGAATGGTGATTTAAAAAGAGAGATGCTGCGATGTGATGCACGCCATTGCTGAGTTTTTGGGATAAAAAAAGCGGGACATGCCCGCTTTGATCATCGACTTAACGCACAATCCGCCAAAGTGCAATCAGACTTGCTACAGCAATCAGTGGAATCGACACAAACCACGGACTAATCATGGCAATGCTGAGCAAAATTGCGATCATGCTGCCAAAAATCCAGCTGCGTTTTTGTTGCTGCTGCATCTGCAAACGCAAATGTTGTAATTCGCGTAACTGCTTGTCTTGCCATGCCGACTGATTTTTTAAACCATTCAGGCTGTCTACAATCAGCGCGGGAATATCCTGAGCACCTAACAGTAGGTCAGGAATTTGCTGCCCTAACTGTTTGATATTTTTCACAGGATCCATATTGGATTTGACCCATTCGGTCAGAATCGGTTTTGCCAGTTTCCAGATATCCAGTTCAGGATAAAGATCGGTTCCCAAACCCTCTACGTGCACCAAAGTTTTGAGTAATAGCATCAACTGCGGTGGAATTTCCAAGTGGAAACGACGGGCAATATCCATGACCTGAATTAGGATACCTGCAAAATCCAGCTCATGCATGGGCTTGGAAATCATCGGGCCAACGGTACGACGCATTTCACGGGCTAGAGCATCCTGATCAGTGCCTGGTGGAATCCAGCCTGCCTGATGCACCACCTGAATCAGTTGCATGAAATTGCCATTCATCACGGACAGCAACATACGGGCAACGGTCATCTGGTCTTGTTTAGACAACTCACCCATGATGGCGCAGTCAAGGGCAATATAGCGTGGTTGCTGTGGATTAATGGTTTCCACAAACACGTTGCCAGGGTGCATGTCGGCATGGAAAAAGTTATCGCGAAAGACTTGGGTAAAGAAAATGGTTAGGCCTTTTTCTGCCAAGTCTGCACGGTTCATACCGAGACGGTCAAAAGTTTCCGTATCTGAAATGGGTACGCCCGTAATACGTTCCGCCACCATCACATCGGTGCTATCCATATACACATCAGGCACATACATCATGCTTGAGCCTGTAAAGTAATGGCGCATACGACGGGTATTGTCGGCTTCTAAGGTCAAATCCAGTTCATTCAGAATGGTTTGGCGGTAGTTCTGAATAATTTCTGAGAGATGCAGAGCACGCGCTGCTTCAAGACGATTTTCAAGCTTATGCCCAAGCCATGTCAGAATTTCAAAATCTTGCAGAATTTGCGCACGGATATTTGGACGGGTGACTTTGACCACTACTTCACGCCCATCATGCAGGGCAGCGGTATGGACTTGTGCAATCGATGCCGCAGCGAGTGGCTGCTCATCAAAACGGGAAAATAGAGAATTGATCTCTGCTTTCAAGGATTGCTGAATGCGCATTTTGGCGACATCGGCATCGAAGGGTTTGACTCTATCTTGCAACAAGACTAACTGCTGCAAAATTTCAGGGGCAATCAGGTCACGGCGGGTCGACAATAGTTGCCCGAGTTTGATGGCTAACGGCCCCATATCCTCCAGTGCTTCTTTGAGCTTAAGCGGATTTTTTCCTTGTCTGCTTGACCATGCTGCAGGGTGCAAGCGAATCAGTTTGAGTAAGGGGCGCGCCTTAATGGGGATGTCTTCCGCAGCAACCAACGTATCGAGTCGATAATGTGCAGCAATGCGCCACAGTTCGAGTAAACGGGAAATATGCGGAATCATTAAAGCGGTCACCTAATCTTGTTTTGGGAGAATTTTCTGCTGTAAGGCCTGAAATTTGGCTTCCAGTCGGTCAATATTTTGTTGCAGGGCACGTGTGCCTTGTTGCAGTTCATCCATTTGCCAGCGTGGGGCAAATAAACCACTATCTTCTTTTAAGCTATCTTCGGCAAAAAACAGTTTGCTTTGGAGTGAGCGCTTGGCAAGGTTGGGTAGCTGCTGAATTTTACCGAGTTCATGGGCCAGTGTTGGGCCAATCCACGGTGACAAATGGGCTGCCAAGTCAGGTTCAATGCGCTGCAAAATGTCTTGCAGGCTTTGTAACAGGCGAAAATCACCTTGTACGGGAATCGTGCCGACTTCTTTGTCCAGTAATAATTTCAGTAGCTCAACCACATTGGCAACCTGTAAGGTGGTGTTGGCGGTGCTTGGACTTTGTTTTGGATCGAAAGGGCGTTGTTCAAACACACTGGGCGTTTCACTGTGCCCAGTCGCCGTTGGCTCAAGGCGCAGGGTATTTTCATCAAAGAAAACATCAACCGAGAGTTGTGGTGAGGCAATCACCACACGGAGCAGTTGCCCTTGGAGTTGATTGAGTTGGATGCGTGTAATCGCGTCAAGGTCAATCACACGATTGACCAGACGTTCAGCAGCACCTAATGCAAGAATTGACCACATCAGGGGCGTCCTCGATTAGAGTTTGAAACCACGGTGAACTGCAACGATACCGCCAGTCAGGTTATGGTAGTCACAATTCTGGAAGCCTGCTTTTTCCATCATGCCTTTTAAGGTGCGTTGGTCTGGGTGCATACGAATCGATTCAGCCAGATATTTGTAGCTTTCAGAATCATTCGCTACCAATTTACCCATCACTGGGAGTGCGGTAAATGAATACAGATCATAGAGTTTAGAGAATGGTTCAAATACCGGTTTAGAGAATTCTAAAATCAGTAAGCGACCACCTGGCTTCAACACGCGGAACATTGATTCAAGCGCTGCATCTTTATCGGTCACGTTGCGTAGACCAAAGCTGATGGTCAACAGGTCAAAGCTGTTGTCGGCAAACGGTTCTAAAGTTTCGGCATTCGCCAATACGAAATCAACATTGGTACAGCCAGCATCAAGCAAACGGCTACGACCGACATTCAGCATCGATTCGTTAATGTCGGAAAGCACTACATGGCCTTGAGGGCCAACTTCACGACTGAAGACTTTGGCAAGGTCACCCGTACCGCCTGCAATATCTAGCACGTGCTGACCACGGCGTACGCCAGACATGTTAATCGCGAAGCGTTTCCATAAACGGTGAATCCCGAATGACATCAAGTCATTCATAATGTCGTATTTGCTGGCAACCGAGTGGAACACTTCCGCAACTTTTTGTGCTTTGTCTTCGGTACGTACCGTTTTAAAACCGAAATGCGTGGTGTCACCGACATTGCCAGTTTTGCCTGCGCCACGTGGCAGGTTGTAATGCGGCACTTGTCCTGTAATTGGGGTGTCTTGTGGTGCTTGGTTCAGGGTCTCTTGTTGACCTTGTGGAGTCCCTTCAGGAAGAGGCGAGGTTAAAAAAGGACTAACTTTATTAGAATTTTCTGTCGACTCATTGGCTGTATTTGGCGTTGGGTGTTCGTTCGACATGAGTCTCTCCTCATTCACCTGTATAAGAAATTAGGGAGCATGATGACAGATTATGCAAAACTTTGCAGTGATCATCATGCTTGAATTGATGAATAATATACAGAAAAAAGTCTGCTTTGTGCGGGCCGATTATTGAAAAGGCTGTGGATCGCCTGCGTGGACACGATGGATCACTTGGCGTTCCTGCGCACTAAAATCACGGACAAATTTCTCTGCGGACTTGAGTGGTTTCATGGCAGTAAAGCCTTCATCCATAAAGTCATACATCATTTGAAAATGGTGTTTATACGCCACCGATTTACACATTTTAAAGGCGGTATGAACCATAAATGAGCGCAAATAACGGTCTAAATAGTGCCCAAACTCATCCGCCATACTCAGTTGCGTTAAACGTAAATCAGCCTGATCGAGCTGCAAATACGTCTGACGCATGATTTCGTCATTGAGGGCTTGATTGTGCGGATAGTTTTTTTGAATATGTGCAGCAACCTGCTCATCGAGTTCGACCGCATAAATTGCCAGTAAGATGCCGTGAGTGCCTGCTTTAATGGCATTTTCAGGAATAAATTTTTCGGCTTTATGCGCGTGTTTGAGCAGGCGTTCGATCTGCTTGGCTAAAATGTCGAAATCGGGGCCACCATAGAGGCGGTTGACAAAATAATCGGCCATGAGTCGATTATTTTTTTCGGAAAATAAACCTTGATGGGAATGTTTTAAACGATTTTTCTGCCATTGTTGTACGTCTTGTAGGCGTTGGAATAACACTGGATCTTGATGGTATTGCAATTGTTTATAGCGTTGTAGCAACTGATCTAATGCACTGAGCTTTGACATTTCTCAAAAATTACTGAAAAAAGAAAGCTATATTAAAGCAGTCGGTCTGCTGAATTCTATATTTTTTGCAAAACTACGTAGTTGAACTGTGATTTACAGGCATTTTTGTTGACGACTAAGCAATATAGCCTGCTTCGCGTCCGATCATATCGCGTAAGCCTTGAACCAAGGCCTCAATCAGCTTTTCGATGACTAAACGCTGTCCTTTACGTGAGGCATACACCAGTTGCACGGTACCTGTATTGGACTGCCATTCGGGAAGAACTTGAACCAGATTGCCATTCTCCAAATCTTTTTGAACCGTCAAGATCGGTAAGTCAGCAATGCCTAATCCATCTTTTACGGCATAGTACACACCCGCCAAGTCGTTACATTTCAAACGCGGTTCAAAATGAAAATCAGCAGTTTCACCTGTAGCCAAATGCTGTAAATGCCAAGTGTAACGGCTTTTCATGAGACCCAAAGCTACGGCAGGGTAGTGTACCAATTCCTGATAATTCTGAATTTCGTGTCCTTGCAGTAAGCTTTGACTGGCCACCAGACAATGGGTGGTTTTGACCACATCCCGTACGATTAAACTTGAATCTTCATTCGGGTTGAAACTGGTACGAATCGCAATGTCGATATTGTCATGTAACACATCGACACGGCGACTGGTCAGTTCCAGTTCGAGTTGGACTTTCGGGTATTGTTTTAAAAAAGCATTCAGAATCGGGCGAATCTGAAACTGCATCATCACATTCGGGCAGCTAATCCGAACCAGACCTTGCGGCTCACTTTTTTGTTGTAAGAGTACGTTTTCACTGTATTCGATTTGGTTGACGACTTTTTGGCATTCTTCATAGAACTGCTGACCGAGTGGCGTGACCTGAAAGTGTCGTGTGGTGCGTTGAATCAGTTTGATATTAAAGCGTTCTTCGAGTTCTAGAATCCGTCGGCTCAGTTTGGATTTGGTGATGTGTGTTGCTTCACTGGCTGCGCTAAAGCCACCATGTTTGACGACCAAATAAAAATAATAGTAATCATCAAAGATATGCATGGCGAATTCCTGTGTTCGGACAACGGCTTGATTGTAACGGAAGTTGTTTATTGCATATATAAGATAGTGCTTCTTATTTTTATGGATTTTTTGACTGCCGAGTAACAAGTAAAATTATCTTCTAGATCAACTGAGGATTCCGACATGAAAAAAGTCATTGGGCAATATCGGACACAGCAAAAGCATTGGGTGGGCGATGGGTTTCATGTCAGCACCTTATTTTCTTATGACCGTTTAGGGCAAGTGTTAAGCCCATTTTTGATGCTCGACTACGCCGCACCTGAATTTTTTAGCCCAACCAATACGCCACGTGGGGTCGGCGCACATCCACATCGTGGTTTTGAAACCGTGACGATTGCCTATAAAGGTGAAATTTCGCATCGTGACTCGCATGGCGGTGGTGGCACCATTCAAACAGGTGATGTGCAATGGATGACGGCAGGTGCAGGCTTGCTGCATGAAGAACTGCATTCTGAGGCGTTTACCCAGCAAGGCGGTGAGCTGGAAATGGTACAGCTTTGGGTGAATTTGCCTGCCAAAGACAAAATGACCAAAGGTAAATATCAAGCCATTACCCAAGCGCAGATTCCTTCAATTGCACTGGATGATGCAGGCAGTTATTTGCGGGTGATTGCAGGACAATATACCGATGCACAGGGTGCAGCTTCAACCTTTAGTCCTGTGAATGTCTGGGATATTCAACTGGCGGCAGGGCAACAGCATGAATTTAACGTTCCTGTTGGGCAAACCAGTATTGTGGTGGTGCGCCAAGGCACAGTGCGGATTAACCAGCAGTATGACGTGACAGATCACAGTTTTGTGTTGTTTGACCGAGACGATGCTGCGCCCATTCAGATCAGTGCTGAACAGGGCGCAGGGATTCTGATTTTGACAGGACAACCGCTGAATGAACCGATTCAAGGTTACGGGCCGTTTGTCATGAACACCCAGCAAGAAATTATGCAGGCGATTCATGACTTTAACCGTGGTGATTTTGGCGAGATGTAATCATACTCGCCAAAGTCGGCATTATTGAACAGGAGCGAAAATCTGCGTTTCGATGGCAACACTGCGTAAAAGCGTTTTAGTCACAGGTGTCTTTTGACACACCGCGAGGAGCTTCTGACGCAATTCATCGTTCAAGGGTTGCTCAAATGTGACATGACGCTGAATGTGTTCTAAGCCATCTCGATGGCTTAGAAACTCTGCTGATACGCTAAATTCTCCCAAGTCGATGCCTTTATGTTTGGCATACATACGTAGAGTGATCATGGTGCAGGCGACCAGACTGCTGCACAGCAGATCATAAGGGGCTGCCCCTTGGTTTTGCCCTTCTAGGTGTTCAGGTTCATCAGTAAAAAACTCATGTTTTCCACATCTGATGAGTCCTTTCCATTGTTCAGGTAAGGCTTGTACTTGGCTATGACCGACGACACTCATTTTGATGCCCTCATATGTGCTGGAAAGTCAGGTGCTTTGAGGCGTTCACCTGGGTAATCTGGAATATTTCCAAAACGATCATCTTGTGCGAGCCATTGTTGATGGGCTTCTTTAATCCCTTCCTCAGTGCGCCCCACATAATTCCACCACAGTAAAATTGGCGACTTAAAGGGTTCACCACCAATGAGCAATACACGGCTTTCAGCAGCAAGGCTCAAGCTCAACTCAGTAGAACCTGTTGCGAACACCATCATGTTTTCCGTGGTGAGCGTTTGTCCGTTGACTTGAGCAGAACCCGACAACAATAAAACGCCATATTCAAACTCCGCATTTAGACTGAAGCTCGTTTGATGGGCCTGCTCTGCGTAGAGATCCACAGCCAGCAGTGGGCTATAGACTTCAACAGGAGAAGTTTGCCCCAAAAACTCTCCAACCAAAACTCGACATTCAATCTGATCCTGCTGTACGACAGGAAGATCAGGGTAATGCTGAAATTTTGCAGGCATATTGAGCTGTTCATCGGGGAGGGCAATCCAAAGCTGGGCAGTATGGAGCTGCGTTTCATTGGGTGGAGTGACTTCCGTATGTGAAATCCCATACCCCGCGGTCATGAGATTCACCTGTTTGGGCTGAATCAACTGCTTCGAGCCTAAGCTGTCAGTATGCATGAGTGTGCCTTCAATCATCCATGTGAAGGTTTGTAGGCCCATATGCGGATGTGGGCCAATGTCTAGACCTTGCCCCTGTGAAAATTCGACAGGGCCTGCATGGTCGAGAAAGCACCAAGCCCCAATCATGCGTTTGTCACGGTGGGGTAAGGCACGTGCGATGACCGTTCCTTGCCCAATTTCGGCACGGCGTAAATGAAGTTCTTGTCCTTGAAGCTGCATATGATGTACCTATTGTTGTGGCTGTTCTTAAAATAATGTTAGCAAGCTTTGATCCGTGTTCTTGTGCTGGTTTGATAAATCATCATCCCATAAATAGAAAAATTTATACAAGATGTTTGAGTAAAGGTGAGGTTGTGCTACATAGCTTTGCAAAAAAATATTCTATACTACGCGCTTTATTTTTCACCTGTTTTGCTCATGATGCAAAGAATCCTGTTTTTGGTCATCGCTGTGCTTTTAGCGCTGTCTTGGCTATCTCCATATCACTATACGCCTTGGCTGACGTTCTCGAGTGAACTGTTTGCCTATGCTGCGGCTCTATGTACTTTGGCACTTTATATCGATAAACCATTGTATTTACCCAAGCTCAATCTACCACTCTTTGCCATAGCGTGTATTCCATTTGTACAGTGGGTATTGGGCATCGAGTTTTATTTTAATAAAGCACTACTCTCTGGGTTGTATCTTTTTGCCTTTGCCATGATGGTGGTACTTGGTTTTAATTTGACTCAAGACCCTGAGCAGCGTGAAAAAATCTTTAAAGGATGGAGTCTGCTGGTTTTTGTGGTGGGTTTAATCACTGTGGGGATTGCTTTATTACAATGGTTACATCTAGATCATGATGTTCCTGGGATTATGCCTTTGCGTGGTAACCGTCCTTATGGGAACTTTGCGCAGCCAAATAACATGGCAACTTTCCTGATGATGAGCCTCATGGGCGCGCTTTATCTGTTTGAGAAGCGGGTTTTACCAACGTGGTTAGTGACTTTAGGTGCGTTATTACTCACGTTCACTATCGCACTGAGCCAGTCACGTACGCCGTGGGTCGCTTGTGTGGTATTGAGTGCTTATCTGTTTTTTAAACTCTCAGCAGAGCAGCGCTTTAAACGCTACCATGTGGTGTTGTGGGTCGGTCTCTATGTGGGCAGTTTACTCGCTGTACCGATGTTAAATACAGTATTGGTGCATGTTGGGTTATCTCATTCTGAAATGTCAGATGTGATTGAGCGTGCCAGTTCAAGCCATTCTCGTTTTAGTATCTGGATGCAAATGGTTTATGCCATTCAGCAACATCCGTTACTGGGCTATGGCTGGAATCAGACGAGTTATGCACAACTGGTCGGTGCAGATTTCCTTGAGCATAATGAGCGAACGAACAGTGCCCATAACCTGATTCTCGAATTGTTGGTCTGGAATGGGGTGATTTTGGGGACAGCGATTGTTGGTTTTGTCGCTTGGTGGATCTGGAAACTCAACAAACAGGTGAAAAAGAGTGAAGCCTTAGTGGCTACGCTAATGGTGTGTTGTGTCCTGATACATGCCATGTTTGAGTTCCCACAAGATTATGCGTACTTCTTATTGCCAGTCGGGTTCTTGCTGGGGGTGATCCAAGCTCATGGCACCTCATTCAAAACCTTCAAATGGGTGGCAAATTTCAATACGGCCATCTTGGTGATCTGTATTTTATTGTATGGCTTAATCTGGCGCGATTATTTAACTTCGATCGATGCGCTCAATCAGGGACGTAAACATTCTGATCAGGGCATTCCTGCGGTGAAGCCGTATCGTATTTATGTATTAGACCAGTTTGACCAACGTGCAGACTGGTATTATCTGAATCGTTTTAGTTCTTTAACACCGCAGCAGTTGGAACGTTATCATCATGTGGTGGTGATTACTCCAACGCATTATGACTTATATAAATATGCCCAGCTTTTAGCCTATAACGGACAAATGAAAGAAGCTGAGCACCAGCTCGAATTGATTCATGGTTTATATCAGGTGAGCCATCCTTATGGTCAGTTATTGCTTGATCAAGACCACAATGGACATTCACTGCATTAAGTATTAAGCCAATAAAAAAGCTGCTACAGGGCAGCTTTTTTATTATTAGACTTCTTTCCTAATTGTCTACACCCTCTTTATTTTTCTCCCTGAGCAAATTGAAATATATTTCAATGCAGCGCAAGAGAAATAAAAAGGACATATGAAAGAAGCCTATTCATCCGACATATTGCTTTGAATATAGTTTTCGATTCCAACACTCTCAGTGAGATCAATTTGGGTTTCAAGCCAGTCCCAGTAATCTTCTTCAGACTCTAGAATTTCCTGAACTAAATCACGTGATACATAGTCCTGTAACTGTTCAGATAATGCTACAGCATGTTTGAGGACTTCGATGTTTTCTTTAACTTTGCGCACATCGCAATGTAATGCTTCAAGCGTATGCTGACCAATATACAATTTACCCAAATGCTGTAAATTTGGCAGACCTTCTAAAAATAAAATCCGTTCAATGACTTTGTCTGCATGCTTCATTTGGCGAATAGATTCTTTGTATTCTGCCGAACCAAGTTTTTCAATGCCCCAGTCGTTAAACATGCGTGAATGTAAAAAATATTGATTGATTGCAGTGAGATGGTGATACAACACCTGATTCAACTGATTAATAACATCACGATTGCCTTTCATTATTATTTCTCCGCAAAAAATGCAAGCCTCAACAGATTAAGGCAACAATAAGTTCATCTTAACCAATAAGTTGCATTGCTGCGAGTAATTTATAGAACGGCAAATGAAAATCACCATCAGATGGTATTTTTATGTGCTTGATAAAAATAACATTTCAGGGAGTCGCGGACAGGCGAGGGGAAATACTCGTTATTGTATTATGCTGCCACGGAAATTTTTGCGGCAATTGCTGCCAATTCTTCACTGATGATACTACGTGCTTCAGGTACACAGCGCCCACAGCAGGTTCCTAAATCGAGTAAATCACGAATTTCTCGAAAAGTTTCTGTGCCGTTAGCAACTGCATCTTTGATATCTTGGTCAGTAATCCCGCGACATAAACAAACATACATGTGCGCACCTATGGAAAGATAAATACGATTACTGATATTATTGATAATTGTTATCGTTTGTCAACTGGTTTCATCTTAAGTTTAGCGAAACTCTTATTGAGTTTTTGAATGAAAAAAAACCACCTGATCGGTGGTTTTAAATTAGCTCGGGCTTAAGGAATAATCACGATCCCGTCCATTTCCACTAAAGCACCCTTAGGTAAGCTTGCCACGCCTAATGCTGCACGAGCAGGGTAAGGCTGTGGGAAGTATTCACCCATAATCTGGTTGACGAGTTGGAAATTTGATAAATCAGTCAAGAAGATATTCAACTTTGCAAAGTCTGCTAATGATCCGCCTGCTGCTTCACAAACCGCTTTGATATTGTCAAATACACGACGAATTTGTGCTTCGATACCATCTACCAATTCCATGCTGTATGGATCTAAACCGATTTGTCCAGAAAGATACAATGTATTCCCAACTAAAATGGCTTGAGAATAAGTTCCAATTGCAGCAGGTGCATTTTCAGTATGAATCACTTGGCGTGACATGAATATCTCCTTTACAAATTCAATGACCTATATCAATTGATATATATAACACAATCGATGCAGGATGATCGGCCTAATTTATACAACTTTATGCTGTGTTTCACTAATTGTAACAGGTGTATCTTGACGTAGAATTCGAGGGAAACCAAAGTGCAGACGTAATTCACGGATGACTTTGGCAATTTCTTTACGGTTGTTCACAACGACATTGACATAGGTTTTATTGTCTTGTGAAATCACCATTTCCACACCAAATTTGGCTTTACGACATTGATAAATCAGGTCAGAAATTTGTTCGTCATTCATGCTGAGGTCAATGCATAAATATGCGGTGAAGCTGACATCATCGACATCATAATCGCTCCACTGCAACGGCATAATATTTTCAGGATGGAGATGTTGCTCATGCAATAAGTTGTAGCAGCGTTCACGGTGCACAATCAGACCACGACGTGATAAATGCCCCTGAATTGGATCACCTAAAATTGGGTTGCAACAACGCGCATATTTAACATCAATGCCATCTGTGCCTTGAATTAGACGATGTGAGCTGGTTTCTTCTTCCACCTGACTATCGATAGAGAAGAGATGATTGGCAACCAGTTGTGGTAATAAGTCACCTACAGCGATTTGTTCGTATAGCGTATTTGGATTATCGAGATGTCGCCAAGCAAGAACATTAGTCCAGTCATCTTCCGAAAGTTCATGGCTTGAGCTGTTAAACATACGCAAAGAACGGTCAAGAGCTTGTTTGCCGATAATCCGTTGTTCTTCTACATCCTGTTCACGCAAGATATTCTGAATGGCACGGCGTGCTTTTTGTGTGTTGATGAAGCTTAACCAGTCAGGGTTTGGTGTTGCCAAAACATCCGTTAAAACTTCAATGACTTGACCACTGCTCAGCGGTGTCGAGAGGGGTTTGGTTTCACCATCAATTTTCGCCCCAATGGCATGGTTGCCTAAAAACAGGCTGGCTGCATAAGCAAAATCAACAATCGTTGCACCTTGTGGCAGTTCATGTAGATGCCCATGTGGTGTATACACCCAGATTTTTTCCTGATGCAAATAGTCGAGCAGGTCATTAAAGGTGGTTTTTGCACATTCATCGTCAATCAGTGTGTTTAGATTCTGCATGGATGCTTGAATGGCAGAACGACAGGCTTGAGGTGCACTTTCACCCAAAACTACACCAAAACGAGCAGCTTTACGCATCAGCTCCGTTTGTATGGTTAATGAGAGGGTTGTTTTTTCACCCTTAAGTTTGATCATTAAGGATTGATTGCCACCTGGTAGTGGGCGGCGAATATGGTCATTAAATTCTAAAACCTGAAAATTCTCTCTCAAAACTTCAACAAGACGGTCACAGTCTGCAATACTGGTCAAAATAATTTCAAAGGTATGGCTGCGAGTCAGTTCTTGAAGATTGATGTCATTTTTTAAGAAATGTCGAATCAGTTCGATATTATTATTTTTCTTTTTAATACGACCTGTCAGTTGGTGTTGCTGGAGTAGCTGAGTCAGATTGTTTTCCCAGATTTGCTGGTATTCACAGCGTTTAGGTCGGGTCTGCTGAAGGGCTTGCTGGATTTTATTAAAAACGTCTAAATCTAAATTTTCATAACATAAATATTCGAGGTTATCCCCCATTTCATTCATGCCGACAATACGCGCCATCGGGACAAAAATATCAAACGTTTCTTGGGCAATACGTGCACGTTTATCTGGACGCAACGCATCAAGCGTGGTCATGTTGTGATAACGGTCTGCAAGTTTGATAATAATGACACGTGGATCTTGAAGCGTGGCTTGCAGAATCTTACGAAATGAAGCGGCCTTATTGACTTGTTTGTCGCTAGAGTGAGTCAGCTTGGTCACGCCATCGACCAGTTCAGCAACGACTTTGCCAAATTTGCTGGCGATTTCTTCTTTGGTAAATTCTGTGTCCTCAATCACATCATGTAGCAGCGCAGCCATGAGAGTTTGGGAGTCAAGACGCATGTGAGCCAAAATACTACAGACAGCAATCGGGTGTAGTACATAAGGTTCGCCACTTTTACGTGTTATGCCGCTATGTGCAAGGTCGGCGAAATCACAGGCAGCAAGTACGAGCTCGACATCTTTTTCTGACAGATATGCGTCAATAATCAGTTTAAGTTGTTGCTTGGCTTGGCTGACTTCTTCGCCTGGCATAAACCACCTTTTAAAAATGCTAAATCACAAATGGGAAACGTTAGCTCTTTAATGAAAAGCATTCTGTTGATCTTGTCAATTTGTCTTGTTGAAAAAAACCAAGAATTTTTCAATAAAGTTGATTGTTTTACTCAATTTTGCACCAGAAGTGAGCAAACAAAAAAGCCTAGTTGAACCAACTAGGCTTTTATTGCTGAAAACTTGAACTTAGAAAGTAAAGCCTTCTAGGTTTAAGTTATTCGCTGAAAGAGCAAGGTCAAGGCTTGATGCTTGATAGTCTTGCTCGCGCTGTTTCAAAATGTCTTTGCTTACATGACCCGCTGCAATTTCACGCAACGCCACAACGGTTGGTTTGTCATTGTCCCATTCTAAAGTTGGTTCAATGCCTTGACGTGATAATTGGCGCGCACGTTTACTTGCCACGAGGACCAATTCAAAACGGTTGTCTACATGGTCTAAACAATCTTCAACAGTTACGCGTGCCATAACAAATCTCTTACTGAGTTAAATTTAACTAGACTGTGCAGTATAAGGTGCTTTGCCCATAGACTCAAGTTTTAATCAATTTTCAGGGTGCAACAATTTTTCGATTAATTGCTGATGGCGCTGAGCTTGCTGAGTCATAGAGAGACGATTGGCGTTAATCACTGATTCTAAATCATGTAGTGCTTTATTAAAGTCATCATTGATAATCACATAATCAAAATTTACATATTGCTGCATATCGGTAATGGCGCAGCTTAAACGGTGTTCAATTACTTCAACGGCATCGGTTCCACGGTTTGATAAACGCTGGCGTAAGTCAAACTGACTTGGTGGTAAGATGAAAATCTGTTTAGATTCAGGGAATAACTTTCGAACTTGCTCAGCACCTTGCCAGTCAATTTCAAGTAAAACATCATGGCCTTTTTCGAGTTGCTGTTTTACAGTCATTTGTGAAGTGCCGTAATAATTACCAAATACTTCAGCATATTCAATAAAACCGCCATTATTCACTTGTGACAAGAAACTATCTTTTGTTGTGAAGTGATAATGTACGCCATCGAGTTCACCGGGACGTTGCCCACGAGTCGTATGAGAAACAGAAACATGTAAATTGGTTACACGTTCGAGCAGGGCTTTGACCAGAGATGTTTTGCCAGTTCCCGACGCAGCAGAAACGACAAACAATAGACCCGACATGATATTTTTTCCTGATATGATAAAATATCTTCTCTATTTTAGAGTAGAGCGCGGCTAAACTGAATACTTTAGCTGAGAAATTCAAAAAAACAGTCACTATGTGTCAGGTTGAGGAAGTTATGGAAATTGTATTGGCGAACCCACGAGGCTTTTGTGCAGGCGTTGACCGTGCCATTGCGATTGTCAATCGGGCACTTGAGTGTTTTCAGCCACCGATTTATGTGCGTCACGAAGTTGTACACAATAAATTTGTTGTTGATGATTTACGTCAGCGAGGAGCAATTTTTGTTGATGAGCTTGATGAAGTTCCAGACGATAACATCGTGATCTTTAGTGCGCATGGTGTCTCTAAGGCGGTTCAGCAAGAAGCTGCGCGCCGTGGCCTGAAAGTTTTTGATGCGACTTGTCCACTGGTCACTAAAGTTCATATTGAAGTGACTAAATATGCTCGTGAAGGTGTGGAAGCCATTCTGATTGGACATCATGGACACCCTGAAGTTGAAGGGACGATGGGGCAATATGATAAAAACAATGGCGGAGAGATTTATCTGGTAGAAGACGAGCAAGATGTTGCTGATTTGCAGGTGAAACATCCTGAACGGGTTGCCTTTGTGACGCAAACGACACTTTCCATTGATGATACTGCAAAAGTGATTGATGCATTGCGTGAAAAATATCCTAAAATTCAGGGGCCACGTAAGGATGATATTTGTTACGCAACCCAGAATCGTCAAGATGCTGTGCGGGATCTAGCAGAGAAGTGCGATGTGGTGTTGGTGGTTGGCTCTCCAAATTCATCCAACTCGAATCGTTTGCGCGAACTGGCTGAGCGTATGGGTAAGCCTGCTTATTTGGTTGATAATGCTCAGCAGCTACAACAAAACTGGTTCAATGCCAACAGTAAAATCGGCGTTACTGCAGGTGCATCTGCTCCAGAAATTTTAATTAAACAGGTCATTCAGCGTTTGCAGGACTGGGGAGCGCAAACAACAGAAGAATTGGATGGCCGAGAAGAAAATGTAACGTTTAGTTTGCCTAAAGAGTTGCGCATACATATTATACAGGCTTGATAGCACTTTATTTGTAAACGGATCGAGACTGATCCGTTTTTTTTGTTTTTTTTTCTAAATTATGTTGTTAAAATGTGATAAGAATCACATTAAAGTTGCACTTTTAATATATTCTTTTTAGATACTTTATGAAATTTATTTATAAGTTTAGATGCTTAATAAATAAAAATAGTTAATAAAAATTTATTTATTCTTCGATCATTTTAAAAAATGAGGGCAACATGAAATCCATTCAGGGTTTTACATTGTTTGAGTTAATTGTAGTAATAGTCATTATCGCTATTCTTTCTATACTTGCTATCCCAGCAATGTCCACGTTTTTACTTAAGCAAAATTTAAATGCAAGTACACGTGATTTGGTGATTGCGTTGGAAAAAGCACGCTCAAAAGCAGCGTTAGACCGTCGCTCAGTCACAATTAGTTTAAATTCCTCCTCAGCAGATACGGACAGTACTCTTAACTGGACCGCTTCAGGGAAGGCAACACTTGTTTCAACAACCACAGCAATTGTATTTCGCTCTGATGGATTGGTTCAGGATCCAACAACAACGACATCCCCACTGAGTTCCGATTTAACTTTGGTTTTATGTGATCAAACTCAAGTGAATGCAAAATACTCAAAAAAAATAATTCTTTCTCGAATGGGTACAGTTCAACAAGGTGATCTTGTGACGGGGGGCTGCAGTGCAAGTTAAATATCAGCAAGGTGTAGGGTTGTTAGAGGTCTTGGTGGCTTTATTACTTTTGGCGATTGCTGTTTTAGGGTTTGTTGCTTTGCAGTTACGGGCTGTAGAAGCAACATCTGAAGGTTTTAATCGTATTGAGGCAACCAATATTGCAAGAGATCTGGTTGAAAAAATCCGAATTAATAGCAGTTCAACAGCGATTACTGCATATGAAACTTATTTGTCGAGCCAGAGTGGTCAAGCTGCCTCAGTTATAGATTGTTATAGCACTTTTTGTACACCAGCTGTGAAAGCGGCATTTGATGTACATGAGGCATATTTAAGTGCAACGGATCTTGGAATGACATTGAACATGGTAACTTGCCCCGGAACGGCAAATGGTCGTGAATGTATTTATGTGGCTTGGAATAAGACAGATCCCGTAGATACTACAGCAACAACATCAGGTCACATTGCCTGTACAACCAGTGAAACCTCAAGTTTTTCATACAATGATAGTTCGACTTGTATCGTGATGGAGGCATATTGATGCGATTCTCACAACAAGGTTTGACGTTAATTGAACTCATGGTTTCTTTAGTACTGGGTCTGATTATTGTTGCAGCATCATTGATGTTATTTATTGCAGGTCAAAAGAGTTTTGCTTTACAGCAAGGAGCTGCGGATATTCAAGATAATGCCAATTTTGCATTAAATTACATAACAAAAGATATTCGGTTAGCAAACTTAAATAATTCATCAGCTCAAATGATCAGTACTTTAGCAAATGGTGGGATTGTTTTTAGCAGCGCCAATGTTGCAGGAATAAGTAGTTCAACGTTAGTTACACAAAGTGCCCTGAGTAGCACATCTAATGTAGGTGTAGATAGTGATCAATTAGTCATTCAATATCTCCCAACTCAAACTGGTGGTTTTGATTGTGAGGGTAATGAGATTACCAGTACGTCATCTTATGTGATTCAACGTTATTTTGTTCGTAAAGACACCAACGTCAGTAGTAATGAAACCTCTGCAACAGCATTAGCACTTGCTTGTGATGCAGGCCGCGCAACGAGCGCTGGTGTCATCTCGGATTTTGGAGATAGTGGACAGATTATTATGAAACGCGTGGACTATTTTCACGTTTTACTTGTGGTTGAAGACAGCTCTGGAAATCTTAGAGATATGACGGTTTCACAATATTTGGCTGGTGCAGCTACGGCTCGAATTCTTGGCGTAAAACTTGGGATTTTAGTACGTTCAAATCAATCGGTTGGCGTCGACTCAAATATTGATCTCTCGAAATCTTTTACAGTACTTGATCAGTCTGTGACTTTAAATAGCACTATTCAAAATCTTAAAACAAAAAATTTACGCCAAGTGATTACACAGACAGTTGCTATTCGTAACGCTTTAGGGGATCGATCATCATGATTTCTCGACGTTCTCAACAAGGTGCAACACTGGTTGTAGTTTTAATTGTTCTTCTTTTAATTACGATTATTGGAACATTGGCAATTCGACAAGGTTTGCTGTCTTTAAATATTGCAACTAATGGTCAAGCACAACAGCTTATGTTGACTAACTCTGATTCTGCGATTTTTACGGTACAAGATGCGGATAATTTGTCTCAAGAGTTGGCAACAAATGGCATGTTTGGATATATCCGAACAAGTAGCAACAAAGGTAAGGAGTTAGTGTTTTGTTATCGAGGGACAAATACAAATTTTTTTACAATTGCCAATGCTAGCATTATTAAATGGGAAACTGGAACAGCACCTAATAATAGTGAAATCGGCACGGCTGGCTATTGTAACCCAACAAGTTCGAATAATTATTATACAAGTGGCCGTGGTGCAGTCATGACGCAGATCACGGTTCAGTTTGAAGATTCATCTTCTGATGACACACCATTTTCAGGATCTGTCAGTGGAACAGATACTGACTCGGCCAAGGTAATGAGCAGTGAAAAGGCTTTAGTTCATGCGGTTTCTCTCATGCCAACTTTATCCTCTGCTTCGACATCCGATATTTATAGCTGTTTATCAACACATATGAATGACCCTGAGGTACCTTCTGGTTATACAGCAGCATCTGGAGCTGATGAAAGTGTTTCTGAATGCCTAGCAGATCTGAATGTACCTTTTACAACACATGTTTCTGAATACACATTAACACAAAGCCTTACAAGTAGCAGTTAGGGGAAAGTGATGAAATTTTTGATTCAACTTAAGCATATGATTCATCACTTTAAGCAAGCGATGGCAGCATTTTGCGCAGGCATAATGACACTATTGCTTTGCTTAGCTGTTCCTTTGGCTCAGGCTAGTGATATAGAGATTTATAAAAAAGCCACTGCCGGCACTGTAACACTTATGTTCCTGCTCGATAACTCGGGAAGTATGACAAGTAATTCAGATAGTACAGGGTTAACTCGGCTTGAACGAGTGCGTAATGGAATGATCACAGTACTTGCTGGGGGGGATGGTATTTCAAAAATTGATGATGATAAAGTCATTGGTTTATCAACATTTTATAATAGCTCTGCGGGTTATGTAATGGTGCCTGCGAGAGCACTGAGTACCGCAATTACAGGTGGAGGGACATATACTCAGAAAAAACCAATGGTTCAGAAGTATTATCCGAGTAGTACTAGTAGCACTCCTGTATATAGTTCATGTACAGCATGGAGTTCATATGCTACTTGTACTTCATGGGGAACTGCATCAACAACATCACCATCACTGAGTGGTTATAGTAATACAGCTTGTGCCTACGTAAATAGCAAGACTTGTACTTTATATTATACAAATACAAGTGTAAGCGTGACAGATCAGCGTACTTTACTACTTAGCTATATAAGTACTTGGACAGGAAGCGGTTCTACACCAACTGCAAATGCTTATGCTGAAGTAGGAGCTTATATGTTTGGCACCACTACAGCAACGACAACAACAGCCAGTATTCCCATGTATTTTACTTATAGTTCCTCATCTTCTACAACTATATGGTATAGCTGTGGCAGTAGTGGTTCAACGAGTACATCTAACTGTACAACAACATTAAGTAGTACACCGAGCACAAATGGTTATCAAACTACAGTGAGTGGAAACGATACTTATTATTATAAGAAAAGTCGTGGTACTACCACCTACTATTATCGTGAAAGTGTTTCTTCAAGCAGTAGTACAACCTATTATCAAAGTTGTACGGCGTATACATCTAGTGGTTGTACCTCATGGGGTAGTGCAACCACAACCAACCCAACAACTTCAAGCTATAACACAAGTTGTACGGTGAATAGCATAACAGGTAGCTGTGTCTATGAGACAAAAACGGTGACATCCTCACCTACAGGGAGTGGTTTCTCATATTCAACAGCCGACGCTAAAAACTCAGATGGCACAGCTTATACATCTCCAGTAAATACAAGTAGTACCGAATGTAGTGGACAAGGGATTTATATCTTAACAGATGGTGAGCCAAATGGCTCAAGTGTTACGATTGCTAAGAATCTAATGCAAAATGCTTTAACCAGTACTTATAGCGGTAATTTAACTTGTTCAGGAACTTTATTTACAGCAAGTTCGAGTTCCTCTACGGGATGGCAATGTATTAGTGACTTTTCACAATTGTTACGCAATAGAACCATCGCTGGTTCAACGAGCTCAGCTCAGTTAAATCCTTTAGGTGTTGATATTAAAACCGCAGTAGTTGGTTTTGGTAGTGACTTTAATGGAATCACATCGTATAGCAGTTCACTCACACAAGCGCAAAATCTTGCCAATATTAGTTCATCTTCTGCAAGTGATGATGTTAAAAATGCTGCGAGATTAGGTGTTTATGGTGGTGGTGGTTGGTATTCTGGTTCGAGTTCCAGTGATGTTGTCACTAGTGTAAACAACTTTATTACTTCGTTAACTACAGATATTCCTGCTGTTACGACTGGGGCATCATATATTCCAACAGATGAACTTAACCCAACAGTTGTACAAAATTATGCTTATTCTGCACAGTTTCAACCAACACCAGCTGAAGTATATCAATTGTGGTTGGGTAACTTGAAAAAATATAATGTTATCAGTGGTTTGATTGAGGATATTAAAGGTAATTCAATTGTTGATAGTAGTGGCACCTATGTTACTAACTATGATATTTGGTCGCAATATGTAACAGACTCCACGTTGGCATCGACAGGTGGGGTTGAAGGTGTGTTGCCTGTGGGTATGACTTCATCTTATGTCGCTAACCGTAAACTGTTGACGAACCGTGATACTAGTGGTGCTGTTACAACAACGACATTAAACCAAATTGGTTCAAGCTATGTGACCAATACAACTGATGCAGATCGTGGTTATCTTTTATCTTTGCTTGGCTATGTGATCAGTACCCCAAGTGATACGACCAGTTTACCAACGACTACAGCCGGTCTAGCAGCGTTAAGTACATTGAGACAAATTGGAGCAGTGATGCACTCAACTCCAGTATTGCTAACACAATCTGGTACAGTCACAACCACGAGCGGCGTAACGAGTAGTTCAAATCGTGACGATTATGTTTTGTTTGGTACAACACAAGGGGTATTGTCTGTTGTAGATGCAGATACTGGAGCTGAGCAATTTGCTTTTGTTCCAAATGAATTGATTACCACACAAAAAAGAGCGTTCCAAACCAATACTGCAACTACGGGTTTTAGTAGTTCGACATATCAGCCACTTTATTATGGAGTAGATGGTCCATGGACTGCTTATAGTCAGTATGTCTCAAATAGTGATGGTAGTTTAACTGTTGGCTCTTCTGATATTAGTGGAGCAACAGGCGAGGGTATGCAAATGGCTTATGGTGGTCTGCGTATGGGGGGGCGTAGTTATTATGCTTTGAATTTGCAAGATATGAGTAATCCTCAAATGGCTTTCCATATTGATCCTAATAATACTGCTGTTTATTGTAATAGTAGTTCTCAGACAGATACACCTGAAACATGTGCCAGTTCAAAAACTTATAAAGAACTGGGGTTTATGGGGCAAAGTTGGTCTAAACCAAGTGTGGGTTGGGTGAAATGGAAAGGCTCTAAACGTCTCGTGATGTTCGTTGGTGGTGGTTATGATGCTGGCGGTACAAATGGAGATGGTACGTTTAGTGGTAGTACTGGTGAAAGAACAGCTTTCGCTGGCTATGAAGATGAATATGCACAGACCAATAAAATTGGTGCGGGTGTGTATATGTTCGATGCTTTGACTGGGCAGCTATTGTGGTGGGCTGGTGCAAATGCGACGTCTAGTAATACAACCTCAGGTGTTCAATACACAACTTCAGCCAATATGAAATATAGCGTGGTTAGCCAGATTAAAACGGTTGATCGCGACTCAGACGGTTTGATTGATCATTTATATTTTGGTGATTTAGGTGGGCAGGTATGGCGTATTGATTTAAATAACACCTTAACTTCAACAACAGATACCAGCATGTTTGCAAAAACCCCTGTACGCTTGCTTAATTTAAATAATGGTCAGTACAGCCCACGTTTTTATGATATGCCTGCATTCTCAACTTATTCCTACAGTGGATCAAAGTTTGGTGTCATATCAATTGGTAGTGGGAATCATAGTTCTCCATTATTTGATACCTCAGATACAACTTATAAGAATGATGCGATTTACAATATCTATGATAAAGACGTTGCTCGCTCAGATCTATTTACAGTGAGTGGATCAAGCTATAGCTATGATTATAGTAGTGGAAATTTGAATACTCAGGATCTGACACTAAGCAGCTTGGGTAAACTGACAACCAATGCCAATACAACAGCAGTTGCTCCATATTCAACAACAGGAGGCTGGTATTATTATTTTGCATCAAGTATGACACAGGATGAGAAAATATTAACAACACCAACAGTATTAGATTATGACCTCTATGTAACTTCGTATGATGGTAGTCAAGAAGGTTCATCAGGCGATTGTGGTTCAGGCGTTAAGGGTGAAAGTTATGTGACTCAATTCTGTATGCCGTATGGAGTGTGTACCGAAAGCCAAATTGCCAGTTCTACATTTATTTCACATACTGCGATAGGTGTAGGTATTGTCGCACCGAGTGTTGGTTCTAGTAATAGTACAGGTACAAACAGAGCATTAATTACTTCAACAGGGACTTTGGCAAGTAGCTCAAGCACGGCAGCAGCAACTTATTCAACATCATTGGCATTAACGCCAAAGCGTTGGTTTGAAACCAGTAAATAGGGATGTTGAATATGAATAAACTTTCAGCATCATCTCAAAATTTGGGTTTTACCTTAATTGAAATGATGGTTGTTGTGGTGATTGCTGCGATTTTGGCAGCAATCGCAATACCTAGTTATCAAGAATATGCACGGCGATCACGTGCAGCTCAGGCTGAGCAGGAAATGCAACGTCTGGCGGTGTTACTTGACCGTTGGAAAGCCCGTAACTTTAATTACAAAGGGTTTGCAACAACATCGGAGACGGTCGGATCAACGTCTTCTTATCCTTATACCATTACAGTTACTGATTTATCGGCTGATTCATCTGGTTCAGTTTTGCTGACCAGTGATGATGCTGTAGGACGAAGTTGGGCTATTAAAGCAACTACAACGGATGCTAAAAGTTACAATTTTTTGCTGACCAGTACGGGTATGCATTGCAAAAATAAGACCAGTTTTGATTCGTACAGTAGCTGCGGTTCAAGTGGTTCAGAGAGTTGGTAATGAAAACGAGAAATCTGGGGTTTACTCTAATTGAGCTGATGATTGTGGTTACAATTATTGGGATTTTGGCAGCCATTGCTTATCAGGGTTATACAAAGTATAGAATTAAGACCAATCGCGTTGATGTTCAATCTGAGGTTATGCGAGTTGCAGGGCTTTTACAAAACTACAAATTGGTTAATCATAGTTATAGTGGTGCAACATTGACAGGCATTGGTGGAACAGCAAATTATCCTTCTTCGGGAACGGCATATTATACCGTTGTTTTAGTAATTGATGATGATAATCAAGGCTATACTTTACAGGCAACACCATCAACTTCGGGAATACAAAAAGATAATGGTGTCGTATGTTTAAATCAAGACGGGCAGAAGTACTGGTCACAAGGTGCAACGGCTTGTGCGTTGAGCAGTACATCAACTTGGGATAGTAACTAAAAATAAATTCAAAACTGTGGATAACTTAAATTTTGATCTTTCATTTGGGGTGAATATCACGTAAAATGCTGCCCTCTATGAAAGGGGTTTGAAGTGTTGCCGATGGTCGGCGCAGGGATAATCCGTAAAAATTATAAGGTTTTTATCATGGTTGTTATTCGTTTAACTCGCGGTGGTGCTAAAAAACGTCCATTCTATCAAATCGTTGTGACTGATAGTCGTAATGCACGTGACGGTCGTTTCATCGAACGTATCGGTTTCTTTAACCCTACAGCTCAAGGTCAAGCAGAAAAAATCCGTTTAGATGCTGACCGTTTCGCTCACTGGGTTGCACAAGGTGCTCAACCTTCTGAACGTGTTGCTTCTTTAGCTGCTCAAGCTAAAAAAGCTGCTGCTACTGCGTAATTGTAGTAGGTAGCCCATGACACCAACACAGAATGTTCCTGAAGATCGTATTCAGATTGGACAGCTACGTTCAGCGTATGGCTTGAATGGGTGGCTCTGGGTCTATTCCAATACAGAACCCATGAGCAACATCTTTGACTACCTGCCTTGGTACATTGAGACCAAAGCAGGTTGGCAAGTTGTTGATGTAAAACGTTGGAAACCACATGGCAAAGGCTTGGTTGTTGCGCTTAAAGGTGTGAGTGATCGCACGGCAGCAGACAATTTAGTTGGCGCAAATATCTGGATTTCAAAATCGCAACTGCCTCAACCGGGCGTGGACGAGTACTACTGGTCAGATTTGAAAGGCTTAACCGTGTTAGGTCTCGATGATGACGAACAGGAAGTGAATCTCGGTCAAATCCATGAACTGTTTGAAACAGGTGCAAACGATGTCATGGTGGTTCGTGCCACAGCAGACAGCGTAGACGCTGAAGAGCGTATGATTCCATGGCATAAAGATGTGGTACAGCGCGTTGATCTTGAAGCTGGTCGTATTTACGTCAATTGGGGCGTAGATTATTAATCCCTAAAGGATTCACACAGCAGGAAGAAAGAGGAGTCTGCGGTGTTTTTTGCAGTCATTACGCTTTTTCCTGAAATGTTTGAAGCGATTACAGCATACGGAATTAGCGGGCGTGCAGCAAAGCGTGACATTGTACAAGTAAATTGTATTAATCCGCGTGATTTTGCTGAGGGCAACTATAAACGTGTGGATGAACGTCCGTTTGGTGGTGGTCCAGGTATGGTGATGATGGCTGAGCCTTTGGCAAAAGCAATTCGTCATGCCAAACAGCTTGCAGAGCAAGCGGGAGCAGTTCATGTTCCTGTGGTGTATATGTCGCCACAAGGAAAGACCTTAAATGAACATGCCGTGCAAAACTTTATCGATTACGATGGTTTGATTGTGCTGTGTGGACGTTATGAAGGGGTAGATGAGCGTTTAATCCAGAAATATGTAGATCAAGAATGGTCGATTGGGGATTACGTTTTATCTGGTGGTGAACTTCCTGCAATGGTCTTGCTCGATAGCATTATTCGACGTTTACCCGATGCCATGTCAGATGAACAATCTCACATACAAGATTCTTTTGTGGATGGTCTGTTAGACTGCCCACAATATACCAAGCCTGACCATTTTGAAGGGCTAGATGTGCCAGAGGTACTTAAATCTGGACATCATGCCAATATTGAAAAATGGCGTTTTTTGCAGCGTTATCAACGGACTTTAGCGCGTAGACCTGAGCTGGTCGAGCAAGTTGAGTTGAGCAAGCAGCAAAAAAAATGGCTTAAAGATGAGCGAGGAAAGAGCAAAGATTAAGAATCTTTGCCCGAGCGCAAGACAGAAGCTGTGCTTCTGTACAAGGAAGTCGAGAATTTAACGCTTTCCTTGAACACCAGATAAGAAGTTGTACTTCTTTGCAAAGATGAACACATATCCAATGCGTTGATCTATGCATAAATTTGAAGCATTGCTTCAAATTCGGGACTTAAACTTGAGTTTAAGTCTTCTTTAATAGGCTCTTTGTGCATTGAAGTGGTCAAGCATAAAGAGAAAGATAATCGGGTCTATGCGCTTTAGCCTCTATACCCAGTGGATCTCAGACCTCTTCTGACCCACATATATTGGAGATACCCCATGAGCGGTAAGCATCCTTTAGTTCAAGCTGTTGAAAACGCACAGTTAAAATCTGACCTTCCTGCATTTGCTCCAGGTGACACTGTCATTGTGCAAGTAAAAGTAAAAGAGGGCGATCGTGAGCGTCTTCAGGCTTTTGAAGGTGTTGTAATTGCTAAGAAAAACCGTGGTTTGAACTCAGCTTTTACAGTTCGTAAAATTTCTAGCGGTGTTGGTGTTGAGCGTGTTTTCCAAACTCACTCTCCAATCGTTGCTAAAATTGAAGTTAAACGTCGTGGTGATGTTCGCCGTGCGAAACTTTACTATCTTCGTGACTTGTCTGGTAAAGCTGCACGTATTCGTGAAAAATTACCAGCTCGTAAAGCGTAATTCGCTTTATTTGAGTCAAGAAAATGCGCCAATTGGCGCATTTTTTTATTGCTGTTAATTGGTTCAAACAATAAAAATTCATCTGCTGAGAATACGTACATTCTTCTGCTGAAGATTGTTTAGGCTTTTGTTAAGATGGCGTGTCATTTTTGCTCACCATTTTTCTTATGTCAGTTGCTAAGCCTAAAATCCAGCGCCGTCCAATTAGTGGTGTATTTCTACTCAATAAACCTCTTGAGATTAGTTCGAATGGCGCATTACAAAAAGTGCGTTGGTTATATCGGGCAGAAAAAGCAGGGCATACAGGGGCACTTGATCCCTTGGCGACAGGGTTGTTACCAATCTGTTTGGGTGAGGCGACCAAGTTTTCGCATTATTTGCTCGATTCAGTAAAGCGCTATCAAACCACCGTGAAGCTTGGGCAAACCACGACTACAGGCGATGTGGAAGGTGAGGTTTTACAACAGCGTGCGGTACCTGAACTAACAACAGACAAAATTGAACAGGTACTTGAACAGTTCCGTGGTGATATTCAACAAATTCCACCGATGTATTCGGCATTAAAAAAACATGGCAAGCCCTTATATGAATTGGCGCGTCAAGGGATTGTGATTGAGCGTGAGCCACGTCCAATTACGATTTACCAATTACAACTGATTGAATTTACAGAAGACAGCTTAACTTTAGATGTGATTTGCTCTAAAGGCACATACATTCGTGTGTTGGGGGAAGATATTGGCGAGGCACTGGGCTGTGGGGGGCATTTAAGTGCATTGCATCGTACTGCAACAGGTCCTTTTGATTTGATTCCGAGCTACACCTTGGAATATTTGGAAAGTTTAACTGAGGCTGAACGTGAAGCATTGTTGTTGCCAGCATATGCACCTGTGGAGCATTTTCCGCAAGTTCAGATTCCTGAGGGACGTAGCAAATATTTCTGTAATGGGCTGGAAAGCAATATTGACCATGAAGCAGCAGAGCAAGTTTTGGTATTTGATGGCGAACGCTGTTTAGGTTTGGCTCAAATTACCGATAAAAAACGCTTAGTTCCTAAGCGAGTTTTGCATTTATGAGAAAAGTGATGATTACTGTATGGACACGATAACGATCTTAAGTCTGATTGGTTTTGCATTTACCGCAGGGGCAATTGATGCTGCTGTTGGTGGAGGCGGGCTGATTCAGATTCCGGGGATTATGAGTACTTTCCCCAACATGGCGACCGCTACGGTAATCGGAACCAATAAGGTTTCTTCTATTTTTGGGACAGGGTCAGCAGCCTTTACCTTTGCCCGCAAAGTAAAGTTGCAGTGGAAATTGCTGATTGTAATTGGGATTTGTTCGCTCATCAGCTCATTTGCGGGTGCGGCCTGTTTGTCTTTGATTCCCCAATCTGTATTACGTCCTTTTGTGTTGCTCATGCTGATCCTAATTGCCATTTATACTTTTATGAAAAAAAGTTTTGGACAGGTTGCAGTTGATTTACACATTACCCCGAAACTATTGGTGTTGGCTGCGATTGGTAGCTTGTTGATTGGTTTCTACGACGGGATTTTTGGCCCTGGGACAGGCAGCTTTTTCATTTTCTTCTTCATCCGCTTTTTAGGTGTGGACTTTCTGCATGCTTCGGCATTGTCGAAAATTGGCAACTTTATGACCAACCTTGCTGCATTGAGCTTTTTAATTCCAACAGGTCACGCTATTTTACATATTGGTTTGATGATGGCAGCTGCCAATGTGGCAGGCTCAGTGGTCGGGGTGCGTGTCGCGATGAAGTATGGCAGCGGCTTTGTACGTAAGATTTTCTTGGTTTTGGTGACGATTTTGATTTGCCGTATTGGTTATCAAACTTTTACTTCAGGTTAATCGGAAACAGAACTGAGTCATTATTCAGGTTCCAAGCATAAAATAAAAAGTGGCGTTGATCGCCACTTTTTTATATCTGATCTGATTTGAGCGAATTGAGTTGTTGTTCCACTTTTTGCTTGGCGCGTTGGGTGGTGTAAGTACAACCAATCGATGCAATGATAATGGTGGCAAGTGCCAGCCATTGTGTCCAAAGCAGATGTTCAGATAAAAACAAGACCCCTGAAAGTGCGGCAAAGGCAGGTTCTAGACTGGTCAATGTCCCAAAAACCAACGGACTTAAATGGCGTAATGCCACCATTTCCATCGAAAAAGGCAGAGCGCTGGCGAGAAATGCCAGAGCAATAAAATACAGCAAATAAGGTGGCTGTAAGACGGTGACAGGTGTTCCGATCCAGAGCGCAATCGGTAGCAGTACACAAGAACCGATGAACATACCCAAGCAAACGGTATGATTGCCCAAAATTCCTGAAGGGCGATTACCCGTTAAAATATAGACTGCCCAACAAGCACCCGCCCCAATCGCCAAGACAATTCCTACAGGATCGAGAGCCTGACCTGTCTGACTCCACGGAAAAAGCAGTACTAAGCCTAAAATTGCTAAACCAACCCAAACCAGATCATAGCGTTGCTTGGCATGCAGTAAAGCCACACTGAGTGGGCCAATAAATTCAAAGGAGACGGCAATCCCTAAAGGCAAGCGATGCAGGGACAAGTAAAACAGGGCATTCATGCCTGCTAAAGCCAAGCCATAGCCGATAATCGATGCCCAGCGAATTTGCTGCCATGCTACCCGCCAAATTTTGAAAAAAATTGCCAGCAACATAAACCCGAACAGAAGTCTGAGCGCGGAGATACTGAGTACGGGAAATGTCGCAAATAAAGCTTTAGCCAGTGAAGCACTGGTTTGCACACTGACAATGGCAACCATAAGTAGGGCGATGGATTGAACCGTCGTATTATTTTTAAAAAAGCCCATATTGGAATGATTTAACTAAATGGTAAAAAGTAGAAATAAAAAAAGCCACAACACAAGGCTGTGGCTTTTTGGGTGTTGAAGCTTAGAACAATACGCGAACGCGGATTGTACCTTCAACATCGTTCAGCATTTCTAGCGCTTCGTGAGATGCAGACGCGTCAACATCCATCACCAAGTAACCAACATCACCTTTAGTCATTAAAGTCTGACCAGAAATGTTGATGCCTTGCTCAGCAAACAAGTTGTTGATTTTTGACAATACACCCGGAATGTTTTTGTGGATGTGAAGTAAACGGTGTTTACCTTCAGTCATTGGCAATGCGATTTCTGGGAAGTTCACCGCAGAAAGCGTCATACCTTTGTCAGAGTAAGCTACAAATTTCTCAGCCACTTCTAAACCGATGTTGGCTTGCGCTTCCATGGTTGAACCACCCACGTGAGGCGTTAAGATCACGTTGTCTAGGCCACGAAGTGGAGAAACAAACTCTTCACCGTTCGCTTTAGGCTCTTTCGGGAACACGTCAACCGCAGCACCTGCAATGTGACCTGCTTTGATTGAATCTGCCAAATCTTCAATCACCACACATGTACCACGTGCAGCATTCAGGAAGATTGCACCTTCTTTCATTTTGGCAAATTGAGCTTTACCGAAGAAGTTGCGTGTAGATGGAACGTCTGGAACATGGAGTGTTACCACGTCAGCAGTTTCAAGCAATTCGTCTAAAGAACCGACTTGGCGTGCGTTACCCATTGGAAGCTTAGTTACTGCATCGTAATAAATCACGTGCATACCCATGCTTTCTGCAAGTACAGAAAGTTGCGAACCAATTGAACCGTAACCAACAATACCTAAAGTTTTTCCACGAGTTTCGAAAGAACCATTCGCAGATTTGTTCCAGCCACCACGGTGACAGCTTGCAGATTTCTCTGGCACGCCACGAAGTAACAGAATAGTTTCTGCAAGAACAAGTTCAGCAACCGAACGTGTATTTGAATATGGTGCGTTAAATACTGGAATACCACGGCTCATTGCCGCTTTAAGGTCGACTTGGTTTGTTCCGATACAGAAACAACCAACTGCGATCAATTTGTTTGCTGCTGCAAACACTTCTTCAGTCAATTGTGTACGAGAACGAATACCAATAAAGTGTGCATCTTGAATCGCTTCTTTTAAAGCTTCGCCTTCAAGCGCAGTTTTACGATAGTCGATGTTGGTATAACCCGCAGCATTTAAAGTGTCGATGGCATTTTGATGCACACCTTCTAACAATAAGAAACGAATTTTATCTTTAGGTAGTGATAGATGTTGGCTCATTACCGCTCCGCTACATAAGGCCAAATTTGGTCGCAATATGATAACATAGTGAGCAACAACTTGTTTATTTCTTGCTAGGCGTGTACACGATGAATGCTTCTGTCGCTTTATCACCTGACTTACTGACTCAACTGACGGCCATTGTAGGTGAAAATCGCATCAAAACTGATGCCGATAGCTTAGAAAACTGGGGTAAAGACCATACTAAGCACTTTGACCCAAATCCTTCTGTCGTGGTATTTCCATCGAGTACCGAACAAGTTCAGGCCATAGTTCAACTTGCGAATCAGTTCAATGTCGCAATTACACCATCGGGTGGTCGTACAGGTTTGTCAGCGGGTGCAGTTGCAGCCAACGGTGAAATCGTGGTGAGCATGGACAAGATGAACCAGATTCTGGAATTCTTCCCAGCAGATCGCATGGTTCGCGTGCAGACAGGCGTGGTGACAGAGCAACTGCAAAACTATGCAGAAGAACAAGGCATGTATTATCCAGTCGATTTCGCATCGGCAGGTTCAAGTCAGATTGGCGGTAACATCGGCACCAATGCTGGCGGTATTAAAGTGATTAAATACGGCATGACCCGTAACTGGGTGTTGGGTCTGACCGTTGTGACGGGTAAAGGCGATATCCTGCACCTCAACAAAGGCATGATCAAAAACGCAACAGGTTATGCGCTTCAGCATTTGTTTATTGGTGGTGAAGGGACTTTGGGCTTGGTGACAGAAGCTGAAATCAAGCTTGAGCGTCAGCCACAAGACTTGCAAGTGATGGTACTCGGTGTCCCTGACTTCGACGCAATCATGCCATTGTTACACGCATTCCAAAGCAAGATTGACCTGACTGCATTTGAGTTCTTTGGTGAACTTGCGATGCAAAAAGTTTTAGACAACGGTCATGTACAACGTCCATTTGAAACTCAATGTCCATTCTATGTGTTGCTTGAGTTTGAAGCGCCATACGAGCCGATCATGGACAAAGCCATGGAAATCTTTGAGCACTGCATGGAACAAGGCTGGGTACTTGATGGTGTGATGAGCCAAAGCCTAGATCAAGTCCACAGCTTATGGCGTTTACGTGAAGATATTTCAGAGTCGATTGCGCCGTTTATTCCGTACAAAAACGATATTTCAGTGTTAATTACTCATGTCCCTGCATTTATTAAAGAAATTGATGCGATTGTGACTGAAAACTACCCAGACTTTGAAATCTGCTGGTTTGGTCATATTGGTGACGGTAACCTGCACTTGAACATCTTAAAACCTGCGGATTTGACTAAAGATGAATTCTTTGCCAAATGTCAGGTGGTGAACAAGTATGTGTTCGATACCGTGAAAAAATATAACGGTTCAATTTCGGCTGAACATGGTGTGGGTATGACGAAAAAGCCTTATTTGCAATACAGCCGTTCTGCTGAAGAAATTGAATATATGAAAGCCTTGAAGAAAGTTTTTGACCCGAATGGTTTAATGAACCCAGGCAAATTATTTGATCTTTAAGACTTGATTGAATAGAAAAAATTCTGCTAAAAGCGTGTCGAAAGATGCGCTTTTTTTACGAAGGATTATAAATTTATGGGTATTTCTGATGAATTTAAAAAGTTTGGAGCAAAACAAAAAAATATACAGTGGTCTGTTTCAGCATTTAACGATAAAGATGAGTTAGTTGTTAGTATCTGGGGGCATCAGCCACTATTAGTATTTAATAAAGAAAGTCGTATACAGATATATAAAGATAAAGTATCAAGGTGGTCAGGGCTTGGAAATCAAGAGTTTAGAAAAAATATTGAAATCGCTTATCTTAAAAATTTAAAAGTTCGTCCAATTATTACGCTGTCTAAAAACTTTGAAGAAATTTTAAAAGGTGCAGATGGAAGTCAATTTAAGAATACATTTAATGCAAAACTCAATTGGGTTGGAATAGTTAAATTATGGGATGGTGAAAATTTTATTATAGAGTTTGTAGAGGAAAAGACATGAACATCGAAAAAAATATCCAACAACTTTTTGAACAACGCCAAGATATTCCGCTGTTTTATATTGAGAGTGGTAGCCGCTTATGGGGCATGGCAAGCCCTGACAGCGATTATGATGTTCGGGGGTTTCATTTACCTAGCAAAGCCCAGTATTTTGATTATAAGAAACATCGAGATTTGATCGAAATTATGGACGGTGATTTTGATTTTGTGTCCTATGACCTCGACAAAATGTTAGGGCTTTTGGCAAAAAGCAACCCAACTGTTTTGGAGTGGGTAAGGGCGCATATCGAATATCTCAATGTTGTGCCTGAATGGAATAGCTTTAAACAAGGACTACTGGAACTGATTGACTATAGTGCCTTGTATTATCACTATTTATCTTTGGCTGAAAATGGCATGAAAGTCATGCAAGTTGCCGATAACTTTACCTATAAAAAAGTGTTTTACTCGATTCGTGGGTTATTGTCGGCTGAACTGGCACTACAGGAAAGTATGCCTGCATTACTGATCACCGATTTGTTTGCCCAAATTGATCCGAATGATCCGCTACGCGTATGGGCGGAAAATTATTTAGAGATCAAAAAACAACAGAAAGAAAAAGCCGTGCTTTCGCAGGATGAGCAAACAGAAATTTTAAAGCAGTTAGAGTTTAAGCAAGCACAACTGGCAGCGCAAAGCATGCCAAAAGCCAATCGGCGTGAGCAACTAGATCAGTATTTGACAGATTATAGCCAACATTTAAAGCAGCATTTTTATGGCTGATTAGGATGCTAAACATCAAGGTCTACCATAAGCTCTTCAAAATAAAAAAGACGATATTTAAATCGTCTTTTTTTTCATAACTTCAAAAACCGAGTAAAACTTAACCGAAACGACCTGTAATATAGTCTTCAGTTTGCTGTTTTTTCGGGTTGGTGAAAATGTTGTTTGAGGTATCAAGTTCAATCAACTCACCCAAGAACATAAAGCCCGTATAGTCAGAAATACGCGCTGCTTGTTGCATGTTGTGCGTCACAATCAGAACGGTATATTTAGACTTAAGCTGTTCAATCAACTGTTCAACTTTTGCCGTAGAAATTGGGTCTAGAGCAGACGTTGGTTCGTCAAGCAACAACACTTCAGGTTTTAGTGCCACAGCACGTGCAATACATAAACGTTGTTGCTGACCACCAGACAAACCTAAAGCACTTTGATGCAATTTGTCTTTAACTTCATCCCACAACGCAACATCGCGCAATGCTTTTTCCACACGGTTATTCATCTCAGCTTTAGAGAGTTTTTCGTAATGGCGAATTGCATAAGCAATGTTTTCATAAATCGTCATTGGGAATGGAACTGGCTTTTGGAAAACCATCCCGATTTTTGCACGCAACTGGTTTACAGGGATGTTGTCTTGAAGAATATTTTGACCATCAAACAACACTTCGCCTTCAGCACGAAGTTTCGGGTAAATGTCATAAATACGGTTAAATACACGTAATAATGTTGATTTACCACAACCTGAAGGTCCAATCAGCGCAGTGATCTTGTTTTCAGGAATAATCATGTTGATGTTTTTCAATGCCTGACTATTGCCATAGTAGAAATTGAGATTACGGATATCAAGTTTTGCTGTTTCAGGAACAATTTTCGGTGTATTCATGGCAGAGTGAAACGCATGAGGTGGTTGCATTGTGGTGTTGTGTGTTGGCACCACATTTTGTGAATTTACTGAATTTGAACTAGATACTGTATTCATTTTATTTATCCTTTTTGATTAAGACTGTGCGAGATACGATACCGAGCACAAGGACAAAAAAGGTCATGACTAATGCACCAGCCCATGCCAGAGCGTGCCAGTCGTCGTAAGGACTCATTGCATATTGGAAGATCACCACAGGAACGTTCGCCATTGGCTGGAACACGTTGGTTGACCAATACTGGTTATTGAGCGCTGTGAATAGTAAAGGTGCTGTTTCACCTAAAATACGTGCAAGAGCGAGCAGGACACCTGTAACAATCCCTGACATGGCAGCACGGTAAAGCACCTGTTGAACAATCTTCCAACGCGGAATACCGAGTGCTTGCGCAGCTTCACGTAAAGTATTTGGAACGAGTTGTAGCATTTCATCGGTTGTACGTACGACAACAGGAAGAACCAAAAATGCTAAAGCGACAGAACCTGCAATGGCAGAGAAGTGTCCCATTTGACGAACCATCAACTCATAGACAAACAGACCAATTACAATGGATGGTGCTGAAAGCAAAATGTCGTTAATGAAGCGAATCCAGAAACCAAGTTTGGTTTCACGAGCATATTCCGAAAGGTAAGTCCCTGCTGCAATACCGATGGGTGTACCGACTAAAACAGCAACCGCACTCATTAAAATACTACCGAAAATTGCATTGAGTAGACCGCCTGTTTCGCCAGGAGGAGGTGTCATTTCGGTAATTAAACTTAAATGTAGTGCAGGCAAACCATTTTTAAGTGTTGTCCATAAAATCCACACCAGCCAAAACAGGCCGAAAATTGCGGTTAAAAAAGACAAGACTTTTGCAAGAGCATTTTTTGTTTGTCGAACTTTCCAAAGCGCGTTTGACATGATTACGCTCCTTCACGACGTGATAAACGTCCTAACATTACACGTGCAATTGCAAGCACAATAAATGTCACGACAAATAAGATAAAACCAAGCGCCATGAGTGAAGATAAATAAATAGTAGAGTCGGCTTCGGTAAATTCGTTGGCAATGGTTGCCGAAATCGAGTTACCTGGTTCAAGCAATGACAGGCTTAGCATATGGGCATTACCCAGTACGAAGGTAACCGCCATAGTTTCACCAAGGGCACGGCCTAAGCCGAGGAAGATGCCACCAAGTACAGAAGAACGGGTATACGGTAAAACGATGTCCCAAATCACTTCCCAAGTCGTGTTTCCAACCGCATATGCTGATTCAATCAGTGGAGTAGGTACAGTTGAAAAAACTTCCCGCATAATGGAAGAAACAAATGGAATGATCATGATGCTCAGCACGATGCCTGCTGTCAGCATGCCTAAACCAATTGGCGGGCCTTGAAAGAGTGGGCCAACAATCGGCCATGAACCCATATGTTCATCGACCCAAGGATAAACGTTATCTGCCATAAACGGCACAAAAACGAATAAACCCCACATACCATAAATGATTGATGGAATACCTGCGAGGAGTTCAATTGCTGTTGAAATTGGGGTACGAATCCACTTTGGTGCGATATTGGTAATAAAAATCGCAATACCAAAACTGACGGGAACGGCAATGAGCATTGCAATAAAAGAAGTGACCAATGTTCCGTAAATAGGAACAAGTGCGCCAAAATTTTTACCAATCGGATCCCAAGAGCTATTCCAGATAAATGAAAAGCCAAAAGTTTGAAAAGCTTCTTTCCCGCTCCAAAGCATGGAAAAGGATGCCGCTAGCATAATTACAAGCACAAATATGGCACAGCTTTTTACTGCATAGTGAAACAACTGATCATTACGATGATCTTTCGAGTCCGTTTCACTTTGTTTATCTAGTTCCATGGTTCTGTCTAGTTTCATCAGTGAGCATCTTTTATTTAGAAATAGAGTAAATCCAACAGAAGCGAGTTCTGTTGGATTCAAGAAAGAAACAAGGCATGGATTATTTTACGTTAATGTTTTTAATCCAGTAGCCTTCAATTTGTTTCACTAAGTTTGCTGGTAAAGGAATGTAGTCCAAAGAACGTGCATTTGCTTGACCGTGTTCAAGTGACCACTTGAAGAAGTTAAGAGCATCTTTGCTTGCTTGAGCAGATTTAGGCTGTTTGTGCATTAACACGAATGTTGTTGCAGTGATTGGCCAAGAGTTTGCACCTGGAGCGTTAGTAATAACGTTATAGAAATCAGGTGTTTTGCTCCAGTTTGCACCAGCAGCGGCAGCTTGGAAAGTTGCAGCATTTGGTTGTACAAAGTGACCTGCTTTGTTTTGCATTGCTGTATAGCTCATGCGGTTTTGAAGCGCATATGCAAGCTCAACGTAACCGATAGAACCTTTGATTTGTTTAACGTAAGCAGCAACACCTTCGTTACCTTTACCACCGATACCAGTAGGCCAAGAAATAGAAGTACCTTCACCAACTTTAGATTTCCAAGTTGGGCTAACTTTAGACAAATAGTTTGCCCAGTTAAAAGTTGTACCAGAACCATCAGAACGGTGAACAACTGAAATACGTTGGTCTGGTAGGCGTACAGAAGGGTTCAAACGTTGGATTTCTGGAGCATTCCACTTGTTGATTTTGCCCAAGAAAATGTCAGCAAGAACAGGACCAGTAAGACGTAAAGCACCTGGACGTACACCTGGAACGTTTACAACTGGAACAACACCACCGATAATTACTGGGAATTGTTTAAGACCTGCTGCATTCAAATCTGCAGGTGTTAATGGCATATCAGATGCGCCAAAAGTTACTGTGCCAGCTTTAATTTGAGCGATACCACCACCAGAACCGATAGATTGGTAGTTCACTTTGTTGCCAGTCTTAACATTGTAAGTTGCAGACCACTTAGACAGTACTGGATAAACGAAAGTTGAACCTGCACCCGTGATTTCTGCAGCATGCGCTGCGCTCAAAGATAGAGCAGCAGATGCAATTAGCGTGCTGAAAATTTTTGTAGAGAAGTTAGTCATAAAGATTCCCTGTATGGAAGGTATTTCCGTCTTATTGTTCTGCTTATTTTGATTGAGGGCAGAGAATGAGAAGGAACTAAATTGAGTGTTAAATTAAGCCAGTTGCGTGACAGGGAAATGACTAAAATATTTCAGTTTTATTACGGATGATTTTTCTTCAAATGATGTTGTATTGTGGTATTTCACTGCAATTTTAAAAAATAAAATTTATAGATGTATGAATATTTTTATGAATTTTCATTTTTTAAATCATTTTTGAAACGAGAGTAATTAAATTTAAATTACTGAAATAACGTTAAAAAATATTTTTAATTCTGCTTATTTTGAATATTTTTATGGAATCATCAATGTGTAGCTTTAAAAACAGAAAAATGATGTCACGATCTATCTGTTGTTCATAAATACATGTCGATTATGACAGTTGAACATTGGATTTCGCCTGTTATATGACAGGTAAGATCATCAGATTAATTATGACAAAATGTAATATTACAGAATGAGATGATGTTCTGGTATCGCTCAACTTCAGCAATTTTTACATTCCATTATCTGATTTACATCTTGTTGATGGAATGCCTATGCATATCTCATGTGTGTATTGTTAACGACGAATGCACAGGCAACCTCAATGGTTATTTCACAGGAATATCCTTCTGAATTACTTAATTTCTTGTATTAACAGTTCTTGTCTTAAAGCCAGTAGCTCGGGCAAGGTTTCCAATAATAGACTGATTTGTTTTAAAATCAGCAAGAAATCATCCGACAGGTGTTCTTGTTGAGACAAGGTTTTAATCTCAAGCAGTTTGTCTTGAATGTCTGTTTCAGGTAAAGGCCGTTGTTCTTGCAAAACAGCTTTTAAGGTCTGCTGACACCAAAGCATCAATTGCAAAATTTGTGGATCTTTGACCTGTTCGCGGTGACTTCCCAATGCCGAAATATAGCTGAGTTGACTATGGCTATAGACCAGATAACGAAACGCATGGTGAATCAGGGTCGGGTTGGGATGAGGTTCGGTACTTAAACTCGAAATCATACTCGACAGTTCGATTTGCTTGTTATGTGCAAAGCGTCGTGCCTCACGGTATTCGATACTGTTATTTTTTCCATGTTGATATTGATCAATCACGGCATCGAAATAGGCGAGGGTTGCCTGAGCTGAGTTTTTGATGTTGTTGGAAATATTACGAAAATTCCAGTCAGGCCAGATAAAACTGACCGCCAGCCATGCAATACCACAGCCAAGCAATGTGTCGATAATGCGCGGTAAAATAATTTCATAGCCTGCACCTTTGATATTGAAAATTAGCAGCACCATTAAGGTCGCCATCAGGGTTGCCATCGAGTATTTTTTGACGCGCAAATAGAAGAACAGCACACCACAAATCACAGTCAACAGCAATTGACCTTCGACACTCGGTACAAAATATAAAATCGGAATACCACAGAGCACACCCGACAGCGTGCCTAATGTTCGCATTTTCAAACGGGACTTGGTGGCAAAGTAACTAATTTGGCAGACAAATAAACTGGTGAGCAAAATCCAGTAGCCATTACGTGCAAATGGCAACAGGGAAATGATATAACCAACTAGAAACACTACGGCAATCCGCACTGCATGACGGAACAGGGCTGACTGTGGACTTAAATGCTGCTTGAGTTTTAACACCAGATCATGCCAACCGTGAATATCATCATCGAGGAGATTCAGGTCAGCCTCTAAGGTTGTACTGTTTTGAGGAACATGATTGAGCGCTAAAAGTTGCTGATGCAAGTTATGCAGATTATTTAAAATTAGCTGCAAATTTTTAACTTCAATATTGGCAGGGTGTAGCTGAATCCATTCATGCATGGATGCATCCAGATTTTTTAAAGCCAAGCTGTGTTCAGGATTGACGATATAGGGTTGCCGATTGAGGACACACTGCGCAATTTGTTCACATGCAATTGCATTCATCTGAATATTCTTTTGCATGCGAAAGATCAGATCGCTACGGCTAAAATTTTGCTGGATCTGTTGATAATGCAGGTAATTTGAGGTGGCTTGTTCATGAATATCTTGGGCTAGAAAATATAAATGCAGCCAGTAAATGGTATTTTTATTGGCGCGTGACGCTTTGAGTCGGGTCAGTAAGGCCGCTTTGGTCTGATTGAGACTTTGTACAACCGCGGTATTTTGTACAGATAAATCAAACAGCAGTTGTTCGACCAAATGCTGATGATCGGGATCAAATAGTTTGGATTTAAGCTGAAGGAGTTTGGCAATTTGCTGGAAACTGGTTGATAGATAGTCTTGAACCACTAATGTCGGTTTGAGCAGATAAAACACGATGGCTGCACAGCCATACCAGATTGCACCAAGCACAAAACAGCTTGGTTGCCAGTACCAGACATGCGGTTCACCTAGACCAAACATGGTGTAGATGGAGAGCAGCACAGTTCCAAATGAAATGGTGGCATAACGTTGCCCTAAGCCACCGAGTAAAATAAACCCAGCACTAGATAGCGATAAATACAGAATAAAAAAAATCGGGTAGGGATGCAGTAATTCCAAAATGAGGCTGGTAATAAAAAACAGCACACACACATAGAATAAATTGCGCAGGCGAATGGTGAGCCGATCATCGAAATCGGTCAGGGCTGCGGCAATTGTGCCGAGGGTCACAGGGACAATAAATTGTCCCAAGTGCAAATAATATAAACCAAGTGTTGTGCCGGTAAGCACGATACACATTTGCAAGCAATACATGATCAATGCATTGCTCTGGTAACGCTGAAGCAGGGAGTAGAAGCTATTCACGTCATTGATTTTTAGTTGATTGTGTCAGACTTAGACTGAACTTTTTTAAACTCCCTGTCAATTGAGCAATCTGATTATGGAATAACCCCACAGGCAATTCGTGCACCGCCGCCGCCTAAAGGTTTTGGTGTGTCGGAGTAGTTGTCACCGCCTGCATGAATCATAATGGCTAAACCATGCACATCGCGAAGTTTCAAGCGGGGGGCCAGTAATGTCTCGTTAGCATCACCGTTGGAGTCTGCTTGCAGAATTGGCAAATCTCCCATATGTCCTGTTAATGGGGTTCCATGGTGAGCAACATTGAGCGGATTAAAATGCCCGCCTGCAGCAAGGGCCGCCCCCATTTTTCCATCTTTCATGGCAGGTTCGCATGAGCCTTTTTCATGAATATGGAAACCATGTGTACCTGAAGGGAGTTGTGATAAATGGGTGATCATCACTAATCCGTGAGGAGAGTCTTCTAAGGTGATGGTCCCGATTCTTTCACCAATGCCAGAAGCACTTACGGCATGCATGGTGACTTGTTGATGTTCTGGATGTTTTGAGTAAGACCAAGATTGGCATCCTGCTAAAAATATTGAACTTAAAAGGCATATGCCTGTCAGTTGAAAAAATGGACGCATTATCATTATCCTGTTTTATTTTTTGCATCTTTTATTCAAGCAAACAAACATTGCCTCATTGTAAAGAATCAGGTGTTGCATGTATGAGTTTGTTATACGTCCCTGTATGAATTTGTATTATGGTGCTGTTGAAGACGGATCAGTGGTTTCAGTTTCTTGTTCGTGAACCCATTCACGCCAAATAGCCAGTAACACTGCCAGTACCACTGGGCCAATGAATAGCCCGATCAGACCAAAACTGGCAATACCGCCCAAGACACCAAACATAATCAGTAGGAATGGAACTTTGGTTGCGCCTGAAATGACCAATGGACGAATGACGTTGTCGGAAGTACTGACCACACAAACACCCCAAAGGAATACGCCAATCGCAGCAAAAATCTGACCTTGTGAAAATAACCACAAACTGACAGCGGTATATGACACAGGTGTCCCAAATGGAATCAGTGCCAAAACGAAGGTGAGAATTGTCAGCACCATCGGATTTGGGACATCAGCAACAAAATAACTGACACCTGCCAAAACTGCCTGAGCGACAGCAGTTAAGCCAATGCCGTAGACGACTGCGCGTGTTGTTTCTGAAATAGTGTCCAAATAATGGTGGATACGTGGCCCAATGACTTTTTCCAAGGCATTTTTGACTTGGTTGAGCAGGCTAACTCCATCGCGATAAAAGAAGAACAAAGAAAACAAGGCAAAAAATAATTTCACCAGATTACGGCTGATTTCACTTAACACAAAACGGCCATAATTGATGTGATTTTGCAGCAACAGCATAATGTTCTGCGTGAGGTTATGCGGATTATTGTTCAGTTCAGTGAGTGCACGCTGAATATCTTTGCCAACGACAGGTAAGTCGGTAATTAAAGGCGGAAGAGTAAAATGTCCTGAAAATAATTGTTGTTGGACTTCAGCGTAAAGTTGGCGACCTTCATGCTGCAAAATAAAAATTGCAAAAACAAATGGAATGCCAATCACTAAAATAATCAGGAATAACATCAGGGTCGCGCTGAGATTGGTGCGCTGTTCACCACATTTTCCAAGCACCCAACGATAAATGGGCCAAGTCATATAGGCAATAATGATGGCCCAGACCACAGGAATAATAAAATATTTAAGTACACTGAAACTTAAATACAAAAGGATAAAAAACAATCCAAACAATAAAATGCGATGTAATAAAATAGGAGCAGAATTTGGCACGTGCATCTCAAAATTAAGGTTGTTTTAATTTTAATATATTAACTGAAAAACACGTGGTGGCAAATTGATCTGCTCGCTATCCAGATTTAAAACCAAGCAGTAGGATCATCAATAATGGCATTGAGTAGTGGTTGCCATTGTTTCTGGATGGTCTGATACAGCTTTTGATGCTTGTCAAAAACACTTAAACCTTGCATTGCCAGTTGGCCATAAGCACTACGCTCGGAAATCCATGCCACAGGCTGTTGTTCGATTTTGCTAAAAAATTCCTGAATATTTTGTGAGCTGGCACTGTTGGATTTGACCCGATTGGCCAGTAAATGCAGTTCAACCTTACCTTTACGAACACGCTTAATTTCTTGTAAATGCTTGAGAAAACGACGCGTACTGTCGATATCAAAAAATGAAGGCTGTATTGGAATAATAATCGCGTGACTTTCGCTGATCAGGTGCTCGGCATGTTCGCCAGACAGTGCTCCTGGAGCATCGATAATTAAATATTCTAGATTTTTCGGTGCATCGCCAATCGATTTGTCATTGCGCCAGTCGAGTGACTGAATGGTTGGGCTTTGTTCAGGACGTTGTTTTAACCACTGTAAACTTGATTTTTGATTGTCTGCATCTGCAAGTGCGACACGATAATTTTTAGCAGCAAGGGCACTGGCAAGTGTAATGGCTGTATTGGTTTTGCCGCACCCACCTTTTTGGTTGGCAATTAATATAGTTTTCATGTCTGTTTAAAAAAAATAGAGGCTTGAGTACTTTAGCACTAATTTTCCAAGATTTAGCCTATGACATGACAAAAAGTCTCAAGCCTGTTTTAATGCGTCAATTTACATGAAGGAAATAGCGAATATGTCCATTTGGGTTGCCATGGTCATGGGTTTAGCAATCGGCATTATTTTGACGTACGCATTATTGTCCAACCTGAGGAATGGCAAAATTCAAGCGGAATATGAAGTTCAGATTTCCGAACTCAAACGTAAACATCAAAAAGAATTGCGACTGGTTCAGTCGCGAAGTGTCAACAGTAGCCGCGCCATTTTAAAAGGACGTATGGCTGAGCAGTTTGCCCCGATTTTTCCTGAGTTTGAATATTTGCCAAGTGATGCCAAATTTTTGGGCGATCCTGTCGATTATATTGTCTTTAATGGCTATAACACCTTTCGGGATGGTGATGGTCGTGCCGATGAAATTGAAGTGGTGCTGATCGATATTAAAAGTGGGAATGCCCGTTTGACCAAAGGTCAGCAAGCCATAGCCGATGCGATTAAAAAAGGACGGATTCGTTTTGAAACGATCAGGGTCGATTTCGACGATTAGATGACAAAATTACTACGCTTTTACTGGTATGAGTTACCATTTTTCCGCATTTATCTAGTCTGAACATTTTAAAATTTTTGAATCAGGTTGATTGTGGAAGAATGACGATGCAAGCCTTAAAGCGTTTTATGTTGGGTTTAGGGTTCGTACTGCTTGCCAGTGATAGTTTTGCATCAAATTCGGGTGCGGAATATAACATTGCCAATGGTTTGGCACCTGAAGTCAAATGGCAGTCGATTTCGGTGCTGAAAGCCTTTCAGGGCGATTTTCGGATTTTAAGTACCAAAAGTTATCACGATGATGAGCAAGCCAAGTTTTCCCCGATTGATTATGCGGTCAGTTGGGGGATGTTTGCTGATCCGTATTTTGCCAAACAGATTAGTGTGCGTCAGTACGATCGTTTCTTAAATTGGAAAATGAAAACCTTGCCTGTTTCGCCGCAGCAAGCCATGCAAATGGTGTCCAATATGCACATTATTCCTGCTAACCCAGATATTGCACAACAAATTAAGCAAGTAAAACGGGGAGATTTGGTGCGGTTACAAGGTGAGTTGGTTGAAGTCAAAGACCGTAATCTGGTATGGCGTTCTTCTTTGACCAATACCGATGTTGGAGATGGTGGTTGTGAGCTGTTTCGCGTGAGATCCATCCAATTGATTGGTCATCATCCTTTATGATGAACACCAAAAACAAAAAAGCATGGCAAAGGCCATGCTTTTTTATTTAAGCCATTTACTGATCTGGCGTATGGGCTTTCCAGTATTCAAGTTGTTCGGTGGCTTGAATCATCGGGGCTTTATCGACTTTGGTGGTCGGAGTTTGCTGCTGGCGTTGATCCCAATATTCATACATTAAACCTTGGATATAGCGACCTTGTTCGGTTTTTAAATCTAAGTCTTTAAGCATGTTGAGTGCTGAATGGATCTGATCATGTTTGCGCTGTTCTACAAACTCTGCGGTTAATCTGTTTTGTTGCTTGAGCTGTTCCAGTTCTGTACGCATTTCTTGCGTCATATCATGAAAGTTCTTGATAAAATTTTGCAGTTGTTGAATATCGTACGCATCATCAGGCGTTGCTGAAAACTGACGGATAGACGAGGGCGTACTGACTTCACTGGCTACTTGAGAAGTTGTTGTGCTGTTACTTTTATTTGTCGCTGACGCTGCAGCCTTTGTTGTGTTTTGATCATGTTCAGAATGTTTCTGACAGGCGACAAGACCAAAACTGCTCACCAGTATGGTTGCGAGCAGTGCAGAGCGAGCGGTTAGCTGCATCATAGATTTATCCAAATAGCATCGTGTTAAAATTGAATACACGACTTAGACCTGATCAATTTTGATGAAATCATAAGCATAGGTTAAATATGGAAAATCGATTTCATCGTCAGGGCGTTTACCCAAATAATCAAACACCACCTGCTCAAACTGTTGCTTGAGTTGCTGCTGTTGTTCGGCAGGCATCATGGCAATAAAACTGGTTGAAAGCAAACGTTTGCTCACCACTTGTTCAACGGTTCCATGATGTTGATGAATAAAGTGCTGTTCACTGCCCAATTTAAACCATGACTGATTTTGAAAGGCCTTTTTCCACTCACCACTATGGTAGCGAGGTGTATTGGCTTCTAAAGGCAACAGAATGTCTGCAATGGCTTTGACCCACGGCACACTGGTGTCGCGTTGATTCCAGATCAAGCCAAAATGTCCATGTGGCTTGAGTAAACGATAGACTTCAGCAAGGGTTTCCTTGTTGGAGAACCAGTGAAAAGCCTGCGCGGTTAACACAGCATCATAATGACCTGATTCAAGCGGAATCTGATCACTATAGGCGGTTAAGGTGGTCACATCGGGATATGCCACTTGAAGTTGTTGCTGCATTTCAATTACAGGTTCAACCGCCACAATATGCGGTGTCACTTGCTTGAGGTACTGGGTAAATTTTCCTGTTCCCGCAGCAAGGTCGATCACTCGTGACTGGCTGGTGAGTTCAAGCTCGCTACGCAGCCAAGACACAATTTGTAATGGATAGCTTGGACGGGTTTGCTGATATAAAGCAGCACCAGAGCTAAAGCCTTGCGCTGCGGTTGGATGAATAGTCGACATGATTTCATTCCTTGAATTTCTTTGGTTTTATTATAGAAAGCTCTGCTGCTATCCGCGTAGAAATAGCATTATTCATACAATTTAAAGTATTTTGCAAAATGTGCTGCGCCATAATGCTTAATACAACTTAAACAATTCACAAATGCATCTTTTCATGTTCGGCACACCTTAAAAATAACACTGTATCAAGAGGGAAAAAATCACATGAGTCAATCTGAACAAATTCCAAATCTGACCTTGCACAATGACTATGAAATTCCTGCTTTGGGTTTTGGTACATATAGTTTGAATGGGCATGCAGGTGTGCAAACCATGCAACGTGCTTTAGGGCATGGTTACCGTATGCTGGATTCGGCATTTAACTATGAAAATGAAGGGGCGGTGGGCCAAGCTGTTCGTTTGTCTGGACTTCAGCGTGATGAATTATTTATTACGTCCAAGCTGCCTGGTCGCCATCATCATTATGAAAAAGCCGTAGTGACCATTGAAGAGTCACTTTATCGGGCACATTTGAACTACTTTGACTTGTATTTGATTCACTGGCCAAACCCCAATCAGGGACTTTATGTTGAAGCATGGCAAGCCCTGATTGATGCGCAGAAGAAAGGGCAAATTAAGTCGATTGGGGTCAGTAATTTCTTGCCTGAACATCTTGAGGTTTTGAAAAAAGAAACGGGCGTGATTCCTGTGATTAACCAGATTGAATTGCATCCGTATTTTAACCAAGCCGAGCAACGGGCGTATCATCAGGAGCATGGTATTTTAACCATGGCTTGGAGTCCGTTGGGGCGTGCCCGTGATGTATTTCAAGAACCTGTACTGCAAGAAATTGCACAGCAACTTGGAAAATCGGTCGCGCAGGTGATTTTGAGATGGCAGATTCAGCTCGGTGTGATTCCAATTCCTAAAGCGACCAGTGATGAAAACCAGCTTGCCAATAAAGCGATTTTTCAGTTTGAACTCAGTGATGAGCAAATGCAGCAGATCAATGCTTTGACGCGTAGCAATGGTCGCCTGAAAAATCAGGATCCTGCGGTGTACGAGGAGTTTTAATCGCAGACCATCGGGATAGGCCCCATAGACCGTCCATTGGATTGTAAATGGCAGTTTGGCGGCACGTGGTATTCTGGATGATGTGGCCGATAATAGCCGTCAGGCTGCTGAATAATAATGACTTGTGGTCGATTAATGTCGACCTGAGTATCTTGGGCATCACTATTTACAAAAACACGTGTGGTGGATTCAACCTGCCGTGTATGTTCAGGGACAACAATACAGGCGTGTAGCGCCAATCCACAGCCGAGTAGGCCGATCCATTTGCTATTAAATTGCATCGCATCACCCAGTCTTTTTTTAGTTTTATTTTACTGTAAGTGACTTCGATGCTGGACTCAACTAGATGTGTGTTTCACTTTCAGAAATTTCAGGGAATTGGTAGAACTTCTGTAATTGTTTCACTTGGCTATGCAAGTGTTGGGCTGGTAAACGTGTTTCTTGCATGACAGTCACCCAAGCCATATGACAGCGTTTGAGTTCTTCAGCACTTTGGCACTGACGAATTTTCTCAATTAAACCCTTCGACATGAGTCCGCTGTACTGTTGCAGTGCTTCAATCATCATGTTCTGCATAGTCGGCAAGTTGCGAGCTAAGTTCAAACTCGGTGCTGGTGCAGTATTTAATTTGAAATCAGCTTCTTCTTGTTCGTCTGCAATTTCTTCTGCCAATGTTGGTTTTGGCTGCGGTTGTGCATAGCGATTAATCACTTGAGAGAGGATATTGCTGACGGTCGCTACAGGGGTAATATTTTCTGGTTTTATTTCTTCGACTGTTTCAATTTCTGGTTCAGGGAGTTGTTCTTCAATAAATCCCAAGCTCAATAAACTTTCAATCAGTTCAGGTTGCAACATGCGTTGCTGACTTGCTTCTGGCAGTTTATCGAATGCTTCTGTACCCAAAACGAACAACAATTGGCGCTGTTTCGCAGAAAGCAATTTTGATCGTTGTTGCAGTGCATCATTGCCTGCTGTTGTTTTAATGTATGACATGACCCAATTCCCCTCAAATTGGAATAATGCCAACATTCAAGCGTAGCATTGTGACAGCTTAATTAATTTGCTGAAATTTAGCTGAATTATGCGATGAAATGTCAGAATATGTGAATTTTATAGTTTTTCTGAAAAATCCGTTTTGGGATTAGGTCGATTGGTTTTAAACTATAAAAATCTGACAGCGGCGTGGCAAGATGTCATATTTTGCCCTGTTTTATCTCTCCTGCCTTTATACAATAGGCATTCGCCAGTCCCTCTTTTTTATTGCATTTTGGCTATCGCCAATTTTTATTTTCGGTGCGTGAATGGATAAGCAAATTATTTTTGAAGACGAACAAATCCGAGTTATTTTTCTAAAAGGAAATTCCAAAGAACTGATTTTTTCGTTTGGGGATTTAATTACTCGCGCCAAAGGCTTAACGATTAATGCAGAAAAGTCGTTGGCAAAATACGAATATAATGTGATTGGCGTGATGCCAAAAATTAAATCATGGTTTCCTGCTGAGAGCATGCAGGCCATGATGAGCGCTGTACAGCCGATTTTAGACCAGTTTGAAACGATTGTCGGTTATGGCGGTTCAATGGGTGGCTACGCGGCAATTAAATATTCTAAATTGCTGAAAATGAACCGCGTGATTGCATTTGTTCCACAGTACAGCATTGACCCGCAAGAAATTGAAGATCGCCGTTATACCGAATTTTTTGATGAAAGCTTGCATCAGGGTATGCACATTACCACGCAAGATGTCTGCGCAAGCAGTGAATATATTGTGGTATATGACCCTTACTATTCTAATGACCGTGAACATTATTTAAAAATCAAACATGTCTTGCCTCAGGTGCATACCTTACACTTGCCATTTACAGGGCATGAGGCACTTTCGGTTTTAGCCAGTTCAAGTTTGTTGAATGATTTTCTTCGCCATCCGTGGAATAAAAACTATTTCTATCAGCAAATGCGTACGGTCAAGAAAAAGAGCAAATTCTATTACCGCACCGTGATTAACAACCTGTTGTCACGTCATAGCGCAGCACTTGGGCGTATTTTACGTAGCAATGACTTGCAGTTAGATGACCAATATCTGGATGCCAACTTAAAGCAGTTGATTACCCGCATTATGCTGAGCCGTCGTCAGGTGAGCGAGCTGGATTTGCAAAAGCTGGGCATTAAAGTCAATTTGCCGCAGGATAATAATCCGAACCAGTTGCAAGACTGTTATGGCAATTATCTGGTGTTTAACATTATTAGCAATAAAATTGAAAGCTACCCAGATGAAGCGATTCGACTGAATCATAAATACCTGATTCCACTGCTGATTAAATCAAGCTGTATCGTCAAGATTGAACTGAACAACGAGCGCTATATCGTGGCGATGAATGACCGTCGTGTCATGAAGCTATTTAATGAAGATGATGCTTTGTCGATGGATATGAGCCCAATCGTTGTGAAGAAATATTCTGAATATTATGTGTTGAGTTACAAAGACCAAAATATGCGCTGCGATAGTTTGGGCATTTGTTATTTTGTTGAACCACCACTCTTGGATGAAGACAAATTTATCCTCGCATAAGTCGTTGAATGATCCATTTAAAACAGAAAAAATTTCGGTTTTTTCTGTTTTTTTATGGCTACGAATTTTGCACAAACTGAAATTGAATTGAGTCACTAGATTTTTGTAAGTTAGGCGCATAATTTTTATATAGGGGTGAAACATCCCGTGCATGCAGAAATATTATTAAGTTGCCAGTTAGTCCGTGCATTTTATGGGGTAGCCGCCTTACCCAATCTGGCTTATGTAGATCGTTTATCTTTTATCTCTCAAATTCGCCCAATCTCCGAAATTTCATTTGTATCCCACAGTATTCAGCAGTATGCACAGCATTGGTTTGATCGCTTGAAACAGCGCGGTATTCAAGAAATGCGCCTTGATTTAATGGGTTCAACTGCACTGATTTATACGCAATTTTCTGATGCCAAGATCACGGCTTGGCAGTCCAATTGGCAGCACAATGAACTGCAACACCAGTGGGAGATTGATTATCAGGAGTCGCTGACTGAACTGGTGACATTTCCACGCAGCGTACCTGAACCCAATCGTAATCAATTTCTTGCCTTGTTGCAGCAGTTAGAACATTTGGCTCAGGTCATTGGTGAAACCCAGTTCGCCCAGATTTTTCATCGGGCCGCGGGGATTTTGGCGCAAACCAGTCATAGTATTCGAGAGTTACAGCAACAGCTTTTTTCGGCAGCACAGCAAGCATGGGTGTTTGGTGGCATGGGTTCTTGGAATGATGCAGCACCGTATTTGGCGGCAGAGCAGGGTTTGGAACAGGACTATCAACATCTGACTGAGCAATTGCATCGACAGATCAGACAAGCTTTAATGTATGCAGTCAATTTCGCCAAAACATCATAAAGGACAACAACATGAGCCAGTTAAAAGCCGTATTTTTGGATTATGCCAGTTTAGATCAGAACGACTTGGACTTTAGTCCGCTACATGCTGCTTTTGCTGAGTTGCAATTGTATGGCACAACCCTGCCAGATCAGGTGCTCACACGACTGACCGATGCTGAAGTCGCGATTGTGAATAAAGTGGTGTTAAGCGCTGAAACGATTCAGCAATTGCCAAAACTAAAACTGATTTTAATTTCTGCCACAGGCACTAACAATGTCGATCTAAAAGCGGCGCAGGCACAAGGTATTGTGGTGTGTAACTGTCAGGGGTATGGCACGGCATCGGTGGCACAGCATGCCTTGGCACTGATGCTTGCACTGGCAACCAATGTGGTGAAATACAATCAGGCGGTGCAGCAGGGGCGTTGGCAGCAGGCAGAGCAGTTCTGCTTTTTAGATTTTCCGATTGTGGAATTGGCAGGTAAAGCGCTTGGTGTGCTGGGTTATGGCGAACTTGGACAGGAAGTAGCGCGTTTGGCACAAGCATTCGGCATGAAAATTTTGGTGGGAAATCTGCCAAATCGCCATCATGAGGGGCGTTTATCACTTGAAGAACTGTTACCACAGGTCGATGTGCTGACGCTACATTGCCCACTGAATGACAGTACTAAAGATCTGATTGCTGAAAAGGAACTGGCATTGATGAAGCCGAGCGCATTTTTGGTGAATACAGCGCGTGGCGGCATCGTCAATGAAACGGCACTGGCACAGGCTTTACAACAAGGCAAACTGGCAGGCGCAGCAACCGATGTTCTGACTGTTGAGCCACCTAAGCAAGGAAATATCTTGCTTGATTCTATAATTCCGAATTTGATCATCACCCCACATTCAGCATGGGGGAGTGTCCAAGCCCGTCAGCGCATTGTGCAGCAACTGACTGAAAATGCCGAAGGCTTTGCTTCTGGCAATATTCTGCGTCAGGTCAATTAATTAGTTGGCTTGACTTAAGGATTTTTGCTCAATTGGGACAGGGGTTGTATCGCTACGGTTACCTGTCACTACTTCTTTAGTTTGCTCCCATTTCTTTTCGGCGCCTTGTTGTACATCACTGGCTTTTTCTTGCATGACTTGCGTTGTTTCAGCGCCAAACGCTTTGGTATTGTCCCATTTACGTTGAATTTTCTCTGAGGCTTTGTCTGCACCGCGTTGTGTAGCATTGCCAATACGTTCTAGAGTTTGCCCTGTTTTATATAAAATCACGCGTCCCAAACTTGGATTGTCAGGCAGTGGTGCATTGGGAGTGCTGGGTTGAGTTTCAGTCATTGCAAAAACTGACGGTGCTGCAACGAGGCAACTGCTGAGTAAAAATAACTTGATTGGGCTTAAACGCATTGCAAGATCTCATCCTGTTGATGCCAGTCATTTTAGGATGAGATGAGGCGAATAGGTAGGAAAGTGAAGAAATTCATACGATAGGATAACGATTGAAAATCAATTGGTGTGACTAAACTCAGACTTGAGGAGTTGCAAAAAAGCTTCCCTTGCTTTGTGATGTACATCTTTATGCCAAAAAAACTGATTTTGAATCGCAGAAAAATGCTCAAACTGATATCCACAAATATGTGTCAGATTTTTATATTGTTCAAAAAGACTTTTGGGAATCAAGGCAACGCCTGAACCTGCACTGACACAACCCAAAATTGTGGCATAGCTGGTAATACTGGTGATCGGAAGAGAAAGGTTTTTAACTTTTAGCCATTGTTCCAAGGCCGCACGATAGGGGCAACCTTCAGTCCACATAAAAATTTCCTTACCAATTAAATCTTCCTGAGAGCGGATTTCGCCAAAAGAAGAAGGTGCAATCAACACCATATTTTCCTGATAAATTTCAAATTTATTGAGCAAAGGCAAGGTAATATCCCCCGCAACAATCGCACCATCCAGTTTATGTTGACTGACATCCTGTAATAACTGCTTCCATGTTCCTGTAATGATTTGCACTGAAACGTCAGGATGCTGTTGATGAAATTTTGCCAATAAATGCGGCAGGCGGGTCGTGGCAGAAGACTCGATGGCACCGATTCTTAAAGGGCCTGAAGGAGGAGTATCTGGATGAACGCTGCGTTTTGCTTCATCGCATAAAGCCAGAATTTTATGGCAATACGTTAAAAAGATTTCACCCGATGCCGTCAGTTTCAGCCGTTTTCCCTCACGGTGAAAGAGCGAAGTTTCTAATTCTTCTTCAAGTTGTTGAATACGGGTGGTGATATTGGAGGGTACGCAATGTAAACGTAGCGCAGCTTGAGACATACTGCCGCACTCCACAATAGTCTGAAACATTCTTAGTTGATGAATATCCATAATCATTCACTTAAACAGAATTAGATACTCAATATAAGTTAATTTTACACAATCATATAGCCGATTATGATGAAGGAAATTTATCTTCATGATTGCAGATCAGCGATGACTATTTCCGCACTTGTAAAAGCACCTCATTTCTCTGAGGCACTCAAACTTTATGTTTTTATTGGAATCACTGTGCTGTGTTGGGGATATTCACCGATTGGAGTACATCGTGCATTAGATTCTTATAGCCCCCAACATATTGCATTGCTTCGATTTTTAATCGCTTCGCTCTTCTTATTTTTACTTGTACTGAAAAAAGGGATTCAGCCTGTCCGCTGGAACGACTTGCCACGATTTGGGATGCTGGGATTATTCTCTGTCACCATTCATCATTTACTGATTAATATTGGGCAACAATATGTGACTGCGGTTGCATCGAGCATTCTGAGCCAGTCCATTCCGTTATTTACAGTCCTGATTTCTGCATTTCTGCTGAAAGAGCAGATTCGTGTTGTGCAGTGGATCTGTATTGTATTGGGACTTTGCGGTGCGATTTTGGTGATTAGTGGCGATCATGGGTTTAGCTTACCGAATGCTCATAGCCTAATGATTTTATGTGCAGCTATCGCATGGGGCATTTATTTTAATTTATATAAACGTTTTGCGCTCGAATACGATACGGTGAGCATGATGTGCTATGTCATCTGGTTGGGAACGTTACCTTTACTCTGCTATAGTCCACATCTGTACACGAGTGTTTTACATGCTACATGGCAAGCCAATCTTTCCGTAGTTTTACTGGGATTATTTCCGAGTGCATTGGCTTATTTACTTTGGGCTGAGGTTTTGCGGAATCTGCCTTTAACCCTTGCATCTAACTTTTTATATGTTACGCCAATCGTGGCAATCAGTTTGGCAATGCTCTTTTTGGGAGAGCGGCCTTCTTGGATCATTTTGTTTGGCGGAATGATGATTGTTGCCAGTATTGTTTGGATGAATAAATCCAATCGGTGATTTGCATATCTTATTTTTATGAATAAAAAACCCGCTCTAATGCGGGTTTTTTAAATGTTCAAATCTTAAAAAATTTAGTGCTGCAACACACTGACATCAGCCACAGCAGTAAACAAATTACGCAACTGTGCCAATAAACGTAAACGGTTGGCTTTGAGTTCTGCATCTTCCGCCATCACCATCACGCCTTCAAAGAACGCATCGATTGGTGCACGAAGTGCAGCAAGCTTAGACAAGGCTTCAGTGTAATCTTTGGCTGCCAATAATGGCTCAACCACAGGATTCACCGCTTGAAGCTCAGCATATAATGCTTTTTCAGCATCTTCGACCAATTTGCTGGCATCCACAGTACCTTCAGGTGTTGCTTCTTTTGCAAGAATGTTGGCAACACGTTTGTTGGCTGCCGCAAGTGCTGCTGCTTCAGGTAGTGCGCGGAAGTGATTCACGGCATTGATACGTTTGTCAAAATCAAGCGGAGATTTTGGTGATAACGCCTGAACCGCTTGCAATACATCTACCGCAACCCCTTGGTCTTCATATTTGGCACGGTAACGACCTTCAAGGAAAGCAACCGCATCAGCCAAAGTCTTGCCGTGATCTTTCACAATCTCGCCATAACCTTGCAGTGCCAGATTGACCAACTCTTCAATAGTCACATCCAGTTCATTTTCAATAATCAGACGTAAAATACCAATCGCTGAACGACGCAGTGCAAACGGGTCTTTTGAACCTGTTGGGGCTTGCCCGATACCAAAAATACCCACCAAGGTATCTAAGCGGTCAGCAAGCGCAATGGTTGTACCCGTCTTGGTTTTTGGTAAAACATCGCCTGCAAATTTTGGTAAATACTGTTCGCCAAGGGCTTCGGCAACTTCATCATTTTCGCCTTCGATGCGAGCATAGTAAGTGCCTGCAATCCCTTGAAGTTCAGGGAATTCACCCACCAATTCAGAGGTTAAATCGCATTTTGCCAGTAAGGCTGCTTTTTCAGCATCAGCGGTATTTGCGCCTGTAATGCTTGCCAAAGCCACAGCCAATTTAGCAATACGCTCTGACTTGTCCCAAAGTGTACCCAATTGTGCTTGGAACACCATGTTGGCCAATTTTTCTTTACGAGAAGCAAGTGGTTGTTTTTGGTCTTGCAAGAAGAAGAATTCAGCATCGCTCAAACGTGGACGAACCACTTTTTCATTCCCTTCAATAATTTGAATCGGGTCTTTTGAGTCGATATTCGACACCGTAATGAAGTAAGGCTGTAATTTACCTTCGCTGTTTACCAAGCAGAAATACTTTTGGTTGTCCTGCATGGTGGTAATCAAGGCTTCTTGTGGCACAGCCAAATAGCGTTCTTCAAAGGTTGCGCGAAGGGCAACAGGCCATTCTACAAGTGCAGTTACTTCATCCAACAAGTCACTTGGCACAATCGCAGTCGCATTGACTTCATCAGCCAGTTTTTTCACTTGCTCTTGAATCAATTCCTGACGCAGTTCAAAGTTGGCAATTACATGGGCTTTTTCTAAAGCCGCCAAGTAGTCGTTCGCATGTGTCAAAGTGATTGCTTCAGGTGCATGGAAACGGTGACCATAGCTCAAGTTACCTGCAACGTGATCCTGAATCGTGGCAGGAATCACTTGGCCATCTTTCAGCAATACCACCCATTTTACAGGGCGAACAAATTCGGTACGGCTCGCTGCTGAACGCATGCGTTTTGCAATCGGTAAGCGATCCAAAGCAGTTTGCAAGATTTGCGGTAAAAGTGCATCAAGGCTTTGACCTTGAATGTCTTTGTAATAACACACTTTTTCAACTTTACCTGCTTGGAAGGTTGAAACCTGTTCTATGCCAATGCCTTGACCACGCATAAAGCCATCAAGCGCTTTCGTTGGTTTGCCTTCCGCATCATAAGCCGCTTGTACCGCAGGGCCATCAAAGCGTTTTTGTGTGTCAGCTTGAGCGCCATCGACATCGACAATTTTTAAAGCCAAACGACGTGGTGCTGCATAAGCTTCAATTGAAGCAAAGTTTAAACCTGCTTCCTGTAAGCCTTTGACCGTTTCAGCCTGTAGGGCATCGCGCAAAGTTTTTAAGCTTTTTGGAGGAAGTTCTTCACAGCCGAGTTCAAATAAAACAGTATGTTGAGTCATTATTTGTTCTCCGTTTTTGCAGCTTCTGCGTCGGCTTGTGCTTGTAACTGTGCTAAGACTTCATCACGTAAATGCGGCTCTGCCATTGGGAAGCCCAACTTGGCACGCGCTTGGACATAACTTTGAGCAATGGCACGTGACAATCCACGAACACGTAAAATATAACGCTGACGTTCGGTCACCGAAATTGCACCACGTGCGTCCAGCAAGTTAAAGGTGTGTGATGCTTTCATCACTTGTTCATACGCAGGTAATGGCAGCTCAGCTTCAATCAGACGGTTGGCTTCTGACTCGTAAAAATCGAAGAATTCAAACAGTTTTTCAACAGGTGCGTATTCGAAGTTATAGGTCGATTGTTCTACTTCGTTTTGATGGAACACATCGCCATACGTCACTGTGCCAAATGGGCCTTTTGTCCAAACCAAGTCATACACCGAGTCAACCCCTTGCAAATACATGGCAAGACGTTCAAGACCATACGTAATTTCGCCTGTCACAGGGTAACATTCGATACCACCCACTTGTTGGAAGTAAGTGAACTGAGTCACTTCCATACCATTCAGCCAAACTTCCCAACCTAAGCCCCAAGCACCAAGCGTTGGAGATTCCCAGTTGTCTTCTACAAAGCGAATGTCATGGGTTAAAGTGTCAATGCCGATGGCTTTGAGTGAGTCCAAATACAACTGCTGAATGTTATCTGGATTTGGCTTCAAGACCACTTGGAACTGGTAATAATGCTGTAAGCGGTTCGGGTTTTCACCATAGCGGCCATCTTTAGGGCGACGAGAAGGCTGTACGTAAGCCGCGTTCCAAGTTTCAGGGCCTAAGGCACGTAAGAATGTTGCCGTGTGGAATGTCCCTGCGCCAACTTCCATGTCATAAGGTTGTAAAACAACACAGCCTTGCTCGGCCCAGTAATTTTGTAAGGCAAGAATTAAGCCTTGAAAAGTATCAATATGCGAGATGGCGCGACTCATGTAGCATCCACGAATTATGAGAAAAATTGTCCCTAAGTATAAGGATTTTGTAGGTAGGTGGCAAAGACTTCTATGCAAAATTGCCGATCGTCAGAGAAATGATGAGGAAGATAAATTTTGCATGTAGATTCAGCATTTCCTCATCAAAGTCATCAAAGAGTTTTCTGATATTTATAATATATAAAGTAAATACATCTTTAAGATTCACACCGTATAATATTTTTCCATAGAGTAAAAAGAGCAGGGAAGATGCGGCTACGTTTAGACATTTTAAAACCCAATTTTAAATTGCTGCCTGTCAGGGAACGCGTGTTGTGTGCGCTTGGTGCCTTACTCGGACTCGCGATTTCATCCGCTTTTAGCTGGTGGGCGTTGGGTGATTTTAATGCGTGGTACATTGCCCCAATGGGGGCATCTTCCGTCTTGTTATTTGCTGTCCCTTCTAGCCCTTTGGCACAGCCGTGGAATATTGTGGTCGGAAATACACTTGCCGCATTGATTGGTATTTTATGCGCACAATATATTCCCGAAACTACACTGTCATTTAGCCTAGCCGTTGCACTGGCGATTTTTGTGATGATGAGCAGCGATTCCTTACATCCCCCGAGTGGAGCAGTCGCGATGACCGCAGTCTTGGGCGGAGCATCAGTGCATCAGTTGGGCTTTAAATTTATCGCTTATCCTGTTTTGTTAAATTCATTGTTACTTTTGGCTGTTGCTGTCATTTTTAATCGTGCCATTGGACGCAGTTACCCAAACACTGCACAACTTAATCCGCGTAGCAAAGACCCGACACCAGAACAAAAAGTTAGTATTCAACCCCAAGACATTCAAGATGTTTTAGCGCATCAAACCGAGCTACTCGATATTAGCCAATATCAGCTTGAGGAAATTATTTTACAGGCACAGCGCCATGCTCAACAGCGCTCTCCACAGATTTACGCCTGCCAAGATATTATGAGTCGTGATTTAATCACCCTAAATGCTCAAGATGAAATTCAGCAGGCTGTTGCCAAATTCAAACAGGTTAATCTGATGAGTTTGCCTGTGATTGATGATGCAGGAAAATTATTGGGAACACTGGCACTCTATGAAGTTGTGGAATGGTTTCAGTCGGTTGCTGATCCACGCGCACCACACCAAGATTTTGTCTATCAGATTATGCAGCGCCAAGTGGTTACGGTTCAGCCTGAACAACCGTTATACGACCTCATTCCTTATTTTGTGGAACGTTCATTTAATTATATTGCTGTGGTTGAGCAGCAACGTTTAGTTGGAATTATTAGTCGTGCCGATATGATTGCGGCGTTACAGCGACAACTGCTGATGCAACAGGCATAAAAAAACCACGACTTTCGGGGGAAAAATCGTGGCGAAACTTTAAAAACTTAGCGATAGCGTTCGTCATTCACCGTACGAATCGGTTGTTGATAATACGCTGATGTATTTGAAAGTCTCGGTTGTTTTGGCATGACGAACCATAAAACCAAATAGACTAAAATGCCAGGAAATCCTGAACTTATAATCGAAACCAAAACAAAGATAACTCGCAGCAAGTTGGCATTCCAACCAAACCGTTCAGCAATACCACCCATCACACCCGCAATGATTTTTTGCTGATTTGATCGGTATAATCCTGAGTTGCTCATTCAAGTCTCCTTTGCTATTCAAAACTGTTTATTCTTAAGCGAAGAAACAGTGAATAATGTCTTAGAAAATATATGGAGATGGAGTTTTAAATTTCTAGTCTGTACCTGCAAAAAAATGCGTTAATTTATGTAATTTTTTATCAGGATAAAAATTGTTTTGATTACAATGCCTGAAATTAATGTGCCATTTGGTGCATATCTTCCCTCTAGGCAAGTCATATGTTGAATTCTCAAAAATTTATAAAAACAATAAGTTATTCGGCATTTGTTTTAGGTTGTTCCTTCCAACTTGTCGCATGTAGCCCCAAAAATACCTCATCAGAAAGCGTCACTCAGTCTCATCAGTCGGTGAGTACAAGCCTGTCATTGCATCATTCGGCAGAAGGTCAAAAGCTGTTGGATGTTGCTGGTCGAAGTTCTATGCCAGTGCAAGCACAGCATTCCAATGCCCACTATGTTTTGACGCCATTGGAAAAGAAAATGGTCGGGCGGTATATGGTGACCATTTCTTGCCAAGATCCGATTGCGCGTTGCGATGCTGGGCAACAAGGCTCTGTTGAATATATTTTGAATTTAATGGAAGATGGCTCAATTTTTCGACTGATCAAAAGTTTTGGTCGTGTGTATGCCGACACGCGTGCAACACAAGACTATCGTGATGATCACTGGGAAATTGTTACGGAAAATCAGAAGAAATATATTCTGGTTTATTTTAAGGAAGGCTTACGTTTTTATTACTTGATTGACGAAAAAGGCAATTTGGTCATGGATAGCCAGCGTAATTTTGCAATTAACAAAACGATCTTTGAGCATGGTCATCCGTATACGTTAAATAATTATTATTTGGTACGTGCTAAAAATTAATTTGAATCAAAAATAAAGTGTTTAAGTTAGATGGTGTGTTGCCATTTTATTGAGGCAAAAAAAAACCTCTCAAAAAGAGAGGATTTTTTAGAATCTTGGTGGGTCGTCCGCGACTCGAACGCGGGACCAACGGATTAAAAGTCCGCTGCTCTACCACCTGAGCTAACGACCCCTAACGGGTTCAATTCGATAAATGGTGGGTCGTCCGCGACTCGAACGCGGGACCAACGGATTAAAAGTCCGCTGCTCTACCAACTGAGCTAACGACCCATATCGTCTTGATGGAGCGTATTGTAGCAAGATCTTGAGCGATGGCAAGAGGATTTTGCAAGAAAATGAATCAATTGTTTACAAAATCCACAAATTTAAGATTTTTGGCTAAAAAAACGGCCTAAAAACGATAATGATACTGTTGAATGAGTGCGAATATCTCATCACTGAGTACGGCATAAGTCTGGGTCTGTGGCAAATAAACCAAAATAGTATCTTCACATTGTGCCAGATCAAAACCTTGGCTCTTTAATTTTTGCTTTGGATACTTGAAGGTGCTGGTTGTTTCAAGTTGATCTTGAATACGTAAAAAAATGGGAATCGCATAGGCAGGGAGGGCTTGTTTCAAATCTTGCCAAAGTGCACCGAGATCTAATTGATCCAGAGTCATTCCTGTTGCTAGGCTGATGCTTGCCATACCAGCGCGTCCATTGGTTTGTGGAATTTCCACGCCATAGACCACAGCTTCATTAATCAGAGGGTGATCACACAAGATTCCTTCAACCTCTGCGGTCGACACATTTTCACCTTTCCAACGGAAAGTATCACCTAAGCGATCAACAAATTGAGCATGGCGAAAGCCTAAATTTCGTACCAAGTCGCCACTATTAAAGTAGGCATCTCCCTGTTTAAAGACATCTTGCAAGATCGCAGCACGATTTTTTTCAGCATCGGTATAGCCATCGAAAGGCGAGCGGCGGGTAATTTTACCAATCAACAAGCCAACATCACCTTTGCGGACAGGTTGGCAAAATCCTTTGGCATCACGAATCGGCTGATTTTTTTCCTGGTCATATTGCACAATGGCAAAAGGCGTTGGTGAGAATCCAATGGTATTGTCAAAATTAAGTAAATTGCTAAAACCAACGTTACCTTCGCTAGAGGCATACATTTCCAGAATTTCGTGAACAGCAAAGCGCTGTTTAAATGTGTGCCAAATATTAGGACGCATGCCATTACCAATCATTTTGCTGACTCGATGCTGCTGGTCTTGTGGAGATGCGGGAGTATCCAGTAGATAACGGCAAATTTCGCCAACATAACCTAATGCGGATGCATCAAATTCACGAACATCTGACCAGAACTGGCTTGATGAATATTTTCGGCGAGTAGCTAGAGCTGCACCGCCAGCAATGACTCCACACCAGCACACGACGATACCTGTGGCGTGGTACATTGGCAAGGGGGCGTATAACACATCATTTTGATTGAGGTTCAGCACGTGCCCATAGGTGCCGAATGCCAAAGTCCAGCGCCCATGATTGAAAATGACGGCTTTCGGTAAACCTGTTGTGCCAGAAGTGTAAATATAAAACAAACCATCTTTTGAATGGGTGCGTTTGGTTGTAGTTGTATTGAATTCAGGAAAGGGATGCGCACAGTTGGCTAAATTTAAATAACCTTGTGGTGCTGTGCCTTGTTCTTTCAGGGTTTCAGTATCTGCAAACCAGTATAAAACCGTATTTTCATGGAGTTCAGGGCGAATTTCATCAAATATGGCGTGATATTCCTCTCCAACAATAACTGCTTTGGGTTGCACTAGTCGAATACTGTGACTCAGCACTTTGCCAGATTGTGATGTATTTAATAAAGCAGAAATTGCTCCAATTTTTGCCAAGGCGAGTATGCTCGCAAAGAACTCTGGTCGGTTGCTGAGCATTAATGCAACTACATCACCTTTTTGAATGCCTTGAGCTAAAAAGTAGTGTCCGATCTGGTTGGCCCATTGATTAAGTTTTTGATAACTGAATTGTTGCTTTTCGAAAAATAAAGCAGGGCGCTCTGGGAATCGTTGAGCAGTCTTTTCAAAAGCGACGGCAAGCCCTGTAGGTGTTTTTGCACCGCGTAAATAAGCCTGACTTAAACCTGATGCAATGTGAGGAAGTTTAGGCAAGACCTGTGGGATTTTTTGGAAAATGTCACTCAATTTAATTGTATCTGAAGACGGTTTCATCACGTGCCTGCGCTAAGAAAAGATAGGAATAGAGTAAAGCAGTTGCCTTAAAACTAAAAACCGCTTCTCGAAGGAAGCGGTTTTAGATCGGATTTATTCAGTTGGTGTTGTTGCTTTTTTTGGTGGACGGCCACGTGGGCGACGAGGAGGTCGAGCTGCAGTTTTGTCCTTGGCTTCAGCTTTGCTTGCTTTTGCGGTTGTTTTACTTTCTGCTTTAGCTTCAACAGCTTCAACAGCTTCAACAGCTTCAACAGCTTCAACAGCTTCAACAGCTTCAACAGCTTCAACAGCTTCAACAGCTTCAACAGCTTCAACAGCTTCAACAGC
>NZ_POVU01000049.1 GCF_003261585.1 Acinetobacter sp. MB5 | reverse complement strand
AATACGCTTACCGCCTTCTAGGAACTGTTTAATCAGCGGATGAGTTTTCCAGCGCTGCATTTCCATAAATGGATAAACATGCGGATTGTCATAAGACAAGTCAGCAATCACACCCAAAGACACTTGGTTATTTTCACCATGATACAACCACCAGCCGCCTGCTGTACCAGTTTCGGCAAACGGCCAGCCTGTACCATGCATCACTAAACCTTCTTGGTGTTTGGCCGGGTCAATTTCCCAAAGTTCTTTAATGCCGATACCGTAATGCTGCGGATCAGCGTCTTTGTCGAGGTTGTACTTCGCAATCAGACGTTTACCTAAATGACCACGGCAGCCTTCTGCAAATAAAGTGTATTTGGCATGCAGTTCATAACCAGGCGCAAAGTTATGGGTCGGTTGACCATCTTTACCAATGCCCATGTCGCCTGTTTGAATGCCTTTCACAGAACCATCTTCATGGAACAGAATTTCAGATGCTGCAAAGCCCGGAAATACCGAAACTTCCAGTTCTTCAGCTTTCTGACCGAGCCAACGAACCACATTGCCCAAAGACACCACATAGTTACCATCGTTATGCATGGTTTTTGGCACCATCCAGTGTGGAGCTTCTTTATGCGTGCTGTCAGAAAGTAAGAAATAGGTTTTGTCCTCTGTCACAGGAACATTCAGCGGTGCACCTTCTTCTTTCCAGTTTGGAAAGAGCTCATTGAGCGCACGAGGTTCAAGAACAGCACCAGAAAGA
>NZ_POVU01000048.1 GCF_003261585.1 Acinetobacter sp. MB5 | reverse complement strand
AATACGCTTACCGCCTTCTAGGAACTGTTTAATCAGCGGATGAGTTTTCCAGCGCTGCATTTCCATAAATGGATAAACATGCGGATTGTCATAAGACAAGTCAGCAATCACGCCCAAAGACACTTGGTTGTTTTCACCATGATATAACCACCAGCCGCCTGCTGTACCAGTTTCTGCAAAAGGCCAGCCTGTACCATGCATCACCAAACCTTCTTGGTGTTTGGCTGGGTCAATTTCCCAAAGCTCTTTAATCCCAATCCCGTAATGCTGCGGATCAGCATCTTTATCGAGGCTGTACTTCGCAATCAGACGTTTGCCTAAATGACCACGGCAACCTTCTGCAAATAAGGTGTATTTGGCATGCAGTTCATAACCAGGCGCAAAGTTGTGGGTCGGTTGACCATCTTTACCAATGCCCATGTCACCTGTTTGAATGCCTTTCACAGAACCATCTTCATGGAACAGAATTTCAGATGCGGCAAAGCCCGGGAATACCGAAACTTCCAGTTCTTCAGCTTTCTGACCGAGCCAACGAACCACATTACCCAAAGACACCACATAGTTGCCATTGTTATGCATGGTTTTTGGTACCATCCAGTGAGGGGCTTCTTTATGCGTGCTGTCAGACAGCAAGAAATAGGTTTTGTCCTCTGTCACAGGAACATTCAGCGGTGCACCTTCTTCTTTCCAGTTTGGAAAGAGCTCATTGAGCGCACGAGGTTCAAGAACAGCACCAGAAAGA
>NZ_POVU01000047.1 GCF_003261585.1 Acinetobacter sp. MB5 | reverse complement strand
TAACGCAGCCAACTGTGTGCACTGTAAAACCTGTGATATTAAAGATCCGTCACAGAACATTACTTGGGTTGCACCTGAAGGTGGTGGTGGGCCAAATTATCCAAATATGTAGTTAAAAAAATCCCTGATTCGTCAGGGATTTTATTTAAGGCCATATTATTTCTCGGAAGCATCATAAATTTAGTCCAATTGAAAAGGACTATGCTGCTTTAAGTCAAGTCAGTACTTTGCTTTAAGCATGGTCTCTGGATGTTGTCTGCTGATAGTGCTGATTGTATTTCATACGGCAGTAATCCTGATAGGCATCGAGACTAATCACCACAACAGTTGGTCGACCTTGTCGAGTGATTTCAACAGCCTGACCACTGAGTACACGATCAATAATCATGGAAAACTGGGCACGCGCTGTGCTGTAATTAAAACTCAGCATGGAAAGTTTCTCGAATGGATGAGAAATATTCAGCTAGATATTATGCTGATCTCAACAGCATAATATCCTGCTGCACTCAGTGTTTAGAGTTGAGCAACCAACTCAGGCACAACTTCGTTCAAGTCACCCACTAACCAGTAGTCAGCAACTCCGTTGATTGGTGCTTCTTCATCTTTGTTGATCGCAACGATCACTTTAGAATCTTTCATACCCGCCAAGTGCTGAATCGCACCTGAGATACCCACAGCAATGTACAAGTCAGGTGCAACAATCTTACCTGTTTGACCCACTTGCATGTCGTTTGGTACAAAGCCTGCATCAACGGCTGCGCGTGATGCACCTTGTGCT
>NZ_POVU01000046.1 GCF_003261585.1 Acinetobacter sp. MB5 | reverse complement strand
GTGATTGCTGACTTGTCTTATGACAATCCGCATGTTTATCCATTTATGGAAATGCAGCGCTGGAAAACTCATCCGCTGATTAAACAGTTCCTAGAAGGCGGTAAGCGTATTTCTTACGGTGCACGTGCCGTGGTGAAAGGTGGCTTTAACTCATTACCGAAACTGACCTTCCCAGGTGGCTGCCTGATTGGTGATGATGCAGGCTTCCTAAACTTTGCCAAAATCAAAGGCTCACATACCGCTATGAAATCTGGCATGCTCTGTGGCGAAGCGATTTTTGAAGCGATTGCCGCAGGCGTAGCTCAAGGTGGTGAAGTTGGTTTTGCCCGCATCACTGAAGGTGATGATGTCTTCATTAAAGAAGTCACTGCTTACACACAAAAATATCAAAATAGCTGGCTCAAAGAAGAGTTATATCACTCACGTAACTTTGGCCCAGCCATGCATAAATTTGGCACATGGATTGGCGGTGGGTTTAACTTTATTGACCAGAACGTATTCCATATTCCATTTACCTTGCATGACCTTGTGCCTGACTTCAGTGCATTGAAACCTGTCAATGCAGTGAACTTTAAACCAGATTATCCAAAACCAGATGGCAAGCTGACTTTTGACCGTTTATCGTCAGTGTTTATTTCGAATACCGTGCACGAAGAAAATCAGCCGTCGCATTTGAAGCTAACAGATGCTTCGATTCCTGTGAATGTGAACCTGCCAAAATGGGATGAACCTGCACAGCGTTACTGCCCTGCTGGGGTGTATGAAATTGTGGAAGAAAATGACGGTTCAAAACGCTTCCAGATTAACGCAGCCAACTGTGTGCACTGTAAAACCTGTGATATTAAAGATCCGTCACAGAACATTACTTGGGTTGCACCTGAAGGTGGTGGTGGGCCAAATTATCCAAATATGTA
>NZ_POVU01000045.1 GCF_003261585.1 Acinetobacter sp. MB5 | reverse complement strand
AATGCGAATATATTGTAAGGACAGACCCTTCAGGTACGGCTGTTGAAAAGCATAATTCAGAATGATGTCTGATTCACTTTCCAGATTTTTACTGCCATTTGCGGCTTTGAAATGATTCCCATAAACATATTTCACCATGGCATTGAAACCAGGAATGTAATCTTTAAAGTCATATCCATACATTATGTGATATGAGCGCTCATTTTTCTTAAAGAACCCTGTTGCATTCCAGTTGATAAAGTACGTCTCGGGTAAGAAACCATCTGGAATTGGATAAGCGGATTTTCCTGTAATCTCCTGATAACCTAATCCAAAGGTCTGGTTCTTTACTTTTAAAGTTTCAAGTAGTCCGATATTTTGTGCATCAATATCAAAGCTATGACCATCATTCTTGGCATTAAAGTATTTGAGTTTACTTTGCAGTGAAAAATCCTGTTGTTTCCATATATGTTCTAAACCGACATAGTGCTTGTTAAACAGTTTTTCCAGATTTCCATAATAATATTCGCCCTTAAGAGATGGAGAAAACTGGTACCGTAAATCAATATAGTTGAGACCGTCAGAATATTTGGTGACGCCATTCATAGTGTATGAAAAGTTATGAAAACCTTCTTGGCTACGTGGTGAAACCTTATCCACTCGCCCAACTTCAAGACCAAGATGATCGGTTAATTGGGAGTGTAAATTCTCACCCCAGTAAGATGCCAACAATTGATGACTAAGATCCGCGGATGTATTTGGTAAATCCAACCAAAGTTCACCCACTTTCACGAGGGTTTTGTCATAGCCCAATTTTAAAGTGACGCCATGTTTTAAAAAGTCGGCAGCTTGAGAATGAGTTTTCTGATCGAATGGTAGAGCGGTATCAAGCACATGCTTATCGTTACTTAAGCGTACGGCATATTGCACTGAAGCATCCA
>NZ_POVU01000044.1 GCF_003261585.1 Acinetobacter sp. MB5 | reverse complement strand
GATTATGCAGTTACTTTAGCAACAACACCAGCACCTACAGTACGACCACCTTCACGGATCGCAAAACGTAGACCTGGGTCCATTGCGATTGGGTGGATCAATTCTACTGACATTTCTACGTTGTCACCTGGCATTACCATTTCAACGCCTTCTTGTAATTGGATTGCACCAGTTACGTCAGTTGTACGGAAGTAGAACTGTGGACGGTAGCCATTAAGGAATGGAGTGTGACGACCACCTTCGTCTTTAGAAAGTACGTATACTTCTGCGTCGAATTTAGTATGTGGCTTGATTGTACCTGGTTTAGCAAGTACTTGACCACGTTGTACGTCTTCACGTTTAGTACCACGTAGAAGAACACCACAGTTCTCGCCCGCACGACCTTCGTCAAGAAGTTTACGGAACATTTCTACGCCAGTTACAGTTGTTTTAACTGTATCTTTAATACCAACGATTTCAACTTCTTCGCCGACTTTAACGATACCAGACTCAACACGGCCTGTTACCACAGTACCACGACCTGAGATTGAGAATACGTCTTCGATTGGCATCAAGAATGCTTTGTCGATAGCACGTTCTGGTTCTGGGATGTAAGTGTCAAGCGCTTCAACAAGAGCAAGAACTGAAGGCTCACCGTACTGGCCAGCGTCGCCATTAAGCGCAGCAAGAGCAGAACCACGGATAACTGGAGTGTCATCACCTGGGAAGTCATAAGTAGAAAGAAGTTCACGAACTTCCATTTCTACTAATTCAAGTAATTCTTCGTCGTCAACAAGGTCGCATTTGTTTAAGAATACGATGATGTAAGGTACACCTACTTGGCGAGAAAGAAGGATGTGTTCACGAGTTTGTGGCATTGGACCGTCAGTCGCAGCACATACAAGGATCGCACCGTCCATCTGAGCAGCACCAGTGATCATGTTTTTAACATAATCGGCGTGTCCTGGGCAGTCTACGTGAGCGTAGTGACGAATTGGAGAATCGTATTCTACGTGTGAAGTATTAATTGTAATACCACGTGCTTTTTCTTCAGGAGCTGAGTCGATTTGTGAGTAATCTTTCGCTTCACCGCCGTAAGTTTTCGCACAGATAGTTGCGATCGCAGCAGTAAGAGTTGTTTTACCATGGTCAACGTGACCAATTGTACCCACGTTTACGTGTGGCTTATTACGTTCAAACTTGGCTTTAGCCATGATGTTCTTCCT
>NZ_POVU01000043.1 GCF_003261585.1 Acinetobacter sp. MB5 | reverse complement strand
TTCAAAGCCGCAAATGGCAGTAAAAATCTGGAAAGTGAATCAGATGTGCTCTTGACCTATGCATTTCAGCAACCGTACTTAAAAGGTTTATCCTTACGGTACCTGCGCGTTGACTATAATGTGAAGTCTGGTAAAGATTTTGGTGAGGATCGCATATTTCTTAATTATAGTAAGAAATTTTAATTTAAATAAATTTAGGGAATAGGGCATTTTCCTATTCTCTAAGCTGTATTAACTGTTACTTTCATCTAGTTTAGATGAAATGATTAACTGTTGATTTACAATAATTTATGACTTCTTATATAAATCATTTTTATTTCTCGTGCCTGTTGGTTAGATAGTAATAAAGACTGTCAGGGCTGCAACGAACATGTCTTAATTTTCAATCCGTTAAAAGAAAAAAATATTGATTTAGCCGTATCTCTGCTTGGTCAATATATTCGTGATAGTCGTGACAGACTACTTGATTTATTAGTCAAAGATGCTCAGAAATTTAGAGGATATGGAATCAAAGTGAAGTAATGATCAAGCAGATCTATCTTATTGAATAAAGAAACTTAAACCTGTACTTGACTCTTATGTTTAAAAAAACAGGACATTTTATTTAATTGGTGAATAACAAAAAACCTCGACATCCTGTCGAGGTTTTTCGTATAAGCTGGTTAGGTATAACTCCTGTCGTACCTCACGTTCCTGATGCTAGAACTTATTATTTTTGTTTGATGTTCTGGAACTTCCTGTTCCTGATGAACTTAGGATATGTAATTTTGCTTGATCAAAACAGGGGAAATTATCCTTAATATCTGTGAGCTAAAACGTACAAAGTCGAATAATCACGACTAATTCAATTCTGCCCGTTTCCATATAAAATGAATTACCCTTCACGTCACCAGCCTATAAATTACGAATGATATGGCATCTAAAGAATCAAGCTAATTCAGCCATACAATGGTTAAGACATGAAATTGTCGATTTGGTGAGATTGAATCATCAAATGAAATAATCTGGTTCCTAAAATATTCTTTCAATTTTTGTCTTTATAAATCATACATTAAAGCTATTTTATCCTCTCATCATAAAATGAAAGGATAAAAATAGCAGTTCAGAGGAATGAAATTGCGCTAATCACTCTAAATCACGATTAGAACTTCTTACAATAATTGATAAAGAAACGATCTTCACCAAAGTCATTGCCTGATTTCACCATATAATCAATGCGAATATATTGTAAGGACAGACCCTTCAGGTACGGCTGTTGAAAAGCATAATTCAGAATGATGTCTGATTCACTTTCCAGATTTTTACTGCCATTTGCGGCTTTGAA
>NZ_POVU01000042.1 GCF_003261585.1 Acinetobacter sp. MB5 | reverse complement strand
TTGTAACATACCGCGCAAAATAAAACCCAAGCAGAAAAAAACGTGTTTAATAATATTTACAGCAGCCTTGAGCAGCTCGGTTTGACTGCCCAGAAACGTGCCTTGCACATCCAGTTTTCCAACAGCAGTTTAAATTCCCAAGTCTTTTTACAACGCATCGACGGGCAGCATGCCATTAATCAGGGTTTGTCTGTTGAATTGATTTGTCTCTCGACCAATGCCTTACTGCCTTTGAAACAGTTTATTGGCTGTCAGGTGGCAGTCGATCAGGTCACCGACAGTGGTGAACTATTTCGCACCACAGGCATGATTACCGCTGCTTCCCAAGGGCAAAGCGATGGCGCCTTAACTTTATATAAACTGCAACTCGAAGATGCCACCAGCCTGTGGCACAAACGCCGCAACAGCCGCGTATTTATGAATAAAAGCGTACTGGAGATTACCCAGATTCTATTCAGTGAATGGCAAAGTAACAGTGCCCTGTTTGCCGCCAGTCTAACTTTAGACAGCAGTGGCTTAAGCCGTGATTACGATGTCAGACCATTCTCGATGCAGGCCAATGAAAGCGACTATGCCTACCTGACCCGACTGTGGCGCAGCGAAGGCATTAACTGGCTGATTGATGAAAGCAGCCTGACGGTCAGCACTAGCCATCAAGACATCCAGCCGCAGAAACTGCGCCTGATCGATAGCAACAGCCCGTTTCAACGCCTGAGCCGTGGCAACATCCGCTTCCACCGCAGCCATGCCACCGAACAGAGCGATAGCATCACCAGCTTGATTGCCCAGCGCCAACTCCAATCCACCGCCATTCACTTACAACGCTGGCAAGCTGATAGCCTCAGTCAGGAAGAAGGCAGTGGCAGTGTCCTCAGCTCCCATCAACACAGCAGCCAGAGAGATAATGACAGCCTGAGTCTGGAACAGGCATGGACTGTCAGCCCGGCATGGATCGGTGACTTAAATGGCGACGACCAAACCACGGCATCTGGCAACAGCCAACTGGAACAGCTCAATCAACAACTCAGTGACTACCAAGCCCTGCAAGCCAAATCCTTTATTGCACATAGCACCATGCGAGATGCCCAAGTCGGCTACCGCTTTGAACTGGATGAACATCCCGAACTCGATCAGCAACATGCAGGCGACAAAGAATTCCTAATCCTGAGCAAACAGTTCTACAACCAGAACAACCTGCCCAAAGAACTGAACCAGCAAATCCAGCAACTGCTCAACCTTAGCCACTGGAACCTCACCAACCATAGCGAACGCCAAGGCAACCAACTGACCCTGATCCGCAGCAGCATCAAGGTGGTACCTGAATATGATCCAAACCAGCATCGCCCAGTGGCACATGTACAACGTGCCAAAGTAGTCGGCCCTTCAGGTGAAAGCATCCATGTCGATGCATGGGGACGCATCAAAGTCCGCTTCCTGTTTACCCGAACCGATGACCATAGCCATGATGGCGGTGCAGG
>NZ_POVU01000041.1 GCF_003261585.1 Acinetobacter sp. MB5 | reverse complement strand
ATACCCACAGCAATGTACAAGTCAGGTGCAACAATCTTACCTGTTTGACCCACTTGCATGTCGTTTGGTACAAAGCCTGCATCAACGGCTGCGCGTGATGCACCTTGTGCTGCACCCAATTTGTCTGCCAATGGATCAAGCACTTTGTGATAGTTTTCACCTGAACCCACACCACGACCACCAGATACCACAATGCGTGCTGCTGAAAGTTCTGGACGTTCAGTTTTTACGATTTCTTCTGTCACGAATTTCGATACACCAGCATCTTTCGCTTCACTTACCGCTTCAACTGCTGCCGCACCACCTTCTGCTGCAACAGCATCAAATGCAGTCGTACGTACAGTCGCAACCACAATCGCTTCTTCTGATTGTACAGTCGCAATGGCATTGCCTGCATAAATCGGGCGTTTGAAGGTATTTGCAGATTCAACTGCAATGATGTCGCTGACCATGCTGACATCAAGTAACGCTGCAACGCGTGGCAGGATGTTTTTACCTGTAGTGGTAGCCGCTGCCAAAATGTGGCTATAGCCTTTACCTAGATCTGCAACCAATGCAGCGATATTTTCAGCAAGTTGATGTGCATAAGCAGCATTGTCTGCCAATAGCACTTTACTTACACCTGCAACTTTTGCTGCTGCATCCGCAACGGCTTGTGCACCTGAACCTGCCACAAGGATGGTGATATCGCCACCAATTTTTTGCGCTGCTGCGACAACATTTAAGGTTGCGCCATTTAATGTCTGATTGTCGTGCTCAGCGATGACTAAAATACTCATGATGTTATCCCTGCCTTTTAGATCACTTTCGCTTCGTTTTTAAGTTTTTCAACAAGCTCATCGACTGATTTCACTTGTACGCCTGCTTGACGTTCTGCTGGAGCTTCAACTTTTAATGTTTTCAGTTTACTGCCCGTTGCTACGCCATAATCTGCTGGAGATTTAGTCTCAAGCGGCTTTTTACGTGCTTTCATGATGTTTGGTAGAGCCGCATAACGTGGTTCGTTCAAACGTAAGTCTGTGGTAATGATCGCAGGCAAGTTCAATTCAACGGTTTGCAAACCACCATCGATTTCACGAGTGACTTGAACTTTGTCACCATCAACCTTAACTTCAGAGGCAAATGTTGCCTGACCTGCACCTAAAAGTGCTGCCAACATTTGACCGACTTGGTTAGAGTCATCATCAATGGCTTGTTTACCGAGCAAGATCAGTTGTGGTTGTTCTTGGTCTACGACACCTTTTAAGATTTTCGCAACTTCTAAAGCACCGATTTCATCAGCTGTTTCAACCAAGATACCACGGTCAGCACCAAGCGCCATTGAAGAACGGATTTGCTCCTGCGCTTCTTTTGCACCCACTGAAACCACGATGATTTCAGAAACAATGCCTTTTTCTTTCAAGCGAACCGCTTCTTCAACTGCGATTTCACAGAATGGGTTAATTGACATTTTTACGTTGGTTAAATCAACACCACTATTGTCCGGCTTAACGCGAACTTTAACGTTGGCATCTACCACACGTTTGACAGCAACAAGAGCCTTCATGTATTCCTC
>NZ_POVU01000040.1 GCF_003261585.1 Acinetobacter sp. MB5 | reverse complement strand
AACAATCGGATCACCTTTGCGCTGTGGAATGGTGACAGGCACGATTTCATTGGCAAAGTAACCTTTGGCTTGTGCAGCAGCCGTACGTTGCTGGCTGTTTAAGGCAAACTTGTCTTGATCTTCACGGTTGATGTGGAACTGTTCCGCCACGTTTTCCGCAGTTTGTGGCATGGTGTCCACACCATACATGTCTTTGAGTTTCGGATTGATGAAACGCCAGCCCATGGTGGTGTCTTCAATCTTCTGGGTACGACCATAAGCGGTTTCTGCTTTGCCCATCACAAATGGGGCGCGGCTCATGCTCTCTACACCACCTGCGATGATCAGGTCGGCTTCACCTGCTTTGATGGTACGGGCTGCCATAGCAATCGCATCGAGTGAAGAACCACATAAACGGTTAATCGTGGTCGCTGGCACTTGATACGGTAAGCCTGCAAGCAGTGATGACATGCGTCCGACATTACGGTTGTCTTCACCCGCCTGATTGGCACAGCCATAGATCACATCATCGACCTGTTGCCAGTCTACGCTTGGGTTACGTTGCATCAAGGCTTTAATCGGTAAAGCCCCTAGATCATCTGCACGTACCGCAGCTAGACCACCTGCATAACGGCCAAACGGGGTACGAATCGCATCGATAATATAAGCATTCTTCATTTGTGTTGTTCTCTTAATAATCCCCCTAAGTCCCCCTTTGATAAAGGGGGACTTCTTGTGTTTCCCACTTTAATTTGAGAGAGAAACTCCTCCCTTTTTAAAAGGGAGGTTGGGAGGGATTCAAATCATTAATTCGGTTGAGTCGCATCGATGAGTTTCGCACCCGTCATTGCCTGTAATTCGTCAAAGCTTAAACCTTCAACTTTCTCAAGGACTTTCAAGCCTTCAGGTGTGACATCAATCACACATAGGTCAGTATAGATACGGTCGACACATTTCAGACCTGTCGCAGGATAAGCCAGTTCAGCCACGATCTTCGGTTCACCTTTTTTGGTGACGTGATCGGTGGTGATAAACACTTTCTTCGCACCCACAGCCAAGTCCATTGCTCCGCCTACGGCAGGAATCGCATTCGGTGCACCGGTATGCCAGTTGGCCAAATCACCATTTTCAGCAATCTGGAAGGCACCAAGCACAGCGATATCGAGGTGACCACCACGCATCATGGCAAATGAATCCCCATGATGGAAAAAGGCACCGCCTTTGAGCATGGTCACGAATTCTTTACCTGCGTTGATCAGTTCAGGATCTTCTTCACCTTCTGCTGGCGGTGGGCCAAAAGCCAACAAACCATTTTCAGAATGCAGGAATACATCTTTGTCGGCTGGCAGGTAGCTGGCAATCTTGGTGGGTAAGCCAATGCCGAGATTGACATAAGCCCCATCGGGAATATCCTGAGCGACACGTTCAGCGATTTGGTCACGGGTTAATTTGTTATAGCTCATCTGGGTCTCCTTATGCCGTTGCCAATGGTGAAGCGGGTTCAACCTGAACCACGTGCTGCACAAAGATGCCTGGGGTAATGATATGTTCAGGATCGAGTGCGCCCAGTTCAACCACTTCTGAGACTTGTGCGATGGTGACTTTTGCAGCCATTGCCATAATTGGGCCAAAGTTACGTGCGGATTTGCGATACACCAGATTGCCCCAGCGGTCGCCCTGCTGTGCCTTGATCAAGGCAAAATCGGCATGGATCGGGTATTCCAGAACATAGTCTTTACCCTCGATATGACGGGTTTCTTTACCTTCTGCCAACAGCGTGCCATAACCTGTCGGGGTGAACACTGCACCAAGACCCATCCCCGCAGCCTGAATACGGCATGCAAGGTTGCCCTGTGGCACTAACTCAAGTTCAATTTTGCCTGCACGGTACAATTCGTCGAATACCCAAGAATCGGACTGACGTGGGAAAGAACAGATGACTTTTTTGACAGCACCTGCTTTCAGCAGTTTCGCCAGACCGTAGTCACCATTACCTGCATTGTTGCTGACGATGGTGAGGTCTTTGATGCCCAAATCAATCAAGCCGTCAATGAGTTCAGCAGGTTGTCCTGCGGTGCCAAAGCCACCAATCATAATGGTTGATCCATCTT